>NZ_MUNO01000022.1 GCF_002001015.1 Polaromonas sp. A23 | reverse complement strand
GTGCTGGCCACCGCGGGGCTGGCGGGCGGGTTTTCGATGGGCGAGGCGGTGGCGGCCTTCATGGTCAGCGCCGCGCTGATCACGCTGTTTGGCGTGACCGGCTGGTTCGAGAAAGTCATGAACCGGATCCCTATCGCGATTGCCTCGGCGCTGCTGGCCGGTGTGCTGGCGCGCTTCGGTCTGCAGGCTTTCGCGGCGGCGCAAACCGCCTTGCCGCTGGTGCTGCTGATGCTGGCGATCTACCTGCTGGGCAAACGCTTCATGCCGCGTTATGCGGTTGTGCTGACTCTGTTTGGCGCCATTGTGTTCGTGGCGGCGCGTGGCGAGATGGCCTGGACGGCCATGAGCTTCTCTTTTGCGCTACCGGTGTTTGTTGTGCCGCAGTTCACGCTGGCGGCCATTATCAGCCTGGCCCTGCCGCTGTTTGTGGTGACCATGGCCTCGCAAAACCTTCCCGGCGTTGCGGCCATTCGCGCAGCGGGTTACGGCCCCGACGCGCCGGACGGCGGCATTCCGGTGTCCAAGGTCATCACGCTCACCGGCCTGGCCACACTGGTGTTGGCGCCGTTCGGTGCTTTTGCGCTGAACTTCAGCGCCATCACCGCCGCCATCTGCATGGGGCCTGAGGCGCATGAAGATCCGCGCAAACGGTACACCGCAGCCGTGGCCTGCGGCGCTATTTACGTGGTGATCGGCGTCTTTGGCGCGGCGGTCACCGGCCTGCTCACGGCTTTCCCCAAGGAGTTGGTGGTGGCGATTGCCGGGCTGGCGCTGCTGGGCACGATCGGCAGCGGCCTGGCGCAGGCGGTGCGCGACGAGTCGCACCGGGAGGCGGCGCTTATCACTTTTCTGGTCACGCTGTCAGGTGTGGCCATTGCCGGCATCGGCTCGGCCTTTTGGGGCGTGGTGGCCGGCGCGATTGCGCTATTTGTACAACAATACCGCCAGCGCGCTGCCTGAGCGGCCTCCGAATCCTTTATTGATTGCTCCCGTTCATGAACATTCTTTTTGTTGCCGACCCACTGGCCTCCTTCAAGACCTACAAGGACACCACTTTTGCCATGATGCGCGAGGCCCAGCGCCGCGGTCACGCCATCAGCGCCTGCGAGCAGCAGGATCTGATGTGGCAGCGCGGCTCGGCGGTGATGGCCCATGTGCGCGACATCACGCTGACAGGCGACGCAACAGACTGGTTCACCGAACGCGCCACGCGCCAGGTCGCCCTGAAGGAATTCGACGCCGTCCTCATGCGCAAGGACCCGCCCTTTGACAGCGAGTATTTCTATGCCACGCATTTGCTGGAGCAGGCCGAGCGCGAAGGTGCGAAGGTGTTCAACAAACCGCGCGCGTTGCGCGACCATCCGGAAAAACTCGCCATCATGGAGTTCCCGCAGTTCATCGGCCCTACGCTGGTGACGCGTGATCCGGAAGACATCAAGCGCTTCCATGCCGAACACGGCGACATCATCCTCAAGCCGCTGGATGGCATGGGCGGTATGGGTATTTTCCGTGTCGGGCCGGACGGGCTGAACCTGGGCTCGATCACCGAGACGTTGAACCGCCACGGCGCGCAAAGCCTGATGGTGCAGAAGTTTTTGCCCGAGATTGTCAAGGGTGACAAACGGGTGCTCGTCATTGGCGGGAAGTGTGTGCCTTACAGCCTGGCACGCATTCCGCAGGGCAGTGAAGTGCGCGGCAACCTGGCGGCCGGCGGCAAGGGTGTGGCGCTGCCGCTGTCGACGCGTGATCGTGAAATCGCTGAAGCGCTTGGCCCTATCCTTCAAAGCCGCGGCCTGCTGCTGGCCGGTGTGGACGTGATCGGCGACTATGTGACCGAGATCAACGTCACCAGCCCGACCTGCTTCCAGGAAATTTTCGACCAGACCGGCTTCGATGTGGCTGCGATGTTCGTCGACGCGCTTGAGGCTGCAGTTCAGGCATAAAAGAGGCTCTAGCCCTTATAGATCGGGCGCAAGTAGCTCCTGTTTTTATAGCATTCAGGCGTGCAGTGCCCCACCCGCAAAAACCTTGAGTTCGCCCGGTGCAAAGGCTACCCAGTTCTCGTTGGTGGTGAGCGGCGCTGTCACCACCACTGCAACTCGGTCGGTCGGCTGCGTGTATTCGGCGAAGTTCACACTCAGGTCTTCATCGCTCAGCGTGGCGTGGGCAAACGGGTGTTTTCGTTCCACGTAATACAGGTTGGTTGATGCATGCGCCCAGAGCGCCAGGCCGTTGCCCAGCAAAAAGTTGAAGGTGCCGTGCAATGCAATCTGCGCGGCCAGCTCGCGCAGGGTCAGCGTCAACTCCTCCACGCTGGGCACGCCGGCGTGCGACTTGGCCAGCTCCTGCATGATCCAGCAGAAGGCACGTTCGCTGTCGGTTGATCCCACTGGCCGGAAGCTGCCATGCAGGCGCGGCGAAAAATCCTTCAGGTCACCGTTGTGGGCAAACACCCAGTAGCGGCCCCAGAGCTCACGCACAAACGGGTGACAGTTTTCCAGCGCCACCCGGCCCTGCGTGGCTTTGCGGATGTGGGCAATCACGTTGCGACTCTTGATCGGGTAGCGGCGTATCAGTTCGGCTACGGGTGATTCGCTGGCTGACTGGTGGTCGACAAAATGGCGCAGGCCCTTGTCGCTGCCGCTGCCTGTGCTGTCGTTGCCGCCTTCAAAAAAGGCGATGCCCCAGCCGTCCGCGTGTTCGCCGGTGTTGCCGCCGCGCTGCGCAAAGCCGCTGAAGCTGAAGGTCACATCAGTAGGCGTATTGCAATTCATGCCGAGGAGTTGACACATGTTTCAGCTTCCGTTTTGACTGGCAGGAACTTGGCGTATTCCCCATGCAGCGACCAATGCGAGCGCGCAGAGCGCCGCCAGCATCATGAAGGCCTCGTTGAAGGCGGCCAGCCGCGCCGGGCTGGTTGCGGCCTGAGTCAGCGAATCGCCATGCGCCGCAAGTCGCCATTCAAGCACGATGCCGCACAGGCTGACGCCGATGGCGCCACCCAGCATGCGCACGAAATTGATGGCGCTCGAGCCTTGCGAGATCAAGCTGCTGTCCAGCGCACGCAGCGAGCCCAGGTTGAGCGAAGGCAAAATGAAACCCAGCCCGATGCGGCCCAGGATGGCCCAGAGCACCAGCAGCCAGATGGCGCTGGTCAGCGTCACGGTCAGCATCAGCGCAAACGACAGCGCCAGCAGGCCCAGCCCGATGCTGACCAGCAGATAGGTGGGGTGGCGGTCCGCCAGCCGGCCTACCATCGCAATCGTGATGGCCAGCACAAACCCGGCCGGCAGCAGGATGGAACCCACATACGAGGCCGACAGGCCCAGGCCCAGTTGCATGTACACCGGTAGCAGGTAGGTGGAGCCGAACAGCGCCGTGCCGTAGATAAAGGCCACGATGCTGCCCATGGCGAAAGGCCGGTAGCCGAACAGCGCCAGGTTCATCAGCGGCTCCCGGCCGGTGGCGGCCATGCGCCGCTGCCACAGCACAAAAACCAGCAGCGCCAGCGCCGCGCCGGCCAGCAGCAGCGCCGCTTCCAGCGCCGAGCCGCCGTGCAGGGCCACCATGCCGTTGAGCAGGCACAGCGTGCCCGCGCCGCCCAGCAGCAGGCCGCGCCAGTCCAACGTGGCGCCCTGGCGGTTCGGCGCCACGCCACCCGGCGAGGTGACGGGCACGTAGCGGTAAGCCATCCAGAGCGAGGCCAGGCAGAAAGGCACGACCATGAAGAAGATAGAGCGCCAGCCGAACAGGTCGACCAGCACCCCGCCAATGCTGGGGCCGATGGCCGGGGCCAGCACCACGCCCATGCCGAAGATGCCGCTGGCACGCCCCTGCTCGTGCGGCGCGAAGGCCCGCATGATGATGATTGCCGGAATCGGTTGCACCACGCCAGCCGCCAGCCCTTCGGCCACGCGTGCACCTAGCACCAGCGCAAAACTGCCGGAAAAACCGCCGACCACGCCGCCGGCCAGCAGGAGCAGCATGGTGCCGACATAGGTGCGGCGGTAGCCGTAACGCGCCAGCAGCCAGGGCGTGGTGAGCATGGAGACCGTCATGGCCACCATGAAGCCCGAGGTGACCCACTGCGCGCGTTCCTGGCCCAGCGTGAAGTGCTGGCTCATGTCGGGAATCGCCACGTTGACGATGGTCGAAGACATGATCGAGGCCATGGTGCCGATCATGACCGAGAGCAACAGCAGCCAGCGATAACGCGCGCCGTAACGCGCCTGCATTTCTTCCAGAGTGGAGGGGTTGCTCAAGACCGGCTTAGTTCTGTCTGGGCGAAGCGGGACAATATCAGGGGCTCAATCGCGCGGCTCGGACCAAAGCTTGCCGCCGGTGGCCCAGTTTTCGCGTTTGATGTCGGTGATGATGATGTCGACGGAGTCGGGCACGCCACCCAGGATTTCGACGCTGACACGGGTGATTTCCGCGACCAGTTTTTTCTTCTGTTCGACGGTGCGGCCTTCCATCATTTCGACGTGGTAAGTGGGCATGGTTTTCCTTTGGAGTGATTTGAAGCGGAACCCCCATGATAAAACCCCGCGCCGGCGCTGCGCTGTGTCGGCAAAGACTGACAGCGGAACAAGGCAAGCGGGCGCTACGTCCGGTGCGGCAAACATGGGAAACTCAGTGGATTCACAACCGCACGCGCACTGATTGCAATACCTGCATTGCCTGTAGAGCGCTTTAAGAAACTTCCTTGTCGAACGATAGCCCTTCTCCCGTCCCTGCCCACCTGCCGCACCTGGCGGGCCGCGCCTACCGCTGCCAGTGCGGTTGCCCGGTATTTTTCAGGAACAGCACCTGCCTGGCCTGCGGCACGCCGCTGGGCTACGACCCCGCGCAGGCCCGGCTCTTGCCGCTGATGCCAGGCGAGCAGCCCGATACCTGGGTGGCCTGGCACGACGACGAAGCGGACGCTGGCAAGGAGGACAAGGGCGGCGATGCGCCGCTTGCGGTCTATCTTCGTTGTTCGAACCTGCAGACCCCGGCGGCCTGCAACTGGCTGGTGCCGGTCAGCGAGGATGAGCAGCAGGCACAGCTTTGCCAGGCCTGCCGCCTGAACCGCACGATTCCCGATCTGAACGACGAGGCCCACCCGGACAACGCCGAGCTGTGGGGCAAGATCGAGCTGGCCAAACGGCGCCTGGTGTCGGCCCTGCTGGTGCTCGGTTTGCCTGTCGCCTCGCGGGTGAGTGAAGACGCCGAACGCGGCCTGATGTTCGACTTTCTGCGTTCACCTGACATCGGACCGCACATCCTGACCGGGCACGATACCGGCCTGATCACCCTCAATCTCAACGAAGCCGACGACGCCACCCGTGAAGCCACGCGCAAGGCCATGCACGAGCCCTATCGCACGCTGCTTGGACATTTTCGCCATGAGGTTGGCCATTACTACTGGGACCGGCTCGTGTCCGGCACCTCCTGGATGCAGGGTTTCCGGGAGCTGTTTGGCGACGAGACCCAGGATTACGCGGCCAGTCTGCAAAACAATTACGACATGGGGCCACGGCCCGACTGGGCGCTGCATTACGTGAGTGCCTACGCCAGCGTGCATCCGTGGGAAGACTGGGCCGAGTGCTGGGCCCATTACCTGCACATTCGCGATACGGTCGATACTGCCCTGAGTTTTGGCCTGTCGCCGGACAGTGCGCAGCTCGAGTTCACGCCTTTCACGATCGATGAGCTGTACCAGCCTGAACATCCTCATGCCCAGGGTTTTCTGGATTTCCTGAACCAGTGGACGCAGCTCACCACGCTGCTGAACGAAATGTCGCGCGCCATGGGGCAGCCCGATTTCTACCCCTTCGTGTTGCCACGCGAAGTGGTGGCCAAGCTGCATTTCATTCACCTGGTGGTCACGTCCGTGAATGCGCCAAGCCTCGCGGTCGATGCAGTGCCCGTGGCCACGCAGCCGCAGGAGCAGCTTCAGGAAATGGCGCCGGGCGACAACTTCCAGCAGCCGGGCTACCAGGTGCAGATGCGGGGGCAGGACAGCTTTTGAAAACCCGGCGGCCCGTTCAACCGGCGCCCTGGCTCATTCGGTGTGACATCTCCCAGCTGACACGCGCCAGTTCGGGTTTGAGATCGCGCTGCGCCTGGGCCTCCAGGTTGTGCAGACTGCGCTGCAAGCTTAATGCGCGTGTTGAAAGGGTCTGGCCCTTGCACGCAAACACCAGGCCGTTGCTCTTTTCTGCGGCCATGATTTCCACCGCATTGCCGCTGAAGCTGCGGCTGATGCGCGCCGCCAGCACCGGGTAGTCGGGGTGGTCAGCATGCAGATTGACCACCAGCACACCGCCATCTGCCAGGGCCGCAAGACAGTCGTCATAAAAGCGCTGTGAGCACAAGGCCGCAGGCTGGCCCTCGTGGTCAAAGCCGTCCACCAGCAACACATCAAACGCCGGTTTTTCGGCCTGCAGGTACAGCGCGCCGTCGGCCGCAATCACCTGCAGGCGTTCGTCGTCATCGGGAATCTGGAAATCGCGCCGCAGCGCAATCACATGCGGGTTGATTTCCAGCACGGTGATGCGCGACGCAGGCAACTGCCGGTAGCAGAACTTGGCGAGTGATCCGCCGCCGAGCCCGATCATGCCGATGTGGGCGGGCGCGGGCTGAAACAGCAGAAAACCCATCATCGTGCGGGTGTAGTCCACATCCAACCGCCAGGGCTGGTGCGTGAGCATGCGGCTTTGCAGCTCGCCCAGCGTGAAATGCAGCGACTTTGATGCGCCGTCTTCGCGCACGAAAGGCTTGATGTACTGCAGCGACTGAAAATCGCCGGGCGCCAGTGTCACAGCGATCTCGCAGCCATGCGCAGGTCCATCAAGATGGCCGGCAAGGCCATGGCCACCAGCAGCAGGGCAATCGGCAGGGTGGCGCTGAAGCCCATGGCCTTGAAGGCAACGGCCCCGGCGATGCCGCCGGAAAAAAACAGTCCGAGCAGGGAGGCATGAATGAACAGCTTGTCGGTGTTGGCCTTGACAAACTGGATGCTGTTGGCTTTTTTTGACTGATTCCAGTAGATCAGCCGCCCCAGTTCGATCCCCAGGTCGGTGACTACACCTGTCATGTGGGTGGTGCGGATTTCCGCGTTCGAGATTTTGGTGATGATGGCGTTTTGCAGGCCCATGATGAAACACAGCAGCAACACCGCTGTCGGCACCAGCAGGGCGGCGAATGATTTCAGGTTGGCACCCACCAGGCCAAAAATCAGCAGCAGGGCCGCTTCCAGTAGCAGCGCCAGCGCGTACTTGCTACGCAATTCCTGGCGGCGCGCCCAGCTGATGAGCAGCGTGGTGGTGATGGCGCCGGCAATAAAGGCCGACAGGCTCACCAGGCCGGCCAATGCCAGAGTGATGCTGCCCACCACCAGGTCGTCGGCAATGGCCGAGACGATGCCTGTCATGTGTGAGGTGTAGCGCTGCACAGCGAGAAAGCCGCCGGCATTGATGGCCCCGGCCACAAAAGCCAGGATGCCGCCGAATTGCCGGTTGCTGCGGCGCGTGCGGTTTCTGGCGGTGAGTTGAAGCAGGAATTTGAAAAGCATGGAACTCTGCCATGCAAGAATCATGACAGTGGACATTATGGTCTGCGGGTTGGTGTGAATTGGAGTGATTCAACGCCTTGGGCGAAAGTTTCTTGTAAAAAAGGCCTCTAGCCCTTATTCGGCGGTCGTAAGCAGCTACTGAATTAATAGCGAACTGAATCTTCCGTTCATCCGGCTTGTCATCCCGGACTTGATCCGAGATCCATGTTTTCTGACTACTTGCGTGGTTCTAGCTGTTGTGGTTTGCCTACAAGCCGGGCAACCTGCGGCTCCCTGGCAAACCACAAATACTGAAGACAAAGACGGTTTCGGCAAGCTCAGCCCGAACACAACGAAAAACCTCAGGCGTACCGCTTGCTCCGCAAATTATTCTTCATTTCCTTGAGTAGAGGCTGCAGCTTGTCGCCACCAATACGCAGCGCCACCGTGGTGGCCAGGATGTCGATGATCATCAGGTGCAGCAGGCGGGACACCATGGGGCTGTAGCGGTCATAGCCCTCGGGATGGTCGGCTGCCAGATGGATGTGCCCGGCGGTGCCAAGGGGCGTGCCACTGGCGGTGATGACAATGGTGGTGGCCCCGTTCCTGCGGGCAATGTCGCAGGCGTCCATCAGGTCACGTGTGCGTCCGGAGTTGGAGATGATCACCACGCAATCACCGGGCTTGAGCAGCGAAGCACTCATCACCTGCAAGTGGCCGTCGCTGTAGGCGATGGCGTGCACGCCAAGACGGAAGAATTTGTGCTGCGCATCCTGCGCCACGATGCCCGAGTTGCCAACGCCGAAAAATTCGATACGGTGGCCATGCTTGTAGGCGGATACCAGGGCGAGGGCTGCTCTTTCAATCAGGGCCGAGCTGGCGTCATTGCGATACTTGAGGAAGGCCGCTACTGTGTTGTCGATCACTTTGACCAGAACGTCACTGGTCTTGTCATCGGCATCAACGCTGCGGTGGATAAACGGCACGCCTTCACTCACGTTGCCGGCCAGCTTCAGCTTGAAGTCCGACAGCCCGTCATAACCCACGCTGCGGCAAAAACGAATCACCGTCGGTTTGCTGACCCGGGCGCGCGCGGCCAACTCGGTGACAGGCAGATTGGCAAAGGCCCGCGCATCGCTAAGCACCAAGTGCGCCACACGCTGCTCGGCCGGCGCCAGCGAAGGCAGACAGGCCTTGATGCGGTCAAGCACTGGATGAGCCCCAAACGTCGCGAACTACGCTCCTGGTGGCGTATTCCAAGCAGGGGCCGCGGGTCCGGCTCTGCCGGCCCGCAGGCGCAGCGGCCCCCCCGGGGGGCAGCGCAGTACGCGAAGCGACAAGCGTGGGGGTCAACTCTCTTCGCTCCACCAGTGGTTATCCCGCGCAATCATGGCGCTCGATGCGCTGGGCCCCCAGGTGCCCGCGGTGTAGGGTCGCGGGCCGACCGCGTCATGCTTCCAGGCATCGAGGACAGGTTCGACCCAGCGCCAGGCTTCTTCCTGCTCGTCACTGCGCACAAACAGGTTCAACCTGCCGTCGATCACGTCCAGCAGCAGGCGCTCGTAGGCGCCCACGCGTTCGGTGCCGAAGCGTTTGTCAAAGTCGAGGTCAAGTTGCACGGGGGCCAGGGTCTGGCTGGCTGTCCGCGCGCCCTGCCGGTTGTCCTGCCCCTGGGCCAGCAAGTGCAATTCCAGACCGTCCTTGGGTTGCAGGTTGATGACCAGCCGGTTGCCCGCGCCTTGCGGCGACTTGAAGATGGCGTGAGGGGTCGGCCGGAAGTTTACCTCGATGTGTGCGTCGCGATCAGCCAGGCGCTTGCCGGTGCGAATGTAAAACGGAACGCCGGCCCAACGCCAGTTGGCAATTTCGGCACGCAGGGCAACAAAGGTTTCTGTTCGGCTTTCAGGGTTCACACCGGTTTCCTGCAAATAACCCTTGACCGGTTCTCCGTCGATGTTTCCGGCGGCGTACTGGCCCCGGATCACATGCTGCTTCAGTGTTTCAGGAGTCCATGCCTTCAGCGAACGCAACACCTTGAGTTTTTCGTCGCGAATGGCATCAGCGTGGGAGTTAATGGGTGGCTCCATGCCGATGGCGCACAGAAGTTGCAGGGCATGGTTCTGAACCATGTCGCGCAGGGCCCCTGTGCTGTCGTAGAACGCTCCACGTTTTTCCACGCCCAGCTCTTCGGCAATCGTGATCTGGATATTGGCAATGGTCTCGCGGCGCCACAGCGGCTCGAACAGGGAATTTCCAAAACGCAGAGCGAACAGGTTCTGCACCGAAGGCTTGCCCAGGTAGTGGTCGATGCGAAAAATCTGTTTCTCGGGCAGCACACGAAGCACGGCCTCATTGATGGCGCGGTTGGAAGCCAGGTCGTGGCCCAGCGGTTTTTCCAGCACCACGCGGGTTTGCGGGCCATTGAGGCCGACGGCCGCCATGTTTTCGCAAATGCCCGTGAACAGCGCAGGCGCGGTAGCCAGGTACATCACCACGGTGCCGGCCTGTCGTGCCTGGAGCAGGCTCGCCAGTTGCTGATAGTCGGCCGGCTCGGACAGGTCCATGCGCAGGTAATGGAGCAGGGCCGCAAAACGCTCGAACTCATCGCCGGTCGGGCGTTTGGCCAGCTCCACGCTGTCAAAACGTGAACGGATCAGCTCTCGGTATTGCGCGTCGCTCATGGCCTCACGCCCCACGCCGACAATCCGGCCTTCCTTGGGCAGCGAACCGTGACGAAAGGCCTGGAACAGGGCGGGCATCAACTTGCGCCAGGTCAGGTCACCGGTTCCGCCGAAGAGAACCAGATCAAAACTCATGGTCGGCTCCTGAAAACATCATGTAATAAAGTTTCATAGTTTGTTGCCATAATGGTAACTCAATCGCGCTTCGGTCTTACAGGGCGGACTTCAAGGCCCACATACACTTTCACCATGAACCAACTCGACGCTCTCAAACAGTTCACCACCGTTGTTGCCGACACCGGAGATTTCAAACAGCTGGATGCCTACAAGCCGCGGGATGCCACCACCAACCCTTCGCTGATCCTCAAGGCAGTGCAAAAGCCTGATTACCAGCCTCTGCTCGCCGACACGGTGGCAAAGTTCCGGGGCCGAGCGCTTGACGAAGTTATGGACCGCCTGCTGGTGCGGTTTGGCTGTGAAATTCTTTCCATCATTCCCGGCCGCGTTTCAACCGAAATTGACGCGCGACTGAGCTTTGACAGCAACGCCACCTTCACGCGCGGTGAACGCCTCATTGAGCTTTACCAGGCCGAAGGCATTCACATTGACCGGGTATTGATCAAGGTGGCCGCCACCTGGGAGGGCATCGAGGCCGCACGCAGGCTTGAAGACCGCGGTATTCACACGAATCTGACCCTGCTTTTTTCGTTTTGCCAGGCGGTAGCTTGCGGGCAGGCCAAAGTGCAGCTGATCTCTCCGTTCGTCGGCCGCATTTACGACTGGTACAAGAAATCGGCTGGTACGGCCTGGGACGAGGCCGCCAAAGCGGGCGCGAATGACCCCGGCGTCCGGTCGGTGCGTGAAATCTACGACCACTACAAACACTTCGGCATTGCCACCGAGGTCATGGGGGCCAGTTTTCGCAACATCGGGCAGATCACCGCACTGGCTGGCTGCGACCTGCTGACCATCAGCCCCGAGTTGCTGGGCCAACTCGCTGCCAGTGACGCGCCACTGCCGCGTGCACTGGATCCCAAAGCCGCCCAGACACTGGATTTGCCGGCGGTCAATTTTGACGAAGTGACTTTCCGCTATGCGCTCAATGAAGATGCGATGGCGACTGAAAAGCTGGCTGAAGGCATTCGGGCCTTTGCGGCAGATGCGGTGAAGCTTGAACACCTGATGCTGGCAGCATGAGCGCGGCCTCGACCCGATGCGACCAGACCGCGGCGTGGACGGCGTTGCGGGTGCAATTAGAGAAGACGGGAAATGAGTTCGATTTGCGCAAGGCGTTTAAAAACCGGCCCGAAAGATTTGACGATTTCAGCCAGGCTGCGCCGCATCTCTTTGCCGACCTGTCGAAGAACCTGATCGACGCGCCCACCGAAATCCTGCTGCTTGAGCTTGCCCGGCAGTGCGGGCTGGAAAGGCACCGCGACGCGATGTTTGCGGGCGAACATATCAACAGCACCGAAAACCGGGCTGTCATGCATTTTTTATTGAGGAATCCGCCTCCAGCCCAGAAGGGACGGGCGCAAGAAGCTACTGAAAAGATAGCGGATGAACTTTCCCGGGTGCACGAAACCCTGGCCGCCATGCTGGCCTATGCGGAGCAGGTGCGCGCGGACGACGCCATCACCGACATCGTCAACATCGGCATCGGCGGCTCTGACCTTGGCCCGCAAATGGCGGTGCTCGCGCTGGAGGAGTTTCGCCTGCCTGGCAAGCGCCTTCACTTCGTTTCCAATGTCGACGGCCATGAGCTGGCCGGAGTGCTGGCGCAGCTCAAGCCGGAGAACACGCTGTTCCTGATTGCCTCCAAGACTTTCACGACCACCGAAACCATGACCAACGCGCTATCGGCGAAACACTGGTTCGGTGCGCAAGGCGGCAAGGACATCGCACGCCATTTCGCCGCGCTGACGACCAATGTCGCGGCAGCCGGGGAGTTTGGCATCAGCACCACCTTTGGTTTCTGGGACTGGGTGGGCGGGCGTTATTCGCTGTGGTCGGTCATCGGCTTGCCGCTGGCGATTGCCATCGGTGCGCAGGGCTTCCGGGAGTTCCTGGCAGGGGCTCACGCCATGGACGAGCACTTTCGCAGCACGCCGCTGGAGCGCAATTTGCCGGTGCGCCTGGGCCTGCTCGATGTCTGGTACCGCAACTTTCACGGTTTTACCAGCCGCTGCATCGCGCCCTACAGCAGCGCTTTGCGCCGCCTGCCGGCCTACCTGCAGCAACTGGAGATGGAGAGCAATGGCAAGCGTGTGGGCGTTGACGGACAGGCATTGCCCTACGCGACAGCACCCGTGCTGTGGGGTGAACCGGGCACTAATGGACAGCACGCCTATTTTCAGATGCTGCATCAGGGCACCGACGTGGTGCCCGTGGAATTTGTTGCCGTCAAAAAAGCCGGCCACAGCCTGCCCGGACACCATGGAAAGCTGCTCGCCAATGTTCTGGCCCAAGCCCAGGCCTTGATGGAGGGCAAAAGCGACGCGGGTGGGCACAAACACTTTCCGGGCAACCGGCCCAGCACTTTTCTGCTGCTGGAAGAGCTCACGCCGGCCAGCCTGGGCGCGCTGATTGCCTTGCAGGAACACCGAGTGTTTGTCAGCGGTGCCATCTGGGGCATCAACAGTTTTGACCAGTGGGGTGTCGAGCTTGGCAAGGTGCTGGCCCGGGATATAGAAGCCCGGCTCGCGACGGGCGACGACACGGGGCTGGACGGCTCGACTTCGGGACTGTTGCGAAAGATCATTTCGGGCTGATTCCCGGTCGGCTTTGTGCAGTATTTCATTGCGGAAGCGCGGAATTTCATGGTCAACTGCCTGCATTGACCTGACTACCTTTGCGCACCATGTTGACTTCTCCCGCGAGCGCCTTTCGCGGCCTCCGTTTTTTTCCTTCAAGTCTGCCGGCATACCCTGCGAGACGTTTCAACGGCCTTGCCGCGGTATGGCTCGCCGTGAGCCTCGTGGCCGGGTGTGCCACACATCTGGGCCATGATGCGGGGGCGGACGATGCCGAGCCGGTTTCCCAAGGCGGCACGCTGGGCCCTGCGCCTGATGTCACGGGCACAACCTGGGCCGAACTGAGTGTTCCAGCGAAAGCCGGCGGTCTCAAGGCCGATGATCTGGTCTGGGAAATTTTCCGTGTGCCGGGCAAACAGCCCACTCGCTACAGCTATGTGCAGCACGAGGGCCGCGACGCGGTGCGCGCCGTGGCCGATGCGACGGGCAGCATTTTGCGGCACCGCCGGCGCATTGAGCCGGCTGATCTGGGGCGCATCAGTTTTTCATGGAACGTGCCACCGCCGGGGGTGGATACCAACGCTGCGCTCGCAGAACTGGAAGACGTGCCTGTTCGCGTGGTCCTGGCCTTCGAAGGCGATCGGTCGCGCTTCTCGCTGAAAAATTCCTTGCTGTCGGAACTGAGCCTCATGCTGACCGGCGAAGAGTTGCCCTTTGCCACGCTGATTTATTCTTGGTCGCGTGTCAATAAACCCGGTGATGTGGTGATGAACGACCGCACTGACCGCATTCGCAAGCTAGTGGTGAACTCGGGCGACCAGGGCTACAACCAGTGGCTCAGTTATGAGCGCGACATCCGGGCGGATTACCGCAAGGTTTTTGGTGAAGAGCCCGGCGCCCTGCTGAGTTTTGCGGTGTTTACCGAGGGCGAAAGAAACGAGGGCAAGCTCCAGGCCTTTTACGGACCGCTGAAGCTGCTGCCGGCTATTACTGCGGCCCAAAAATAGAACACGTTCTTCGCCGGTTGCGCTGTTTGGCGGCGTCTGCCTGACTTATCATGGCGCGGGGGAATTTGCCCCTACACACTCCCGAGGAGGAGAACAACATGAACTTCGGCCAAGCCATTTCGACCTGCTTTTCCAAGTACGCCACTTTTTCCGGGCGCGCATCGCGTCCGGAGTTCTGGTGGTTCTTCCTGTTTCAGATCCTGGTGTCCATCGTCACATCGTTTTTTGGCGAACTGATCAACGGCTTGGCGGCTCTGGCGCTGCTGCTGCCGGCGTTGGCTGTGGGCGCGCGTCGCTTGCATGACATCGGGAAAAGCGGCTGGTGGCAATTGATTGCCCTGACAGTCATCGGCGTCCTGCTGCTGATTTACTGGGCTGTTCAGCCGACGGTCGAGGGCTCCAACGAGTATGACGGCGCTCCTGTCTGAGTTTCAGACGTGCATGAAAAACCCCGCAGGGCGCGAGCCCTGCGGGGTTTTTGTTTGCTGCCCGGAAAGGCCGGACGGCGTAGCGAGCAGGTGCCAGGTTAGGCGGACGGAGCGCAGGAACCGGAGCGTACCTTGGGGTACGTGAGGATTCCGACGAGAAGGGGGAGGGGCCTCTTCCTTTCCCCTTCTGCCTAACGACGCATGGCGCCTGCGCAGTCGCCGGATTACATGCCCATGTCGCCCATGCCGCCCATCCCACCCATACCGCCAGGCATGCCACCGCCGGCGCCGGACTCGTCTTTCGGAGCCTCGGCCACCATGCACTCGGTTGTCAGCATCAGCGACGACACGGACGCTGCGTTTTGCAGGGCAGTGCGGGTCACTTTGGTGGGGTCCAGGATACCCATGTCGATCATGTCGCCATAGGTGCTGTTGGCGGCGTTGTAGCCGTAGTTGCCTTTGCCGGCCAGCACTGCATTGACCACAACGCTTGGCTCTTCGCCGGCGTTGGAGACGATGATGCGCAGCGGCTCTTCGATGGCGCGCAGGATCAGCTTGATGCCGGCGTCCTGGTCAGGGTTGTCACCCTTGATGGTGCCAGCAGCTTGCTTGGCGCGCAGCAAGGCCACGCCGCCGCCGGCCACAATGCCTTCTTCCACAGCAGCGCGGGTAGCGTGCAGGGCGTCTTCAACGCGGGCTTTCTTTTCTTTCATTTCGACTTCGGTGGCAGCGCCAACCTTGATCACGGCAACACCGCCGGCCAGCTTGGCCACACGCTCTTGCAGTTTTTCGCGGTCGTAGTCGGAAGTCGCTTCTTCGATCTGGACACGAACCTGCTTGACGCGAGCTTCGATGTCAGCAGCAGCGCCGGCGCCGTCGATGATGATGGTGTTTTCCTTGCCCACTTCGATGCGCTTGGCCTGGCCGAGGTCAGCCAGCGTCACTTTTTCGAGTGTCAGGCCGACTTCTTCAGCAATGACCTTGCCGCCGGTCAGGGTGGCGATGTCTTCCAGCATGGCTTTGCGGCGGTCGCCGAAACCAGGGGCCTTCACAGCCACAACCTTCAGAATGCCGCGGATGGTGTTGACCACCAGCGTGGCCAGGGCTTCGCCTTCGACGTCTTCCGAAATGATCAGCAGCGGACGGCTGGACTTGGCAACTTGCTCCAAGGTAGGCAGCAGGTCACGGATGTTGCTGATTTTCTTGTCGTAGAGCAGAACAAACGGGTTGTCCAGAATGGCGGATTGCTTCTCTGGGTTGTTGATGAAGTAAGGGGAGAGGTAGCCGCGGTCAAACTGCATGCCTTCAACCACGTCGAGTTCGCTGTTGAGTGACTTGCCGTCTTCCACGGTGATGACGCCTTCTTTGCCGACCTTGTCCATCGCTTCAGCGATGATCTTGCCGACTTCTTCGTCGCTGTTGGCGGAAATGGTGCCGACCTGGGCAATTTCCTTGCTGGTGGTGGTGGGCTTGGAAGCTTTTTTCAGCTCTTCAACCAGGGCTGTCACAGCCTTGTCGATGCCGCGTTTCAGGTCCATCGGGTTCATGCCGGCGGCGACATACTTCATGCCTTCGCGGACGATGGCTTGTGCCAGAACGGTAGCGGTCGTGGTGCCGTCACCAGCGATGTCGGAGGTCTTGGAAGCGACTTCCTTGACCATCTGCGCGCCCATGTTCTGCAGCTTGTCCTTGAGTTCGATTTCCTTGGCGACGGACACACCGTCCTTGGTCACGGTAGGGGCGCCGAAAGAGCGCTCGAGCACCACGTTACGGCCTTTGGGGCCCAGGGTAACCTTGACTGCGTTGGCCAGGATGTTCACACCCTCGACCATGCGTGCGCGGGCTTCGCCGCCGAAAATGACGTCTTTTGCTGCCATGTTTAATTCTCCAGATTCAGTTGATTAATGATGTGTGAAAGGCGAGAAATTACTTTTTCTCAACGACTGCAAACAGGTCGTCTTCTTTCATCACGAGCAATTCGTCGCCATCGACCTTGACGGTCTGGCCGCTGTATTTGCCGAACAAAACGCGGTCGCCGACCTTGACGGCCATGGCGCTGATTTCGCCCTTGTCGTTCTTCTTGCCGGGGCCAACAGCCAGCACTTCGCCCTGATCAGGTTTTTCTGCAGCGCTGTCGGGAATGACGATGCCGGAGGCGGTTTTGGTTTCGTTTTCAACGCGTTTGACGATCACACGGTCGTGCAGGGGACGAAGTTTCATGAGAGCTCCTTGGTTTGAAACAGTTTGGGAATCAAAAAGCACCAGCGCGGAACGCGGTGCCTGTGAAATGACCGGTATGAAAGGTGTTGTTAGCACTCAATACCATCGAGTGCTAATCATAAGGCCGTTTCAGGATGGTTTCAAGCGACCTAAAGCAAAACAGTCCCAGAAAGGGAAAAAGGAGGCCCTCTGAGCTTTTTCCCCGGAAGCTGGCGGTAGGGGGTGTAGTTGCTCCCCGGCTGTCCTACAAAGCTTTCGTCCAAATCTGACATGGGGGCTTGCCCGAGGTGCTTAGGCTTGCGGTTTCAGTACCGCGTGAGGCGGAACCCACCAAGGAAAAGCGATGAATCAATTCAGCATAGATCTGGCCGTCAGTCACCCCGCGCTCCGGATGGATAGCCGGCTTGGGACAGGCGAGAAAATCAGGAGCGCGGGATCCCCCATGGGCGCGGCCCGCTCGGCTTGGCCGTTTCTGGTCAAGGCTCAGCGTAAACCTGAACCCTCCGGAACGGGTAGCACGGATACCTGCTCGGGATTCGTTAGTTGAGTTCGCGTTTCACACAGGGCAAACATCACGCATGACGTCATGCGTAGGGCAGGGCGACGGTCGTGACGACAATGAAACCGAGGTCCAGAAAAACAGGACTTTGAACAAGACCTTCGGTGAAGAAGGTACAAACAAAACCCAGTTCAAGCCGGACCCGCATGCCCCAAACCCTCGGATGTACTGAGTGGCAGCAAATATATCGAACCTTCTCCCTTTACCCGCCGCTAGCCGGGTGGGACACAAAAAAGCCACCGTTAAGGTGGCTTTTTGCTGCTTGAGCTGGCTTATTTGAGCCCGGCCGCCGCCCGCAAGGCGGCTGCCTTGTCGGTTTTTTGGTCTGCGCTCACATTCGCGATGCGAATATGAACTCCGCCCGCAACCGATACCGCGCAATGCGCGGCGGCCTTTACAGGCCGGCAGCTGCACGCAGCGCAGCTGCTTTATCTGTTTTTTCCCACGTGAACTCTGGCTCGTCGCGGCCAAAGTGGCCGTAAGCGGCGGTCTTTTCATAGATTGGGCGCAACAGGTCCAGCATCTGGATGATGCCTTTCGGACGCAGGTCGAAGTGCTCGTTCACCAGGGCCGAGAGTTTTTCGTCGGACATCACGCCCGTGCCTTCGGTGTACACCGTGACGTTCATCGGACGGGCCACGCCAATCGCATAAGCCACCTGGATCTGGCACTGGCGTGCCAGGCCGGCTGCCACGATGTTCTTGGCAACGTAGCGGGCGGCATAGGCGGCCGAACGGTCCACTTTCGAGGGGTCTTTGCCGCTGAATGCGCCGCCGCCGTGCGGGCAGGCACCGCCATAGGTGTCAACGATGATCTTGCGGCCGGTCAGGCCGCAATCGCCCTGCGGACCGCCGATAACGAAGCGGCCGGTCGGGTTGATCAGGTACTTGGTGTCTTTGAGCCACTCTTTCGGCAGGACAGGCTTGATGATCTCTTCAATGATGGCTTCAGTGAAAGAGGCCTTCATCTTGTGGGCAGTTTCGCTCTGGTCAGGGCTGTGCTGGGTCGACAGCACCACGGTGTCGATGCTGTGGGGCTTGCCGTCCACATAGCGCATGGTCACCTGGCTCTTGGCATCGGGACGCAGGAAAGGCAGGCGACCGTCCTTGCGCAGCTGGGCCTGGCGCTCGACGAGGCGGTGCGCGTAGTAAATCGGCGCGGGCATCAATTCAGGCGTTTCGTCGCAGGCGTAGCCGAACATCAGGCCCTGGTCGCCGGCGCCGATGTTCAGGTGGTCGTCGGACGCATGGTCCACGCCCTGGGCGATGTCGTTGGACTGCTTGTCATAGCAGACCATGACGGCGCAACCCTTGTAGTCAATGCCGTACTCGGTGTTGTCGTAGCCGATGCGTTTGATGGTGTCGCGCGCGACCTGGATGTAGTCCACATGCGCATTGGTGGTGATCTCGCCTGCCAGCACAACCAGGCCAGTATTGGTCAGGGTCTCTGCGGCCACGCGGCTGCGCGGGTCCTGCTTGAAGATCGCGTCGAGAATCGCGTCGGAAATCTGGTCGGCTACCTTGTCGGGATGGCCTTCGGAGACGGATTCGGAAGTAAAGAGAAAATCGTTCGCCATTGCGTACACTCCATGAAGTTTGTCGGCGCGTTGCCGGCTGGAATGCTTCGGCGAACGCTTTAGCAGTTTGGTTTAATGTCGCCCTGCAAGTTGTTCAGTAACTCGGCGACAGCGGCAATTATATCGTTTCTGGCCTGTTGTCTCCGATAGCCGCCAATGGCCAAGGTCTCTCTTCTTTCTCATGATTTACCTGTTCCGGTTTCTCTCCTTCTGGCCACTGCGAGTGCTGCATGCGGTTGGTGCGGGCTTGGGCTGGCTGGTCTGGGGGCTGAGCGCTTCATACCGCCGGCAATTCCGCGCCAATGTGGCCCAAGCGGGGCTCGCGTTTGAAGTCGCGCGTCCGGCGATAGGTGAAGCTGGCCGTTTTGTGGCCGAGCTGCCCAAGCTGTGGATGCGGGCGCCAGGCGTTTCGTGTCTGGGCAATGTGCAAATTGATGGCCGGGAGCATGCAGAGCATGCTTTTTCGCAGGGGCGGGGCGTGATCTTCTTTGGGCCGCACTGTGGCAGTTTTGAGCTGGGCCCCCAGGCCTTGGCCGAGCTGTATGGCCCCATCACCGCCATTTATCGCCCCGCGCGCCAGGCCTGGCTGGCACGGCTGGAGCGTCTGGCCCGCAATCGCGCCAACCTGACGGTGGTACCGGCCTCCCTGAGCGGCATTCGCCTCATGCATAAAACGCTGAAAGCCAACCAGGCCGTGGCCCTGCTGACAGACCAGGTGCCGCCGGAAGGGTTGGGGGTATGGGCCCCTTTCTTCGGCAAACCTGCATACACCATGACTCTGGCCGCCCGCCTCGCCCTGCAAAGCGGGGCGACCCTGTTGCCCGTCAGTTGCGAGCGCCTGCCCCGCGGGGCAGGCTACTACCTGAAAATCTGGCCGGCGGTCTCTGGGCTGGAGGCACCCGCAAAATCAGACCTGCTGCATGCCGTCACACAGATCAACCTGGCGATTGAAGCCATTGTCCTGAGTCAACCCGGCCAGTATTTGTGGGGCTACGCGCGCTACAAGACGCCACGCAAGGAAACCCTTTGAAGACCCCCCGACAGCTGATGAGCCGTTTTGTCACCCGTGCAGGCATTGCTTTTATGCAGGTGCTCGCCATTGTTCCGCTGTCCTGGACCCGGGCCTTGGGCGCAGTTCTGGGATGGCTGCTTTATGTGTTCGTAGGTTCGCGCCGGCGCGTGGTGCAAACCAATCTCCAGCTGTGTTACCCGGAACGCTCGGAGGCCGAGCGCCGCCAGCTGGCGCGGCAGACTTTCATCCATTTTGCGCAGGCTTGGCTGGACCGGGCCTGGCTGTGGCACGCACCCAGGCCGTGGGTTCAAAAGCGCGTGCGCCTTATAGGCGCGGTCAATGAGTTGGCAGGCAACGAGGCGACGGTGATTTTCTTGCCGCACTTCGTGGGGCTGGACGCAGCCTGGGTTGGCGTGGCGCTACAGATGCCGCGACCGTCGACCACCATTTACACCGACCAGTCGAACAAGATGGTGGACCGGTGGATCTTGCGGGGGCGCCGGCGTTTCGGAAACCTGCGCCTGTTTGGGCGAACAGACGGCGTCAAACCCATCGTGACTGCGTTGCGCGAGGGGCAGCCGCTTTACCTGTTGCCAGACATGGACTTCGGGCCCGAGGACTCGGTGTTTGTTCCGTTTTATGGCTTGCCCACCGCGACCGTGCCCTCCCTGTCGCGGTTTGCCCGCCTGGGACGCGCCAAGGTGGTGCCGCTGGTGCCGCGCTTGACGCCCTGGGGTTATGACGTCGAGGTTTTGCCGGCCTGGGAGAGTTTCCCTTCGTCAGACATGGTGGCCGACACCGCGGTGATGAACGACCACTTGAAGGCCTATATAGACACCATGCCTGCGCAGTACTACTGGGTGCACAAGCGGTTTAAAACCCGGCCTGAAGGCGCGCCTTCGTTCTACTGACCTTCCGTGGCCTTCCATGGGCTTGATTTGTGATGTTTTTGGCCATTGGCTCTTTGCTTGTGCGCGCCAATAGCTATGAAATTTATAGCGAATGAGTTTGCCGCAGAAAGTCCTGCAGGCAAGCAGTGACACGTTCGGGTTGCTCATGCACGATCCAGTGTGAGGCGCCGGCCACTTGCTGCAGTCGCATGTCCGGCACGTAGTTTTCCAGGCCATCGATCAGCGCTGGAGGCAGGGCAATGTCGTCAAGCGCCCAGACCACCAGTGTGGGTAGCAGCACCTTCAAACGCTCGGGTGCCAACGTAACGGCCGCTGCCGCAGGGTCGTTGTGCGGCGGGCCTGGGCGCGGCGGACGCAGCGGGGAAGCGCGATAAAGATTGCAGCCGCCGGTGAGACCTGCCCGCCAGATTTTGCGGTACTGCTCCCTGACGCTGTCGGTCAGCCAGGCTGGCTGGCTTTCTCCGCCGTTGGTCAGGAATTGCCAGAGCCGGCGGAAATCGTCTTCGCTCAGCAGTGCTTCTGCGTCGGGACGAATCAGGAAGTTCATATAGGCGCTGGCCGCTTGCTGGGCTGGCGAATTCTGCAGCTCCCGCAAAAAAGTGCCCGGGTGTGGCGAATTGATGATCGCGAGTTTTTTCATCAATTGCGGCATGGCGGCAGCCAGGTTCCAGGCGACGGCGCCACCCCAATCGTGGGCGACCAGGCATTCCAGCTGGCCGCCCTGGGGTGCACAAATCTGTGCCACCAATGCAGCGATGTCCTGCATCAGGTGTTTGGGTCGGTAAGCGTCGACCTCGGCGGGTGCGCTCGACTTCTCAAAACCCCGCAGATTCGGCGCGACGCAGAAGTAAGCACCGTTCTCAGGCTGGGCGAAATGCTCCAGCAACACGTCCCAGACAAAAGCCCCTTCGGGAAAACCGTGCAAAAACATTAACACGGGCCGGCCTTGCTGGCCTGCCGTCCGGCACGAAAGGGTGATGCCGTGAGGCAGTGTGACCTGGCAGGCTTTAATCATTTGCTATGCATTTAATAGCTGCTGACGACCGTATTACAAGGGCAAACAGCAGATTGGGCTTGAAGAAAATGCACAAGCGGTCGATGCGGGCCTGTTTCCCAGGAGAACTCAGGACTCGCCGGAATTTTCTTGCGGTTCAGGTGCTGCCACCCGGGCCGCTTTTTCAGGTTTGACCGGTGGGTGTGCCCATTGCCACAGATGCTGGGCCACCTCTTCCACGCCTTGCCGCTTGAGCGCAGAAAACAGTTTGACATCGCCGCCGCCGGCTTGCAGTCGCACAATCGACAGCGCCTTGGCTGCCTCGGTCTTGTTGAGCTTGTCGGACTTGGTCAGCAGCACCAGAAATTTCAGCCCTTCCTCGACGCGGGGGCGAATCACGTCCAGCAGGATTTCGTCGAGCTCGGTCAGACCCAGGCGCGGGTCGCACAGCAACACCACGCCCTTGAGGTTGTCGCGCGTCTGCAGATAATTACCCATCACCTGCTGCCAGCGGTATTTGGCCGCCTTGGGCACGGCGGCGTAGCCGTAGCCCGGCAAATCGGCCAGCACCGCGTCGTTCACGCCCTGTTTGCCCAGGGCGAACAAATTGATGCTTTGTGTGCGGCCCGGTGTTTTGGAAGCAAAGGCCAACCGGTTGATTTGCGTCAGCGTGTTGATGCAAGTGGACTTGCCCGCGTTGGAACGGCCAACAAAAGCGATTTCCGGCAGGTCAAGCATGGGTAGATGCTTGAGCTCGGGTGCTGTGGTCAGGAATTTGGCGGTGTGCAGCCAGCCCATGGCAATTTTTGCCTCGGCGGACTGGGGGGCCTGGGCTGCCAGTGCCGCTGCCATCTTGGCCGCAGCCACCTTGGGCGTGAGCCGGTTGTGGCTTGGCTTGGCCGTTTTGATGGGGGTAGATCGCGGGGATATGCTCATAATTGGGATTGTCCCCCAAGCCATTGTAAAATCAGGGGGTTTTGCGTTAGGTTGGCGCCCAGGAGGGCTTGAATTCAGCTGAAGGCTGTGCGCCGATTTGCCTGGTCCACTTTAGAGTCAACTATTAAACCCCCGATATGAAGCTTGTTTCCACTTCGTTGATTACTTATTTATTTGCCGCCATGCTGGCCGCTCCCCTGGTTGCCCAGGCCGCTGGCGAGGCTGCTCCAGCCAAAGTGGCCAAGCCTGATCTGGTTCAGGGGGAAAAGACCTTTGCCGCGGTGTGCGTGGCATGTCATGCGGCCGACGGCAATTCTGCAATTGCCGCCAATCCCAAGCTGGCTCAGCAGCACCCGGAGTACCTGGTCAAGCAATTGCAGGAATTCAAAGCAGGAAAACGCAAAAACCCTGTCATGCAAGGTTTTGCTGCCGCCCTTTCCGATGCCGACATGAAAAACATCGCTTACTGGGTGACATCCAAAAAGGCCAAAACTGGCTTTGCAAAGGACAAGGAACTGGTCACCCTGGGCGAGCGCATTTACCGCGGTGGCATTTCTGACCGCCAGGTGCCTGCCTGCGCCGGCTGCCACAGCCCCAATGGCGCTGGCATTCCCTCGCAGTATCCGCGACTGGGTGGTCAGCATGCCGAATACACCGCTTCCCAGTTGACGGCTTTTCGTGACGGCGGAAGAACCAACAGCCTGCAAATGACCCAGGTTGCAGCCAAGCTGAACGACAAGGAAATCCGCGCTGTGGCTGACTACATCGCAGGTTTGCGCTGAATATCCCCGGAAACCCGCATTCCGTGAGGCTGGTTTAACGGGGAAACCTCTTTCTTGGGAAAATACCGCGGTTCGCCCGGTTTGTATTGAACCCCAGCCAGAATAATCACTCCATACCAGGGCGGGTCTTTTGCAGAAGACCCGCCTTTTTTATTGCCGCCCACCGAGCCTCACGCATGACCGTTCCCAGCCACGCAGTTTCCACCCACGGCCTGAGGCTCAGGGCGGGGTCGCACGCTCTTCGCTCGGTGGTCGAGTTGCTGTCGTCAATGCGGTTTTCGATCTCACTGTTGACAGTGATTTGCATCGCCTCGGTCATAGGCACGGTGCTGAAGCAACAAGAACCCTTAAGCAACTACGTCAATCAGTTCGGTCCTTTCTGGGCCCAGGTTTTCGGCGCGGTCAGCCTTTACACGGTCTACAGCGCCTGGTGGTTCATGCTGATCCTGGCTTTTCTGGTGATCTCCACGTCCCTGTGCATTGCCCGCAATACGCCCAAAATCCTGGCGGACCTGAATCAGCTCAAGGAAAACATCCGCGAACAAAGCCTCAAGGCATTCGGGCACCGCGCCGAAGCGGCGTTGGATGAAGCGCCAGAGGCGGCTGCACGGCGTATCGGGCAGACGCTGGTCCAGGGTGGCTGGAAGGTCAAGCTCCAGCAGCGGACTACCCCCGGCGGAGAAGGCTGGATGGTTGCTGCCAAGGCCGGGGCGGCCAACAAGCTGGGTTACATTGCCGCGCACAGTGCGATCGTGCTGGTGTGTGTGGGCGGCCTGCTCGACGGCGACCTGATCGTTCGGGCGCAGATGTGGCTTAACAACAAATCCATTTATGCTGGCGGAGGGCTGATTGCCGATGTACCGGCACAGCATCGTTTGAGTGAGCGCAACCCGACCTTCCGGGCCAACCTGCTGGTGGCCGAGGGCACACAGTCCAGCACAGCCATTCTGAATCAGCCCGGTGGTGTCTTGCTGCAGGATTTGCCGTTTGCGGTAGAGCTGAAAAAATTTATCGTCGAGTACTACTCGACCGGCATGCCCAAGCTGTTTGCCAGCGAGATCGTGATTCACGACAAGGCCACCGGCGAAAAAATCCCGGCCCGTGTCGAGGTCAATCACCCGGCCCGCCACAATGGCGTCGAAATCTACCAGTCCAGCTTTGACGATGGTGGCTCCAGCGTCACGCTCAAGGCCATCCCGCTGGCGGTTGGCGACCAGCCTTCAAGCAAGCCTTTTGAGATCCAAGGCACGATCGGCGGCTCCAGCAGTTTGACCAACGGTCCTGAAAAGATGACGCTGGAGTACACCGCTCTGCGCGTCATCAATGTGGAAAACTTCAGTGACTCGGGGAGCATGGGTGCGACTTCCGGGGTGGACGTGCGCAAGGTTGATCTGCGCCAGGCCATCGATTCACGCTTGGGCGCAGCCAACAAAACCCGGGAGAAAAAAGAGCTGCGTAATGTCGGCCCCAGTGTGACCTACAAGCTGCGCGATGCGGCGGGCCAGGCCAGGGAGTTCCACAACTACATGTTGCCGGTCAAGATGGACGCAGCGGAATCCAGTCCGGCGCTGTTTTTGCTGGGCGTGCGTGAAACCCCGGCAGAACCTTTCCAGTACCTGCGCATTCCGGCTGACGATCAAGGCAGCATGGATGGATTTTTGCGCTTGCGCCGCGCGCTGGCTGACCCGGCCCAACGTGAGCGAGCCGTGCAGCGTTACGTGCGCCAAGCCACACCGGCGGACCGGCCTGAACTGGCGCCGCAACTTTCTGCATCGGCATCGCGGGCGCTCGCCCTGTTTGCCGGCCCTGACCAGCCTGCCAATTCTGCGCAGGCCAAACCCCTGGCCGGCTTGCAGGCGATTTCGGACTTTATGGAAACCAACGTGCCGGAGTCCGAGCGCAACCGTGCCGGCGAAGTGCTGGTGCGTATTCTCAACGGTGTGCTGTTTGAACTGCTTCAGTCCACGCGTGAGCAAAACGGCTTGAAGCCGTTGCCGCTGGACGAAAAAACCCAGGCCTTCATGGCTCAGGCTGTGTTGTCTCTCAGCGATGCACATCATTACCCGGCGCCGATGGCGTTTGCGTTGAAAGAATTTACCCAGTTACAGGCCAGTGTGTTCCAGGTCGCCCGGACACCCGGGAAAAACATTGTTTACCTCGGATGTGCCTTGCTGATTTTGGGCATTTTTGCGATGCTGTATGTGCGGGAGCGCCGTCTTTGGGTATGGCTTGCGCCGTCCGGCGGCGCGGATTCCGCAACGCCTGGAAAAGGACCAGAATCAGGGACGGGCAGCCAGGCAACGATGGCCCTGTCGACCAACCGCCAGACCATGGACGGTGGCCAGGAATTCGAAATGCTGAAGATAAAACTTTTACAGGTGCCACGATGAACACCACCACATTGAGCTCGCGCACCACGGACGCGAACACCATCAGCCTGCAGCAGGGCTATTTCGCCAAGCGCAACGCACTGGACTGGATTTTTGCGGCCATTGTGGTGGTGGGCGGGCTGTATGCCTTCGCTCGTTACAGCACCTTCATGGATGTCTACGAGAAGGGCATTTTGCTTGGCGCCATTCCCGCTGCAATAGCCATCGGCTGGTTCTGGCGGCCTCTGCGTGTCCTGATGTTGCTGGCAGCTGCTTTCTCCCTTCTTGGCATCGTGAGTTACCAGGGAGATCTGGCCAGGGCCGAGCAGGTGTTCTGGCTCAAATACTTTCTTTCCAGCCAGTCAGCCATTCTCTGGATGAGCGTGCTGTTTTTCATGAGCACGGCATTCTACTGGCTCGGCATGTTCGGCAAAAGCCAAAGTGACACGCTGGAATCGCTGGGCTCCAAAATCGCCTGGGTGGCGGTGGGCATGGCGCTGGTCGGCACCATGGTGCGCTGGTATGAAGGTTATTTGATAGGCGCCGATGTCGGCCACATCCCGGTCAGCAACTTGTATGAAGTTTTTGTGCTGTTCAGCTGGATGACGGCTGCGTTTTACCTGTATTTCGAAGCGCAATACAAGACCCGAACCATGGGCGCGTTTGTGATGCTTGTGGTCAGTGCGGCTGTGGGCTTCCTGCTTTGGTACACGGTTGTTCGGGAGGCGCATGAAATCCAGCCCCTGGTACCCGCCCTGAAGAGCTGGTGGATGAAGCTGCATGTTCCTGCCAACTTCATCGGCTACGGCATGTTCTCGCTGGCCGCCATGGTGTCGCTGGCTTACCTGATCAAACAACAGGCGCAAGAGACCCGCTGGTATAAATTGACGCCGCTCTGGGTGCTGGGTGTGGTGCTTTGTTTTGTGCCGGTTGTTTTCCGCAAATCGCCCCTCGAAGCCGGAGGCAGTAACTACTGGATGGGATACCTGCTGGTGTCGGGGTTGATTGCTGCCGGCATTCTCTTGGGCCGTCAGCGCATTGCTGCGCGTTTGCCGAGTGCGGAAGTGCTTGACGATGTGATGTACAAGGCCATTGCCGTTGGTTTTGCATTTTTCACCATTGCCACGGTGCTGGGTGCGTTGTGGGCCGCCGAGGCCTGGGGCGGTTACTGGAGCTGGGACCCGAAAGAAACGTGGGCCTTGATTGTCTGGCTCAACTACGCGGCCTGGCTGCACATGCGGCTGATGAAGGGTTTGCGCGGCACGGTGGCCGCCTGGTGGGCATTGGCGGGGCTGGCGGTCACCACGTTTGCCTTCCTGGGTGTGAATATGTTCCTGTCGGGCCTGCACAGCTACGGAACCTTGTAGGGAGCGCTTGAATCCTTGTAAGAAGTCGCAGCGTATCAAGACTAACCCTCAATCACTCACGACAACAAGGATACAAGATGCTGATCAAAACCGACAACAAGGGCTTTACCCACGCTGTTCCCAGTGAAATCACGCCCCGTGGCATTTACCAGCAGCGGCGCGACCTGATCAAGCTGATGGCCACCGGCGCAGCCGGTGCGGCTGTTGCCACCTGGGCTGGCCGCGAGGCTTTCGCGCAGGCTGTGGCCAAGCCCGGCAAGCTCGCAGCCCTGCCGGGGGCGAAGTCAGGGGCCGCGGGTGCAGTCACCATGGAAAAAGTCACAGACTACAAGGACGCGACGAGCTACAACAATTTCTACGAGTTCGGTACCGACAAAGCGGACCCGGCCAAAAATGCGCACACCCTGGTGACCAAGCCCTGGACGGTCGCGGTGGAAGGCCTGGTCAAGCAGCCCAAGACCTATGCGATTGAAGACCTGATCAAGCTCAGTGCCCAGGAAGAACGCATCTACCGCTTGCGCTGTGTCGAGGGCTGGTCCATGGTCATTCCGTGGGTCGGTTATTCACTGGCGGAGTTGATCAAGAAGGTCGAGCCGTTGGGCAACGCCAAATATGTTGAGTTCATCACCCAGGCCGACCCCAAGACAATGCCTTTTGTGGGTTCACGCGTGCTGGATTGGCCCTACGTCGAAGCGCTGCGCATGGACGAAGCCATGAACCCGTTGACCTTGCTCACGTTTGGCATGTACGGCGAGGTGCTGCCTAACCAGAGCGGTGCTCCGGTGCGTCTGGTGGTGCCCTGGAAATACGGCTTCAAAAGCGGCAAGAGCATCGTCAAGATCCGTTTTACCGACAAGGAGCCGCGCACCGCCTGGAACAAGGCCGCGGCCAATGAGTACGGGTTTTATTCGAATGTGAATCCTAGCGTGGACCACCCGCGCTGGAGCCAGGCCACCGAACGCCGCATCGGTGAAGACGGCCTGTTCGCCAAAAAGCGCAAGACGCTGATGTTCAACGGCTATGAAGCGCAGGTCGGACAGTTGTACGCAGGCATGGATCTGAAGAAGTTTTATTGATGAACGGTGACGGCTGGGCTGCAAGGCATCGCCTTGTGCCCGGCGGCCTCGCCGGACTTTAGCCATGAAAAAACTTCTTCTCCATCCCGCTGCCAAGCTGGTTGTTTTTATCACCTGTCTGCTGCCTTTTGCCTGGCTGTTTTACGGCGTGCTGACGAACCAGCTGGGCGCCAATCCCGCGGAAGCGCTGATACGTGCAACAGGCGACTGGACACTGCGCTTCCTGTGCATCGTGTTGGCCGTCACGCCCTTGCGCGTGATCAGTCATACACCCGCGCTGGCGCGCTTTCGTCGCATGTTGGGCCTCTTCGTTTATTTTTACGTGCTGCTTCACTTGCTCAGCTACAGCTGGTTCGACATGGGCTTTGACCTGGCCGACATCGTCAAGGACATCATCAAGCGCCCTTTTATCCTGGTGGGCTTTAGCGCTTTCTTGCTGTTGACGCCGCTGGCAGCGACCTCTTTCAACGCTGCCATACGCAAACTGGGCGCGAAGCGTTGGCAAATGTTGCACAAGCTGGTGTACCTGATCGCCGGCCTGGGCCTTCTGCATTTTTTCTGGATGCGCTCAGGAAAGAACAACTTTGCCGAAGTGTTTGTTTATGCCGGAATCATCGCGGCCCTATTGGGGTGGCGAATCTGGCAGAGCTGGGGGCGGCGCCCGCCCCGTGCTGTGCCACAAAACACTGCCACCCCGCAGTGAGGGTGAAGAAGCGCTACTAAATCAGGAGCTGTATGCGCTTAGCCCATAAGGGCTAAAGCCTGTTTTTGCTTGATTTCAACCGTTCACTGCACGCAATGCCGGACGGACCTGGCGGGCGATCGGATCGATGCTCGCCGTGGGCAGCTGATAAGCGCGATCATCAAACAGGTCGATGCCGCACATCAAGCCTTCAATCCAGTCGAAGAAGTCGTTCACGGCCTGTTTGCCCACAATGGGCGCGCCGTGCTGCGGCACCAGCATGGCGATGTCCATCGAACGCACCATGTTGACCCACAGTCGCAGGATCTTGTTGGAAACCATATAACGCCGGTGAAAACCTTCCATCAAGGGGATGTGGGGCTTGAGGTTGGTGACGGGTTGGCGTGCCTGGGCGCCAGACATCATGGACACGCCCAGATCGCCCGTGAACAGGATGCGGCTCACCGGATCGTAAAAATGGAAATTTCCTTCGGAGTGCATGAAGTGGGCTGGTATGAGCCAGAGTTCATTGTTTCCCAAGGGCAGGCGCCCGCCGGCATCGGGGACGCCAATCACGCGCTTGTCGGTTTTGCCGACCTTGGTGAAATGCGGAGCAAAACGTTCCCAAACCCGCGAAATCACCAGCAGGGCCTGGGTGCTGCTCATCCAGCGGTCCAGCGAGGCAATGATGTCGGGGTCCGCGTGCGAAGCGATCACATAGGACAGCTTGTGCGGTGGAAAGTGCTGCGTCATGCCCATGAAGAGCTCGTTGTACGCCAGGTTGCCGCCGGGATCGATGATGGCACCGGTGCCGTTGTCAACGATGAGGAATTGATTGGACTGCACGGCCTGTCCGTCCTCGTCGAGGAGGTCGGTGAACATCAGGCAGATGTGATTTTTGTCGCGGTAAAGTTCCACGGACATGGTGATGGCCTGTCGTTGCGTTGCTGAAAGCCCAACTCTAGGCTTGCCTCCGCAGACAGCCCTTGATGAACATCAAGGGCGGACGGTCTTAGGGCAACAATTTCTCGCCGCGAAAAGTGTCGGCGGCTGTTTCGCGGGCACGTATGAGGTGCGCCTGGGTGCCATCGACCAGAATCTCGGCAGCGCGGCCGCGTGTGTTGTAGTTGCTGGCCATACTCATGCAGTAAGCCCCGGCCGATAGAACTGCGAGGCGGTCACCGGCGGCTACGGCCAGGGTGCGGTCGCGGCCGATCCAGTCACCGCTTTCGCAAACCGGACCAACCACGTCGTAGACGGCGCTTGACGTGGCACGTTGTTGCACAACGGGCACGATGGCGTGAAAAGCCTGGTACATGGCTGGCCGCGGCAGGTCGTTCATCGCGGCGTCAATGACGCAAAAGTTCTTTTGTTCACCGGGCTTGAGGTAAAGCACCTCGGTCAGGCAGACACCGGCATTGCCCACGAGCGAACGGCCCGGCTCGACCATCAGCTTCCTGCCGCCGTAGCCGCGCGCATCCAGCTTGGCCAGCAACTCCCGCCAAAGCGCATCGGCCGTGGGTGGAGCGTCTTCGTTGTAATTGATGCCCAGGCCACCACCAAAATCAATATGCTCAATCGCGATGCCCGAGGCTTCAATGCCGGCTACCAGATCAAGCACGCGATCCATGGCGTCCAGATAAGGCGTGGCTTCGGTAATCTGTGAGCCGATGTGGCAGTCAATGCCGACAACTTTCAGCCCTTCGAGCGAAGCGGCGTACTTGTAAATCCGCAGCGCATCTTCATGGGCTACGCCGAATTTGTTGCCCTTGAGCCCAGTCGAGATGTAGGGGTGGGTTTTGGGGTCCACATTCGGGTTGACGCGAATGCTCACTGGGGCGATCTTGCTCATGCTCAAGGCCACCTCAGACAGCACGGCCAACTCGGCTTCGCTTTCGACGTTGAAACAGCCGATACCCGCCGCCAACGCCTGCTTCATTTCGGCGCGCGTTTTGCCAACACCGGAAAAGATCACTTTACCGACCTCGCCGCCAGCGGCAAGTACACGCTCAAGCTCGCCTCCGGAGACGATGTCGAAGCCACAGCCGGCACGGGCAAATACCTGCAGCACACCCAGGGAAGAGTTGGCTTTCATCGCGTAGCAAATTTGCGCATTGCGGCCGGCAAAGCCCTGCTGGTAGGCCGCGAGGGCGGCCAGCATGGCAGCCTTGGAATACACAAACAACGGGGTGCCATGTTTTCTGGCGAGCGCGTCGAGATTGACTTCCTCAAGGTACAGGCCGTCGGGCCGGTAAGCCAGTTGCGGCGCACCCGGCAATATGCTGGATGATGTGGTTGGGCTACTCATCGCAGCGGCAAGGTTGTGGGCCCCGAAGCTGGTGGTGCAGCGGGAAGGTCATTGGATGATTCCGTCGGGGCGCTGGCCGGGCTGGCAGGCGAGCGTGCAGTGGATGAGGAGGCGCCTGTGAGGGAGGCTTTGGGCGGAGGTGGCATGAAAAGCGGGCCTTTTTGACCGCAGGCCACCAGACCAGCCGTTGCCACGGATACCAACACAATGGAGGAAAAGCCATGTGCCCGGAAGGCACCGGACCATCGGCCTAGAATTTGAACCAATTGAAATCTTGCGAGCATGATGGGATTGTAATGACCGACCTTGAATATTTAGACCACGCTGAAGCTGCGCTCAAGGCCATTGAAGCGGGCTGTGACCGCATCAACGATGAAACGGATGCTGATATCGACAACCAGAGGACTGGCGGCATGATCACGTTAACGTTTTCAAACCGTAGCCAGATCGTGGTGAATCTGCAGAAGCCGCTTCAGGAAATCTGGATGGCTGCGCGGTCTGGCGGGTTCCACTACAAATTCAACGGCAAGCAATGGTTGGACACCAAGGATGGCGGCGAACTTTTTGTAGCTTTGTCGCGCTGCACGAGTGAGCAGGCCGGGCTGCCCCTGGTGTTCAGCGCACCTGCAGACGCTGGCGCCGCTTAATTCTTGAACAGGTCCAGTATTCTTCGCCGTTCGTCGCTCGGCGGAGGCGATTGAATAGCGGCGCCCGGCGGCACGGGCTGCCCCGTGACCGGATCGTTGGCGCCAGAGCCGGCGGCAGGACGGTCTGCAAGACCCACGCTACTGATGCCTGAGCCCTTGGCATATTCGTCATAAAACCATTCACCGCCTATATTGACAACCCCTTCGGGCGCTGCGGGCTCGGTGACTGGAACTCCCTTGAGCGCGTATTCCATGAAATTGATCCAGACAGGCAGGCTCAGGCCACCCCCCGTTTCACGGTCGCCGAGTTTTTTCGGGGTGTCGTAGCCCATCCATACTGCAGCCGTCAGGGTCGGCTGATAGCCTACAAACCAGGTATCGATCGAGTCATTGGTGGTGCCCGTCTTGCCATAGAGGTCCGGCCGCTTGAGGGTGGCCTGAGCCCGGGCTGCCGTGCCCGAACGTGCGACTTCCTGCAGCAGGCTTGACATGATGAAGGCGTTTCGTGGCTCGATGCCGCGTGCCGACTCATCGAGAACCGGTGCGGGGCTTTGTACTACCACCTTGCCTTTCTGGTCAGTGATCTTTGTGATCAGGTGGGGGTTGACGCGGTAACCTCCGTTGGCAAACACGGAATATCCAATGGCCATCTGGAGGGGGGTTACCGAACCGGCGCCCAGCGCCATGGTGAGGTAGGCGGGGTGTTTTTCGGCGTCGAAGCCGAAGCGGCTGACCCATTCCTGGGCGTACTTTGGACCCACGGACTGAAGAATCCGGATGGAGATCATGTTTTTCGACTTTGCAAGACCGCGCCGCAGGCTCATGGGGCCCTCGAACGTACCGTCGTAGTTCTTGGGCTCCCAGGGCTGGCCACCAGTGACGCCTGCGTCAAAAAAGAGGGGGGCATCGTTGACCACCGTCGCCGGGGTGAAGCCCTTTTCAAGGGCGGCAGAGTAGATGAAGGGCTTGAAGCTCGATCCGGGTTGTCGCCATGCCTGCGTGACATGGTTGAACTTGTTTTTCTCGTAATCAAACCCGCCGACCAAGGCTCGAACGGCGCCGCTACGCGGATCCAGCGCAATAAAAGCGCCTTCGACCTCCGGCAGTTGCGTGATCTCCCAGGTATTTTTCGGCGTTTTGGCAACCCGAATCAAGGCACCTGGACGGATTCGGATGTTGGGTGCGGCTTTTTCGGACAGTCCGGATTGCGCCGGCTTGAGGCCATCGCCTGTGATTTCGACGGTTTCGCTGTTCTGACGGACCGCCACGATCTTCTTCGGTCCGGCCTCCAGCACCACCGCCGACATGACATCGTCATTGTCCGGGCTTTCCGCCAGCGCGTCGTCAATGGCGTCTTCCGCTTCTTTGGGGTCGCTGGACAGGGCAATGAACTTTTCCGGGCCCCGGTAGATTTGCCGCCGTTCGTAATCCATGATGCCCTTGCGCAAGGCCTTGTAGGCCATCGTCTGATCGGCTGCGCGCAGGGTGGTAAAAACGTTGAGCCCACGGGTATAGGTCTCGTCTCCATACTGGCTATAGACCAGCTGGCGAACAGTTTCCGCTACGAACTCGGCATGCACCCGGCCCGCATCTGGACCTGATCTGACCTTGAGATCCTGGTTCTTGGCTGCCGTTGCCTGTTCCGGAGTGATAAAGCCGTTTTCTTCCATGCGCTCAATGATGTAGAGCTGTCGTGCTTTGGCCCGTCGGGGGTTACTTATCGGGTTGTAGGCGGATGGGGCCTTGGGCAAGCCAGCCAGCATGGCTGCCTCGGCAATATTGATGTCCTTCAGTGGTTTGCCGAAGTAGATTTCGGATGCCGCCGCGAAGCCATACGCGCGCTGACCCAGAAAGATCTGATTCATGTAGATCTCGAGAATCTGGTTCTTGCTCAGGAGGTGCTCCAGCTTGAAAGTCAGCAGGATTTCGTAGATTTTCCGGGTGTAGCTTTTCTCGGTGGACAGGTAGACATTGCGGGCGACCTGCATGGTGATGGTGGAGGCACCCTGGCTCTTGGCGCGGCCCACGTTGGCGAGTCCAGCCCGGATTACACCAATATAGTCAACGCCTCCGTGGGAGAAGAACCGGGCATCTTCAATGGCCAGCACCGCATCTTTCATCACTTTGGGGATGTCGCCTATTGGCGTCAGGTTGCGTCGCTCCTCACCAAATTCGCCGATCAGCACCGCGTCGGCTGAATAGACGCGCAACGGAAGCTTGGGGCGATAGTCCAGCAAATCGGATACGTCAGGGAGGTTGGGATAGGCGACGGCCAGCGCGACGGCCACAGTCATCAGTAGCGAGACGGCCAGCGCAAGTGTGATGCCGGCGCACCACGCCAGAACCTTGAGGAGACCCGGCAACCACGGGAATCGGCTGAAAGGCACAGAACGGGAGACGGAAGGCGATGAATTTGACGGCATGAGGTTTATCGTAAGTTCGCGCCGGCATTGTAAAAATCACCGTACGGAGGGATTCTTCAGATTGCCTGCAACTTCATATTTTGCATTTTCTGACTGATCAGGGGCCCTGTACCAATCTGGCCAGAACACCAAAAGCGTCTACTTTTGACAACGGTGATGGTAAGCCAAAACCGGAAAATCCTTTGTTGTACAAGGATCTTACTGATAGCATTCAAGTGATTTCTTAAGTTTGCAGGGCTACACATTAGCCGTCATCTGGGGACCGTTTTGATCTCTTTGGGATCGTTATTCAACCGTCAATCGTCAGCCCTGCTGGGTCTGGACATCAGTTCATCCAGCGTCAAGCTGGTCGAATTGAGCCGAGACAAGGCAGGTAATCTGGTGCTCGATCGCTGTGCCATTGAACCCTTGGAAAGGGGTTGGATCACCGATGGCAATGTCGAAAAGTTCGACGAAGTGGCCGAAGCGGTGCGCCGCCTGGTCAAAAAAAGCGGGACACGCACCAAAAATGTTGCGATGGCGTTGCCGGCTTCCGCCGTAATTACAAAAAAAATCATTCTTCCTGGCGGTATGACCGAGCAGGAACTGGAAATCCAGGTGGAGGCCGAGGCGAATCAGTACATTCCCTTTTCCCTGGATGAGGTCAGTCTCGATTTTTGTGTTGTAGGTCCCAGCGCCAGTTCAGCGGGTGATGTCGAGGTGTTGATTGCCGCGTCCCGCAAGGAAAAGGTAAACGACAGGCAAGGACTTGCCGAGGCGGCAGGGCTTAAGCCGGTTGTCATTGATGTTGAGTCTTACGCCTCGCGTCTGGCAACGGCCCGATTGATCGAAAACCTCCCGAACAAGGGCCTGGACACCATGGTGGCTCTTTTTGAGGTGGGAGCACTGACAACCAGTATGCAGGTCATCAAAAACGACGAAGTTTTGTATGAACGCGACCAAGCTTTTGGTGGCGCTCAACTGACCCAGTTGATTGTGCGTCAGTACGGGTTTTCGCCTGAGGAGGCTGAAAGCAAAAAGCGCAGTGGCGAATTGCCGGACGATTATGACGCCAGCGTGCTGAAGCCATTTGTTGACAGCATGGCGCAGGAGATCGGGCGCGCCCTTCAGTTCTTCTTTACCAGCACGCCTCACAACAAGGTGGACTATGTGATGTTGGCTGGGGGGTCGTCGGCCTTGCCGGGGCTTACCGAAGCTGTAACCCAGCAAACTTCATTTGCCTGCATGGTGGCCAATCCTTTTGAGGGGATGACTCTCGGCGGCGATGTTCGGGAGAAAAAGATGAAGCGTGAGGCAGCCTCCTATCTCACTTCCTGCGGGCTGGCGTTGCGGAGGTTCTTCCAGTGATTCTGGTCAATCTTCTTCCTCATCGCGAAGCGGCGCGCAAACACCGGCGTGAGGCTTTTTTTGTTGCCTTGGGTATTGCGGCTCTTGCAGGCGGTCTGTTTTGTGGTGCAGTTTATTCGTGGTACCAGGCCCAAATCTCGCAGCAGCAGGGAAAGAATACCTTTCTGAAAGCAGAGATCACCCGGCTTGAGGGGCAGATCAAGGAAATTGCAGGGTTGCAGCAGGAGATTGCGGCGCTACGCGCCAGACAAAATGCCGTGGAAGATCTTCAGGGGAACCGTAATTTGCCGGTTTATCTGCTTGATGAACTGGTCAAACAGTTACCTGACGGTGTCTATGTCACAAGCATGAAGCAGGACAACCAAGTGGTTCTGCTGACCGGGGTAGCACAGTCCAATGAGCGTGTTTCCGAGTTATTGCGAAATTTGGGCAATAACAGCCCGTGGTTGACTCGTCCTGAGTTGATTGAAATCACGGGGAAAAGTATCACGCTGGGTGCGCGCGATCAGCGGCGTGTGGCGAATTTCTCAATGCGAGTGGGACTTAAGCGGGCAACCGACGTACAGAAAGCTGTTGCGGCATCAGCGGCGGCGTCCACCAGTGGTGTTGTGGTCAAGCCTGCCCAATCAGGCCCTGCAGCGGTCAAGAGCTGAAAACAGTCTGGAACAGGCGCTGACTATGGCAAGTACTCCGAAATTTAATGTTGATTTTGCCGCTCTCCAGGATGGCCTGAAGGCGCAGTTTGTTGGTCTCAGTCCAAACGATCCACCATCCTGGCCGGCGTTGCCGCGATATCTCCTGTGCATGTTTGTGACTGTCGCCGTGGTGGTGGCTCTCTGGTTCGTCTGGCTTAGCGCCTCCGATGAGGAACTAAAAGCGGAGCAAGCCAAGGAGCTGCAGTTGCGGGAAGACTTCAAAAAGAAGTTGGCTCAGGCAGTCAATCTCGAAGCTTTGAAAAAGCAGCGGGAGCAGGTGCAACAGTACGTGACTCAATTGGAGAAACAATTGCCAAGCAAGGCTGAAATGGATGCGTTGCTGTCGGACATTAACCAGGCGGGACTAGGGCGCAGTTTGCAGTTTGAGCTGTTTCGGCCTGGACAAGTCAGCGTCAAGGAATACTACGCAGAGCTGCCCATCGCCATCAAGGTGTCAGGACGCTATCACGATATCGGGGCTTTCGCAGCTGATATAGCCAATCTCTCCCGGATTGTCACCCTCAATAACATCGCTATTGTGCCGCTCAAGGACGGGATGATGGGTATGGACAGCACCGCCAAAACGTTCCGTTATCTGGATCCGGATGAGATCGCCCTGCAACGCAAAGCGGCAGCCGGGAAAGGCGAGAAGAAATGAAGCGGACCGGTATGAAAAAGGCTATTGGGTTGCTACTTACGACGGTAGTGTGGTTGGGGCTGACTGCATGTAGTTCATCTGAACAGGAAGAATTGCAGCAGTGGATGGTCGAACAGCGAAACTTGACGAAACCGAAAATTGAGCCATTGCCGGAACCTACGAAATTTTCGCCACAACCATATACCCAGGAAGGCGCGCTTGAGCCCTTCAGTAGTCAAAAACTTACCCAAGCGCTTAACCGGGACTCCAAGCAAGCGACTTCCAATGCGGCGCTTATTGCGCCTGAGTTGAACCGACGCAAGGAGCCGCTGGAGGCGATGCCGCTTGATGCTGTGGCTATGGTTGGAAGCCTTGTCAAAGTAGGGCAACCGGTGGCCTTGGTTCGGGTGGATAACCTGCTTTATCAAGTGCGCATCGGTAACTATTTAGGTCAAAACTATGGTCGGATCACAAAAATTACCGAGACTGAGGTTGGTTTGCGGGAGATTGTGCAGGACGCAGCAGGTGAATGGTTAGAGCGGCCGGCGACTTTACAGCTTCAAGAGGGATCAAAATGAACAAGAGTGCATCATCGCAGCAAGCGACTTTACTGCAGGGAGTGCGGTTGAGGATCTCCGCGCGTTTCGGTATCGGAGCAGCATTGTTGGCCGTTTCGCTGGCGACAACCTGGGCGCAGACCCCCAATGCAATTGAGGCTATTTCGGGCTCCGTTCAGGGGGGTACAGAGGTCATTCGCATTGACTTGGCAGAGACCTTAACCGCGGTGCCAACCGGCTTTACGATCCAAACACCTGCACGAATTGCACTTGACTTTCCTGGCGTCAGCAATTCGATGGGACGATCAGCTATCGACTTGAATTTGGGCAATTTGCGGTCTGCCAATGTTGTGCAAGCAGGTGAGCGAACGCGGGTCGTATTGAATCTTAAAGCGTCTACAGCGTACAAAGCGCAAATTCAAGGCAAGTCATTGCTGATTACGCTGGATCCGGTTGCGGTGTCAGCGCCATCGGCCGTGGCTGCGCCGGTTTTTGCGGAAAATCGTAACCGCGATACCCTGCCACTAAAAGACATCGATTTCCGCAGGGGAAACGATGCTTCGGGAAAAATAGTGGTTGACTTGGCCAACAATCAGGTTGGTGTAGATATCCGTCAACAGGGGCAGACTCTGGTCGTGGAGTTTTTGAAAACAGCCTTGCCTGAAGGATTGCGACGCAGGCTGGATGTCTCCGACTTCGGTACTCCCGTTCAAACCGTGACGACTTCCCAAGTTGGAGAAAAGGTTCGCATGGTAGTGGAGCCTAAGGGGGCATGGGAACACAGTGCTTACCAAAGTGACAATCAGTTTGTGCTGGAAGTTCGTCAGCAAAAAGTGGACGAGTCCAAACTTTCACAAGGACCTGGTTACACAGGGGAAAAGCTTTCCCTTAATTTCCAGAACATTGAAACGCGTTCACTGCTCCAGGTCATTGCCGACTTCACCAACTTTAATATTGTCACGTCCGACAGCGTTTCGGGGGCTGTTACCTTGCGGCTCAAAGATGTACCCTGGGATCAGGCGCTGGACATCATTTTGCAGGCCAAAGGCTTGGGTATGCGCAAAAGCGGCAACGTGCTCCTGATTGCTCCCAAAGATGAGCTGGCGGCAAAAGACAAGCTCGATCTTGAATCGCGTAACGCGATCCAGACGCTGGAATCTGTCCGTACTCAAGCGTTTCAGATCAACTATGGAAAAGCCGCAGATATTGGGACTCAAATCACCGCAGGTGGCACGGGCCCGAACAGTGCCCGGATTCTGTCCAATCGTGGAAGTGCGATTGCGGAAGCACGGACCAACCAGCTTTTTGTAACTGACATCCCGTCCAAGTTGGAGCAGGTGCAGAGCTTCATCGCAAAAATAGACATTCCTGTGCGCCAGGTCCTGATTGAGGCGCGTATCGTCGAAGCTTCGGATACTTTCGGAAAATCGTTGGGTGTGAGGCTGGGCGGGCGTCCGTTTACTTTGAACGATAGCCGGAATACTCAGTTTGGGTCAACTTACATCACACCCAATATTCCCACCGGCACTGCTCCCTCATTGGGGGGAAATTTCGGGACGACAGCTGGCGATTTTGTCAATTTGCCAGGTATCGGACAAAACGGTTTTCAGGCCGCCACTTTTGCTGTTTCCTTGTTTAACTCATCGCTTACTCGTCTTCTGAACCTTGAAATTTCGGCCATGGAGGCTGATGGAAAAGGCAAAATTGTATCGAGCCCGCGTATTGTCACGGCTGATCAGGTCAAGGCGTTGATCGAGCAGGGTACTGAGCTTCCCTACCAGCAGGCAACCTCCAGTGGCGCTACCTCCATCGCCTTCCGCAAAGCCAACTTGAAGCTGGAAGTGACACCTCAGATCACCCCAGAGGGGAACATCATTTTGAGCGTGGACGTGAACAAAGATAGTGTTGGTCGCTCGACTACAAACGGCTTTGCAATTGACACAAAACATATCCAGACCCAGGTGTTGGTTGAAAACGGTGGCACGGTAGTGATTGGCGGCATCTTTGAGCAAAACGAGCGCGAAGATGAAACCAAGGTGCCGCTGCTGGGCGATATCCCCGGGGTAGGTAATCTGTTTAAACAGAGAACCCGCACCGCCAACAAGTCGGAATTGCTGGTCTTTATCTCGCCAAAAATGATTTCCAACGGCGCGGCGTTACGTTAAAGGGCATGCAGGGCCAGCTGTGGCTGGCGTAACGTAGCGTCGCTCTTTCCCGTAAATTGCGGGATGTGCCCTTGGCTTTCTATTCATGCCTGATTCCACCCCTCTGCTATCTACTATTGCGGTCTGCGGGGGGCAAGCTGTGAGTCAGCCCTTGAGGGTGGCATTGGTGGGTCTCCCGGGTTCAGGAAAATCAACGATTGGTCGGCAGCTTGCACGACGCCTCGGATGCTCTTTTCTCGATACGGATCACGTTATCGAACGGCGGGTCGGTCTGTCCATCCGCGAGTTTTTTGAGCGAGAGGGCGAAGATGCCTTCCGTGATCTTGAACAAGATGTCATTGATGGCCTGACTCAGCAAGGTGAGTCATGTGTCTTGTCGACTGGCGGCGGCGCGGCGTTGAGACCCGCCAACCGTCAGCATTTGAAGCAGCGTACCCATGCTGTGTATCTGCATTCAGCGCCAGAAGAGGTCTATCGCCGCTTGCGCCATGACCGGAACCGCCCCCTTCTGCAAGTCACCGACCCGCTAGGCCGCCTGCGCGAGTTGTATTCGGTGCGCGATCCGCTGTACCGCGAAAGTGCCCGATTTGTAATTGAGACCGGGCGACCCACCGTAGCGGCGCTGGTTAACACGGTGGTGATGCAGCTTGAGCTGGCGGGGCTTATTCCTTCTTGTCCCACCGACGGGGCGTGACAAACCTGCATCTGCACAAAGGTCCTGCCGCGAGACGGAATTCCTTTGATCCCTTTGAATAAGGCGCTGGCACTCGCGCCATTCGCTGGCCGACCAGGAGCTCCAGAGCCTCTACACTTGGGCTCATGCAAGCAAATTCTTCCTCGACCATCCAGCAAGTTTTCATTGATCTGGGCGATCGCAGCTATCCCATCGCCATAGGGGCAGGTCTTCTTGGTGACCCTGACACGTACCGCGACCTACCGTCTGCGAGCAGTGCGTTGATTGTGTCGAATACCACAGTGGCTCCTCTCTATGCGCAGGCGTTGCGGCTTGCTTTATCGAAGCATTACCAAAATGTGTTGCAGGTGACCTTGCCCGACGGCGAAGCCCACAAGGACTGGCCCACACTGCAGTTAATTTTTGATTCCCTGCTCAGCAATGGGTGTGATCGCAAGACAGTTCTGGTTGCGCTCGGGGGCGGTGTGGTGGGTGACATGGCAGGCTTTGCCGCAGCATGCTACATGCGCGGCGTGCCTTTTGTGCAGGTTCCCACCACCTTGCTGGCACAGGTGGATTCATCGGTGGGCGGGAAGACGGCCATCAACCATCCACTGGGTAAAAACATGGTGGGTGCGTTCTACCAGCCAGAGCGGGTGATCTGCGATCTGGATGTGCTCCAAACGCTGCCGCAGCGCGAGCTGAGTGCAGGGCTGGCTGAAATCATCAAATATGGGCCGATTGCAGATATGGCTTTTCTCGATTGGATCGAGGCAAATATCGATGCATTGCTTGCCCGCGACCCTGCGGCTCTTGCCCATGCCATCCAGCGCAGCTGCGAAATCAAGGCGGCGGTGGTGGGCGAGGATGAGCGTGAGGCAGGTCTGCGTGCGATTCTGAATTTCGGCCACACGTTTGGCCATGCCATCGAGTCGGGGTTGGGCTACGGTCAGTGGCTGCACGGCGAAGGTGTTGGCTGCGGCATGGTCATGGCTGCCAACCTTTCGCAAAGAATGGGTCTCATCGACACGGCTTTTGTCGACCGCCTGCGTGGACTGATCCAGCGAGCCGGCCTGCCAGTCATTGGACCGAAGCTCTCCAGCGGAGACAATGCCGGCCGGTATCTGGAATTGATGCGGGTTGACAAAAAATCCGAAGCGGGCGAAATCAGGTTTGTGGTCATCGACGGCCCTGGTCGGGCCACGGTTCGCACTGCACCAGATGGGGTAGTACGCGAAGTGATCGATGCTTGCTGCGAATGATGAACGTCCATCCGAATTTTGCTATAAAAATTATAGCTTTCAGTTCCCGTATTTAAAGGGCTAGAGGCCTATTCGATGCCAGAAACATGACGAAATTGGCACCTTACGCATGTCACCCGGGCCAGTCGCGCGGGCGCCGTTATCCAGAGGAAGACGCGCCTACGCGTTCAGCGTTTCAGCGTGATCGTGACCGGATTGTTCATTCCACTGCCTTTCGCAGGCTGGTTTACAAAACCCAGGTTTTCTTGAACCATGAAGGCGACCTTTTTCGCACCCGCCTGACGCATTCGCTCGAAGTCGCGCAGCTTGGCCGTTCGATCGCTCGTACCTTGCAGTTGAATGAAGATCTGGTTGAAGCCATCGCTTTGGCTCACGACCTGGGCCACACACCTTTTGGACACGCTGGCCAGGATGCCTTGAACAGCTGCCTGAAAAGTTACAACCCGGACAGCGCGGGGTTCGAGCACAACCTGCAGAGCCTGCGTGTCGTCGACGTGCTGGAAGAGCGCTACCCCGCCTATGACGGTCTGAACCTTTCGTTTGAAACCCGCGAGGGGATTCTCAAACATTGTTCGCGCCGCAATGCCAGGCGCATTGAAGCACGCGAGCCAGGCGGAGTTGCCCATAGATTTCTGGAGTCGCCCGACGTGGCCTTACGGATACGCCAGCCAAGTCTGGAGGCCCAGCTTGCCAACCTGGCTGACGAGATAGCGTACAACGCGCACGACATTGACGATGGCGTTCGTTCGGGCCTGCTTAGCCTTGAGCAGCTTGAGGACGTTGAGTTGTTTGCGCAGTACAGCCGGGAAACCCTGGAAGCGCACCCTGGATTGCGGGGGCGTCGCCTGCTGTTTGAAACCATCCGTCGCATGCTCAGCGCGCAGGTTTACGATGTGATGAAAGCTACCAGCGCGACATTGGACAGCGCGGCGCCGGGTGACGTGCACGCTGTACGGCAGCATCCGCCATTGGTTTGTTTCAGTGAGGAAATGGCTCTCAAGTCCTCGTCCCTCAAGCGTTTCCTGCTACAAAATCTATATCGCCATCCTCAGGTTGTTGAAACCACACAAACCGCCCAGCGGGTTGTCCGGGACCTGTTTGCGGCCTATATGGACGATCCGGCCCAAATGCCCCAGGCCCACAGTGATCGGTTTGACCGGATCGATGTCGCCGGCACATCGGTTGGTGCAAGCAGACGGGCCAAGCCAGAGCGGGTGGTTGCAGACTACATTGCCGGCATGACCGATCGGTTCGCTGCCAAAGAACACGAACGGCTGAACGGCTGCGTGGTATTTCCCGCTTGAAAGCCATGAACCCTGCCGCCCTGGTGATTGCCGCAGGGGTGGCCGCTGCCCTGCATGTCGGCAAACTACCTCCGGCACTTCCTGTCCTGCAACAGGTGTTGGACGTTTCCCTGGTGCAGGCCGGTTTTCTGTTGGCGCTCATGCAGCTTGCAGGAATGACCCTCGGTCTGCCGGCGGCCTTGCTGGTTCCCCGCTATGGGGCTCGTCGCATCATGTTGGCAGGCTTGCTCATACTGGGCCTGGCCAGCGCATGGGGCGGCGCTGCACAGGGCGTTACCGGGTTGCTGCTCAGCCGCGCGTTGGAAGGTCTTGGTTTCCTGTGCGTGGTGTTGCCGGCGCCGGGTTTGCTGCGCGCACTGGTGCCTGCTGAACGTTTGAGTCCGGCGCTGGGTGCCTGGGGTGCCTACATGCCTCTTGGTGCGGCGCTGGCCTTGCTGGCAGGACCTTGGGTCATGATGACCGCCGATGTGACGTGGGGGTGGCGTATCTGGTGGTGGGTGTTGTCCTTGTTAACCGTTTTGCTTGCAGTGCTGGTCTTCTACGGCGTTCCTGCAGATCAGCGACGAGTACCTGGCGATCGTTTGCGTTCCGCATCCGGAGCGGATCCCCTGTTTGCGGCGCATGGTCTTCTGAGGTTGACGCTGGGTTCACGGGCTGTCTGGTTGGTGGCTCTCTGTTTTTCCGTGTACTCCGGGCAGTGGCTTGCGGTGGTAGGTTTTCTTCCTTCGATCTACTCACAGGCCGGGGTGGCCATCGGTACCGCAGCCGCGCTCACAGCATTGGTCGCGGCCGTCAATATCGTTGGCAATTTGGTGGCTGGCCGCCTGCTCCAAACCGGGACAGCGCCTTTCGCCTTGCTTCTCGCCGGATTTGCGGCAATGAGCGTCAGTGCCATGGCAGCTTTCGGGGCGGACGCAGCCTTCTGGTGGCGGTATCTGGCGGTGCTTGCATTCTCGATGCTCGGCGGCCTGATACCGGGAACACTTTTCAGCCTTGCGGTTCGTTTGGCGCCAAGTGCTGCCACCGTACCCACCACTGTCGGTTGGATGCAGCAATGGTCCGCTCTGGGTCAATTTTTCGGCCCACCGCTGGTAGCCGCGGTGGTCAACCAGACTGGGAGTTGGCAGTGGACCTGGGTGGTGACCGGCGGTTTTTCACTCGCGGGAGTGGCCTTGGCCTGGCAAATTCATTCCTTGTCGAAAATGCATCCTTAGCAAGCCTGCAATTGCGCGCCTTTGCCTCAAACCGTTGATCTGCCATTGTCGGGTTTACCCACGGGTCACAGAACAGCTCATGCATAGCCTTATGAGGTGTTGGCATTTTCCCAGAACCCTTTTTGCGGCTCAAACGACTAAGCTTGAGGCTGCTTTCAATTTGTTACAAAGCACTCAATAAATGCTACCTTTTAGGCAGGCAGGCATCTATCGTGCTTTGAAGCAGTGCACTTCAAAGGTATGACATGAAACTCAATAGACGCGCGCTCGTTATAGGCGGAATATCAGCTGGCGTGGCGGCATTCACCCCGCTGGCCCGGTCCCAGGCTGGCAAAGGTGGTCGCAAGATCGTAGTGGGCCAATCGGTCCCCTTGACCGGTGCAGCCGATCAGATTGGTCTGGCTTACCTCAATGGTGCAAAGCTCTACTTCGATGCGATCAACGCCAAAAACGGTGCGGCCGGCTACAAGATCGAAGTCAAGGCGCTTGATGATGGCTATATTCCCGCGAAGGCTGCCGCTAACGCCAAGCACCTGATTGATGAAGGGGTGGATGCGTTGTTTGGATTCGTTGGAACAGCCAGCTGTGACGCGGCTTTTGCCGTGGCCAAGCCGGCCAATACCCTGTTTTTTGCACCTTTCGCGGCGTCGGATGGGTTGCGTGAGGCAGCGCTAACCAATGCGTTTCACGTGCGCCCCGCCATGGCAGATGAGGCCTACAAGATGGCGCGCCATTGCGCAACATTGAACCAGGATCGCATTGCTGTCTTTGCCGAAGACGATGCGATGGGACGGGCAGGATTGGCCGCGGTCAACCAGGCACTTATTGACTTGAAGCGTCCGCCGCTTGTGGCGAGCGCCTTCGCCCCTGTCAACAGCGACAAAGTCGATGCTGCAGTTGCTCAATTGGTCAAGGCCCAGCCGCAGGCCATCATTCAAGTGAGCCTTTTCAATACGTCGGCGGCGTTTATTCGTGCCATGCGGAAAACCGGCTTTCCGGGGCAGCTTCTGAACTTCTCGGTTGTTGGAATTGATCCATTGTTCACCGCACTTGGCAAGGAAATCGGCGGTGTGGTTATTTCCCAGGTGGTGCCTTCACCGCGCAGCCTGGGAACTCCCATCATCAAGGAGTACCTGGACGCCATCAACCTGACCGACCAGACACCCAGTTACGAAAGTGTCGAGGGCTATATTGCGGCACGCACATTTGCTGAAGGCGTGCGGCGCAGTGCGGCCGGGGGCGGAAAGGCTGATCGGGCCGGGCTTCAGAAGGCTTTCGAATCCATGACCGACTATGACGTGGGTGGCTTTCGCGTGAATCTGCGCGCCAAAAAATACGAGTCCGTTCGCCTCGTTGATCTGGTGACCATCACGCCCGACGGCAAGGTGGTTCGTTAAGCGGGTAGCAGCAGACCAGGCGCCGGATTGGCTTCCCCTACTATGATGGTGCTGAACAACAGCGCACATCGTCATGGCCCGCCTTCCCCGTCTGAGTCTTCCTGGACAACTGCACCATATTGTCCAGCGCGGTAACAACCGGCAGGCGATTTTTTCATCTCCAGCGGACTACCAGACCCTGCTGGACTTGCTCGAAGAGCAGGCCAAAAAAAATGCCGTGGCAGTTCACGCCTACGTGCTAATGGGCAACCATTTCCATTTGCTGGTCACGCCTGAAGCTGCGGACTCCGTCCCCCGGATGATGCAGGCAGTGGGCAGACGTTATGTCCGCTATTTCAATGACAGTCAGGGGCGCTCCGGCACTCTGTGGGAGGGGCGCTATCGTTCAGCGTTGATTCAGCCCGAGTCCTGGCTTCTGCCTTGCATGGCTTATATGGATCTCAATCCAGTGCGGGCCGGGCTGGTACTCGAGGCACGCGACTATCCCTGGTCGAGTCATGGCCACTATGTGGGCTTGCGCAGCGACAAAGTGGTAACACCGCATTCCTTGTTCTGGGCGCTGGGAAACACCCCTTTTGGGCGCGAGGCAGCCTACGCAGAACAGGTGCAGGCGGGCGTTTCGGCTGTTCACCAGTTGGCGTTGACCCAGTCGGTGCTTGGTGGCTGGGCCCTGGGGACTCCCGATTTTGTCGCCGAGCTGCAAAAAGGGACTGAACGCAGGGTGGTTAAAACCCGGGCAGGCCGCCCCTCAAGAAAATCAGTCATGGGCTAAGCCTTCGACTCGAAGGTGCGAGCATGGGTGAACTTAATATGTCCCTAATTAAATTATTGAAGGGGCCAAGGTAAATTAATAGTTATCTGACCCCAATTATTTTGCTTGGCATTGTTGTTGCACTGCACTATGCTCGTTTTCCCGCGACATATTCAAGAATTAGGGTGGATGGTCATAAAAATGCGCTTTGCATTTCGGCTGTCCTTCCTCCGACCAGGAGTGCGCCATGACCACGGCAGCTGAAATTACACATTTTGAACAGAACGGCCTTTACAGTCCCTCGAACGAGCATGACGCTTGCGGCGTAGGGTTTGTAGCTCATATCAAGGGCCAAAAAAGCCATGCCATTGTTCAGCAGGGTTTGAAGATTCTTGAAAATCTGGACCATCGCGGCGCAGTCGGCGCCGACAAGTTGATGGGTGACGGTGCCGGTATCCTGATCCAGCTCCCGGACGCTCTGTACCGTGAAGAAATGGCCAAACAGGGCGTGAACCTGCCTCCTCCCGGCGAATATGGCGTCGGCATGGTTTTTCTTCCGAAAGAACACGCCTCCCGCCTGGCCTGTGAGCAGGCCCTTGAGCGTGCCGTGCGCGTGGAAGGCCAAGTTTTGTTGGGATGGCGCGACGTGCCGGTCAACCGTGACATGCCGATGTCGCCGACCGTGCGCGAAAAAGAGCCCATCTTGCGGCAAATTTTCATTGGCCGGGGCAACGATGTGATCGTGCAGGATGCACTTGAGCGCAAGCTGTATGTGATTCGTAAAACAGCCAGTGCTGCGATTCAACGGCTCAAGCTAACGCACAGCAAGGAATACTACGTTCCGAGCATGTCCAGCCGTACCGTGGTCTACAAAGGACTGCTGCTGGCCAATCAAGTGGGCACCTACTATCTGGACCTGCAGGATTTGCGCTGCGTTTCTGCCCTTGGCCTGGTGCACCAGCGGTTTTCGACCAACACTTTTCCCGAGTGGCCGCTGGCCCACCCTTACCGCTATGTTGCGCATAACGGCGAGATCAATACCGTCAAGGGCAACTACAACTGGATGAAAGCCCGCGAAGGCGTGATGTCTTCGCCGGTGCTCGGCGCCGATCTGCAGAAGCTCTATCCCATCAGCTTTGCCGACCAGTCCGACACGGCCACGTTCGACAACTGCCTCGAGCTTCTGACCATGGCGGGTTACCCGATCAGCCAGGCGGTCATGATGATGATCCCTGAGCCTTGGGAGCAGCACATCACCATGGACGAACGCCGCAAGGCCTTCTATGAATACCACGCCGCGATGCTGGAGCCGTGGGACGGCCCGGCCTCCATCGTGTTCACCGACGGCCGACAGATCGGTGCCACGCTGGACCGCAACGGCTTGCGTCCGTCGCGCTACTGCGTCACTGATGACGACCTCGTCATCATGGCCTCGGAATCAGGTGTGCTGCCCATTCCTGAAAACAAGATTGTGCGCAAGTGGCGCCTTCAGCCCGGCAAGATGTTCCTGATCGATTTGGAGCAGGGCCGCATGGTCGACGATGAAGAGATCAAGGCGACACTGGCTCACAGCAAGCCCTACAAGCAGTGGATCGAAAACCTTCGCATCCGGCTTGACGATGTGCAGGCAACCGCCGTGCCCGCGCCGACCGACGGCATGAAGATGGGCTCTGACGAGGCAAGCGCCACTTCTGCATCCAGCTCTGGCCTGAACGAATCGCATTCCCTGCTCGATCGGCAGCAGGCGTTTGGCTATACGCAGGAAGACATCAAGTTCTTGATGTCCCCCATGGCTGTCAACGGCGAGGAAGGTACAGGCTCCATGGGCAACGACAGTCCGTTGGCCGTGCTTTCCAACAAGAACAAGCCGCTCTACAACTACTTCAAGCAGTTGTTTGCACAAGTGACCAACCCGCCCATCGACCCGATCCGCGAAGCGATCGTGATGTCGCTGGTGTCATTCGTTGGTCCCAAGCCCAACCTGCTCGACATCAACCAGGTGAATCCGCCGATGCGGTTGGAAGTCAGCCAGCCGGTGCTGAACAGCGCCGACATGCTGAAACTGCGGGATATCGAAGCGCACACCCAGGGAAAATTCAAGAGCTACACCCTTGACATTACCTATCCGCTGGCCTGGGGTCACGAAGGCGTGGAAGCCAAGCTCGCGTCCTTGTGCGCCGAGGCGGTGGACGCGATCAAGAGCGGCAAGAACATCCTGATCGTCAGCGACCGCGCTATCAGCGCGGCGCAAGTGGCCATCCCTGCCGTGCTGGCGCTGTCTGCCATTCACCAGCATCTGGTCAAGGAGGGTTTGCGCACGACGGCGGGCCTGGTGGTGGAAACCGGCTCTGCCCGCGAAGTGCATCATTTCGCTGTGCTTGCCGGTTATGGTGCGGAAGCTGTGCATCCCTATCTGGCAATGGAAACCCTGGTCGAACTGGCGAAAGATCTTCCTGGAGATTTGAGTGCAGACAAGGCGATCTACAACTACACCAAGGCCATTGGAAAAGGCCTGTCCAAGATCATGTCGAAGATGGGTGTGTCCACCTACATGAGCTATTGCGGCGCCCAGCTGTTTGAGGCCATCGGCCTGAACCGCGCCACCATCGACAAGTTCTTCACGGGTACCGCCAGCCAGGTGGAGGGCATGGGCGTGTTTGAAATCGCCGAGGAAGCGCTGCGCATGCACAAAGCGGCTTTCGGCAACGATCCTGTGCTGGCCAACATGCTGGATGCCGGTGGCGAATATGCCTGGCGCGTGCGTGGCGAAGACCACATGTGGACGCCGGATGCCATTGCCAAGCTGCAGCATTCGACGCGATCGAACAACTGGAACACCTACAAGGAATACGCCCAGCTGATCAACGACCAGAACCGCCGGCACATGACCCTGCGTGGCCTGTTCGAGTTCAGGATCGATCCGTCGAAGGCGATTCCGATTGACGAGGTCGAGCCAGCCAAAGAGATCGTCAAGCGTTTCGCCACGGGCGCCATGTCGCTGGGCTCCATCAGCACAGAGGCGCATGCCACGCTGGCCGTTGCGATGAACCGCATCGGCGGCAAGAGCAACACCGGTGAGGGCGGTGAAGACCCGAACCGCTACCGCCAGGAACTCAAAGGTATTCCGATCAAGAAGGGCGAAACGCTCAAGAGTGTGATCGGCGAAAGCGTGGTCGAAGTGGACCTGCCTTTGCAGGACGGCGATTCGTTGCGCTCGCGCATCAAGCAGGTCGCTTCGGGCCGTTTCGGCGTGACCGCGGAATACCTGGTGTCCGCTGACCAGATCCAGATCAAGATGGCCCAGGGCGCCAAGCCGGGCGAGGGTGGCCAGCTGCCTGGCGGCAAGGTCAGTGAGTACATCGGACAGCTGCGCTATTCCGTTCCAGGCGTTGGCCTGATCTCGCCGCCACCGCATCATGATATCTACTCGATTGAAGATCTGGCTCAGCTGATTCACGATCTGAAAAACGTCAATCCGCGCGCCAGCATCAGCGTCAAGCTGGTCAGTGAAGTGGGTGTCGGCACGATTGCCGCCGGTGTGGCCAAGGCCAAGTCCGACCACGTTGTGATTGCGGGCCATGACGGCGGAACCGGTGCCTCGCCGTGGTCGTCGATCAAGCATGCCGGCTCTCCGTGGGAAATTGGTCTTGCTGAAACCCAACAGACATTGGTGCTCAATCGACTGCGCGGTCGTATTCGTGTGCAGGCCGACGGTCAGATGAAGACGGGTCGCGATGTGGTGATTGGTGCGTTGCTGGGCGCCGATGAATTCGGCTTCGCCACGGCGCCGCTGGTGGTGGAAGGCTGCATCATGATGCGCAAGTGCCACCTGAACACCTGTCCTGTTGGCGTTGCGACGCAGGACCCGATCCTGCGCCAGAAATTCAGCGGCAAGCCCGAACACGTCGTGAACTACTTCTTCTTCGTTGCGGAAGAGGCGCGTCAGCTGATGGCCCAGCTCGGCGTTCGCAAGTTCGACGACCTGATCGGGCGCGCTGACCTGCTCGACACCCAGAAGGGAATTGAACACTGGAAAGCCGATGGCCTGGACTTCTCGCGGTTGTTCTACCAGCCCAACGTGCCGGCCGACGTACCGCGCATGCACGTCATGGCCCAGGATCATTCCCTGGACAAGGCCCTGGATGTGCGCCTGATTGAAAAATCAAAAGCGGCGCTCGAAAACGGCGAGAAGGTCCAGTTCATCGAAGTGGCACGCAACGTCAACCGTACCGTCGGGGCCATGCTCTCGGGTGAATTGACGCGCCGCCGTCCCGAGGGCTTGCCCGACGACACGCTTCGCATCCAGCTGGAAGGAACGGGAGGGCAGTCTTTCGGTGCCTTCCTGGCCAAAGGCATCACCATGTATTTGATCGGCGATGCGAACGACTACACCGGCAAGGGCTTGTCGGGCGGGCGCATTGTGGTGCGTCCGAGCATTGATTTCCGCGGTGAAGCTGTCAAAAACACCATTGTTGGCAACACGGTGTTGTATGGCGCAACCACTGGCGAGGCTTTCTTTAGCGGCGTGGCGGGCGAGCGTTTTGCCGTGCGCCTGTCGGGCGCCACGGCGGTGGTCGAGGGCACTGGGGACCATGGGTGCGAATACATGACCGGCGGCACGGTGGCGGTACTGGGCAAGACGGGTCGCAATTTTGCAGCCGGCATGAGTGGCGGCATAGCCTATGTGTACGACGAAGACGGCCAGTTCGCCAAACGTTGCAACACATCCATGGTGTCGCTGGAAAAAGTGCTGCCCGCGGCGCAACAGGAGGCTGGCAGCGACGAGGCGATCTGGCATGGCGGCAGGACCGATGAATCGCAGTTGAAAAAACTGCTCGAGGACCACAACCGCTGGACCGGCAGCAAGCGCGCTCGCGAATTGCTGGACAACTGGGCGGAGGCTCGCGGCAAGTTCGTCAAGGTTTTCCCGCTGGAGTACAAGCGCGCGCTGGGCGAAATGGCTGCGAAAAAGCTGGCAGTTGCCGCGGCTGTCAAACCGTCGTCCAAACCGGCAGCTGCAAAAGCAAGCAAAGCCACTGCCTAAAAAAGTATCTGGAGCAAGCACATGGGAAAAGTTACCGGTTTCATGGAATTCGAGCGCGTTGAGGAGGGTTACAAACCCGTACCCGAACGCCTGAAAAACTACAAAGAGTTTGTCATCGGACTCGATGATGCGCAGGCCAACAAGCAGGCGGCAAGGTGCATGGATTGCGGCACGCCGTTCTGTAACAGCGGCTGCCCTGTCAACAACATCATTCCTGACTTTAATGACATGGTGTTTCGCGCGGACTGGAAGAGTGCGATTGAAACTTTGCACAGCACCAACAACTTCCCGGAATTCACCGGCCGCATTTGCCCGGCGCCTTGCGAAGCTGCCTGCACGCTCAACGTGAATGACGATGCTGTTGGCATCAAGTCCATCGAGCACGCCATCATCGACCGGGCCTGGGCCGAAGGGTGGGTTCGCCCCCAGCTACCGGCGCACAAAACCGGCAAAAAGGTAGCCGTGGTCGGTTCCGGCCCCGCCGGGCTGGCTGCTGCCCAGCAGCTGGCGCGTGCCGGCCATGATGTGACCCTGTTCGAGAAGAATGATCGTGTCGGTGGTTTGCTGCGTTACGGCATCCCGGATTTCAAAATGGAGAAGATCCATATCGACCGCCGGGTTGAACAGATGCAGGCCGAAGGCGTTACCTTCCGCACGGGTGTCCTGGTCGGCAAGACCAAAGACCCGCTTGGCAAAGACTCGAAAGTGACCAACTGGGCCAAGGAAACCATCACGCCTGAGCAACTGCAAAAAGACTTCGATGCGGTCTTGCTGACGGGCGGAGCCGAACAATCACGTGACCTGCCGGTACCTGGCCGTGACCTGACCGGTATTTATTTCGCAATGGAATTTTTGCCGCAGCAAAACAAGGTCAATGCGGGCGACAAGGTCAAGGACCAGCTGCGCGCCGACGGCAAACATGTCATCGTCATCGGCGGTGGCGACACCGGCTCCGACTGTGTGGGTACCAGCAACCGCCATGGCGCGGCCAGCGTGACCCAGTTCGAATTGATGCCGCAACCACCCGAAGAAGAAAACCGGCCGCTCACATGGCCGTACTGGCCCATCAAACTGCGCACCTCTTCCTCCCACGAGGAAGGCTGCGAGCGCGAATTTGCCATTTCCACCAAGGAGCTCATTGGCGACAAGGGCAAGGTGACCGGCCTGAAAACCGTGCGCGTCGAATGGAAGGACGGCAAGATGCAGGAAGTGGCGGGCTCCGAGCAGACCCTCAAGGCCGACCTCGTACTGCTCGCCATGGGTTTTGTCGCTCCTGTGGCGGCCGTGCTCGATGCCTTCGGCATCGAAAGGGATGGGCGCGGCAACGCCAGGGCGACGACGGATTTCACCGGTGGTTATGCGACCAACGTGCCCAGGGTTTTTGTTGCGGGCGACATGCGCCGAGGCCAGAGCCTGGTGGTGTGGGCGATTCGCGAGGGCCGGCAGGCTGCGCGCTCAGTCGATGAGTTTCTGATGGGGTACAGCGACCTGCCGCGCTGAAACAGCATCGGCCCTCACAAATCGCCCCGGTGGGGCGGCTTGACGATCGCGCAGGCTGACGCCCGCGCGGCGCGCGAGGGCCGGCAGGATGCGCGTTCAGTCGATGAGTTTCTGATGGGGTACAGCGACCTGCCGCGCTGAAACAGCATCGGCCCTCGCAAATCGCCCCGGTGGGGCGGCTTGACGATCGCGCAGGCTGACGCCCGCGCGGCGCGAGGGCCGGCAGGCTGCACGTTCCGTCGACGAATTCTTGATGGGTTTCAGCGACCTGCCTCGCTGAAAAAGGTGAACTCTGCGAATGACCGGTGGATTGCAGGGGGCAGGGGCCCAGTGGGAAGGTGCAAGGTAGTCATTGATTTGCTATCAAAATAAGAGCTGCTGGCGTCCGTAACATAAGGGCAAGATGCCGATTTCCCTTGAAGAAAGAGCTGAATGGGTTCTTGCAGGGGCTTCTTGTCGGTTTCCGGGACTTCGCCCCATGTTCATGGGATGGGGTTTAAGGGTTATGTCAGCTGTTGAAGCCGGCGACTTGGGGCAAACCCTTTATCATTCAGGCATTGCAATCGAAACCTGCCGCTCGGGCCGGTTTTTCATCCCCCCAATGTCTGACAGCGCGCCCCCTCTTGTTGAATTCAAGCATGTAACCTTTGCCTATCCTGGTGCACAGGGTGATCGCGTCATCCTGAACGACATCACATTGTCGGTGCCGCAAGGCAAGGTGACGGCGCTGATGGGGGCCTCCGGAGGCGGCAAAACCACCGTGCTGCGCCTGATAGGTGGCCAGCAGAAGGCCGGCAGCGGCGAGGTGTTGTTTGACGGAAGCAACGTCACAGCCATGGGCCAGGCAGACCTGTATGCCGCGCGGCGGCGCATGGGCATGTTGTTCCAGTTTGGCGCGCTGTTCACCGACCTCAGCGTGTTTGACAACGTGGCCTTTCCACTGCGCGAGCACACCGCGCTGAACGAAGAAATGATCCGCGATGTGGTGTTGATGAAACTCAACGCCGTCGGCTTGCGCGGTGCCCGGGCCCTGATGCCCAGCGAGATCTCCGGCGGCATGGCGCGGCGTGTGGCGCTCGCCCGTGCGATGGTGCTGGATCCGGAGCTGATCATGTACGACGAACCCTTCGCGGGGCTCGACCCGATTTCTCTGGGAACAGCTGCACAGCTCATACGCCAGCTCAACGACACGTTGGGCATTACCAGCGTTGTGGTGTCGCACGACCTGGAGGAAACCTTCCGCATTGCCGACAAGGTCATCATTCTGGCCAATGGCGGCATCGCGGCCCAGGGCACGCCTGATGAAGTTCGCCACTCCACCGACCCGCTGGTGCACCAGTTCGTCAACGCGCTTGCGGAAGGGCCGGTTCAGTTCCATTACCCGGGTCCCAATGTGTCCGACGATTTCGGGCCGCAGGCGGTAACGCGCAAGGGGCCGCGCGCATGAGTCAGTCTCCGCTTATCCGCATGGTCGCCGACCTGGGCTTTGCCACGCGCTGCAAGTTGGTCGAGATCGGCTACGGTGCCCGGATGATGTTCCGGCTGCTGTCATTGACCGGGCCGGCTTTCGCCAGGTTTGGTCTGATCCGCGACCAGATTTTCTTTTTGGGCAACTACTCGCTGGCCATCATCACCGTCTCGGGCCTGTTTGTCGGTTTTGTACTGGGCTTGCAGAGTTATTACGCGCTGCAGCGCTACGGATCTTCGGAAGCCCTGGGTTTACTCGTTGCCTTGAGCTTGGTGCGTGAACTTGGCCCGGTTGTTACGGCGCTGCTGTTTGCCGGGCGGGCGGGTACTGCCCTGACTGCGGAAATCGGCTTGATGAAAGCCGGTGAACAGTTGTCGGCCATGGAGATGATGGCGGTGGACCCCGTACGCCGCATTCTGGCCCCGCGCTTCTGGGGCGGTGTGATCGCCATGCCCCTTCTGGCAGCGGTTTTCAGCGCAGTGGGCATTCTGGGCGGCTGGGTGGTTGGCGTGCTGATGATCGGCGTGGACGCCGGCGCTTTCTGGAGCCAGATGCAATCCGGTGTCGATGTCTGGCGCGATGTCGGGAACGGTGTCGTCAAAAGCTTTGTGTTTGGCGTGACGGTCACCTTTATTGCGCTGTTCCAGGGCTTTGAGGCTCAAGCCACACCCGAAGGTGTGGCACGAGCGACCACGCGCACTGTGGTGCTCGCGTCGCTGGCGGTGCTCGGCCTTGATTTCATTCTTACCGCACTGATGTTCAGCGTGTGATTTATGTCACCTTACCAATGCCCTCTCCCAATGCGAAAATCAGCTTTCTGCCTCTGGCTTGGCGTATGCCAGATGCCGTGCACTCCTAGGAACCAAGATGCAACGCTCGAAAAATGACCTCTGGGTCGGCCTGTTTGTTTTGGTGGGCGCAGCTGCCATTGTTTTCTTGGCTTTGAAGGCGGCCAACCTGTTGACGCTCAGCTTCAGCACCTCTTACCCGGTGGTCGCCAAATTCGACAACATTGGTGGTTTAAAGCCACGCGCCGCCGTCAAAAGTGCGGGAGTAATTGTCGGTAGAGTAGAAAATATTACATTTGATGACAAATCCTATCAAGCCAGTGTTAATCTGGCCATGGAAAGTCGGTACGTGTTCCCCAAGGACAGCTCGCTGAAGATTCTGACGAGCGGATTGTTGGGCGAACAATATATCGGCGTGGAAGCGGGTGCTGACGAGAAAACTCTGGCTGCGGGTGATGTGATCAAACAGACACAGTCGGCCGTGGTGCTGGAAAACCTGATCAGCCAATTTTTGTACAGCAAGGCGGCGGACGGCAATTCCAGTCCGGCAAATACACCGCCTTCAGGGAATAACGATAAAAAATGAAAACACGAATCACGATGAAATGGCCCGGCTTGGGGGCCGCCTTAATGGCTCTTGCACTGTTGCAGGGCTGCGCGACCGGACCCAACCCGCGCGATCCTTTTGAACCCTTCAACCGCAGCATGTCCCGTTTCAACGATGGTCTGGACGATGCCATCGTCAAGCCGGTGGCGCAGGCGTACCAGGGTGTTGTGCCGTCGCCGGTACGCACGGGCGTGAACAACTTTTTCGGCAATCTCTCGGATGTCTGGTCCCTGGTCAACAATGTCCTTCAGGCCAAGCCGGAAGCGGCGGTCGACAGTTTGATGCGGGTGAGCGTCAATACCGTGCTTGGCTTTGGCGGCCTGCTGGACTGGGCCACCGAGATGGGCATAGAAAGGCACCGCGAAGACTTCGGCAAGACCCTCGGACGCTGGGGTGTTGGCACCGGGCCTTACCTCGTGCTGCCGGTGTTGGGCTCCTCCACGGTACGCGATTCGGCCGCGTTGATTGTGGATACCAAGGGCGATCTCGTGCTGCAGATCGACCATGTGCCGACCCGGAATTCACTTTATGTGCTGCGTGTTGTCGATCTTCGGGCCAGCCTGCTGCGTGCGGGTGATGTTCTTGACCAGGCTGCACTGGACAAATACAGCTTTACGCGTGACTCCTACCTTCAGCGCCGCGGTGCTGTTTTTGAAACCAATGGGGACACTGAAGAGCGGTACGACCTGCCCGAAGGCCGGTCAAACGCTCCGGTCAAGGCTCCGGCCAAGTAAAGATCGCTTACATCCCGTGCTGGAACTTCACCAAGCAGTCTGAACCAAGCTACACGAAACCCTGTCAAATCAAATACTGCCGATGAATGCCCAACCTTGGGCTGGCAGTATTTTGAAGACCCCGAAAGGAAACCATGAACCGTCGAATTTTCAGTCATATTTTGGGTGCCTCTTTGTCCTTGGCGCTGCTGGGCGCAGGATCTCTGGCGCGTGCCGGCGATGAGGCGCCTGATGCCCTGATCAAGCGTACCTCCAACGAAGTGCTGGACACCATCAAGTCTGACAAGGCTATCCAGTCCGGAGACATCAGCAAGATCATTTCGCTGGTGGACGGCAAGGTCATGCCTCATGTGAATTTCACCCGCATGACCGCGGCTACAGTGGGGCGCAATTGGCGCCAGGCCACGCCTGAACAGCAAAAACGCCTGCAGGAGGAATTCAAGATCCTGCTCGTCCGTACCTACTCCGGGGCACTTTCCCAGGTCAAGGACCAGACTGTCAGTGTGAAACCGCTGCGCGCAGCGCCTGCAGATACCGAAGTGGTGGTGCGCACCGAAGTCATCGGACGAAGCGAGCCGATCCAGCTTGACTACCGCATGGAAAAAACGCCCACCGGCTGGAAAATCTATGACCTCAATGTGCTCGGCATCTGGATGGTGGAAACCTACCGCACCCAGTTTGCGCAGGAAATCTCCACCAAGGGTGTGGATGGCCTGATCGCTGCGCTGGCCCAACGCAACCAGACCAACAGCGTTGCCAAAAAGTCCTGAACGCCAGGGAAAACGTCTGTGCTGATATTTCCGGTGCAATTGACACACGACTTGGCTGAGCCGGCGTTCAGGGAACTGAAACCGCAGTTGCTCGCCCAGACCGGAGGGGTGGTGGTGGCGGATGCGGGCGCACTGGTCACATTTGACTCTTCGGCGCTGGCGGTCTTGTTGGCGTGCCGCAGGGAGGCTCTGGCCGCTGGCAAGACCTTTTCGGTGCTGGCTCTGCCGGCCCGTCTGCGTCAACTTGCCGGCCTTTACGGGGTGGAAGAGCTGCTCCCGGTAGCTACTTGAGCCGAAGCGGCAGGGCAGGCGTCAGATCTGGCGGGGCGTAATGCCCTTATCTGGGACGGAGCCGGCAGACTGCGCGCTTGCCCCCTTAAAATAGCTGGCTCATGCCCGCTATCTCATTCCAGTCCGTCTCCAAAACCTACCCATCGACTCGAAGCCAGACCGGTCCCGGTGTGCGGGCGCTGGACAACGTCAGTTTTGATATCCGGCAAGGCGAATTTTTTGGCTTGCTGGGACCCAACGGCGCTGGAAAAACCTCCCTGATCAGCATTCTGGCGGGACTCTCGCGGGCCAGCAGCGGCCGGGTACTGGTGCACGACCGCGATGTGGTGAGCGACTATGCCGATGCCAGGCGCATGCTGGGCATCGTCCCGCAGGAGCTGGTGTTTGACCCCTTTTTCACGGTACGCGAGGCGCTGCGCATCCAGTCCGGTTATTTCGGCGTCAAAAACAACGACGACTGGATTGATGAGCTGCTGGCCAGTCTGGGGCTGACCGACAAGGCCCACGCGAACATGCGCCAGCTCTCGGGCGGCATGAAGCGCCGCATGCTGGTGGCGCAGGCGCTGGTGCACAAACCCAGGGTCATCGTGCTCGACGAGCCCACAGCCGGCGTCGACGTGGAACTGCGCCAGACCCTGTGGCAATTTATCGCCAGACTGAACAAGCAGGGCAGCACGGTGCTGCTGACCACCCACTACCTGGAGGAAGCAGAAGCCCTGTGCAGTCGCGTCGCCATGCTCAAGCAAGGGCGTGTGGTGGCGCTGGCACAGACATCCGAACTGCTCAAGGCGGCTTCATCGAACGTGCTGCGCTTCAAGATCGACAGCGAACTCCCCAAAGCGCTGGCTGACAAGGCCCGCATCACCGGCCGCATTGTGCAGCTGCCGGCGCACAACGCGCATGAAATCGAGCAATACCTCAGCGCCATCCGCGAGGCCGGGCTGGTGGCGGAGGATGTGGAGATCCGCAAGGCCGACCTGGAAGACGTGTTTCTTGAGGTGATGGCCGAAAAAATCGGCATGCCTGCAGGAGTGCCGGCATGACTGGTTGGCAGACCCTGTTTTACAAGGAAGTTCTGCGTTTCTGGAAAGTCGGCTTCCAGACCGTGGGCGCGCCCATTCTCACGGCCGTCATGTACATGCTGATTTTTGGCCATGTACTGCAGGACCAGGTCAAGGTCTACGGTAGCGTCAGCTACACGGCTTTTCTGGTGCCGGGGTTGGTCATGATGAGCGTGCTGCAAAACGCTTTCGCCAACAGCTCGTCTTCACTGATCCAGAGCAAGATCATGGGCAGCCTGGTGTTTGTGCTGCTGACGCCGCTGTCGCACTGGCACTGGTTTTTTGCTTATGTCGGATCGTCGATCGTGCGGGGGCTGGCGGTCGGCCTGGGTGTGTTTGTGGTCACTGTTTATTTTGGCCAGCCCAGCTTCACTGCGCCGCTGTGGATTGTGGTGTTCGCGGTGCTGGGGGCGGCGCTGCTTGGCGCGTTGGGCCTGATTGCCGGTTTGTGGTCAGAGAAGTTCGACCAGATGGCGGCCTTCCAGAATTTCGTCATCATGCCCATGACATTCCTGAGTGGCGTTTTTTACTCCATCCACTCGCTGCCCCCGTTCTGGCAAACCGTTAGCCACCTGAACCCGTTTTTCTACATGATCGATGGTTTTCGTTACGGCTTTTTCGGCGTTAGCGATGTCTCGCCCTGGTTGAGTCTGGCCATAGTCGGCGCTGCCTTGCTGGTCATTAGTGGTGTCGCGGTGAATTTGCTGCGTATTGGCTACAAAATCAGGCACTGAACATATGGCCCCCACGTTCGTGCACTCCGTGTCGCTCTCTGCCCCCCGAGGGGGCGCTGCGCCTGCGGCCCGGCAAAGCCGGTTCCGCGGCCCTGGCTGAAAAATGCCGTTTCAGCGAAACAACAGTAATTACCAGCCTGACAAAAAAACATGACCAGCGAAGAACTCCAAACCATCATTGCCGCAGGCCTGCCCTGTGAGCACATTGACCTGTCCGGCGACGGCAGGCATTGGTATGCCACCATTGTGTCTGCCGCTTTTGAAGGCCAGCGCCTGATCCAGCGTCACCAGCGCGTCTATGCGACGCTGGGCGGGCGCATGCAGAGCGATGAAGTGCATGCCCTGTCCATGAAAACCTACACGCCGGCCGAATGGGCCGCCAGCAACGCACAAGAATAGACAAACACATGGACAAACTACTCATCAGGGGCGGTAAATCGCTCGCCGGCACCGTCGACATTTCGGGTGCCAAGAATGCCGCCCTGCCCGAGCTGTGCGCAGCGCTGCTGACCGCTGACACGGTCACGCTGGAGAACGTGCCTCGCCTGCAGGACGTGGCCACCATGCTCAAACTGATCCGCAACATGGGCGTGAGCGCCGAGCGCAACGACAGTACCCCCGGCACCGTCATCATCAATGCGGGCGGGTTGAGCTCCCCTGAAGCACCCTACGAACTGGTCAAGACCATGCGTGCCTCTGTGCTCGCGCTGGGCCCGCTGCTGGCGCGTTTCGGCGAAGCCACCGTCTCGCTGCCCGGCGGCTGCGCCATTGGCTCGCGGCCGGTAGACCAGCACATCAAGGGCATGCAGGCCATGGGTGCCGACATCGTGGTTGAACACGGCTACATGATTGCCAAACTGCCGGCTGGACAAAAGCGGCTCAAGGGCTGCAGCATCACGACCGACATGGTCACTGTGACCGGGACTGAAAACTTCCTGATGGCAGCCAGCCTGGCCGAGGGAGAAACCATTCTTGAAAACGCGGCGCAGGAGCCCGAGATCGGCGATCTGGCTGAGATGCTGATCAAGATGGGCGCGAAGATCGAGGGTCATGGAACCAGCCGCATCCGCATCCAGGGCGTTGAGCGCCTGCATGGCTGCACGCACCAGGTGGTGGCCGACCGCATCGAAACAGGCACTTTCCTGTGTGCGGTTGCAGCGGCGGGCGGCGATGTGGTGCTGCGTCATGGCCGGGCCGACCATCTCGAAGCCGTGATCGACAAGCTGCGCGAGGCCGGTGCCGTCGTCACTGCTGGCGACGGCTTCATCCGGGTCCAGGCTTCGGGGCGGATGCAGGCGCAGTCCTTCCGCACCACCGAGTACCCCGGTTTCCCGACCGACATGCAAGCACAGTTCATGGCGCTCAATGCCATCGCCGAAGGCTCGAGCAAGGTAACAGAAACGATTTTTGAGAACCGCTTCATGCACGTCAACGAGATGGTGCGGCTGGGCGCGAAGATCGAGATCGACGGTAAGTTTGCGGTCATCGACGGGGTTGAAAAACTCTCCGGCGCCACGGTGATGGCGACCGACCTGCGTGCCTCTGCCAGCCTGGTGATTGCCGGCCTGGTGGCCGAGGGTGAAACCCTGGTGGACCGCATTTATCACCTGGACCGCGGTTACGACCAGATGGAAGCCAAGCTGCGCGGCATTGGTGCCGATATAGAACGGATCAAATCATGATCACGCTCGTCAACCAGGAGTCGCAAGCATGATCACGCTCGCTCTGTCCAAAGGCCGCATTTTCGACGAAACCCTGCCGCTGCTTGAAGCGGCCGGCATCAAGGTGCTGGAAGATCCGGAAAAATCGCGCAAGCTGATCCTGGCGACCAACCGGCCCGACGTGCGGGTGGTGCTGGTGCGCGCCACCGATGTGCCGACCTATGTGCAGTACGGCGGTGCAGACATCGGCGTGACCGGCAAGGACACGCTGATCGAGCACGGCGGCCAGGGCCTGTACCAGCCGCTAGACCTGCGGATTGCCAAATGCCGCATGAGTGTGGCGGTGCGTGCCGGTTTTGACTACGAGGCCGCCGTGAAGCAGGGCTCGCGCCTGAAGGTCGCAACCAAGTTTGTCAGCATCGCACGCGATTTTTTCGCGACCAAAGGCGTGCACGTGGACCTGATCAAGCTCTATGGCAGCATGGAGCTCGCACCCCTGACGGGCCTGGCCGATGCGATTGTCGATCTGGTCAGCAGCGGCAACACGCTCAAGGCCAACCACCTGGTCGAGGTCGAGCAAATCATGGACATCAGCTCGCACCTGGTGGTCAACCAGGTCGCGCTCAAGCTCAAGCAGGCGCCGCTGCGCAGCATCATCGATGCTTTTGCCTCCGCTATCGGCAAACCTACCGCCTGAAAGCGCTATGAATTTTATAGCTACTCCCGTCCGTATTTCAACGGCCAGCAGCACTTTTGAGGCAGAGTTTCAGGCTCGCCTGCATTGGGCGGCCGATACTGACGCGGCGATCGAGCAGCGCGTGGCCGACATCCTGGCCGACGTGCAAAAACGCGGTGATGCTGCCGTGCTGGAATACACGGCGCGGTTTGATGGCCTGTCGGCCGGGGCTATGGCCGGGCTGGAACTGACGCAGGCAGATTTCAGGGCTGCGTTTGATGCCATTCCCGCTGCCCAGCGTGAGGCGCTGCAGGCTGCCGCCGCGCGGGTGCGCAGCTACCACGAGGCCCAGAAGAAGGCCTCCGGCGAGAGCTGGAGCTACCGCGACGAAGACGGCACGTTGCTGGGCCAGAAGGTCACGCCGCTGGACCGCGTGGGCATTTACGTTCCTGGCGGCAAGGCGGCCTACCCGTCCAGCTTGCTGATGAACGCCATCCCCGCCCATGTGGCCGGGGTGCAAGAGATCATCATGGTGGTGCCCACGCCGGTGCGCGGCAGTGTGGCCACGGGCGGCTCGGGCAATCAGGCTGCTTCCAGCAAAGGCGAGCGCAATGAGCTTGTGCTGGCTGCGGCCTACGTGGCGGGTGTCACGCGCGCCTTCACCATCGGCGGCGCGCAGGCGGTGGCCGCACTGGCCTACGGCACGCAAACCGTGCCCAAGGTCGACAAGATCACAGGCCCCGGCAACGCCTATGTGGCCAGCGCCAAGAAACGCGTTTTTGGCACGGTGGGCATCGACATGATTGCCGGTCCCAGCGAAATCCTGGTGCTGGCCGACGGCAGCACACCGGCCGACTGGGTGGCCATGGATTTGTTCAGCCAGGCCGAACACGACGAGCTGGCGCAAAGCATTCTGCTGTGTCCGGATGCCGCCTACATCGACGCCGTTCAGGAAGCCATTAACCGCCTCTTGCCTGGCATGCCCCGCGCCGAAATCATTGCGAAGTCGCTGAACGACCGTGGTGCGCTGATCCACACCCGCAGCATGGAAGAAGCCTGCGCCATCAGCAACCGCATTGCGCCCGAACACCTGGAAGTCTCCAGCCGCGACCCGCACAAGTGGGAACCCCTGCTCAAACATGCCGGTGCCATCTTCCTGGGCGCCTACACCAGCGAATCGCTGGGTGACTACTGCGCCGGCCCGAATCACGTGTTGCCCACCAGCGGTACCGCGCGTTTTTCCAGCCCGCTGGGCGTGTACGACTTCCAGAAACGCTCCAGCATCATCGAAGTCAGCGAAGCCGGTGCGCAGACGCTGGGCAAGATTGCTGCCGAGCTGGCTTATGGCGAAGGCCTGCAGGCGCATGCCCGCGCTGCCGAAATGAGATTGAAAAAACAATGAACGACGTTGCCCCCGGGCTCAAAAAACTGATCAGGCAAGACGTGCAGTCCATGCACGCTTATGCCATCCAGGATTCGACCGGCATGGTTAAGCTCGATGCGATGGAAAACCCGCATCGCCTGCCGCCGGCGCTGCAGGCACACCTGGGCCAACGCCTGGGCGCCCTGGCGCTGAACCGCTACCCGGACGGTCGTGTCAACGACCTGCGCAAGGCGCTGGCCGATTACGCGCAGATGCCCGAAGGCTTCGACATCATGCTGGGCAACGGCTCGGACGAGCTGATTTCGCTGCTGGCCATGGCCTGCGATGTGCCGGGCGCCTCCATCCTCGCGCCGCTGCCCGGCTTTGTGATGTACGGCATGAGCGCCCAGCTGCAAGGTCTGAAGTTCATCGGTGTGCCCCTGACGCCTGATTTCGAGCTGGACGAGGCCGCCATGCTCGCTGCGATCAAGCAACACCAGCCGTCCATCATCTACATTGCCTACCCGAACAACCCGACCGCCAACCTGTGGGACGACGCCGTTATCGACAAAATCATTGCGGCGGCGCCCGGCCTGGTGGTGTTCGACGAGGCTTACCAGCCCTTTGCCAGCAAAAGCTACATGGGCCGCATTGCCGGCCACAGCCACGTGCTGCTGATGCGCACGATGAGCAAGTTCGGCCTGGCCGGCGTCCGCCTGGGTTACATGGTGGGTCCGAAAGCGCTGATCGCCGAGATTGACAAGGTGCGCCCGCCCTACAACATCAGCGTACTCAACTACGAGTGCGCGCTGTTTGCGCTCGAACATGCCGAGGTATTTGCGACGCAAGCCCAGGAAATACGGGAGCAGCGCGCTATCCTTTTGGAAGCGCTGCGGGGGCTGCCGGGCATAAAAACCTGGAAAAGCGACGCCAATATGATCTTGGTGCGGGTGCCCGATGCCCAGAAAACCTTCGATGGCATGCGGGCACGCAAGGTGCTGGTCAAAAACGTTTCTAAAATGCATCCATTGCTGGCCAATTGCCTACGCCTGACCGTCGGCACCGCCGACGAGAACCGGCAGATGCTGGCAGCCCTCAAAGAATCACTATGACCACCCCTACCGCCGCCATGGCACCGCGCACCGCCGAAGTCTCGCGCAACACCGCCGAGACCCAGATCACCGTCAAGCTCAACCTGGACGGAACGGGCAAGGCCAGCCTGTCCACGGGCATCGGTTTTTTCGACCATATGCTGGACCAGATTGCCCGGCACGGCTTGATTGACCTGGACATCCAGGCCAAGGGCGACCTGCACATTGACGGCCACCACACGGTGGAAGACGTCGGTATTACTTTCGGTCAGGCGGTGGCCCAGGCCGTCGGCGACAAGAAAGGCCTGCGCCGCTACGGCCACGCCTATGTGCCGCTGGACGAAGCGCTGTCGCGCGTGGTGGTCGATTTTTCGGGCCGACCCGGCCTTGACATGCACGTGCCTTTCAAGAGCGGCATGATCGGTACTTTCGACAGCCAGCTGGCCTACGAGTTCTTCCAGGGCTTTGTGAACCACGCTTTCGTCACCCTGCACATCGACAACCTCAAGGGCGACAACGCCCACCATCAGGCCGAAACCGTCTTCAAGGCCTTCGCCCGGGCCCTGCGCATGGCGCTGGAGATCGACCCGCGGGCTGCGGGCGTGATTCCTTCAACCAAGGGCTCGCTGTAACTAGCCTTCATATGTTTTTGGCCTCCAGCCCTTGCTGCACGGGCGCAAGCAGCTATAAAAATCGTAGCAAAACTTCATCCTGATGGCAAAGCTCAAGAAAGTCGCGGTGGTGGATTACGGCATGGGCAATTTGCGCTCGGTGTCGCAAGGGGTCAGGCACGTCGCCAATGGCAACGGTTTTGACGTGTTGGTCACCTCCAGTGCCCAGGACGTGCTGGATGCAGACCGCGTCGTGCTGCCCGGTCAGGGCGGCATTGCCGACTGCATGCATGACCTGCAGGCCTCCGGCATGCTGGAGGCAGTGCTTGTTGCCGCCGCCACCAAGCCCCTGTTTGGTGTGTGTGTCGGCATGCAGATGCTGCTGGACCACAGCTCGGAGGGACGCAGCGGGCAGGGCACGCGCGGCCTGGGGCTGATTCCTGGCGAGGTTGTCAAGTTTGAGCTGGCCGGAAAGTTCCAGCCCGACGGCAGCCGTTACAAGGTGCCGCAAATGGGCTGGAATCAGGTTTATCAGACGGCGCCCGTCCATCCGGTGTGGTCTGGCGTACCGGATGGCGCTTACTTTTATTTTGTGCACAGTTTTTACGCGCGTCCGTCGGATGCACGCCACACTGCGGGCGAGGCCGACTACGGCGCGCGCTTTACGGCTGCGGTTGCGCGCGATAATATTTTCGCCACGCAGTTTCACCCTGAAAAAAGCGCAGACCACGGACTGGCCCTTTACCGCAACTTCCTGCACTGGAACCCCTGATTCCAGGGTTTTGCCTGCCCGCATCTGCCCGCACCCGCACTGCTTCACCCCTCCCAACCCTCCTTCAAAGCCTCTTCACCGCCCATGCTACTCATCCCCGCGATTGACTTGAAAGACGGCCATTGCGTGCGCCTCAAACAGGGCGACATGGACCAGTCCACCATCTTCAGCGAAGATCCGGCTGCCATGGCGCGAAGCTGGGTGGACAAGGGCGCGCGCCGCCTGCACTTGGTGGACTTGAACGGCGCGTTTGCCGGCAAGCCGAAAAACGAGGCGGCCATCCGCAAGATCCTGGCCGAAGTGGGCAGCGAGATCGACGTGCAGCTGGGCGGCGGCATCCGCGACCTGGACACCATCGAGCGTTACCTGGATTCAGGCCTGCGCTACGTCATCATCGGCACGGCGGCAGTCAAGAACCCCGGCTTCCTGCAGGACGCCTGCACCGCTTTCGGCGGCCACATCATCGTCGGCCTGGACGCCAAGGACGGCAAGGTCGCCACCGACGGCTGGAGCAAGATGACCGGACATGAGGTGGTGGACCTGGGCAAGAAGTTCCAGGACTACGGCGTCGAGTCCATCATCTACACCGACATCGGCCGCGACGGCATGCTCAGCGGCATCAACATCGAGGCCACCGTCAGGCTCGCGCAGGCGCTGACGATTCCTGTCATCGCCTCCGGCGGGTTGTCCAACATGGCCGACATCGAAGCGCTATGTGCGGTGGAAGATGAGGGCGTCGAAGGCGTGATCTGCGGTCGTTCGATTTACAGCGGTGATCTGGACTTTGCCCTTGCCCAAGCCAAAGCCGATGAGCTAAATGGGTAACCCCCCGAAACGGCCTCTGGCCGCCTCCCCCCGGGGGGCGCCACTGGTGGCCCGGCAGAGCCGGTTCCACGGTAGCCTTGGTTTGAATTTCCACCGGATCTGATCTTGCTCGCCAAACGAATTATTCCTTGCCTCGATGTCACCGGTGGCCGCGTCGTCAAAGGCGTCAATTTTGTCGAGCTGCGTGACGCCGGCGATCCTGTCGAGATTGCCGCGCGCTACAACGAGCAGGGCGCCGACGAGCTGACCTTTCTGGACATCACGGCCACCAGCGACGGCCGTGACCTGATTCTGCACATCATCGAGGCAGTGGCGTCCCAGGTGTTCATTCCGCTGACGGTGGGCGGCGGTGTGCGCACTGTTGAAGACGTGCGCCGCCTGCTTAATGCCGGTGCCGACAAGACCAGTTTCAATTCAGCCGCGCTGGCCAATCCGCAGGTGATTGAAGACGCCTCGGCCAAGTACGGTGCGCAGTGCATTGTGGTGGCCATCGACGCGAAACGCCGCTCCGACGAGGAAGCGCTATCCCGCGGACCGGGCTGGGATGTCTACAGCCATGGCGGACGCAAGAACACCGGGCTTGATGCCGTCGCCTGGGCCACCGAGATGACGCGGCGCGGCGCTGGCGAGATCCTGCTAACCAGCATGGACCGCGATGGCACCAAGTCCGGCTTTGACCTGGCCCTGACCCGTGCCGTCAGCGATGCGGTCAGCGTGCCGGTCATCGCTTCGGGCGGTGTCGGCAACCTGGACCACCTGGCCGATGGCATCAAGCTCGGTGGCGCCGACGCGGTACTGGCCGCCAGCATTTTTCACTACGGCGAATACACGGTGCAGCAGGCCAAGCAGCATATGGCTCAGCGTGGCATCCCGGTACGTCTGTAGAATTTTTAAGCCTTTTTGGATCTTTGCCCAATAAAGGCGGGCTCCAGTAGCTACTGATTTAATAGCGGGTCTGAGCTCGATCAAGCCGGCGTTTGCGTGTCCCCCGTGATGGCATGTCTTGCAATACAGGTGTTCAACGCAATCTTGGACAATACACACCATGAACTGGTTAAATCAAGTCAGCTGGGACGACAAGGGCCTGATCCCTGTCATTGCGCAGGAAGCCGCCAGCGGCGACGTGCTGATGTTCGCATGGATGAACCGCGAGGCGCTGCAGAAAACCGCGGAACTGGGCCAGGCGGTCTACTACAGCCGTTCGCGCGGGCGCCTGTGGCACAAGGGCGAAGAATCCGGCCATCTGCAGACCGTGCACGAAATCCGGCTGGACTGTGACAACGATGTCATTTTGCTGAAGGTGACGCAGCTGGGCCACGAACCGGGCATTGCCTGCCACACTGGGCGCCACAGCTGCTTTTTCAGTCTGTACAAAGACGGTCAGTGGGTGGTGACCGAGCCGGTCCTCAAGGACCCGACAACCATATACAAATAGACAAACAGGCCATGACTTCCAACGACTCCCTCCAACGCCTCGCGCAAATCATTGAAAGCCGCAAGCCGGCCCGTGGCGGCGACCCGGACACAAGTTATGTTGCGCGCCTGCTGCACAAGGGCCCGGACGCCTTCCTGAAAAAAATCGGCGAGGAAGCCACGGAGACCGTGATGGCGGCGAAAGACCTGGATCATGGTGGTGACCCTGCCAAACTGGTCGGCGAGGTGGCCGATCTGTGGTTTCACAGCCTAATTGCGCTGGCACATTACGGCCTGTCGCCGGCCGACGTGATCGCCGAGCTGGAGCGTCGCGAAGGCACCAGCGGCATCGAGGAAAAAGCCCTGCGCAAGGCGCAGGGCCGCGAAGCTGCTGAAAAATAAAGACAGGAACCAAAGAGGATAAAAATGAGTGAAACCGATCTGGCCGAATTCGACTCCAAAAACCCCAACGATCGCATCGTCATGCATGTGCTCTACGGCCTGCACACGCTGGCCTGGTTCAGCGGCGGCGTTTTTGCCGTTATTGCGCTGATCGTCAATTACGTGCGGCGCGCCGAAGAGTCTGATGCGCTTTACATTGACCACCACAACTACATGATCCAGACCTTCTGGTGGACCTTGATGTGGTTGGTGCTGCTGTCGCCGCTGTGGTTGCTGTTGTTTCTCCCGGGGGCCATTGCCTATTGCATCGTCTGGCTCTGGTACCTGTATCGCTGCGTGCGCGGCTGGACACGTTTCAACAGCAACCGGCCTGCCCGCAGCGTTCCACTCGTCTGATCCTTTTTTTCGCAAGAGCATCCAATGAGTCAGCCCCCTGTCCATGCCCCCGGCAACTGTATTTTCTGCAAGATCGCCGCCGGTCAGATTCCCAGCCGCAAGGTGTACGAAGATGAAGAAATCTTCGTGTTCGACGACATCCACCCCTGGGCGCCGGTGCATTTCCTGATGATTCCCAAAGTGCACATACCGTCGATGGCGCAGGTAGAACCGGCACACGCGGCGTTGCTGGGCCGCATGATGGCGCTGGCGCCGCGGTTGGCGGCTGAACAGGGCTGCAACCCCTATCCCGAAGGCGGCTTCCGCATGGTGGTCAACACCGGTACGGAGGGCGGGCAGGAAGTGCACCACCTGCATATCCACGTGATGGGCGGCCCCAGGCCTTGGTTGAAGGGTTAGCCCCCACGCTCCGCCGCTGCGCGGGTCGCTGCCCCCCGAGGGGGTGCTGCGCCTGCGGGCCGGCCCTTCGACAGGCTCAGGACAGGCCAAGGTCGGACCCGCGGCCCCGGTTGAGTTAAGGAATCCTCCGTCCGTTGGAAGGGTAAATGCCCACTTGCAGCCGCCGGACCGGGTCCCAATTAAGGCAGGTGTGTTGCGAGGTGGTCAATGCGGGTGATTCCCGTCCATCCCTGTGGCAAGGCCATTTAGAATGGACACAATGTTTGTGCAAGCTTGCAATTAGAGATTAGGAGAGAAACATGGGTTCATTTTCCATTTGGCACTGGCTGATCGTGCTGTTGATCGTCGTGATGGTGTTCGGCACCAAAAAACTCAGGAACATGGGCAGCGACCTTGGTGGCGCGGTCAAGGGGTTCAAGGACGGCATGAAAGAAGGCGGCCAGAGTGCCGCCGATGCCAACAAAGATGCGCCGGCCGGCCAGGTCAGCCACGCGCAGACGGCTGACAAGACCACGATTGACGTGGAAGCCAAGCAGAAGTCTTGAATGGCCCCCACGCTTGCCACTGCGAGCCTGCGGCGGCTCGCTGCCCCTTGCACTGGAAAAGGGGCCGCTGCGCCTGCGGGACGGCCCTTCGACAGGCTCAGGACAGGCCAAAGCCGGACCCGCGGCCCTGGCTTGCAATGCAGTCTCGCCAGGCTCGCCCGTTCCTGCGTGCTGATCCCGAATGATTGACCTTGGCATTTCGAAAATCGCGCTGATAGGCGCTGTGGCCCTGATCGTGATTGGTCCGGAGAAACTGCCGCGCCTGGCGCGGACGGTGGGCACCCTGCTGGGCAAGGCGCAGCGTTACGTTGCCGACGTCAAGCAGGAGGTCAACCGCTCCATGGAGCTGGACGAGCTCAAGAAGATGAAGGAAACGATGGAAGGCGCCGCCCGCGACGTCGAAAACACCATCCAGACCAATGCCAGCGACTTCGAGAAGTCCTGGGCTGAAACCACCGGCTCAGCTTCCAGCGGCGAGCTGTCCGGCATGATCAGTTTCCCCGAGTACAAACACCCCAAAAAGAAGTGGCGCCTCAAGCAGGGCGCCACGCCGCAGTGGTACAAGGCCCGATCCGGCGTGCGTACACGGGCGCAGTCGGGTGCGGCGCGCGTGGCACGTTTTCGTCCCCGCTCAAGCACCTCGTCCGGGCGCAATGCCTGACCCTCAGTTTCTCGCGCATTCACCGGCGCCATCTAATCAGCGCAAACTTCCTTCATGAGCGACCCCAACACCGACAAGCCCGACGAACTCGCGGGTACCGAGCAGCCTTTTGTGCAGCACCTGATGGAGCTGCGCGACCGGATGATCAAGGTGGTGATTGCCATCGGTGTCTGCGCCGCGCTGCTGGCGCTGTACCCTGGCCCCGGCGCCCTGTATGACCTGCTGGCCGCGCCGCTGGTGGCGACCCTGCCCAAGGGCGCCACGCTGATCGCCACCAACGTGATTTCGCCGTTTGTGGTGCCGATCAAGATTCTTTTCATGGCCGCCTTCATGATTGCGCTGCCGGTGGTGCTGTACCAGGTCTGGGCCTTTGTCGCCCCCGGCCTGTATTCGCACGAGAAAAAACTGGTGATGCCGCTGGTGGTGTCCAGCACGTTGCTGTTTTTTGTGGGTGTGGCTTTTTGTTATTACTTTGTGTTCGGCCAGGTCTTCAGCTTCATCCAGAGTTTTGCGCCCAAGTCGATCACCGCCGCGCCGGATATCGAGGAATACCTGAACTTCGTGCTGGGCATGTTCCTGGCGTTCGGCCTGGCCTTCGAGGTGCCGATTGCCGTGATCCTGCTGGTGCGCATGGGCATTCTCAGCGTGGCCCAGCTACGCGAGTACCGCGGTTACTTCTGGGTCGCCGCCGCTGTGGGCACGGCGCTGGTCACGCCGCCCGATGCGGGCTCGATGATCATGCTGCTGATGGTGGTTGGCGGCCTGTACGAAGTCGGAATTCTGGCCGCCCAGGTGTTTGTCAAGCACACCAAGAAGCCCGAGACCGAAGACGACACCGAGACCGCCAAGCCTTAATAAAAAGGCCATTGGCCCTTATGCGGCGGGCGTGAATAGCTATTAATTGGATAGCAATCAGGCATCTACCGCCTGACTTTCGGGCGCTGCCGGATGCCCGGCACCACCATGATTTCGGTTTTCTTGTCCTTGCGCAGCACACCCAGGGGAGCTTGCGTGCCCGGCTTGAGAGCTGCCACCGTGCTCAGCAGTTCGGTGACGGTTCGCACCGGCTTGCCGCCCACATCGGTGATTACATCGCCCGGCAAAATGCCAGCCTGTGCCGCTGGGCCGTTTTGCAGCACACCGGTGATGATCACGCCGCCGGCCTTGACGGCGTCGGGCCGGATGCCGAAGGCTTCGACCAGTTCGGGGCTCAGATCCTGCGGCTCCACGCCTATCCAGCCGCGCGTCACCTGCCCGTCTTTCACAATGCTTTCCAGCACCTGCTTGCCGGTGGAGACCGGAATGGCAAAGCCAATGCCCATGGAGCCGCCGGAGCGCGAATAAATCGCGGTGTTGATGCCCAGCAGCCGGCCCTGCGTGTCGACCAGCGCACCGCCGGAGTTGCCGGGGTTGATGGCCGCGTCGGTCTGGATGAAATTTTCAAAGGTGTTGATGCCCAGCTGGTTGCGGCCCAGCGCACTGACAATGCCGCTGGTCACGGTTTGGCCCACGCCAAAGGGGTTGCCGATGGCCAGCACCGGGTCGCCAACCTGCAGCGTGTCGGAGCTGCCCAGCACGATGATGGGCAGCTTGTCGAGTTCGATCTTCAGGATCGCAAGGTCGGTTTCCGGGTCGGTGCCTATGATTTTGGCCTTGGCCTTGCGGGTGTCGTTGAGGATGACCTCGATGTCGTCCGCGCCTTCGACCACATGGTTGTTGGTCAGGATGTAGCCGTTGGGACTGACAATCACGCCGCTGCCCAGGCCGACCTGCGGCTCGCTTTGGCCGCCCTGGTCGCCGAAGAAGAACTTGAACCAGGGGTCGTCCATGTTCGGATTGCGCGCGGCCGCCTTGCTGGTGTTGATGCTGACCACGGCCGCTGAGGCAGCCTTGGCGGCGGCGGCAAAACTGCCGGCGGGTGCGGCAACGCCCGGCAGGCCGGCCGGCGCTTCAATCACGGCCAGCGTGTTTCCCGGGCCCCGGTCCAGCCATTGCGGCTTGAGTGTGGCCACCACGAAATAGGCAGCCAGAAAAACCGTGACGGTTTGGGAAAACAAAAGCCAGAATTTGCGCATGGGTGAATCCAGGAAGAAAGCGGCCGAAGGGTAATACGCCTTGAGCTTGAACAGATGGGGACCGGCAGGGAATTACCAAGTATTGCGATTTTCTCCCACTTTCCCGGCGGCAGCGGTGGGCATAGCGCCCCTGCGGTCGGCGGCAGGAGGGGACATAATTTGCGGAACCCGCGCTGCGCATCCGCCAGCATGCAGGCAGCACACAAGGAACCCGCCATGAAAGCATCCAGCGTCCTAGCCACCATTGGCAACACACCGCATATCCGTATCAACCGGCTTTTTGGAGCGGCCTGCCAGACCCACCAGATCTATGTCAAGTCCGAGCGCAGCAACCCCGGCGGCTCCATCAAGGACCGCATTGCGCTGTCCATGGTCGAGGCGGCCGAGCAGTCGGGCGCCCTGAAGCCGGGCGGCACCATCATCGAGCCGACCTCGGGCAACACCGGCGTCGGGCTGGCCATGGTTGCTGCCGTGAAGGGCTACACGCTGGTGCTGGTGATGCCCGACAGCATGAGCATCGAACGCCGCCGCCTGATGCTGGCCTACGGCGCCACCTTCGAGCTGACGCCCCGCGAAAAGGGCATGAACGGTGCCATCGCGCGGGCCAAGGAGTTGGCGGCACTGACGCCTGGTGCCTGGATGCCGCAGCAGTTTGAAAACCCGGCCAATATCGATGTGCATGTGCGCACCACCGCGCAGGAAATCCTGGCCGATTTTCCCCAGGGTGTCGACTACCTGATTACCGGCGTCGGCACCGGTGGCCATTTGAGCGGCGTGGCGCAGGCGCTCAAGGCCAAGTTTCCGAACACCAAGGTTTATGCGGTGGAGCCGTCGGCCTCCCCGGTCATCAGCGGCGGCAAACCCTCGCCGCATCCGATCCAGGGCATAGGCGCGGGGTTTATTCCGGCCAACCTGCAGACCGCCCTACTGGACGGCGTGATCCAGGTGGAAGGCGATGCCGCCAAGGACTACGCCCGCCGCAGCGCGGCCGAAGAAGGCTTGCTGGTGGGCATCTCCTCAGGCGCGACGCTGGCCGCCATTGCGCAGAAGCTGACGGAGATTCCTGCAGGCAGCACGGTTTTGGGTTTTAACTACGACACCGGCGAGCGCTACCTGTCGATCGAAGGTTTTCTGCCTTGAGGTCCCCACGCTTGTCGCTTCGCATGCCTACGGCGGTGCGCTGCCCCTGCGGCCCGGCAAAGCCGGTTCCGCGGCCCCTGCTGAAAGAAGAAACGTCCGGTGTTAACCATGAACCCTGATAGCTCTGCCATTGCGCCGCGCGCGCTGCTGCTGGCTGCCTTCGACCAGTTGCTGCAGCCCGAACGCTTCAAGGACTACGGGCCGAACGGCCTGCAGGTCGAGGGCAAGACCGAGGTGCGAAAAATTGTCTCCGGCGTCACTGCCAGCCTGGCACTGATCGAGGCAGCGGTGGCTGCGGAGGCGGATGCAATTTTTGTGCATCACGGCCTGTTCTGGCGTGGCCAGGACGGCCGGGTGACCGGCTGGATGAGGCAACGCCTGGCCTTGCTGCTGGCGCATGACATCAACCTCTATGCCTACCACCTGCCGCTCGATGCGCACCCCGAACTGGGCAACAACGCCCAGCTGGGCGGCAAGCTCGGCCTGAAGGCCGATCGGTATTTCGGTGAGAACAACCTGGGCTTCATGGCCACAGCGGGTGGCGCTGGCCCAGGCAGCGCGCAAAGCCTGGCCGATCATGTGAAAAATGCATTGAATCGGCCGGTGGTCCTTGTCGGTCCTGCACAAAAAGCTATTAAAAACATAGCATGGTGCACCGGCGGCGCGCAGGGCTATTTTGAGGATGCGATTGCTGCCGGGGCCGATGCTTTCATCACCGGCGAGATCTCCGAGCCGCAGGCACACTATGCGCGCGAAATGGGCGTGGCCTTCATTGCCTGCGGCCACCACGCATCAGAGCGCTACGGTGCCCCGGCGGTTGCTGCGCATGTGGCCGCGCAGTTCGGGCTGGTGCACGAGTTCATCGACGTCGACAACCCAGCCTGAAAAGAGTGTTGAGGGCGCTCAGGCCGGGGAGCGGCGCGGCCGCACGCCATGTGCAGGCCGCGGGTGGTGTGGCCGTGCCGGCCGCATGGCGTGCCAGCTGGCGCCGAGTTCGGCGTTTTCCACCGGTATCGCCTGGCGGTTGAACTCGTCGAGCAGCGCAGCGCGTGAACGCATGCCGCGCGCTGCCTTGGCCATGTCTTCGGCTTCATGCAAAAGCTGGTCCACGTCCTTGCCGCCGCCCGAGAGGTGCACCATGCCCACGGCAATGTCTGCGCTGACCTTGATGCGTTCACCGCTGAGCGAAACCACCTCCAGCGGTCGGCGCAGGCTGGAGGCCACGCGCAGCCCCATGGTGCGTATCCAGCCCGGTGAGTGCAGGCTTTCAATCAGCACGACAAAGCAGCGGTCGTAATAGCGACCGGCAGGGTTGACGACGCCGGTATGACGCTGCATGCGCCGCGCCAGCTGGCTGTAAATCTCGTTCAGTCCGTGCTGGCCGACCACGTTCAGCAATTGCTCGGGATCAAACACACGCACGGCCATCAGCGCCCCGTCACGTCGCGTACGCGAAAGCCGGCGTTGCCCGCGGATGATCTTCTGCACGATCGCTACGCTGTCATACAGCTGGGTCGTCGGGTCACGATGCGAGCGGCGGTCATGGCGGATCTGCAGGTCCTGGTGGTTGCGTAGCCAAAGCACCACGGCAATCACGGCGATGCTGAGCAAGCCCAGCAGCGCCACACCGGCTTGCAGCAGGACCGAGGGCCGGCTGGGATTCAGCGCCATCCGGTAAAGCCCCAGCTGCATGGGAAGCGTCAGCAGGCAGCCGGCGGCCAGGCCCCAGGCCAGGCGGTCCCCCTGCTGAGCGGCCCGCACGGCCAGCCACAGGGCCACGGACAGGCTCAAAACAGTGAGTACCGCCGACGCCATCAATTGCGCGCTGATCGGTAGCATCAGGCACAGCGGCCCGCCCACCAGGCTCAGCGCGCTGGCGCTGCGAAAACTGATGTCGGTCAGGCGGTCGCGCCGGGGTGCCGCCAGCCAGTGGCCCGCGCCATAGGTGCCCAAGCCCGCGCACAGGGGGCCGATCAGCACCTGGGCGGTATATATCCACGACGCGTTGCCGTCAGGCAGCAGCGCAGACGGCAAACCGCTGAGCAGGGTGAAAAACAGCCAGGAGGCTGTGAGATAGATCAGGCTTTGGATGCTGGCGCGGCTCTGGCTGAAGAAGGCATCCGCGACGCCGAGCAGAACCACCAGCCCTATCGAGCCGCAAGCTGCGCTCCAGATCATGGTTTCGGCAGCGTTCATGCGCTCTCCTGCCTTGCCGCAGGCTCGAATGACGGCGTTTGCGAGAGAATACCGACAGAATGCATCTTGTTCGCTTGTCTCCGTTCGGTGGTCCCAACCGCTGCCTGTCCTTTGGGTCGGCGGTCAAGGAGCGCATGCAGCCAGAGGCGCCGTGCAAACCATTATGGAGTGTTCAGATGACAAGGGGAAGACCTGGACGGGCGAAGGGGAGCTGGGCATTCGCATGACCCGTCCTGTCGCCATCACCATGGGTGATCCTGCCGGGATCGGCCCCGAAATCATTGCCAGGGCGTTTCGCGATGCACCAGATGACTTGGCCGGCTGCATGGTCGTGGGGGATGTGGCCACCTTGCGCCAGGCGACCCGGCTGATCAGTGGCGGCCACTTCCCGTGGGCTGTGGCGCAGCTGGAAACCCTGGCCGACTGGCCATCTGTGCCGCCGCGCTGCCTTCCTGTGCTACAAAAATGTGAGCTGACCGCGCCAGTTGTATATGGGCAAGTGAGCGCTTTGGCTGGAAAAGCTGCGGCAGAATGTATTGTCTGGGCTGCGCGTGCGACCCTGGCGGGCGAATGCGCGGCGATGGTCACCGCGCCGATTCACAAGGAGGCGCTGGCCGCCGCCGGCGCGGAGTTTGCGCGCTTTCCCGGCCACACCGAACTGCTGCAATATGAGGCGGCCGCTTTTCTGGGCAAGGAGCTGTCCGCGCTGCCGGTGCGCATGATGCTGGCCAACGACGAACTCAAGACCGTGCTGGTCAGCATCCACCTGTCCCTGCGCGAGGCGCTTGATGCCGTGACCTTTGACAACGTGCTGCAGACCTTGCGCATCACGCATCAGGCGGTGCGCAGCGCGTCGGGCGGCAGGCCGCGCATTGCGGTGGCCGGCCTGAACCCCCACGCCGGCGAGGGCGGCCTGTTTGGCCGCGAAGAGCTGGAGATCATTGCGCCGGCCATTGCCAGGGCCCTGGAGGAAGGCATGGACGTGAGTGGCCCCTTCGCGCCCGACACCGTGTTCATGCGGGCTCGCGCGCCTGCCGGGCAGGGTGGCGAGTTTGATGTGGTGGTGGCGATGTACCACGACCAGGGGCTGATCCCGGTCAAGTACCTGGGGGTGGAGCAGGGCGTCAATGTGACCCTGGGCCTGCCGCTGGTGCGTACCAGCCCGGACCACGGCACGGCCTTTGACATTGCCGGCAGAGGCAAGGCCGATGCGTCCAGCCTGATCGCGGCCGTTCGCATGGCGCGCAAACTAGCCCGTTGAGAGAGTAAAAACGCCTTTGACCCAATATGGGCGGGCGCAAGAGGCTACTAAATTAGTAGCAAACATCACTTCTTTAAGCAGGGGCCGCGCGTCCGGCTTTGCCGGCGCGCAGGCGCCGCCCCTGGAAGGGGGAAGGCGCTACACGCAGTGAGCGTCCGACGGGGTGAACTACTTCCTTAAGCTGTCGCGAATCTCGCGCAACAGAGCAATGTCTTCCGGCGTGGCCGCGGGCGCTGGTTCGGCCTGCTGGCGCTTGAGCCGGTTGATCTGCTTGACCATGATGAAGATGATGAACGCCAGAATCAGGAAGTTGAGCGACACCGTCAGGAAGTGGCCGTAGGCAAACACCGGAACCCCGGCCTTGCGCAAGGCGTCCAGTGACATGTCGGTGCCCCCCGGCACCGAGCCCAGCAGAATGTAGAGGCTGGAAAAATCGAGCTTGCCAAACACCATGCCGACCACCGGCATGATCAGGTCGCTGACCACGGCATCCACAATCTTGCCGAATGCAGCACCGATGATCACGCCCACGGCGAGATCGATGACATTGCCCTTGACGGCAAACTCCCTGAATTCCTGCATCATTCCCATGTTGCGCTCCTTGCGTGGTTGGTAAACGCCTGCCATTGTGCCGCTGCGGCGAGGCAAGGGCGTAACGATGCAGCTTCCAATATGTTCGTCGTGCCGATGTTGCAGCCGTGCCTTCGGAATGGGTCTTGCGGCTTGAAAATGCCATTCGCGCTCCGTTACAATCCCGGGTTGACCCCAATAAGCCCCCTTTCAAGTTTTTCAAGCCCTGTTCTTGTAGGACATCCATGACCCACGCAAGCCTCAACGTGCCGCCCGGCGCACCGATTGACAAAGATAAAAGAAACTGGATCGTGACCACCTGCGCCGTTGGCGGCGTCGGTGTGGCCGCTACTGCCGTGCCGTTTGTCAGCGCCTTCCAGCCCTCCGAGCGCGCCAAGGCTGCCGGTGCTGCGGTTGAAGTCGATATTTCGGCACTCAAGCCCGGTGAAAAACTGACGGTGGAATGGCGCGGCAAGCCGGTCTGGATCGTGCGCCGCACGCCTGAGCAGCTCGCCTCGCTGGCCAAGCTGGACCCCCAGCTGGCCGACCCCAAGTCTGAACGCAAGCCGAGCGAACTCACCCCCGAGTACGCACGCAACGAAAACCGCTCGATCAAGCCCGAATTCATGGTGGCTGTCGGCATCTGCTCGCACCTGGGCTGCTCGCCCAGCGACAAGTTCCAGCTCGGTGCCCAGCCTTCGCTACCGGACGACTGGGCGGGCGGCTTTTTGTGCCCCTGCCATGGCTCGACCTTCGACATGGCCGGCCGCGTCTACAAAAACAAGCCGGCGCCGGACAACCTGGAAGTGCCGCCTCACATGTACCTGTCAGACGCCAAGCTGCTGATTGGTGAGGACAAAAAAGCCTGAAGCTTTGCTGGACAGAGGGCCGGCGCCGTGTGGCGCCGCCCAGTCCCCCATCGAGTAGCAAATAGGACCCCTTATGGCTGAATTCAAAGAACTATCCCCCGATGCGCCGGCTGCTGCCAAGTTGATGAACTGGGTCGACAACCGCTTCCCCGCCAGCAAGCTCTACAAAGAGCACATGAGCGAGTACTACGCACCCAAGAATTTCAACTTCTGGTATGTGTTTGGTTCGCTGGCTCTGCTGGTACTGGTGATTCAGATCGTCACCGGCATTTTCCTGACCATGCATTACAAGCCTGATGCTGCACTGGCCTTCGGCTCGGTCGAATACATCATGCGCGACGTGCCCTGGGGCTGGCTGATCCGCTACATGCACTCGACCGGCGCTTCGGCCTTTTTTGTCGTGGTCTACCTGCACATGTTCCGCGGCCTGATCTACGGCAGCTACCGCAAGCCGCGCGAACTGGTCTGGATTTTCGGCTGCGCGATTTTCCTGGCGCTGATGGCCGAAGCCTTCATGGGTTACTTGCTGCCCTGGGGCCAGATGAGCTACTGGGGCGCCCAGGTGATCGTCAACCTGTTTGCCGCGATTCCCTTCATCGGCCCCGATCTGGCGCTGCTGATCCGCGGTGACTACGTCGTCGGTGACGCCACGCTGAACCGCTTCTTTGCATTCCATGTCATTGCTGTGCCGCTGGTGCTGCTGGGTCTGGTGGTCGCGCACATCATTGCCTTGCACGAGGTCGGGTCAAACAACCCCGACGGCGTGGAAATCAAGGCGAAAAAAGACGCCGCTGGCCTGCCGCTCGATGGCATTCCTTTCCATCCTTACTACACGGTGCATGACATCTTTGCCGTGAGCGTGTTCCTGATGATCTTCTCGGCGATCATCTTCTTTGCCCCCGAGGCCGGCGGTTACTTCCTCGAGTACAACAACTTCATCCCTGCGGATTCACTGAAGACCCCGGCGCACATCGCCCCGGTCTGGTACTTCACGCCTTATTACTCCATGCTGCGTGCCATCACGGGTGAAATGGCCGGTGTGCTGGGCATCATCGTGATCGTCTCTGCGGTGCTCGCAGGCCGAAAGCTGCAGGGCTTTTTGAGGTTGGCGGTTCTGGTGGTTGCCATAGCTGCTGCGCTGATGCTTGGACTGTTGCCTTTCATTGCCAATATGGTCGGCACTGTGCTGCCAGCGGTGGGTGCTGGCCTCGCCAGGGCTTTGACCGGGATTGCAGCCCCGTTGGCCGGAGTGCCTTTCATCGGTGAAGTCTGGGCGATGCTGATCAAGGGGATCGACGCCAAGTTCTGGGGCGTGGTCGTCATGGGCGGCGCGGTCATCATCCTGTTTTTCCTGCCTTGGCTGGACAGCAGCGCGGCCAAGTCGATTCGCTATCGTCCGACTTGGCATTCATGGCTCTACGGCATTTTTGTCGTCAACTTCCTCGTGCTCGGCTATCTGGGTATCAACCCGCCCTCCCTGATCAATGAGCGTGTGTCGCAGTTGGGAACCCTGTTTTACTTCGGCTTCTTCCTGTTGATGCCCTGGTGGAGCCAACTCGGCACCTTCAGGCCGGTGCCCGACCGCGTGACTTTTGCTGCCCACTGAGCCGGAGATTCCTTACATGATGAAGACAATGAAACAATTGGCTCTGGGTTTTGTCGTCGTGCTGGCGCTGGCCGGTACGGGCGCGCACGCGGCGACCACGGGCATCGCCTGGGACAAGGCTCCCCCCAAGACCAACGACGTGGGCGCCTTGCAGAACGGCGCCAAGCTGTTCGTCAACTACTGCCTGAACTGCCACTCGGCGGCATTCATGCGTTACAACCGCTTGAAAGACCTGAGTACCGAAGATGCCAAGCTGACGGATCAGATGATCAAAGACAGCCTCATGTTCACTACTGAAAAAGTCGGTGACACCATGAAGGCTTCGATCGATCCGAAGCAGGCCAAGGACTGGTTTGGTGCCAATCCGCCTGACCTGAGCGTGATCGCCCGCTCGCGCGCGGGCCACGGCGGCACGGGCGCCGACTACCTCTACACCTACATGCGTACGTTTTACCGCGACGACACCACGGCGACCGGCTGGAACAACCTGGCTTTCCCCACCGTGGCCATGCCGCATGTGATGTGGGAGCTGTCCGGCGAGCGCAAGCCCCTGTTCGACACCAAGGAAGAGCACGGCCACAAAGTGCCGGTCTTCAAAGGCTGGCAGCAGGTCACTCCTGGCACCATGACACCCTTGCAGTACGACCAGGCTGTCGGTGATCTGGTTGGCTACCTGCAATGGATGGCTGAGCCCGCACAAAATACCCGCGTCCGGGTGGGCGTCTGGGTCCTGCTTTTTCTCCTGATGTTGACCTTTGTCGCCTGGCGCCTGAACGCCGCGTTCTGGAAAGACGTCAAGTAATTTTTCGCCGGGGATCCAGTTCCCCGGCACCTTCTGGAGTGGCACCTTCGACGGTTCCACTCCTTTGCATTTAGGAGTCCCGAGACATGATGGTCCTTTATTCAGGCACGACCTGCCCGTTTTCGCATCGCTGCCGTTTTGTACTGTTTGAAAAAGGCATGGACTTCGAAATCCGTGATGTGGACTTGTACAACAAGCCCGAAGACATCAACGTCATGAATCCCTACGGCCAGGTGCCGATTCTGGTGGAGCGTGACCTGATTCTTTACGAATCGAACATCATCAATGAATACATCGACGAGCGTTTCCCGCATCCGCAGCTGATGCCCGGCGACCCGGTCGACCGCGCACGCGTTCGCCTGTTCCTGCTCAACTTCGAGAAGGAACTGTTTGTCCACGTGAACACGCTGGAAGCGCGGGCTTCCAAGGGCAACGAAAAAGCACTGGAAAAAGCCCGTTCGCACATCCGCGACCGTTTGACGCAGCTCGCCCCGGTGTTCCTGAAGAACAAGTTCATGCTGGGCGACAATTTTTCCATGCTGGACGTGGCGATTGCTCCTTTGCTCTGGCGCCTGGATTATTACGACATCGATCTGTCGAAAAATGCCGCGCCGCTGCTCAAGTACGCCGAGCGCATTTTCTCGCGACCGGCCTATATCGAGGCGCTCACGCCTTCCGAGAAGGTCATGAGGAAGTAATGGCCCCCACGCTTGCCACTGCGTGTGCTGCGCTGCCCCCCGAGGGGGCCGCTGCGCCTGCGGCCCGGCAAAGCCGGTTCCGCGGCCCCTGCTTGAAGGGACATGCTGTGCAGGTTCGAGTGCAACGTGGCTGATTTCATGAACGCGCTCGATTCCACCTCTACACGTCCGTACCTGATACGGGCGCTGTACGACTGGTGCACCGACAACGGCCTGACGCCTTATGTGGCGGTGGCCGTGGACGAGACCGTGCAGGTGCCGCGTGAGTACGTGAAGAACAATGAAATTGTGCTGAACATCAGTTTCGATGCAACGAGTTCGCTCAAGCTGGGCAATGACTTCATTGAGTTCAAGGCGCGTTTTGCCGGAAGTGCCCGCGAGATCATGGTGCCGATCGGTCGTGTGATTGCTATTTACGCTCGTGAGAACGGCCAAGGCATGGCGTTTCCCCTGACGGACACCCCGTCGGCCGCGCCCCAGTCTCCTGTAGAGACGGAAGTCGAGCCTGCGGCGCCAGTGGTGGAGCATGCGCCGGCGGCAGAAGGGAAGATCGTACAATTGGTACCGGCCAATAATAATTCTTCGGCGCGCGACGATGATCCGGAACCGCCCGAACCACCCAAACCGCAGCAAGGCAAGCGTCCTTCGCTCAAGCGCGTCAAGTAAAATAGAGTTTGTGCCGCTTTAGCTCAGTTGGTAGAGCAACCGCCTTGTAAGCGGTAGGTCGTCAGTTCGAATCCGACAAGCGGCACCATGATCCAGAACCTGCCCCGGCCATTGTGCCGGGCGCGGGCGACTATCAGATCAATAGCATCCCCTTCAGACCGGGCAAGCCTTTCAAGGTCGAGGTGCTGGTTCCGTACTACTTTCGGGCGATTAGTATCTTCAGCCGAATTGAGGTAACCTTCCAACCTTTGTCGCTCAGGCGGGACTGGAGCAGGGGCAGCAACTGGCGTACTTTGGCTGCAGCGGCGTTGCTGCTTATCAGCAGGCACCAGGTGCCGTCCTCAATGGGCCCTGCCTGAATAGCGGGCCGCAGGGCTGTGGGTATCAGGGACTCGATGGCCTTGAGCCGGTCGTTGGATTCCTGCACAAGGCCGGCCAGACGTGCGAGAGACGGCGAGTTTTCGACGGCCTGGCTGAAAGTGAGGGTCTGGTGCGGGCGGGGGCTGGAGTTCAAGGCTCTGCTCGAAGGTTTAAGGAGACATACACGTGCATTTGATTATCACGGATGCCTGGCTGGCCCAAAGCCGTGCCATTTACCTGAGCGGGACCAAACTCGTCGTGGCGGGTTTTGTCGCATCACTGGGGCTGATGCTGGTCGCTGCCGGCATGTACCACTGGGTTTTTCTCAAGGGCGCGCGCGAAGGTTGGCCCGTCATCGGTTCGTTGGTCAAACTGATGGTCAAGGATGAGTTTGAACAGCGCGATCGTTTCATGCGTGAAAACCTGGACCACATGGCCAGGCGCCTGGGCGAAATGCAGGCCAAGCTGATGCAGCTGGAGTCGCTGGGCGAGCGGGTTTCGGGGCTGGCCGGCGTCAACCCCAATGACATCAAGACCCAGCCCGGTCGCGGCGGTGCCCTGGTGTCAGGCCGGTCGCTGAGCATGGAAGAGCTGCAGGCAACACTGACTGATCTCGACAAGCTGACCGACCAGCGCGTGGACCTGCTGACGGTGATGGAGTCACGGCTCTTCGACCAGAAAGTCAAGAAAATGATGGTGCCCACCCAGCAACCGGTGGCACTGGGCATCCTCGGGTCGTCCTTCGGTTGGCGAATAGACCCGCTGAACGGCCGATCCGCGCTGCACACAGGGCTGGATTTCCCGGCCGAGCCTGGCACCTCCATTCTGGCGGCCGCCGGTGGCGTGGTTGTGACCCAGGAAGTGCATCCTGCCTACGGCAACATGGTCGAGGTGGATCATGGCAATGACCTGGTGTCCCGCTATGCCCATGCTTCCAGGGTGCTGGTCAAAAAGGGTGATCTGGTCAAACGCGGCCAGAAAATTGCCGAAGTGGGCACCACGGGCCGATCGACCGGACCGCATCTGCACTTTGAGGTGCTCGTGCAGGGCGTGTTCCAGGATCCGCAAAAATTCCTCACAGCCGGGCAGAAACTCCCCGCGCCCATGGCGCTTGCCGCCGTTCGGTTGCCAGCGATGCAGCCTGCCCAGCCTCCTCGCCCCAAGTAGTGGTGCGGCAGAGGTAAAATCGGCGGTTTGCGCCCAGTTGAAACCGGCTGGCAGCGCCCACACCTAAGTCGATACTCAATAAGGATTTCGGCCGCACTGCCCGCTCATGGGAGCTGTCAGCGCGGCCTCGCATTTATGGCTTCCAATATCCTGACCAAAATCTTCGGCAGCCGCAACGACAGGCTGCTCAAAACTTACCGCAAGAGCATAGAGCGCATCAATGCCCTGGAAGCAGAGTTCGAAAAGCTGGACGACGAGCGCTTGCGCGCCAAAACCCGAGAATTCATAGACCGCATCGCCGGGGGTGAAGCCCTCGATGCCATCTTGCCGGAAGCTTTTGCGGTGGTTCGCGAAGGCAGCAAGCGTGTCATGAAGATGCGCCACTTCGACGTGCAGATGCTGGGCGGCATGGCGCTACACAACGGGAAAATTTCAGAGATGGGAACCGGTGAAGGCAAGACGCTGACGGCGACTTTGCCGGTTTACCTAAACGCGCTGACCGGCAAGGGTGTGCACGTGGTCACAGTCAACGACTACCTGGCCAATCGCGATGCGCTCTGGATGGGCAAGCTCTACAACTTCCTGGGCCTGACCGTCGGCATCAACCTGCCCAACATGCAGCGCCCCGAGAAACAGGACGCCTACCGCGCCGACATCACCTACGGTACGAACAACGAATTCGGTTTCGACTACCTGCGCGACAACATGGTCTACGAGGTGGCCGACCGTGTACAGCGCGGCCTGAACTACGCCATCGTTGACGAGGTGGACTCCATCCTGATCGATGAAGCCCGCACGCCGCTGATCATCAGCGGCCAGGCGGAAGACCATACCGAGATGTATCTGGCCATCAACAAGGTGGTTCCCCTGCTCACGCGCCAGGAAGGCGAAGCCGACCCGCGTACCGGCGAAGGCATCATCAAACCCGGCGACTTCACGCTGGATGAAAAAACCCACCAGGTGTTCCTGACCGAGCAGGGGCATGAAAACGCCGAACGCATCCTGTTCAGCCTGGGCCTGATCCCCGAAGGCGCCACGCTGTATGACCCGGCGAACATTTCGCTGATGCACCATCTGTACGCGGCGCTGCGCGCCAACCACCTGTACCATCGCGACCAGCATTACGTGGTGCAGGACGGTGAAATCGTCATCGTCGATGAGTTCACCGGACGCCTGATGTCAGGTCGGCGCTGGAGCGAAGGCCTGCACCAGGCCGTCGAAGCCAAGGAAAGCGTGGCTATCCAGCCCGAAAACCAGACCCTGGCATCCATCACTTTCCAGAATTACTTCCGCCTGTACGGCAAATTGGCTGGTATGACCGGCACCGCCGACACCGAAGCCTACGAGTTCCAGGAAATTTACGGCCTGGAGACCACGGTGATCCCGCCGAACCGTCCAAGCCGGCGTGAGGATCAACTGGACCGTGTGTACAAAACCACGCGCGAAAAATACGAGGCAGCCATCAAGGACATCCGCGAATGCCATGAGCGCGGCCAGCCGGTGCTGGTGGGCACCACCTCGATTGAAAATTCAGAGATCATCGACCAGCTGCTGGACAAGGAAAAGCTGCCGCACCAGGTGCTCAATGCCAAGCAGCATGCACGCGAGGCCGACATCGTGGCCCAGGCGGGACACTCCGGCATGATCACGATTGCCACCAACATGGCCGGACGTGGCACTGACATTGTGCTTGGAGGCAATGTGGAGAAGCTCGTTGAGGCGGTCGAGGCGGATGAGTCGCTGGACGCCAATGCCAAAGTGGTGGAAATCGCCCGTCTGCGCGCGCAGTGGACGCAAGATCACGAGAAGGTGAAGTCGTTGGGTGGTTTGCGCATCATCGCCACAGAACGGCACGAGTCACGACGCATCGACAACCAGCTGCGCGGCCGCTCGGGCCGTCAGGGCGACCCCGGCTCTTCGCGTTTTTACCTGAGCCTGGATGACACGCTGATGCGCATTTTTGCGGGTGACCGCGTCCGCGCCATCATGGAGCGGCTCAAGATGCCGGACGGCGAAGCCATCGAGGCCGGCATTGTCACTCGCAGCATTGAATCCGCCCAGCGCAAGGTGGAAGCGCGCAACTTCGACATCCGCAAGCAGCTGCTTGAATACGATGACGTTGCCAACGACCAGCGCAAGGTAATTTATCAGCAGCGCAACGACATCATGGATGCGTCCAGCCTGGAGGGCCAAATTGCCTCCCTGCGTGAAGGCTGCTTCACCGATCTGGTGCGGCAGTACATTCCTGAAGAAAGTGTCGAAGAGCAGTGGGACGTAGCTGGCCTGGAAAAGGTGCTGCGCGACGAGTGGCAGATCGAGCTGTCTCTGCAGGGCGAAGTCGAGGCTGCGACCGCGATCACCGATGAAGACATGCTTGAGAGGGTGGCCGCCGCGGCCAACGCGGCCTTTGCCGCCAAGGTTGAAAAAATCGGCGAGGAAAACTTCACCCAGTTCGAGCGCATCGTGTTGTTGCAAAGCATTGACTCGCACTGGCGCGAGCATCTGAGCGCGCTGGATTATTTGCGCCAGGGCATTCACTTGCGCGGCTACGCCCAGAAGCAGCCCAAGCAGGAGTACAAACGCGAGGCCTTCGAGTTATTCGGCCAGTTGCTCGACAGCGTGAAAAACGAGGTCACCAAAATCCTCATGACGGTCCAGGTGCAATCGGGCGAGCAGCTCGGACAGGCCGCCGAGGAGATGGAAGACCGGGCGGAGAGAATTTCCAATGTGACCTACTCGGCACCGACGGAAACCGGTGAAGTGGAAACCAGGGTTGACGAAGAATCCCGGCCTTACAAGCAGGCACTGCCCGCGGGCGCTGTGCCGCGTGTGGGCCGCAATGACCCTTGCCCTTGCGGGTCCGGAAAAAAATACAAGCTCTGCCACGGCAAGCTGAACTAGGCCCCGTCGGCCGGCCCGTTACTTGGAGTGAAGAGAACATGCCCGTGAACCTGCTTGCCACCCCCGCCGACCAGCTTTACCCCGTGCCGGGTGTGCGCTGGGGCATTGCCGAAGCGGGCATTCGCAAGGCCGGACGCAAGGATCTGTCCGTTCTGCTGCTGGATGAAGGCGCCTCGGTAGGTGCCGTGTTCACGCAAAACCGGTTCTGCGCAGCCCCGGTGCAGATCTGCCGCGAGCACCTTGCCAAAAACGCCAAGCAGGGCCCCGGCATTCGCGCGATGCTGATCAATACCGGCAATGCCAACGCCGGCACCGGTGCCGACGGCCTGAGCCGGGCGCAGGCCAGCTGCGCGGCGCTGGCGCGCGAACTCAAGGTAGCGCCGGAACAGATCCTGCCGTTTTCCACCGGCGTGATCATGGAACCCTTGCCACATGAGCGCATCGCCGCCGGCCTGCCGGCCGCGCTGGCCGATGCAAAGGCGGACAACTGGGGCAAAGCCGCAGAAGCCATCATGACCACGGACACCGTGGCCAAGGCGTTTTCAAGCCGCATCACGCTGGGCGGCGCATCGGTCACCATCACAGGCATCAGCAAGGGTGCCGGCATGATTCGTCCCAACATGGCCACCATGCTGGGCTTCATGGCGACCGATGCCCGCGTCTCTCAAGGCCTGATGGCACAACTCGCCACAGAGCTGGCGGAAGGTTCCTTCAACCGCGTGACGGTCGATGGCGACACCTCGACCAACGACTCTTTTGTGGTGATCGCGAGCAATCGGGCGAAGCACCCGGAAGTTACTTCGCTGGACAGCACCGAAGGCGTTGCATTGCGCAACGCCATGCTGGACATCGCAAGAAAGCTGGCGCAAGCCATCGTGCGCGACGGTGAAGGCGCGACCAAGTTCATTACCGTGCGGGTTGAAGGCGGGAAGACCGGCGCCGAGTGCCGCCAAGTCGCTTACGCCATCGCCCATTCGCCCCTGGTCAAGACAGCTTTTTTCGCCAGTGACCCCAATCTCGGCCGCATCCTGGCTGCCGTCGGTTATGCCGGCATTGCTGACCTGGACCAGACAAAAATCGACTTGTACCTCGACGACGTGCTGGTGGCGAAAAACGGTGGCCGCCACCCTGACTATGTCGAAGCCGACGGCCAGCGGGTGATGAAGCAAAGCGAAATCACCGTGCGTGTGCTGTTGGGCCGGGGCGATGCAGCTGACACGGTCTGGACCTGCGATCTGTCCTATGACTACGTCAAGATCAACGCGGACTATCGCAGTTAATCAGGGCCGTCCATGAACGAGCAGTTTGAACGCCTGATCGCCCGCGTCGAGTCCCTGATGGCGCGGATTGAATCCGTGTTGCCGCAGCCCCTGAGTGCGCCGGACTGGAGCGCCTCCATCGCCTACCGCTACCGCAAGCGCAGCTCCGGTCACGGTTCGCTGGAGCCAGTGCGCCATATCGGCAACATGAGCCTGGGCGACCTCAAGGAAATCGAGGACCAGAAGGAAAAGATCAGGCGCAACACCGAGCAGTTTGTGCTCGGCAAGCCCGCCAACAACGTGCTGTTGACCGGTGCGCGCGGCACCGGCAAATCCTCGCTGATCAAGGCCTGCCTGAATGAATACGCGGCGCGCGGCCTGCGGCTGATTGAAGTTGACAAGACCGACCTGACCGACCTGCCGGACATCGTCGACGTGGTCTCCGGCTTGCCCGAGAAATTCATCGTCTTCTGCGACGACCTGAGTTTTGAGGAAGGCGAGCCCGGCTACAAGGCGCTCAAGTCCATCCTCGACGGTTCCATCGCGGCGGCCACACCGAATGTGTTGATCTACGCGACCAGCAACCGGCGCCACTTGCTGCCCGAGTACATGACGGAAAACCTCACTTACACCCGCAGTGAAGACGGCGAAGTGCATCCCGGTGAGGTGGTGGAAGAAAAGATTTCGCTGTCCGAACGCTTCGGCCTGTGGGTCAGCTTCTACCCGTTTAGTCAGGATGAATACCTGACCATCGTCGCACAATGGCTGTCGTCGTTCGGCGTGGGCCAAGAGGCCATAGCAGCGGCGAAACCCGCTTCCCTGGTGTGGGCGCTGGAGCGCGGCTCACGCAGCGGCCGTGTGGCCTACCAGTTCGCCCGCGACTATGCCGGCCGTGACAGCGCCAGTCGGCCCGTGGCGGCATCTGCCATCGCGGCCTATGAACGGCCAGGTGCTGCTGTGTCGCCCGACCAGGGTGACCAGGCCCCCGATCATTCGACATGAGTGTGTTGGTTGCCGATGGCGAGCGCCCGCGCGAGGGCGGTGCAGACCGCAAGGTGGTCGATGTGGCCGTTGGCGTACTGGTCCGGCCGGATGGCGACTTCCTCCTCACCTCGCGCCCGCCGGGCAAGGTCTATGAGCACTACTGGGAGTTTCCCGGTGGCAAGCTGGAGCCGGGCGAAACCGTGGAGCAGGCCCTGCGCCGCGAACTGCAGGAAGAAATCGGCATCACCATCGGCGCTGTCCACCCATGGAGAGTGGAATTGGTCGATTACCCGCATGCGCTGGTCCGGCTCAATTTCTGCAAGGTTTTTGACTGGACGGGCGAGCTGCACATGCATGAAGGCCAGCAGTTTGCCTGGCAACGTTTGCCGGTGGAAGTGCAGCCTGTGTTGCCCGGCACTGTGCCGGTGCTGGCCTGGTTTGCCGGAGAGCGCGGTTTTTCAGGCGTGACTCACAGCGTTTGAAGCGGGTTGGTGCGTTTCACCGTCATTCAATCTGCTCATTTATTGATAGCTGGTTGCGTCCGTGTGCCAAGGGCTCGTGGCCTGTTTTTCTTAAAGAATCCGGTGCCTGGGCTGTTTTGACGCCGGACGGTTGCTCTGCAGCATAAATGCCCGCAAGATAGCAGGACCGCCCGTTCCTGCCTTGGTTGCCAGTCCCGGCGGTTTTGAGGACACCCTATGCCAGCCCATGCACTGAGCCATACCGCCGGTACCACCACTTACCATTTTCGCGACCTGAAAGACCTGCTGGCCAAGGCGACGCCTTTGCGCTCTGGTGACGTGCTGGCGGGTGTTGCTGCTGCTACCGACGAAGAGCGGGCGGTTGCGCAGATGGCGCTGGCCGAACTGCCGCTGGTCAGGTTTCTGGATGATGCCGTGGTGCCCTATGAAACAGACGAGATCACGCGGCTCATCATCGACGGGCACGATGCCGCTGCGTTTGCGCCCATCCGTCATCTGACCGTCGGAGATTTTCGCAACTGGCTGCTCAGTGACGCGGTGGACGGTGCTGCACTGGCCGCCATCGCGCCGGGGATCACGCCGGAAATGGCCGCCGCTGTCTCCAAGATCATGCGTAACCAGGACCTGATTCTGGGCGCACAAAAATGCCGCGTGGTGACGGCATTTCGGGGCACTCTTGGTTTGCCGGGGCGTTTGTCGACGCGGCTGCAACCCAACCATCCCACGGATGATGCCGCCGGAATTGCGGCCAGTCTGCTCGATGGCTTGCTGTACGGCAGCGGGGACGCGGTGCTGGGGATCAATCCCGCAACAGACAACGTGCCGCAGGTGGTCAAGCTGCTCACGATGCTCGACGAGATTATTCAGCGCTACGCCATACCGACGCAGTCCTGCGTGCTGACCCATGTAACAAACACCCTGCAAGCCATGGAGCGTGGCGCGCCTGTGGATCTGGTGTTCCAGTCGATTGCCGGTACCGAAGCCGCCAACCGCAGCTTCGGCATCGACCTGACGCTGCTGGCCGAGGCGCAGGACGCAGCCCTGTCCCTGGGGCGCGGCACCGTCGGCAGCAACGTGATGTATTTTGAAACCGGGCAGGGCAGTGCCTTGTCTGCCAATGCACACCACGGGCTGGACCAGCAGACTTGCGAGGTGCGTGCCTATGCCGTCGCGCGCCAATTCAAACCGCTGCTGGTCAACAGCGTGGTGGGGTTCATCGGACCGGAGTATCTGTACGACGGCAAGCAGATCATTCGCGCCGGGCTCGAAGACCACTTCTGCGGCAAGTTGCTGGGGCTGCCCATGGGTTGCGACGTCTGCTACACCAACCATGCCGAAGCCGACCAGAACGACATGGATGTGCTGCTCACGCTGCTGGCGGTGGCCGGCTGTAACTTCGTGATGGGGGTGCCCGGCTCCGACGACATCATGCTCAATTACCAGAGCACCTCTTTTCATGACGCCCTGTACGCAAGGCGGGCGCTCGGTCTGCGTCCGGCTCCGGAGTTTGAGGCATGGCTGGAGAAGATGCAGATTACCGTGCCCGGTGAAGTGGATGGCGCGCGGCATCTGACCGGGGAGTTGCCGCCGGCTTTTCGTGAGGCGTTGCTGCGCCTGTCCTGAGAATAAATCCGAGATGCCTCCGTCCAAGCCTTCCATCGTCAGCAACCCCTGGCAGCGGCTGCGTCAGTTCACGGCGGCACGCATTGCGTTGGGCCGTGCAGGCGTCAGCCAGCCGACCCAGCCGCAACTCGCGTTTCAGCTTGCTCATGCCCAGGCGCGCGATGCGGTGCACATGGCACTTGACGTGCCGCAGTTGCTGCAAGACCTCGAACAGGCGGGCCTTGCCCAGGCAGATAGCTGCCTGGTGCTGGACAGTGCGGCGGGCGATCGCTTGTACTACCTGCAGCATCCCGACAGTGGCCGGCGGCTGAACGATGCATCGCGTGAACGCCTGAAAGCATTACCCCACCCATCGCAAGGGCGCGCCTATGACCTGGCTTTTGTTGTGGCCGACGGATTGTCGGCGCTCGCAGTGGCGCGGCATGCGGTGCCCTTGCTGGACGCAATCAAACGCCAGACAGCGGCGGAAAACTGGTCGTGTGCTCCGCTGGCTGTGGTCAGGCAGGCCCGCGTGGCGATCGGCGATGAGGTGGGCGAGTTGCTCAGCGCCAAGGTGATGGTGTTGCTGATCGGCGAACGTCCCGGCCTGAGCTCGCCGGACAGTCTGGGTATCTATCTCACCTGGATACCGGCGCCGGGACTGACAGATGCGAGACGCAACTGCATCTCCAATGTGCGTACGGAGGGCCTTTCGTATGAGGAGGCTGCGGTCAAGGTGCACTACCTGGTAAAGCAGATGCACAAGCTGCAGTTGTCGGGGGTCATGCTCAAGGACGAAAGCACAAGGGATGGCGAGCTACCGAAGGCATCAGGCAGCAACTTTCTGCTGGGGGCCTAGCTTCTTAGCTAAATTCCCACTGCTTTCTAGCGCCCAGCACCGCGTCAGGGTAGGGTGATTTCCCGCGTGAGCCGTTGTAGCGGCCCAGCCCCATGAAGAGGTCACCTTTTTCGCGGTCCAGGTAATGGCGCAGGATCACGCAGCCAAACCGCATGTTGGTCTGCATGTGAAACAGCTTGCCGGGATCGCCGTCGCCAATCACCCGTGTCCAGAACGGCATGACCTGCATGTAGCCGCGTGCCCCGACGCGGCTGACCGCGAATTTGCGGAAGTTGCTTTCGACCTGGATCAGTCCCAGCACCAGCGCCACGTCCAGTCCGGCACGCTTGCTTTCATACCAAACGGTCTGCAGGAATTCCTTGCGGATCTGCCACTCAGGCTTTTTCTTCTTGAGCCGGTCGCTCATCGCACCCAGCCAGCGCAGATAAACCAGGCGGCTTTCGGTATCGCGAAACTCAGGCACCGGCGGCGCCTGGTTGGCGACGGCCGAACTCAGGGCGGTACGCACCGAGTCGATCAGCGGCTCTTCGATCTGCGCACCGGCGCTGACTTGCTCTGAAAAGAGTAGCGACCCGCCCAGAAGGGACAGGGACTGGAGGCACTTTCTTCTTGAGATTTCCGCTGCTTGGGGTGCCGGAGCAATACCGGATACCGGCACGATAGGCAGTGATGCGAATGGCGCCATGCCGCTCAGAGAGCCAGCTTTCCCTTGAGGAAAGTGAAGGCGTCAGCAACATTGATTTTGCTGGAGGCCGCATCACGCCGGTGCTGGTATTCCAGTTGGCCGTCTTTCAGGCCGCGGTCACCGATGGTCACGCGGTGCGGAACACCAATAAGCTCCCAGTCGGCAAACATGGCGCCCGGCCGCTCGCCGCGGTCGTCTAGGATCACGTCAACACCTGCCGCGAGCAGTTCGTCATGCAGCTTTTCCGCCGCAGCCTTGACTTCGGGGAAACGGTCCGGGCTGATCGGGCAAAGCACCACGGTAAAAGGCGCAATCGCGTCGGGCCAGATGATGCCGCGCTCGTCATGGTTCTGCTCAATCGCAGCGGCCGGCAGTCGCGTGATGCCGATGCCGTAGCAGCCCATTTCCATGAACTGGGGCTTGCCGTTTTCGTCGAGGAAGGTTGCGTTCATGGCCTTGCTGTACTTGGTGCCCAACACAAACACGTGGCCGACCTCGATGCCGCGCTCAATCGCCAACACGCCTTTGCCGTCCGGCGACAGATCACCGGCTTTGACATTGCGCAGATCTGCGACCAGCGTGGGCTCGGGCAGATCACGGCCCCAGTTGACGCCGGTGATGTGGAAATCTTCAACGTTGGCGCCGGAAATCCAGTCGGCCATGACGGCCACTTCGCGGTCTACAACCAGTTGCACCGGTTTTCGCAAACCGACGGGTCCCAGGTAACCGGGCTTGCAACCGAAATGCTCTTCAATTTCCGACGGGGTGGCGAAACGGAACTCTTCCAGGCCGAGCACTTTCCGTGCCTTGACTTCGTTCATGTCATGATCGCCGCGCAGCAGCAGTAGCCAGACCTGGGTCTTGACGGTATTGCCTTTGTCGTCCTTGGCATCGGTGGCCAGCACCAGGGACTTGATCGTGGTTTGCAGCGCCACGCCCAGCAATCCGGCCACGTCTTCGCAAGTGCTCTTGCCCGGCGTGGCTACCTTGGCCAAAGCCTGACTTGGCGCAGGCCGGGAGGCTGTCGGTGCCAGGGCTTCGGCCTTTTCCATATTGGCGGCGTAGCTGCTGTCGGGGCAGTACACGATGGCGTCTTCGCCGGTGTCGGCAATCACCTGAAATTCTTCGCTCAGGTCGCCGCCAATGGCACCGCTGTCGGCGGCCACTGCACGGTAACGCAGGCCAAAGCGGTCAAAAATACGGCGGTACGCATCGCTCATCACGTCATAGCTTTTTTTGGCGGCGTCCAGGTCGCGGTCGAAACTGTAGGCATCCTTCATCGTGAACTCGCGCCCGCGCATCAGGCCGAAGCGGGGACGGCGCTCGTCACGAAATTTGGTTTGGATCTGGTACAGGTTTTTCGGCAGTTGTTTGTAGCTTTTGATTTCCTGGCGCGCAATATCTGTGATCACTTCTTCGCTGGTGGGCTGGACCACAAAGTCGCGTTCATGCCGGTCTTTGATGCGCAGGAGTTCGGGGCCGTTGGTTGTGAAACGCCCGGTTTCCTGCCACAACTCCGCAGGCTGTATCACCGGCATCGTCAGTTCCACGGAGCCGGCACGGTTCATTTCTTCCCGGACAATGGCCTCCACCTTCCGGATCACGCGCAACCCCATGGGCATGTAGGTGTAAATGCCGGCGCCCAGTTTCTTGATCATGCCCGCGCGCGTCATCAACTGATGGCTGACCACCTCGGCATCTGCGGGTGCTTCCTTGAGCGTGGAAATGAAGAACTGGGAGGCTTTCATGGGAGGTTTTTCTGGGCTTCGTGAGGTTTTTGGGACTGCCGCCCCGGCGTGCGCTTGGCTCTGAGCATTCTGCTGTGCATAATGGACTCAGTTTAAAAAATTTGAGGTTTGATTATGCTTGACCGGGACGGCTTTCGGCCCAACGTCGGCATCATCTTGCTCAACCAGAGAAGTCAGGTATTTTGGGGCAAGCGTATCCGTACCCACTCGTGGCAGTTTCCGCAGGGTGGCATTGACCGGGGCGAAAATCCCGAGCAGGCCATGTTCCGCGAACTGCATGAAGAAGTGGGACTGCTACCGCAACACGTGCAGGTGCTTGCCCGAACCCGGGACTGGTTGCGCTATGAGGTGCCTGACCGGTTTATTCGCCGCGATGCACGCGGACATTACAAAGGCCAGAAACAGATCTGGTTCCTCTTGCAGTTGGTCGGCCATGACTGGGACCTGAACCTGCGCGCAACCGACCATCCGGAGTTTGACGCCTGGCGCTGGAACGACTACTGGGTGCCACTTGACGTTGTTGTGGAGTTCAAGCGCGGCGTCTATGAAATGGCGCTGACCGAACTGGCGCGTTTTGTACCACGTGCGGATCATCGGTTTGATCCGAAGCCGGATCACCGCAACCGTTACCTGCGTGGCGGCATGCGCCAGCGCGATCCTGCCGATGCGCTCCCGGGTGAGCCGGGGGCACGCGGCCCGGGCATGCCCGGCGCGTCCTTTGAATTGCCTCCGGGCGCAACCTTTGAACCTGACCCTCAAACCAGTTTGACGGCCGGCCCCAGAAATGACAAGCATGACAATTAAATCGTTTGGCGCAGCATGTTTGCTGGGCCTTTCCCTGACGGCGTGGGCGCAACGCGACGTTGAACTGATGGACTGGAAGGAAGGGGAGGTCCCGCCCCCCCCTGCTTTTAGTGTGGAAAAGCTTCTGACCTTCGAGGTCTCGCGCGGCTCATCGCTGGTCTATGGCGTGGATCCGGAAACCTTGAAAATTTCGGACGATGACGGAGTGGTCCGGTATGTGATGGTGGCCACCAGTCCCACCGGCGCCCGAAATGTCATGTACGAGGGCATCCGCTGCGTTACCGCCGAGGTCAAGACCTATGCGCGATACACGTCTGCAGGGGTGTGGAACAAGGTGCCCAACGCCGAGTGGCAATCGCTCTACGCCAGCATGCCATCCAAGCACGCGCTTCAGTTTGCCCGGGCGGGTGCCTGTGACAGCTCGGCCAGGGCTTCCTCGGTCAGGGAAATTGTCCGCTTGCTCAAGAGCGACCGGTTCAACCGGTAAGCACCAGATTGGTCCTGTGAATCATTTCAGCTTCTCCGGTGTAACCCAGAAGCTTTTCAAACTCCGATGACGGTGTGCGGCAGATGAGCCTGGCCTCCATGCTGGAATAGTTCGCCAAGCCGCGAGCTACTTCCGTGCCCTGGCTGTCGCGTATGGCGATCACATCGCCGCGCGAAAATTCGCCCTGTACGGAGGTCATGCCGATCGGCAGCAGGCTTTTGCCCTCGTCGCGCACCTTGGCAGCGGCACCAGCGTCGACCGTTACAGCGCCGCGTAACTGCAGATGGTCTGCAATCCACCGTTTGCGGGCCTGGCTCTTGGCGGTCTGGGCAACCAGCAAGGTGCCGATCGCTTCGCCCTGTGACAGGCGGATCAGCGCGTTGGGTTCGCGTCCCCAGGCAATCACCGTAGAGGCGCCGGAACCAGCCGCACGTTTGGCCGCCAGGATTTTCGTGATCATGCCGCCTTTGCCGAGGCTCGAACCTGCGCCGCCGGCCATGGCTTCCAGCGCCGGGTCGCCGGCTTTGGCTTCGTGGATAAAACGCGCGGCGGGGTCTTTGCGTGGGTCTGCGCTGTACAGGCCTTTCTGGTCTGTCAGGATGACGAGTGCGTCCGCGTCCACCAGGTTGGCGACCAGCGCGCCCAGCGTATCGTTGTCACCGAATTTGATTTCGTCATTGACCACGGTGTCGTTTTCGTTGATCACCGGGACCACCCCAAACTGAAGGAGGCTCAGCAGGGTGGAGCGGGCGTTGAGATAGCGCTCACGATCGGCCAGATCGGCATGGGTGAGCAGAACCTGGGCGCTGCCAACGCCGTTTTCACGCAATTGGCTCTCGTAGACCTGTACCAGCCCCATCTGCCCGACGGCGGCGGCGGCCTGCAACTCATGGATGGCGCTGGGCCGGGTGGCCCAGCCGAGGCGCTTCATGCCCTCGGCGATGGCCCCGCTGCTGACCATGATGACTTCGCGGCCGCCCTTGACCAGAACCGCGAGCTGTTGACACCACTGGCCGATGGCCTGGGCATCCAGCCCGCGCCCTTCGTTGGTCACCAGGCTGGAGCCCACCTTGACCACGATGCGCTTGGCGTTGAGAAGAACGGTGGAGGCTGGTTTTTCCTGCATTTTCAGGTGATTTTAGAGCTCCAGCCCTTATGGATCGGGCGTGAGCAGCTATTGTTTATATAGCAAGCGGGGCAAGTCTGCTGTGGGGTCAGCCGGCCGCCGCAGGGTCGGGCGGCAGATCGGCAAAGCGCGGGTCAATTTCTTCAGGTTCCTGCTCGCTTCTTTGCACCGACTTGACGTGCTGGTAGATCGTCTTGACCAGTTGCTCGCAACCCTCGCGTGTAAGCGCGGAGATCTCGAAGACAGGGCCCTTGAACTTGAAGCGTTTGACGAAATCCCTGACCAGCGCAGCACGCTTGTCTGCGTCCACCATGTCGAGTTTGTTCAGGACCAGCCAGCGTGGCTTGTTGTATAGGGCCTCGTCGTACTTCTTGAGCTCGCCGACGATGGCCTTGGCCTGCGCCACGGGATCCACGCTGTCATCAAAAGGCGCCATGTCCACGATGTGCAGCAGCAGGCGTGTGCGCTGCAGGTGGCGCAGGAACAGATGGCCCAAGCCGGCGCCCTCGGATGCGCCCTCAATCAGTCCGGGCAAATCCGCGACGACAAAACTCTGCTCCGGTCCGACACGTACGACGCCCAGGTTGGGGTGCAGTGTGGTGAAAGGGTAGTCGGCGATACGCGGGCGCGCATTGGAAATGGCAGAGATGAAGGTGGACTTGCCGGCGTTCGGCATGCCGAGCAGGCCGACATCAGCCAGTACTTTCAGTTCCAGTTTCAGGCTTTTGTGTTCGCCAGGCCAGCCTGGTGTCTTGCTGCGTGGTGCACGATTGGTCGAGCTCTTGAAGCGCAGGTTGCCAAAGCCACCATCGCCGCCTTTGGCGATCAGTACTTCCTCGCCGGGCGTCAATAGCTCGAAAAGGACTTCGCCGGTTTCGGCGTCGGTGAGGATGGTGCCCACCGGCATTTTGAGGATGATGTCATCACCTTTGGCGCCGAACATGTCCGAGCCCATGCCGTGTTCGCCATTTCTGGCGTGATGCCGGCGGGAAAACCGGAAATCAACCAGGGTGTTCAGGTTGACGTCGGCCAAGGCATACACATGCCCGCCACGACCACCATCACCGCCGTTCGGACCGCCGAACTCCTTGTATTTTTCATGGCGGAAGGAGACGCAGCCACTCCCGCCATCGCCTGCGGCGATGTCAATATAGGCTTCGTCAACAAATTTCATGATATTTGGAGGGAATCCGGTGCCGGGGGAGGCCTGAACCCAAGGGGTAGTTTACAAATTTAAAGGGCCAAAACAACAAAGCCCCGACCAAGCGGGGCTTCGATGCCATCGAAGTGATCAGCTTACGCTGGAGTCACATTGACGGTGTGCTTGTTCAGCGAACCCTTGACGGAGAACGACACTGCGCCGTCCACCAGTGCAAACAGGGTGTGGTCTTTGCCGATGCCGACATTGACGCCCGGGTGGAACTTGGTGCCACGCTGGCGCACGATGATGCTGCCTGCATTGATCACTTCGCCGCCGAATTTCTTGACGCCCAGCATCTTTGGCTTGGAATCGCGCCCGTTTCGCGTAGAGCCGCCGCCTTTTTTCTGTGCCATTTTTCAATACTCCTTGGTGAGTCCTGGTACTTCTATGCTTAACCGACGATGGCGCCGATTTGCAGCTCAGTGAAGTTTTGCCGGTGACCCTGGCGTTTTTGGTAATGCTTGCGACGGCGCATCTTGAAGATGCGCACTTTGTCGTGCCTGCCTTGTGAAAGGACTGTAACCGTAACAGTAGCGCCGGACACCAAGGGCGTACCAACCGTGATTGTGCTGCCGGTTCCGACAGCCAATACTTGGTCAATAACGATCTCTTGGCCTACGTCCGCAGCAATCTGTTCTACTTTAATTTTTTCGCCAGTAGCAACTTTGTATTGTTTGCCACCGGTTTTTATGACCGCGTACATGTGAGACCTCGTAAATTGAGTTCTGCGGACGAATTTCCACAGAGCCTTCTATTCTAGCACGGCGCCTCAAAAATTCCCCGCTCCTGAAATTCAGGCGTTTCCAGCCGGGAAGGGCGGCATTGGCTTCCTATAATCGCCAAAACCTCTTGTCTGGACCGTTTTGACAGTAAATTCTTCTAGCACGGCTGCTGCGCTGGCCCTGATCGCCGACGACATGAATGCCGTGGATGCGGTGATTGCGCGCCGCCTGAGCTCGGAAGTGCCGCTGGTCAGTCAGGTATCGCAGTACATCGTGGCTGCAGGCGGCAAGCGACTGCGCCCGGCCCTGCTTTTGTTGATGTGCGGCGCGCTTGAGTACCGCAGGGAGCAGCGCTTTAACCTGGCCGCTGTGGTGGAATTCATACACACAGCCACTTTGCTGCATGATGATGTGGTCGACGAATCCACCCTGCGACGGGGTCGTGCCACTGCCAACGCCAATTTTGGCAACCCCGCTAGCGTTCTTGTGGGCGATTTCCTGTATTCGCGCGCTTTCCAGATGATGGTGGATGCTGGAGACATGCGCATCATGCAAACCTTGGCCGAGGCGACAAACGTCATTGCCGAAGGGGAGGTGCTGCAGTTGATGAACATGCATGACGCCAACCTCTCCGAGGATGGGTATTTGCGGGTTATCCGTTCAAAAACCGCCAAGCTGTTTGAAGCGAGTGCCCGGCTGGCGGCTTTGTTGGCCAAAGCGCCGCCAGAAGTCGAGCTGGCTTGTGCGGCTTATGGGCAGGCCCTGGGCACGGCCTTTCAGGTGATCGACGATGTTTTGGACTATGACGGCGACGCCATGGAAATGGGCAAGAATCTGGGCGACGACTTGCGTGAGGGCAAAGCCACCTTGCCGCTGATTATTGCCATGCAGCGAGGTAGCGCCGCGGAAAAGGACATCATTCGGCAAGCCATCGAAACAGGCGGGACGGAACAGCTAGGCAGAATAGTGGAAATTGTCCGGGAAACAGGCGCTTTGCAGGCTACCAGGGATGCGGCTGCGGCAGAAGGGCAGCGGGCCGTTCAGGCGTTGGCAGTTTTGGGTCGTAACTCTTATAGTGGGGCCTTGCTACAATTGGCAACTCAACTGCTGCAGCGCCGTTCGTGACGCTCGGTGCGGCACTTTCGGGGTGTAGCTTAGCCTGGTAGAGCGCTACGTTCGGGACGTAGAGGCCGGAGGTTCGAATCCTCTCACCCCGACCATCTGCATTCTTTCCCCTTAAGCTTCTGGCTTGGCGTTTGGGCCATTTGCCTTGGTTCCAACACAGGCGCCGGGACAGAACGTTTTTCGATTTACACCGCCATATCTATCAGCGATGATGTCAATTTTGTCAATTCAAGGTAGATTCGCGAAACCATGGCCGCCGTCGATACAGTAACCAATGCACCCGCCTCCCTGGCATTACCGGGCCTGGGCCGGGCTTTGGTGATCGCCGGCAAGCTGGGGCAAAAAGCGGCGGAAGATATTTTTCGTAAGGCTCAGAGCGGACGGACCAGCTTCATTGCCGAATTGACCGGCTCCGGCGCAGTTTCTCCGTCGGACTTGGCACACACCATGTCAACGGCTTTCGCGGCGCCGTTGCTCGACTTGGACGCGATAGATACCCAGCGCTTGCCCAAAGGCCTGCTGGACGCCAAAATTTGCCAGTCTTACCGCATAGTGGTTCTCAGCAAGCGCAGCAACCGCCTGATTGTGGCTACTGCGGACCCTTCTGATCAGGAAGCGGCGGAGAAGATTAAATTTTCCACCCAGATGGGTGTGGATTGGGTCATTGCCGAGTACGACAAGCTGTCCAAGATGGTGGAAGCCTCCGCCACCACGGCCTCCGAGGCCATGGACAGCATCATTGGTGATGACTTTGAGTTTGACGAGTCCACGGCAGAGGCTGCAAGCGCTGATAGTAATGACACCGGTGTTGCCGAGGTTGAGGATGCACCGGTTGTTAAATTCCTGCACAAGATGCTGCTTGACGCATTCAGCATGCGGGCCTCGGATCTGCACTTTGAACCCTATGAGCATACCTATCGCGTACGTTTCCGGATTGACGGTGAGCTGCGCGAAATAGCATCGCCGCCCGTTGCCATCAAGGAAAAACTGGCTTCCCGGATCAAAGTCATCTCGAAAATGGATATTTCCGAGAAGCGGGTTCCGCAGGACGGGAAAATGAAACTGAAAATCGGCCCCGACCGGGTGATCGATTTCCGTGTCAGCACCTTGCCCACAATGTTCGGCGAGAAAATCGTGATCCGTATTCTGGATCCCAGCAGCGCCAAGCTCGGGATTGATGCATTGGGTTACGAGCCGATCGAGAAGGAGCGGCTGCTCAATGCCGTGCAGCGACCCTATGGCATGGTGCTGGTTACCGGGCCCACGGGTTCCGGCAAAACTGTGTCCCTGTACACCTGTCTCAATATTCTCAACAAGCCGGGCGTGAACATCGCAACTGCGGAAGACCCGGCCGAAATTAACCTGCCGGGCGTCAACCAGGTCAGCATGAATGACAAGGCTGGGTTGACGTTTTCGGTGGCGCTGAAAGCTTTTCTGCGCCAGGATCCCGATATCATCATGGTCGGCGAGATCCGCGATCTGGAAACGGCAGAAATTTCCATCAAGGCTGCGCAGACCGGCCACTTGGTGTTGTCCACCTTGCACACCAATGACGCGCCCGCCACACTGACGCGCCTGCGAAACATGGGCATTGCGCCCTTCAATATTGCGTCGAGTGTTATTCTCATCACAGCGCAGCGGCTGGCCCGCCGCCTTTGCCCCAATTGCAAGGCGCCCGCAGACATACCTCGGGAAACCTTGCTGGAGGCCGGGTTCAAGGAGGAGGATGTCGACGGAACCTGGACACCTTACCGACCCGTGGGATGTTCCATGTGCAACAACGGGTACAAGGGCCGGGTCGGCGTGTACCAGGTGATGCCCATCACGGAAGAATTGCAGCGGATCATTCTGCGCGATGGAAGCGCGCTCGAGATCGCGGAGCAGGCCGAAATTGAAGGCGTAAAAAGCTTGCGGGGCGCGGGCTTGCACAAAGTCAAGCTGGGCATGACTTCGCTGGAAGAAATTCTGGCTTGCACCAATGTTTAGGAAAGCCCTGATGGTCGTAGCGACTCGTCAAACGATCGAGAGTTTCGAGTCCCCCCCCTTTCGTACGCACTGAAGAAGAAGGCACCATGGCAACAGCAACATCCAGAGACATCAAGGAATTTGTCTTCGAATGGGAGGGCAAGGATCGCAATGGCAAACAGGTGCGGGGGGAAACCCGGGCTGTTGGCGAGAATCAGGTCAAAGCCTCCTTGCGCCGGCAAGGCGTGCTGGCCACGAAAATCAAGAAGCGCAGCATGCGCTCCGGCAAGTCCATCAAGCCTCGGGATATTGCCATTTTCACGCGTCAACTGGCCACCATGATGAAGGCGGGCGTGCCCCTTCTGCAGGCCTTCGACATTGTGGGCCGCGGCAATGCCAACGCCAGCGTGACTAAGTTGCTCAATGACGTGCGCACTGATGTGGAAACCGGTACCTCGCTGAGTGCTGCCTTCCGGAAATACCCGCTGTATTTCAATGCTCTGTATTGCAATCTGGTGGAGGCAGGCGAGGCCGCCGGTATTCTGGAACAGCTCCTCGATCGTCTCGCGACTTACATGGAGAAAACCGAAGCCATCAAGTCGAAGATCAAGTCCGCACTGATGTACCCAATTTCGGTGGTGGTCGTGGCCTTTGTGGTGGTTGCGGTGATCATGATTTTCGTGATCCCGTCTTTTAAATCGGTGTTCTCGTCATTCGGGGCCGACTTGCCTGCGCCCACGTTGATCGTGATTGCGATCAGTGAATTCTTTGTTGCTTATTGGTGGTTGATTTTTGGGGGTATTGGCGGTGGACTTTATTTTTTCATGCAGGCTTGGAAGCGCAATGAGAAGATGCAGCGCTTCATGGACCGGGTTCTATTGAAAGTCCCCGTTTTTGGGGCGTTGATTGAGAAGTCCTGCATTGCGCGCTGGACTCGAACGCTGTCGACCATGTTTGCTGCCGGCGTTCCGCTGGTGGAGGCTCTTGACTCGGTAGGTGGAGCGTCGGGTAATTCGCTTTACGCAGATGCCACCGTGAAGATCCAGCAGGAAGTCTCGACAGGCACCAGCCTGACTGCGGCGATGAGCAACGCGAACCTGTTTCCGACCATGGTGCTGCAGATGTGTGCGATTGGCGAGGAGTCGGGCTCGATCGATCATATGCTCGGCAAGGCCGCAGATTTTTACGAGGCAGAGGTGGATGAAATGGTTGCCGGCTTGTCCAGTCTCATGGAGCCCATCATCATTGTGTTTCTCGGCACTTTGATTGGGGGGATTGTGGTGTCCATGTATCTGCCGATTTTCAAGCTGGGCCAAGTGGTTTGATGAGGGGGCTGGTGCTGGGCTTGCCTCCCGGACTCGACGCCGCGTTGGCTGGTTTTCTGGGGCTGCTCATTGGCAGCTTCCTTAACGTCGTCATCTATCGCTTACCGAAAATGATGGAGCGGCAATGGGCCGCCGAGTGTGCCGAATTTTCTGGCAAGGAGCTGGAAGAGGCGGAGACCTTCAATCTGGTGCGGCCCCGCTCGCGCTGTTCGAGTTGCGGGCATGTGATTGCCTGGTACGAAAACATTCCCGTTCTGAGTTACCTTTTCTTAAAAGGAAAGTGTTCTGTTTGCGGGACAAAATTCGGATGGCGTTACCCCCTGATCGAGGCCGTGACAGGTGCCCTGTTCTTCTTTTGCGCCTGGCGCTGGGGTCTGACTTACACCGGTTTGGCCTGGAGTGGCTTTGCAGCGGCATTGCTGGTGCTGGCGGTCATCGACTGGGACACCACCTTGCTGCCTGATGACATCACCTTGCCCCTTTTGTGGGCCGGGCTGATTGTTGCCGCTGTTGGGTGGAACCCGCCGGTTTCCCTTACCAATGCACTTTGGGGTGCAGTTGCGGGCTACCTGTCCCTGTGGCTTGTGTACTGGGCCTTCAAGCTGGCCACCAGCAAGGAGGGCATGGGCTACGGAGACTTCAAACTCTTCGCCGCGCTGGGTGCGTGGTTCGGTTGGTCGGCGCTGGTGCCCATGATCCTGATGGCATCGGTCGTTGGCGCTGTGGTGGGTATTGCCATGAAGTTTTCAAGCGGCCTGCGGGAGGGTGGCTATGTACCCTTTGGCCCTTTTCTCGCAGGTGCCGGCTTCACTGCCATGGTATTTGGGCCCCAGTCCATCCTGCGCTTCGTTGGTTTGTAGCGTATGCATGTGGGCCTGACGGGGGGCATTGGCAGCGGAAAAAGCACCGTGGCCGCCATGTTGGTCGATTGCGGGGCCGCGGTGATCGATTCTGACGCAATCGCGCGCGCGGCTACTGCTCCAGGGGGCGCAGCCATCGCACCCATTGCGCGGCAGTTTGGCGTTGCATTCGTCACCGCTGAAGGGGCGATGGACCGCGACGCCATGCGCCAACTGGTTTTTGCGGATCCACAGGCGAAAAGCCGATTGGAAGCCATTGTTCATCCCTTGGTGGGGGAAGAAACCGCCCGCCAGGCGGCGAAGGCCGATAGCGCCTGTGTCGTATTTGACGTGCCCTTGTTGGTTGAATCCGGGCGCTGGCGCCAGCGTGTGGACAAGGTGCTGGTGATCGACTGCAGCGAGGAAACGCAAATCACCCGCGTGATGGCGCGTAACGGATGGAGCCGCGAAGCGGTGCAGCAGATCATCGCCGGCCAGGCCAGCCGTGACGAGCGGCTGGCAGCTGCCGATATCTGCATCTATAACGAAGAGGCCCTCTCACTGGCCGCGCTCAAGGTGATGGTGCGGGAACTGGCACAGCGCTTCGGGCTATGATGGACAGTCAACCACCCGCTGAAAAAGATATATCGCAGTGATCCTTTACGAATATCCCTTCAACGAACGCATTCGCACCTATTTGCGACTTGAGCATTTGTTTCATCGCCTTGGCGAATTGGCCGCGCGCGAGCACCCGACCGACCATCACTACGCGATCACGACCATTTTCGAGGTGATGGACGTGGCGGCCCGGGCCGATCTCAAGACCGATGTGCTCAAGGATCTTGACAGGCAAAAACACACGCTCAACAGCTACCGCGGCAATCCCGCCATTTCCGAGGCCGTTCTCGATGAGGTCATCGCCCAGCTGGACGGCTGTTTCGCAGCGCTGACCAACCTGCCGGGAAAAGCAGGACAGTCCCTGACCGAAAATGATTGGCTCATGAGTATCCGCAGCCGGGTGGGCATCCCGGGGGGAACCTGCGAGTTCGATTTGCCTGCTTATTTTGCCTGGCAACACCTGGACGCCCAGACGCGCCAGAACGACCTGCAGCGCTGGATTGCCACATTGGTTCCCCTGGCTGAATCGGTTCGCATGCTGCTCAAACTTTTGCGCGATTCCGGCCTGCCGCAAAAAGTCGTGGCGGCGGGAGGCCAGTATCAGCAAACCTTGCCCCAAGGCCGCACTTTCCAGCTTTTACGCCTTCTGATTGACCCGGCTCTGGGTCTGATTCCCGAGATCAGCGGGAATCGCCTGATGGTGTCGGTTCGCATGATGCGCCACGAAAGTGACGATCGTCTGCACGCCGCTACTGAAGACGCAGCGTTCGAGTTGACCCTTTGCTCCTGATTGGGGCTTCTCGGCCCATGGCCGGCCGTGCATCCTGTACAGATACTGCCCATGAAACCGGATCTCAAACCCAAAACAGTGGTCTGCCCTACCTGCGGCGGGCCTAGCGTATATGCGCCGGAAAACCGTTTCAGGCCTTTTTGCAGCGAGCGCTGTAAAAACGTTGATCTGGGTGCCTGGGCCAGTGAGAGCTTTCGCATGCCGGCCGATGCGCCCCCGGACGACCAGGTCTACGGCGACGCGAAGCTGCAATAAGGCATCAAACGGCAGCGACCGCGTGCCACTATCTTAATGACGAGGAGAAGAAAAATGTTTCAGCAATCATTTGCGCGTCGCGCTGCGGCCGTGTTGACAGGGGCACTGGTGCTGGGCGCGGCATGTGCGCCGAGTCTGGCCGCTACCAAAAAAGAGAAAAAGAGTGCGGCACAGCCCACGAAAAGCGTCAAATTCATGCCTGGTTCGCAGGAAACAACCAAGGAGCGAGGCGCCCGGCTCAAGCGTGAATGCAAGGGGCGAGTCAATGCCGGGGCGTGCGAGGGGTACACCCAGTAAGGATTGCCCCGGGGAGAAGGGGCGAGGAGAAGAGACCGGCCTGGCTGGCATGCCAGGCGCGTAGGTTCTGAAGTTACGCTGTGGGGGCGCCCAACACTTGCTGCAGCTCGCCATTTTCGTACATCTCCATCATGATGTCCGAGCCGCCGACGAATTCGCCTTTTACATACAGCTGTGGAATCGTTGGCCAGTTGCTGTATTCCTTGATGCCCTGACGGATTTCTTCGTCTTCCAGCACATTGACCGTGGCCGGCTTGTTGACGCCGCAGGCCTTGAGCACCTGGATGGCGCGGCCGGAAAATCCGCACATCGGGAACTGGGCCGTTCCCTTCATGAAAAGCACAACGTCGCTGGATTTGACGATCTGGTCAATGCGTTGCTGGGTATCGTTCATTGTGGGTCCTTTGGATGTTGACGCGCCTGGTCAAACCGGGCAGCAGTAAATGAGATGGATTTCAAAACCCGGAAATCAATGCCTGATTATCCGCCGTTTGTCCGTCGCCGGCCGGTTCGCCGGGCCAGCGGCCTCCCGAACAGCGGGCAATACCGGCCAGATCCGCCCGGCTTTGTACATCGGCCAATCCGCGTTGGCTCAGCAGGCCGCAAACTGCCTGGGCCTGGTGGTAGCCATGCTCCAGCAGCAGCCAGCCTTGCGGGTGCAGGTGGGCAGGCGCTTGTTCGATGATCCGGCGCAGGTCGTTCAAACCGTCTTCTCCGGCCGTCAATGCTTCAAGTGGTTCATGACGCAAGGCGGCCAAATGGGAATCAATACTTGCGACATAGGGCGGATTGCTTACGATTAAGTTGAAGTGGCCACTTACATTTTCAAACCAGTTACCCAGAATGAAGTGGATGGGCAGGCCATGTTTTCCTGAGTTCGCCCGGGCTACCGCCAAGGCTTCGGCGCTGGCGTCCACAGCGGTGACATCCAGATCAGGGCGGGTTTTCTTGAGCGCCAAGGCAATGGCGCCGCTTCCTGTGCCGAGGTCCAGCACGCGGGCCGAAGCTGGCATGTCTTTGCTCGCCAACTGTTGCAGCGCCCACTCCACCAAGGTCTCGGTATCGGGGCGCGGCACCAGAACACGCGCATCCACCTGCAGCGTCATTCCGAAGAATTCCTTGCTTCCCACAATGTAGGCCAGGGGTTCACCGGCAGCGCGGCGCAGGCTGAGTTGCCGGTACTGCTGCGCCAGCTCGTCCGGGAGGAGGTCACCGTCATGGGCGAGCAGCCAGGCGCGGTCAGCGCCAGCTTTGCCCAGCACATGCAGCAGCAGCAGTTGGGCGTCCAGCCGATCCAGCCCCAAGGTTTGGGCTGCGGCCAGTGCCTGCGCAAGATTACATTCGCTATTCATTTGATAGCTGCTTATGCCCGTCAGCAAAGGGCCAAGTGCCAATTTTGCTTGCAAGATTCGGCAAATCAGCCATTCGAGGCCGTTTCCAGTTCCGCCAGCAGTTCGGCGCCACGTGCCACTTGCAGGGCGGTGACCACGTCGTCCAGGTCGCCTTCCATGATGGTTAGCAGCTTGTACAGGGTCAGGTTGATGCGGTGGTCGGTCAGGCGCCCCTGCGGGAAGTTGTAGGTTCGGATGCGGTCGCTGCGGTCACCGCTGCCGATCAGGCCCTTGCGCGTGGCGGCGTCCTTGGCGGCGCGCTCGGAGCGGTCTTTTTCGTGGATGCGGGCGGTCAGCACTTTCATGGCCTGGGCCTTGTTGCTGTGCTGGCTCCGGCCGTCCTGGCACTCGGCCACGATGCCGGTCGGCAGGTGGGTGATGCGCACCGCCGAGTCGGTTTTGTTGATGTGCTGGCCGCCGGCGCCGCTGGCACGGTAGGTGTCGATGCGCAGGTCGGAGGGATTGATCTGGATGGCGACCGCTTCGTCAGGCTCGGGCAGAACCGCAACGGTGCACGCGCTGGTGTGGATGCGGCCCTGGGTTTCGGTGGCCGGCACACGCTGCACGCGGTGGCCGCCGGACTCGAAACGCAGCTTGCCGTAAACGCCGACGCCCATGGCGTCAGGCGCGCCTTCAATGCGCAAGACCACTTCCTTGTAACCGCCGAGCTCGCTCGGGGATTCGCTGATGATCTCCACCGCCCATCGTTTGCGTTCCGCGTAGCGGGAGTACAAGCGGCACAGGTCGCCCGCAAACAGCGCCGACTCGTCGCCACCGGTGCCAGCACGGATTTCGATAAAGGCCGGCCGCGCATCGTCCGGGTCTTTCGGGATCAGCATCAGCTGCAGGTCCGCGTCCAGGCTGGCGATGTCGGCTTGCGCGGCGGCGATTTCCTCGTCCGCCATGGCCGCCATGTCCGGATCGTCCTTCGCCTCGGCCAGCATGGTCTGCGCTCCGGCCAGGTCGGCCTCGCGCGCCGTCATGCGCTGGTACTGGCTGACTACGATGCTGAGTTCGGCATGTTCGCGCGTCAGGCTGCGAAAACGCTCCATGTTGCTGACCACGTCGGCGGCCGACAGCAGGGCGTCGAGCTCATGCAGGCGAAAAATCTGGCGGTCCAGGGTCTGGCGGAGAAAAGGTTTCATGGGAAGAGGAAGGAGGGGCCGGAGGCAAAACGTTCAGGAGAGTGGCCGGCAAAAACCGGCGCCGCGTGCAGCCCGGGTGCAAGGGCTGCGGGGTTCGCGGAAAGGGCGCTAACGCTCTTTCTGTTCCTTGGGCAGGTTGCCGCGCAAAAACAGCCGGGACACGGTTTGCGCTGTGGCCTCGCGGTTTTCGGCATTGCCTGCATGCAACTCCGCCAGTGCGCCGTGCAGCATCTTCTGTGTCAACCCGCGTGACAGCGCCTCGAGGACGTCATCCACGGACTCACCCTTGGCCAACAGTTTTTTGGCGCGGGCAATTTCCAGCGCGCGCCATTCATCGGTCTGCGCGTTCAGCTGCTGGATCAGCGGAACGCTGCGCCGCTGGTCCAGCCAGTGCATGAAGTTCTGCACGCCGGCGTCGATGATGACCTCGGCCTGCGCAACGGCGGCCTGCCGGTTGTCCTTGCCGGTTTGCACCACATGTGCCAGGTCGTCCACGGTGTACAGGTAGATATCGGGCAGGTCCTTGACTTCCGGCTCGATGTCGCGCGGCACGGCCAGGTCGACCATGAACATCGGGCGGTGCTTGCGCAACTTGACCGCACGCTCGACCGCACCCAGGCCGATGATGGGCAGGGTGCTGGCGGTGCAGCTGATCACAGCATCGAATTCGTGCAGGCGGCTGGGCAGGTCGGCCAGGCGCATGACCTCGGCGCCGAAGCGGCCGGCGAGCTTCTCACCGCGCTCCAGCGTGCGGTTGGCCACCGTCATGGCTTTCGGGTTCTTGGCGGCAAAGTGGGTGGCCGCCAGGTCGATCATTTCGCCCGCGCCTACAAACAGCACCTTGATGTCGCTCAGATCCTCAAACAACTGGCCCGCCAGGCGGACCGAAGCGGCAGCCAGGCTGATGCTGTGTGCGCCGATCTCGGTGCTGGTGCGAACTTCCTTGGCGACTGCAAAGGAGCGCTGGAACAGCTGGTGCAGCGTGGTGCCCATGGCGCCGGCGTCTTCAGCGGCGCGCACTGCGTCCTTCATCTGGCCCAGGATCTGTGGCTCGCCCAGCACCATGGAGTCCAGCCCGCTGGCGACGCGGAAGGCGTGGCGCGCAGCATGGTCGTTTTCCAGCGTGTAGGCATGGGAGCGCAGCAGTGCGGGCGATACGCCGCCGTGCTGCGCCAGCCATTCGATGGTGTGGCCCAGGTCGGACCTGTCGCCAGCGCAATAGATCTCGGTGCGGTTGCAGGTGGACAGCAGCGTGGCTTCGGGCTGGCGCGCCAGCGAGGACCGCAAGCCCTTCAACGTGGGTTCAATCTGGTCGAGGGCGAACGCAAACCGCCCGCGCAAATCGAGCGGTGCAGTGGTATGGTTGATGCCCAAGGCCCAGACTGACATTGCCGGATTATAAAATTGAAGGCGGCGAGAAGCGGCGAGATTCTTTCAATCCCCTTGATAAAGGGCAAGTCGGCCCATTGATGATCGCCCGCTGCCGCTTGTTCCTCGCTCAAACCATGACCGCTCTCAATCTCATCAACCAGTTGCTCAATTTCATGGCTCCGGCAGCATTTGTGGCCTTGATGGTGGTGTTGCTGTCCCGAGGTTTTGGCCGGTTTTTGGGGTCAAAAAGGCCTCTGGCCCTTTCCCTCTGGGCGCAGCTAGCTATTGTTTTTGTAGCGTCGGTTCTTGTGCTGGTGGCCGGACTGGTGATTTTTGGCCGCGACGGCAAGATGGCAAGTTATGCTGCCCTGGCTGTGGGGGCCGCCACCTGCCAGTGGGTGCTGTTGGGCAGCTGGAGAGCCTGAGTAGCTCGGGGCTCAGGTTCCGGGCGCAAACAGGTCGACGCGGTCGGTGATGATGCCGTCGGTACCCAGATCCAGCAGCCGTTGGGCGGCCCATTCGTCGTTGACGGTGTAGCTTAAGGCACGAAAGCCGGCGCTCTTGGCCTGCAACACGCTGGAGCTGTCCCACAGGGCGTGGTTGCAGACCAACGCGATGCAGTCCAGGGTCAGCGCTGTTTCCAGCCAGCCCTTCCATAAACTGTCGAGCAGCAGGCCGCGTGGCAACTGGGGTTGCGCGGCTTTTGCAGCTTCCAGCGCCTCGGGCTGAAAAGACGTCAGCAGCGGAGGCACGGCAGCACCTTCCCACAGACGCGCTGCGGCGTTTGCAACCACCGTACCGGTTTGCGCCTCCAGGCCTGGGGTGGGCTTGATCTCGATATTCAGGAAATAGCCGTTGCGTAGGCAATAACGCGCCACGTTGTCCAGGCTCGCCAGCGGCTCGCCGGCATAAGTACGAGAGTGCCACCCGCCCGCATCAAGTTGCGACAACTTCTCCCAGGGTTGGTCGCCGCCCGTGCCGTGGCCGCTGGTGGTGCGCTCCAGCGTGGTGTCATGCATCAAAAAAGGAACGCCATCGGCGCTCAGTTTTACATCGCATTCGAACATGCGGTAGCCGTGCGTGGCGCCAAGGCGAAAGGCCGCCAGCGTGTTTTCAGGCGCAAGCCGGCCCGCACCGCGGTGGGCAACCCAGCGCGGATAGGGCCAATCTGTCAAAGCCTTTTTCCTGTTGCGGCGTCGAACCAGTGCAGCCGGTCAGGGCGCGGCGTGACGTAGATGGTCGCGCCAATTTCCGGTGTGGCCTGGGTCTCGTCGGTGCGCACAATCAGGAATTCGTCGCCGAAGCGGCAATACACCAGGCGTTCGGCACCCAGCATTTCCATGGTGTCCACCTGCACGGCCCAACCCGTTGCGCCGATTTGAAGGTGCTCAGGACGGATGCCCAGGATGGTCCCGGGCTGGCCGCCGACCTCGGCATTGGGCGCGTGCTTGAGCAGGTTCATGGGCGGCGAGCCCATGAAACTGGCCACAAACGTGGTCGCGGGCCGGTTGTAAACCTCTTCAGGCGTGCCGAACTGCTCCATGCGGCCGGCATTCATGACGATCATGCGCTGCGCCAGCGTCATGGCTTCGACCTGATCGTGGGTGACAAAGAGCGAGGTGATGCCGAGTTCGCGGTGCAGCTTCTGGATTTCCAGACGCGTCTGCACGCGCAGCTTGGCGTCCAGGTTGGACAGCGGCTCGTCGAACAGAAAGACTTGCGGCTGGCGCACGATGGCCCGGCCCATGGCCACGCGCTGACGCTGGCCGCCGGAGAGCTGGCGCGGCTTGCGGTCCAGCAGGTGGCCCAGCTCGAGAATCTTTGCGGCCTTGTCAACCCGGGTCTTGATTTCGTTGATGGGCACCTTCTTGATCTTCAGGCCATAAGCCATGTTGTCGAACACGCTCATATGCGGGTAGAGCGCATAGTTCTGGAACACCATGGCAATGTCGCGTTCGGCCGGTTCCAGTTCGTTGACGACGCGCCCGCCGATGGAAATCTCGCCGCCGGTGATTTCTTCCAGACCGGCCACCATGCGCAGCAGGGTGGATTTGCCGCAGCCAGACGGTCCGACGATCACGATGAATTCGCGGTCGGCAATGTCGGCGTTGACGCCATGGATGACCTGTAGCGCATGTTTTCCGGTGCCGTAGTGCTTGACGACGTCTTTGAGTTGGATTGAAGCCATTGAGACAACCTACGTTGGGTTTAATTCGAGCGGGCGCGCAGGGGCGCTTAGTGGGAGGGTCATTTTTCGGTATCCACCAGGCCTTTGACAAACCAGCGCTGCATCAGGATCACCACCAGTGCGGGTGGAATCATGGCCAATACGGCGGTAGCCATCACGATGTTCCAGTCGGTTGCGGCGTCGCCGCCGCTGATCATCCGCTTGATGCCGATCACGACGGGATACATGGTTTCGTTGGTTGTAACAAGAAGGGGCCAGAGGTACTGGTTCCATCCGTAGATGAACTGGATCACAAACAGTGCCGCAATGCAGGTGGAAGACAGCGGTGCCAGCACATCGATGAAAAAGCGCATGGGTCCGGCCCCGTCAATGCGGGCTGCCTCGACCAGTTCGTCAGGCACAGTGAGGAAAAATTGCCGGAACAGAAAGGTGGCCGTCGCAGAAGCAATCAGCGGCACGGTGAGTCCCGCGTAGGTATTCAACATGCCCAGGTTAGCCACGACGGCATAGGTGGGACCGATGCGCACTTCTACCGGAAGCATCAGCGTGACAAAAATCGCCCAGAAGAAGAACATCCGGAAAGGAAAGCGAAAGTAGACGATCGCAAAGGCCGAAAGCAGCGAGATCGCAATTTTTCCGACGGCGATCACCAGCGCGGTGATCAGGCTGACCATCATCATTCGCCCCACCGGCGCATTCGAGGCCGCGCCCATGCCCGTTCCCTGCAGCGCGGCTGTGTAGTTTTCGACGAGGTGTTTGCCCGGCAGCAACGACATCGGCGCCTGCAAAATCTCGGCCGCGGTTTGTGTCGAGGCGACGAAGGTCACGTAAAGCGGAAATGCGACCACCAGCACGCCAATGATCAGCACCAGATGGGATAGGACCCGCAAATAAGGGTTGCGTTCAACCATCAGCGACCGCCCGTCGGCCCGAAGTGCGCTGAATTCGCTCCAGGGGCGCGGTGAACAAGGTGAACTTTGGGAGCAATCATCAGTACTGCACTTTCTTCTCGACGAACCGGAACTGGACGATGGTCAGCGCGATCACGATCACCATCAGCACCACGGACTGCGCGGCAGAACCACCGAGGTCGAGCGCCTTGAAACCGTCGTAGTAGACCTTGTAAACCAGAATGGCTGTGTCCCTGCCGGGGCCGCCTTCGGTGGCGGCGTCCACAATCGCAAACGTGTCGAAGAAGGCGTAGACCACGTTGATCACGAACAGGAAGAACGTGGTGGGCGACAGCAGCGGAAACTGGATCGTCCAGAAGCGGCGCCATGGCCCCGCGCCGTCAATGGCGGCGGCTTCCACCAGGGATTTAGGAATGCTCTGCAACCCCGCCAGAAAAAACAGAAAGTTGTAGGAAATCTGCTTCCAGACCGCGGCGATGACGATCAGCGTCATCGCGTGGGTACTGTTCAACAGGTGGTTCCAGTCCAGGCCCAAACCCCGAAGGGCGTAAGAAACAATGCCGATGGATGGGGCGAACATGAAGAGCCACAAAACACCTGCCACGGCCGGTGCCACTGCATAGGGCCAGATCAGCAGGGTCCGATAAACCAGCGCGCCCTTGACCACGCGGTCGGCAAACACCGCAAGCAGCAATGACAAGCCAATGCCGAGACCGGCGACCAGCACCGAGAAGATGGCGGTGATCTTGAAAGAGGCCAGGTAGGAGGCGTCCTTGAGCAGGTTGGCAAAATTCTGCAAACCAACCCAATCCGTGGACAGGCCAAATGCATCCGTCTGCTGAAATGACTGGAGCAAGGCCTGCGCAGCAGGCCAGAAAAAGAAGATGGCAATCACGGCCGCCTGGGGTGCGAGAAGCACCCAGGGCAGCCATGCAGAGCGAAATACGACGCGTTTTTCAGAAGCCACGGTGTTCAGTCAAAATCGCCTCGCGCGTGGGGCCGGGCGAGGCGAGAGGAGAGAGTCTGCCCTCAAAGGGGCCGCACGGGTTCAACCCGCGCGGCGAGTTTAAACCAGCGCTATTTGTTCGCGCTCTGGAACCGAACCAATTGCTCGTTGCCCCGGCTGACAATGGCGTCAAGGGCTTCTTTGGCTGTTTTCTTGCCGGCCCAGACCTGCTCCAATTCTTCGTCTTCGATGGCGCGAACCTGAATGAAGTTGCCCAGGCGTATGCCGCGCGACTTGTCCGTGGTTTTCCGGATCATCTGGTTAACAGCCACGTCGGTGCCCGGATTTTGCTTGTAGAAGCCGGATTTTTCGGTCAGCTCGAACGAGGCCAGCGTGATGGGCAGGTAACCGGTGCGCTGATGGCTCTTGGCCTGGATTTCTGCGTTGGTCAGGTAGTTGAAGAAATTTGCCACGCCCTTGTATTCTGCCGGCTTCTTGCCACCCATGACCCACAGCGAGGCGCCGCCAATCACTGTATTTTGCGGTGCGCCAGCGACATCGGGATAGTAAGGCAGCGGGGCGATGCCAAAGTCAAATTTGGCGTTTTTCTTGATGGTGGCGTAGGTCGACGACGATGCCGTCGCCATGGCACATTCACCCGAATAAAACGGTGCGTCGGCCTTGTTGCCGCGTCCACGGTAGACAAACAACCCCTGTTTGGCCATGTTGGACAGGTTCTCGATGTGGCGCACATGCAGGGGGCTGTTCACGGCCAGCCGGGCGCCAGTGCCGCCAAAGCCGTTGTTCTGCGTCGCAAACAGCGTGTTGTGCCAGGTGGAAAAGCTCTCAAGCTGCGTCCAGCCCTGCCAGCTGGTGGTCAGTGGACAGCTCACGCCTGAAGCCTTCAACTTTGCTGCAGCCAGAACGACCTCGGGCCATGTGGCGGGCGGTTTGTTGGGGTCCAGGCCAGCCTTGCGGAACATGTCCTTGTTGTAATTGAAAACGGTTGTCGAGCTGTTCAGCGGAAAACTCAGCATCTGGCCGTTGGGTGCCGTGTAGTAGCCCACAACCGCGGGAATATAGGCCTTGGGATCGAACTTGTAGCCGGCATCGGCTAGGACCTTGCCCACCGGCACCACCGCGCCCTTGGCGGCCATCATGGTGGCTGTGCCGACTTCAAACACCTGCAGGATGTGCGGAGCATTTCCGGCACGGAAGGCGGCTACGGCCGCCGGCATGGTTTCATCGTAGGTACCCTTGTAGGTGGGAACAACCTTGTACTCCTTCTGGCTGCTGTTGAACCCGTTGGCCAGATCGATCACCCAGTCGTTCAGCCCCCCGGTCATCGAGTGCCACCACTGAATTTCGGTTTGCGCATGGCTGGTGACGGGCACAACGAGCGCGCAAGCCGCCAAAGTGATTGCGGTCAAGCATTTTTTCATTACAACTCCTGGATGAAACGGTTTGATAGAACAATGAACCGTCTAGTCTAAAAATAATTTGTGACAAGAGATTTAAACGGCTTGCCGTTCTCCTCACAAGCGGGTTTCCACGAGGGGCGTTGAGGTGAAGGTGGGTAAATGTTGCGCTGCGGTAACATAGGGGACACAGGCCGGACCCACGTCCAAAACTACCGGCTTTCCATGATGAATGCTCCTGAAATCCACCACTCCTTGAACGTCCTGGCCGATGAAGCCAAGTCGGGCGAAGCCCGCATTCGCGAGATCCCCTACAACTACACCTCTTTTTCCGACCGCGAGGTCGTGATCCGGTTGCTGGGCGTACGTGCCTGGGACCTGCTGAACCTGCTGCGCGACGAACGCCGCACCGGCCGCTCTGCCCGCATGCTGTACGAGGTGCTGGGTGATGTGTGGGTGGTGCAACGCAACCCCTATTTGCAAGACGACTTGCTGGACAATCCCAAGCGCCGCAAGATGCTGGTCGATGCCCTGCAGCACCGCCTGTCTGAGGTCGAGAAGCGTCGCACGCCGGGCGCCGATATGCAGCGCGACGTCATCGTCGGTGAACTGCTGGACACCGCCAGGGCTGCAGTCAGCCGCTTCTCCACCTCGTTCGAGGAGATGGCCGACCTGCGCCGCCAGACCGCGCGCAAGCTCGGCAAGTTCACGCTCAAGGACAACATCAAGTTTGATGGCTTGTCGCGTGTCTCGCACGTGACAGATGCGACCGACTGGCGCGTCGAATACCCGTTTGTCGTGCTGACACCGGACACCGAAGTTGAAATGGCCGGCCTGGTTAAGGGCTGTATCGAGCTCGGTCTGACCATTATTCCGCGCGGCGGCGGCACGGGTTACACCGGCGGCGCAATTCCGCTGAGCTGGAAATCGGCCGTCATCAACACCGAAAAGCTTGAAGCCATGACCGAAGTGGAGCAGGTCGCGCTCCCCGGTCTGGACCAGCCCGTGGCTACCGTCTGGACCGAGGCTGGCGTGGTGACCCAGCGTGTGGCCGATGCGGCCGAACGCGGCGGTTATGTGTTTGCGGTCGATCCGACCTCAGCCGAAGCCTCGTGCATAGGCGGCAACATCGCCATGAATGCCGGCGGCAAGAAAGCCGTGCTTTGGGGCACGGCACTGGACAACCTGGCTTCCTGGCGCATGGTGACGCCTGAGGCGCAGTGGCTGGAAGTCACGCGCCTGAACCACAACCTGGGCAAGATCCACGACGCCGAGATGGCCAGTTTCGAGCTCAGGTATTTCGAAGCGGACGGCAAGACGCCGGTGCGCACGGAGCGTCTGGACATCCCAGGCAAGACCTTTCGCAAGGAGGGCCTTGGCAAGGACGTGACGGACAAGTTCCTCAGCGGCCTGCCCGGCATCCAGAAAGAAGGCTGCGACGGCTTGATCACCAGCGCGCGCTGGATCGTGCACCGCATGCCGGCGCACACCCGCACCGTCTGCCTGGAGTTTTTCGGCAATGCCAAGGACGCGGTCCCGAGCATCGTCGAGATCAAGGACTTCATGTTCGCCGAACAAAGGCGCGGCGGCGCCATTCTGGCGGGCCTGGAACACCTGGACGACCGCTACCTGAAGGCGGTCGGTTATGCGACCAAGTCGAAGACCCACGGCGGTCTGCCGAAAATGGTGTTGGTTGGTGACATCGCCGGTGATGATGCCGACGTGGTGGCGCGCGCCACCTCCGAAGTCGTGCGTATCGCCAATTCGCGCCGCGGCGAGGGCTTCATCGCCATCAGCCCCGATGCCCGCAAGAAATTCTGGCTGGACCGCAAGCGCACCGCGGCCATTTCGCGCCACACCAACGCCTTCAAGATCAATGAGGACGTGGTGATTCCGCTGCCGCGCATGGCCGAGTACACCGACGGCATCGAGCGCATCAACATCGAGTTGAGCCTGGCCAACAAGGTCAAGCTGTGCGACACCCTGGAGGCCTTTTTCCTCAAAGGCAATTTGCCGCTGGGCAAGTCGGACGACGCCGGGGAAATCCCCACGGCCGAGCTTCTGGAAGACCGCGTCGGCCAGGCGCTGGCGCTGGTTGCTGATGTTCGCGCGCTGTGGTCTGGCTGGTTGCGCGATATCGATACCCTGTTCCCGCAGCTACAGGACCATTCGCTGCGCGCCAGCTGGAAAACCCAGCTGCGTGCTCCGCTGCAAGCCATTTTTTCCGGTGCTGCTTTTGCGCCGATTCTTGAGCAGTGCACGGCCATCCACAAGCAGGTGCTCAAAGGCCGCGTCTGGGCTGCGCTGCACATGCATGCCGGTGATGGCAATGTGCACACCAACCTGCCGGTCAACAGCGACGACTATGAGATGCTGCAGACCGCCCACCATGCGGTGGCCCGCATCATGGTGCTGGCGCGTTCGCTGGACGGTGTGATCTCCGGCGAACACGGCATTGGCATCACCAAGCTGGAGTTCCTGACCGACGCCGAACTTCAGCCTTTCGCTGACTACAAGGTCAGGGTGGACCCCGAGGGCCGCTTCAACAAAGGCAAGTTGCTACGAAATCAGGAGCTGTATGCGCCCGTAGATATTGGGCAAAGGGCCAAAAAAACTGATAACTCTGCGCCGGAGAGCCTGTTTGCCGACTTGACGAATGCCTACACACCGAGCTTCGGCCTGATGGGCCATGAGTCGCTGATCATGCAGCAGTCCGACATCGGCGCGATTGCCGACAGCGTCAAGGACTGCCTGCGTTGCGGCAAATGCAAACCGGTGTGCGCCACCCATGTGCCGCGCGCCAACCTGCTGTACAGCCCGCGCAACAAGATCCTGGCAACCTCGCTGTTGGTCGAGGCCTTTCTGTACGAAGAGCAGACGCGGCGCGGCATCAGCATCAAACACTGGGAAGAGTTTGAAGACGTGGCCGACCATTGCACCGTCTGCCACAAATGCCTGAGCCCGTGTCCGGTGGATATCGACTTTGGCGATGTCTCCATGAACATGCGCAACCTGTTGCGCAAGATGGGCAAAAAAAGCTTCAGGCCAGCGGCCGCTTTTCAGTCCTGGTTCATAGGCACGGCCAATCCGCAGGCGATTCAGCTGGCGCACGCGCTGACAGGCATCAGTTTCAAGGCCCAGCGCCTGGCCAATGATCTGATGAAGGTATTGACGCGCAAACAAACGCAGGCGCCGCCCGCCACGGTCGGTACAGCGCCTGTCAAGCAACAGGTCATTCACTTCATCAACAAGAAAATGCCCGGTAACCTGCCCAAGAAGACGGCCCGGGCCTTGCTGGACATTGAAGACAAAGACTACGTACCCATCATTCGCAACCCGAAGACCACCACGGCAGAGTCCGAGGCGGTTTTCTACTTCCCGGGTTGTGGGTCAGAGCGCTTGTTCAGCCAGGTGGGACTGGCGACGCAGGCCATGCTCTGGCATGCGGGTGTGCAGACCGTGCTGCCGCCGGGTTACCTGTGCTGCGGCTATCCGCAGCGCGGCAGCGGCCAGTTCGACAAGGCCGAGAAAATCATCACCGACAACCGTGTGCTGTTTCACCGGATGGCCAACACCCTGAACTACATGGACATCAAGACCGTGGTGGTCAGTTGCGGTACCTGTTACGACCAGTTGCAGGGGTATGAGTTTGACAAGATATTTCCCGGCTGCCGAATCATCGACATCCATGAATACCTGCTGGAGAAAAACATCACCCTGGGCGATGCCGCGGGTGGCGGCTACCTGTACCACGACCCCTGCCACAGCCCCATGAAGCTCCAGGCACCCATGAAAACGGTGAAAGCCCTGGTGGGCGACAACGTGCTGGAAAGCAAACGCTGCTGCGGCGAGAGCGGTGGCCTGGCCTCCTCGCGTCCGGATGTGTCCACGCAAGTCCGTTTTCGCAAGGAAGAGGAAATACGCAAAGGCGAGACCATGCTTCGGGAGAGCGGTGCAGCGACGTCGAAGCAAAACATCAAAGTCCTGACCTCTTGCCCAAGCTGTTTGATGGGCCTGAGTCGCTATGAGGATGACCTCAAGACGGGGCTGCTGGAAGCCGACTACATCGTGGTGGAAATGGCTAACCAGATCCTTGGCAAGGAATGGCTGCCGGGCTACGTGAATGCGGCCAACAATGGCGGCATCGAACGCGTGCTGGTCTGATTCATCGAAGGAAAAGTTCATGGCTGGCCTGACCCCCGACACCCCCACCCCCACGGCACTCACGGTGCACAGCCAGTCGCGGGTGCTGGAAATCGCGTTTTCGGATGGTGCGGAGTTCAAAATTCCATTCGAACTGATGCGTGTCTATTCACCCTCGGCCGAAGTCCAGGGGCATGGCCCCGGCCAGGAAGTGCTGCAGACCGGCAAGCGCGAGGTCAAGCTGGTCGAGCTTGAGCCCATCGGCAACTATGCGGTCAAGCCGGTTTTCTCAGACGGCCACGAAAGCGGCATCTTTTCCTGGGACTATCTTTACTTCCTTGGTTCCGAGCAGGCCCGCTTGTGGGCTGACTATCTGCAGCGCCTGGAAGCTGCGGGCGCGCAGCGTGATGCACCCATGGTCGCTGCTGGCGGGCATGGGTGTAGCAGCCACTGATGCCTGCTGCGATCAGCCTCCTGACCGCTATCAACTTCATAGCTACCCGCGCAGGCAGTTTCTGCGCAGGTGTTGTTTTTCAACATATATACGGGGCAATGCCCCAAGCAAGGACAGGGTTGTCGCTTGAATTACCGGCTTTCACCCCTAGCATAAGACCATGAGCAGCACCCATTTCGGATTTGAGTCGGTTGACGAGAAGGACAAGGCGCGCCGCGTGCGCAGCGTGTTTGATTCCGTCGCGCCCAAGTACGACGTGATGAACGACCTCATGTCCATGGGCCTGCACCGCGCCTGGAAGGCCTACACCGTGATGGTGGCCGATGTGAAGGAAGGCCAGCAGGTGCTGGATATTGCTGGCGGCACTGGTGATCTGGCGCTGGCGTTTGCGCCCAAGGTCGGAAGCACCGGCTGTGTTGTCCATACCGATATCAACGAGGCCATGCTGCGCGAAGGCCGCAATCGCATGCTGGATGCCGGCAAGATCCTGCCGACCACGGTGTGTGATGCCGAGCATCTGCCGTTTGCCGATGCCAGTTTTGACCTGGTCACCGTGGCTTTTGGCCTGCGCAACATGACGCACAAGGACGAGGCCATCAAGGAAATGAACCGCGTGCTCAAGCCCGGCGGCAAGCTGCTGGTGCTGGAGTTTTCAAAAATCGCCAAACCGCTGGAGAAGGTCTACGACTGGTATTCCTTCAATGTGCTGCCCAAACTGGGCAAGCTGGTGGCCAATGACGACGCGAGTTACCGCTATCTGGCGGAGTCCATCCGCATGCATCCCGGGCAGGAAGAGCTAAAGGCCATGATGCACAAAGGTGGTTTCGGCCATGTGGACTATCACAACCTCACCGGCGGTGTTGTGGCATTACATGTTGGAATCAAGTGTTGAAACAATTAATCAGAGGAGACGGTATGAAAATCTGGTCTGCAATTCTGGCCGCTGTGTTGGCCACCATCATGCTCCTGGCCTATGCGCCTGCGGAAGCCAAGCGTCTGGGCGGCGGCGGATCGGTCGGGCGCCAGTCGTCCAATGTGACGCAGCGCCAGGCCACTCCGCCAGCACAGGCTCCTGCTGCGCCTGCCGCACAAACTCCCAAGAAGCCATGGGGCGCCATGCTCGGCGGCCTGGCCGCAGGCCTGGGTCTCGCCTGGCTGGCTTCGTCATTGGGTCTCGGCGGCGCTTTCGGGCAGATCATCATGTTTGCGCTGCTCGCCATGCTGGTTATGGTGGCTGTTGGTTTCATCATGCGCAAGCTCAAGGGCAACAATGCGCCAGGCGCGACGCCTTACGCCATGCAGGGTGCAGGCAGTGCAACCACGCCGCGCGATTACAGCCCTGCCAACGTCGGCAACGATTCCTCGGCACGGCCGTGGGAGCGCAACAGCATGGCCTTTGATGCGACCAAGGCCGGCACAGCGACCGCTGCCGGTGGCTCGATGATCGGCTCCGCCCTGGGCGGCGCGCAGTCCTGGGGTGTGCCTGCCGGTTTTGATGCCGAAGGATTCCTCAAAGCCTGCAAGACCAATTTCGTGACCCTGCAGGACGCCTGGGACCGTTCGGACGTCAACAGCCTGCGCGCCATGATGACCGACGAAATGCTGGACCAGATCAAAGCCCAACTGGCCGACCGTGAGTCGCACACCGGTGGTTCAACCAACAAGACAGACGTGGTCATGCTCGACGCGAAACTGTTGGGTATCGAAGAGCTCAGCGATGTCTACATGGCCAGTGTCGAGTTCTCGGGAATGATTCGCGAAGACGCTTCGGCAGGTCCGAGCCCCTTCCGCGAAGTATGGAACATGACCAAGCCGCGCACTGGCGGCGGCTGGCTGGTCGCTGGCGTTCAAGCGCTTCAGTAGCCCCCACGCTCCGCCGCTGCGCGGGTCGCTGCCCCCAGGGGGCGCTGCGCCTGCGGACCGGCGAAGCCGGATCCGCGGCCCCTGTTGGTCTTAAAAGTCCCTTCATCGCTTTCGCGATGAAGGGACTTTTTCAATCTGCTGCAAAATCGGGGGCGTATGCGCACTAACACCACGTCCCCTTTTTCTTTTCTGCAGTCCCTGGCCAGCCGTTTTCAACCGCCCGCCTGGTTTGTCGACGAAGGCCAGCAGAAGCTGGTGCTTTTGCTGAACCATGTCCTCATGCAGGAAAAAGAGGCACAGAACCGGCTGCTTCGAAAAAAGGGAAGTGTTGTTCACGTGCGTTGGGGCGCTTTCGGGCTGGATTTGCTCATCACACCCGCTGGTTTGCTGGACCGTGCAGCGTCCGGCACCAAACCCGATCTTTTGCTGGCCGTGACGGCCGAAGCGCCGGAGGTGATCATGCAGTCGGTGATGGCCGGCAAGGCGCCTCCGGTCAAGATTGAGGGTGATGTGCAGCTCGCCGCCGAACTGGGCTGGCTGGCTGACAACTTGCGATGGGACATTGAGGAAGACCTGTCGCGGTTGATTGGCGATGTGCCTGCGCACACGCTGGCAAACGCGGCGCGTCAGGGGCTGGCAACTCTGCGGCAATTTCTGGCGCAGGTGCCGCGGCCTTCCTCGTCCTCAGCCGCGGTACAGGCGGGTGAGCCGTCGGTGACGGAGTCTTCCAAGGCAGCATCCACATGAGCCGGCTGTTCCGGGGCGTGTTTATTGTCTGGACGGTGTTGCGTTTCGGACTGGACGAGCTGGTGCTTTCGAGTTTCAGCAAGCCTTGGGTCAGGATGCTGACCCGTATCGTGTCGGTCGGCCGCAATCTGAAAGCGCCGCGCGGCGAACGCCTGCGTGAGGCCCTCGAAAGCCTAGGCCCGATTTTTGTCAAGTTTGGCCAAGTCATGTCGACCCGGCGTGACCTGTTGCCGCTGGATATAGCCAACGAGCTGGCCAGACTGCAGGACCGCGTGCCACCGTTCGATCCGGATGTGGCCATGGCCATCATCGAAAAAGCCTTTGGCCGGCCCATCAACCAGATTTTTGCCACCTTCGAGCGCGAGCCCGTGGCCAGCGCCTCAATTGCGCAGGTTCACTTTGCCACCCTGCCGGACGGCCGTGAGGTGGCGGTCAAGGTGCTTCGGCCCAACATGCTGCCGGCGATCGAAAAAGACCTGGCGCTGATGCACATGATGGCAGGCTGGGTCGAAGGCCTGTCTACCGACGGCAAACGCCTCAAGCCGCGCGAAGTGGTGGGCGAATTTGACAAGTACCTGCATGACGAGCTCGATTTGCTGCGCGAGGCTGCCAACGCGGCCCAGTTGCGCCGCAACATGCAGAACCTGAATCTGGTGTTGATTCCGGAAATGATCTGGGACTTTTGCATGCCGGACGTGATGGTGATGCAGCGCATGTACGGCGTGCCCATCGGGCAAGTACAGCGCCTGCGTGATGCCGGCGTGGATATGAAAAAGCTGGCGCGCGACGGCGTCACGATCTTTTTTACCCAGGTGTTCCGTGACGGTTTTTTCCATGCCGACATGCACCCCGGCAACATCCAGGTCAGCCTGGACCCGGCGACCTTCGGGCGCTACATCTCGCTGGACTTCGGGATTGTGGGAACCCTTACCGAAGTGGACAAGGAGTATCTGGCGCAGAATTTCAGCGCGTTTTTCCAGCGTGACTACAAACGCGTCGCCGAATTGCATATCGAATCGGGCTGGGTGCCGCCCAGCACGCGCGTCGATGAACTCGAAGCCGCAATACGTGCCTGCTGCGAGCCCTACTTCGACCGGCCTCTCAAGGAAATTTCGCTCGGCATGGTATTGATGCGCCTGTTCCAGACCTCGCGCCGCTTCCATGTGGAAATCCAGCCGCAACTGGTGCTGCTGCAGAAAACCCTGCTGAACATCGAAGGCCTGGGCCGGGAGCTGGACCCCGATCTTGACTTGTGGAGCACTGCCAAGCCTTTTCTGGAAACCTGGATGCTCGAGCAGGTGGGCCCTGAAAAGCTGCTGGAGCAGCTCAAGGCCGAGGCGCCGACTTATGCGAAGCTGCTGCCCGGCCTGCCTCGCCTGCTGCAGCAGTATCTGAAAGGGCAGACGGGCGGGCATCGACGGGAGCTTGAAGAGCTGTTGCAGGAGCAACGCCGCACCAACAAACTGCTGCAAAGCCTGATTTATGGTGGCCTGGGATTTGCATTGGGTCTGCTCGCCATGCAGCTGGTGCTGCGGATTCGCCTTTTTTAGAAGGCGAAAATGTGGTGATAATCACGCATTCCTGAGGAGGCTGCTGTGCTTTTAACCCTGGTTTTTGTCTACCTACTGATCACCATTATCGTCGGCCTGTATGCCGCCAGGCGGGTCAAAAACACCGCCGACTATGCGATCGCCGGGCGCAACCTGCCGCTGATCATGATCGTGACGACAACCTTTGCCACCTGGTTTGGTTCCGAAACCGTGCTGGGCATCCCGGCGAAGTTTGTCAGCAGCGGCCTCAATGGCGTGGTGGAAGATCCCTTCGGCGCCGGCACTTGCCTGATCCTCGTGGGCCTGTTCTTTGCGGGCAAGCTGTACAAGATGTCGCTGCTGACCATCAGCGACTACTACCGTGAGCGTTACGGCCGCACCATCGAGGTGGCCTGTTCCATCATCATCATGATCAGCTACCTCGGCTGGGTGGCTGCGCAAGTGACGGCGCTCGGTCTGGTGTTCAACATCCTGTCCGGCGGGGCCATCAGCACGACGGCCGGCATGCTGATAGGCACGGCCTCGGTGCTGGCCTACACCCTGTTCGGCGGCATGTGGTCGGTCGCCGTGACCGACTTTATCCAGATGATCGTCCTGGTTGTAGGGCTTGCCGTACTGGCGGTGTTTGCGGGCAACCTGGCCGGCGGTGCCGACAAGGTGATTGCCCTGGCCACCAGCCAGGACCTGTTCCGTTTCTGGCCGGAACCCAATTTCAGGGACATGGTGTTTTTCTTCGCCGCCGCCATCACCATGATGTTCGGCTCGATTCCGCAGCAGGATGTCTTCCAGCGTGTGATGTCTGCCAACAGTCCCAGCGCCGCCACCAAAGGGCCGGTGATTGGCGGTGTCTTCTACATCCTGTTTGCCTTTGTGCCCATGTTCCTGGTCGCCAGCGCGTTGATCATCATGCCGGAACAGACGGCCGTGTTGCTCAAGGAAGATCCGCAGAAAATCCTGCCGACCCTGGTGCTGGAAAAAATGCCGTTCATCATGCAAGTGCTGTTTTTTGGCGCCTTGCTGTCGGCCATCAAGTCCACGGCGTCCGCGACCTTGCTTGCGCCCAGCGTGACTTTTGTGGAAAACATCTGGCGCCAGTTCAAGCCGCGCATGAGCGACAAACACGAACTCAAGCTGATGCGCACCACGGTGCTGGTGTTCAGCGGCCTGGTGCTGGTCTATGCCATTTCTATGCAGGGCACCTCGATTTACGACATGGTGTCGGGGGCTTACCAGGTGCCTCTGGTCGGCGCGTTCATCCCGCTGGTGTTTGGCCTGTACTGGAAAAAAGCCAGCACCCAGGGCGCGATTTTCTCGGTGATTTGCGGCATTGCGACCTGGTTGCTCTTCACCTTCAGCACCCTGGGCGAGCAATTTCCCGCGCAGCTCGCGGGTGTCCTGGCGGCGACGCTGGGAATGCTGGTGGGCTCGTTGACCCCGCAGACCATCGAAAACAGGCGGGGTAGCCACCACCACCTCTCGACGGAAGCCTGAGGGCCCGCAAGCCGACTGCTTCGCCCACCCAAAGGCGCGCCCGGCCCCTGGGAATGGCCTCGCGCCTATAATTGAAGGTTTTGCATACCCGGGGATTCCCGGGGCCGTGTCCCCTGACAAAACCTCTAGAACCATGCCAATCTACGCCTACAAATGCGAGTCCTGCGGGCATAGCAAGGACGTTTTGCAAAAGATGTCCGATGCACCGCTGACCGACTGCCCCCAGTGCGGCGCAGCCGCGTTCAAAAAACAGCTCACCGCGGCGGGTTTTCAGCTCAAGGGTTCGGGCTGGTATGTGACCGACTTCCGTGGTGGCGGTGGTGCCACAGCTGTGCCCCCGGTTGCTGGCGGCGAGACACCGGCTCCCGCTGCAAGCTCAGAAAGCAAGCCCGACACTGGGGCAAAACCCGCGGCCGCACCGGCGCCAGCGGTTGCTCCTGCACCGGCAGCTTCGGGTTCCACCTCCAAGGCTGACTGATGGCCGCTGTACGCCGATGGCTGCTGGCCGGCTTGCTGGTGCTTGTGCCACTGATCGTCACGGTGTGGCTGCTGAACTGGTTCATCGGCACGCTCGACCAGACGCTGCAGATCCTTCCTGGTAACTGGCACCCGGACAAGTTGCTCGGTTTCCACATTCCTGGCTTTGGCGTGGTGCTGGCGCTTGCCATTGTTTTGGCCATGGGTGCCGTTGCGACCAATTTTTTTGGCAAAAAACTGGTGAGCTGGTGGGATGCACTGCTCAGCCGTATCCCCATCGTCCGGTCGATCTATTCGAGTGTCAAACAGGTTTCCGACACGCTGTTTTCAGAAAACGGCAACGCTTTCCGCAAGGCGCTGTTGGTTCAATGGCCGCGTGAAGGCGTCTGGACCATCGCCTTTCAGACGGGCATGCCGGGGGGCGACGTCGTCAATCACCTGCCTGGCGACTACCTGAGCGTCTATGTTCCGACAACGCCCAACCCGACCGGCGGCTATTTCGTCATGCTTCCCAAGGCCGATTGCATTGAACTCAAAATGAGCGTCGATGAGGCCCTGACCTATGTCATTTCCATGGGCGTGGTGGTGCCGGGCAGCGCCGCTGCCTATAAGCCAAAGTAACCTTTTTTCCCAGCGCGCGAGCGCGCACAAGCACAAGCGATTTATTTATGACTTCCCAAATGCGTTCCCACTATTGCGGTCTGGTGACCGAAGCCCTGTTGGGCCAAACCGTCAGCCTGTGCGGCTGGGTCAACCGCCGGCGTGACCACGGTGGCGTGATTTTCATCGACCTGCGCGACCGCGAGGGGTATGTGCAGGTGGTGTGCGATCCCGACCGCGCCGACATGTTCGCCACGGCCGAGGGCGTGCGCAATGAGTTCTGCGTGCAGATCAAGGGCCTGGTCCGGGCGCGTCCCGAAGGCACCGTCAACGAGGCGCTGAAGAGCGGCAAGATCGAAGTGCTGTGCCATGAGCTGATCGTGCTCAACCCCAGCGTGACCCCGCCGTTCCAGCTTGACGACGACAACCTGTCCGAAACCACGCGCCTGACGCACCGCGTGTTGGACCTGCGCCGCCCCTACATGCAGAACAACCTGATGCTGCGTTACCGCGTGGCGATGGAAACGCGCAAGTTCCTGGATGCCAACGGCTTCATCGACATCGAAACCCCCATGCTGACCAAGAGCACGCCCGAAGGCGCGCGCGACTACCTGGTGCCCAGCCGCGTCAACGAAGGTCAGTTTTTTGCGCTACCGCAAAGCCCCCAGCTGTTCAAGCAGTTGCTGATGGTCGCCGGCTTCGACCGTTATTACCAGATCACCAAATGCTTTCGCGACGAAGACCTGCGCGCCGACCGCCAGCCGGAATTCACGCAGATCGATATCGAGACCTCCTTCATGGGCGAGCAGGACATCCGCGACATGTTCCAGGGCATGATCAGCAACATCTTCAAGACCGTGCTGGCCACCGACCTCGGCGAGTTTCCGGTCATGACCTATGCCGACGCCATGCACCGCTTCGGCTCCGACAAGCCGGACCTGCGCGTGAACCTGGAGTTCACCGAGCTGACCGACGTCATGGCTGATGTGGACTTCAAGGTGTTCAGCGCGCCGGCCACGACGCCGGGCGGCCGCGTGGTTGCACTGCGCGTGCCGGGCGGCTCCGAGATGAGCCGCGGCGAGATCGACGGTTATACGGAATTCGTGAAAATTTACGGTGCCAAGGGTCTGGCCTGGATCAAGGTCAACGACGTCAGCAAGGGCCGCGAGGGCCTGCAAAGCCCCATCGTCAAGAACATTCATGACGCAGCGGTGGCCGAGATCCTCAAGCGCACAGGCGCGCAAAACGGTGACATCCTTTTCTTTGGCGCAGACAAGGCCAAGGTCGTCAACGACAGCATTGGTGCCCTGCGCCTGAAAGTCGGCCACAGCGCGTTCGGCAAGAAGACGGGCCTCTTCACCACCGGCTGGAAACCGCTGTGGGTGGTGGACTTCCCGATGTTCGAACACGACGAAGAAGGGCAGCGCTGGAGCGCGGTGCACCATCCGTTCACCGCGCCGAAAGACGGTCATGAGGACTGGATGGACACTGACCCCGGCCGCTGCATCGCCAAGGCCTACGACATGGTGCTCAACGGCTGGGAGCTTGGCGGCGGCTCGGTGCGTATCCATCGCGCCGATGTGCAGAGCAAGGTTTTCAACGCACTTAAGATCGGCCCCGAGGAAGCGCAGGAGAAATTCGGCTTTCTGCTCGACGCCCTGCAATACGGCGCGCCTCCGCACGGCGGCCTGGCCTTCGGCCTGGACCGCATCGTCACCATGATGACGGGCGCCGAATCGATTCGCGACGTGATCGCCTTCCCCAAGACCCAGCGTGCGCAGTGTTTGCTCACGCATGCACCCAGCCCGGTCGACGAGAAGCAGCTGCGCGAATTACACATCCGCTTGCGCAACCCCCAGCCAGCGTGAATGTGGCCCCCACGGTCGCTCGCTTCGCGTAGCTTCCTGCCCCCCGAGGGGGTCGCTGCGCCTGCGGCCCGGCAAAGCTGGTTCCGCGGCCCCTGCTTGATGGGGACGGGGTTTAGCGTCTAGCGAACATGAAGCGCTTCAAGATTCCGGAATCGGTACTCGTCGTCATCCACACACCGGCGCTGGAGGTGCTGCTGATCGAGCGGGCCGATCATCCCGGTTTCTGGCAGAGCGTGACCGGCTCCAAAGACACCTTGGACGAACCGCTGGTGCAGACGGCGGTGCGCGAAGTGATGGAAGAAACCGGCATTCTGGCGCGGTCGCAAGACCTGCGGGACTGGGCACTTGCCAATGTCTACGACATTTATCCGTCCTACCGGCATCGTTATGCGCCGGAGGTGTTGCGCAACACCGAACATGTGTTCAGCCTGTGTGTGCCGTCCGCGGTGGCGGTGACGCTGAGCGCACGCGAGCACTCGGCCTGGCAATGGCTGCCCTGGTTGGCCGCCGCCGATCTCTGCTATTCCTCCTCCAATGCTGAAGCCATTTTGCTGTTGCCACAATTCGTGACATAAAGGGGAGGGCGGGCTGCCCTTGCAGGCTCTACAGTAAGCTGGCGGCATGCGCGGGCCGGCAGCCCGCGTCGAGACACGAGGCCTGCCTTTCCACGGAGACCCTTCACGACCCATGCCTTCGCTTACCACCCAACACGCGCTGCAGTTGCTGCAAGGCGGGCAGGCGTTGTTTCCCGCGATGGTCAAGGCGCTGGACGAGGCCACCGCCTGGGTGCAACTGGAAACCTACATCTTCGACTTCCATGGGCGCGGCGAGGAGCTTGCACAGGCCTTGCTGCGTGCGGCGCGGCGTGGCGTGCTGGTCCAGGTGCTGGTGGACGGCATTGGCACCAACAGGCCCAGCGCCGAATGGCAAGGCCGTTTTGCAGAGGCCGGTGTGCAGTGGCAGGAATATGCGCCCCTGGGTCGTGGCCGGTTCGCGGTGCTGGGCCTGCTGGTGCCCGAGCGCTGGCGTCGCCTGCACCGCAAGCTCTGTGTCGTCGACGAGCTGACCGTTTTTTGCGGCGGCATCAACATCCTGGACGACTTCTACGACCCCAACCACGGCGACCTGACGGCGCCTCGTTTCGATTTTGCGGTGGCGGTCACCGGTCCACTGGCGGCGGAGGCTTCGGACGCCATGGCCTTGCTCTGGTGGCGCGTGCAGGCGGGCTACAGCGCGCGTCAGCGCCACCTCAGTGCCGCCTGGGAGGCCGTCAAGGCAGCCGGTTACGGTGGCCGCAGCGGCACCGACCGCAAGGGCCGCGCCCTGCTATCTCTCCTCGGGCGCACAACGGACGCGACGGCGTCCGTGTCCGGCGCCAAGGCTGCGCTGGTGCTGCGTGACAATCTGTTCCACCGCAGCAGCATCGAACGCGCCTACCGCAGGGCCATCGGCCAGGCCCATGAGGAAATCATTATTGCCAACGCCTATTTCGTGCCCGGTGGCAAGTTGCGCCGGGCGCTGGTCCAGGCGGCCCGGCGCGGCGTCAGGGTGACGCTGTTGCTGCAGGGCCGCTACGAATACTTCATGCAGTACCATGCGGCGCGGCCGGTGTATGGCGCGCTGCTGGCGGCGGGCATCGAGATCCACGAATACGGCGCCGGCTTCCTGCACTCCAAGGTGGCGGTGATTGACGGGCACTGGGCCACAGTGGGCTCATCCAACCTGGACCCGCTGAGCTTGTTGCTGGCGCGCGAAGCCAACGTCGTGGTGGATGACCGGGCTTTTGCGCTGGACCTCCACCAGCGCCTGCTGCGGGCCATGGCCGGCGAGGGCCGGCGTTTGGACCCGGCCGCCTACAGCCGGCGGCCCTTGCGCCAGCGTGTGCTGGACTACATGGCCTACGCCCTGATGCGCCTGGCGCTGCTGGTGGCGGGGCAGCGTTATTGATTCGGGGCGGGCCGGCATGCCGTGGGAACGGGATTTGCTCCTGAATTCATAGCTATCTTCGCCCGTCCATCAAGGGCTGGAGGCCTAAAACCTGTGTAAAAATGGGACATCGCTCCTTTTGGTCGGGCTGGTAACATCTGGCCATGCTTATGAAATCCAATACGCCTGACACCCCGCTGGTTATTGACGAAGGAACGCCGGTCTCCGTGAAGATCCGCGAACGCCTCGCATTGGCGAAAAAACGCTTCAATGCCAACGACAACATCGCCGAGTTCATCCAGCCGGGCGAGCTGGAAAAACTGCTCGACGAGGTGGAAATCAAGATGCAGGGCGTGCTGGACAGCCTGGTGATTGACACCGAGACCGACCACAACACCCAGAACACCGCGCGCCGCGTCGCCAAGATGTACCTCAACGAGGTCTTCAAGGGGCGCTACGTCAGCGCCCCCACCATCACCGAGTTCCCCAACGCCGAGCGCCTCAACGAGCTGATCATCGTCGGGCCGATCACGGTGCGCAGTGCCTGCTCGCACCATTTCTGTCCGGTGATCGGGCAGCTCTGGATTGGCGTGATGCCCAACGAACACACCAATGTCATCGGCCTGTCGAAATACGCGCGTCTGGCCGAGTGGATCATGGGCCGGCCGCAGATCCAGGAAGAAGCCGTGGTACAGCTGGCCGACCTGATCCAGGAAAAAACCCGGCCCGACGGCCTGGCCATCGTCATGGAGGCCAGCCACTACTGCATGGGCTGGCGCGGCGTGAAGGACCTGGACAGCAAGATGATCAACTCCGTCATGCGCGGCGTCTTCCTCAAAGACCCCAATTTGCGCCGCGAGTTTTTATCCCTCATTCCCAAAAAGAGCAGCAGCTAAGGAATTCTCATGTTGGTACGCCTTCTTTACGCCAGCCGTTCGGCCAACCCCGCTTCCAGTGAAGTCACCGAGGCCATCCTGGCCCAGTCGCGCAGCCACAACCCGGCCATGGGGATCACCGGTATCCTCTGTTACGGCGGCGGCATTTTCCTGCAAGCGCTGGAAGGTGGTCGCGACCAGGTCAGCGACCTGTATGGCCACATCCAGAAAGACCCGCGCCACAAGGACGTGGTGCTGCTGCACTACGAAGAAATCACTGAGCGCCGTTTTGGCGGCTGGACCATGGGCCAGGTTAACGTGGCCAAGGTCAACGCATCGATCCTGCTCAAGTATTCCGAGAAGGCCGAACTCGACCCCTACGCCGTTTCGGGCAAGGTGTCGCTGGCCCTGCTGGAAGACCTGATGGCCACGGCTGCCATCTGCGGAAGGACGTGAGCCCCCACGCTCCGCCGTTTCACGGGTCGCTGCACCTTGCAGGCCGCCGCTCGCCAGAGGCTTCGCTTCTGGTGCCTGTCCAAAGCTGCTCAAGCAGCTTTGGAGCCGCAGGCTCCAGCCCCGAGGGGGCCGCTGCGCCTTGCGGCCCGGCAAAGCCGGTTCTGCGGCCCTGGCTGGTAAGGAAAAGCTTCAAGCTGCATCGTGGCCTCGCTGTATCGGTTTAACCGGTGCCTCTTTCCGCTCTCGCCCTGATCATTCTTGCCGGCCTGATTCACGCCAGCTGGAACATTGCCGCCAAAAAGGCGGGGGGCGATGCCCGCTTTGCCTTTTTCACCAGCGTGGTGATGATGGTTGTCTGGGCACCGGTTGGCCTGTGGGCCAGCTGGGGCGTGTTGCCCGGCTGGGGCTGGGCCGAATGGACCGTCGTTACAGTCAGCGGCGTGCTGCACGTGCTGTATTACGTCGTCCTGCTGCGCGGCTACCGCAAAGCCGATCTGACCGTGGTTTATCCGTTGGCGCGCGGCTCCGGGCCACTGCTGTCTTCACTGGTGGCGATCACCTTGCTGGGTGAGCAGATTTCCGCCATGGGCGTGGCGGGCATTGCCGGTGTGGTGGGCGGCGTGTTTCTGATTGCGGGCGGGCCTGGCCTGCTGCGTGCGGCACATGACCCGGCGCAGCGCCGCCGCGTGCACAAGGGTATGGCCTACGGCCTGCTCACAGGCGCCTTCATTGCCAGCTATACCGTGGTGGACGGGTACGGCGTGAGGTTCCTGCTGATGTCGCCCATCCTCGTTGACTACCTGGGCAATTTTGTGCGGGTGGCCTTGCTTGCGCCTGCTGTGCTGCGCGACAGGCCGGCCGCAGCCGCGATGTGGCGCCAGCAGTGGAAGTACGCGTTGATGGTCGGTGCCATCAGCCCGGTCTCCTATGTGCTGGTGCTGTATGCCATGCAGGTGGCGCCGCTCTCGCATGTGGCGCCGGCGCGCGAAGTCTCCATGCTGTTTGCCGCATTGATCGGCGGGCACCTGCTGGGCGAAGGCGACCGACTGCAGCGGCTGCTGGGCGCGGCTCTGATTGCCGCAGGCGTGATGGCGCTGGCGCTGGGCTGATCTCAAAATATCCGTATGACGCCTGAGACGCCTTTACTGGTCGGATGCGATTTTTCCAGCGCCCCGACACGCAGGAAACCCATTGTCCTGGCCTGCGGCACCAGCCGAAACGGGCGCGTTCAGCTGGCGAAGCTGGAGCGTTTCGAATCGCTGGACGCCTTCGAGGCCTGGCTGCGCCAGCCTGCCGGCTGGCTGGGCGCTTTCGATTTTCCATTCGGCCTGCCGCGGGAACTGGTGGAGCATCTCGGCTGGCCTGTTGCCTGGCCCGCGCTGATGACACATTACGCAGCATTGAGCCGCGCCGACATCCGACAGGCTTTTGCCGCGTTTTGCGATGCGCGCCCCGCCGGCGCGAAGTTTGCCCATCGCGCCACCGACAAACCGGCCGGTTCCAGCCCGTCGATGAAATGGATCAATCCGCCCGTGGCTTACATGCTGCATGCAGGGGCGCCCCGCTTGCTGGCTGCCGGTGTGCACCTGCCGGGTTTGCACGATGGCGACCTGTCGCGCATTGCGCTCGAGGGCTACCCTGGCCTGCTGGCGCGCGAGATCCTCGGCAGGCGGCCCTACAAAAGCGATGACCAGCTCAAGCAAACACCGGACCGGTTGATTGCCCGCAAGGACCTGATCACCGCGCTGGAAATGGGTCAGACCCGGCTGGGCCTGCGCCTGAAGCTCACCCATGCCCAGCGCGACACGCTGGTCGACGATGGCAGCGGCGACTGCCTGGATGCGGTGCTCTGCCTGATGCAGGCCGCATGGGCACAGGCACAGCACGAGCACGGCGCCCGCTGTTACGGCCTGCCCGACGAGCTGGATCCGCTCGAAGGCTGGATTGTCAGCGCATGAAAAGAACAGTTGCTGGAATCGCCATCACCTGGATTCGATTCGCTATATTTTTGATAGCTGCTTGCGCTGGTCCGGTATGGGCAGAGAGCGGAAAAGTGACACATGTCACCGACGGAGACACGTTCTGGGTCCGACTCGCCGGAGGCGGCAAGCCGGTGCCCGTCCGCATCGACGGCATCGATGCGCCAGAGATTTGCCAAGCCGGCGGCCAGGCCGCGCGCGCTGCCCTGGCCAGCCGGGTGGCGCGCCGCACGGTCACCCTGGCTGTCAGGCGCCATGACGACTACGGCCGCGCGGTTGCGAGCGTTCGGGTCGGCGGTGAAGATATCGCCGGATGGATGGTCGGCCAGGGCCACGCCTGGTCTTACCACTATGGTCGCGAGGGCGGGCCGTACCTGAAGCTGCAGGGGCAGGCTCAGGCCGCGCGAAAGGGTTTGTTTTCCGATCCGCACGCGCTGGCGCCGCGCTTTTTCCGAAAGCAGCACGGCTCCTGCCACCCTTGAGCCCGCAGGTGAAGGGCCTGACGTCCTACACGGAAATACGCGGGTACTGACGATTGGCCCGAAGCGGGCTGCTTACATTGAGTTTACGACTGGCATGGCGCCAGGCCGTATCACCTTCCAAAGGAACAAGCACCATGAACAAACATCAGGTTGAAGGCCGCGTAGACCAGGCCACCGGCAAAGTAAAAGAAGTTGCTGGCCGTGTGGTGGGCAATGAAAAACTGGAGACTGAAGGCCTGGCCGATCAGCTCAAAGGTAAAACCCAGGCGGGTTACGGAGACGCCAAGGAAAACCTCAAGGACAGCGCCCGGAAAGCGATCGACAAAATCTGAGCGTTTGCGATCTCAACCACACATCTCAAAGCAAGGAGAGTTCCATGAAGACCAAACACCCTCAGGCTGGCCGGCCGCTTCTGGCCCTGGCCTGCTCTGCTGCCATGTTGCTGGCCCTGACCGCCTGCAATAAGCAGAACGACGGTAAAACTGTCGGCCAATCCATCGACTCCGGCATTGCCAAAACCGAGCAGGTTGCCAAGGATGCCGGCAACGCCGTGAAAGATGCCTCCAAGGACGCCCAGGCTGCAGGCAGCCAGGCTGGTGCCAGCATGGGCGAAAAGATTGATGACGTCACCATTACCGCGAAAGTGTCTGGCAGCCTGGCCAAAGACCCTGATCTCAGCGCCATCAAGATCAATGTCGACACCAAGGATGGTGTGGTGACCTTGAACGGTCCAGCACCCAATGCCGCGGCCAAAGACAAGGCCACAACCATTGCCAAACAGGTGCAGGGTGTGAACTCGGTGAACAACCAACTGATGGTGACGCCGGGCTGATCAGCCGCTTATCCATCCACACGCGTCACTGCTGCTGGCCTCAAGGGGCCACGGCAGTGACTTTTTTTTGTCCCGCCTTTGCCGAAAGAAGACGGCGAGGGCGGCCTCTGGTGTCTGTGTGCCCTGCATCCGCCAAGCAAACGGGGCCCGGCTTTAAGAAAAGCCAGGCCCCGTGAGCGGGCGTTCACGCCGGCAGAGCCAGCTTTCACGCCGGAGTAGGTTCAGGGACGAACGACGATGTCGTTGCGAACAGCGCGGACGTTCTTGGTGTCGCGTGCAATGGTTTCAGCCTGGGCCTTTTCGGCTGCCGATTTGGCAAACCCTGAAAGCTGCACAGTGCCGTTCAGCGTTTCAACGCTGATGGCGGTAGCGGCCACCGTCTTGTCCGCCGCAAACTTGGCTTTCACGGCGGTGGTGATGGCGGCGTCATCGATGTAGGCGCCAGCAGTTTCCTGACCCCGGGTAACGGCACAGCCGGCGCTGATGATGGTGATGCCGGCCATGGCGGCAAATGCAAGTGCGCGAGCGTATTTCATGATTTTTCCTTGAAGTTTGTAACTGTGTTTTGGTGCTGAGAGTTGCGAAGCTGGCCGACTGACGGCACCACGCCGGTCGGTTTGCGTATGGAAATCATCGGAAGCGCTTGTTCTGGCGGTCAGACCCCAGCAATGAATTTGCAAAACCTGCAAGCTCGGAAGATCTGAGGGCGGCCAGTACCAGGCCCGTGAGCGAAATCAGTCGCCAGGGCCGCAGGACTATTACCGCAGCGCCCAGGCCTGCAGAAATGCCCAGCAGTTTCAAGGGCCGTTCTTCTGCAAGCGTGTGCATCGCAGGTTTCGCAAAAGTCACAGCCAGGTGCGCGGGATGGTTCTGCCACCAGGCGCCAGCGGCCTGTTTGGCCAAGTGCCAGGTGCTGGCCGAAGCGTCAATTTCCCTTTCGTTGGCATCTTGCTCGTCATGCTCGACAGCATCCAGGTTTTCATGCCGCATCTGCCGGACAATGGCTTGCCGTGTCTGGCTCAGTCGGTCCTGGATGGAGGGCGTGTGGCTCGAATCCATGGTCAGCCGAGGCTCAGTTCACGGCACGCAAGGCTTGGACGTCACGGTCCAATTGCGCCTTGAGTTCCCGAAAGCGGGCACTGGGTGTGGATTGCCGGGCTTTGAAGACCGCCAGGCCAAACGCCACGAGCATGATGGCGGGGATCCCTACAAGCACCCAATGAAATTGATCAAACAGCAATCCAAGCATGAGCGCCACGCCGCCAAGCATCAGGAACATGACGGCGCACAGGATGGCGATCGCCCACGCCGCCCCCCGTTGTAGAAGCTCTTCACCGGCGTCGCAAGCCTCCTCGTGGACGAGGCTGCCGTACGCCGCCAGGTGATCAACGACCAGGTCAGGATGCCGGACAAGAACCGAAAACAGAGGGTGAAGCATCAGAGGCCGGTGTTGGCAAGAAGGGGCTGGTTCAATGACCCTGGCGGTCGCGCAGTGTTGTCACCAGCAAGGCCACGGCGGCGCCTACTGCGGCCGCAATCAGGACAGACTTGACAGGTTCATTGGCAACATATCGTGTGGTGGCGTCGGTGTAGCGATGCAGGGACCGTTGTGCCCGTTCGCTGGCTTCAGAGGCCATGTCCATGCTTTGGCGTGCGAGCTTTTGGGCCTGGCTGGCCAGCTTGTCAACCAGTGGGTCGATGTTGCCACGCAAGTTGCGAACCTTGTCTTCTGCACGGTCCAGGGTGTCATTGGCCATTGCGCGGGTGCTGCCCATGGCTTTTTCCGCGCCGTTCAATAACTGGTCCGACAGATGGCCGGCGCCAGATGAAGTTTCGTGGGTGCTGGAAAGCGGGTTTTTCATTTCATGGTCCTTTGAAAGAGGTAAAAGCGTGAAGTCGGCAGCGCGCGACTGAATGGACCGGAGGAGGCGTGGATTCAGGTTCTTTTCATCAGGCCAACCACGAAGCTGACGATTGCCATGACGGCGAAGATGAAGAAGAGGATCTTTGCAATTTCAACCGCACCGGCTGCGATGCCACCAAAGCCGAAAATCGCGGCAATCAGCGCAATCGCGAGGAACACAACGGAATAGTGCAGCATGTGAATCTCCTTGCAGGGGCGTTGCCCGGTTTGCGGCGCTCGATTGAAACGCCTGATGCAAGGTTAGTTCTCAGTGTCCGTTGGACTCATCGGTGAGCAGCGGATGCCCTTGTCGGTCAGCATGGGCACCCCGTGTAGGACGCAGCCGATCTGGATTTTTACTGCCGGCTGTGAGCCGGACAGGTTCAGTCAGGGCTGAAGTGTTTTTGGCAACACGGCAGAAACGCGTGTGCCACGACCCGGCTGCGAGGTAATGGTCAGGCGACCTCCCGCTGCTTCCACGCGGTGCTTCATGCCTGCCAGGCCATGGCTCGAGCCTTTTACTTGCGTGGTGTCAAATCCCGACCCATCGTCCTTCACCTCGACGGTGATGTAGCCCTCAAAAATATGCAGGCTGATCTCCGCCTGCCGGGCTTCGGCGTATTTGGCCATGTTGGTCAACGATTCCTGCACCAGACGGTAAACGGTGAGTTGCGCCGAACCTCCGAGCTCCACCTGTTCCAGGTCAGTAGTGATGCTCAGTCCGGACCGGTCCTCAAACTCCCGCGCCAGGATTTCGAGCGATGCTACCAGCCCCAAATGAGAAAGCGAGGAGGGCCGTAGATCTTCGACGATGCGCCGTTTCAGGGCGATCCCGCTGTTCAGCGTTTCAATGAGGTGCTGCATCCGCTCGGCTGCCTCCGGCGAAATGACACCCAACCGCGACTTGATGCGGGCCACATCAAGCTTGGCAGCGGTCAGCAGGGCGCCCAGCTCGTCGTGCAGCTCGCGCGCAAGGTGGCCGCGCTCATCCTCCCGCACCTGCTGCAGGTGGGTCGCCAGTTCGGCCAGTGTCGCGGTGCGGTCGCGCACTTCCTTGTCCAGTTGGTCGCGCTCGCGCTGCAGGGCTTCCTGCTCGCGCTTGCCCGCATCCAGCAGGGCGCGGGTTTGCCGCAAATACATATGAAACGCCAACAAGCCGGCCAGGGCCATCAAGGCAATTCCGATGCGCGATAGTTGAAGCGAGCGGATGATTTGTTCTTGGGCCGCTCCCATTTTGATGTTGCTGGCGTTAGTCAACTTCGCGATCTGGCTGCGGATGGCATTCATTTGGTCCATGCCCACATCGGTGGTCAGCACGAACTTCCATGCCTCTTCGTTGCCCTGCTTGCGCATACGCACGCTCAGATCCATCTCGGCCAGCTTGCGCGAGACGCTGCGGGACAGAAGACCATATTCCGACAGCTCCTCCGGGGAGGAGGCGTAATGCCGACGCAAGGTATCCAGTGTCTGGTTGATGTCCCCGGTGGCCACGTCGTAAGGCTCCAGGTACTTGGGATCTCCCGTTAACAGGTACCCCCTCTGCCCGGTTTCCGCGTCCAGCATGTGTTGCAGCAGCAGGTTGACGGCTCCGCGCGTTGCCTGCGACTCTTCAATACGGGTGGCAGCCTGGGTGGACAGCCGAAAACCGGCTTCGTTGATGAAAATCAGAATGAGAGCCGCCAACACCGCCAGTGGCAGGCTGATCGCCATTTTGGGGACTACAAACCATCTCATCCTGATCTCCGTCGGCATTGATCAATAATTCGTGAATAATCGCTAGTGAGATATCAAGCTCGCAATTGCGCGTGGCCATGTTTGCTGCATTGTGCCGTCTGGCGGCTGCAGACCTAAGAAAGAGGACATCAAATGATCAAAATTGGAATTGTGGATGACCATGCCATCGTCCGTTCCGGGCTCAAACAGTTCTTCTCGGACCAGGTCGATTTGCGGGTTGTGGGCGAAGCTGCAAGCGGACGTGAAGCCATTGACCTGGTGCGCAATGTGGAGCTGGATATCCTCGTCATGGACCTTTCCATGCCGGGCCAAAGCGGTATCGATGCGCTGGCCATGATTCGGGCCAAGGCGCCGGACGTCGGCATCCTGATACTCAGCGGCTATCCCGAGGAGCACTATGCGGTTAACCTGATTCGCCAGGGTGCGAGCGGCTACCTGAACAAGGAGTGCGATCCCATGGAGATCGTCAATGCCATTCGCGTCATCTCGCTGGGCAAGCGGTATATCACGCCTGCAGTGGCTGAGTTGCTGGCGCAGCAATTGAACCGGAAAAACGATGCAACGCCGCACGAGCAGCTTTCCGAACGCGAGTTTCAGGTGTTTTTGAAACTTGCCAAAGGTGAGACCGCTGGCGACATCGCCAAGGCGCTGTCCCTCAGTGTCAAGACGGTGAGCACCTACCGCACGCGCGTGATGGAGAAAATGAGTCTGGCGTCCAACAGCGACCTGACCTACTACGCCTTGAAGAACAAGCTGATTGATTGACAACTCCTGATCGCCGCCAGCCCTATTTCCGGGCCCGGTCGGAGCCGTTCGATTTGTTTTGGCTGATGCAGTAGTCGACCAGCGCATCGATCTCATTGGATTTGTCGAACACCGCATCTGCACCCAGCTGGGCGCAGCGCTTGCGGATGTCCGCAGTAGCGTAATTGCTCAACACGATGACTTTCTGGTGCGCCTCGCGGTTGCGGCAGGCTTCCAGCACGCCCAGCCCGCTTCCCTGTTTGAGAAACAAGTCAACAATCGCCAGGTCCCACGGATTTCCGTTTTGAAGCAGCCAGGCCTTGCCTTCGTTTTCCGTTTCCGCGGTACCGACCGCATCAATGTCAGCCAGTTCTTCAAGGGTGGCCATCAAATTGTCACGGATCGTTGGGTTGTCTTCAACAATATAAGTTTTTAGTCCCACTGATCTCAATCCAGAGCTACCCCAAAGAAGGCAGAGTGACATACGGTTACAACCACGTCAACTGAGTGGCGGCATGTCCGATATGACCTGTTAACTAATGTATCTATCTTTGGTGCTGATTCTGACAGGGGCAGCGCGGCTTTTGCGTAGGAGGTCTCCTACGAGAAGGTTGTAGGCACCCACTGACAGGTATCGATGGCCCCCACTCACGGATCTTTGAATTCGCTGGCGCCATACTGAATGCAGGGCAACTTCTGCATTGCTTGCTCTGCAAGGTCCAAGTCGACACGCTCGACAGCGGCCGTCCGGCCTTCTGCGGTCTTCCGTTCTGAATGGGCCCCTGACGTATGACCACTTTCACTCATGCCCTTTCAACCATCCGCTCGACCCGGAGCGGGCGCATCACCGCATGGGTGCTGGGTGTGTTGCTCGTTGTGACATTGGCCGTGGTGTTTTTCCCGTGGGACTGGCTGCGTGAACCGCTCAATCGTTATGTCAGCGACCAGACGGGGAGGCAGTTTGAAATCACGCGGCGGCTGGATGTCAAGCTGGGTCGAACCACGCGGATTTTTGCCGACGGCATTGAATTTGCCAATCCGTCGTGGGCACGTGAACCCTATTTGGTCCGGGCAGAAGCGGCCGAGGTCCATATCCGGCTTTGGCCGCTGTTTTTCGGGCGCGTGGAGCTGCCTGTGGTCAGCTTACGCCAGCCCCGGCTCGGGTTACAGGTGGAGCCGGATGGAAGGCGAACCTGGGCGCTGGGCAAGGACACCTCCGACGAAAGCAAGGTTCCGCTGATCGGACAGCTGCTTGTTGACCAGGGCGTCCTCAGTTATCTCGCGCCTGCCAAAGGTGCCGATATCAACGTGGATTTTGCGCTGGCCGCGGAAACCTCGTCCGGATTGCCACTGAGTTACAAGGCCCGTGGCAAGTGGAAGGGTGAGTCTTTTATCGCAGAGGGGCGCACTGGCGGGGTGTTGCAACTCAGTGCCGATACGGCGGGCACTTTCCCTCTTGAAATCAGCGCTGTAGCAGGGCGCACGCGGCTCAAAGCCAATGGGTCCATCACCAACCTTGCCGAGTTCGGGAACATGGACGCGGACTTTCAGCTCGAGGGCCAGAGCCTGGAGGACCTGTACAAACTGGTGGGTGTCGTGCTTCCCGGAACGCCTCCTTACAAGCTGCAGGGAAAGCTCGACAAACAGGGCCTGGTCTGGGCCGTCAAGCAGATCAAGGGCGTGCTTGGCAAGTCTGACCTGAGTGGCGCATTGACCTTTGACCGTTCCAAACCGGTGCCGCTGCTGACCGGAAAAGTCCAATCGCGAGTGCTCGATTTTGAGGATTTGGGCCCCATGATTGGCTTGCCCTCGGACAACGCTCCTGCAGCCATGCAAAAAAATACCATCGCCGCTCCGAAGCCTGCTCGTCGCGCCGGTCGCGTATTGCCGGACTCCAAACTGGATTTTGCGCGACTCAAGGCGATGGATGCGAACGTTGAGTACAGCGCTGCTGATATCCGGCATGTCAAGGCTTTGCCGCTGGACAGCATGAGCGCGCATATCAAGCTCAACAGCGGGCTGCTGGAGCTTGATCCGGTCAAGCTTGGGGTCGCGGGGGGACAGCTGGCCGGACGACTGGCGATCAACAGCGCCACTTCTCCGTCAACCATGGACGCCAGGCTGGATGCACGGGCGATCCAGTTGAACCAGTTGTTCCCGACGATCGAGTCCACCAAAAGCAGTCTGGGCCGCATCAGTGGTCAGGTAGACCTCAAGGGCCAAGGCAACTCTGCCGCGCAGGTGCTGGCAACATCAACGGGCAACGTTGCGTTCCTGATGGGCCGCGGCGAGATCAGCAACATCCTCCTGGAGTTCATGGGGCTGGATGGGGGTGAAATCATCAAGTTTCTGGTGCGGGGCGACCGCAATGTCCAGCTTCGCTGCGCCGTTGCGGCATTTGATGTTCAGAAGGGTCTGATGACCAGCCGTGCGATTGTGCTCGACACGGTAGACACGGTTGTCAATGGCCGCGGACAGGTGAGCCTGGCCGATGAAACACTGGATCTGATACTTTATCCGTCGCCCAAGGACGTCAGCATCCTGAGTCTTCGCTCACCCTTGAAAATTGGCGGGACATTTGGTGCACCGACAGCCGGGCCCAACAAGGGCGCGTTGGCTGGCCGCGCCGGGATTGCCCTGGCGCTGGCTGCCATCAATCCTTTGCTGGCCTTGGCCGCAACCATCGAAACCGGTCCGGGCAAGGATGCCGACTGCAGCGAGGTGCTCAAACAGGCTGCGGTGCCCAAGTCACGCATGCAGTAGCAAGGAAGGTGGTCAGGCTGGGCGCGCGTCCGCAGGCGCAGCGCCGCAAACGGCGCAGCCCGATTGCCGGCGCATGCTGATTTCGTTCCACGCCATGGCCAGACCGTCGAGCATCAGCAGTCGCCCGGTCAGCGCCTGGCCGGCACTGCATAGCAATTTGAGGGCTTCGGCCGCCTGCATGCTCCCAATAATGCCCACCAGCGGCGCAAACACGCCCATGGTGGCGCATTGGGCCTCTTCTGGCGCAGTTTCCTCAGGGAAGACGCAGGCATAACAAGGGGCTTGCGGCTGACGCGTGTCAAAGACCGATACCTGGCCGTCAAACCGCAGGGCGGCGCCGGAAACCAGCGGTTTGGAATGCCTGACGGTTGCCCGATTGATGGCGTGGCGCGTCGCAAAATTGTCGGTGCAGTCCAGCACCACGTCTGACTGTGCCACGAGTTCATTGAGCAGTTCGTCATCAGCGCGCCGCGTGACGGCCAGCACTTTCACATCGGGGTTGATTTCGGCGATAGCCTGCGCAATGGACTGCGCCTTGAACTGCCCCAAGCGCGCCACAGTGTGCGCGATCTGCCGCTGGAGATTGGTCGCCTCCACCCGGTCATGGTCCACCACGGTGAGCTGCCCGACGCCGGCGCTCCCGAGATAGAGCGCCGCTGCCGAACCCAGTCCACCGGCGCCGATCAACAGCACCCGGGAATCCAGCAGACGCTGCTGTCCTTCCACGCCTATTTCATCGAGCAGGATGTGGCGGGAGTACCGCAACAGCTGGGTGTCGTTCATGGGGCGGGCAAGCGGGCAGAACTGCGCAACGCCGCCATCAGTTGCCCTTCCAGGCAGACTGCTGCAGCGGGGCCGGTCAGTTTTCTTTCTTCTCTTCCTTGCGCTCGACCATGGTCTTGCTGATCATCACAGGACGACCCTTGAGCTGATTGATGGCTTGCGCCAGCTGGAAGTCCTTGTCGCTGCCGAATTCCGGTGGACGGCGCTGTTCGGGGCTCTTTTTGGACTCTTCTTCCAGTCGTTTGAGTGCTTCTTCACGGGCTTTTTCACGGCCCGGGTCTTTCACTTCGGCGCCCTGGCCGCTGGCAAGGTGTTTCTCCAGATCGGCTTCCCGCGTGCGCAATGCTGCAAACGGGCTGCCTTCCAGCGTTTCGTCCACCATGACGTCAGGCACGATGCCTTTGGCCTGAATCGACTTGCCGCTGGGCGTGAAATACCGTGCGGTGGTGAGCTTCAGGCCGGTGTCGGGACCCAGGGGGCGAACCGTTTGCACCGAACCTTTGCCGAAGGTCTGGTTGCCCATGATGGTCGCGCGCTTGTAGTCCTGCAGGGCGCCGGCCACGATTTCACTGGCCGATGCCGAGCCTTCGTTGACCAGCACCACCAAGGGCACATTCTTGATGGCAGCAGGCAGGCGCTTGAGCGGGTCGGCAGCGCTGCGGCGCTGGTAAAACTCAGGGGATGCCTTGTAGGTGAACTTGCTTTCCGCCAGCTGGCCGTCCGTGGATACCACGGTGACGTTTTCCGGCAGGAAGGCGGCAGACACGGCAACTGCGGCATCCAGCAGCCCGCCCGGGTCGTTGCGCAGGTCGAGCACGAGCCCCTTGAGGTTGGGCTCCTGTTTGTAGATCTGTTCAAGCTTGGCGACAAAGTCGTCGACCGTGCGTTCCTGGAACTGGCTCAGGCGGATCCAGGCATAACCGGGTTCCACAACCTTGCTGCGCACAGACTGGGTACGGATTTCCTCGCGGGTGATGGTCACGGGGAAAGTGCGGTTTTCGTCCTTGCGGAAGATCATCAACACCACCTTGGTCTTGGGCTCGCCGCGCATTTTCTTGACGGCTTCGTTCAGGCTCAGGCCCTTGACGGCTGTGTCGTCAATTTTGGTGATCAGGTCGTTGGGCTTGAGGCCGGCGCGATCGGCCGGTGAGCCTTCAATGGGCGAGACCACCTTGACCAGACCGTCTTCCTGGGAAATTTCTATACCCACGCCCACAAAACGGCCGCTGGTGCCTTCACGGAATTCCTTGAAGGACTTCTTGTCGAAGTACACAGAGTGCGGATCCAGGCTGGCAACCATGCCCGAGATCGCATCGGTGATGAGCTTTTTCTCGTCCACCACCTCTACATAGTCGGTCTTGACCATGCCAAAAACAGCGGCCAGCTGCTGCAGCTCTTCCAGCGGCAAAGGCGTGAGTCCGCCCCTTGCAACGGCCTGCAGTTGCACGGTGGTCAGCGCACCGGCTACCGCGCCGATGGAAATCCAGCCTGCTATCTTGAGTTTCTGACCCATAAACACCTTCATTCGCCCCGTAGAGGGGCTGTTGTCACAGAATTTTGAACAATATACACCTTGGAGAAAGGCCTTTGACAACAGTTCCTGGCTTTGGCACTGCAGAGGGCACATACGCAGCAAAATGTTTCAAAAATGCCCGGCTTTACCGGGGCTTCACAAAGGCGTCGTGGGAGCGCGAACTGACCAGTCAGGCCTTGCCTTGGGCGGCCACCGCCGCCTCGGCCTTGGCGATCGCTGCACCGTCGCCAAGGTAGTAGTGGCGTAGGGGTTTGAGATTCGCATCAAGTTCGTACACCAGCGGGATGCCGTTCGGGATGTTCAGGCCGACGATGTCCTGGTCCGCAATGTTGTCGAGGTATTTCACCAGGGCGCGGATGGAGTTGCCGTGCGCTGCCACCACAATGCGTTTGCCGGCCTTGATGGCGGGCGCCATCGATTCGTTCCAGAATGGCAAAACCCGCGCTACGGTGTCTTTCAGGCACTCCGTGAGCGGCACTTCCTCCGGCTTTAGCCGGGCGTAGCGGGGGTCATCGCGTTCGCAGCGCGGATCGTTCGCCTCCAGCGCCGGAGGTGGCGTGTCGTAGCTGCGGCGCCAGATCAGCACCTGGTCATCGCCATACTTCTTGGCGGTTTCTGCCTTGTTCAAGCCTTGCAAGGCCCCGTAATGCCGCTCATTGAGGCGCCAGCTGTGAACCACGGGCAGCCAGGTGCGGTCCATCTCGTCCAGTGTGTGCCATAGCGTGCGGGTGGCGCGCTTGAGAACGCTGGTGTAGGCCAGGTCGAAATCGTAGCCTTCGCTTTTGAGCAGCTTGCCGGCATCGACAGCCTGTCGCACGCCCTTGGGGGTCAAGTCCACGTCGGTCCAGCCGGTAAAGCGGTTGTCCAGGTTCCAGGTCGATTCGCCATGGCGGATGAGCACGAGTTTGTACATGGTGTGAGCAGGGGTAAGGTTAAAAAAAGGAATGGCCCTTGAAGGGGCGGAGCAAAAAAAGAGCCCTGAAAAGGCAGGCAAAGACTGCGGCAGGGGTTCGGGAAAGCCTGCAGCGCTCCCTGCATTCTAAAATCACTCCTTAATTGCAAAACCCTTGAAGGACCTACAGTGAAATTTTTCATCGACAACTGGATGCTGATCGCCATTGCGCTGGCATCCGGCGGCATGCTGCTTTGGCCCCTGGTTTCCAGCGGCATGGCGGCTGGCTCACTCAGTGCCAACGGTGCCGTGCAGCTGATCAACCGCGAGAAGGCTGTGGTTATTGATGTTTGTGAAGCAGAAGAGTTTGCAGCCGGCCACGTGGTCGGTGCGAAAAACCTGCCCCTCGGGCAATTCGAGGAAAAGCTGCCCGGCACCGTGAAAAACAAGGCACTTCCCCTGATTCTGGTGTGTGCATCGGGCGCGCGGGCCAACCGGGCGCTGGCGATGGCCAAAAAACTCGGTTACGAGCAGGCCCAGACCCTGTCGGGCGGGCTGAAATCGTGGAAAGAGGCTAACCTTCCCATAGAGAAGGCCTGAAACCCCTGCGCTGCTGTTGAACCGACCCCGGAGATTTCAATGTCCCCTGTGAAGATGTACCTGACCGGCTCCTGCCCCTACTGCATTCAGGCCAAGCAGCTGCTCAAACAGCGTGGCGTCACCGAGATCGAGGAAATACGTGTTGACATGCAGCCGGCCGAACGTCTGAAAATGATGGAAATCACCGGCCGCCGGACGGTTCCGCAGATCTTCATCGGCGACACTCATGTCGGCGGCTGCGATGACCTGATGGCGCTGGACGGCCGCGGCGGCCTGTTGCCGTTGCTGGCCGCCTGACGACCAACCCCTGGCCCCTGGCCCCGGGGCCGGATGGCCAAACGGGGATAATGTCCTGTGCCTGCTACCCAGCGGGCTTTCATTTTTAAAGCAATCCGAAAGATCATCATGGCCGAAGCCAACCTCGAACCCGTATTCCAGATTCAGCGCGTTTACCTGAAAGATGTGTCGCTGGAGCAACCCAATTCGCCCGAAATCCTGCTCAACCAGGAGCAGCCCGCGGTCGACATCCAGCTGGGCGTCGAGGCAACACCCATCACCGATGGCCTCTACGAAGTCAGCGTGACCGCCACCGTGCACACCAAGATCGAAGACAAGACCGTGTTCATGGTTGAAGCCAAGCAGGCCGGCATTTTCGAGATCCGCAACATGCCCGCCGAGCAGCTCAATGCGGTGCTGGGCATTGCCTGCCCGCAGATCGTGTACCCCTACCTGCGCGGCAATGTGGCCGACGTGATCCAGCGCGGTGGTTTCCCGCCCGTCAACCTGGCCGAAATCAACTTCCAGGCCATGTTCGAGCAGCAGCAGGCCGCTGCCGCCTCGGCTGCACAGGAAGCGCCGCAAATCATCGTTTAAGGCCAGTTGGTGCAACTTTTGCCAACTTTGCCCCCGGTGTCATGAAAATTGCCGTCCTTGGCGCCGGTGCCTGGGGCACTGCCATGGCCATCAGCGCGGCCAATGCAGGCGGCGCTTTGCCGCGGCACCAGGTCACCTTGTGGACGCGGGATGCCGGGCAACTGGCGGCCATGCAGGCGCAGCGTGTCAACGCCCGTTACCTGCCGGAGATTCCCTTGCCCGGGTCCTTGCTGCTGGCCGGCGGTTCCGCCAGCCCGCTGGAAGCACACCTAGGCCATCAGGACCTGATCATTCTTGCCACGCCGATCGCCGGCCTGCGCGGCATGCTGCAGCGCCTGCAGAAGGTCAGCGTGCCGGTGGCCTGGCTGTGCAAGGGTTTTGAAGCCCCTCAAGCAGGTACAGCCACGTCTTCACAGCCTTTTGGGCTGTTGGCCCATGAAATACGGGCGCAGGTAGCTATCAATTTGAGAGCGGGCGCACTCAGTGGCCCCAGCTTTGCGCAGGAAGTGGCGCGCGGCCAGCCGACGGCACTGGTAGCCGCCAGTGAGCATGCCGAGGTGCGCGATGCGCTGGTCGCAGCGTTCCACGGCCCGACGCTGCGGGTCTATGCCAATGACGACATCGTCGGGGTAGAAGTCGGCGGCGCCGTCAAGAATGTGCTGTCGATTGCCACCGGCCTGTGCGATGGCCTGAACCTGGGGCTCAATGCCCGCGCCGCGCTGATCACCCGCGGCCTGGCCGAAATGACGCGCATGGGGCTGGCTCTGGGTGCTCGGGCGGAAACCTTCACAGGCTTGTCAGGCTTGGGTGACCTGGTGCTCACTGCCACCGGCGACTTGAGCCGTAACCGCAAAGTTGGGTTGCTGTTGGCAGGTGGCCAGTCCCTGCAGCAGGCTGTCGAATCACTGGGCCATGTGGCCGAAGGTGTTTACTGCGCCCGCACGGTGGTGCAGCGCGCGCGCGGACTGGGTGTAGAGATGCCGATTTCAGAAGGCGTGGTGGCCTTGCTGGACGGACAGATGAAACCTGAGGAAGCTGTGGCAGTGCTCATGGGGCGTGATCCGGCGGCTGAGCTGGTTTGACATTCAAACCGCCGCCGGTGTGCGGTCGCTGACCGGGGCGTTTTCAGGTGGCCGATAGATTGCGAAGGCTTGGGGGATACGGAGGTCACAGCCTTTCGGCTGTGACAGCTCTGGCCAGCAGCCTTTGCACACCCCATTTGTGAAATGGAACGATGAAGAACAGGTAGACCTTCCCGAACCTGTTGTGCACGTTGCAGATCGTGGAAACCACCACACTCGCTGTCCCGCCGTCCGTTTCCTTGAACACCGAGAGCCTGAAGTCCAGGTGCTTGTTGTTCTGCCCCGCGACCAGTTCGGTTTCTGTCAGCGAGAAAATCGGCCAGACACCGATCTTGTCACCGACGCTGTAGCTGCTCCTGGTTTCAACATGGAGGATCTCTGCCGTGGTTGGCGCTTCCAGCCCGCAGAAGGCGGCTATCCGGTTCCGGACCACCAGAACCACCTTCATCCACAGAGGATGGTGTCCGAAGATGCCGAAAAAAATGTCGATCATGCTGGCCTGCGGATGGCGCAGGGGGACGCGGTAGGAGTCCCGGAAATAGGCCGCCTCGATCACGCGGCGGTCCAGCACGGTGCCTGAAGGAATCTCGCATTCGATAACAGTCATTTGAACTCCCGGTGATGGCGCTGCACTAGCTCTTCATTTGCACAATATACGGCGCCTCTGTGCGTTCCGGAGAAAAAGCATGGGTGCCGCCGGTTTCGAAGGTGGGGCGCAAAAAAAGGGTCTGATTGCCAGCCAGTCAGATTCTCGGTAACAACGGATGAAGCATGTCATGGCGCGCGTTGCTTCTGGCACCTAGTACGCGCCACCGCGAATAAATCGCGCCATGCCGGCTGCGACTTCTGCCTCTTGATCAACAAAACCATGCGGTGCGCGTCCCTCGCAGGCCTCGAGGCCGGGCGAGCCTTCATGGCCAGGCCCGCCTGTCACGGTGACGACTTGCTGGCGCGTGCTTCGGATGCGCGCCATGATCTTTCCCATGAGGTTTGCCGGCGAGCGCAGGCACTTGTCGGCGGCATGGCCGACCACGAGCAGGGGCAAGCGGATGTCTTCAAGCGAAACATCGAAGACGGTCTGCGCGACCCACGCCTTCTTGGCCCCGCGTTGACCCGACGTCACTGCGGAGGTCAGGACGACACCATCGGGCGCCGATGGACCCGAAAGCCGCGCGCCTGCATTCGCCGCGGAAATGGCCCCCCGGCTGGTGCCCACAAGCCAGACACTTCCCTGTGTGCGTGCACGCAGGTCGGCGATTACTTTTCCGAGGTCTTGTGCATGCAGGGCCGCAATCCGGAATCCGCCCAGGCCGTCCTCGCCATGAAAGTCCGACGGCGCATCGACCAGCGCTGTACCGAAGCCAGCGGCTCCGAAGACCGGGATCAACCGTACCAGCGAATTGCCTTTGAGTGCGCGCGGACAACCCTTGTCGTCGAGATCAACATGACCCGAACCACCCGCAAGCAGCACCAACGTCACCGGCCCGCCTGGTCCCGCCGTCCTGGGAGGCGGCAGGAAGGCGTAATGCGTCGTGCTGCGATCATGGCTCTCCATCGTTATCACCTCGCCGCAGCGCTCATTGCTCAAGGCGGAAGGCGTTTGGGCCAAACATGTTGCCGCCAGGAACAAGAGAAATCCGGATAGCAGGGACGGGTTTAAGTACGCACGATTCATGGCTTGTTCCCCAAAATGACCCGGTGGCCCCACGGCGCCGCTCCGTTCCTTCTGTAGCTAAATGTTTCAGTGCAGCGGCACGTGCGATTAGCCGCGCTGCTGCATTTTTTCAATCCGTTCACCCATGCGCGACAACAAGTACCACCATTCGCCGTCATCGTCGCGGTAGGTACGTACTGCACCCGCACGCACCAGGATCTTGCGCAACTCGTCGTCTTCAAAACCGCCCAGGTGTTTCTTGAGCACCTCGAAGGACCGGTCGGTAAAACTCTTGTGACTCAGGAAATGCCGCGCAGTTTCTTCGGCCATGAATTCGGTTTTGTACTGCTGTTGCAGTGCCTGGATCTGGTGCTTGAACTGCTGGCGGTTCACCGCAAAGGTGACCAGCCCGCCGACAAGGGTGCCCAGCAGGGTGAACAGCGGCGTTAAAAGGTTGGCGTCCATGTGTGTCTTGATGTGGGGGTTGAGGTGCGCCTTATTGTGCCGAATCGCCGCACCGGCCTTGCTTCGAGAGATTTGCGCGGATTGCTTTGACCTTGCTCGCGATTTTGGTTAACCTGATTCGTCCCGGCAGGTGTGCATTGTTTGGTGCCGCACCCGCTCTTCCCCTTCTGCTTTTTTTGGGAGAATTTCATGGAAAACGCGAGCAAAGACAAACTCATTACCGACATGAAAGTAGTCCTGGCTGATGTGGAGGACTTGCTCAAGGCCGCCACGGCCGCCACGGGCGAAACGGCCTCTGCGCTGCGTGAAAAAGCCGCTGCCAAGCTCAGGCTTGCCACCGAAAAACTGACGGGCCTGCAAGAGGCGGCATTACTCAAAGGCAAGGAGGCTGCGAAGGCCACCGACGAGTATGTGCACGCCAATCCCTGGAAAGCTGTGGGCATTGCGGCCGCGGCAGGGTTTTTGATTGGCCTTCTGGTCAACCGCAAGTAACAGTCTTCACGCAGGTTTGCGCCGGTTGCGGCGCGTCTGCGAACATCATGAACTCACCCGATCCAGACAGCCGAAGCAACGGCAAGCCGCCACGCCTGTTCGCGTCCTTGCGCAAGCTGGGCCTTACAGCGATGAGCATGGCGCACACACGTCTGGCCTTGGCCGGCGTGGAGATTGAAGAAGAGTTTCAGCGCTTTATCGGGTTGTTGCTGAACCTGTTGGGTCTGCTGGTGTTTGGGCTCGTAGGAGTTTTGGTATTGACCCTGTGGGTGGTTCTGGCCGTTGACGGTTCACAGCGCGTGCTTGTTCTGGCTTTTTTCACGGTGACGTATCTGGCGCTGGCCGGCTGGTTCTGGTGGCGCATTCAGCGTACCCTGGCCCTGCGTCCCCCTTTTCTGCAGGCTACGCTTGCGGAAATGGCGCAAGACCGCGATGCGGTGCAGGCCGCATCCGCAGGTACCGCGCCTTCCGCCAGGGACTCCCATGACTGAGGCAACAAACCAGCGCGCACTCAGAAAACAGCTGTTGCTGATGCGGTCGGCGACGGAGCGTGCCGAGCTGGTCCAGGCCATGCAGGCGACGCGGCAATCGACAAGCGTATTCACGAAAGGTATTTCGGGCCTGGCCGTCGGCAAGGGCTTGCCGCTGGTGCTTGGGCTGCTCAAACGAGCACCGCTGATCAGCCCGGTGCTGTCGCTGGTGTTGTCCGGTGCACGCCGCCCCCTGCTGCGTTATGCCCTGCTCGGTACCGGCGCGGCTCTCCTGGTGTGGAAGGGTTACCAATGGCTGGCGGAGCAGCGAGCCTCAGATATGGTGCCCGCCGACGAGGATGACGTTGCGCCTCGCCAGTGATTGAGTGGTACGCGCCGTAATTTTTGCCTGCTTTAAGGCGAGCTCGCTATAAAAAACGTAGCTGCTCGTGTCCGTATCTAATCGGCCAAAGGCACTTTTCCCTTTAAGAAATGCGCTGTACTCAGATTTCCAGGTTGTCGATCAACCGGGTCGTTCCCAATTTGGCGGCGCCGAGCACCACCATGGCGGTTGACGCGTCCGTGCTTTCCGGCGGCAGCAGGTCGGTACGGCGGCGCACGGTCAGGTAGTCGGGCTTCCAGCCGCGTGCGGCCAGCGCCTGCATTGCGGCTGCTTCCAGGGCTTCGCGCTTGGGCAGTTCCTGCGCCTTGACGGCTTCACCCAGCGCTTTGAGGGCCAGGGACAAATGAACCGCTTCGCCGCGTTCCTGCACATTCAGGTAGCCATTGCGCGAAGACAGGGCCAGGCCGTCGGCCGCACGCAAAGTCTCGCCGGCCACGATTTCAATCGGCAAGGCAAATTGCTGCACCATGCGCTTGATGATCATCTGCTGCTGGTAGTCCTTTTTTCCGAACAGCGCCACGCCCTCTGGCTTGCCCGCAAACACGCAGGAAAACAGCTTCATCACCACTGTGCTCACGCCGACAAAAAAGCCGGGCCGGAAGTGTCCTTCGAGAATATCGGCGAGTTCGGCGGGCGGGTGCACCTTGTAGGTCTGCGGCTCTGGGTAAATATCGGTTTCCCGCGGCGCAAACAGTACATCGCAGCCGGCCGCCTGCAATTTTTCGCAATCAGCCTCCCAGGTGCGCGGGTAGGTGTCGAAGTCTTCATGCGGCGCAAACTGCAGGCGGTTCACAAAAATGCTGGCCACGGTCACATCGCCACGGGGCTTCGCCTGATTGACGAGTGCAATATGGCCGTCGTGCAAGTTGCCCATGGTGGCCACAAAGGCCGGGCGCTGGTGAGGAGCCAGCTGCGAGCGCAGGTCGGCGATGGTGTGGACGATTTTCATGGCTTGGGTGGAGATGGGCTCGGTTCAGAGGGGCAAATAATACAGCGGCAGCTGCGCTGCTTCACCAGGCGTGCAGCGCGTCGACCGGGAAGCGGCCTTCCTTGACGGCGCGCACATAGGCCTGCATGGCGCCGCGCACGCTGTTTTCCTCGCTCATGAAGTTGTGCACAAACTTGGCCATTTTCCCCAGGTTCATGCCCAGCATGTCGTGCAGCACCAGCACCTGGCCCGCGGTGCCGACACCGGCCCCGATGCCTATGGTCGCGCAGTGTGTGAGTTCTTTTGTCAACGTTGCCGACAGTGCGGCCGGCACCATCTCCAGCACCATCATGGCAGCGCCTGCGTCCTGCAGCGCGTGGGCGTGGGCCTTCAGTGTGGTGGCAGCTTCTTCTGATTTTCCTTGCACGCGATAACCGCCCAATGAATGTACGGTTTGCGGCGTCAGGCCCAGGTGCGCGCATACCGGAATGCCGCGCTCCACCAGAAAATGCACCGTGTCCGCCGTCCAGCCACCGCCTTCAAGTTTGACCATGTGTGCGCCTGCCTGCATCAGTACGGCGGCGCTGCGCAGGGCTTGCTCTTTCGACTCGTGGTAGCTGCCAAAAGGCAGGTCGGAAATCAGCCAGGCGGTGGCTTGCGCGCGGTGCAGGCCGCGGGCCACGCTCTCGGTGTAGTGGCGCATTGTCTCCAGCGTCACGCCCACGGTGCTGGGCATGCCCTGGCAGACCATTCCCAGCGAGTCGCCGACCAGAATCGACTCTACCCCGGCCGAATCGGCCACCGCCGCAAAGGTGGCGTCGTAAGCGGTGAGCATGGTGATTTTTTCGCCCTGCGCATGCATTTCGCGCAGGCGCGGCAGGCTGATGGGCTTGCGCGAAGCCGGTGGCGGCACCGCTGGCAAGGTGCCATAAGGGCTGGCGGCCGTGGTGGCGGGTGTCACGGCTGCGCCTCGGGTGCAGAACGCATCATGCCCAGGCGCTCCAGCAAGGCGACGTCGGCATCGGTGTCAGGATTGCCGGTGGTCAACAGCTTGTCGCCGTAAAAGATGGAGTTGGCGCCGGCGAGGAAACACAGCGCCTGCACCGCGTCGCCCATTTGCTGGCGGCCGGCCGACAAGCGCACGCGTGCTTTTGGCATGGTGATGCGAGCAACCGCAATGGTGCGCACGAATTCAAACGGGTCCAGGTCTTTCTGGTTGGACAAGGGGGTGCCCTCAACCTTCACCAGGTTGTTGATTGGCACCGACTCGGGGTAAGGCGACAGGTTGGCCAGCTCGGCCACCAGGCCCGCGCGCTGGCGCCGGGTTTCGCCCATGCCGACGATGCCGCCGCAGCAAACCTTGACGCCAGCGCCGCGCACGCGCGCCAGCGTGTCGAGCCGGTCCTGGTAATCGCGCGTGGTGATGATGTCACCGTAAAAATCAGGCGCGCTGTCGAGGTTGTGGTTGTAGTAGTCGAGGCCGGCGCTTTGCAGCGTCTGTGCATGGCCGTCTTCCAGCATGCCCAGGGTGGCGCAGGTTTCCAGCCCAAGCTCCTTGACCGTGCGCACCAGCTCGGCCACCTTTTCGATATCGCGGTCTTTGGGTGAGCGCCAGGCGGCGCCCATGCAAAAGCGCGTGGCACCGGCGTCTTTGGCGCGCTGCGCAGCCAGTTTCACCTCGTGCGGCTCCATCAGCTTGGTGGCTTCCACGCCGGTGTCAAAGCGCGCAGCCTGCGGGCAATAATTGCAGTCTTCCGGGCAGCCGCCGGTTTTGACCGACAGCAGCGTCGCGAATTCAACACGTGAAGGGTCGAAGTTTTCACGGTGCACGGTTTGGGCCTGGTGCATCAGCTCCGGAAAAGGCAGGTCAAACAATGCCTCGATGTCGTCGACGCTCCAGCGGGCCTCGGGCCGGGCCGGGACGCTTTGGCGTGGGCGGTGCAGGGTGACGGGTTGTTCAAAAACGCTGGACATGTCGTGGTTCCTTCATGTGATACACATTTGGTATCTATGTAACGGGGATGATGCGGCAATCTGAATGGCGTTGAAAGGGTGTGAAGTCTAGCCGAGCGCATCCGCTGGCTGCCTGGCGACGGCCAGTTCGCCCAAGGCCTGAACCAATTCGTCGATATCGGCCTCTGTGTGGGCTGCTGATAACGCGATACGCAGCCGTGCCGTGCCATCGGGCACAGTGGGTGGGCGAATTGCCGGAACCCACAGGCCGCGTTCGCGCAGGCCCTCCATGACCGCCAGCGCTTCGTCATTGCGGCCAATCAGCAGCGGCTGGATGGCCGTGAGCGAGGCGCCGAGTTGCCAGGCGCTGTCCTGCAGGCGTTCGGCAAGGCCGCGGCGCAGACGTGTAATGAGCTGGTTCAGATGAGCTCGACGCCATTCGTCGTGCTCTATCAGTTGCAGGCTGGTGTGCAAAGCGCTGGCCAGCAGCGCGGGCGCTGCCGTGGCAAAAATATAGCTGCGCGTTTTTTGCAGCAGCCATTCGACCAGGGCATCGCTGCCAGCCACAAAAGCACCCGCCACACCGGCTGCCTTACCCAAAGTGGCCATATAAAGTACGCGAGGCGAGGCGTTTGCTCCGCTCAGCCCAAAGTGGGCCAGGCAGCCACGGCCTTGCGGGCCCAGCACGCCAAAACCGTGCGCGTCATCCAGAAGCAGCAATGCATCATGGCGCTCGCACAATGCCAGCAGGGCCGGCACGTCGGCCAGGTCACCGTCCATGCTGAACACCGCGTCGCTGATGACCAGTTTGCGGCGGGCCGGGCTTAGCGTCAGCGCCTCGTCCAGCGCCGCCAGGTCGGCATGTGCGTAACGGTGAATCTGTGCACGCGAGAGCCGCGCGCCGTCGATCAGGCAGGCATGGTTGAGTGCGTCGGAGAAAATCGCATCGCCCTGGCCCACCAGCGCGGGGATGATGCCGATGTTGGTGGCGTAGCCGGCGTAAAAATAGAGCGCACTGGGCAGACCGACAAAGGTAGCCAGCGCGTGCTCAAGTGCCTCGTTGGCGGCGCTGTGGCCACTGACCAATGGCGAAGCCGCCGCCCCCACGCCAAACTGCTGCGCCCCCGCGCAGGCTGCTTCTATGAGCGCCGGATGGTTGGCCAGGCCCAGGTAGTCGTTGCTGCAAAACGCCAGCATGCTCTGGCCGTCGACTTGCAGCCGGGCGCCGTTTTCCGGCCGCACCACGCGCCGACGGCGGCGCAGGTGGCTGTCGTCCAGGGCGGCAATGCGCGCAGGAAATTCGTCAAGCCAGGAAGCGGTCTGAGGAGAGCAAGTGCTTATCGCCATGCGAGGGGGAGTTCCATCGTGATTGTTCGGGCATCAGGCACGCGCTGCCAGGCTATGCGAGCAAGCAGGGGCGCGTTCAGGTGCTGCTGCAAAAAGCTGATGTTGTCATCTTGCGCCAGCATGGCCGGATCGACATGGTTGGCGACCCAGCCGGCGAGGCTCAGGCCGCGTGCGCGTATAGCCTCGAGCGTCAACAGCGCGTGGTTCAGGCAACCCAGTCGCAAACCGACCACCAGAACCACCGGAAAGTCCAGTGCCTGTGCCAGGTCGGCGCCGGACTCGCTCGCCGAGAGCGGCACCAGAAAACCTCCCGCGCCTTCCACCACCACCGCATCGGCCAGCCGCAACAATTGCCGGTGGCAGGCCACGATGTGGTCAAGGTCAATGCTGCGGCCGGCACGGGCAGCGGCCACATGCGGCGACACCGCGTCGGGCAGAAGCACCGGGTTGTCCAGCGCTGCGGGCACTGCAAGGGTGGAGGCAGCGCGCAGCGCCAGCACGTCATCGTTGACTTCATTGCCGTGGACCTGCGTGGTCCCTGCCGCTACCGGTTTCATGCCGACGACGCGCTTGTGGTGGCGCGCCAGCGCATGCAGCAGCGCCGTGCTGACCAGGGTTTTGCCGACACCGGTATCGGTGCCGGTGACGAAGCAGGAGATGGCGCGGTGCCCGGTCATCGCAAGTTCGTTTCTTCCGCCAGCGTGGCTTGCAATGCGGCCAGCGCACCACTTGCCAGATGCGCCGCACTTTCCTCGTCCATCACATAAGGCGGCATGGCGTAGATGGTGTTGCCTATGGGACGCAGCAACACCCCATGCGCCATCGCGTGTTGGTGGTAGCGTTGCGAAAAGTGTGGCAGTGTGGTGTCCACGTCCCAGGCCCAGATCATGCCCAGACGCCGCGCGTGCCGGATGCGCGCATGGGTGGTCAAGGGTGCCAGGGCCTTGTCCAGTGTTTGGGCAATCACTGCGTTGCTGGCCAATATATCGGTTTGCGCAAACAGCGACAGGGTCGCCAGCGCGGCCCGGCAAGCCAGCGGGTTGCCGGTGTAGGAGTGGGAATGCAGAAAGCCGCGTGCCACTTCGTCGTCGTAAAAGGCTTCGTACACCGTGTCGGTGGTCAGGACTGCGGACAGGGGCAATGTGCCGCCGGTCAGCCCCTTTGACAGGCAAATGAAGTCGGGCTTAGTGCCTGCCTGCTGGTGCGCAAACATGGTGCCGGTTCGGCCAAAGCCGGTGGCAATTTCGTCCACCACCAGATGCACCTCGTAGCGATCGCACAACGCGCGGATCCGGCGCAGGTAGCTTGCATCGTGCATGGCCATGCCGGCTGCGCATTGCACCAGAGGTTCAACGATCAGGGCGGCGGTCTCTTGGTGGTGTTCACTTAGCCAGGTCTCGAGCGCGGCGGCGGCGCGCTGCGCCACGTCGGCTGCACTTTCTCCAGATTGGGCTGCGCGGGCATCCGGGCTGGGCACGGTGGCGGCCAGCCGCACCAGCGGTGCATAGGCTTCACGGAAGATGGCAATGTCGGTCACGGCCAGCGCGCCCACAGTTTCTCCGTGGTAGCCTCCGGCCAGGCCCACAAAGCGGCACTTGCCGGGGCGTCCGGTGTTGCGCCAGTAGTGCGCACTCATCTTCAGCGCAATCTCGGTCGCCGACGCACCATCGCTGCCATAAAAAGCATGGCCGAGTCCGGTCAGGGCGGCCAGCTGTTCAGACAACTCCACCACCGGTTGGTGCGTGAAGCCGGCCAGCATCACGTGGTCAAGCCGGCCCAGCTGGTCAACCAGCGCCGCTCGGATGGCCGGATGGTTGTGCCCGAACAGGTTGACCCACCATGAACTGATGCCGTCCAGGTAACGATTGCCTTCAAAGTCATACAGCCAGACACCTTCGGCGCGTGACACAGGAACCAGCGGCACGGCTTGCGACGCGTGTTGCTTCATTTGTGTGCAGGGGTGCCACACATGCTGCAGGCTGCGCTGGCTCATGGCCTGGTTGTCCATCACGTTTCGCCGGGGAATCAGGAGGAGGGCGGTCTCAGCGGACCTGCACAGGAATGCTGGAGCGCGCTTCCTTGATGCGGTTGCTCTCGTCGACAAACACCAGTTTGGGCTCGAAGCCCGCCACCTCGTTGGCCGGCAATTGCCCGAAGGCGGCAATGATGATCAGGTCGCCAACGGACGCCTGGCGTGCCGCCGAGCCGTTGACCGAGATGGTGCCGCTGCCCCGCTGGGCGCGTATCGCATAGGTTACGAAACGCGCGCCGTTGTTGATGTTCCAGATATGGATCTGCTCGAACTCGGCAATGCCCGAAGCCTCGAGCAAGTCGTCGTCAATGGCGCAGGAACCCTCGTAATGCAGTTCGCACTGGGTAACAGTGGCACGGTGAATTTTTCCGGCAAGAAGGGTACGTTGCATGGTGTCCTCAAGCCTTTAAGGCGTGGGTGAAGGTGTGGGTGAAAGCGTGGGTTTGGGAAACAGGGGCGCGGTGACGGGCGGACTGGCCCGGCCGCGCTGCACAGCTTCCTGCAATTGTGCGATGGCGGTTTCCGGTGACGCGGCCGCCGTGATGGCACTGATCACGGCCACCCCGGCCGTGCCGGCGCGTGCCGCCTGTTCGGTCCGCGGCGCGTCCATGCCGGCAATGCCGACAACCGGTGTTGGCAGCAGTGCGCACCAGTAGGCCAGGTTGTCGTTGCCTTGAGGGATCCACGGCATGGCCTTGGCCTTGGTGGGGTGGATGGGCCCGCAAGCGATGTAGCTGGGCTGCAGCGCCCAGGCGCGGCAGACTTCCCAATACGCATGGGTGCTGATACCCAGCCGCAAGCCGGTCTGGCGAATGGCGGCCAGGTCCGCGATGTGCAGGTCTTCCTGGCCCAGGTGCACGCCGTACGCGCCTTCCTCGATGGCCAGTTGCCAGTGGTCATTGATAAACAGCTGCGCGCCGGCCCGTGTCGTCGCAGCAATCGCCTGGCGCACCTGTTGCCGTACGAACTCGCGCTGCTCATGATGCTCCGCATCCTTGATGCGTAGCTGCACGGTACGCACACCAGCGGCTACTACGCGTTCGACCCACGCCGCACTGTCCACCACGGCATAAAGACCAAGGTCCGGCTCGCTGAGCGCGGCAAAGCCACTGACCTGGGTAGGCCGCGGTAGGCTGAAATACGGCAGGTTGCTGCTGTGTTGGGAAAAACCGGCGCCGGGCTCCGGCGAAGCTGCCGCCATGCAGGCCAGGACGATCGCATCGATGGCAACAAAACCTTTTGCCAATGCCCCGGTCGCACTGGCGGCAAAGGCGGAGGTATCGACGGCAGGCTGACCTGCCGGCTGGCTCAACCAACCGCTGGCCTGCAGGGTGTCGGCATAGGCTTCGTTCTTGCCGCCGATGATCACCACGGCTTTGCATACGCGTGTGCGCAAGGTTCTGGCAGCCTGTTCAACGGCGTCGCGCGTGTCCAGAGAAATCAGGTTCAGCAGGGCGGTCGCTTCCTTGCGGTCGACACAAAGCAAAGCGGCGCTTGGGGAGGGTTGATCGCTTTGGTCCTGCAGTAGCCGTTCAATTTCTTTCGCATGGCTTGATGAGGTCCAGACCGGTGCGGTGTTGATGGGGTCGGTCATAAGATGAAGGGCCGACCGGTAACCGGGGTCGAGGCGACCGCCATGTCCTGCTGCGCCATGATGCCGGCTTCGTACGCCAGTCGCCCAGCTTCGATGCCGAGCTTGAAGGCGAGCGCCATCTGCACCGGATCGCGCGCGTGGGCCACTGCCGAATTGAGAAGCACCGCGTCGTAACCGAGCTCCATGGCCTGCACCGCATCGGCCGGCGAGCCGATGCCCGCGTCCACGATCAATGGCACGCCCGGCAGGCGCGCGCGCAATGTACGCAGTGCGTAGGGATTGATCAAACCCTGGCCCGAGCCGATGGGTGCACCCCAGGGCATCAGGATGCGGCAACCGGCGTCGAGCAAACGCTGGCAGCTCACCAGGTCGTCGGTGCAATAAGGGAAGACTTCAAAACCATCGCGCACCAGTTCGGTGGCAGCGGTCACCAGCTCGAACGGGTCAGGCTGCAGCGTATGTTCATCACCGACCACCTCCAGCTTGATCCAGTTGGTGCCGAACAGTTCACGCGCCATCTTGGCCAGCGTGATGGCCTCACGCGCGCTGCGGCAGCCGGCGGTGTTGGGCAGCAGGCGGGCGCCGCTGGCCTGGATCAGCTTGTAAAAATCATTCTGCGTGCTGCCACCGGCGGCCAGCTGGCGCTTGAGCCCGACGGTGACCACCTGCGCGCCAGAAGCGGCAATGGCCTGCTGCAGGACCTGCGGCGACGGGTAGCTGGCCGTGCCGAGGAAAAAACGGCTGGTCAGCTCGATGCCGGCGATTTGGAAACTCATGAGCTAGCCTCCTGTGATGGCCTGAAATGTAAAAACGGCGTCGCCTTCTGCAAGCAGGGCTTGCGCACGCGCATCACGCGCCACAAACTCGCCATTGATGGCGCTGGCAAACGAGGCCGTTGGCAGTTCGACGGCGGCGAGTGCATCGGCCAGGCTGCTGCCTGCCGGCACTTGCCGGGCTTCGCCGTTGAGTGTGATGTTGATCAGTGTCACGTCAGTTTCAGCAGCGTTTGCTCGACCAGCGCCGGCGCAATCAGCCAGCCGTGCCGGAACAGGCCGTTGATGCGTACCAGTCCGGGCTCCTGTTCAACGTGCGGCAAATTATCTGGCAACGCGGGGCGAAGGTTGGTTTCCGTGTGAACAACGCGTGCTTCGGCCAGTTCAGGAATGATGCTGTGCGCCGCGGCCAGCAGTTCCACCATGCTGCGCAACGAGATCGGCGAACGGTCTTCGCTTTCAATCTCGCTGGCGCCGATGACGACATGCCCGCCAGCGCGCGGCACCAGGTAAACCCGGTGCCGGGGATGTAGCAGGCGTATTGGCCGCTGCAGCGTCACGTTGGGCGCATGCAGCCAGATGACTTCGCCGCGCACACCGCGCACGCCGGGGGTGAAGCCCGCGGAGGTGTCGGCGACTTGAGGGGAAGGCCGGGCACCTGTGCCACGCACGTCAAACACGCAGTCGAAAGTCAGAACGCTCTGGGCGGTGTGTATTTCACCGGGGCACAGGCGGTCCACTGTGCTTCCCCAATGCCAGCGCGCACCAGCTGCACCGGCAGCATGGGCGAGGGCCACCATAGCCTGCACGGTGTGGATCTGTCCCTCATGCGGCAACAACCAGGCATGCGCCACGCCATGCAGGTCCGGCTCCAGTTCCTTCAGCGCAGCGGCCTCCAGCAGCTGTGGTGCATGGCCCGCAGGTGCCTTGTGTTTCAACAGGTCCACCACGCGCCGCGCCGCACCTTCATCGCCGCGATGCGCGAGCAGCAGGCTGCCGCGCTGGTGCAACTCGACCGGCATGTCGAGGGCCGCCACGATGGCGGGCCAGAGTTCCAGCGAGCGCAGGCCGAGCGCAAACACGTTTTCGTCCGCTGACTCGAGCTCGGCCGTGGGACTGAGCATGCCTGCGGCCGTCCAGCCCGCGGCATACACGCCGCCGGCCGGCGCCTCCGGCCCCGGCGCGGGATCAAAAACCTCGGCCGAATGGCCGGCCCTGGCCAGCTTGAGGGCCAGCAGCCGTCCGAGAAGGCCTGCGCCTGCGATGCCGATATGCATGGGTGTGTCCGCCGCTGTCGGCGTGGGTTCAGAGTTTCTGGATGGGGATGTAGATTTCGCTGCCGCCTTCGCGGAACTCGGCGGATTTTGCCTGCATTCCCTGGTCCAGTGCCGCGTTTTCCGCAATACCTTGTTGTGCCGCAAACTCGCGCACTTCCTGGCTGATTTTCATCGAGCAGAATTTTGGCCCGCACATGGAGCAGAAATGCGCCACCTTGCTGACTTCCTTGGGCAGGGTTTCGTCGTGAAACTCGCGCGCGGTGTCCGGGTCCAACGACAGATTGAACTGGTCGTACCAACGGAACTCGAAGCGTGCCTTGGACAGCGCCTCATCGCGCGCACGCGAAGCCGGGTGGCCTTTGGCCACGTCGGCGGCGTGCGCGGCAATCTTGTAGGCAATGATGCCCTGCTTGACGTCGTTGCGATCGGGCAGGCCCAGGTGCTCCTTGGGCGTCACGTAACACAGCATGGCGGTACCGAACCAGCCGATCATCGCTGCGCCAATCGCACTGGAGATGTGGTCGTAGCCGGGCGAAATGTCGATGGTCAGCGGGCCCAGGGTGTAGAACGGCGCCTCGTCGCAATGCTTGAGCTGCTCTTCCATGTTGGCCTGGATCATGTGCATGGGCACGTGGCCGGGACCCTCGATCATCGTCTGCACATCGTGTTTCCAGGCGATTTTGGTCAGCTCGCCGAGCGTGCGCAGTTCGGCAAACTGCGCTTCGTCGTTGGCATCGGCGCCGGAGCCCGGGCGCAGGCCGTCGCCCAGCGAGAAACTCACGTCGTAGGCCTTCATGATCTCGCAGATCTCTTCGAAGTGCGTGTACAGGAAGTTTTCCTTGTGGTGCGACATGCACCACTTGGCCAGGATGGAACCACCGCGCGAAACAATGCCGGTGCGGCGCTTGGCCGTCATCGGGATAAAGGGCAGGCGCACACCGGCGTGGATGGTGAAGTAGTCCACGCCTTGTTCGGCCTGCTCAATCAGGGTGTCGCGGTAAATCTCCCAAGTCAGGTCTTCGGCAATACCGCCGACTTTTTCGAGTGCCTGGTAAATCGGCACCGTACCGATAGGCACCGGCGAGTTGCGGATGATCCAGTCACGCGTGGTATGGATGTTTTTGCCGGTGGACAGGTCCATCACGTTGTCGGCGCCCCAGCGGATGGCCCAGACCAGTTTTTCAACTTCTTCCTCAATGCTCGAAGTCACCGCCGAGTTGCCGATGTTGGCGTTGATCTTGACCAGGAAGTTGCGGCCGATGATCATGGGCTCGACTTCGGGGTGGTTGATGTTGGCCGGAATGATGGCGCGGCCGCGCGCCACTTCGTCGCGCACAAACTCCGGCGTCACAAACTCGGGCAGCTGTGCGCCCATGGGGTTGCCGCGCAGGCGCTGGGCGCGCTCGGCGTCGCCCAGGTATTCGGCCATCCATTCGCGCTTGGTGTTTTCGCGCAGCGCGATGTATTCCATCTCCGGAGTGATGATGCCGCGGCGTGCATAGTGCATCTGGCTCACGTTGGCGCCGGCCTTGGCACGGCGCGGTGTGCGCTGCAGGCCGGCAGCCTGGGCGCGTAGCGCGGCAATACGCAGGACTTCCGGGTCCGACGGGTCGGTACGGTCTTCTCGTCTCGTCCCGTCGTCGACCGCCTGCGCGGCGCGGCCGGTGTAAATTTCTGTGTCGCCGCGTGCCTCAATCCAGGGCGTGCGCAGGGCCTCGAGCCCGCGGCGCACGTCGATGTTGGCGCTGGGGTCGGTGTAGGGACCAGAGGTGTCGTACAGCGTGGCGGACTCACCGTTGCTCAGGCTGACTTCGCGCATCGGTATGCGTATGTCCGCATGGACCTGACCGGGCACGTAAATCTTGCGCGATGCCGGAAACGGTTCGCGCGTCAGCGAAAGCAGTTGGACAAATTTGTCTGGAGCGTTCATCGGGGCGTCCTTTAGGTGTAGGTCTACACAAAGTGCTCCGAAGGTGTGGCCAATACCAGCGCTGTGGTGTTGGTCGTTGACTGGATTGCCGGGGGGGCCGGAGGCAGTCAGCTCTTCTTACGTCGGTACGAACCGATTCAAGTTCACGGGTTTGGGTTGTTGGCCATCTCAGCTGCTCGGCCACAATGGCCGGCAGCACCCCGGAGCAATTGCATTCTAGTACAGGCGGCCTGGGGGCCGAAATCCTTTTTCCTGTGGTGCCGATAGTGTGCTAACCGAAGGGTTCTTTACGAAGCCGCTATGCTTGCCGCCAACATTTGCGTGAAACGACGAAAAAAATGAATGACCGGTTTGATTTTTCCGATGCCAGCATGGCGCTGCTTGCGCGCGCCGATGCCGGTCGGGCCTTGGACGAAGACCTCGGTGCCGGTGACCTGACTGCGGGCCTGGTGAACCCGGTGCAGCGCAGCCAGGCCCGTGTGCTGGCGCGCGAAGCTGCGGTGATCTGCGGCCGGCCCTGGGTGGAGGCGACATTGCAGCGGCTGGACCCGCAGGCCGAGCTGGTCTGGCATGTGAGCGATGGCCAGGCCTGCAGCGCCAACCAGGTGATTCTGGAAATCCGGGGGAATTCGCGCGCGCTGCTGAGCGGTGAGCGAACCTTGCTTAATTTCTTGCAGTTGCTCAGCGCTGTGGCCACGCAAACGGCGGCTTACGTGCGGGCTGTGGATGCGGTGCCGGGCAACCGTGCGCGCATTGTGGACACCCGCAAAACCCTGCCCGGTTTGCGGCTGGCCCAAAAATACGCGGTGCGCTGCGGCGGCGGCAGCAACCACCGCATCGGGCTGTACGACGCGGTGCTGATCAAGGAAAACCATATCGCCGCTGCCGGTGGCGTCACGGCTGTTTTGCAGCGTGCTGCCGAAGTGGCTGCCCGGGCAACTTTTGTTGAGATCGAGGTCGAGACCATGGTTCAGCTGGAGGAAGCGCTCGCTGCAGGTGCCCAAATGATTTTGCTCGACAACATGGACCTGGCGCAGCTTCGCGAGGCGGTGCGCATCACGGCAGGCCGGGCGATTCTGGAAGTGTCGGGCGGCGTCGGGCTGGGCACGGTGGCCGGCATAGCCGCCACCGGGGTGGACCGCATTTCCATCGGAGCCCTGACCAAAGACGTCAAGGCGATCGATTTTTCCATGCGGTTTACGCAGCTGTGAGGCCCGCCATGAGTGACGCCGCAAGTACTACCGTCCAGCCCCTGGTGCGCATCGACTACGAGCAGCCCTCCTGCCCGACGCGGCATGCCTGGGCGCGCGTGCCGGTGGAGCCGGCGCAGGATGAGCGTGCTGTGCTCAAAGACCGGATTCGCCGCCTGCTGAAGGAGCGCAATGCCGTCATGGTGTCGCACTATTACGTGCATCCGGACCTGCAGGACCTTGCCGAGGAAACCGGCGGGCTGGTCAGCGACTCGCTGGAGATGGCGCGTTTCGGGCGCGACCATGCGGCAACCACACTGGTGGTGTCGGGCGTTCGTTTCATGGGCGAGACCGCGAAAATCCTCTCACCCGAAAAACGCGTGCTGATGCCCGATCTCGATGCCACCTGTTCGCTGGACCTCGGTTGCCCGGTGGACGAATTCAGCGCGTTTTGCGATGCCCACCCGGACCGCACGGTGGTGGTTTATGCCAACACCAGCGCCGTCGTCAAGGCGCGTGCCGACTGGCTGGTGACCTCGAGCTGCGCACTGGACATCGTCAGGGCATTGAAGGAGCAGGGCCAGAAAATTCTCTGGGCACCCGACAGACATCTGGGCGCTTATATCCAGCGTGAAACCGGCGCCGACATGCTGATGTGGAACGGCAGCTGCATCGTGCATGACGAGTTCAAGGCCTTTGAACTGGAGGCGCTGAAGAAGGAGCACCCGAAGGCCAAAGTGCTGGTGCATCCCGAGTCACCCGCGGACGTGATTGCGCTCGCCGATGCGGTGGGTTCGACCTCGGGCATTCTCAAGGCGGCTCGCGAGATGGACGCGCGGGAATTCATCGTCGCCACCGACAACGGCATGATGCACAAGCTGCGCACGTTGAACCCCGGCAAGGTTTTTATCGAAGCGCCGACGGCCGGTGACAGTGCCACCTGCAAAAGCTGCGCGCACTGTCCCTGGATGGCGATGAACGGGTTGGCTGGTCTGGCGCAGGTGTTGCAAACATTGAGCCCGGAAGTGCATGTGGACCCTGCCCTGGGCGTGCGGGCCCGCTTGCCGATAGACCGCATGCTGGCGTTCACCGCGGCGCAGCGTGCGGGCCAGCCCGTGGCCGGGCTGGTACCGCGCATCGGCGCGGCCTGATGCCGGCCTGCTCGGCACGCATCGATTTTTCCGACCCCTGCCTGCCGGACGGGCCACGTCTGCGCCGCGTGTTTGGCAGTCCCCGCCAGATACTGGCAGCGCACGAAGCTGCTCAAGTGAGGGCAGTACTCGATGCCGTGCAGGCTGCGGCCGCACAAGGCTTCTGGTGCGTGGGCTACCTGCGCTACGAAGCCGCACCGGCCTTTGACACGGCGCTGGCCGTGCATGCGGCCGAGGGGCCGCTGGCCTGGTTTGCGGTTTATGACGAAGCGCTGCCCTGGCCGGCTGACGACGGAGAGGGCGCTGGCGCCGTGCAGGTGCAATGGCAGGCCGCTTGTTCGCGAGCCGCGTTTGACACTGCGCTGGACAGCATTCACCAGGCCATTGCCGCCGGTGCGCTGTACCAGGTGAATTTCACCGCCCCCCTGTACGGCGTTTTACGCGGCGAGCCGGAAGGCGACACGGCGCTGGCCCTGTTTGCCGCCCTGCAACGCGCTCAGCCGGGGGGCTACGCGGCCTTTCTCGACACCGGTGATGAGCAACTGCTTTCGGTGTCACCTGAGCTTTTTTTCGACTGGCACGACGGCCGCATCCTGACGCGGCCCATGAAAGGCACGGCGCCGCGTGGTGCCACGCCCGCTGAAGATGCGGCACTCGCGCAAGCCCTGCGATCTTCACCCAAGGAGCGCGCCGAAAACGTGATGATCGTGGACTTGCTGCGCAACGACCTGTCGCGTATCGCCGAACCGTTCAGCGTGCAGGTGCCGCGGCTGTTCCATACCGAGGCCCTGCCCACCGTGTGGCAGATGAGCTCGGACGTGCAGGCACGCACACGCGCCGGTTGTGCGCTGGCCGACGTGTTTGCAGCGCTGTTCCCTTGCGGCTCGGTCACCGGGGCGCCCAAGGTCAGCGCCATGCGGATGATTCAGGACCTGGAGCCGGCGCCGCGCGGGGTTTACTGCGGGGCTTTCGGCGTGGTGTATCCGGGTGAAAGCGGAATACGCGCCACCTTCAACGTGCCCATCCGCACCGTGACGCTGCGAGGCAGCGCGGCCACTTGCGGCATTGGCAGCGGCATCACTTCCGGCGCGCTGGCCGCGGCAGAATGGCAGGAGTGGCGCCACAAGCGCGCCTTCGTGGAGCGCGCAAGCATGCCGTTTGAATTACTGGAAACCTTGGCGTTGGAGGACGGCAGTTTGCGCGATGCACCGGCGCATCTGGCGCGCATGGCAGCAGCAGCGGCCCATTTCGGCTATCCCTGGTCGCCACAGCAGGTGGAGCAATGCTTGCAGCAGCTGGTACAGATCCACGCGAAGGGCATTTGGCGCGTGCGCTTGCTGCTGGACGTTCGGGGGCAGGCGCGGGCCGAGGCGTTTGTCTTGCCGCCATCACCGCAGCGCGTTCGTCTGCAACTGGCGGACCGCGCTATTGAAGATGCGCACAGCGAGTTCGTGCGCTTCAAGACCACACGGCGCGCCCATTACGACGCTTTCACGCCGATGGAAGAAGGCATTTTCGACACCTTGCTGTGGAACGCCGAAGGGGAAGTCACCGAATGCACGCGCGGCAATATTGCGCTGCTGATGGATGGCCGCTGGTTGACCCCGCCGTTGCATTGCGGCCTGCTGGGCGGCATAGGCCGTGCCCAGGCACTGCAAGCCGGCCGGCTCAGCGAAGGCGTGGTGCGCCTGGAAGACCTGCCACGGGTGCAGGCCCTGGCTTTTGTGAACAGCCTGCGCGGCTGGCTGGATGCAGACCTGGACCCGCGCCTTGGGTGACAGCGTCAGGCTTTGGACGGTACCAGCACGGTAGGCAGGGCTACCGCATCGGTCTGCGGGTAGTCGCGGCTGAAATGCAGGCCGCGGCTTTCGTGGCGTGACTGCGCCGAACGCACGATCAGCTCGGCCACCTGCACCAGGTTGCGTAGCTCCAGCAGGTCCCGCGTGACGCGGAAGTTGGCGTAAAACTCGTCGATTTCCGATTGCAGCAGTGCGATGCGGTGTGCCGCGCGCTCCAGCCGTTTGTTGGTGCGTACGATGCCCACGTAATTCCACATCAGCCGGCGCAGCTCGTCCCAGTTGTGGGCAATCACCACCTGCTCGTCGGCATCGGTCACCTGGCTCTCGTCCCAGGCGGGTAGCGAAACCTGTGAGTCATTTTGGCCATCAGCCCTTGTGTGGCGGGCGCCACTAGCTTCCGATTTGATAGCATCCGAAACTTCCTGCGCAAACACCACACACTCCACCAGCGAGTTGCTGGCGAGCCGGTTGGCGCCGTGCAGACCGGTGCAGGCGGTTTCACCGGCAGCATAAAGGTTGGCAATGTCAGTGCGTCCGGCCAGGTCGGTCAGCACGCCGCCGCAGGTGTAGTGGGCGGCCGGCACCACGGGAATCGGCTGGCGTGCGATGTCGATGCCGAGCGACAGGCAGCGTGCGTGGATGGTCGGAAAATGTTCGCGCACAAAGGCCTCGCCCTTGTGCGAGATGTCCAGGTAGACGCAGTCCACGCCGTGCTTTTTCATCTCGAAATCAATCGCGCGGGCGACTACATCGCGCGGGGCCAGCTCGGCGCGTTCATCGTGTTCAGGCATGAAGCGGGCGCCGCCCGCCGATTCTGGCAGGCGCAACAGGCCGCCTTCGCCGCGCACCGCTTCGCTGATCAAAAAGGACTTGGCCTCAGGGTGGTACAGGCAGGTCGGATGGAACTGGATGAACTCCATGTTGCCGATGCGACAGCCAGCGCGCCAGGCAGCGGCGATGCCGTCACCGGTGGCGGTGTCGGGGTTGCTGGTGTAGAGATAGACCTTGCCGGCGCCACCGGTTGCCAGCAGGGTGTGGTGCGCGGCAAAGGTGCGGACGATGCCGCCTCCCGTACTGGCGCCGTCGTCGCGGCTGTCCAGTGCATACAGGCCGACGCAGCGCGGCCGGCCGGTGGTGCTGTCGTTCTGGACGATCAGGTCGACCAGCGTGGTCTGCTCAAACACGTCGATGGCCGGATGCGCGCGCACTGCGGCAATCAGGCTTTCCTGCACGACAGCACCTGTGGCATCGGTCGCATGAACGATGCGGCGGTGGCTGTGTCCGCCTTCGCGGGTCAGGTGCAGCGCTGGATGGGCGCCGGGTTCCTGTGTGAAGGCCACGCCTTGGGCCTGCAGCCAGGCGATGGCTACGGGTGCGCCTTCGACCACCTGCGTTGTGGCCGCTTCATCGGACAACCAGGCGCCGGCCACCTGGGTGTCTGCGATATGTGCTGCAAAACTGTCGCCTTCCTCGCCGCGCTCCAGCACGGCGGCAATGCCGCCCTGGGCCCAGCCGCTGGCGCCGTCGGCCAGCGCGCCCTTGGTCAGGACGGCAATGCGAAACGGCTCACTACCAAGCGTTTCAGTTTCAGGGCCTTGCAGCAGCTTCAAAGCTGTACTGAGCCCGGCCAAGCCGCTGCCGACTATGACTGCGTCGTAGCTGTAGGTGCCTGACGGCGTTGGGCTGGCGTTCGCCATGCGATGGGGAGGGGGATCAGGCTGGCGTGTATGCCAGGCGCACATAAATCGGCGCGTAGGCCTCGGCCTGGGTCACGTCGATCAGGCCTTCCTTGGAGAGTTCGAGCAAAGCGATGAAGGTGACCACCAGCACCGGCATGCCGCGGGTCGGGTCGAAGAGATTTTCGAACTCGACAAACTTTTGGCCCTGCAGCTTGCGGATCACGATGCTCATGTGCTCGCGCACCGAGAGCTCTTCCCGGGAAATCACATGGTGCTGGACCAGCTTGGCGCGTTTGACGATGTCGCGCCAGGCTTCCTGGAGGTCGACCACGCTGACATCCGGGAAACGCGGCTGCAACGCCTGCTCCACATACACCTGGGCACGCAGGAAGTCGCGGCCGAACTGCGGGATTTCGTTGAGCTTGTGTGCGGCCAGCTTGATCTGCTCGTACTCGAGCAGCCGGCGTACCAGTTCGGCGCGCGGGTCTTCCGGCTCCTGCCCGTCGGCCACCTTTTTCGGCGGCAGCAGCATGCGCGACTTGATCTCGATCAGCATGGCAGCCATCAGCAGGTATTCAGCAGCCAGTTCCAGGTTGGTGGCGCGAATCTCGTCCACATAGACCAGATACTGCCGGGTCACCGCGGCCATCGGAATGTCGAGAATGTTGAAGTTCTGCTTGCGGATCAGGTAAAGCAGCAAGTCCAGCGGGCCCTCGAAGGCCTCCAGGAAGACCTGCAGCGCATCGGGCGGAATGTACAGATCCTGCGGCATGGCGAACAGCGGCTCGCCGTACAGCCGGGCCAGCGCCACCTGGTCAATCACGCCGGGCATGCCCGTCGCGGCCAGCTCGTCGACGGGCAAGCCCGGCTCGGACGGCGTCGGCGGCAGTTCGGTGATGGTGGACATGAATGGGGAGAGGTCAGTCGCTATGAAAAATATAGCTGTTGACGCCCGGCCGATAAGGGCTGGTCGCCATTTTGACTCTTATTTTGGCGTGGTTTCGCTGTTCGGGTGGCCGGAAGTGCCATAAACGTAAGGCTGCTGGGGCACCCGCGCATCCTGGTAGTCGGCCTGCTCGGAGCGGTCCAGCTTCTTGTCCCACAAGATGGCACGCCCCTGGCGCTGCTCGGCTTCCAGCGTTGGCTTTTTCGCTTTGAGCTCGTCAATGAATTGAGTCGCTTCCGAGGAGTAGTGGGGCCGGGCGAAGATGGACATGAGATTGGGCTGCCTGAAACGTTGAATTGGCTGATTTTACCGGGGACCACCAGGCGTCTGTCCTTTTTCGTTTTTCAGGCGGGCCGAGCAGCTGCGAGCCGGGCGCATGGCGCTCAGGGGGTGGTCTCGAACGGTACGATGAACCGGGCCGTGTCAGACGACGCCTTAGGGAGGTAAAGATAGTCATGAACCAACCCTCTTTGCCGCATGACGCCGGGGCCGGGCTGCTCGCATATCGGACGGCAAGCGGACGACTGCGAGTACCATCAGTTACATGTGCATTTGAATCTGTTTTTTTTGACGGACGCTGAATGAACGGTTTCCCCCACCCCGCAGCATGGATCCACCTGGACTGGGTCCTGGTGCTTGTTGTTGCCTGGCTTTTGACGGGTGTGATGGGTGTGTTGGCACTCAGGCGTTTCAGGTTGGTGGCGATCGTGCTGTTTCCGTTGAGTGGCTTTTTTTCTCTTGCGCTGCTGGGGATCGCACTGAGCGCCGTGGGGAGTGGACCCGAGGTGGCTGTGCTGCCCATCGGGCTGCCCCAGTTGCCCTTTCATCTGCGCCTGGACAGTTTGTCCGCCTTCTTCCTGATTGTCATTGGGGGCGTATCGGCAGGCGTGTCAGTTTTTGCTGCCGGATATTTTCGCAAGGGAGAGGGCACGCCTCCAGGCTTGATCTGCCTCGAATATCACGTTTTCCTGGCCAGTATTGTCATGGTTGTGATCGCCGACGACGCCTACGCCTTCATGGTGGCCTGGGAGACCATGGCTTTTTCGTCATTTTTCCTCGTCATGGCGAACCACCGCATTCCCGAAATTCGCAACGCAGGCTACCTCTACATACTGCTGGCGCATATTGGTGCTTTGGGCATTTTGCTGTGTTTTGGCGTGTTGCAGGCCAACACGGGCGACTACACCTTCGCCAATATGCGGGCCCAACATTTGTCGCCGTTCTGGGGATCCGTCGCCTTTGTTCTCGCGGTATTCGGCTTTGGTGCCAAGGCCGGCCTGCTGCCAATGCATGCCTGGTTGCCCGAAGCACATCCAGCCGCACCGTCGCCTTTTTCTGCCTTGATGAGTGGCGTCATGCTGAAGATCGCTCTTTACGGCCTGTTGCGGGTGTCGTTTGATCTGCTGCAGACGCGTATCTGGTGGTGGGGCGTGCTGCTGATGGCGATCGGATTGGCTACCGCGCTGTTTGGCGTCATCTTCTCCACCGTGCAGGTGGAGATGAAGCGTCTGCTCGCCTATTCCTCGATTGAAAACGTGGGGCTGATGTGCGTTGGTTTTGGTTTGTCCCTGTTGTTTTCGGCCTATGGCATGACCGCGCTGGCTGCTTTGGCCCTGACGGCGGCTTTGTACCACCTGCTTAGCCATGCCTTCTATAAAAGCCTGCTGTTCTGCGGTACGGGTGCCGTGTTGCATGCCACGGGCGAGCGCAGCCTGGGCAAGCTTGGCGGCCTGATTCGCACCATGCCCTGGGTGGCCTGGCCCAGTCTGATTGGCGCACTGGCGTGTGCCGGTCTGCCGCCATTCGGGGGCTTCGTTGCGGAGTGGCTGTTGTTGCAAAGCTTTCTGTTTACCACCGGGCTGCCCAGCTCGTTTCTCAACATGCTGGTGCCCGTGGTGGCTGCGCTGATTGCCTTGATCGCCGCGCTTTCCGGCTACACCATGGTCAAGTACTTTGGCGTTATTTTCCTGGGCCAGCCGCGTGAAGAAAAACTCGCCCATGCGCATGACACGGGTAGCTGGGAGCGCATGGGCATGCTCTGGTTGGCCCTTGGCTGCGTCGTGCTGGGGTTGTTCCCCAATCAGTTGATCGCGTTGATGGATCCGGTAACGCAACTGCTGGTATCGGCAGGTCTGGGGCGGACTGTTGAGGCCGGCAGCTGGTTGCTGGTGCCGGTGAGCATCGAACGCGCCAGCTACGCGCCGGCCATCTTCCTGCTGGGCGTGCTGGCCAGTTTTGCATTGGCTTACTTGTTCGTCCGCAAGTTGTACCATGGTCGGACACGCCGCGCACCTCCATGGGACTGCGGCTATCCCTGGCAAACCGCCCGCATGCAGGACACGGCAGAGGGTTTTGGACAACCGATCCGGCAGATCTTCGAACCCATGTTCCGCATGAAACGGAAGTTGCCCACGCCGTTCGATGAGCAGCCGCGCTATCTTGTGACGGTGGAGGACCCGCTGTGGCACTGGCTCTACCTGCCGGTGGCGGCGCTGGTCGAACGCCTGTCAAAATGGATCGGACTGCTGCAGCAAGGGCGCATCGCTGTCTATCTGATGTACAGCTTCGTGACCCTGATCCTGGTGCTGCTGGTGGTGAAGCTATGAGCGCAGTGCAGAACCGCTTCAAACAATCGGATGCCCACTGGGGAGGCGGCGAGGACATGCGGTGCCGGGCGTGGGGGGTGTCATGAGCCTCCTCGGCCTGATATCCCAACTGCTGGCGATTATCGCGGCGCTGGTATTGGCGCCTCTGCTCTCTGGTTGGGTGAACCAATGGCGCGCCCGGTTGCAGAACAAGTCGGCTCCGGGCTTGCTGCAGCCCTACCGCGTCCTGCACAAGCTGTTCAACAAGGAATCCGTGCTGGCCGAACACGCCTCGCCGTTGTTTCGTGTGGTCCCCTATATCGTGTTTGGCTGCATGGTTCTGGCCAGTGCCATCATCCCGACGCTGTCGACGGACCTGCCTTTGTCGCCCGCTGCAGACGCCATCGCCTTGGTCGGCTTGTTCGCCTTGGCGCGCGTCTTCATCTCCCTGGCTGCGATGGATGTGGGCACGGCCTTCGGAACGCTCGGTGCCCGCCGCGAAATGCTGGTCGGTTTTCTGGCCGAACCCGCGTTGCTGATGGTTCTTTTTTGTGCCTCCATGATTTCCCGTTCAACTTCACTCACCACCATCGTCGAAACGCTGGCGCATCGCGAGTTGGCAATCTACCCCAGCCTGCTGGTGGCCGGCGTGGCGTTTACCATGGTGTCACTGGCCGAGAACGCACGGGTGCCGGTGGACAATCCGGAAACGCATCTGGAACTCACCATGATTCATGAGGCCTTGATCCTTGAGTATTCGGGGCGCCATCTGGCGCTGCTCGAATGGGCCGCCAGCCTGAAACTGTTTGCCTATTCCTGCATGGGACTGGCGCTGTTCTTTCCATGGGGTGTGGCAGAAGCCGATGCGCCATTTGAGCTGCTCCTGGCGCTACCGGTCCTTATCATCAAGCTGGCGATCGGCGGTATTTTTCTGGCGTGCGTCGAGGCCGTCAGCGCGAAGATGCGCATCTTTCGCGTGCCTGAATTTCTTGCGACTGCCTTTTTGCTGGCGGTGATCGGCCTGCTGGTCAATATCCTGCTGGGAACGTCATGATCAAATTCGTGCCCCAACTGATCAACCTGTTTGCGACCCTGATCCTGATGCTGTCGTTCGCCATGATCTCCCAGCGGCGCATCGTCTCCCTGATCAATCTCTTCACCCTGCAGGGCGCGGCCCTGGTGGCGGCGTCCATCCTGCTCGGCTATGCCACGCACCAACCGGATCTGTATGTTTCAGCGGGCCTGACTCTGGTGCTTAAAGTCATATTGATACCCTGGTTGCTGCACCGGGTTATCCGGCGCCTGGATGTGCGCTGGGATGTGGAAACCCTGATCAACATCCCGACCACGATGCTGGTGGGTATCGGGCTGGTGATTTTTTCCTTCAGCCTGGCCTTGCCGATTTCGCGTCTGTCCTCTTCCATGGCCGGTGGCTCACTCGGCATTGCGCTGGCCTGCGTGCTGTTGTCGTTCATGATGATGATCACCCGCTCGAAGGCGGTGCCACAGGTGATCGGTTTTCTGTCGATGGAAAACGGGCTGATTTTTGCGGCCACCACGGTTACCAGCGGTATGCCGATGATTGTGGAGTTTGGCATCGCCCTGGATGTGCTGGTGGGCGTTCTTATTCTGGGTGTGTTTATGTTCCAGATTCGCGAAAAATTCGACAGTCTGGACATCCACAACCTCGAAGCGCTCAAGGAAGACTGACCGTGCCCGTCCTGTTTTTTGTTCTGGGTATTCCACTGCTTGGCAGTGCGGTTCTGGCGTTCACCGGTCATCGCGATTTCGCCCGCAATGTCAATGTCGTGTTCAGCCTGGCCACCTTCATCGCCGCCTGCGTGCTGACGGCGCAGGTCATTGCCAATGGACCGGTCTTTGTCTGGAGCCAACAATTCTTCATTGATCCGCTCAATGTGTTTCTGGTCACCCTGACCGCTTTTGTCGGGCTCACCACCGCCATCTTTTCCAGGCCCTACATGCGGGTCGAGCAAGACCATGGCAAGATGACACCGCCCCGCATGCGCCTCTATCACGGCATGTACCAGTTGTTCAGCTTCACCATGCTGCTGGCACTGACCACCAATAATCTGGGCATCCTTTGGGTGGCGATGGAGGCCGCCACGCTGACCACCGTGCTTCTGGTCAGTGTTTATCGCACGGCGGCCAGCCTGGAGGCTGCCTGGAAATACTTCATCCTGTGTGGGGTGGGGATTGCCCAGGCGCTGTTCGGTACCGTGCTGCTGTATATGGCGGCGGAAAAAGTGCTGGGTCCGCACGGCGCTACGCTGCTGTGGACCAACCTGGATGCGATCAAGACGCAGCTGGACCCGGCCATTGTCACGCTCGCCTTTGCTTTCCTGTTCATCGGCTACGGCGCCAAGGTCGGCATGGTGCCCCTGCACAGTTGGTTGCCGGACGCCCATGCGGAAGGCCCGACCCCGGTGTCGGCCGTGCTCTCCGGCCTGTTGCTCAATGTCGCCATGTATGCCGTGTTGCGCTGCAAGGTGCTCACCGACGGCGCCCTGCAGCGCCCCCTGGCCGGTCAGCTCATGATGGGGTTTGGCCTGCTGTCGGTGGTGGTGGCTGCTTTTTTTCTGTCACGGCAGAAAGACGTCAAGCGCATGTTTTCCTATTCATCGATAGAGCACATGGGTCTGATCACTTTTGCCTTTGGCATGGGCGGTCCCATTGCCAACTTTGCCGGCTTGTTGCACATGACGGTTCATTCGCTCGTCAAGTCAGCGATCTTTTTTACCGTGGGCCACGCGACCCAAAAAGCCGGAACGCAGGTCATGAATGAAATTCGTGGCCTCATCAAGGTGAATCCGGCGGTGGGCTGGGGCCTCATGCTGGGGGCTATGGCAATTCTGGGCATGCCGCCGTTCGGTGTCTTCGCCAGCGAGTTCCTGATCCTCACCACGGCGATGCGCGAGCAACCCTGGGCCACGCCATTTCTGTTTTTGGCGCTCGGCGTCGCTTTTGCCTCCATGCTGATCCGGGTGCTGCCCATGGTGTTTGGCGAGACCTCGCTCAAGCGGCTGGCCCACCCGCCCGCTCTGCTGCCGGTGTTTATTCACCTGGCGCTTGCTTTGATGCTGGGTTTGTACGTTCCCCCTTACCTCAATACCTGGTACGTGCAGGCGGCGCGTATGTTGGGGGGCTGACCCAATGAAAATTCCAGGCTTGAGTCTTGAGCTGCAGCGCCTGTTGGCGCCGGTGCCGACCTGGCACGCCCGCATCACGCTCGCCGACTGGCAGGTCGCGGCCCTGGCGGTGCGCGAGGCCGGTGGCCGGCTGCTGGCCTTGTGGGGCACAACGTCCGCTCCGGGCGTTGCGGTTTGTGCGGCCTATGTGACGGCGGACGGTGTGGTCTGGCTGGAACTGCCGCTGCCAGGCGAGCAGACTTCCTACCCTGATCTGGTGCCGGTCTTCCCGGCAGCCGCCCGTATGCAGCGGACGGTGGCAGATTTGACCGGCCTGCGTGCCGCGGGCGCCGCCGACCAGCGCCTGTGGCTCAACCATGGCGCCTGGCCCGCGGATTATTTTCCCTTGCGCCACGCGACCGAGGCTGGGCAAGATTTTCCTGATGCACAGTTGCTTGATTACGCGTTCGTCCGCGTCGAGGGTGATGGGGTGCATGAGATCGCGGTGGGTCCGGTGCATGCGGGCGTGATTGAACCCGGGCATTTCCGTTTTTCGGTCGTGGGCGAAAAAGTCTTGCGCCTGGAGCAGCGGCTGGGATATACCCACAAGGGCATTGAGCAACGCATGACGCAGCTACCCCCATTGCAGGCGTACCGGCTGGCCGGGCGGGTATCGGGCGATTCAACAGTGGCTTACGCATGGGCTTATGGCATGGCACTGGAAGCGGCGGCAGCCTGTGACATCTCCTCACGCGCATCCCACTTGCGCGCGCTGATGCTGGAGCGCGAAAGGATCGCCAACCATCTGGGCGATCTCGGGGCACTGGGCAACGACGCGGCCTTTGCCTTCGGTCTGTCCCAGTTCTCGCGCCTGCGCGAAGACTGGCTGCGCCTGTCCCACGTTGTGTTTGGGCATCGCCTGATGATGGACTGCGTTGTACCGGGGGGCGTGGCCGGCGACATTGACGGCGCGCACATCGACCGGCTGAACCGGCAATGTGATGTCGTGGAACGCGAAGTGCAGACCCTGCGTGCGGTGTATGACGAGCATGCCGGTGTGCAGGACCGCTTCATGGGCACCGGGAGTGTGAGCCCGGCGCTGGCGGCGCAACTGGGGCTGACCGGTTTGGCTGGACGCGCAAGTGCGCAGGCCTGGGATTTGCGCTGCGACCACCCCGGGCCGCCGTATGAACGCTTGCAGGTGAAGATGGCAACCCAACGTAGCGGAGATGTGGCGGCGCGGGTGGCGGTGCGATTCGACGAGGTGTTTGAGTCGCTGCGACTGATACGGGAGATCCTGGCGGACCTTCCGGCCGGTCCGGTCCGCCAGGTGCTTGCTTTGCCCGATCATGCAAGCCGCGGCGCAGGCTGGGTGGAGGGCTGGCGCGGCGAAATATTTGTGGCACTTGAACTCGATGGTGCGGCCGGCCAGCATCGGATCCGGCGCTGCCACTGCCACGATCCTTCCTGGCAAAACTGGCCGGTACTGGAACACGCCATTATTGGCAATATCGTCCCCGATTTCCCGCTCATCAACAAGTCGTTCAATCTCAGCTATTCGGGGCACGATTTATGATTTGGAGAATAGCCACACAGATCGTCAAAAACGGCATTCGCACGGAGCCAGCGCCCGATGCCAGCGATGCGGTGCGGTTTGAAGCAGGACGGATTCAGGACGATGTGCTGGCCATCCTGGGCCGGGCCCTGAGCATTCGCATGGTGGATGCAGGCTCCTGCAACGGCTGTGAACTGGAGATCAACGCCCTGGGCAACCCTTACTACAACATTGAAGGTTTGGGGATCAAGTTTGTGGCCAGCCCGCGCCATGCCGACATGTTGCTGGTAACCGGGCCGGTATCGCGCAACATGGCGACCGCGTTGCGGCGCACCTTTGAGGCCACGCCCGAACCCAGGCTGGTGGTGGCGGTGGGGGACTGTGGCTGCGATGGCGGCATTTTTGGCGAGAGTTATGCAAGCTGCGGGCCGGTTTCCTGTGTGCTTCCGGTCGATGTTTGGGTGCCGGGGTGTCCGCCTGCACCGATCGAGATTTTGCGTGGCATTCTGACGGCAGTGCGCCGTTGCCGGACAGTGCCGCCTGATCCGGCTCAGTGAGCCTGATCAGCATGCTGCGAGTCTGCCCAGTTTTTCATGCTGTTGAGAACCGGACGCCAGACCGGCAGCGTCAACAGGATGGCCGGCGGCAGGCCGACCAGGTTCGTTTCCAGGTCTTTGGTGAAGCGTTCGCGCGTGTAGCCGCAGCGCTGAAGCAATGCGTGGGCGAAAATGCGCGAGGTAAGCGGCAAATGCATCAAACAGATCCAGAGTGACACGCCGGGCGGATTCATCCTCTAACTGTGGGATGGTCAGACCAGACGCCCCTTGTTAAAGTGCGGCCTGCTTTCTCTGTTTCAAAACCCGTCCCGGCTATCTTAGGCCGCCTCAGCACAGACCATGCCATTCTTTTCCGCCTGCTGGCGTTTGTTGTCCAGCCATGTCAACTGCCGTCGGTTGACCTTTCCGCGTGGCTTGCTGGCTTTTGCTCTGGTGGTTTGTTCGCTGGCCGGCCAGCCAGCGGTGGCCCAGTTCATGGCGGCTCCCGACACCGGGTGGCTGGGCCGACAGGAAGGGGCACGGGTGGTGGTTGACACCTCGGGCGAGCAAACCCTGGAGCAGGTTCTGCAGCGTTTTGCACGTGGGGAGGCGGTGCCTGCCAGTGCAGGGCGCATCATGCCAACCGGCGGCAAAACTGCACTCTGGTACCAGCTGAGCCTGCCTGCCGTCAGCGTGCCGACGCCCTTGGTGCTGGCCGTGCCGCACCCCGGCATGAATCGCGTGGACCTATACCGGCCTGGCGCCGACGGCAACTGGCTTGCGGAGCGTTCGGGTGACTCACTCGCTGTTTCACGCTGGCCCCTGCGCTATCTCCATCCCGCGTTCGAGCTGGTGCAACTGCCGGGGGAAACGCGTGCCAGCTACCTGCGTATCCAGCACAGCCACCCTATCAGTGTGCGCTGGATCTTGTGGAACGCCCGTGATTTCCAGGAGTCCAGCAAGCGCTGGCATTTTCTGCTGGGTGCCTACGCGGGCCTGGTGGCGCTGGTGGTCCTGATCTGTACCGTTAACGCCTATTCGTGGCGCGACTCCATCCATTTTTACTACGCTGCCTACGTGCTGGTGATTGCCTTCGGCCAGCTGTCGCTGACCGGCCTGGCGGGCGAATACTTCTGGCCTGACAACCCCTGGTGGAACGATACGGCTTCCAATGTTTTGCCGGTGACCGGGGCGGTCCTGGGTCATCTTTTCATGCGCCAGCTGGTGGTCGGCAGGGGCGCGCGCTGGGCCACCCGCCTGATGCTGCTCATGGCCATGGCTGGCGCGGTGTTGGCGCTGTGCTTTCTGCTTGTTGGGCGTGATCCTTTTTTTGCGATCAGCGGCCCTTACTACCTGCTCAGTTTTGTGATTTATCTGGGCGTGGCGCTTTGGTACGCCTGGCGTATTCCGCGGGTGGGTCTGTGGGTTCTGGCGGGCATTCTGGCGGTGCTGGCCGGTTCGGTCTTTCCCATCCTGCGCAACATGCAGCTGGTCCCGATATCCTTCATGACGCAGTACGGCGCGCAGCTGGGTGTGGCGCTGGAAATACCGCTGTTGCTGGTGGCCCTTTATTTGCGCAGCCGTGAACGCCGGGACAACCAGGCCCGTGTCGGTGCCATGGCCCGGGTTGATCCCTTGACGGGCGCTGCCAACCACCGCATTGTGGTCGAGCGCCTTCAGCACCTGCTGGCCCATCAGCTGCGCGATCCTTCGGCCGGTGTGGTGTTGCGCGTGAGACTTGGCAATATCCAGCAGATCCGTGACGAGTATGGCCTGCAGGTGGCGCAGATGGCGCTGGTTCACGCCGGTGCGTGCATCACCCAGGTGGCCCGTGAAGGTGACACCGTGGGCCGGCACCGGGACGGAGATTTCATACTGATTCTGGAAAGCCGGGTCACGCGCGAACAGATCTCCGAAATGGGCCAGCGCCTGATCGCACGAGGGCTCGCCCCCAGTGAGCTGTTGCCGCCCGGCGCGGTGCTGCAGCTCAAGGTGGCCATTGCCGCTCCGCCTTTTCGCACAGCGGGTGTGGCGGCGCTGCTGCAGGCGCTGGATACCGTGGTTACCGAGCTGGCGGCCCGGTCGGGCAAGGCCTTGCGTTTTCTGGCCTGAGCGTTCAGGGTTTCATCTCAAACTGTTTCGCGCTGATTTTGGCTTCGTCCAGCAGCCATTGCGTGAACTGCTCCACGGCGTCGTTTTCCGCCAGGGCTGCGCGGCTGCAGAGGTAGTAGCCGCGATCCGTGACCACCGCGGGGCCAAACGGCAGCACGAGCTGGCCCGCCGCCAGCTCGGCTTCGATCAGCCAGGGCTGGATGAGAGTCGCGCCCATGCCCGCGCAGGCTGCGACGATCAGGTTGTTGCCCAGGTCGAACCCCGCGCCCAGCGTGGGCGGCGTGTCCACGCCGCCGACCTTGCTCAGCCACAGCGCCCAGTTGCCCGGGTAGTTGACGTGTTGCAGGAGCGTGACCTTGAGAAGGTCGCGCGGCTGGCGCAGGCCCGCCGCCATGGCCGGTGTGCAGGCGGGCTGGAGCTCGCGCCCCAACAGGTAACGCGCGCGGATGCCGCGCGGCCAGGCCCGTGCCGGGCGCTTCACGTTGATCCACAAATCCACGTCATCGCGTTCAAAGTTCTCGTCGTGGTGGAACTGCCGCAGCTCGATCTCGATGCCGGGGTGCTGCGCGTGGAACTGCGCGAGCCGCGGCACCAGCCAGCGCGTGCAAAGTGTGGGAACCACGCTCACCCGCAACTTGCGTGGCGCGGCACGCACGCCGAACTCGCCGATGGCGTTTTCAAGCCCCGCCACATGGGCTTCCACCAGCGTCTGGAATTCGCGTCCGCGGGGCGTGGGCTGTACCCGGTTGCCCGAGCGGTCCAGCAGCGTGCATTCCAGGCGCTGCTCCAGCCGCAGCACGGCGCGGCTCACGGCCGCTTGGGTCACGCACAGCGCGTCGGCCGCCCGGCGAAAACTGCCCAGCTGGCACACCGCCAGGAAGGCATGCAACTCCGGCAATGAGGGGGATTTGAACCGCATGCCCCGATTACATCAGGTTATCAGCATGGATCAAATTGTCGTTTGCCCCTAACGCCCGGGCTGTCTACGCTCCACCCATCTTCCATCAATCAAGAAAACCGTGATATCACCCGAAGCCTCCCATCCCGCTTTACCTGCGTTACCTGTTCTGGTGCTGCCTCCAGCCGTGCCCGCCATCGCCCTCGTGTGCGACTCGCCGCACAGCGGCACCGACTACCCGGCCGATTTCGATTACACCGTGGACGCCGCCGAACTGCGCAAACTCGAAGACACGCATGTGCACTGGCTGTGGGACGCCGTGCCCCGCGTGGGTGGCACCCTGGTGCACGCGACCTTCCCGCGCAGCTACATCGACCCGAATCGCCATGAGCATGACATCGACGTGGCTATGCTGGCCGACACCTGGCCTGGCGGGGCGGCGCCTACAGCGCGCACCCTGGCGCTGGGCAATGGGCTGGTGTCCAGCCTCACGCCATCGCGCCATTCCATCTACGCACGCCGCTTGCAGGCGCGGGAGGTTGCGCACCGCATTGAGCATTACTGGCGCCCCTACCGGCGCGCGCTGGCGCAGGCGCTGGAGGCCGCTGCCCCTCAAGGCCCGCGCTGGCACCTGAACCTGCACTCCATGCCAAGCAATGTCTACGAGCGGCTTGGCCGTGTGGCGCCCGGGCCGCTGGCCGACGTGGTGCTGGGCGATCTGCACGGCCAGAGCTGCAGTGCCGCCTTTACCGAGCTGGTGGCCGGGGCGTTCCGCCAGCTGGGTTACAGCGTCGCCATCAATGAACCCTACGCGGGCCAGGATCTGCTGCGCGAATTCGGCGAGCCTGCGCGCGGGCATCACAGCCTGCAGATTGAATTTAACCGCGCGATCTACCTGAACGAAAAAACACGCGAACTGCTGCCACGCGCCAACGCCGTGCGCGAGGACGTTGCCGACGTGTTGTGCGACATCGCCGCCCACATTCACAGCGTTACCCCTGCCCATTCCTGATTACCCTTAACGAGGATTCACCATGACCATCTTCCTGCATCGCCGCCGCTTTCTCAGCACCACCTGCGCCTTGGGCAGTGCCATCGCCTTGCCTGCCGCGCTGACCAGCAACGCCCTGGCGGCAGACTGGCCCGCTGCCCAGCCCATCAAGCTGATCGTACCCTCGGCCGCCGGCGGCACGCCCGACCAGACCAGCCGCAAGCTGGCCAACTACCTGCAGGACAAACTCAAGCAATCGGTGACCGTCGAGAACCGCCCCGGCGCGTTAGGCACCATTGCAATGCAGGCGGTGGCCACAGCCAAGCCCGATGGCTACACGCTGGGCTTCGGCAACATCGTGACCATGGCGATCAACTGCAGCCTGGTCCGCAAGATGCCCTACAACCCCGACAAGGACCTGGTGCCAGTGGCAGTGCTCTCGCAGGTGCCCAATGTGCTGGTGGTCCGCCAGGGTTTTCCTGCGACCTCGGTGCGCGACCTGGTCATCGCCGCCAAGAGCCAGCCGGGCCGCTTCAACATGGGCTCGGGCGGCAACGGCACGACCAGCCATCTCAGCGGCGAAATCCTCAAGGATAAGGCCGGCATCAGCTTCAACCACATTCCCTACAAAGGTGCCCCGCAGGCGCAGACAGACCTGGTCGGCGGGCAGATCGATTTCATGTTCGACAACCTGCCGTCCATGCTGAGCGCCATCCAGGCAGGCAGGGTGCGCCCGCTTGCGGTTACCAGCAAACGGCGCTCGGCGATGCTGCCCAATGTGCCGACCATGGAAGAGGCGGGCATTGCAGGCTTCGAGGTGGTGGCCTGGGGCGGCATTGTGGCACCGGCTGGCACACCTCGGCCGGTGATCCTGCGCCTGAACCGCGAGATCAACAATTGGCTGCAGGCGCCTGCGACCAAGGCCGAAATGGCGCAAGTGGGGCAGGTCGCGCTCGGGGGAACGCCCGAGTTTTTCAAGACGCATATCGACAGCGAGGTAAAAAAATGGGGTGACGTGATCCGCAACGCCGGAGTGCAGCTTGATTGAGCGTGCCTTGCCTTCTCGCGTAGACCTGCTGCTGCGTGTCTGCAATTCGTTCCACATCCGGCTGCGCCGATAGGCGCAACTACATACCAAATCACGTCCCAAGGACAAGCATGCTCAGTTCCCATATTCCCGCTACCCAGGTTCTCGCGCACTGGGCTGCCACGGTCCCCAATCAATGGGGTGAATCCACCCTGCGCACGGCAGAGCACTCCCTGGAGGACACCATCGCCGCCATGGTGGCAGGCGCTGGGGACCCGGTTTGCGCTTCAGTACGGGCGGGATTGCGTGCCACGGGACCGGTCCCGGTGGTCGGCAGCAGCACCGGGACTTGTGCCGCTTTCAGTGCGCTGGCCAACGGCACGGCCGCCCATGCGCGGGAGCTGGATGAGATGTTTTTGGTCGCCGGTGGCCATTTTGGCTGCGCCGTGATCCCAGCCATCCTGGCGCAAGCCCACGAGATGGATGCCACGCTGGACGCCGTGCTGGATGCACTGATCGTCGGAAGCGAGGTGATGGCCCGCGTCGGGATGGCGATGGACCGGGCTCATGTCGAAAAAGGCTGGCACGGCACTCAAACCATTGGAGTGATCGCTGCCGCAGTAGCTTGCGGCAGACTGCTTGAGCTGGACGCGGCCAGGATGACGCATGCCCTGAGTCTGGCCGTTTCCATGGCAGCTGGACCCAAGGTCCAGTTCGGCACCGATGCAAAACCCGTACATGCCGGACTGGCGGCTCAAGGCGGTGTCCTGGCTGCATCGCTTGCAGCGTCGGGCGTCACGGGCAGCGATAAAGCCCTGGAAGGCCCGCATGGGTTTGGCGCACTTTATGCAGGGGACTCGGCAGCCGACTGGCAGTCCGTGGCTGCGGTCAACGACGGCCCTCTGGCGATCGACAGCCATGGCCTGTCGTTCAAGCTGTATCCCAACTGCGCGTCCACACACCGCTGCCTGGACGCGTTGCAAGCCCTCGCCACCGAACACCGATTCGGCATGGAGGACGTGGAGCGTGTCGAAACACTGGTCGGGCGCGTCAACCTGGTGAATCTCAAATACCCGGAGCCCCGGGATCCCCGCGAGGCCATGTTTTCCATGCCCTACGCGGTGGCAACGATGCTCCGTTATGGCACGGTCACGTTGGCTGACTTCACGCCGAAAGCGGTGCAAGACGATGTGACCCGACGCCTCATGCCACGCGTCGAAATGCGCCTGGCCTCGACACGCGTGGAAACCGCAACACAGCTGCTTCCCCACACCACAGCCGTGACCTTGAAGGACGGACGACACCTGGAGCGCGTAGTTCACCACGCCAAAGGGTCGTTCCTGAATCCGTTTTCTGCGTTGGAGCGGCAAGTCAAATTCGAACAATGCACAAAGGGCATCCTTCCGGAAGAGCGTTTGGCACCGCTTCGCGATAACCTGGCTCGACCCCAAGGCGTCAAGGTCCGCCAACTGCTCGCACTGCTCCAGTTCGAAGCTCAGATCGATGACGGCACGCGTTTCGGCCGTCTGCCAGGCGCCATTGAATTCAGCCCCTGCTCAGGCAGGGCCATCAACCCCTGATTTTCCCCCTAACGAGGATTCACCATGACCATCATCCTGCATCGCCGCCGCTTTATCAGCACCACCTGCGCCTTGAGCAGTGCCATTGCCTTGCCTGCCCTGGCCCAGGCTCCCGCCCGCTACCCGAGCCGACCCATCACGCTGGTGGTGCCGTTTCCGCCCGGCGGCTCGGTGGACGGCGCGGGCCGTGCCATGGCCGACAGGCTGTCAAAGGTACTCGGGCAAACCGTGATCGTGGACAACAAGGCCGGGGCGGGTGGCACCATCGGCTCCACGATGGTGGCCAAGGCAGCGCCAGACGGCTACACGCTGATCGTCACCTCCCAGACCACGCATGTGGTCAACCCCGCCGTTTCCCCCAGGCTGCCGTATGACGCGGTCAATGACTTCGCCCCCATCACGTTGATCGACCGCCTGGCCAATGTGCTGCTGATCAACCCGTCTTTGCCTGTGAAGAACTTTGCCGAGTTTGTGAAATACGTGAAAGCAAACCCTGGCAAGTTGAACTACGCCTCGTCGGGCAATGGTTCGGTGGCGCACCTGAGCATGGAGTTGCTCAAGGCCAAACTGGGGTTGTTCATCACCCACATTCCGTACCGCGGCGCGGGGCCGGCGCTTGTTGATCTGTTGTCCGGCCAGGTGCACATGACGTGGAACAACCTGACTTCCAATCTCAACCTGATCCAGAACGGTCGCTTGCGTGCACTCGCAGTGGCGTCACCCATCCGTGCGCCGCAAACACCCGACGTGCCGACCTTCGAAGAGCTCAAATTGCCGGAGCTGAACCTCACCTCATGGACAGGCATCGCAGCGCCTGCCAAAACGCCCGAACCTATCATTGCCAAGCTCTACGAGGCGATGCGCAGCATTTTGCGCGACCCCCAGACGCAGGAAGCCTGGCGCACACGCGGCGCGATGGTCCCCGAAGATGTGAAGCCCGCTGAGTACCGCCAGGAAATCCAGCAACGCATCCAGTTCTACCGGAACATCGTCAAGACCCACAAGATCGATCTGGAGTAAGGGGACCGCCAGGCAAGCCGCAATGGTTCCCGCTCTGGCTACTAGCGCACCCGCATGCCGGGCTGGGCGCCCGGCCAGGGCTCCAGCACAAAGATGCCGGGTTGCGCCTTTTCATCAGCGTGGCTGGCGGCCAGCACCATGCCTTCGCTGATGCCGAACTTCATCTTGCGTGGTGCCAGGTTGGCGACCATCACGGTGTGTTTGCCAATCAGGTCTTCAGGCTTGTAAGCGGAGGCAATACCGCTGAAGACATTGCGCATTTTTCCTTCACCCACGTCCAGCGTCAGCCGCAACAGCTTGGTCGAGCCCTCGACGGCTTCGCAATTGACGATTTTTGCGATGCGCAAATCGACCTTGCTGAAGTCGTCGATGGTGATGGCAGGGGCGAGTTCCTCGCCGCCGGGCGTAGTTGCTTCTGCTATTAAATCAGTAGCTACTTGTGCAGGTGTTTCCTGGGCTGGGGGCTCAAACAATGCATCGAGTTGCTTGATGTCGACGCGTTGCATGAGGTGGTGGTACTGACCGATTCTGTGACCAGGCGAAAAACTCTTCGGAACATCTGCAAAAACCAGAGGAGCTACACCAAGAAAGCGCTCTGCTTGTTCTGCCAGGGACGGGAGAATTGGCTTCAGATAGATGGTTAGTAACCGGAAACACTCGATCACAGCAGAACAGACCATGTTGAGCTTAGCGCGAGCCTCAGGCTGTTTTGCTAGCTCCCAAGGCTTGAACGCGTCATACATTGTGTTAACCAGATCCGCAAGTTGCATGATTTTGCGGGTCGCTTTAGCAAACTCTCGAGCTTCGTAAAGAGCTTCTATTTCCTTGCTCTGCGCGCGAACATATGCTGTCACATCCGCGTGGGCGCCAGGGCGAGCATGCTTTGCCGCGTTCAAGACTACTGGCTCGCTCATCTCTATGGCGCTCAGAAGTTGAACCTCGTTTACACCGAGGTCGCCATTAAATATTTTGGCGATAAAGCCGGCAGATCGGCTAGCAATGTTGATGTACTTACCCACCAGGTCGCTGTTCACCCGTGCCATGAAGTCATCGGCATTGAAGTCAATGTCTTCATTGCGCGCATTCAGCTTGGCGGCCAGGTAGTAACGCAGCCACTCCGGGTTCATGCCCAGGCTCAGGTATTTGAGCGGGTCCAGGCCGGTGCCGCGGCTCTTGCTCATCTTCTCGCCGTTGTTGACGGTCAGGAAGCCGTGCACAAACACGTTGTCCGGTGTCTTGCGACCGCTGAAATGCAGCATGGCCGGCCAGAACAGCGTGTGGAAGGTGACGATGTCCTTGCCGATGAAGTGGTACTGCTCCAGGCCGGGGCTGGCCATGTAGGCGTCGTAGCTCTCGCCCCGTTTTTCGAGCAGGTTTTTCAGCGAGGCCAGATAGCCGACCGGTGCGTCCAGCCACACGTAAAAGTACTTGCCCGGCGCGTCGGGAATTTCAATGCCGAAGTAGGGTGCATCCCGCGAGATATCCCAGTCGCCCAGGCCTTCGCTTTGGCTGCCGTCGGGGTTGGTGCGAACGCTGAACCATTCCTTGACCTTGTTGGCCACCTCGGGCTGCAGCTTGCCGTCCTGCGTCCACTTCTCCAGAAAGTCCACGCAGCGTTGGTCGGACAACTTGAAGAAAAAATGCTCCGAATTCTTGAGCACAGGTGTTGCGCCCGACAAAGCTGAATACGGGTTGATCAAATCCGTGGGCGCATACACCGCGCCGCAGTTTTCGCAGTTGTCGCCGTACTGGTCTTTGGTGCCGCACTTGGGGCAGGTGCCCTTGATATAGCGGTCCGGCAGGAACATGTTTTTTTCGACATCAAAAAACTGCTCAATGGTTTTGGTCTCAATCAGCGAGCCCTGCGGGTTGTCGCGCAGATCACGGTAAATCTGGCGTGCCAGCTCGTGGTTCTCCGGCGCGTCGGTCGAGTGCCAGTTGTCAAAGCTGATGTGAAAACCGTCCAGGTAGGGCTTGCGTCCTGCGGCAATGTCGGCCACAAACTGCTGCGGTGTCTTGCCGGCTTTTTCGGCCGCGATCATGATGGGCGCGCCATGCGCGTCGTCGGCACCAACAAAATTCACCGCATGGCCCTGCATGCGCTGGAAACGTACCCAGATGTCGGCCTGGATGTATTCCATGATGTGGCCGATGTGGAAATTACCGTTTGCGTAGGGCAGGGCGGTGGTAACGAACAGCTTGCGCTGCGCTTGCGCTGAGGACATGGATGAGGGCTTCTGACGGGGAAACCGCCTATTTTAGGAGCTATCGCGGCACAATACCCGACATGCTTGTCAATTGCTTCCATACCCTTACCGGCTTTGCCTTCCTGCTGCTCCTGGCCGGCAGCGCCCAGGCCTATGACGCTGAAAACCTGGTCGTGGCCCGGCAGGGTTCCATGCCTGTCATCTTCGCGGTGCCGCACGATGGTGTCGATCCTGTGCCCGGCGTGCCGCCGCGCTCCCAGGGCACGACGGTGCGGGATCTCAATTCGCGGGTGCTCGCTGAGCGCGCGGCGGACCTTATCGAGAAGAGAACCGGCAAGCGGCCCTATCTCGTCGTCGCCAAGTTCAGCCGTAAGTTCGTCGACGCCAACCGCGCCGAGCATGAAGCCCTGGAGTCGCCAGAGGCGTTACCTGCCTACCGGGCCTACCACGTCCACCTGGCCGCTTTCATCGCCGAGGTACGGCAGCGTTACCCGGGCGGAGCGCTGCTGATCGACGTACACGGCCAGGCGAGCGACGCCGGCACCGTGTTCCGCGGCACGCGCAACGGCTGGACCGTCAAGTCGCTGGTAGCAAGGCACGGCGAAGCTGCCATCCTGGGCGAGGCCAGCCTGATCGGCCCGTTCCAGGCCGCCGGTTGGCAGGTCCACCCCACGGAGCCTGGTGCCAAGGAGCACACCAAATACAACGGCGGCAACACCGTGTTTGCCTATGGCAGCAACAACCCGCAGGGCATCGACGCCATCCAGCTGGAGTTCGGCAAGAGCATGCGGGACGACCCGCGTGCGGCGGAAGCCTTCGCCGATGCGGTCATCAGCTTTGAGCGCAAGTACTTGTCCGACTCCAAGTAGCCCTGCCGGCCACTTTGGCCGTGCGACATCGCTACACTGCCCGCAATACACAGAAAGCACTTTTCCCCATGGCAACCCAAGACCAGTTACTACAGGCCCTGCAGGCCGTCGTCGATCCCAACACAGGCAAGGACTTTGTCACCTCGAAGGCCTTGAAAAATCTGCAAGTCAAAGAAGGTGACGTGTCTTTTGACGTGGAACTCGGCTATCCGGCCAAAAGCCAGCTGGCGGGCATCCGCAAGCTGCTGATTGCCGCGGCCAAGGGCGTGGACGGTGTGGGCAACGTGTCGGTCAATGTGAGCTTCAAAATTGCCAGCCACAGCGTGCAGCGCGGCGTGCAGTTGCTGCCCAATGTGAAGAACATCGTGGCCGTGGCTTCCGGCAAGGGCGGCGTCGGCAAGAGCACCACTGCCGTCAACCTCGCGCTGGCGCTGGCCGCCGAAGGCGCACAGGTGGGCCTGCTCGATGCCGACATTTACGGCCCCAGCCAGCCCATGATGATGGGCATCGAGGGCCGGCCCGAAAGTGTGGACGGCAAGAACATGGAGCCGATGGAGAACTACGGCATCCAGGTCATGTCGATCGGGTTCCTGGTGGCCCAGGACGAAGCCATGATCTGGCGCGGGCCTATGGCCACGCAGGCGCTGGAACAACTGCTGCGCCAGACCAACTGGAAAGACCTGGATTACCTGATCGTCGACATGCCGCCCGGCACCGGCGACATCCAGCTCACACTTTCGCAGCGCGTGCCCATGACGGGCGCGGTGATCGTTACCACACCGCAGGACATCGCCTTGCTGGATGCCAAAAAAGGCATCAAGATGTTTGAAAAAGTCGGTGTGCCCATTCTGGGCATCGTCGAGAACATGGCGGTCCATGTGTGCAGCAAGTGCGGCCACACGGAACACATCTTTGGCGAAGACGGCGGCAAGAAGATGGCGGCCGACTACGGCATGAGCTACCTCGGCGCGCTGCCGCTGGACATGCAGATTCGCCTGCAGGCCGACAACGGCCGGCCCACTGTGGTGGCTGATCCGGATGGTGAAGTTGCCGGTATTTACAAGGCGGTGGCGCGCCAGGTGGCCATCACGATTGCCGCCAAGGCGAAAGACTTCTCGGCTAAATTTCCGACCATCACGATATCGAAAAATACCTGAGTCCAGGGATTCAAGGCGCAATTTGACGCTTCTTCCGCGCCACAGGCGCGGAAGGAGTGAGTTTCAGGAATCGGAAGTAAATCCGACCCGCTTGACCAGCGGCCCCCAGCGGTCGAACTCCGCCTTCTGTGAGCGAGCCATCTCTTCTGGCGTGGAACCTTGCGCGATGAGGCCGACCACTGCCAGGCTGTCGATGACGATCTTTTGTTTCAGCGCGGCATTGATTGCGGCGTTGGCACGATTGACCAGCAACGAAGGCGTTCTTGCCGGAGCGTAAAAGCCAAACCACTCCTCCACGGTGAACATCGGAAAGCCCTGCTCGGCAAACGTGGCAACCTCGGGTGAGAACGGTGAGCGCTGCTTGCCCGACGTGGCCAGCAGGCGAATCTTGCCGGCCTTGTGGTTGGGGATGAAATCGCCGCTGGGCGTGACCATGGCCGCTATCTGGCCTGCCACCAGGTCGGTGACGCCGGGAACCGAGCCGCGATAGGGCACGTGCTGGAGTTCCACTCCGCTGTTCAACCCCAACAGTGCGCCGATAAAGTGGGGTGTGGAGCCCGCTGCGGGCGATCCGTAGGAGGCGCCTTTCTGGTTGTCCTTGGCCCATGCGAGGAAGTCCTTGACGGTCTTGACGCTGGCGGGAACGAGCGGGCCCACGGCCAGGCCATGGTGCATGACGGCAGCGACGGACACAGGCACCATGTCCTTGACAGGGTCGTAGCTCAACTTGGTGTAGATGTGCGGATAGATCGACGTGCAGGAAAATGGCGAGAGCGCCAGGACACTGCCGTCCGAGGGAGAGGTCTTGAGTGCGTCCAGCGCGATGCGTCCACCCGCGCCAGGCCGGTTTTCTACGACGGCTGCGTTTTTTGTATAGGGCGAGCCGGCCAGTTTTTCGCCCACGCGGCGTGCCACGCTGTCGCCAGCGCTGCCGGGGGGAAACCCGTAATAGATCTTGACCTGTTCAACAGTCTGGGCGCTGGCGTGCGGAGCAAGCGCGCCCAACAATGCAGAACCAACAGAGGCCTGGAGGATGTGGCGACGGGTACTCATGGTGTTCCTTTCGGGGTGAGTTGTTGGCAAAGAAATAACGCTAAAGCGGTAATTTCAATGCCAGCACCCATGCTGCACTCATATCGCAGGTGGCACAACCTGTGAACAACCCTAGGCCTCGCAGGTCCAGGCTGGTGACCATTCCGGCGGCGTCGCTTTCGCTGCAATGAGGGTGCCACCTCTGCCCAATCGAGCGTCATGGCCGGGTGCCAATGGCCTTGTTCTCGTACAAGCTCAACGGATCCATTACATTGCGCAGATGAATCCACGCTCTCATATTGACGTCGCGGTAGTCATGCGCCGCGAGCGCATAGACAACCGCTGGCAGCCGTGGCGCTGGTCGCTCGCCGATATCGTGCCGCATGAAGAAGGCTTTGGCACGCAGCCGCGATTGCTGCTTAAGGACGACCAGGAAGAGCGCTGGCTGCATCCGGGCTTCAAGGTCGAACTGTTTACCGACGACGCCGAAGGTTATTACCTCAATGTCACCACACCGCAGCCCTGCTTCTGGGTGGTGTGGCGCATGGAAGAAGAGGCGGCGCTGGCCGATGAGCCGGTAGCGGTGCCGCAGACTGTGACGCTGAGTTACCACGACGCCGGCCGCTGGCTGGACGCGCAGGAAACCGTGGAGCAGGTGGCCGCGCCGCGCGACGTGGTGGAGTGGGTGCAGGCCTTTGTGGATGCGCATTACGTGCTCGAAGCCAAGCGTCGGCAGCGACCGCAGAGCTTCAAGCCCCTGCTGGACCGGTTTGGCAATCCGGCAAGGGTGAGCACTGACAAAAAGTTCGGCGGGGGTGGCCATGGCTGAAGAAGCCCGCGGGTTCCTCAGCCGCTGGGCGCGCCGCAAGACCGACGTGCTGCAAGGCAAGCCGCTGGACGAATCGGCACCGGCGCCCGTTCCGGACGCGGCTACGCAGATTGCTCCGGGCGGTGCGGTGGCCCCGACGCCCGAAACGGCTGCGACGGCTCCGGCTGAGGCTTCTGTACCTCTCGAGGAAAAACTGCTCACACTCGACGATGTGAAGCTTCTGGACAAGAACTCCGACTTCAAGCCTTTCATGGCCGGTGATGTGGGGCCCGAAGTGCGCAACGCTGCCATGAAAAAGCTGTTTGCCGATCCGCATTTCAATGTGATGGATGGGCTCGATATCTATATTGACGACTATTCAAAGTCAGATCCCATTCCGGAGTCCATGCTCCGGCAGATGGCGAGCGCCAAGTTTCTCAATTTGTTTGACGACAAGGAGGAGGATGAGAAGGCGGCGCAGACACCTTCACCACGGGAAACTGCGAATAACCCCGCAGATGAAATCGTGGCACAGTCTGATGAAAATCCGGACGTAACCGATCCGGCCGCTTCTCCCAAAGATTCCAGCCAACCCGAGTCCTCTCCAGGCTCCGGCGCCAGCCAAGAACACCATGCCCACACTGATTTGCGACTGCAACCAGACGATGCCCCTCCAGCCCCAGACGCTGGGCGCGGTACTTGATGAAACACTGACCCTGCATTCAACGCTTTGCCGGCGGGAGGCGAGCGCTTTCCAGAAAGCGGTTCAGTCGGGAGATGACGTTGTCGTTGCGTGCACGCAGGAGGCACGGCTGTTTACGGAGCTGGCGCGGCAGACCGAAGGTGCCACTTCCGTCATCAAATTCGTCAATATCCGCGAGACAGGTGGCTGGAGCCGGGACGCTGCCCAGGCCAGCCCCAAAATTGCGGCCCTGCTGGCGATGGCCCATCTGCCTGATGCCGAACCCGTGGCCACCGTGACCTACAAAAGCACAGGCCGTCTGCTCATCATTGGCGAGCTCGACGCGGCCGAACGCGCAGCCGAACTGGTCTCGGATGTATTGGATGTCACGCTGTTCAGCCTGGGGGCTGGCCGCGACGGAGGTCTGCAGGAGCGGCGCTACCCGGTACTCGCCGGCCAGGTCAGGAGCCTGATCGGCTGGCTGGGGGCTTTCGATCTGCATTGGGAGCGCAGCAATGCCATCGACCTGGACCTGTGCACCCGCTGCAATGCCTGTTTGGCCGCCTGCCCGGAAGGAGCGATTGGCTTCGACTACCAGATCGACAACGCACTGTGCAAATCACACCGGGCTTGTGTCAAGGCTTGTGGCGTGGCTGGAGCCATTGATTTCAGCCGTGCGCCCGAAACCTTGAGCGAGAAGTTTGATCTGGTGCTGGATTTACGGGCCACCCCGGCCTTCACACAGCATGCCTTGCCTCAGGGCTACTTTCGTTGGGATGGTCAGGACAGCCGCACCCTGATCGCCTTGCGATCCCTCGTCGGCGAGTTTGAGAAACCAAAATTCTTCAACTACAAGCAAAAGCTCTGCGCTCACAGTCGCAATGAAAAAACTGGCTGCAATGCCTGCATCGATGTCTGTTCGGCTTCCGCGATCAGCAGCCAGCGCGAGCGACAGCAAATTGTTGTCAATCCCAGTCTCTGTGTGGGCTGCGGTGCCTGTACCACGGTGTGCCCCAGTGGTGCACTGACGTATGCCTACCCGCGTCCGGTGGAGCAGGGCACGAAGATCAAGACCCTGCTGGGCACCTATACCCGGGCCGGTGGCAAGCAGGCGGCCTTGCTGCTGCATAGCCAGGAAGCGGGCACGCGCCTGCTGGGTGACCTGGGCCGTCTGGCCCGGCTCGATCCGGCCACGCGCGGCGTGCCGGCGCGGGTCATGCCCCTGGCCTTGTCGCACACCGTTTCGGTGGGCCTGGAGTTGTGGCTCTCGGCCATCGCCTATGGTGCTTCCCAGGTCTGGGTGCTCATGACGGACGAGGAAGCACCGCAGTACCGCGATGCCGTGCGCGAGCAGATGGACGTGGCGCAAGCCATCCTCAGCGGCTTGGGTTACCAGGGTGAGCATTTCCGGATTCTCCAGGCGAAGGACGCGCGCGACCTCGCCGCACTCGACGCCCAGCTACAGGCACCCGCGGCACAGGGTGTTGCTCAGGCGGCTGGCTTTGCCGTGCAGGCCGAAAAACGTGCCACCCTTGAATTTGCGCTGGATCACCTGATGACCCACGCGCCAGCCAAGCCGGAGGCCATTGCATTGCCGGCTGCCGGTGCGCCCCTGGGCTCATTGACCATCAACAAAGATGCCTGCACCTTGTGTTTGAGTTGCGTCAGCGCTTGCCCTGCCAGTGCGCTGCAGGACAACCCGGAACGGCCCCAACTCAAATTCATTGAGAAGAATTGCGTGCAATGTGGCCTGTGTGCCACGACCTGTCCGGAAGACGCCATCACGCTGGAGCCGCGATTGCTGCTGACGGCCGTGCGCAAGGAGGCGCGGGTGCTCAACGAGTCCCTGCCTTACCAGTGCATCCGTTGCAGCAAACCATTCGGCACGCTCAAGGCTATCGAGTCCATGCTCGGAAAGCTCGCTGGTCATGCCATGTTTCAGGGCGCGGCAGCAGACCGGCTGAAGATGTGCAGCGACTGCCGTGTGATCGACATCTATTCCGCTGACAACGAAGTCAAGATCACCGATATTCGATAAGACGTTCAATGCTTTCAATGATTTCCAAGCCATGACCCTGCAAGCCTCACTTGTATCTTCCGACCTCGACGAGGAAACCGCGCGCGCCGAAATTTATGGCTTGTTGTTCGCTCTGTATTACGCGCCGCCTTCTGCCGAACTGTTTGAAAAGCTCAAGGTTGCGGTCACACAGGCACCAGCTGCCGGTGCCCTGCTCGAAGCATCATGGGGTGAGCTGGTGGGTGCCGCGCGCAGGCTGTCCCAGGAGGCCGTCGCCAGGGAATACGATGCGCTGTTTGGCGGCGTAGGCAGGCCGGAGGTTTACCTTTTCGGCTCCCACTACCTGAGTGGGTTCCTCAACGAGAAGCCGCTCGCGGCCTTGCGGACCGATCTCGAGAGCCTTGGCCTGACGCGCGATGAAACCATGGCCGAAACAGAAGACCATATCGCCTATCTTTGCGAAGTCATGCGTTATCTGATTGCCGGCGACGATGTAGAGGTTGCGAATTTGACACGGCAAAGCGAGTTCTTCGCTCACCATCTGCAGCCGTGGGCTGGCGCCTTGTGTGATGCCATCGCGGCTTGCCCGAAGGCGGATTTTTACCGCAGCGTGGCGGGCTTTACGCAAGCCTTCATCCATGTTGAAGCCCAGGGTTTTGACATGCTGGCCTGAGACGCGCCGCTCGCATTCTCAGAATGCGACACTTTTCCGGATGACTGCCGTCCGGATAAATCCAAGACGCCCTATCGTTTTCCCGTAGGCCCCCTGTTGGCGCCCACGAAAGCATTGTCGGCTGTGACTGTCTGACGTAAAGTACGACGATTAGTAAGTATGCAAACCGCTTCATAGCAGCAAGCTTTCTTGGAGACGACCATGCCAGATAGCCAGCCAAAACCCTCGCGCCGGGGTTTCTTTTTCGGCGCCGCCGCGACCGGCGCCGTTGCCGCCGTGGCAGTCGCACTGCCCGGCGTGCAAGCGCCTGAGGTGGCGCTCCAGGAGCCCAAGCCAGCCCCTGAAAAAGGCGGTGGCTACAGCCTCTCGGATCACGTCAAGCGCTACTACTCGACCACGCGCATCTAGTCCAATCCCCGTTTTCCTTCTACGGAGAGCTCCATGCTTCTCACGAAAAAATCCCACGGTATTCACGCGGAACCGTTGCAGCGCGCTGGCTCGGCGCGTTTTGTACAGAGCCTTTCGCGCGGTCTCTCCAACGCCTTGCCGACCATGGACCGCCGCGCGTTTTTGCGGCGTTCCGGTCTGGGTGTGGGTGTTGGCCTGGCAGCCACTCAGCTCACGCTGGTAAAAAAAGCCAAGGCCGCAACGCCGGGGGCGGGAGATGGCACCGGGAAAATTGAAGTCAAACGCACCGTTTGTACCCACTGCTCCGTTGGCTGTGCTGTTGATGCCGTGGTTGAAAACGGCGTCTGGGTGCGGCAGGAGCCGGTGTTCGATTCGCCCATCAACCTCGGTGCCCATTGCGCCAAGGGCGCCGCGCTTCGCGAACACGGCCATGGTGAATACCGGTTGCGGTATCCGATGAAACTCGTGAACGGCAAGTACGAGCGCATCAGCTGGGATACCGCGCTCAATGAGATCACGGCTCGCATGCAGGATTTGCGCAAGACGAGCGGCCCTGATTCGGTTTACTGGGTCGGCTCCTCCAAGCACAACAACGAGCAAGCCTATCTGATGCGCAAGTTCGTGAGCTTCTGGGGAAGCAACAACTGCGACCACCAGGCACGCATCTGCCACTCCACCACGGTGGCCGGCGTAGCCAACACCTGGGGCTACGGCGCCATGACCAATTCGTACAACGACATGCAGAACAGCAAGGTCGCCCTGTACATCGGCTCCAACGCCGCAGAAGCCCATCCTGTGAGCCTGCTGCACATGCTGCATGCCAAGGAAACCGGCTGCAAGATGATCGTGGTCGATCCGCGTTTCACGCGTACCGCAGCCAAGGCCGACGAGTACATCCGTATCCGCTCCGGCTCGGACATTCCGTTCCTGTTCGGCATGCTGTACCACATCTTCAAGAACGGCTGGGAAGACACCAAGTACATCAACGACCGTGTCTACGGCATGGACAAGGTCAAGGAAGATGTGCTTGCCAAATGGACACCAGACAAGGTGGAAGAAGCCTGCGGCGTGCCGGAAGCCCGCGTGTTGATGGCTGCCGAGATGATGGCCAAGAACCGGCCGTCCACCATCGTCTGGTGCATGGGCCAGACCCAGCACACCATTGGTAATGCCATGGTGCGTGCGTCCTGCATTCTGCAATTGGCCCTGGGCAACGTCGGTGTTTCCGGCGGTGGCACCAACATCTTCCGTGGTCATGACAACGTGCAGGGCGCGACCGACGTCGGCCCCAACCCGGACTCGCTGCCCGGTTACTACGGCCTCGCCGAAGGCTCGTGGAAACATTTTGCCAAGACCTGGGGCGTGGACTTTGACTGGATCAAGGGCCGCTACGCATCACCCGCCATGATGGGCAAGCCCGGCATCACGGTGTCGCGCTGGATTGACGGCGTGATGGAGAAAAACGAATTCATCGACCAGGAGTCCAACCTTCGGGGCGTGGTCTTCTGGGGTCATGCGCCCAACTCCCAGACCCGCGGACTGGAGATGAAACGCGCGATGGACAAGCTCGACCTCCTGGTGGTGATTGATCCGTATCCCTCGGCCACAGCCGCCATGGCCGCCATGCCCGGCAAGGCCGAAGACCTCAACCCCAATCGGGCGGTGTACTTGCTGCCGGCGGCGACCCAGTTCGAGACCAGCGGCTCCGTGACCGCCTCCAACCGTTCTCTTCAGTGGCGTGAAAAAGTCATCGAGCCGCTGTGGGAAAGCCGCAGCGACCACATGATCATGCATCAGCTGGCGGAAAAACTCGGGTTCGCCAAAGAGCTGTCGAAGAACTACAAGATGCAAAAGGTCAAGGGCATGGACGAGCCCGTGCCGGAAGACATCCTGCGCGAGATCAACAAGTCGGTCTGGACCATCGGCTACACCGGACAAAGCCCGGAGCGTCTGAAGGCGCACATGCGCAACATGCATCTGTTCGATGTCAAGACGCTGAAATCAAAAGGCGGCAAGGACAAGGAAACCGGCTACGACACCACGGGTGACTACTTTGGCCTGCCATGGCCGTGTTACGGCACCCCCGAGATGAAGCACCCCGGCTCACCCAATCTCTACGACACGTCCAAACACGTGATGGAAGGCGGCGGAAATTTCCGCGCAAACTTTGGTGTTGAACGCGAAGGCAAAAACCTGCTGGCAGAAGACGGCTCCCATTCCAAGGGAGCGGATATCCAGACAGGCTACCCTGAGTTTGATCACCTGCTTGTGAAAAAACTGGGCTGGTGGGACGAACTGACCGACGCCGAAAAGACAGCCGCTGAAGGCAAGAACTGGAAGACCGACTCGTCGGGCGGCATCATCCGGGTGGCCATGAAAAACCATGGTTGCCACCCGTTTGGCAATGCAAAAGCCCGCGCGCTGGTCTGGAATTTCCCCGACGCCATTCCGCAGCACCGCGAGCCGCTGTACGGCAACCGTCCCGACCTCATGGCCAAGTACCCGACACATGACGACAAGAAGGCCTTCTGGCGCTTGCCGACGCTGTACAAAACCATCCAGCAGAAAAACATTGCGGACAAGGTTCACGAAAAATTCCCGCTGATCATGACTTCGGGCCGGCTCGTGGAGTACGAGGGCGGTGGCGAGGAAACCCGCTCCAATCCGTGGCTGGCCGAGTTGCAGCAGGAGATGTTCATCGAGATCAATCCCAAAGTCGCCGCCGAAAAGGGCATACGCAATGGCGAGCGGGCCTGGGTCAGCACCCCGACTGGAGCGCGCATCAACGTCCAGGCCCTGGTGACGGAACGTGTGGGTCCGGACACCGTCTTCCTGCCCTTCCACTTCTCGGGTCGCTGGCAGGGCGCGGACATGCTGGCGTATTACCCGAACGGGGCTGCGCCGGTGGTGCGCGGCGAGGCCATCAACACTGCGACGACTTACGGCTACGACAGCGTGACGATGATGCAAGAGACCAAGACGACCGTATGTAATGTGGAGAGGGCATAACCATGGCACGTATGAAATTTGTCTGTGACGCCGAGCGTTGCATCGAGTGCAACGGTTGCGTCACCGCCTGCAAGAATGAAAACGAAGTCCCGTGGGGGGTCAATCGCCGCCGGGTGGTCACACTCAACGATGGTGTGCCCGGTGAAAAATCAATTTCCGTCGCTTGTATGCATTGCAGCGACGCACCGTGCATGGCTGTTTGTCCCGTCAACTGCTTTTACCGCACCGATGAAGGCGTCGTACTGCATGACAAGGATGTCTGCATTGGCTGCGGTTACTGCTCCTACGCCTGTCCGTTTGGCGCGCCGCAATTTCCGTCGCAGGGCACTTTCGGGGTGCGCGGCAAGATGGACAAATGCACCTTCTGTGCCGGTGGTCCTGAAGCTAACGGCAGCCAGGCCGAGTTCGAGAAATATGGCCGCAATCGCCTGGCCGAAGGCAAGCTGCCGGCCTGCGCCGAGCAGTGTTCAACCAAGGCGCTGATCGCAGGTGACGGCGATGTTGTCGCAGACATCTTCCGCAATCGCGTGGTGCAGCGCGGCAAGGGTGCTGAAGTCTGGGGCTGGGGTACAGCTTACGGGTCCAAGCAGGCGGGCCAACCTCCCGCCAACGGAGTCAAATCATGATGCGCCTTGCATTGCTCACCGTTATCGCCATGGTGCTTGCCGCCTGCGGCGAAAAGCCGCAGACCGCCGCTGGCATCAGAAGCGACGTTCCCGCGTTCCAGGGCACCAGCAACGCGTACAACGCCCCGGGCTGGAAAGCCGGCGACAAGGCCGCCTGGGAGCAGCAGCTCAAGACCCGCGCACAGACCGGCCAGAACGAATACAACCGCGTGAAGTAGGGGAGTTCACATGCAAGGCCCATCGCGAGTTCTGGCAGCAATATTTTTCGCGGCGTCTGGCTGGTCTGCTGGAGTTCTGGCGCAGTCTGCCGCCGCGCCGGTTGCGCCGGTTGCGCCGCCTGCAGCAGTTGCACCGGCCATAGCCGCACCTGCGGGCGGTATCCAGAGCGCCAATATCTTCGAGGTCAAACCCGAAGCGAGTGCTGATCCCAAGTACGCCGAACAGACCAACGGTGAACGCGCCAAGGTTCAGCCCGGCAATAACGCGCCCATGTGGCGCCAGGTCGGCACCGGCGTGACAGGCTACAGCAGCCTGCCCAAAAGCGAGGCGCCCGAAGCCGGCAACCTGATCCAGCCCTTTGTGCAATACCCCGGCTCGCGGTTGACCAATGCCGGTGAAGCCTGGCGGCAGGTGCGCAACAACTGGCTTATTCCCTACGGCGGTTCGCTGCTGCTGATCGTGATCGGTGCCATTGCCCTGTTTTATTTCGGCAAGGGTCGCATCAATCTGCACGGCGCCGAAACCGGCCGCAAGATTGAACGGTTCACACCCTTCGAGCGCTCGGCGCACTGGTCCAATGCGATTGCGTTCTGCATTCTGGCCATCTCCGGCGTCGTCATGGCCTTCGGCAAGTTCTTCCTGTTGCCGGTGATCGGAACCACCCTGTTCGGCTGGCTGACTTATGTGCTCAAGACCATGCACAACTTTGCCGGCCCGCTGTTTGCGGTGTCGCTTGTGATTGTGTTTTTCACTTTTGTCCGCGACAACCTGCCCAGCCGTGGTGACATCGGCTGGCTGCTCAAGGGCGGTGGCCTGCTGTCCGGCAAGGAAGTGCCATCGCACCGTTTCAATGCGGGCGAAAAATTCCTGTTCTGGGGCGGCGTGTTTTTCCTCGGCCTGATCGTGGTGGGCTCGGGACTGGTACTCGACAAACTGGTGCCTGGACTGCTTTATGTACGCGACACCATGCAAGTGGCGCACATGGTGCATGTGGTGGCAACGGTGCTGATGATGGCGCTGTTCATCGGTCATATTTATATTGGCACCATCGGTATGGAAGGCGCCTACGACGGCATGAAAACCGGCTATGTGGACGAGACCTGGGCGAAGGAGCATCACGAATACTGGTATGACGATGTGAAAGCCGGAAAAATCCCGGCCCAGCGTAGCGAGCCCGCGCAGCCCAGCCAGACCGTACAGGCATAACGAGGAGCTTTCGTATGAAGAAACTTTTATTCGCGGGCTTGCTGGCAGCAGCCTCATCGATGGCTCTGGCCAAACTCCCCGCACTGAGTGACGAAGCCAAAGCAAAGGCTGCGGAGACGGCTGCCAAGGCTGCTTGGACCGGCAAGGTCGAGGGCTACCAGCTGTGCAAGGCGCAAGACAAGGTGGCTGCCAGTTACTACAAAACAGCCAAGGCTGCGGGAAAAGAAACCAAGCCTGCAGCGGCAGCGCCTGCCTGCGCAGAGCCGGGGCCGTTTGCCTATGTCCCACCGCAAGCCAAGCCCATCGAGGCGGCAGGAGCTCATTCGCCTGCCGCGACGGCCACCAGCCCGCCCAGTACCAAGCAGCCGGATGCGGTGGTTAACCCCGCCAAAAAACCCTGAGAGCGCGTCCCTCTCAACAAGCCGGCTCCTTGGAGCCGGCTTTTTTGTTGTAGCCTCCAGCCATGCCTTCGCCGACAAACCCTTCGACAACCCCAACGTCAACTCTTTTGCCCCTACCCAGGTTGACGCTTGCGCAGGCGCCGCTGACCTGTGAAATTGACACCGTCAATGAATACGGTGAGCAGCAGAAGGTGTCCATTCCCGCAGAACGTGCCTTGACGGTGTATGTGGATAAACGCGAACTGGTCACCCTGATGACGCTGGGCGCCCACCCCGAGCTGCTTGTGCTGGGTTACTTGCGCAACCAGCGCCTGGTCGCTAACGCGCATGACATCGAGTCCATCACCGTCGACTGGGATGTGGGCGCCGCCGCTGTCAAGACGCGCCACGGTATCGAGGACATCGAGGAAAAAACAGCCAAGCGGGTGGTGACCACCGGTTGCGGACAAGGCAGCGTGTTTGGCGGCCTGATGGACGAGGTGGACCAGATCGTCTTGCCGCCCGACGCTCACATCACCCAGGGGCAGCTTTACGGGCTTATCAATACCATCCGCCTGAAAGAGACCACCTACAAATCGGCGGGTTCTGTGCACGCTTGCGCTCTTTTTGCGAAAACAGCCGGAGAGCCTGAATTACTGCTGTTTGTGGAAGACGTGGGGCGCCACAACGCAATCGACACCATCGCAGGCTGGATGTGGATGCAGGAAAAACCGTCGGTGCGCGAAGCGGAGAAGGTGTTCTACACCACCGGCCGTCTCACCAGCGAAATGATCATCAAATCGGCGCAGATGAATGTGCCGATCGTCGTGTCGCGCAGCGGTATCACGCAGATGGGTCACCAAGTGGCGCAGGCGGTCGGGTTGTGCGCCATCGGCCGCGCGACGAACAAGCGCTTCGTTTGTTACGCCAATGCGCAGCGGCTCAAGTTGGCACCTGAACTGGCTGGCCCCAAACCCCGCAAGGCGGACACGGAGCCCTGAATCTGCCGTGGCATGATGCCGCCATGCATGACTCCCAAGTTCAACACACCCTGCCTGGTATTCCGGAACCGTTGCTGAACCCGGCTGACCGCGGCCGTCCGGATCCTGCTGGATGGCTGAGCACATCACGCTGGATAGCGGAGGGGCTGCGCGCTGCATTTTTCCTGCCTGTCCGCGTAGCGGGAAAAACGCCAACGCCGTTGCAGGTGTTGGCCATTGCGGTTCTGGTCGCTGCAACGGAAGTTGCGTTGATGCGGCTGGAAGTTGCAGGTCCTGCGGTCTTTAACCTGCAGGCCTGGTTGTCGACGTGGTGGACCACCGGGTTGGGAATCGGTCTGGCGTGGTGGACCTTTCCCGCACTGATAGTTGTGTCCACCCCTGAAGCGGGTGAATCGATTCCCGATGATCAACCGCCTCGCGGTGTGGCCGCCTTTTTTACGCTGTGGCTGGCGGCGGCGCTGCCCAATGTGCTGGTGGCCCAGGGTGTGGTCGCTGCGATTGCCCATGGCTGGATCAAGGCGACTGTGTTTTCCGCACCTTGGGTTTACTGGGCTTTCTATCTGGTGGTGACAGTTTGGGCGCTTGGTGTGAGCCTTTTCCTCATCGTGCGTTTCGCCGGATGGACCTGGCGGACTGCAGTATTCGCGCTGGTCTTGCTGGCAACCACAGGCCTGACTGCCTGGCAATTCGAGGCTCGCACCTGGGAAAAGGACTACGCCAGCCAGGCTGGCGCGGAAGACAGCCGGCCCCGCCTGAGCCTGAGCCAGGAAACCATGGAAGGGCAGCAGGCGCTGTGGCAGCGCACGGTTGCCGGCATAGCCCCGCAGCGCCCCGGAGTGACCGACGTGTATGGCCTGGTGTTTGCGCCGTATGCGGCGGAAGACGTTTTTCTGCGCGAGAGCACCCTGGTCAACCAGGTGCTGACAGATCGGTTTGATGCCGCCGGCCGCGTGGTTCATTTGTTGAATCACGCTGGCACTGTTCAAACCCACCCTTGGGCAACCCCCTTGAACCTGCAGCGCGCCATCGAGGCGTTGGCCCGGCACATGGACAAGGACAACGATGTGCTGGTGGTCTACCTGACCTCGCACGGTGCCCGTGACTTCAAGCTCGCGGCCTCGCACTGGCCGCTGGACGTGGCGCCCCTGAGCCCGGTCGAGCTGCGCGAAGCCCTGGACAAGGCTGGCATCCGAAACCGCGTGATTGCCGTCTCGGCCTGCTACTCGGGTGGCTGGATCGATGCACTGGCCGGCGATGACACCCTGGTCATGACGGCGGCGGACGCCACCCACACGTCCTACGGTTGCGGCCAGTTGTCTGAGCTGACTTTTTTCGGCCGCGCCATGTTTGACGAGCAACTGAAAAGCACCCATTCCTTCGAGCAGGCTTTTGCCAGTGCCGTTCCGGTGATCAAGCAGCGTGAGATTGATGCCGGCAAGGCGGATGGGTTCTCCAATCCGCAGATCAGAGTGGGCGCCAACATCGGCCCGGTCCTGCGTGAACTTGAACAGCGGCTGGGCCGCTGACCCGGCTAATGCCGGCGTAATTCATCGCAGTTACCGTCAAGTGATGAATGCTTCACTTCGCCGCCTCTCGGTCGCTGCCTGTGCGCTGGTTCTGGCCGGTTGTACCACCTCCAATGCGTTCCAGAACATCGACAACCCCGAGCTTAAGATTTCGCAAAGCCCGATCAAAATCTGGTGGCGCTTTCTCACTGTGGGCAAAGAAGGCACCGTGCCGGTCGACCCGGTGCCGGTGCGCTCGCTTGACCGCGCCACGCTCGATGCGCTGGACGTCAATGCCAACCATGTAGTCCGGCTGGGCCACTCGTCCCATCTGCTCAAGCTGCACGGCAAATACTGGCTGATCGACCCGGTGTTCAGCCAGCGTGCGTCGCCGGTGCAATGGGCGGGGCCGAAACGTTTTCACCCTTCGCCGATCGCTCTGAGTGAGGTGCCGCCCATCGAGGGCCTGATCCTCTCGCACGACCACTATGACCATCTGGACCGCGCCACCATCGAAACCCTGGCGTTGAAGGTGAACCGCTACTTCGTCCCTACCGGGGTTGGCGCGCGGCTGCAGGATATGAAAGTGCCGGCCGAACGCATTCAGGAGTTCGGCTGGTGGCAGTCCGGCACGCATGCCGGCGTGCAACTGACGGCCACCCCCTCGCAGCATTTTTCCGGGCGCACCCTGACCGACCGTAATTCCACCCTGTGGGCCTCCTGGGTGATCGACAGCGGCGAGCAACGGATTTTCTTCAGCGGTGACTCCGGGTATTTCCCCGGCTTCCAGCAGATCGGCGAACGTTTTCCGCGCATCGACCTGGCCTTGATGGAAAACGGTGCTTACGACAAGGACTGGCCCACGGTGCACATGACGCCTGAAGAAAGCATTCGCGCCTTCCAGGACCTCAAAGCCAAAACCCTCTACAGCGTCCACAACAGCACCTTTGACCTGGCTTTTCACCCGTGGCGTGAGCCGATGGACCGGCTGGCCGATCTGGCGGTCAAACAGGGCATCGACCTGGCAACCCCCGTGATTGGTGAGGTGCTGACTATCGGGAAACCACGTTCCAATGAGTTGTGGTGGAGCAAGCTGCGCTGATGAAGCCGCGCGGCGCCTGACCACTGAGGCAAAACCCGTCCGTCCCTGAAGGGTGTGCGCTTTGCGTTATCGTCACTGAATGAACACACTTTTTCTCCAGCTGGGCTGGCGCACGCTGCTGCGTGATCTGCGTGCAGGTGAACTGCGCCTGCTGATTGTTGCCGTCACGCTGGCGGTGGCGGCCCTGACGGCCGTCGGGTTTTTTGCAGACCGGCTCAAGGGTGGGCTGCAGCGCGACGCCAGGCAACTGCTGGGCGGTGACGCCGTTCTCCGCAGCGACGGTATGACGCCCGAAGTTTTTATCACCAAGGCGCGCAGCCTGGGGCTGCAGGCCATTTCCACCGTGACTTTTCCGACCATGGGCCGCGCGCTGGAAGCCGACGGCGGCGCCAGCAAACTCGTGGCTTTCAAGGCCGTGCCCGATGGCTACCCGCTGCGTGGCACCATGACGGTAGGCGACAGCGTCGAAGGCGGCGGCGCGGCCACGCGGGAGATCCCGGCGCCCGGAACGGCCTGGGCCGACGCATCGCTGCTTGATGCGCTGGGCCTCAAGGTGGGGCAGACCCTGTTGATGGGAGATGCAAGCTTCAAGCTGACGCGCGTGATCATTCAGGAGCCCGACCGCGGCGCGGGCTTCATTAATTTTTCACCGCGCGTGATGGTCAACAGCGCCGACCTCGCCGCGACCAACCTGATTCAGCCCGCCAGCCGCACCAACTACCGATTTGCCGTGGCTGGCAGCGACGCGGCGGTGAAAGCCTATGTGCAGTGGGCCAGCCAGGAGATCAAGAAGACCGAGCTGCGCGGCGTGCGGCTCGAGTCGCTGGAAAGCGGCAGCCCCGAAATGCGGCAGACGCTGGACCGTGCCGAAAAATTCCTCAACCTCGTGGCGCTGCTGGCAGCCCTGCTCAGCGCCGTGGCTGTGGCCATCGTGGCGCGCGGTTTTGCCGCCAAGCATTTGGATGACTGCGCCATGTTGCGCGTGCTGGGTCAGCCGCAGCGCACGATTGCGCTGGCCTACACCTTCGAGTTTGTGCTGGCCGGCATGGGGGCCAGCGCGCTGGGCGTCGCCATTGGTTATGCGGTGCATTACGGCTTTGTGCTGCTGCTCGCCGGACTGGTGGAAACCGCGCTGCCTGCCGCCACCTTCTGGCCGGTGCTGTTTGGCATGGGCATGGGGCTGACTTTGCTGCTGGCCTTCGGCTTACCGCCGGTGCTGCAACTGGCCCAGGTGCCGCCGCTGCGCGTGATCCGCCGCGATGTCGGCAACCTGCGGCCCGCCTCGCTCGCGGTGTTGCTGGTGGGTGTGCTGGGTTTTGCGGCTTTGCTGGTAGCGGCCAGCAGCGACCTTCAGCTCGGCCTGATTGCGGTGGGTGGTTTTGCCGGTGCGGTGGCGGTGTTTGCCGTGGCCAGCTTTGCGGCCGTCAAGCTGTTGCGCGTGAGCGTTAACGAAGCCACGGCACCGCGCTGGCTGGTGCTGGCCACGCGCCAGCTCTCAGCCCGGCCGGCTTACGCCGTGGTGCAGGTCAGCGCGCTGGCGGTCGGCCTGCTGGCCTTGATGCTGCTGGTGTTGCTGCGTACCGATTTGATCAGCAGCTGGCGTGGCGCCACGCCGCCCGATGCGCCAAACCGGTTTGTCATCAACGTGCAGCCGGAGCAGGGCGATGCTTTCCAGCAGGCCCTGCGCGACGGCGGCGTGACCAAGTTCGACTGGTACCCCATGATTCGCGGCCGCCTGGTGGCCGTCAACGGCAAGGCCGTTGCGCCCGATGACTACGTGGACGACCGTGCCAAGCGACTGGTGGACCGCGAATTCAACCTGTCCCATGCGGCGCAGCAGCCTTCGCACAACCAGGTTGTCGCCGGCCGCTGGACACCCGACGAGGCAGGCGCCATCAGCGTGGAAGATGGGCTGGCCGGCACCCTCGGCCTCAAGCTTGGCGACAGCCTGCGTTTTGACATCGGCGGCCAGCTCAGCGAAGCCAAAATCACCAGCCTGCGCAAGGTGGACTGGGGTTCGATGCGCGTCAACTTCTTTGTGATGTACCCGGTGGCCACCATGACCGATGTGCCGGTGTCGTACATCAGTGCTTTCCGTGCGCCTGAGCGCAAGGCCGCAGTCAATGGCGAGAGGCCACGCAGCTTCGACAACGAGCTGGTCAAGGCCTTCCCCAACATCACCAATGTCGACATGAGCAGCACCATCGCTCAGGTACAGCGCGTGCTGGACCAGGTGATACGCGCCGTCGAGTACTTGTTTGGCTTCACGCTGGCGGCCGGGCTGGTGGTGCTGTTTGCTGCCATCACCGCCACGCGCGAAGAGCGCGCGAAAGAATTTGCCATCATGCGTGCTGTCGGCGCGCGTGCTTCGCTGCTGCGCCAGGTGCAGCGCGCCGAACTCGCCGGCGTCGGCCTGCTGGCCGGCTTCCTGGCCTCCATCGTTGCGCTGGCCGTCGGCTGGGCCCTGGCCAAATTTGTCTTCAACTTCAGCTGGACCGGCTCCTGGACCGTGCCGCTGCTGGGCAGCCTGGCCGGCGCAGCGCTGGCACTGGCTGCGGGTTGGTGGGGCTTGCGCTCGGTGCTCAACACACCGGTGGTCGAAACCCTGCGCAAGGCCCAATGAACATGCAGATCGAAGAAAAACCACCGGGCACACCGCCGTTCGACACGCCCTTTGCCTGGATAGGCGGCGAGGAGCGCGTGAAGGCACTCGTTGAACGCTTCTACGACCTGATGGACCTGGAGCCCGGCTATGCAGCGCTGCGTGCGGCGCACGGCAGCCATCTGGTCAAGGCGCGGCAGCACCTGTTCTGGTTCCTGTGCGGCTGGCTGGGCGGGCCGCAGCATTACACCGAGCGTTTCGGCCACCCGAAACTGCGCATGCGGCACATGCCTTTCGTCATCGGCATCCTCGAGCGCGACCAGTGGCTGGCCTGCATGGACCAGGCCATGGGTGAAACAGGTGTTGACGAAGCCTTGCGCGAACGCCTGCGGGTTTCTTTTTTCCAGACGGCCGACTGGATGCGCAATTCGCCAGCCTAGATTTTGTCGCGGTTATGCTATTTATTTGATAGCTATTCGCGCCCGCCCGCTGTGGGCTTTTGGCACATTTTCTTTATAGAATTCGCGACAACGTGACTGTCAGACCGGATTCAGGCGGATTTCATGCATGAAACAGGCTCGAACCCCTTATCGCACGGGTATAAGCAGCTACTGAATTGATAGCGGGTCGCGCGTTTCAGCTCTGCGCCAGCAGCACCACCAGCGCGCCCGCACCACCTTCGGCCGGCCGTGCCTGCACAAAGGCGATCACCTCGGCTTTCTGGATCAGCCAGCTTTGCACCCGGCCCTTGAGCACCGGCGTCTTGCCCGGCGAACCCAGGCCCTTGCCGTGCACCACCCGCACGCAGCGGATGCCGGCCTTGTGCGCTTCACGAATGAAGGCCGAGAGCGCGTCCCGCGCGTCTTCGCGGCGCAGGCCGTGCAAGTCGAGCTGGCGCTGAATGCTCCAGCCGCCACGGCGCAGCTTGCGCACCACGTCCGGCCCCATGCCGGGCCGGCGAAAACTCAGCGCCTCGTCGGTGTCCAGCAGGCTTTCCACGTCAAACCCGTCAGAGATCGCTTCGCGCATCACCGCCAGCTCGTCGCGCTGCTGTTGCACCGGGATGGGCGCGGCTTGCGTTGCCGGCAGTGAGGCCTTGTGGCCGGGCAGATGTTTGGCGGGCAGCGCTTTGACCGGGCCGACGGCGCGCGAGAAAAGTTCTTTCTCTGCCTTGGCTTTGGCGGCGGCTGCAACGCGCGCGGCTTCTTGCTCTTTTTCCAGCCGAGCGCGGATTTCGATGTCCTGCTTGACGGCCTTGAGGTCCTTGAGGCTTTTCAGGGCGGGCGCTTTCATGGCGCTTACTTTATCTTAGTGCTTCCGTACTCACCGATGTAGATAAACCACGCTCCGCATGATTAAGACCGCGACTTGCGGGTGGCTACAGTACGATCCCGGGCTTGGCGGTTCGAACGTCCACATATCATCCAGACCCGCTCGGTCAAGTCTGGATTAAGAATTCAGGGAGAGAAAATGAAGCGGTCTACGGTCGTGCTTTGCGCAATCCTCTTGTTCAGCATGAGTGCATTTGGCGTTCAATATGTGCAGAACCTGCGGGAGGAGGCTGCCGCGAATGAGGCGAGGATGCAGCAGGAAGCGGCCGCGGCGGCCGCCCGCGCAGCAGCAGCCGCCGCGCAGGCAGCGCAGGCAGCCCGGATCGCTTTGCTGCCGCCTTTTGAAGACCGTGCCATGGTCCACTTCGTGCCGCGCCCCTATCCGCGCCCGGTTTCGGAGTGGCAGCGCAACGAAAAAGCCTTCTACGAAAAAACGCTGCTGAACGGAAAGTTTGACGTGCTGGTGGTGCCGTACCAAGTGTGGGGCTGGGCTGTTGACAGGGCGACGCGGTCCCTCATGACGGCGGAGCTGGCGATGGGCATGGCCCAATCGCAGAAGGTCAAAATCCCGGACCCCTATCTGGTGGCCAAAGCACTGGGGGAGGGGCAGCGCCAACTCAAACAGGAAGATGTCTATAAATTGGCGGACGCCTTGGGCGTCAAGCGCATTGTCTGGGGCTATGCGGGGCACGACCGCAAGGGAAAAATGTCGGTTGCCGTATTGACCCAGGACTACACGGGCACCGCGCGCGACGGTGCGCGCTGGCCCGGCCCGGTCGTCACTAAAAAGTTCGAAGGCATTTCACTGGACGACGACATTCCGGCTGTTCAGGCCTACGAGTCCCTGCTGCCGGAAATTCTCAAGGCGGTGGGCGCCGATGCCGCGTCACCCGTCTTCGCGCAAACACAAAGCAAGCTGGAGATGGCGGCGCTGCCGCAGTCTCCCCTCGGCCTGATGGCATCGACAGGCAATCCGGCGCAGGACGCGTATGTATTCCTGCTGTACAGCGCACTGACCCCGGCAAACACCGAGCGGGCGAAAGAGATGTTTGCCGAGAAGGCGCTTCTGGCGCTCTTGAGCCTGTCACCCGCATCGCCTGAATACCGCGCCCTTCGTGCGCGGGCCTACATGGCCCTGGGTTTGCGTATGGCGGCCATCAAACAGCTGGGCGCGCCGCAGACGGATGAAGAGCGGGGGCTGCTCGCCGCCCTGAATGGAAATTTGCCTGAAGTACGCGCGATGGCCGCGCGCGAAAAGAACCCCTTGAAGAAACTGATCCAGAAGCTGGACGAAAACAGGATTGCCGCGGCTTATGGCGTGATCACGGCCAAAAAATCAATGGCGGACGTGGCGGCGCTCAAGCTGCCGGGAGAGATATGGCCGTTTGTGGTGACCCGGGCTTTTGTGGATTGGGACGTCTGGGTGCAATACGACAATGCCTCGCTGAAAATGCTGCTGGACTATGAGTTGCCCGTCAAGGGTCACTCACTGGAAGACATGGTGCGCGGGTCTTCGGCCCTGGGCGACCCTGCCAAGATTCAGGCCATCGCCAATCTTTCAGTGCTTCACCACGGCCGCCACTTCATCGATGCCAATGTGGCCAGGTTGTGCTGCGAGTTCATGGTCAATCAACCCGGGCCGCTTGATTACCTGGCGCTGCTGCAGGAGACCGGTAACGACAACCTGATGCGTTACATCAATTTCCTGTCCTACGTCCAGGGCACCCCGGCCAAGGCCATCGTCTTTGCCAACAGCATTGACGCAAGCTACAAAGGCTATCCTTATTACGCGATGGAGCGCTCAAAGGTGGAGGCCCGGCTTGCAGTCAGCGGTGGCGGGTCGGAAAAAGCCGCACTGGACAAGGCCTACCGTGAGAACGCATTCAATGCGTACTACTGGGAGCAGGGGCAGTCCCTGGTCGCCAACAGGGCGCAGGAGCAGTTCCACGCGGACGGCAAACCGTACTACGGGTATCACGACAATCTTTACTACACCGACATTCCCTACCGGCCCTACTACTGGACCTGGGCGGACGGCGGCAATCCGGATACCAACGTGAGCAACGACGAGGCCGCCTTCAGGAACGCGACCACCGAGATCCAAACTCTGGCGCAGCTTGCCTATCACTACGGTCTCTATCCCCACAAGGGGCAGGTGAGCGAGCTCATGAAGTCCATCGCAGGGCGCTTCACCGGCTCGCCCCGGCGCAATGAGTTGCTCGTTGTGGAAGCCCTTGAGCGCGGGGACGGCGCGTCGGCGCAAGCCTTGCTTCGCGAGAACATCAAACTTTCGCCCGCTTACTGGGCGTCTTACGACGCTTTGGGAAAGTTGTTGATCGAGTCCGGTGATGTCAACGCGGCCGCCAGGGTGTTCCATGCCTACGAGGGCTTCAAAAAGGGCTCTGAGGAAAGCCGGGTGGGTATCGCAAACAACGCCTACGAAGCGGGGTCGTACTTTTACTGGACAGGTCATTTTGACCTGGCCGTGCCCCTCTACAAAATTGCGGCCTCCCAGCGCACAGGGGCTGCCGGAGAGATGACAGCCGATGTGCGCCTGAAACTTCTGGCCGGCGATCTCAATGCCGCCATGGCGGGCACATTGACGCGCGCCCAGCGCTACAACCAGTCCTATGCGTACAGGGACTATCTGGGCATGCTCCATGCGAGCGGCCATTCCAAAGAGGCCTGGGAAGGCTTCAAGGTGCTGGTGAAAGAAACCAAAGAGCCGCAAATCTGGGAATCGGCGCTCGTCGGGCACCACATCGCCGGGCTGTCAGAGGCTGAGATGGTGGCGTGGGCGCAGCAAAGCGAGTTCAAGGGCATGGGCCAAGCCAATAATGCCGCTGCCATCTACCTGGTGCGATTTACCACCACCGACCGGATCCCTTCCGCCGGTTTGGCCACGGTGATCGATGCGATGGACCAGCAGTGGTGGAAGGTGCCCCAACTTCCTTCGGTGATTCCCAGCGACAGCGCGATACTGAACAATGCCCCCGAAAAACGCCGAGTGAAGTCCGTTCACGCTTATTTTGTAGGAGCCTACAGGGCGATCAAGCTCAAGGAATTTGCGGCGGCAAAATCGATATTCGATGAAGCTGCAACCATCTACGATTTTTCGGGCCGATCCGCCTATTCACCTTATTCACCCTATTTCCCCTATTTGCCTTACTACGCCTATGCAGCTGCCAAGGTTGGTGACGCATCCGGTGTCGAGAAAATTCTGGGTAACTTCAAGAAGCTGGACCAGCGCTTTGATTATTTTCTGGCGAAGGCGGTTCTCGCCGGTGCGGCAGGCAAAAAAGACGAAGCCCTGCAATTGCTTCAGCGCGCCCTGCACAGCAGGCCGCACACGGACAAAAGAGCCATGCTGACGCAATACACCTTTGGAGAGATCGCCGGCCTGGTCGCCGAAATGACCGGCAGCAGCAAGATCACGGCGCTGGCACTGGATTGGGCCAGGAAGAGCCAGAAGTTCGAGCCGTGGCAATCCTGGCCCTATGCGCTGGAAGCCAAACTGATCAAGAACCCGGCAGAGCGCAAGCAGGCCGTGGCGATGACCTTCTATCTTGATCCCAAGTCGGAAAGCCTGTCGGCGTTTGACAAGGCCGAGATCGAAGCCGCCGTGAAAGCATTTGGAAAATCCAATCCGCTTCTTGAACTCACGCCGCAAGTCGTCAAAAAGGGCGCGATCTAGAGAGCGGCTTCACGCCATCAGAGCAAGCCCATCTCAGCCATGGAAACCGCCTGCGCACGGGTCACTATGAAGTGGTCCAGCACGCGAACATCCACCAGCGCCAGCGCGGCCTTGAGTGTCTGCGTCAACGCCTCGTCGGCCCGCGACGGCCGGGGCTCGCCGCTGGGGTGGTTGTGTGCCAGCACCACGCTGCCGGCGTGCAGCGCCAGCGCGCGCACCACCACCTCGCGTGGGTAGACGCTGGTTTGCGTCAGCGTGCCGCGAAACAGCTCTTCCAGCGCAATCAGCCGGTGCTGGCTGTCCAGAAACAGAACCGCAAATATTTCATGCGGGCGGCTGCCCAGCTGCAATTGCAGATAGTCGCGCACCGCTTGCGGGGTGTCGAAAAGCGGCTTGTCCTGCAGTTCCTGCGCCAGCGCACGGCGCGCCAGCTCCAGCACCGCCACCAGTTCGGCCCGCTTGGCCGGCCCCAGGCCCTTGATGCTTTCCAGCGCCTTGTGCCCGGTGTGCAGCAGCCCGGCCACACCGCCAAAAGTGTCCACCAACTCCTGCCCCATCTGCAGCGCGTTTTTGCCCGGAATGCCACTGCGCAGCAGCAGCGCCAGCAATTCAGCGTCGCTGAGCGCGCCGGGGCCACGGGCCAGCAGTTTTTCGCGGGGGCGGGCGTCCTCGGGCAGGTCTTTGAGAATCATGGTGATTTTTGTTGGTTGACAGGCGGGACGACGCGGGGGTGGCAGGGCGCTAGCAGGGGTAAACCGGGGAGGGTTTTTCTGCCTGGGCCGCACTTTCTACAATAGGGGCAGTTTACAAACAGTTGGCGGCCTGTCTGGCCGGCCCCGAAAGTCTTATGTCCACCGTGGAAACACCCGCCCCAACGCTCGTCCAGCCAGGTTCTTTTTTGACCCTGCATTACCGCATGGCGGGTCCGGACGGCGCCGACATCATCAACACCTTTGGCGGCAAGCCGGCCACCCTGAGCCTGGGCACCGGCGAGTTGTCGCCCGCCATTGAGCAGCGCCTGCTAGGCCTGCCGGAAGGCACACGCACCAGCTTCGAGCTGGCCGCCGGTGAGGCCTTTGGCGAGCGCAACCCCGAGTTGCTGCAGTGGGTTGCGCGCAAGTTGCTCAACGAACTGGGCGACCCGAACGAAACATACAAGGTGGGCGACGTGGTGCAGTTCCCGACGCCTGACGGCATGGGCCAGTACGCCGGTGCGGTGCAGCAGGTCAAGGAAGCGGGTGATGCGGTGCAGTTTGACTTCAACCATCCATTGGCGGGCCAGCCGGTGGTGTTTGAGGTTCACGTGATTGGCGTCTTATGACTGGTAAGGCCACCCCTCAGGAAATCATCCTTGCCGAGCCGCGCGGCTTTTGCGCCGGTGTTGACCGCGCGATTGAAATCGTCGAGCGCGCCATCGGCAAGTTCGGCGCGCCCATCTACGTGCGCCATGAAATCGTGCACAACACCTATGTGGTCAACGAGCTCAAGGAAAAGGGCGCCATCTTCATTGAAGACCTTGACGACGTGCCGCCGGGCGCCACGCTGGTGTTCAGCGCTCACGGCGTCAGCAAGGCGACCGAGCGCGAGGCCGAGCGGCGCGGTTTCCGCATTTTTGACGCCACCTGCCCGCTGGTGACCAAGGTGCATGTGGAAGTGGCCAAGCTGAACAAGGAAGGCTACGAGTTCATCATGATCGGCCACAAGGGCCACCCCGAGGTCGAAGGCACCATGGGCCAGCTCGACAGCGGCATTCACCTGGTGGAAGACGTGGAAGACGTGGCGCGCATCCAGCCCGCGCAAACAGAAAAGCTGGCGGTGGTGACGCAGACCACACTCAGCGTGGATGACGCCGCCGAGATCAGCGCCGCCGTGAAGGCGCGTTTTCCGCAAGTGCGCGAGCCCAAGCAGCAGGACATCTGCTACGCCACGCAGAACCGCCAGGACGCCGTCAAGATCATGAGCCCGCAGGTCGACATCCTGATCGTGGTTGGCAGCCCGACCAGCTCCAACAGCAACCGCCTGCGTGAGTTGGCGGCCAAGCTCGGCACCGAGGCCTACATGGTGGATGACGCGACCGAGCTCAAGCCCGAATGGTTTGAAGGCAAAAGCCGCGTCGGCCTGACCGCCGGTGCTTCTGCCCCTGAAATTTTGGTCAAGCAGGTGATCGACCGCATCAAGGCGCTGGGCGCCGTGTCGGTGCGCAAGATGACGGGCATCGAAGAAACCATCAAGTTCCCGCTGCCCAAAGGTCTGAAGATGCACGGCACCGCGTTGGACGCCATCGACAGCGATCTGCACGCCGAGCCCTGATCCGATGACGATGCGCTATCAAATCGAGAGCTGTCAGCGTACGTTCCAAAAGGGCTACGGCCACTTTATTCATCAAACCCCGTTGTGGAAACTGCCCGGCAAGGCGCTGGGTGTGGACTGTGCCGAAGTTTGGCTCAAGCTTGAACACCTGCAGACCGGCGGCAGCTTCAAGGCGCGCGGCATGCTGAACCGCCTGCTCTCCAACACCATTCCAGCCAGCGGCGTGATTGTGGCGTCGGGCGGCAATGCCGGCATTGCCACCGCAGCTGCGGCGCGTGAGTTGGGTGTGCGCTGCGAAGTGTTTGTACCCGAGGTGTCCAGCCTCGCCAAGCGCGCCAAACTCGTCGCGCTGGGTGCCGAGCTGGTCGTCACCGGCGCGGCTTACTCAGATGCATTGCAGGCCTGCCTGGCGCGCCAGCAGCAAACCGGTGCGTTGCTGACCCACGCTTACGACCAGCCCGAAGTGGTGGCCGGCGCCGGCACCCTGGCGCTGGAGATCGAGCAGCAGGTCGGCTTGCCCGACGCGGTGTTGGTCAGTGTGGGGGGCGGCGGGCTGATTGCCGGCATTGCCAACTGGTTCGAACAGCGCTCGCGCGTGGTCGCGCTGGAGCCCGCATTGGCGCCTACGCTGTTCAATGCTCGCGAAGCCGGCCAGCCGGTGGATGTCGCCGTCAGTGGCATCGCCGCCGATTCACTTGGTGCCAAACGTATTGGCAACCTGGGCTGGGCGGCCACCCAGGCGCATGTGCGTGACGCGCTGCTGCTCAGCGACGAAGCCATCCGCAGCGCGCAACTGTGGCTGTGGAAAGAACTCAAACTGGCCGTAGAGCCTGCCGCCGCCCTGCCGCTGGCGGCTTTGCACAGCGGCGCCTATGTGCCGCGTGCCGACGAAAAAGTCTGCCTCATCATCTGCGGCGCCAACCTTGACCCGGCCACGCTGAATACCTAGTGGCTTTGGCTGCACAAAATACAATCACCCCATGCTAGACATCACTCTCCTTCGTAAAGACCTGCCTTCGGCCATCGCCCGCCTTGAAACGCGCAAGAGCCCGCAAGCCTTCCTTAACGTGGAAGCTTTCCAGGCGCTGGAAGCCGAACGCAAGGCCCTGCAGATCAAGACAGAAGAACTGCAGAACCAGCGCAACACCCTGTCCAAACAAATCGGCCAGCTCAAGTCCAAGGGTGAAGACGCCAGCGCCGTGATGGCCCAGGTGACGAACTCCAAGGTGGAACTCGAGGCCTCCAGCTTCCGGCTCGACCAGATCCAGGGCGAGATGCAGGCCCTGCTGCTGGCCGTACCCAACCTGCCGCACGAAAGCGTGCCGCAGGGCAAGGGCGAGGAAGGCAATGTCGAGGTGCGCAAATGGACGCCGGTCGAAGGCCTGGGCGGCGAGCCGCCGGCCTTTGCCTTCGAGGTGAAAGACCATGTCGACCTGGGCCAGCCGCTGGGGCTGGACTTTGAACTGGGCACCAAACTCACGGGTTCGCGCTTTACCGTCATGAAGGGCCAACTGGCCCGCCTGCACCGCGCGCTGTCGCAGTTCATGCTGGATGTGCAGACGGCCGAACACGGCTACACCGAGTGCTACACGCCCTACATCGTCAACGCCGACTCGCTGCGGGGCACCGGCCAGCTGCCCAAGTTTGAAGAAGACCTGTTTGCCGCCAAAAAAGGCGGGCAGGAAGGCGAGGCTGAGAACGCCGCGCTGTACCTGATTCCCACCTCCGAAGTGCCGCTGACCAACTTCGTGCGCGACGAAATCGTGCCCGAAGCCCAGCTGCCACTCAAGTTCACGGCGCACACGCCATGCTTCCGCTCAGAGGCCGGCAGCTACGGCCGCGACACCCGCGGCATGATCCGCCAGCACCAGTTCGACAAGGTAGAAATGGTGCAGATCGTGCACCCCGACCACAGCTACGACGCGCTGGAGGCGATGACAGGCCATGCCGAAGCCATTCTGCAAAAGCTGGGCTTGCCCTACCGCGTCATGCTGCTGTGTACCGGCGACATGGGTTTCGGCGCCACCAAGACCTATGACCTGGAAGTCTGGCTACCGGGCCAGAGCGCCTATCGCGAAATCAGCTCCGTCTCCAATTGCGAAGCCTTCCAGGCCCGCCGCCTGCAGGCCCGCTTCAAGAACGCCCAGGGCAAAAACGAATTTGTGCACACCCTCAATGGCTCCGGCCTGGCGGTGGGGCGTACGCTGGTGGCGGTGCTGGAGAATTACCAGCAGGCCGACGGTTCCGTCATCGTGCCCGAGGTGCTGCGGCCTTACATGCGCGGTGTTGTGGTGCTTGCCGCACCTGCCAAGTAAGCCCTCGGCAGCCTGCTAGAATTGCGGCTCGAGACACTGGAGAGGTGGCAGAGTGGCCGAATGTACCTGACTCGAAATCAGGCGTACCGCAAGGTACCGTGGGTTCGAATCCCACCCTCTCCGCCAAACAGGCTTGAGTCTTCCCACGAAGTTACCCAAGCCCCTGGAAGCCCCGCAAGCCGGGGCTTTTTTGTTTTCGGTGGTCAGATTTCGACGGAATTCAACAGTTTGAACTTCTTTACACCCATGCGGACTGAAGGAACATGAATAATTCGTTCGTCATCTTTTTCCACTTTTCGTGTGCCGCTTGTCAGCAACATATCGCAAATTCAAAACGTCTCGATAAATTGGATTGATTTCCCATCTCAGACCATCGTCAATATTCGTTCTCAATTTCAGAAGCCCGGGTTGCTCTCTGTAGTAAACGTGGTCGTAGCCTCGCCCTTCGCCGAAATCACGGCGACCCGAAATAAAACCAATTTGGAATAAGAAGTGAGCGACGTCAAGGTCTGATGGTTTTCCAACGCTTCCAGAGAGCATTGGATTAACGGCCTGAATAATTCGGTTATGAATTGTTTTCAACAATTCATCAGTGGAATAAAGATCAGGTTGTCGTGAAAACGCTCCGATCAGTTCGCTAATTTGAGGACACTGCGAGCGAAATTCTGCCTCAGTATCTTCAATCCGTTTTCGTCCAAAAACAGCGAACTGATTTTTAATATCGTCCAAATTAATCTTTTTTGCCCCCCGCTTTTCCGCAGCCTTGCCGGCTTCCTTGCAAAGCTCTACGAGCCAGCGGGGTCGGTGACTTGTCATTGTCCACAGTACCGTATGAGCATCCTTCGTACGCACATCGCCACCCCAAGGCATCGGAGAGTCGAAGACCATTGAGATGAGGGCCAGTTCAGCGTCAGTTTTTTCAAAAGGGAGACTGGCCTTTATGAGTTGCCATTGCCCTGTCCTAACCAAATAGGAAGACACACGAGCTGCCAGAAGGGTTCTAAATTGACTTTCACTCCAGGATAAGTCCTGCATGTACTGTTCAAGGTGAGACAGGGACTCAAATTCGCGCTTGATAATTGCCCAAACATTCGGGCGAATTGCTGTGCGAATTCGAAGTTCTGGAATAACTTTCACGATTTGTCGGCAGGCAGTAAAAAAGGAAGCCAACTTCACGCGCCAGCGATCTGTATTTGCAAAATTCTGGTCGATGTCATCTATCACTATCCAGATCAAAGGACGACCACTTAGGTACCGTGCGACCAATTTTTCATAGCTCGCCACAGGAAGGCGCGCTCGCTCTATGGGCACTTGGCTAGACTTGAGACGATCAACGATTGCTGAGACAAAGGAGCGATGCTTAAACCCGTTGGCTTCTGCCTCTTCAACTAGCGAAATAGCGTCATCTCGGAATGCAATGCCTAAACGAGAACCAATTTCGTTTGCGACAAGTTTGAGCAGACTTTTTTTCCATTCTCTCGTCCATAGATCGGAATCGAGGCTATCAACAACAGGAGAATGATCGGGTCCAATAGCAGCGATTACAAGCTCTTCCTCATTCTGAGGGGTGAGCTTTTTCTCGGCCAACCGCAGCAGGGCAGATTTTCCCTCTCCCTTGTAGGCGCGTACAACTTGAACAGGCCACTGATCATCGAGGAAATTGGTTAGCTCTGGCCGTTGAATGGCGTAGGAAAAAAACAGTTCCTTCTGCTCAAGATCTGCCGCATCGTTGCCGAACAAGTGGATGTCACTGAGCTTGATTCGTATCTGCGGTACGGGTCTATTTGTCGCCATTAATACTCCCTACTTCTGAATGCGTTGTTTACATTCTGCCTTGAGGAAGTTTTTACGGGAAGTGGATATTACCCAACCTCGCATCCTCTCTCGCTGTCGCACAAAGTCGGTATTGGCAGGAGAGTCGGCAAGGGCTTCAATGCGCTTCAGTAGCCGCTGTGCTTGTGCTAGACCCCTTTTGCTTCCGGATGTTTGCCTTGAGGTTAGGTGGAGCGGCCACGCCTAAGGCCAAGGCCGATACCGCATTTCGTTGGTCAACGGCTCCGTCACGCGCCGATAGGAATTCTTCCACGCCCGGCTCGTTGCGAAACGGTGGTAAACACGTTCATCGGCTTACGTTTGCACTGCCGATCGCCTTAAGCGCAACGCAAGAGCATATAGGTGCTTGGCCTGCGGTCCCATTGCTTTTAAGGGTGAGGCGGGAATCTGGAACGATGACTCCCTTTTTTTGAAACCCTGCGCAAGTCACATTGCACGCCTTCAAAGCGGGATCATCCTCGCGCGTCGCCTCGGTGTACGCCCAAAATACCAAGGTAGTCAGCGGAATAGCAATAAATACGACAACCATTCTCAAGCGAAACGTCCACCGCTGGTTCTTCCGAATCCGCTCCTGATCTGCGGGGATGCGTGGATCTAGAAACCATCGAGCTATTCCGGACCGTTTTTTCTTCATTGTTGTGCCCGCGCGTGCCTGAAAAACATGAGTCAAATATAGCCTCTAGGTAGCCGTAAGGAACCTCGGGCGTCGTACCAGCCATCGATTACAAGGCTTTTTTGTGGGTAGGTACAAAGTAGTTTTGCAGACCGAAACTTGCACCGGGTCTGCCGGCCATCTTCTTGCACCATCGCCATACTTCAATGTGAACCTTTCGTTTTACATGGGTTGATGCGGGTTGGCAGCGCTTAATCGCCCGCTAAACTTCAGCGATGAATTCCGCCGCCTTGCCTTCGTCTGACGCCAGCCGGCACATGGCGATTGACGCCGTAGCCCGGGACGACTGGGTGGAGGCCAAGCTGATGCGCAGCTTCATGCGCAGTGGCTTGCCGGGGCTGCGTTCCGTGGCGATGGTGATTCCGATCATTTTTGTTGTGCTTTACGGCGATGTCAACGAGGTGGCCCTGTTCTGCTGGACGCTGGCAGCGGTGGCAACCACGCTCTGGCGTTACCGCGTGATCAAGCTCTATCACCGCCGCTACGCGGGCTTGAGCGGCGTGGATCTGCGTGCCTTCCTTTCGCGCTACAGCTGGACCTGGACCCTGAGTGCGGTGGTCTGGGGGTCGTCCATGCTCCTGTACTTTCGCAAGGCGCCGGTTTATGACCAGTTCATCTGCCTGATCGTGCTTGCAGGCATGGCCGGCTTTGCCGTGGGGGCGTTCTCGGCCTCGCTGCGCTGTTTTATCGGCTACATCAATGGCCTGGCCTACAGCGTGCTGGCCGCGGTTTCCTACAGCGCGATTTTTGAGCCACCGTTTCCGGGCACCTTGACCACGTACGGCCTGTTTGCGCTGGTGCTTATTTACTGGAGCGCCATACGCCTGGCCGGAAAGCGCTTCCACCGGGGACAACGCGTGACGCTGGAGTTGCAGTTTGCCAATGCCGCCCTGATTGCTTCGCTGACTGAAAAAACGCGCACGGCGATGGAGGCTGTGCAGATCAAGAACCGGTTTATTGCAAGTGCCGCCCATGATTTGCGGCAGCCGGTGCACGCACTGAGCCTGTACGCCGACTGGCTGCAGGCCGAGCCCGAGCTGGTTGCGCAGATTGCCCCTAAAATCGTGCGTTCCACTCAAGCGGTCAATGAACTGTTCAATTCGCTGTTTGATCTGGCCAAGCTCGACTCCGGTGTGATCCAGGTGAACTGGCAGCGCATTGATTTGCCCTCACTGATCGCCGAACTGGAGCTGCAGCACGCGCCTGTGGCGATTGAGAAGGGGCTGGAGCTACGCACCCGCGTGTTGCCGGCGGAAGTGCTTTCAGACCCGGTGCTGCTCAAGCGCCTGGTGGGCAATCTGCTGTCAAATGCCATTCGTCATACCGAGCAGGGCGGTGTTTTGCTGGCGGTACGCCGCCGCAAACAGGGCTGGTGCGTGGAAGTGTGGGATACCGGTGTGGGCATAGCCCCCGAGCACCAGGAGGCCATATTTCAGGAGTTCTATCGGGTGGCCAAACACAATGGGACCGAAGAAGGTTTCGGGTTGGGCCTGTCGATTGTTTCTCGCTTGGGTGAGGCCTTGAACCATCCCGTTCGGGTGCACTCCCGCGTGGGGCAGGGCACCGTGTTCCGGGTGGAGCTGCCCGTTTATGACGACAAGGCAGACTTGCGCGGGGGCAGCGAGAGCGGCTTCTAACAGAAGCCCGGCTCGTTGACTTTAAAGCAGGCCTTGCGTGCGGGCCAGGTGGCTGGCCTGCGAGCGGCTTTTCACATTGAGCCTGCGGAACAGACGCCAGAGGTGAACCTTGACGGTATGTTCGCTGATCTGAAGTTCAGTGGCGATGTCGCGGTTGCTCATGCCCTTGTCCAGCATCACCAGCAGTTGCTTCTGACGCTTGGACAGTTTTTCGGGTTCGGTGCTGGCTTCCGGGTCGGCGCTGTCGTCGACTACAAAACTTCTCAGTACTTTGGAGATCTCGGTGGCGCCGACTGATTTTTCTATGTAGACGTCGGCACCGGCTTCCAGCGACAGCTCCTGATAGTCCTGCGCCGGGGCGGCAGACAGTACCACGATGGGCACCTCGGGAAACTGTTGGCGAAGCTCTCGCACACCGGAGACACCATGGGTGTCGGGCAGTTTGAGGTCCAGGCAAATGAAGTCGGGAATGCCATGTTGTTCAACCGCCGGACCGATGGCCGCGAGGCGGTCAAGTTCGGTCACTGTAGCTTTGGTATGCAGGCGACGAATAAGAAGGACCACAGCTTCTCGCATAAGTGGGTGGTCATCTATGACAAAAATACGCATGGGCGTCCGAAGTGTTAAATACTGTCAGTTAGTGGTGCTAAAAGTAAGCATACCCGGTGTGTGTCAAGTTGGCGAGCTAACTAAAAATATTCATTTCGGAATTAATGCACGTTTTTTGAAAACGCATTCTTTTTTAGTACGAGTCTTTGTTCTTAAAAGCCTTGATAGAGACGTTGAAGACGTTTTTAGTCTACCTTTTTTGCTTCTGCGAGCTGTTGCAAGGCGGTTGTCACCGATGCCTCACTTACGCCGGAAACCGCTTGCAGCTTGCTTTTCAGGCTTGCCAGTGCATCGGCGTCACCGGCATGTAGTAATCCAATAGTTTGCGCCGCTTCCCTAGGGGAGTCAAAGCCGTGGCTTTGCAGCAACAGTTGGCCCTTGGCATCGAGTAGCTTGAAATGAAATTTGCCGTCGGTCTCGCGGTATTGCTTGAAGACGGGCAAAGATGCTTTGGCGGTTTTCCCCGCAGAGCCAGAAACCGCCTGAACACCAAGATTTCGCAGGCCCACGGCGTGACGCAGTTCGCGCATGAAAGGCATGGCCATTGCGCGCGCTTTTTCCGCACCCACGCGCAAGGTGTTTTCTATTTTTGCCGGGTCTTTCATCAAAGCTTGGTAATGCGCGCGCATGGGTGCAATTTCCCGATCAATCCGTTCAAACAGGATCTGCTTGGCATCGCCCCAGCCAATGCCGTCCTGATAAGCCTTGCGCAGGGTTGCGGTTTCCGCTTCGCTCGCGAACGCCTGATAAATCTGGAACACGGCCGAGCCTTCGGTTTCCTTGGGTTCGCCCGGCGCGCGTGAGTCGGTCACGATGCCTGAGATGAGTTTTTGCAATTGGTCCCGCGACGAGAACAATGGAATGGTGTTGTCGTAGCTCTTGCTCATCTTGCGACCGTCGGTGCCCGGCAGCAGCGCGACGGATTCTTCAATCAGCGCCTGCGGCAACACAAAATGCTCGCCGTAGAGGTGGTTGAAACGTTGCGCCATGTCGCGCGCCATCTCGATGTGCTGGATCTGGTCGCGCCCGACCGGCACCTGGTGCGCCTTGAACATCAGGATGTCGGCGCCCATGAGCACCGGGTACATGAACAGGCCCGCACTGACATCGCCATCCGGGTCGTTGCCGGCGGCGGTGTTTTTGTCGACTGCCGCTTTGTAAGCGTGAGCGCGGTTGAGCACACCCTTGGCCGTTACGCAGGTCAGCAGCCAGGTGAGTTCGGGAATTTCTGGAATGTCGGACTGGCGGTAAAAGGTGACGCGCTCCGGGTCCAGCCCGGCGGCCAGCCAGCTGGCGGCAATCTCCAGCGTGGAGCGCTGGATGCGCGCCGGCTCATCGCATTTGATGAGGGCGTGGTAGTCGGCCAGGAAGTAAAAGCTTTCCGCGCCCGCGCCGGTACTCGCCGCCACGGATGGGCGGATGGAGCCAACATAGTTGCCCAGGTGCGGCGTGCCGGTGGTGGTGATGCCGGTGAGGAAGCGTTGGGGAAGGGCAGTTTGTTTGTTTGTCATGTTCATCGAACCAGCATCGCCAGGGGCATCAACACAATTTCAAGAAGGGCATAAGTCAGCGTCATGAGGGGACGCATCCACAGGTCGGTGATCACCCGGGAAATCACGAGTGCCATCACGATGAAGAAGCCCCAGGGCTCGATGCGCGAGACGAACAAGGCTTGTTTGTAGGGCAACAAACCCACCAGCACGCGCCCGCCATCCAGTGGCGGCAAGGGGAACAGGTTGAACACCATCATGACGATATTCACCAAAATGCCAGCCTGGCACATCTTGATGAAAAATGGCTCGCTGATGCCCGCACCTTGCAGCAGGTTGAACGCGACACCCCACAGCAAAGCTTGGGCAAGGTTGGCGCCGGGGCCGGCCAGGGCGACCCAGATCATGTCCCGCTTGGGGTTGCGCAGCTTGCCGAACTGCACAGGCACCGGCTTGGCGTAGCCGAACAGGAAGGTGCCCGAGGTGGCGAAGTAAAGCAGCAGCGGCATCAGGATGGTGCCCACCGGGTCGATGTGCTTGACTGGGTTGAGTGTGACGCGGCCCAGCATCCAGGCCGTGTTGTCGCCAAAGTAGCGGGCAACGTAACCGTGCGCCGCCTCATGCACGGTGATGGCAAAGAGCACGGGAAGCGCGTAAATGGCAACGGTTTGAATCAGGTCAGCGATATCCATGACCAATTATCGCCCCCACGCTTGTCGCTTCGCGCACTGCGCTGCCCCCCGAGGGGGTCGCTGCGCCTGCGGCCCGGCAAAGCCGGTTCCGCGGCCCCTGCTGGCGGAAGAGCGCATAAATTACAGGCCTAAGGCGGCAAGGTCGCCGCGTCCTTGCCGCACCACCACGGGGTCGCCGCCCTGGCCCATGGCGGTCAGGTCGATCACGGTGGTGGCTTCCTGCGGGCAGGCGCCGGCATCGATGACGGCCGCCAGGTCGTGCTCCATCTGGTCGCGGATCTCGCTGGCGTCGTTCAGCGGCTCGGTCTCGCCGGGCGGGATCAGCGTGGTGGCCAGCAGGGGTGCGCCATGCAGCTCCAGCAGGCATTGCAGGGTTTTGTGCCCGGGCACACGCAGGCCTATGGTCTTGCGTGAGGGGTGGCTCAGGCGGCGCGGCACCTCTTTGCTGGCTTCGAGGATGAAGGTGTAAGGCCCCGGCGTGGCGGCCTTGATCAACCGGAACTGCTTGTTGTCCACCCGCGCGTAATTGGCCAGCTCGCTGAGGTCGCGGCAGAGCAGGGTCAAGTGGTGCTTGTCGTCCACCCCGCGGATGCGGCGCAAGTTGTCGGCCGCCGTTTTGTCGTCGAGATGGCACACCAGCGCATAGCTTGAATCGGTGGGCACGGCGACGACGGCGCCACGTGTCAGCAGGGCGGCTGCCTGCTTGAGCAGACGCGTCTGAGGGTTGTCGGGGTGAATTTCGAAGTACTGAGCCATGGGGTCTGGATCGGAGGAAGAGTCAGGATTCAGCGGGTTGCACGCTGAACTGGGCCAGCGCGCGGCTTTCGCGTGCGGTCAACCAGGCGCCGACGGCGCCGCAGACAGCAATCATGGCCATGCCGACCATGGACCAGCCGTCGGGTACATGCGAAAAGGCAATCCAGCCGCCCACCATGGCGAATGCAATCTGTGCGTACAGGTAGGGCGTGAGTGTGGCGGCCGGTGCCTTCTGGTAGGCCAGGATCAGCATGAAATGCCCCACGGTGGCCGCCACTCCCATCAGCACCAGCCAGCCCCACAGCGACCAGCTGGGCAGGGAAGCCCAGACAAAAGGCAGGGCCAGCGAGGCCAGCAGCGTGCCGACCCAGCCGGTGTAGAGGTGCATGGTGATCGGGTCTTCGGTTTTGGCCAGCCGGCTGGTGAGCACCTGGAAACCTGTGTTGGTTGCGACCATGCCAAGCGGCAGCAGCAGGGCCCAGTTGAAGTCGTCGCCGCCGGGGCGAATGATGATCAGCGTGCCCGCAAAACCGCCGAGCACCAGCAACCAGCGCAGGGTTGAGACTTTTTCACCAAGCGCGGTGGCCGCCAGCAATGTGATGAGCAGCGGCACGATGGCGCCGATGGCGGTGAACTCGCCCACCGGCATGTATTTGAGGCTCAGGAAGGCGAACAGGCTGCTCAACAGCAACAGCATGCCGCGCAGGCACTGGAACTTCGGGTGGGCCGTTCGCAGCACGCTCAGGCCGCGCGCAGGCAGCACGGCCGCAGTGGTGGCCAATGCCTGGAAGAAGTAACGAAACCACAAGGCCATCAGCAGCGGCACGCTGGCGCTGACAAACTTGGTGGTGGTGTCCAGCGTCGCAAAACAGGCGACCGCGGCAATCACCAGCGCAATGCCCGCCAGGGCCGAAGGCGTGCGGCTCACTGGATGCGGTCTTCCAGGAGCTCCCAGACAGGCGTGAGGTTGCCCGGCAGAAAAGGCAGGGTGCCCAGATCGGTGTGGCTTTCGTCGGGGCTGTGGAAATCGCTGCCGCGGGAGGCCGCCAGCTCGAACTCCTTGGCGGTTTCTGCGTACTTCACATATTCCTGCGTCGTGTGGCTGCCGGTGACCACTTCCACGCCTTGCCCGCCGTGCGACTTGAACTCGGTGAACAGTGCGTATTCTTCGTTGGGCGTGAATTTGTAGCGGCCCGGGTGGGCGATCACCGCCACCCCTTTGGCGCTGGTGATCCAGGTCACGGCGTCGCGCAGGTTCGCCCAGCGGTGCGGCACATAACCCGGCTTGCCCTCGGTCAGGTATTTGCGGAAGACTTCCGAGGTTTCCTTGCAGACGCCCGACTCCACCAGGAAGCGTGCAAAGTGGGTGCGCGAGATCAGGTCGGGGTTGCCGACAAACTTCAGTGCGCCTTCGTAGGCACCCTTGATGCCGACCTTGGCCAGGCCTTCGGCCATTTCCATCGCGCGTTGTTCGCGGCCGCCACGGGTGTTGCGCAGGCCCTGCTGCATGCTGGCGTCGTCAGGATCGAACCCCAGGCCGACGATGTGCACGGTTTCGCCGGCAAAAGTCACGGAGATTTCGGTGCCGGTCAGGTAGTGCATGCCGTTGGCGCGTGCGGCCGCAGCGGCACGGTGCTGGCCGCCGATTTCGTCATGGTCGGTCAGTGCCCAGAGTTCGACGCCGTTGGTTTTGGCGCGATCGGCCAGGGCCTCGGGGGTCAGCGTGCCGTCCGACACAACCGAGTGGCAATGCAGGTCCGCGTTCAGGATGTTTTTGGGGGTCACCAAAGCATTTTAGGCTTTCAGCCCCCGGGCTGCCGGGGCGGGCCGCATGCCTTGGCCAACCGTGGGGATGATGCGAATGACCTCCCAGGACTTTCTGTGGCCAAGTCAAGGCAATCGCCTACCATCGTGCTTTATTTTCAAACCCCGGAGGGCATCGGCCATGATCACCGTTCACCATCTCAACCACTCCCGTTCGCAACGCATCCTTTGGTTGCTGGAAGAGCTGGGCGTGGGCTACGAGATCAAGCGCTACGAGCGCGACCCGAAAACCATGCTGGCACCGGCTTCGCTGCGCCAGGTGCATCCGCTGGGAAAGTCCCCGGTGATCACCGACGGCGAGCTGACACTGGCCGAGTCTGGCGCCATCATTGATTACCTGATTGAGCGCTATGGTGCCGGGAAGTTTTCACCGGCGCTGGGCACGCCAGCCCGCCTGCGCTATACCTACTGGCTGCATTACGCGGAGGGCTCGGCCATGTCGCCACTGCTGCTCAAGCTGGTGTTCGACAAGATAGAAAAATCGCCCATGCCGTTTTTTGCAAAACCGATTGCCAAAGCCATCAGCAGCAAAATCAAAGCGGCGGTGATTGAGCCGCAGATCACGCAGCACCTGGACTACCTGGAAGGCGAACTTGGCAAGAGCACCTGGTTTGCCGGCGAAGCTTTCAGCGGCGCCGACATCCAGCTCAGCTTTGTGCTGGAAGCTGCCGCTGCGCGCGGCGGGCTTGACGCGAGCCGGCCGAAGCTGATGGACTTTTTGCGGCGCATTCATGAGCGCCCTGCCTACAAGCGGGCCATCGAGCGTGGCGGGGAATACGCGGTTTTGACCTGAGTATCGATCAAAATCGGTCGTTTGCCCTTATTCCACGGGCGCTACCAGCTACTTATTTAATAGCAAAAATGCCGTGACGATTTTCAGCGGAAGCCGAAGTACGACAGGATGAAGCCAATGATGACGACCAGGCCGACGATGTAGATGATGGTGTTCATGTATTTCCTCTGGGAGTGTTGTGGGCAACGCCGCATGCGCGCCACTGACCCAGATGGTGGGCCCACACGGGTCAGGCCACTGTAGGCAGCGCTACCCAGCCCCCGTCGGACAAAGCCCTCATGGGCTTAAAACTCGGCGGCCTCCACCAGAAAACGCACACGCTTGACGCCCTGCCACTCATCTGCGTCGAGCCGGAAGGCCAGCTTCACGCGTGCGGGCAAGGACTCTGTGTGGCCGAACCAGATGCCGTCCACCGGCTGGCCCTGATGCTTGAGCTTGAGCGCCAGGTGTTTTTCGCCGACAAGGCGCTGTGACACCACCTCAACTTCCTCGCTGAATGTCGGCGCTGCAAAGCCCTGGCCCCACACCTCCCGGTGCAGCGTGTCCACCAGGTCGGCGCGCCTGTATTTCGGCGCCAGCGGGCCGTCGGTGTCCAGCCTGCGCGTCAGGGTGGCCGCGTCCAGCCACTCGTGCGCCACTTCTTGCAGGGCCTGCTCGAAAATATCGAAGTGTTCCTCGGCAATGGTGCAGCCGGCCGCCATCGCGTGGCCGCCAAAACGCAACAGCACGCCGGGGTGGCGTTTGGCCACAAGGTCCAAGGCGTCGCGCAGGTGAAAGCCGGCAATCGAGCGGCCCGAGCCCTTGAGCTCATGCTCCCTGCCTGGCGCCTGGCTGGCGGCAAACACAAAGGTCGGGCGGTGCAGCTTGTCCTTGATGCGAGAGGCCACGATACCGACCACGCCTTCATGGAAGTCGGGGTCGAAGATGGCGATGGCCGGCGGCGGCACCTCATCCTCGTCGATCATCGCGTCGGCCGCGTACTGCGCCTGCTCGCGCATGCCGGCCTCGATGTCGCGCCGCTCGCGGTTGATGCCGTCCAGTGTTTTCGCCAACTCGTCGGCGCGGCCTGCATCGTCGGTCAACAGGCATTCAATGCCCAGGGTCATGTCGCTGAGACGGCCAGCGGCATTGATGCGCGGGCCCAGGGCAAAGCCAAAGTCAAAGCTGGTGGCCACGGAAGCCACGCGCCCGGCAGCGGTGAACAACGCGGCCAGGCCGGCCGGCAGGGCGCCTGCGCGGATGCGCCTCAGGCCTTGCGCCACCAGGCGGCGGTTGTTGGCGTCGAGTTTCACCACATCGGCCACGGTGCCGAGCGCAACCAGGGGCAGCAGGTTGTCCAGTTTCGGTTGATTGCCTGAATCGAATACGCCGCGAGTGCGAAGCTCGGCACGCAGCGCGAGCAGCACATAAAACATTACACCCACGCCGGCAATCGACTTGCTTTCAAACCCGCAATCGGGCTGGTTCGGGTTGACGGTGACGTCGGCGTCGGGCAAAACGATCTGACCCTCACGCATGGCCGGCAGGTGATGGTCTGTCACCAGCACCTGCATGCCGAGCGCGCGCGCACGCGCCACGCCCTCGATGCTGGCGATGCCGTTGTCTACCGTGACGAGAATGTCGGCCCCTGTGGCCTTGACGCGTTCGGCAATGGGGGCGGTCAGCCCGTAGCCGTCGACCACGCGGTCGGGGACGATGTAGCTCACCTGCGTTGCGCCAAGCAGGCGCAGCCCGCGCAGCGCCACGGCGCAGGCGGTGGCGCCGTCGCAGTCGTAGTCGGCGACGACGCAGATTTTCTTTTGCGCGGCGATGGCGTCGGCCAGCAGGGTGGCTGCCTGCGCCGTACCTTTCATGCTGGTGGGCGGCAGCAGGCGCGCCAGCCCGTCGTCCAGCTCGTCAGCCGAGACCACACCGCGCGCGGCATACAGTTGCGCCAGCAAGGGGTGCACGCCAGCCTGCTCAAGCGCCCACACACTGCGCGGGGGTGCTTCACGTACTATTATTTTCATAGCGTCTCAAGTAGACCCGGCAAGGGCTTGGTGCCAAAAATGCTGGTGAGTTTTGTGAAAATGCCGATGGAGGCCGTTTCAAGGCTCAGCGCGCTCTGTTCTCCGCAAAGGCTCAGGCGCACGGTTTCACCGCCTTGCTGCAAGGCCAGCAGGCGCGCGCCTTCACTGGCATCGAGCGCCGCCCAGGCCTGGGCGTAGTCTGCCCAGTCGTCACTGAAAGCGGCTTGCGCCAGCTCGCGCGACGTGCTGATGTTGCCGGCTGCCGGGGCCTTGAAGTTGTCGGGCAGCGCACCGCTTGCGCTGACCCAGAAAGAGTTGACGCTCAGTTGCCTTCGGGTGGCACGCGCGTCATTGACAGCATGTGTGTACAGAAGCATTTGCATTTCGTTCTGCAGTAATCTCATCGCGCGCCCTGCTACGCCGCCAGACAACCACGGGCCCACATTGCGGCCCAGCACCCGGTCCAGCGACGCGCTGGGCAGGTCACGAAACATTTCGCCTTCAGCCAGCCAGCGTGTTGGGTTGGCATAGTGCAGCGTGATGCCATGGGTTTCGAAATAAGGCTGCATGGCCGCCAGCAGGGTGCGCGACTCGCCTTCTTGCAGGTTCAGTGCGGCCGGGTCGGTCATCGTGGCCTGTTCGCGGCCCATGGCCCAGTGGCAGGGAGTGATGTGAGCCCACGCTCGGGCGCCGGGAGCGCCGCCGGCCTGCAGGTGTTGCCAGGCGGCCCAGGGAATCAGCCCATCAGGCGCCTGCAGGCCCAGCGCCTGGGCCAGCACCCGCTCATGGGGCGGCGAGAGCGAATGTGCGTCGCCACTGTCGGTGTGCGCCGGTTTCATACCCCGGAGCAATTTGTTGAAGTTGCGGAAACTGTCCGGTGGCATGGCTCGGACGGCGGGTAACCAATCGTCGGAGGCGCACGCGGCAAAGGGAAGCACCCCGTGGTGGTTGGGCGGGGTCGGGAAAGTGGCCATCCGCCTATTGTCCGGGATGCAGGGGGTTCCCGGCTGATGCCACAATTGCCTCATGCAAATCCCCTATGAGCTGATTCTGGGCTGGCGCTACACCCGCGCGGGCCGCGCGACACGGCGCAACGGTTTTATTTCCTTCATCTCCGGCGTTTCCATGCTGGGCATTGCGCTGGGCGTGGCGGCGCTGATCATCGTGCTCAGCGTGATGAACGGCTTCCAGAAGGAGGTGCGTGACCGCATGCTGGGCGTGATTTCGCACATTGAGGTGTTTGCACCCAATGGCGCGGCGCTGCCCGATGTGCAGAAAACCCTGGCTGAGATCAAGCAGAACCCCGAAGTTGTCGGCGCTGCCAGCTTTATTGCAGCGCAGGCCCTGCTGGCGCGGGGCGAAGACATGAAGGGCACCCTGGTGCGCGGCATAGACCCGGCGCTGGAGGGCCAGGTGACGGACCTCGCGGTGGACCTGAAGGACACGGCGCTGCCCAAACTTGTTCCGGGAGGTTTCGGTGTGGTGCTGGGTGGCGAACTGGCCCGCGCGCTGGGCGTGCGCGAGGGCGACTCGGTGACGCTGATTGCCCCGAGCGGGCAGGTGACACCTGCCGGCGTGGTGCCGCGGCTCAAGCAGATGACGGTGGTCGGCACCTTTGACTCCGGCCACTTTGAATACGACTCGGCCCTCGTCATGCTGCACCAGGATGATGCCGCCAAAATTTTCCGCCTCGAAGGCCCGACCGGTATACGTATCAAGCTTCAGGACCTGCATCAGGCGCGCGAGGTGGCGGCGCAGCTGTCGCGCACGCTCAGCGGTGATTTGCTGATCCGTGACTGGACGCGGCAGAACCGCACCTGGTTTGCCGCGGTGCAGCTTGAAAAACGCATGATGTTCATCATCCTGACGCTGATCGTCGCGGTGGCGGCCTTCAACCTCGTCAGCACGCTGGTGATGACGGTGACGGACAAGCGCGCCGACATCGCCATCCTGCGCACGCTGGGCGCCAGCCCGAAAAGCATCATGGGTATTTTCATGGTGCAGGGCGCCATGGTGGGGGTCATCGGCACTCTCTCGGGCCTGCTGCTGGGTCTGGGCATCGCGCTCAACATCGACGTTATCGTGCCCGCGCTGGAGCGCTTGCTCAACGCCAGCTTTTTGCCGAAAGACATTTACCTGATCAGCCGCATGCCCAGTGACCCGCAGTACGCCGACATCATGCCGATAGCCCTCATCGCCCTGGTGCTGGCATTTCTGGCAACCATCTACCCCAGCTGGCGCGCCAGCCGTGTCAACCCGGCGGAAGCATTACGCTATGAGTGAAATTGTTCTTAATGCCAGCGGCTTGACCAAACGCTTCCACGAAGGCCCGATTGACCTGACTGTTCTGCACGGCGTGGACCTGCAGGTGTTTGCTGGAGAGACGCTGGCCATCGTGGGCGCCTCCGGTTCCGGCAAAAGCACCTTGCTGCATTTGATGGGGGGGCTGGACGCACCTACAAGCGGGCAGGTCGAGCTCAAGGGCCAGCAGATGTCTTCGCTATCGGCGGCTGCGCAGGGTGACCTGCGCAATCAGCATCTGGGATTCGTTTACCAGTTTCATCATTTGCTGCCCGAGTTCAGCGCGCAAGACAACGTGGCCATGCCCTTGTGGATACGCGGCGACGACCGCCAGAAAGCTGCACAGACCGCAGCAGCCATGCTGACCAGTGTGGGCCTGAAAGACCGCATTCACCACCGGCCTGCAGAACTCTCGGGCGGCGAGCGCCAGCGCGTGGCCATTGCCCGGGCGCTGGTGACGAAGCCGGCCTGCGTCCTGGCCGATGAACCGACTGGCAACCTGGATCGCTCAACAGCGGACGGCGTATTTGAACTGATGCTCAAGCTCGCGCGCGAGCACGGCACGGCTTTTGTGATGGTCACGCACGACGAAACGCTTGCGACGCGTTGTGAGCGGCGCTTCAGGTTGGTGTCGGGCCGCTTGTCGGCGTGGGTTTGAAGTCGAGGTGATGCGTCCCGCATGACGGTCGCGCAGCGGCAAATCTTTAGAGCCATCGTCGAACGCTGTGCTGGTAGTCCGTGTACTCCTGGCCGAACTTTTGGAGCATGGCCCGCTCTTCGAACGGGATGTACCAATAGTGGGTAAGCAGGGCAAACCCGGCCACGGCGAGAAACGGTGATGCGGCGCCCAGGAGCACGGCAACGCCGGCCAGCGTTGTGACGAAGCCAAGGTACATCGGGTTGCGGGAGACGCGAAAGAGTCCTTCCCGCGTGATCTTTCCGGGCTCGCCGAAGGTATTTATATTGGTGCCGAGTTTCTTGAACAGGCGTGCATGCCAGTTGGCGATGGCCAGTCCGCCCGCAATGAAAAAATAGCCGGCCCAACTGTAGGGCGCGCCCCACAGATGAAATAGCGGAAGGAACCGGTCCAGCGCCAGCATCGCACCTGCAATGAGCACCATGACAACGGGAGGAAGCAGTATGAATCGCATGAATACCCTCGAAAGTGTTTTGACTCCGCAAGTCTGCAGGGCGGAGAACCCGTTGTCGTTAACCGAGGTTAACGGACAGACAAACTCTTCTGCACCTGTTGCACGAGGCGTTCTTGAGCTACTGGCGTGTGACCCGCTGCCTGGCTGGGATCGTGTGGCGTCAACGATTCGGTTGGTGCGCCTGCGTCCCGGCGAGCACCTTTTCCGCGTGGGACAGAGTCAACCCTTTGTTTTCTTTGTTCGCCAGGGCGTGCTCAAGATGATTTACGAAACAGGCGATGGAAAGGAATGGATCAAGGCTTTTGCTGGAGAAGGTGCTTTTTTCTCAAGCCTCAGCGCACTTCAGACTGGCGGCCAGACGACTTTTTCGGTGCTTGCGCTGCAGGACGCGGTGGTTGAAAAGGTCGACTATGCGCTTCTTCACGCGCTGGCCGAACAGCACATGGCCTGGCAGCGCGTACTTCGCCGCGCGTTTGAAATTTATGGCTTCCGAAAAGAGAAGCGGGAGAAGGATCTCCTGACGCTCACGGCGGAGGAGCGCTACAAAAACTTCCTGCTGGAACACCCCGACCTGGAGTCCCGGATTTCCCAGAAAGACCTAGCCGGGTACATACGCGTGACGCCCGTGGGTCTGAGCCGCATCAAGGCACGCATCAAACGGGCCGGCAACTCTAGAGCACCCGGTTAAACCACAGCAAGGACAGGCTCGCCGATACCAGAGCCAGAGCAGCCGCTGCCAGGGCCAGCAAGCCGGAAATTTCGGTTTCCTTTTTCTCGACTGTCAGCCGTGAACTCAGGGTTTCATAAACCTTCTTCAAGTCTGCTGCGGTCCCCGCATAAAAGTAATCAGCCTGGGTTTTGTTGGCAATGGCTTTGAGGGTTTCCTCGTCGAGCTTCACGCGCATGGACCAGCCTTCAAAACCGATGGTTTCGCCGTCGACCGTGCCAATGCCTACGGTGTAGATACGCACGCCATGATCAGCGGCAATCTTCGCCGCTTCCAGCGGGTCCACGCCGGTGGTGCGCTGGCCGTCCGTCAGCAGAATGATGGCACCGGAACCGTAAGAGCCGGGGGCGACAGGCGTGAAGCTCTTTTTGGGCTCTTTGGGCACTTGGTCGATAGCGACTCCGCTGCTGCGGTTGCGCCCGTAGGTCAGCGAAGCCAGATCGATACCTGCATCGGGAAGTAACTCGCCCAGTGACACCACGATGGCATTGCCAATGGCGGTGGCGCGTTGCATTTGGAACTTGTCGATGGCAGTCACCAGGTCTTCCCGGCTCAAGGTGGCGGGCTGTACCACCGAAGCGGTACCGGCAAAGGCAACGATGCCGACACGCACGCTACGCGGCAATTCGGCCAGGAAAGCTTTGGCAGCATTTTGCGAAGCGACCAGCCGGTTGGGTTGCACATCGGTGGCCCGCATGCTGCCTGAGACATCCATGGCGAGGATGATGGTTTCCTGCTGCGAAGGCAGGGTGATCACGGCGAAGGGTCGCGACGCAGCCAGCAGCATGGCGGCCATGGCCAGCAGGAACAGCAGCGGCGGAATATGGCGCCGAAAACTCTGCCCGGCACCCATGGCCTCGCGCACGATCGACAGGCTGGCATAACGAAGAGCCATTTTTTTCTTGCGGCGCAGCAGCCAGATGTACACGGCCACCAGCAGCGGCAGCGCGAGCATGAGCCAGAGAAACTGGGGCCAAAGGAATGTCACAGGTGAGTTCACGAGAAGTCTCCTTGGGGGCGGGCCGCTTCAGGCCACCGCCTTGAGATGATCAGGCAGCACGCGGCCGCGGCCGCTCGCGCCCGAGGTCTGGCCGCGGCGCTTGCGCAGCTCTGTAAAACGCATGATGGCGTCGACCAGGTCGCCGTCGGTGGACAGCTCCAGCGTATCCACACCGGCCCGCGCCAACGCCTGCCGCAAGTCCGCTTCGCGCTGCGCGGCAATTCTTGCGAAGCGTTTGCGAAAGCCTGCGTCGTGGGTGTCGACCAACAATTGTTCACCGGTCTCTGCATCCCGAATGGGCAACAGCCCCAGGTCGGGCAGTTCCAGCTCCAGCGGATCGAGCAGGCGCACAGCCACCACCTCGTGCCGCTGTGCCAGCTGGCCCAGTGTTTTCTCCCAGCCCGGCTCGCTGATGAAGTCGGACACCACAAAAACGGTGGAACGCCGGCGCAAAAATTGGGCGGCAGAGCGCAGCAAATCATCCAGCCGCGTGGTTGCCTCGCCTTGCGCCTCGGGGCGCGCCTGCATGCTGTGCAGCAACCGCAGAACATGCCCGCGGCCACCGCGGGCAGGGATCACGGTGTCCACCCCCGTGCCATACAGCATGGCGCCAATGCGGTTGCCATGGCGCGTGAGCACACGGGCCAGAACCGCCACAAACTCACTGGAGATCTGGCTCTTGCGCTGCAGGCCGGAGCCGAAATCAACCGAAGGGCTGAGGTCAAGCAGGAACCAGCTGGCCATCTCCCTGTCTTCCGTGAAAACGCGCACATGCGGCAATTGCAGGCGCGCCGTGACGTTCCAGTCGATGTGCCGCACATCATCGTGGTGCTGATATTCACGCAAATCGGCCAGATCCATGCCGGTGCCGCGCATCAAGGTACGGTAGTCGCCTTGCAACAGGCCGTCGAGGCGGCGCAGGACGGTCCATTCAAGACGGCGCAGCACATGTTCGGCGTTGCCACCCGAAGCCTCTGCCAAAGCGCCGCTTGGGGCCTCCATCGGTTCAGCCCGGGTAGATCTTCGGAACCAGTTTCTCATGCTCAGGCGCTCCGCCACCTAAGGGGTAAGGCAACCAGCGAGCGAAGAACACTCCCCTTCGAGTAGGGGCCGCGGATCTGGCTTTGCCAGTCCGCAGGCGCAGCGGCCCCCTTGGGGGGCAGGGAGCTACACGCAGTGAGCGACCGTGGGGGCAACATCTTCAGGCAGCCAGTTTTTCATGCTCCAAAGGCCGTGCGGGCGCAGGCACTTTCGCCATGATTTTCGAGACCACGGCGTCCGGTGTCAGTCCTTCGGACAGGGCTTCATAAGACAGCACCAGCCGATGCCGCAGCACATCGGGCACCAGGTCCGTCATGTCTTCGGGCAAAACATAGCTGCGGCCGCGCAACATCGCCAAGGCGCGCGCGCCTTCGGTCAGGTTGATGGTGGCGCGCGGGCTGGCCCCAAAGGTGATGAAACGGGCAAGATCCTTCAGACCATGCTTTTCGGGCGTGCGGGTGGCAGAGACCAGACGCACGGCGTACTGGATGAGCGAAGGGTCCACGTACACGCGGCGGCATTCGCGCTGCAAGCCGGCCAGCTGCTCGGTTGTGGCCACGCTGGAGACAGCAACGGCGGGCCCGATGACGCGCTCGACGATCACAAATTCTTCTTCGTCGGTCGGGTAGTCCACCAGCACCTTCATCATGAAACGGTCTACCTGCGCTTCGGGCAGCGGATAGGTGCCTTCGGTTTCGATGGGATTTTGCGTGGCCATCACCAGAAAGGGTTCGGGCACACGATGGGTTTCGCCGGCAATGGTGACTTGCCGTTCCTGCATCACTTCCAGCAAGGCGCTCTGCACCTTGGCGGGCGCGCGGTTGATCTCGTCGGCTAGCAGCAAGTTGGTGAACACCGGGCCCAGCGAGGTGCTGAAGTCGCCGGTTTTCTGGTTGTAGATGCGCGTGCCGACCAGGTCGGCAGGCACCAGATCGGGTGTGAACTGGATGCGCTTGAACTTTCCGTGGATGGTATTGGCGAGCGTCTTGACGGTGAGGGTTTTGGCCAGGCCAGGCACGCCTTCCACCAGCAAGTGGCCCTGCGCGAGGATGGCCACCATCACCCGTTCAAGAAAACGGTCCTGGCCGACCACCACGCGTTTGACTTCGTAGAGGATTTGCTCCATCAGCTGCGCGGTCTGCGGGTCTTGCGGGGATACGGGTGTTTGCATGGGACAGGTCCTTCAGAAAGGGGTGAGGCCGACTGCAGAGGCAGCATTTTCAATCGGCACGGCAAACGCAATGCCGACAAAACTGCGTTGCTGGTTGGGGTTGAGGATGGCCGTGACGATGCCGACCACTTCGCCGTCCATGGTGACCAGCGGGCCGCCCGAGTTGCCGGGATTGGCCGCAGCGTCAAACTGGATCAGGTTGCGCATTTCCTGCTTGCCTTCCGGCGAGCGGAAAGTGCGCTGGAGACCGGATATCACGCCCGCCGAGGCAGACGGCCCGATACCAAAGGGGTAGCCGACTGCCAGCACATGGTCGCCGGGAGCCAGGTCGCCGGTGGAGCGCATGGTGGCGGCGATCATGTCGTCCGGAATTTTGTGCGCCTGCAACACCGCGAGGTCGTTTTCGGGCTGGGCGCCGGTGATGTGTGCAGTGGATTCGAGACCGTCGGAAAAAACCACCTTGATGGTCTGCGCGCCCTGCACCACGTGCAGGTTGGTCAGGATGATGCCCTTGTCAACAATGACCACGCCGGTGCCGACGCCGTATTCAACTTCTTCCTTGCCGTCTTTGCTTTTGCCGTAACCGGTGACGCGCACGACGGACGGGCGAATCGCCTCGTAGGCCCTGGCCACCGCAGAGGGCAACTGGGTGGTTTCCAGCGTTTTCAGGACAGCGGCATTGATGTCTTCCTGGGTCAGCTTGCGCGGCGAGGTACGCAATGAAAGTGACAGACTGATGACCAGCAGCACGGCCATGACCGCGAGGGCCGCCCACAGCAGGCGAGGATCCGAAGGTGAAAACCACCGCCTCGCCGGGTCGGATTCCGCGGCCACCGGCGCGGGGTTAGGCGGATCGGGCGCCTTGTCCCGGGGGGCCTGGTTGGAGCGGCTGTAAAGGGCTGGCCTGCGCATCCGTTTCACCTGTGATGAAGGGTTTTCGGGAGTGAGAGTGCACAGTATCACGTCTGATGCATCCGTGCACAGTGTTCGGGCAGGGCGTGGGGGCATCCGCCGGGCGGGGCGAGGGCCGGTTCAGGCATTATTGGCGCATGCCTTTCTGGATAGACACCCATTGCCACCTGGACGCGCCGGAGTTTGCAGCGGACCGGGCTGCAATGCGGGCACGCGCCGCCGCGGCCGGTGTGGGGCACTGCGTGCTCCCGGCTGTCGCTGCCTTCAACTTTGACGCGGTCCGGCACCTGGCGCATGAATTTGAGGACAGTTATGCATTAGGTATTCATCCGCTGTGTGTCAAGGATGCGCAGGAAGGCGATCTGGCGCTGCTGGACGCCGAATTGGGCCGGCACAGGAGCGACCCGCGCCTGGTGGCTGTGGGCGAGATCGGGCTGGATTTTTTTGTTCCGGAATTGACACAAAGCCCGCTACGCGAGCGCCAGGAACACTTTTACCGCGAGCAGCTTTTGCTGGCGCGTAAACACGGCCTGCCGGTGATCCTGCATGTGCGGCGGTCAGCCGACCGGCTGCTCAAGTATTTACGCGAGTTGGTGCCGCCAGGGGATGGCTGGCAAGGCATTGGCCATGCCTTCAACGGCAGCCTGCAACAGGCGGAAGAGTTTCTCAAGCTGGGTTTCAAGCTTGGCTTTGGTGGCGCGGTAACGTTTGACCGGGCCTTGCAGTTGCGGCGGCTGGCGACAGAATTGCCTCTGTCGGCGATGGTGCTGGAGACCGATTCCCCGGACATTGCGCCGCACTGGCTTTACACAACCGCTGAGCAACGCAGCCAGGGGCAGGCGCAAGGCCGTAACGAGCCGGCCGAGCTGCCGCGCATTGCGGCGGTTATTGCCGGGCTGCGCGGTATCACGGTGGATGAGTTGGCGCAGGCAGCGCGATCCAATACGCTGGCGGCGCTGCCCGGGCTGGTGCCGCTCCTGCCATGTTGACCGGTTTGCCGCCGCTGGTTTCCAACCGCACACGCCTGCTGATCCTGGGAAGTTTCCCGGGCGTGGCTTCGCTGCAGGCGCAGCAGTACTATGGTCACCCGCAAAACCATTTCTGGCGAATTCTTCAAGCCATTTGGCCGGATGGCCCAGTAGGTACGGGCGCTGATAGCTATCAAATTCGTAGCGAATGGCTGTTGTCCAGGCAACTTGGCGTGTGGGACGTGTATGCTGCCTGCGAGCGTGAAGGCAGCCTGGACAGCAGTATCCGCAAGCCGGTAGTCAATGATTTTGCGGAGTTGCAAAAAATCTGTCCTGTACTGGAAGCGATTGCCCACAACGGCGGGGAAAGCTTTAAACATGCCCGCCATACCTCATTGTTCGGCTTGCCGGTTTACAAGCTACCCTCCACCAGCCCGGCCAACGCCTCCTGGTCGTTTGAGCGCAAACTCGTAGCCTGGCGTGAAGTATTTGAAAAACACCGATTGACTGACTGAGCCATGGCCCGTAAAGATACCGACACAAATCTGATCCTGCCCGAGGTCAATTTTTCCGACTTCGGCGACATCCGCTATCTGCATCTGGGCACCGAATGGGTCCAGGGCTCGATGTTGCTGGACAAACCTTTTGACATTGAGCTGGAATACGTCCAGCGCATGATGGTCTGGCTGCTGTTTGCAGACCCCGGCACAGTGGCAAGGCGCCACGCCATGCAGCTGGGCCTGGGCTCGGCGGCGTTGACCAAGTTTTGCTACAAAAAACTGAAGATGAAAACCACCGCCGTCGAGCTCAACCCGCAGGTGGTGGCTGCCTGCAGGCTCTGGTTCAAGCTGCCGCAAGATGACTTGCGCCTGAAGGTCATCCTGGCCGATGCCGCGCGGGAAATTCGCAAGCCGGAGCATCAGGGGACAGTCGATGCCTTGCAGGTGGACCTGTACGACCACGAAGCCGCCGCGCCGGTGCTTGATAGCGCGGACTTTTACGCCGACTGCAGGGAGTTGCTCAGCGAGGACGGCATCATGACGGTCAATCTGTTTGGCAGGGACTCGAGCTACCTCAGATCGCTGGAAAAAATTGCCGAGGCGTTCGGGCCCGAATCGGTGTGGGCCTTCAAGCCAACACGCGAGGGCAACACCATTGTTGCGGCACAGCGTGAGCCGACTCGTCCTGAGCGCACTGAGTTGGTGCAAAACGCGGATGTGGTGGAGTCCCGTTTCGGCTTGCCAGCCAAAAAATGGCTCAGGCTCTTCAAACCCGTGTGTTGACCTGTCGGCGACGGGGGAGGCCTGGTCGCATCAGTTAAAGTGCCACCATGCGCCCCGCCATGCCCTCCAAGTCCCGTCCTGAACCGAGTGCCAAACAGTCTGTGGCTGGCCCGCTGGACTGGCGGCGGCTTGTCGAGTGGCTCAGTGAAGACGGCGTGATCTCGACCGCCGAGGCCCAGCGCACCATTGCGCGTTGTTCGCAGGTGCAGAGTGCCCAGCATCCGCTGATCCGTCTGGCCAGCGTCAGCATGACACGCGTTTCCGACGGCAAGCCGCTGGACATAGAAACCATTGCCCAGTGGCTGGCGGGCCGGGCCGGGCTCGATTACCTGCGCATTGACCCGCTGAAGGTTGATGTGGGCAAAGTGGCCGATACCATGTCGGCCGTGTATGCCGAACGCCACAAGGTGTTGCCGGTACAGGTGAGTCCCTCCGAAGTGGTGGTGGCTACTGCCGAGCCTTTCATCACCGACTGGGTGTCCGAGGTCGAGCGTCAGGCCAAACGCAGCGTTCGCCTGGTGATCGCCAACCCACTGGAGATTGCGCGTTATACGGCCGAGTTTTTTGCGCTGGCCAAGTCAGTGAAAGCCGCCATGAAGGCCGGCGGCAACAGCGGCGCTGCCAGCTTCGAGCAGTTGGTCGAGCTGGGAAAAACCAACAAGCAACTTGATGCCAATGACCAGGGCGTGGTGCAGGTGGTGGACTGGCTCTGGCAATACGCGTTCGACCAGCGCGCCAGCGACATTCACCTGGAGCCGCGGCGGGACCAGGGCGTGATCCGCTTTCGCATTGACGGCGTTCTGCACCCGGTATATCAGTTGCCCATGGGCGTTCACAACGCGATGACGGCGCGCATCAAGCTGCTCGGGCGCATGGATGTGGTCGAAAAACGCCGGCCGCAGGATGGCCGCATCAAGACGCGTAATCCGCGCGGCGATGAAATCGAAATGCGCCTTTCCACCTTGCCCACAGCGTTCGGCGAAAAGATGGTGATGCGGATTTTTGACCCGGACACCACCGTCAAAGACCTCGACGCGCTGGGTTTTTCCCAGCATGACGCGGCGCGATGGGAACAGTTGGTCAAGCGGCCCTATGGCATTGTGCTGGTCACCGGCCCCACGGGTTCGGGCAAGACCACTACGCTGTATTCCACCCTGAAGCGAATCGCGACCGAAGAAGTCAACGTCAGCACCATCGAAGACCCGATCGAGATGATCGAGCCGGCTTTCAACCAGACGCAGGTGCAGGCGCATCTGGACTTTGATTTCCCCGAGGGCCTGCGTGCCTTGATGCGGCAGGATCCCGACATCATCATGGTTGGCGAGATACGCGACCTCCAGACCGCGGAGATGGCCGTGCAGGCCGCGCTGACCGGGCATCTGGTGTTCAGTACGCTGCACACCAATGACGCGCCTTCTGCCGTGTCCCGGCTGATGGAGCTGGGGATTCCCTCCTACCTGATCAATGCCACGCTGTTGGGTGTTCTGGCGCAGCGGCTGGTGCGCACGCTGTGCAAGCAGTGCCGTGAAAAAGACGAAGGCAGCTCGCGCGAGACGCTGACCGAGATCGTCAAGCCCTGGCAGATCAACGGGGGCTACCAGCCCTACAAGCCCGCGGGATGCGTTGATTGCCGGATGACCGGCTTTCTGGGCCGCATGGGGCTGTATGAACTCCTGACAGTCACCGAAGCTTTCAAGGACAAGGTCACCAAGGAGCCCAGTATCGATGCATTGCGGCGCCAGGCGGTGGCAGACGGCATGCGGCCGCTCAGGCTCGCGGGTGCCCTCAAGGTGGCTGAGGGCTTGACCACTGTTGAGGAAATCCTTTCGACCACACCGCCGATGTCCTGATTGCTTATCCAGTTCTTACAATCCGACCATGACTAAGTGAAAGCCACATGCTCGTCATGGGCAATTGCATGCACAATCCACCGATTCATTCTTTATCTACAGGAGACAAACCGTGAATATCAAGAGTCAGAAAGACTTTTTTTGCGGCCTGATGTTCATGGCCGTGGGTGTTGCGTTTGCATGGGGCGCAAGCACCTACAACGTCGGCACGGGCGCGCGCATGGGCCCGGGCTACTTTCCGCTGATGTTGGGCGTGCTCCTTGCCTTTATCGGTGCAGTGATCACATTCACGGCGCTGGTTGTGGAGACCCAGGGTGGCGACAAGATTGGCAAGTGGGCCTGGAAGCCGCTGATTTTCATTATTCTGGCAAACGTGGTGTTTGGCGTTTTGCTGGCCGGTCTGCCCAGCATCGGGCTTCCCGCTTTCGGCCTGATTGTGGCCATCTATGCCCTGGTTTTCATCGCCAGCATGGCTGAAGCCGGCTGGAAGGTCAAAACCACTTTCATTCTCGCCACCGTATTGGCCATTGGCAGCTATCTGGCATTCATCGTGGCGCTGAAACTGCAGTTCCCGGTCTGGCCTGCATTCATCACCGGCTAAGGATAAAAAATGGATCTGATCTCAAATTTGTCCCTGGGCTTTAGCGTTGCCTTCACGCCCATCAATCTGCTGTATGCCTTTGTCGGCTGCGTGCTCGGTACCCTGATCGGCGTATTGCCCGGCATCGGCCCTGTGGCCACCATCGCCATGCTGTTGCCCGCAACCTACGCGTTGCCACCGGTGTCGGCGCTGATCATGCTGGCCGGTATTTATTACGGCGCGCAGTACGGCGGTTCCACCACCGCAGTTCTGGTGAATCTGCCTGGCGAGTCTTCTTCTGTCGTGACCTGTATTGACGGGTACCAGATGGCGAGAAAGGGGCGGGCGGGCCCAGCGTTGGCCGCTGCCGGGCTGGGGTCCTTTTTTGCGGGCTGTGTGGGTACGCTGATTCTGGCGGCCTTTGCTCCCCCTCTGACCGAGCTGGCCTTCAAGTTCGGCCCTGCAGAATACTTTGCCTTGATGGTTCTGGGCCTGATTGGTGCGGTCGTGCTGGCCTCCGGTTCACTGCTCAAAGCCGTCGGCATGATTGTGTTGGGTTTGCTGATGGGCCTTGTGGGTACCGACGTGAATTCCGGCGTGGCGCGTTTCAGCTTCGATGTGCCCGAGTTGACCGACGGTATCGGCTTCGTCGTGATCGCCATGGGTGTGTTCGGCTACGGTGAGATCATCAGCAACCTGGCGCAACCCGAGCATGAGCGCGAAGTTTTCACTGCCAAGGTGACCGGGCTCTTCCCGACCAAGGAAGATTTCAAGAACATGGCGCCTGCCGTGCTGCGCGGTACAGCCCTCGGTTCGGCGCTGGGTATTTTGCCCGGTGGTGGCGCCCTGCTGGCGGCGTTTGCGGCGTATGCGCTGGAGAAGAAAGTCAAGATGAAGCCGGGCGAAGTGCCTTTCGGCCAGGGCAATATTCGCGGTGTGGCCGCGCCTGAATCGGCCAACAACGCCGGCTCGCAAACCTCTTTTATTCCGTTGCTGACACTGGGCATTCCGCCCAACGCTGTGATGGCCCTGATGGTGGGCGCCATGACGATCCACAACATTCAGCCCGGTCCGCAGGTGATGACCAGCAACCCGGAGCTATTCTGGGGCCTGATTGCCTCGATGTGGATCGGTAACGCGATGTTGGTTATTCTGAACCTGCCGCTGATCGGTATCTGGATCAAGCTGCTGACCATTCCCTATCGCCTGCTGTTCCCCGCGATTGTGTTGTTCTGTGCCATTGGTGTTTACTCGACCAACAACAACACCTGGGACATCTGGATGGTGGCGATTTTTGGCGTGATCGGTTATTCGTTCATCAAGCTGGGCGCCGAGCCGGCGCCGCTGCTGCTGGGCTTTATTCTGGGCCCCATGATGGAAGAAAATCTGCGCCGCGCCCTGCTGCTTTCACGTGGCGACTGGAGCGTGTTTGTGACGCGTCCCTTGTCTGCCGGGTTGCTGACGGCTGGTGTGTTGCTGCTGATCATCGTTTTGCTGCCCGCGGTGAAGAACAAACGCGAGGAAGCCTTCCACGAAGAAGAGCCGGTATAAGGAGTGCTCCCGCATGCCAACGGCGCCTTCGGGCGCCGTTTTTTATTGGACGCCAGGAGCCTGGCGGACTGGGGCGTCGATTCCCGGATCCGACAGGCTCCTGGAGGTTGTGCAAGGGCTGGGCGGTTTCCGGGGAAATCATTGACAATTCCCTAATGCCATCCCCATCTACTTTCTTCGACTACAGCAACCCCTACACCTCCACCCGCATTCCGCTGTTTGCGCGCAATGTGGTTTCCACCTCGCACCCGCTGGGCGCGCAGGCCGGCCTGCGCATGCTGCTCAAGGGCGGCAATGCGGTAGACGCCGCCATTGCCGCCGTGGCCACCATGACGATTGTCGAGCCCGTCAGCAATGGCCTGGGCAGTGACGCATTTGCCCTGATCTGGGATGGCAAGGCGCTGCATGGTCTGAACGCTTCAGGACGCGCGCCGCAGGCGTGGACGCCCGATTACTTCAAGCGCAAACACCGCGCAGGCGCCACCACGCCTCCCAAGCGCGGGTTTGACTCGGCGACTGTGCCCGGCGCGGTGGCCAGTTGGGTGGCGATGAGCGAGCGTTTCGGCAAACTGCCTTTCGCTGATCTGATGGAGCCGGCGATTGAGGCCGCCGAGCGCGGTTACCTGGTCCCGCCGGTGGTGCAACAGAAGTGGGCGGCTGCGACGGATGAATTGAAATCCCTGCCCGGTTTTGCGCAGTCCTTTTTGCCTTGGGGCCGGGCACCGAACGTTGGCGAGTTGTTTCAGTTCAAGGCTGCGGGCAGGGCGCTGCGTGCCATCGCGCAGAGCAAGGGAACGGCCTATTACGGCGGTGAAATCGCGCAGGCCATCGAGAAGTTCTCTACGCAAAACGGCGGCAGCATCACGGCCAAAGATTTCGAGTCCTACAAGCCGGAATGGGTCACGCCTATCGGTAAGGACTACCGCGGCTACACCCTGCATGAAATACCGCCGAATGGCCAGGGCATTGCCGCGCTGATTGCCCTGGGTATCCTCGACAAGTTTGATCTCGCCAGCCTGGCCGTGGACGGTGTGGACTCACAGCACCTGCAGATTGAGGCGATGAAACTGGCCTTTGCCGACGTCTACAAATACGTGGCCGAGCCATCGTCGATGGAGGTGAGCGTCGAGCAAATGCTCGATGACGACTATCTCGCTGCTCGTGCCAAACTCATCGACATGAAAAAAGCGCAGGACTTCGGCGCCGGCAATCCGGTCAAGGGCGGCACCATCTACCTCACCGCAGCCGACGAAGACGGCATGATGGTCAGTTTCATCCAGAGCAACTACATGGGTTTTGGCTCAGGCTGTGTCGAGCCCGAGTTCGGTATCAGCCTGCAAAACCGCGGCCATGCCTTCAGTCTGGAGGCGGGCGCCAACCAGGTGGCGCCGGGCAAGCGGCCTTTCCACACCATCATTCCGGCTTTCCTGACCAAGAATGGACAACCGATCATGTCTTATGGCGTGATGGGCGCCAACATGCAGCCGCAGGGCCATATGCAGACCCTGGTGCGCATGCTGGATTACAAGCAGAACCCGCAGGCCGCCTGCGATGCGCCACGCTGGCGCTACAACGCGGGGCTCGAAATCAATGTCGAAGCGGCCATGAACGCGCAGACGGTACAGGGCCTGGCCGACCGCGGCCACCGCACGGAAGTCATCAATGACTCCTACCAGGATTTCGGCGCGGGTCAATTCATCTGGCGTGCCGGCGACCCGAAGGTCGAAGGGTATGTCGTTGCCAGTGATGGCAGGCGTGATGGCCAGGCGGTTGGCTTCTAGAAGCGTGTCTTGACTCAAAAGAACGAAGAAAAACCGCTCCCAGCCCAAGGTTTACGGGCACAAGCAGCTCCTAAAAGCATAGCGGGTGGCTTACTGCTGGCGACGCTGGGCGCCATCGCCTTCAGCGGCAAGGCGATCATCGTCAAGCTCGCCTACCGTTACGGTGTCGATGCCGTTACGCTGATCATGTACCGCATGTTGTTTGCATTGCCGATTTTTGCCGCCATGGCCTGGTGGGCCAGCCGCGGCAAGGCGGCCCTCACGCGTAAAGACTGGCTGGGTGTGGCGTGGCTCGGGTTTACCGGCTATTACCTCGCAAGTTTTCTCGACTTTGCAGGCCTGGCTTACATCAGCGCGTCGTTTGAGCGGCTGATTCTGTATCTCAATCCCACGTTGGTCCTGCTGCTGGGGCTTGTGCTGTATGGGCGGCGCATCACCTTGACGCAGGTCATCGGCATGGCGGTCAGTTATGGCGGTGTGGTGCTCGTGTTTGGCCATGAAATCAACCTGCTGGGCCGGGAAGCTGCCTGGGGTGCCTTGCTGGTTTTCCTGAGTGCTGTCAGTTACGCCATTTATCTTGTCTACAGCGGTGAAATGGTGCGGCGCCTGGGCGCCCTGAGGCTGGTGGGCCTGGCTACCACCGTGGCATGTATTTGCTGCATCGTGCAGTTCCTGGTGTTGCGGCCCATGGGTGCCGCTGCCGTTGCGCCTGAGGTGATCTGGCTGTCGGTCGTCAATGCCACCTTGTGCACGGCGGTTCCTGTGCTGATGGTGATGATGGCCATCGAACGCGTCGGGGCCGGTCTTGCAGCACAGGCCGGCATGGTCGGCCCCATGTCCACCATTCTCATGGGCGTGCTCATCCTCGGTGAGCCTTTCACCGGCTGGGTGGCGGCAGGCACAGTGCTGGTGATCGCCGGGATTTTCGTCTTCACCCGAGGGAAATAGCCCCCACGGTTGCTCACTGCGTGTAACTCCCGAGGCCTTGCAGGCCGCGGCTCGCTAGAAGCTTCGCCTCTGTCGCCTGTCCAAAGCTGCTCAAGCAGCTTTGGAGCCGCAGGCTCCAGCCCCTTGGGGGCCGCTGCGCCTGCGGACTGGCGGTGCCAGATCCGCGGCCCCTGCTGGTGGGGGAGTGGGCTTGCTGACTTATTTTTTTACCGGTGCGCGCTTGGGTGCGGGGGCTGCTGGCACTGCACTGGCGCTGCGGTTGGCCGACAGGCTTTCCATGCGCTGCGTGACCGTGATGGGTGACTGACCCGCAAAGCTGTCCAGCCGGTTGCCCATGGCTTGCTCCAGCAAGTCCAGGCGTTGCTGGGCCGGCGGGTGGGTGCTCAGTGACAGTGCAAACAGAGGGTTGTCAGGCGTGGCCGTGCGCAGCTGTTGCAGCACGGCGACCAGGCCGTAAGGGTCAAAGCCGGCACGCGCAGCCAGCGCCACGCCGCTGCGGTCGGCATCGAACTCGTCGCCCTGGTCCAGGCCGCGGGAATACAGGTCACGCCCCAAGCTCAGAAACTGGGCTGATACCGCTCCGGCAAGCTGGCCCTTGACCTGCGAGCCGATGACCTGCGTGAGCAGCCCGGCGCGTGCGGTTTTGGCGATGGCCTGCAGATGGTGTTTTGCCGTGACATGGGTGATCTCGTGCGCCAGGATGCCAGCCAGCTCGGCTTCGTCAGCCACGCCGTCCACCAGACCCTTGGTCACGAAGATGTAACCGCCCGGTGCCGCAAACGCGTTGAAGCCAGGATCGTCCAGCACGGCAAAGGTCCAGGGCAAATGGGGACGGGTGGACTGCAGGCTGATCCAGCGTCCCAACTGGTTGACATAGCGCTGCAGGGCCATGTCCGGGTGCAGCGGTTTGCTGCCCAGCAACACGGCCGCAAGCTGTCGGCCGATCTCGATTTCTTTCGGTTCGTCGATCTGCTCCAGCGACTGCGACAGCAGGCCGATCAAGTCACCAGCACGTGCAGCATTGCCGCCCCCCGGTGCCAGGTTGGCACCCATCAAGTTGCCGAGCATTCCCGCTGGTGAGGCGGGTTGCTGCGCCGGCGCTTCGGCGGGCGCAGCCTGGCGAAAAATAGAGCCCAGGATATTCAGGGTCTTGCCGACATCCTGGGCCTGCGCCGGAGCGCAGGCCAGTGCAACAGCAAGGGCAAACGGCAGGCAGGCCGCGCGGGTCAGAAGATATTGCGGGTTCATGGTGGCTCCTGCTTGTTAATTGAAGTTGCCGCTGCCAGGATTGGTACTTTGCGCTGGGGCTTGCACGGGTGCCGGTGTCGGCAGGGCCTCCACCGTACGGCTGGACAGCGCGGCGCCGGCGGCGAACTGGCGTGCCTGGTCGGCGTCCTGCCGCAAGCCATCGGCCTGCGCCACGGCAGCCATGTCCGGCTGCGCGCGGGCCAGGTCTTCAGCGCCCAGCCCGCGAATACCGACGGTAGATGTCGCCGTGGTGGTTCCGCCCTGGGCGCTGCCCTTGTTGAAAAAGCTGGTCAGCCCGCGCAGTGCACCCGTACCGGCGCTGGACACAGTGCCGGTGGTGGAAGCCACATCAAACATGTGAACCCAGCCGCTGGCGCCCTCGGCGGTGCGCACCTGGATCCACGCTCCCTGGCGTGCGCCTGAACGGGTGACCGGGGTGCGCACGGCCAGAGCGGCCAGGCTACGTGAATTTTCGCCCGGCGCTTCGCGCAGTTCTGCCGCCCGCTTGATGAGCACGGATTCGCTTTGCGCATAGGCCAGCGCGCTGCCCAGCAACAGGAGGCCAGTGCCCAGACGGCTAAAACGGTTGAATTTACTCAGTATCATGGCTCATCACCTCCCAACGATTAAGTGGAAATTATTATGGATTTAGGTATTGCAGGCAAATGGGCACTGGTATGCGGTGCAAGCAAGGGCCTGGGCCTGGGTTGTGCCCAGGCGCTGGTGCGCGAGGGCGTGAACGTGCTGATAGTGGCCCGTGGCGCGCAGGTTCTTGAAGCCGCGGCTTCCATGTTGATAGCTGACGGCGGTCGGCCTGCAGGCGCCAGCGTTCAGTTTGTTGCTGCAGACATCACGACGGTAGAAGGCCGGGCCGCTGTTTTTGCGGTGCGCAAAGACTTCGACATCGTGGTCACCAATGCCGGCGGTCCAGCGCCCGGCGATTTTCGTGACTGGGACCGTGACGCATGGATCAAGGCCGTGGATGCCAATATGCTGACCCCCATCGAGCTGATCAAGGCCACTGTCGACGGCATGGCCGCACGCGGTTTTGGCCGCATCGTGAACATCACTTCCAGCGCGGTGAAGGCGCCGATCGACATTCTTGGCTTGTCCAACGGTGCGCGTAGCGGCCTGACCGGTTTTGTCGCCGGCATCGCGCGCAGCAAGCTTGCAAGCCAGGGCGTCACCATCAATAACCTGTTGCCCGGTGCTTTTGACACCGACCGGCTCAAGGGAACCATGAAAGGCGCGGCGGAAAAAACCGGCCAGCCGATGGAAGTTCTGATGGAAGCGCGCCGCAAGACCATTCCCGCGCAGCGTTTTGGCTCGCCTGAAGAATTTGGTGCGATTTGCGCCTTTTTGTGCAGCGTGCATGCCGGCTACATGACCGGCCAGAACGTGCTGGCCGACGGCGGAGCCTATCCAGGCAGCTTCTGATCGTGACCTTCGCAACAGGGCAACGCCCCCCGTCAGGGCTGCAGGAAAGGTGTAGCCATACTTTCGCAGTGGCCGATGAACTGCCGAGGCGCTCCAGATGAAGCTGGACGATGGCGCTTACCGGATCCTGCTGCGACTCCACCATCCCAGGACCAACAGCATGACGGCAATGATGCCGATGCCTGCCAGGGCCATGTCGGGCACATAGTAGGTGGTGTAGACCTCCCAGCCCAGCAGGCGCAGTCCGGCCGACACCTCGGTATAGATGCCCACCAGATGACCGCCGAGCGTGCCGGTGATGCCCAGCAGCGCGCTTCCCAGCAGTGCCAGACCGGCCATGATCCATCGCGTCATGCCATCCCACACGCCTTCACCACGGCGCCAGCGCACAAACAGGACAAGGGCCCAGTACGCCACCGTCCAGCTCGCCGTCAGCACATGGTTGCGCCCGACTGCCGAAGCGGAAATGGTTTCCCAGGGCCAGACCATGAGGCCAATCGAGAAGGCGATCACGCCGAAGATCAGGCTGATGCTGAGCAGGGGGACGAGCGCATGGTCCACCGACTTGGCTAGCGGTCCATCGGAAAAGGCGCGAAACAGGATGACCAGTGTGGCGGTCATCCACAAGGCGATGGGAAAGTGAACCATCAAAACGTGATACGGGGCCATGGTCAAACTCCTGGGTTGCGTTTGAGCAGCTGGTTGAGGGCGATGCCGAAAGCGGCGATCAGGGCAACACCGGCAAGCAGAGTCCACAGCCACTGGCGATAAATGACGTCGGCAAATTCGGCTTCAATGCCGTAATGTTTGAGTTGTTCGACGCTATGGTGTGTTGTCACAGGCTGACCCTTTCGGATGAACTCAGCACCCGCATGCTTTGTGCTGTTGAGGTGCGGCCAGCTGACCTGCCCGGGGTAGAACAGCTCGACGTTGGCCCATTGGGTGCCCCATTGCGGCGCATCACCTGCAAAGCGCGTTGCCACGATGTCTCCGGCACGTCCCAGGCCGAGTGAAGCAGGCAAGGAAACGTAGTGCCAGCGACCGCCGGTGGCATCGCGGTGGATGGCGAAGGCAACCGCGTAAGCGCCCTGATCCTTGAGAGTTTTGTCGTCCAGCGGATTGCCGGTGTCGAGTTTGCGCGTGAGCGTGACATCCCAATAGCCATCGGCCCAGCGGCCCTTGCCCTGCACCGCGATGTCGGCCATGGAGCCTTCGGGTGTGCGCAAAGTGCGTCGTGGCAAGGTGTCGCCGTTGACCCAGCCAGCAGCCGGATCAAAAGGCACCGCTTCGCCTTCACGCAGGAAATAAGTGGAATCCTGGGCAATCTTGCCTTGCTTCACGTCATCCCATTTCAGGGCCTTGTAGCCGGTAGTGGCCGCGTTGAACATCAGCCTGGGTTGTTTTTTCTCGCCATCCCAGTTGCTGCCGGCTGAACTTTTGCCAGCGTCGCCCAAACGTGCTTCTGCAATCAACTGGTCGTCCGACATGTTGATCGGGTTCGAGCGGTGGCCGCGCCAGTGCCACAGGTCGAGGAAATAGCCGGCTTCGCGTTGCGCCTTGAGTGTCGCTTCGGGCTGCACGCTGGACCAGTCATGGATGTCCGTGCGGGTTCCGGGCAAAGACTTGGTGACCACATCCCCTTTGAGTTTCTTGCCCAGATGGGGGTGCGCTTCAACCTCTTCCTTGCTTGCATGCCTGGTGAAAGTGTCGATGCCGGAGCCGATCACCATGTAGCCGCCGTAACGGGCGAACTCAGGCACGCTGCCATCGTCCAGCATCATCGCCACCCGGTCTTCATGGATTCCGTCTTTCTCCGGGCCGGGATTACCCGCACCCTTGCGAACCCATTTGCCGTCTTCGAACTTCACAACATCATGAAAGATTCCGGGTTTTTCGGCCGGCCAGCGGTACCGAAAGAACATATGCGAGCCGTTGTAAGCGGCTTGCACCTGCAGTGGCACAGTCAGTTGCCTGGGGATGCTGATACTGCGTTTGGGATCGTTGTGAACCACCCCGGTGCCGTGGGTGAGCCATGACAGCAGCAAGCCCCCGCCAAACAAAGCCAGGGCCGCAACCAGCCCTTTGAACCGTAAACGGTCATCCATTTGATGTCTCCGCATTGTGAAACTTCAACTCATGCTAGGCCCGGCACAGGATGCGTTCGTTGATTTAAGTCAACGTTGTTCAAATGGTCTTGCATGCTTGAGGGCAAGCCGATTTTCAGGGAGCGCGACATCAAACTCCGCGTGGCCTCGAGCCCGGGGGTACCCGGGTCGACATGCCGGGCAGGCTGCACGCCGCAACCGGGCGTTGTTGCCCGGTTGGTTGAGCAAGTGTTACTTCGCTGCAGTGGGTGAAACGATGTGCCAGACGCCGCCGTTGCCGTCGCCATTGCGATCTCCTGGCTTGGCATCCCCGGCGAAGAAGTACAGCGGTTTTCCATTCACCGTCCACTGCTTGCCGCCCCCAGCGTCGATCAAGCCAAAGTTACCGGCCGCCGCGGCACCAGGCTTGGCCACAAATGCCGGCCATGCTGCCAGGCAGCCACCAGCGCAGTTACTCTTGTTGGGTGCGTCCTTGTCAAAGGTGTACACGGTGCGCCCGGCTGCATCGGCCAATGCGCCGTCCTTCACAACGGGCTGTGCCTGCACGCCAAAGTGCAGAAGTGCCAATAATGTTGCCGCCAGAAGTGTTTGCTTTTTCATGATCAGGTGTTCCTTGTGAATTGTCACCAACAGGTGAACCAGCGGAACGCGATATTGCGTTCTGCCCATACTTACGCCGGAGGGGAATATTTGGACGCAAGGTGCCGAAAATATTTTTGCCTGTCGGCTAAATATCTCTAACCCTGACCCGTGCAACGGAGTTGAAGGGCAGGGGGTGAACCTGGGGCATAGTGCCGGGTTTTCGAGAGTGGCACTTCACTCCGTTTGCGGCCTCCCAAAGTTATAGTGCGGCATGCCCATCAAAAAAGCCGCCTTCACCCTGGTCATCATTCTTGCAATGCTGGCTGCTTACCTCAGTTTCTGGCCGGTGCCTGTCGAGCCTGTCAGCTGGGCGGCGCCTCCCGCACCGGGCTACGCCGGGCCGCACGCGGTGAACAACAGGCTGGCTGGTTTGCAAATGATTTCCCTGGGCTCGGAGGAAGGACCCGAGCATATTGTTGTGGCCAAAGACGGCAAGCTGTACGCGACCGTTGTCAGCGGCAACATCCTGCGTATGAATCCGGATGGCGGCGCACAGGAAGTATTTGCCAACACCGGCGGCAGGGTGCTCGGATTTGACTTTGATGTTGCAGGCAACCTGATTGCAGCCGATGCGGTGAAAGGCTTGCTGTCCATCAGCCCGGACAAAAAAATTACCGTGCTGGCTGACAAGGTCGGCGACGATCCGATTCGGTATGCCGATGCTGTTGTGGTGGCGGGCAACGGAAAAATCTACCTGAGTGATGCGTCCACGCGGTTTGCGCCGGCTCTCTGGGGCGGCACCTTCGAAGCCAGTGTGCTGGACATCCTGGAGCAGTCTTCCACCGGACGCATTCTGGAATATGACCCCGCCACCCGCGGTACACGTGTTGTTGCCAAAGGCCTGAGCTTTGCCAATGGCGTTGCCTTGAGCCAGGACGGCAAAGCCTTGTTCGTTGCCGAAACCGGCAAGTACAGGGTGTGGAAAATTGCGGCGGATGCCAGCAACCTGGACGTGGCGCAAGCAAATCCGCAAGCCAGTGTGCTGCTGGACAATCTGCCTGGGTATCCAGACAACCTCATGCGCGGCCTGGACGGCAAGATATGGCTCGGGTTGGCCAAACCCAGAAACCCTGCGATTGACAACATGGCGGGCAAGCCATTCCTGCGCAAGCTCACGCTGAGACTTCCGCGCACCATGTGGCCCATTCCCAAATCGTATGGGCATGTCATGGCCTTCACAGAAGACGGAAAAATCGTCGCCGACCTGCAGGACCCGGCCGGGGCCTATCCGGAAACCACGGCAGTCACGGAAACCGCCGACAAGCTCTATGTGCAGAGTCTGCATGCCAAAGGTCTGGGCTGGCGGGCGAAGTAATCCGATGTGACCGGCAGCGCAGGAAATCAAGCACGACCTGCGAGGCCGGTTCACGAAGCAATGTCAAACCCCGGTGCCGGGCCGGGCGACCCTTTTCTTGGTCGGGCAGGCACTGTTGATTCGTGGCAGGATGCATCTTCTTTTTGCATCCCTTCCATCGCATTCAAGGAAAACCACCATGGCCCAGACCACTTCACTAGCCGTCCGCATTGACCAGAACGGCGGACCGGAAGAACTCAAACTCGTGGAGGTGAGCGTCGGTGATCCGGGGCCGGGCGAGATTCGTATCCGCCACAAAGCCGTGGGCCTGAACTACATCGATGTGTACCAGCGCGACGGTTTGTACAAGCTGCCCATGCCGCTGCAGCTGGGCATGGAAGCTTCGGGCGTGGTGGAGGCGGTTGGCGAAGGGGTGACGCACCTGAAGGCGGGTGATCGCGCGGCCTATGCAAGCCAGCCCCCGGGCAGCTACTGTGAAGTTCGGGTGATGCCGGCCAAGTGTGTGTGCAAGCTGCCTGACGACATTTCGTTCGAGACGGGTGCCGCCATGATGCTCAAGGGCCTGACAGTGCAGTACCTGCTCAGCCGCACCCAGCCGCAGGGCGGGCTGAAGTCCGGCGACTTTGTGCTTTTCCATGCCGCCGCCGGTGGTGTGGGCCTGATCGCTTGCCAGTGGGCCAAGGCCATGGGGCTGCAACTCATAGGCACGGCAGGCTCCGACGAAAAGTGCGCACTTGCCAAGGCACAGGGTGCGGCCTTCGCCATCAACTATGCGAAGGAAGATTTTGTTGCGCGTGTCAAGGAGATCACCGGCGGCCAGGGTGTGAAGGTGGTTTACGACTCGGTCGGCAAGGACACTTTCCTCAAGTCGCTCGACTGTCTTCGTCCTTTCGGCCTGCTCGCCAATTTTGGCAATGCTTCCGGCAAGGTCGAGCCGCTGGATATCGGCCTGCTGGCCGCCAAGGGTTCGCTGTACGTCTCCCGACCCACGCTGTTTACGCATATCGCCACGCGCGAGAGCACGCAGGCCATGGCCGATGAGCTGTTTGCCATGGTCGGCAGCGGCAAGGTCAAGATCCGCATCGATCAGCGCTTCCCGTTGGCGCAGGTAAAGGACGCGCACATTTCCCTGGAAGCCCGCAAGACCACCGGCTGCACCATCCTGACGCTGTAAGCCGCGAGCTTGGTAAAAACTGTGTAAAGCTGCGCGCAGTATTCAACGCGCAGCGCCGAGCGGGCGTTAAATGGAGCCTCTCAGGAGTGATCCATGTCCCAGAAAATCAAGTGGGTGCGCGGGTTCGCGCTGGCATGTACCGGCCTCGCCTTGTTGGGCGTTCCCGCGCTGCATGCCCAGACCGATGGTGGCCAACCCGGCCCCAACACGGCAGCCGCCTGGCGAGCCACTTCACGCCTCGGCTACGCACCCACGCCCGCGTCCGCGCAGGCTGCCGAAGTGGCCCCGCGTACTTGGGCTCTGCAACAGATCGACGAAGCTTTCGCTGCCAGCCGGCGCCCGCCCAACATTCCCGCTGAACTGGCGGGCATCAACGCACCGCTCAACGACATTGCGCGCGACTTCCATGCCGAACGCGAAGCGCGCAAAACCATGCGGGAGCAAGCCGCGACGCCTGCCGCCGAGGTAGGAGAAAAGTTCAGCCGCGAGATGGCCCAAAGCGCCGCAGCCTGGCGGCTGATGGCCTGCAGCGACCCCGTCGTTGAAAACCCTTTGCTTGCCCGCATGACCGAGTTCTGGTTCAACCACCTCAATGTGTTTGTCGGCAAAGGGCCGGTGCGCCCGTTCGTTGGCCATTACGTGGTCAACGTGATCCGGCCCAACGCTCTCGGACGCTTTGAAGACTTGCTGTTGGCCAGCGCCCGCCATCCGGCCATGCTGCTTTACCTGGACCAGGCACAGAGCAACAACAAGGGGCTGAACGAAAACTACGCCAGGGAACTGATGGAGCTGCACACGCTGGGTGTCAGCGGCGGCTATACGCAAAACGATGTGCGCGAACTGGCCCGCATTCTGACCGGCTGGACGGTGAATCTGCGTGGTGGTGAGGGCTTCCGTTTTGCCGAACGCCTGCATGACGGCGGCAGCAAAACCCTTCTCGGCCGCACCTATTCGCCCCAGGGCATGGCTGAAGGCGAAGAAGCCATTCGCTTTCTTGCGCGCCATCCGGCCACGGCGCGAAGAATAGCCACGCGGCTGGCAACTTTTTTTGTGACAGACAAGCCGCCCCCGGCGCTGGTGGACCGGCTGAGCAAGACTTTTCTGGGCACCCGGGGCGATACCCGGGCCGTCATGCGCACGCTGGTGGCTGCGCCGGAGTTCTGGGCTGCGAACAACGAACTCTTCAAGACGCCGCTGGACTTTGCGTGTTCTGCGCTGACCGCTGGCGGCGGCGTCCGGGAGCGCCGTGACATCGTGCAGACGCTGGGTTTCCTCGCGCAAGCAGGGCAGCCCATGCATGGCTGGCAAACACCCGACGGCTACAAGACCGATGCCGCCACCTGGCTCGCGCCTGAAGCGTTGACGCGGCGTGCCGACTACGCCATGGGCGTGGCGCAGCGCATCCCGGAGCCTGCGTACCTGAATGTTTTTTTGAGCAGCGCCACGCGTGAACGCGTCTCGCGCGAGGCTGCGCCGCTACGCACCGGCCTCATGCTGGCCAGCCCTGACTTCATGCGCAAATGAGCCAAAAATTGAACCTGAGCCGAGGAGTTCCCATGAATCCAGATTTGTTTTTCTCGCGTCGTCGCGAGTTGTTGCGCCTGGGTGCGCTGTCTGCGTTTCCCCTGGGAGCCGGCGCCTGGGCGCAGGCCCTGGCGCCGGGCAATACTGCGCTTGCAGGCGGCCGCATGGTGGTTGTTTTCCTGCGCGGCGCCTATGACGGCCTCTCGGCCCTGGTGCCCTACGCCGACCGCGACTATTACGCCCTGCGGCCCAACATAGCCATTGCCGCGCCAGATGGCAGCGCGCAGACCGCACTGCGGCTGGACAACACCTTTGCCCTGCATCCGGCGCTGAGCCCCTTGCTGCCGCTGTGGCAGCAGGGCGTGCTCAGCTTTGTGCCGGCGGCAGGTTTGCCGGCGCCGAACCGTTCGCACTTTGATGCGCAGTACCAGATGGAAATAGCGCAGCCCGGCAAGAGCAGCGGTGCGCCAGGCTGGCTCAACAAGGTGGCCGGCTTGCGCACCGGGCCTGCGGCTGCACTGGGTGTGGGCGAAGCCAATCCGGCCATTCTGGGCGGACCGGCTTCCGTCAAACTGATACCGCGCGGGCAGGCAGCCGAAAGAACCGGTGTGCTGGCCAATGAGAAAACACGGCAGGCGCTGATGGATCTTTACGCCGGCAACGACAAGATCAGCGAAGCCTTTCGCCAGGGCGCCGGTAGCCGCATGCAAAGCGCCCAGGAGCTCAGTACCGAAAAAACCGCGGCCGACGCGCGCCGCAATACGATGGCCGCCGCCATGCCGATGACCGATCGCAAGCTGGACCGCGACGGCACGCCTGCCAGCGCGCAAGCCCAGTCGGCACAAATGCTGGCGGCCAGCAACGGTGCACCGGACCCGGTGGGCTCGCAGCTTGATGCACAACATCTCGGTATCTTGATGCGCAACGACCGCGGCCTGCGCCTTGGGTTTTTATCTGCCGGCGGTTGGGACACCCATGCCAATCAGGGGGCCGTGACCGGCCAGCTGGCCAACAATCTGGGTAACCTGGCGCGCGGCATTGCCCAGCTTCGGCAGGATTTTTCCGAGGCGGGCGACGTGATTGTGGTCATGAGCGAGTTCGGCCGGACCAGCGCGGAGAACGGCACGCGCGGCACCGACCACGGCTTTGGCAACGCGATGTGGCTGGTTGGCAGTCGGGTGAACGGCGGGCGCTGGCACGGCCAGTGGACCGGCCTGGCGAGCGGCAACCTCAACGAAGGCCGCGACCTGCCCGCGCACCACGACTACCGCGCCGTGCTGGCCCAGGTGCTGCGCAGCACGTTTGCGCTCAGTGATGCGCAACTGTCTGCTGCGCTGCCTGGTGTCAACTGGGACAGGCGTCTGGATGGGCTTTTGGTCAAAACGTAAGACGATTTCGGGCCCTGGCCCTTGCGATACGGGCGCGAGCAGCTATTAAATACATAGCAAGCGTTCGGCGCAAAAAAAACAGGCGTGGCTTAATACGCTTCATGAGCCCACCCGTTTTTGACCCCGTCCACCTTCGCGCACTCCGCGCTGCAGCCACGCAGGCACCGCTGCGGCCGCGCCTGCCCTTGTGGGCTGGCGAATCGGTCATTGGCTCGGTAGAGCCCGATTTTTTGCATCAAATCGCACTTGAACCCTTATTCGACGGGCGTGAACAGCTATTAAAAGAAGAGCGTAACGGGCAGGCAGGCTGGCACTTGCAGGGGGAACTCACGCAAGGTTTGAACCGCGTCGCAACGGCCCTGCACGCGGCGGGGCTCGCAGGCGCCTGGCGCGACGAGCAGCTTGCAGTGTGCGACCCGCAGGGCCGGCGGCTGGGCACGGTGGAACGTGCCGCTGTTCGCCCGCTGGGCATTGCCACGCAGGCTGTGCACCTTGTGGGGCAGGCGCCCGACGGCCGGTTCTGGGTGCAGCAACGCGCTTTTGACAAACCCAACGACCCGGGCCTGTGGGACACACTGATGGGCGGCATGGTGTCGGCCGCCGACACGCTGGACCTTGCATTGCAACGTGAAACCTGGGAAGAGGCCGGCCTTCACCTGGCCGACCTGGCCGACTTGCACTACGGCGGGCGCCTGCACACCTGCCGGCCTGCGAGGGATGGGAACGGTGCAGGCTACGTCAGCGAGCACATCGACTGGTACCACTGCACGGTGCCCGAAGGCATGGCGCCGGTGAACCAGGACGGCGAGGTTGAGTGTTTTGTGCTGATGGACGGGTATGAGTTGCTGCGTCAGATGCAGCAGGGTCAGTTCACGCTGGAAGCAGCGCTGATCCAGGCAGCTTTGCTTGCCGGCAACTAGTCCGGAGAGGAGACTGCCTTTCCGATCTCCGGCCAGCGGTGGTGCAGGTACAACCATGCTATGAGGCCTATGCCCATCATCAGCAACGATGTCGCAGCAAGCGCCACAGTGGAATGCATGATGAGCGGGGCGATCACACCGGCCACGATGCCGTTGGCTGTCGAGCCGATGAAAGCCTGCAGTGATGAAGCCATGCCGCGCCGTTCGGGGTACAGGTCCAGCACCAGCAGCGTCACCACAGGAACCATGAGGGCCCAGCCGAAGGCAAACACGGCAATCGGAAACAAGGCCCAAGAGGCGTGCGCCTTGAACAGCAGATTGGCCGCGAGGTTGAGCACGGCAATCACCAGCATGATCACAAAGCCGTGGCGGATTTGCTGCTTGGGTGCAATCTTGCCCGCCAAGCGGCCGCTGAGCCAGGCGCCGGCCATGATGCCGGAGATGGTCAGCACAAAAAACCAGAAAAATTCGGTCGGTGCCAGGCCCAGGTGCGAGCCCAGAAATTCAGGCGCCGAGAGCACGTACAAAAACATGCCGTTGAAGGGCACGCCGCTGGCCAGCGCCAGCAAGAAGAAGCGCGCACTGGAGCCGAGTTGCCAGTAGCCGCGCATCAGGTGTTTCACATTGAAAGGCTGGCGCTGCGTGACATGCAGCGTCTCAGGCAGCAGCTTGTAGTTGGCTGTCCACAGCAGCACGCCGATACCGGTGAGAAACCAGAAAATGGCGTGCCAGTTCAGGTGCACAAACAGCCAGCCGCCGATGATGGGCGCGATGGCTGGCGCCACACCGAAATAAATCGTCACCTGGCTCATCACCTTTTGCGCCTGCGCCGGCGGGAACATGTCGCGGATCACGGCACGCGAGACCACAATACCGGCGCCGGTCGACAAGCCCTGCAATGCCCGGAACAACACCAGCTGTCCAATGCTTTGCGACAGTGCGCAGCCGGCCGAAGCCACGGTGAACATGGCGATGCCCCACAACACCACCGGACGGCGGCCGAAGCTGTCGGCCAGGGCGCCGTGAAACAGGTTCATGAAGGCGAAGCCAAACAGGTAGGCCGACAGCGTCTGCTGCATCTCGACCGGTGTAGCGCCCAGCGAGCGGGCGATGCCTGAGAAAGCGGGGATGTAGGTGTCGATCGAAAAGGGACCGAGCATGCCCAGCAAGGCAAGCAGCACAGCCAGAGCCCAGCGCGGTGCGCGCCACAGCTGGCCGGCGTCGGGGTTCATCCCGGCCTTCCTTGCGGATCAGCGTGACACTGAATCACTGAAGGCGCTCTGACGCAGGCGGTTCGGCACCAGGGCGCCCGCGGAGTCGAGAATCGGGTAGGCGATGGAGCAGATGTGCGAGTTGATGCGTTTGAGGTCGCTGATCAGGTCGATGTGCAGCGAGCTGGTTTCAATGCTCTGCATGGTGTTGTCAGACAGCCGGCCCAGGTGGGTGTTGGCGTAGGCGCGCTCGAGGTCGCGAAAACGTGCCTTTTCTTCCAGCAGCTTTTTCGCGTCGCGCACATTGCCGTTGAGAAAAACGCTCATGCCCAGACGAAGGTTGTCGAGCAGGCGCTGGTGCAGCTCGCAGATTTCGGCCATGCCGGCTTCCGAGAAGTTGCGGCCGGGCTTGATTTTCTTGTCTTCGATGTCGATCAGCACGCGTTCGATGATGTCGCCGATCTGCTCCATGTTGATGGTGAAGCTGATGATGTCGGTCCAGCGCCGGCTTTCTTCTTCGCCTAGTGCTTCGCGCGAGATCTTGGTCAGGTAGTACTTGATGGCCGAGTACAGCTCGTCCACGGTATCGTCCATCTTGCGCAGGTCTTCGGCCAGCTTCAAGTCGTTGCGGCGAATGACGCCAAGCACACCGATCAGCATGCTCTCGACCACATCGGCCTGATGCAGGGCTTCGCGGGCCGCGCAGGAAATGGCCAGCGACGGGGTGGCCAGCGCCGTTGGATCCAGATGGTGCGGCCGGCCGCCTGCAGCGGCACCCTTGACCGGGCGCGGCAGGAATTTTTCCACCCAGCGGGCCACCACCTGGGTCCAGCCGATAAACGCAACGCCCACCGCCAGATTGAACAGCAAATGAAACAGCACCACCATGGTGGCCGCCTCTGAGAGGTAAGAGGGCACATGGCGAAGCCAGAAGCCGACGAAGGGCGCGGCAATGGCGACACCCAGCAGCTTGAAGATCAGGTTGCCCAGCGGGACCTGTCGCACCTCAATGGCCGAGCGCGCGGTGGTCAGCACAGCCAGCAGCCCGCTGCCCAGGTTGGCACCCAGCACCAAGCCCAAAGCCACGTCCGGGGGAATCACGCTGGAAGCTGCGAGTGTGGCTGTCAGCAGAACAATGGCCAGGCTGGAATAAGACACCACGGACAGCAGCGCGCCAACGGTGATCTCCAGGAGCAGATCGCTGGCGAGCGTGCCCAGCAGGGCCTTGACAGCGACGTTGGCGGTCAACACCGCAGTTGAATCGGTGACCAGGCGCAAGGCCAGCAGCATCAGCCCCAGGCCGATCAGCACGCGGCCGAAGCGCCCCACGTTGGTGGACTGGCGCGAGATGAACAGCACGACGCCGGTAAAGATAAACAGCGGAGAGAGCCAGGACAGGTCAAACGAGAACAACACGGCCATCAGGCTGGTTCCGATGTCTGCGCCCAGCATGACCGCCAGCGCCAGCGGCAGCGTGATCAGCCCCTGGCCGACAAAGGAAGAAACAATCAGGGAAGTGGCGGTGCTGGACTGCACCAGCGCGGTCACGCCGAGGCCCGACAGGGCGGCGGCGAAGCGGTTGCTGATGCTGCGCGACAACACCTGGCGCAAATTGGCCCCGAACACACGCAGGATGCCAGTCCGGACAAGGTGGGTTCCCCACACCAACAGCGCAATGGCTGCCAATAAATTCAACAAATGCTTCATAAACTAGGAATCACTATAACGCCCGCGCGCGGCCTGAGGGGCATTCTTCGAAACGCCGGGTGATTCGAGCGACAACGATGGTAATCCCCCGCAAGCCGGGGCCGCAGCCGCAGCGCCCCTCTTCTTCGTGCAAGGGGCAGCGCACCGCCGAAGGCACGCGAAGCGACAAGCGTGGGGGCTAACTTCTTTTTACCCGCAGCAGCTCGTCCAGGATCAGGCAGACGGCGCCCACCGTGATCGCGCTGTCTGCCACATTGAAGGCTGGAAAATGCCAGCCGCCATAGTGAAAATCCAGAAAATCCACGACATAGCCGTGCAGCAGACGATCAATCACGTTGCCCAACGCGCCGCCCAGAATGCAGGCCAGCGCAAACGAGAACAGTTTTTGGCCTGCGTGCGACTTGAGCATCCACAGAATAAACAGCGTTGCGGCAACGCCGATACCGGTGAAGAACCAGCGCTGCCAGCCCGAGGCCGATGCCAGGAAAGAAAACGCGGCGCCCGTGTTGTGCGCCCGGACCACATTGAAAAAGCTGGTCACGTAGGTGCTGTCCCCCAGGCGGTAATAGCCCAGGATCAGCACTTTGGTGAACTGGTCGGCGATCAGCAGGATCAGCGCCAGGCCCAGCCACGGCAACAAGGTTGTAGAAGTTGTTCCGAAGGTGGTCTTGCTCATCAGGCGTACTTTCTTGCTTCGCCTGCGCCAAACAGGTTGCTGGTGCAACGGCCGCAAATCGTGGGGTGCTCCGGGTTGTGGCCGACATCCCCGCGGTAATGCCAGCAGCGCTCGCATTTGGGAGCGGTGGATACGGCAACGAAAATCTGCAGCATTCCCCAGATTTCCCCCGATCGGTCTCCTGAAATTTGAACTACTTTCGCTTTGCCCATTTCTTCGCTAGAAAGTTCGCGGACAGCGGTAGCAGAGGCGATGAAAACAAACTTTGCATCGTCTGCAAGTGACTTGAGTTCCATCTGAATAGCGAAATCGTCGCTCCAAAGAACTAGTTCCGTTTGTAGAGAGGATCCGAGGCTTCCACCGGTGCGCAACACTTCCACTTCCTTATTAAGCGCTTCTCTGATTTTCCGAAGAATGCTCCATTTGGTTAGAAGGTTGTTGTCGGGCGCAGTCAGGTCCGCATAGGTTTCCATGAAGATGGACTCCGAGCTGCCGAATACCTTCCAGGCCTCTTCGGCGGTGAAGCTCAGGAAAGGCGCCATCCAGCGCAACATGGCGTGCGTGATCTGGTGCAGCGCCGTCTGCGCGCTGCGCCGGGCCAACGACTTGGGAGCCGTCGTGTACAGCCGGTCTTTCAGGATGTCGAGGTAGAAGGAACCCAGGTCTTCGCTGCAGTAGATCTGCAGTTTGGAGACCACCGGGTGGAACTCGTACACCTCGTAGTGCGCCAGAATGTCGGCCTGCAGCTGCGCCGCGCGGCTCAGCGCATAGCGGTCGATCTCCAGCATCTGGTCAAACGGCACGGCGTCTTTGGCCGGGTCAAAGTCGCTGACGTTGGCCAGCAGGAAGCGCAGCGTGTTGCGGATGCGGCGATAGGCGTCCACCACCCGCGCCAGGATTTTGTCGTCGATGGCCAGGTCGCCCGAATAGTCGGTCGAGGCGCACCACAGGCGAATGATTTCCGCGCCCAGCTTGCTAGAGACCTCTTGCGGCGCCACCACATTGCCTTCGCTCTTGCTCATCTTGCGGCCCTTGCCGTCCACCGTGAAGCCGTGCGTCAGCAGGCCCTTGTAGGGCGCGTGGTCATACATCGCGCACGAGGTAAGCAGTGAAGAGTGGAACCAGCCGCGGTGCTGATCATGGCCCTCCAGGTACAGGTCGGCCGGCCAGGTGGACTGCGCGGCGTGGCTGTGACGCAGCACGTGGTCGTGCGTGGTGCCGGAGTCAAACCATACATCGAGGATGTCGGTGCTCTTGATGTAGTTCGGAGCCCCATGTTCGCCATCTGCGCCGATGATGGATTCAGCGCTCGCCTTGCTCCAGGCTTCGATGCCGCCAGCCTCCACCATGGCGGCAGCCTGGTCCATGATTTCCATGGTGCGCGGGTGCAGCTCGCCGGTGGCGGTGTGGATGAAAAACGGCAGGGGCACGCCCCAATTGCGCTGGCGGCTTATGCACCAGTCCGGCCGGCCGGCGATCATGTCGCGTAAACGGGTTTTGCCGTTTTCCGGGTAGAAGCTGGTCTCCTCGATGGCGTTGAGCGCCAGCTTGCGCAGGGTTTGCGGCGCCTTGTCTTTGGTGAAGACGCCTTCGCCTTCGTCCATGCGCACAAACCACTGGGCCGCGGCGCGGTAGATCACCGGCGTCTTGTGACGCCAGCAATGCGGGTAGCTGTGGGTGATGGTTTCGGTGGCAAACAGGCGGCCGGCGTCGCGCAGTGCGTCAATCACCAGCGGCGCGGCCTTCCAGATGTTCAACCCGCCAAACAGCGGGAGTTCATCGACATAACGACCGTTGCCCTGCACCGGGTTCAAGATGTCGTCATAGGCGATGCCGTTGGCCACGCAGGAGTTAAAGTCTTCCACCCCATAGGCAGGTGAGGAGTGCACGATACCGGTGCCGTCTTCGGCGGTGGCGTAGTCGGCCAGAAACACCGGGCTCAGGCGGCGGTAGCCGTCATCCACATCGTGCAGCGGGTGCATGAAATTGAGTAGCGCCAGGTTTTTACCCGCCGTGGTGGCCAGCACCTTGCCGGTGAGCTGGTAACGCTCCATGCACTTGTCCACCAGCACCGAGGCCAGCAACAAGATGCCGCGTTCGGTGTCCACCAGCGCGTACTCAAGCTCGGGGTTCAGGTTCAGCGCCTGATTCGCCGGGATGGTCCAGGCGGTGGTTGTCCAGATCACGGCGAAGGCGTCTTTGTCCAGGCTTTTGAGGCCAAAGGCTGCGGCCAGTTTTTCCGGCTCGGCGCACTTGAAGCCGACGTCCAGCGTCTGCGACTTCTTGTCGGCGTATTCGATCTCGAACTCGGCCAGCGAGGAGCCGCAGTCAAAACACCAGTACACGGGTTTCAGGCCGCGGTAGACAAAGCCGCGCTCCATGATGCGCTTGAGCGCGCGGATTTCGTCGGCCTCGTTGCCGGGGTTCATGGTCAGGTAAGGGTTGGCCCATTCACCGAGCACGCCCAGGCGCTTGAAGTCTTCTTTTTGCTGTGCGATCTGCTCGGTGGCAAAAGCGCGGCTCTTGGCCTGCACGTCGTCTCTTGAAAGGTTGCGGCCATGCAGCTTTTCGATGGCGTTTTCAATCGGCAGGCCGTGGCAGTCCCAGCCCGGCACATAGACGGCGTCCAGCCCCTTGAGCTGGCGCGCCTTGACGATCATGTCCTTCAGGATCTTGTTGGCGGCGTGGCCGATGTGGATCTGCCCATTGGCATAGGGCGGGCCGTCGTGCAGCACAAACTTCGGTTTGCCGGTGCGCACATCGCGCAGCTTTTTATAAATGCCCTTGTCGTCCCATTCCTTGACCCAGCCCGCTTCGCGCTTGGGCAGGTCGCCGCGCATGGGGAAAGGCGTGTCGGGCAGGTTCAGGGTGCTGCGGTAGTCGGTTTTGGTTTCAGACATGGGATGCTCTTGTTGAGGCGGCTGGCTGATCAGACAGGGCCGCCGGAAATGCGGTTCGGGAAGAAAGCCGTTTGCCCTGAAGGGTGGGCAGAGGCCAGGGGCGACGAGATCGTCTAAATTCGGTCGCGCGTGGTCTGGCGGCTGGTTTCTGTGTGCATGGAGGCTGAAAACGACTTTGAAGCCTGGGCAAAAAACGCCCGCGCATCGTCGCAGTCCCTGGCAATGCCCGCTTTGAGGCTGTCCAGACCGTCGTACTTCAGTTCGTCGTGCAGTTTGTGTAGCAGTTCCACGCGGATGATTTTACCGTATGCCCCCTCGGGGCCCAGGCTGTCTGGCCAGGCCAGGCAATGCGTCTCCAGCAGCACCCGCCCGCCGTTGACATCCGCCGGGTCCAGCGAAGGGCGGATGCCCAGATTGGCCACGCCGGGCAGCGGCTCGTCGGACAAACCAAACACCTTCACCGCAAAAATCCCGCTGGCCGCCGGTTTCCAGTGGGAAAAGCGCAGGTTCAGGGTGCGAAAACCCAAGTCGCGCCCCAGCTTACGGCCATGCACCACGTGGCCCGAGATGCTGTAAGGCCGGCCCAGCAGGCTGGCCACCCGAGTCATCTGCCCCTGGCCCAGGGCTTCCCGCACGGCGGAGCTTGAAACCCGTGTGTTGCTTACTTCATAACTGTTCATGCGGGCCACATCAAAGCCCAGGCGCTCCCCGGCGGCATCCAGCATGGCGTAGTCACCGACGCGTTTGGCACCGAAACGGAAGTCATCACCCACCAGCACATAACGCACGCCCAGGCCTTTGACCAGCACGTCTTCGATGAAGGCTTCAGCCGGTTGGGAAGCCAGCCGGGCGTTGAAGGGCAGCACCACGCATTGGTCAATGCCGCAGTTGGCCAGCTCGGTCAGCTTGTCGCGCAGGGTGGCAATGCGCGCCGGCGCCAGCTCGGGCTTGCGCGCGACGGCGGCGAAATAGTCGCGCGGATGCGGCTCAAAACTCATCACGCAGCTGGGCACGCCCCGGTGCTGTGCCTCATTTTTAAGCAGAGCCAGCATGGCCTGGTGGCCGCGGTGCACGCCGTCGAAGTTGCCAATGGTCAGCGCGCACTGCGCCGCCAGTTGGGGGTGGTTGTAGCCGCGGAAAACTTTCATTGCGAAACCTTCATGCTGCCAATTATCGTTTTAATAGCACCTCGGGTCGGCTGGATGCGGGCTAAAAGGGAAAATGGCCGTGCACAGGCCGTCCTGTCATGAATTCGCTGTATATTGAGGGCTCAAGCAGTTTGAGTCCGGTTTCCATGCGTTTTTTTAAATGTTGGAGGTTCGTTTGAAGGTCTTGAAACTCTCAGCCCAGGGGTTGCCACAATCGTGGATCAGCCTCGAACAAGCCGTGTTGCACTACGCCTCGGACGAAGTGCGCTGGGAGATGGGTGCGCAGGTGGCCGTGTTCCATGGTGGGCACAACGCCATCACCGGCAACCAGTCCATCATCACCATCAACAGCATCATCGGCACCAAGGGCGTGCCCAACATCAACCCCTTCAATCTCAAGCCGGGGTTGACCAACGGCAAGCTGTTTGCCCGTGACCGCAATGTCTGCGCCTACTGCGGCGACCATTTTCACGAAGAAGACCTGACCCGCGAACACATCATTCCGTTTGCACAAAACGGCATTGATACCTGGATGAACGTGGTCACCGCCTGCCGCGCCTGCAACCACCGCAAAAGCAGCCGCACGCCTGAGCAGGCGCAGATGCCGCTTCTCTACACCCCCTATGTTCCCAGCCTCTGGGAAGACTTCATCCTGCGCAACCGCCGCATCCTGGCGGACCAGATGGAGTTTCTGATGGCGCACGTGCCGAGGACTTCGCGGCTGCTGGTTTGAGTTTGGCAGTCCGGGCCTCCCAGCTCCTTCAGCACGTCTGACCGCTGCAAAAAATAGAAATCAGTTGCAGTCATGTGAATGACCCAAGCAGGTGCCAAGTGAATCGCTGGAACATCCCCGTATGGCTGGAGGAAGAAGTCCTTGCGCGAGATTCATCATGCGTCTATTGCAGAGTCGACTTTTCGCGTCCAACCACATTGCGCGGGGCCAAGCCATCCTGGGAGCACATCGTCAATGACGCAAAGATCGTCTCTCGCCAAAACATCGCCAGATGCTGCATGTCATGCAACGCAAGTAAGGGTGCAAAAGATTTGCGGGCTTGGCTTGCGTCAGACTATTGCAGACGCAAAGCCATAGGTGAATTTTCCGTTGCCCGGGTTGTGCGAGAAGCGCTGTCAACTTCTCCATCCCACGCAGGCGCCTGATCCGCGCGGGTCCAATACCAGATCACTCGCATCACCCTGGCCGAAACTCCTCTCTCGCTGTCGGCAGTCTCTTAGCCTCTGTACCGGCAAGCGCTTCAAAAACTCAGTAAGTCAGCTCCAGCACCACAAGATGCCCCTCCGCCATAGGCCAGGTCCGGCCGGTGACTTTCTCGCCATTGAACTCCGCTGCAATCGGGCGAACACTGTCCTGGCTCAGATTGATCTTCGAGCTTGACACGCCGGCGCCTGTAGGCGGGACGCCCGGCAGAGCCTTGCCGTCGAACGACATCTTGTCGCGCGTGGCGTCGAAGTAGCCGCGTGGCCGCGTCAGGGTGGTGCTGGACTTCGCACTTTTGTCGGCTTCAGCCGGGCGGTCTGCGCGCAGGTGAATCAGCTGGCTGGATCGCGGGAAGGGGCTGCGGTAAATGTGCGTGGTTGCATAACCCGGCGCGGTGATGACAAATTCATAAGGTACGCCGGCCCGTGCGGTGAACGGCCCCCACAGGCCATCAGCGCCCACCGTCTTGCTGTGCACGGCATTGCCCATGCGTGCACCGGTTGCGGGGTCGGTGGCGTAAACCGCCAGTTGTGCGCCGGGCAGCGGCAGGTTGTTGGCGTAGTTGCCTGAGGCGGCATCGGTCGGGCGCAGGCCCAGGCCGATGATCTTGCCGTTCAGCACCACGGGTGTTTCGGGCTGGATGGTTGTTGACTGCGGCGCGCGGCCGGTGATGAAGCGGTAAGTTGCATCGAACGCAGCGGGAGAAAAAGATGTCTCGCGGTGGTCAACCCGCGGCAGCACCTTGTTGGTTGCGCCCTTGAGGGCCGGGCCTTCAAAGGTCACGTTGGTAGGCGTGCCTTTGGCGCCTATCCACAGCCCGTCGGGCTGGGCGAACTTGTCGTTGTTGTCTGAACGGAGGGTCAGCCACTTGACCGGGCCGGTGACTTCATCGCCAGCGGTGTTTTTGGGTGCGTTGAGCCCGGTCAGGAAAGGACCGGTGCCGGAAAACTCATTGGCTTCCCGGAAACCCTTGATGGCCCAGACGCCATGGTTGGGCGTACCGCCCAGAATGGCGTGGCTCACGCGGCTGGCGCCGCCACCGTTGTAGATGTAGTTGCGAACGGCGTTGCCGCCGCGCGAGTTGCCGATCAGCACGACCTGGCGCGCGCCGGTGGCCTGCAGCACTTTCTCGACTTCGGCTTTCAGGTAGGCCATGTGCTCCGCGGTCGAGGTGCGGCCCGGCTGAGCCTTGCCGTCTTCGTCGCGTGCCAGCGGGTAAGGCAGGTCGATGGCATGCAGGCGCTCGCGCGGCCAGCCGTTGGATTCGAACCGCCACACCGTGCTTTGCCAGATGGAGGCGCTATCGCCGTTGCCGTGCACAAAAACAATCGGCGGCTGCGGATCAAGGTTGGGCGCTGTTGCACAGGCGGCCAGCAAGATGCTGCTGGCGACGACGGAGAAGAGGGCGCGGCGTGAGGTCAAGTTTGTCTCCTGATGAAAAAAGCCCGCGAGGGCGGGCTGATGGTTGTGTTTGTCGTATTGCGGCTTGATCAGGCAAAAACGCCTGCGGTGTCTTGCATTCTGGCCGAAACCTCGCCCAGATGGTGCAAGGTGTCGCCAAAACTCATTTCCATTTGTGTCAGCCGCTTGAAGTAGTGGCTCACGATGTATTCGTCGGTCACGCCGATGCCGCCGTGCAGCTGCACCGCCTGCTGGCCGATGAAGCGCATGGAAACGCCCAACTGGTATTTGGCGCGGGCCATGGCGGCGCGGCGTTCCACCGCCGGTGCATTGAGCTTGAGCGAGGCGTAGTAACTCATGGAACGGGCCAGCTCCAGCTGCATCTTCATGTCGGCCATGCGGTGGCGCAGGGCCTGGAAGCTGCTGATCACCACACCGAACTGCTTGCGCGTGTTCATGTATTCGACGGTGATGGCCACCGTCTTGTCCATCACGCCCACAGCTTCGGCGCAGGTGGCGGCAATGCCGATGTCTGTGGCGTGTTCCAGTGCGGCCAGGCCGTCCAGTGTGATCAGGTTGGCGGGTGCGTCTTTCAGCACCACTTCGGCCGCGCGGCCACCGTCCTGTGTGCTGTAGCCGCGGGTGGTCACACCCGCTGCCGTGCTCTCCACCAGGAACAGCGCGATCTTGCCCTTGACCTGCGCCGGCACGATGAAGGCATCGGCCTTGTCACCGGCGGGTACTATGCTTTTGGTAGCTGTCAGTGCCCAGCCCGCGCCGGCTTGAACCGCTTTTGCTTCACACACATCGAGCTTGTAGCGGGCTGCACGTTCTTGCGATGCCAGCACCACCAGCGCTTCGCCGCCAGCAATTTTCGGCAACCAGGCGGCTTTGACATCGGCGGGTGCATAGCTCGATAACACGGCACCGGCAATCAGCGTCTGTGCCAAAGGCTCCAGCACGATGCCGCGGCCAAGTTCTTCCATGACGACCATGCCTTCCACCGGCCCCATGCCGAGGCCGCCATCGTCCTCGGGGATGTACAGGCCGGCAAGGCCCAGTTCGGCCAGCTGGCCATAAGCTTCGCGCGAGAAACCGCCGGCTTTGGCAATGCCGCGGCGGCGCTCGAAGTCATAACCCTTGTCGACCCACTTGCGCACTGCGTCGCGCAGTTGTTCCTGGTCGTCGGTGAAATCAAAATCCATGCTGATGCTCCAAATTCTTGAGGTTGTGCAGTGAGCTTTCAGCCCAGGACAAATTGCGACACGATGTTGCGTTGCACTTCGTTGCTGCCGCCGTAAATCGTGGTCTTGCGCAGGTTGAAATAGGTCGATGCCAGTGGTGCGTCGCCCGACAGGCCGCCAGGGAAGTCGCCTTGCCAGCCGGCTTTCATGGCTTCCTCAATGAAGGGCAGGCTGAAGGGGCCGGCGGCCAGCATCATGAGCTCGCTGTAGCGCTGCTGAATTTCGCTGCCGCGGATCTTGAGCAGGCCGGCAATGTCCAGCGAGTTCTTGCCGGATTTTTCGGCCGACAGCACCCGCAGCACCAGCATTTCAAGCGCCACCACGTCCACCTCGAGCTTGGCGATTTCGTCGCGAAAGCGCGCGTCTTCGTAAACACCCTCGGCCTTGGCAATGCGCTTGAGTCGCTCGAGCTCGCGCTTGGCACGGTTCACGTCGGCAATGTTGGTGCGCTCGTGGCTGAGCAGGTGCTTGGCGTAAGTCCAGCCCTTGTTTTCTTCGCCGATCAGGTTTTCTGCCGGCACTTCGACATTGTCGAACCAGACCTCGTTGACCTCGGCTTCGCCGTCTAGCAGCACGATGGGGCGCACGGTGACGCCGGGCGACTTCATGTCGACCAGCAAAAAGGAAATGCCGGTTTGCGGCTTGCCTTCGGTGCTGGTGCGCACCAGGCAGAAAATCCACTCGCCGTACTGGCCTAGCGTGGTCCAGGTTTTCTGGCCGTTGACGATGTATTTGTCGCCTTTCCGCTCGGCCTTGCATTTCACCGAAGCGAGGTCGGAACCGGAACCCGGCTCGCTGTAGCCCTGGCTCCACCACACCTCGCCGCTGGCAATGCCGGGCAAAAAGCGCTTTTGCTGCTCGGGGCTGCCGAAAGCCATGATCACCGGCGCCACCATCACCGGGCCGAAGGGCACAACGCGCGGCGCGCCGGCCAGTGCGCATTCTTCTTCGAACAAATGTTTTTGCACGGCGTTCCAGCCCGGGCCGCCAAACTCCTTGGGCCAGCCGTGACCCAACCATCCTTTTTTGCCGAGGATTTTGGCCCAGCGCTGCATGTCGTCACGCGACAGGCGCAGGGCGTTGTGGACCTTGTGCGAAATATCGGCGGGCAGGTTGGCACCCACCCAGGCGCGTATGTCTTCGCGGAATTTCTGTTCTTCGGGGGTGAAAGCTAAATCCATGAGCTGCGTGTCTCCATCGTGTTCGGGGTTGCTGCGCCAGTTTTAGCACGGTCGTTCGCAATTTTATGTCCCAGTTGGGACAAATAGCGAGCGATTCCGCCTTGCAGAATTGGGCACATTCAGCCGGGTCGGCCCGCCCGGGATAATCAGCGCATCTTGCCGTCTTACCGCACCATCATCAGCGCCCTCAGTGTTGGCCAGATTCTTGTCTGGGCCGTCATGTACTACGGCTTCTCTTCCTTTGTATTGCCCATGCAGCGTGACATGGGCTGGAGCCAGCCGGATGTCATGGGCGCCTTCACGCTGGGCCTGATGGTCTGGGGCCTGGCCACTTATGCGGTGGGCGCGGCGATTGACCGCGGACGCGGCCGTGCGGTGCTCAGCGGCGGCGCGTTGCTCGGTGCCATCGGCTGCGCGCTCTGGTCGCAGGCACACAGCCTGCCGGTGTTTTACGCCGCCTGGGCGGTGCTGGGGCTGGCCATGGCGATGACGCTGTACGAGCCGGCTTTTATGGAGGTGACCAAACGCTTTCCGGAGCGTTACCGGCAGGGCATCACCACCATCACGCTGATTGGCGGTTTTGCCAGCACGCTGTCGTTCCCAGCGGTGGCCTGGCTGCAGGCTCACCTCGGCTGGCGGCCTGCGCTGTTGGTGATGGCGATGGCCTTGCTCCTCGTGGCGCCCATGCATGCGTGGGTGCTGCGTGGGGCCTGGAAGAACCCGCCAATGCCCGGCGTCGCTCCGGTGAAAGCGGTGGAGGACCAGGCGACGCTGCGCCAGGCCATGCAGGGCTCCACCTTCTGGCTGCTGACCGCCACCTTCACGCTCTACACCTTTGCGCTGTCCACCGTTTGGGCCCACTTGATGCCGGCGTTCGAATCGCGCGGGCTGACGCAGGCCGAGGCGGTGGCGGTGATGGTCTGGTTTGGCCCGGCGCAGGTGGCGGGGCGTTTTGCCTTTTTGTGGCTGGGCCGCTCGCTCAACCACCGATCGCTCGGGTTGGCCGTGCTGGCCCTGTTTCCACTGACGCTGGTGCTGTTTGCGCTGGGCCGCCAGCCCGCGGTGCTGGTGGTGTTCGCCGTGCTGTTTGGCGTGGCCAACGGCCTGATCACCATTGTGCGCAGCAACATCGTTCCCGATTTTTATGGCCGCGAACATGTGGGCCGCATCAGCGGCGCCATGTCCGGCATTGCGCTGTGCACCCGCGCCGCTGCGCCTTTTCTGACCGCCTGGGCTTTGTTGGGGCTGGGCGGCTACACCGGCCTGCTGTGGTTCCTGGTGGGCATGGGCGTCGTATCGCTGGCGCTGTTTGCACTGGCCAGGCCGCCGCGGCAACCCTGATCGCGATAATCCAGAACACTTATGTCCAGCAAGACCAAAAATATTGTGATCCTGATCTCCGGCAGCGGCTCCAACATGGCTGCCATCGCCCGGACTGCCCAGCAGCAAAACTGGCAGCGGCGGTTTGGCGCGCGCATCGCCGCGGTTGTCAGCAACCGGGCAGACGCCGGCGGCCTGCAACTGGCGCAGTCGATGGGCGTGCCCACGCAGGTGCTGAGTCACCAAGCCTTTGATTCGCGTGAAGCTTTTGACGCGGCGCTGATGAAACTGATTGATGGCTACCAGCCCGCGCTGGTGGTGCTGGCCGGCTTCATGCGCATTCTCACGCCGGATTTTGTCCATCACTATGCGGGGCGGCTGATCAACATCCACCCTTCGCTGTTGCCGGCCTTCACCGGGCTGAACACACATCAGCGCGCCATTGACGCGGGGTGCCGGGAGGCCGGTTGCACCGTACACCAGGTCACTGCCGAGCTGGACCACGGGCCCATCCTGGCGCAGGCCTCCGTGCCTGTGTTGCCGGACGACACGGCGGACAGGCTGGCCGCGCGCGTGTTGGTGCAGGAGCACCTGCTGTATCCGCAGGCGGTAGAGGCCTGGCTGCAAAGCCAGCCCTGAATCGACCGGCTTTTTCAGCCCGCCTTCAACTGGTGCAGCGCTGCCTGGACGATGCTTGACGCATCGACACCGAAAAATCCGCGCAGCGCAGCACGCGTGTCGCTGCGGCCAAAGCCGTCGGTACCCAGGGTCAGGTAGCTGCGGCCCGGCGGCAGGAAGGCGCGAATACTTTCGGGCACGGCGCGCACGTAGTCGGTGGCGGCAATGATCGGGCCGTCACTGTCCCGCAACTGCTGCGTGACAAAGGAAGCGTCCGGTGCTTCGCCACGCAGCGCCTGCTGCTGGCAGGCCGCGCCGTCGCGGGCGAGTTCGCTCCAGCTGGTCACGCTGTAAACCGTGGCTTCGATGCCTTGTTCTGCCAACTGCTGCGCGGCCTTGATAACCTCGGTCAGAATGGCTCCAGAGCCCATCAGTGTGATTTTTTCAAGTGTTTTAGGGCTCTGGCCCTTATCCCTCGGGTACAAGTAGCTAGCAAATTTATAGCAACCCCTGACAATACCGGCTTCCGACCCTGGCCGTAAATCAGGCTGGGCATAGTTCTCGTTCATCAGCGTGACGTAATAAAACACGTCCTGCTGTTCCACCATCATTTCCTGCATGCCGCGGTCGAGGATGACGGCCAGCTCGCAGGCAAATGCCGGGTCGTAGGCCTTGCAGTTGGGAATGGTGGCCGCCACCAGGTGGCTGGTGCCATCCTGGTGTTGCAAGCCCTCACCTCCCAGGGTGGTGCGGCCCGAGGTGGCGCCCAGCAGGAAGCCGCGGGCACGCTGGTCGGCAGCCGCCCAGATCTGGTCGCCGACGCGCTGGAAGCCGAACATGGAGTAGTAGATATAGAAGGGCAGCATGGCCAGGCCGTGCACGCTGTAGCTGGTGGCGGCCGCCGTCCAGCTCGCCAGCGCGCCGGCTTCGCTGATGCCTTCCTCGAGAATCTGGCCGTCGAGCGCCTCGCGGTAACTCAGCACCGAGCCGATGTCTTCGGGCGCGTACTTCTGGCCCACGCTCGAATAAATGCCGACCTGCTTGAACAGGTTGGCCATGCCGAAGGTACGTGCTTCGTCCGCCACGATGGGCACGATGCGCGGGCCCAGCGCCGCGTCTTTCAGCAGGCCGCCCAGCATGCGCACAAAGGCCATGGTGGTGCTCATTTCCTTGCCGTCGGCGCCCAGCGCAAAGCTGGCGTAAGACGGCAAGGCGGGGACTGCGATCGCATCGGCTGTGGTTTCGCGCCTGGGCAAATAGCCACCGAGTGCGGCGCGCCTGGCATGCATGTATTGCATCTCGGGGCTGTCGGCAGCGGGTTTGTAAAACGCGAGTTGCTTGGCCTGTTCGTCACTGAGGGGCAAGTTGAAGCGGTTGCGGAATTCGAGCAGATCGCTTTCGTCAAACTTCTTCTGCGAATGCGTGGTCATCTTGCCCTGGCCGGCGCTGCCCATGCCGTAGCCCTTTTTGGTGTGCGCCAGGATCACCGTGGGCTGGCCGGTGTGGTTGGCGGCGGCTGCATAAGCCGCGTGGATTTTCACGAGATCGTGGCCGCCGCGCTTGAGCCTGTCGATCTGTTCGTCCGTCATGCCCTGCGCCAGGCGCGCGAGCTCTTCGTTTTGCCCGAAGAAGTTGTCGCGGTTGAAGCGGCCGTCTTTGGCGGCGAAGGTCTGCATCTGGCCGTCGACCGTGTGGGCGAAGGCTTGCGTCAGGGCGCCGGTGATGTCGCGTGCGAACAGGCCGTCCCAGTCGCTGCCCCAGACCAGCTTGATGACGTTCCAGCCGGCGCCGGCAAACAGCTTTTCAAGCTCGTCGATGATGCGGCCGTTGCCACGCACTGGGCCGTCGAGCCGCTGCAGGTTGCAGTTGACGACCCAGACCAGGTTGTCCAGGCCTTCGCGTGCGGCCAGTGTTAGCGCGCTCATGGATTCGGGTTCGTCCATTTCGCCGTCGCCGAACACGCCCCAGACTTTTCTTCCCGCACAGTCGAGCAGGCGCCGGTGCGTGAGGTAACGCATGAAGCGCGCGTGGTAGATCGAGCTGATCGGGCCTATGCCCATGGAGCCGGTTGGGAACTGCCAGAAGTCCGGCATCAGGTAAGGGTGCGGGTAGCTGCACAGGCCTTGCGCACCTTGCTGCGCGGCAGACAGTTCCTGCCGGTAAAAACTCAGATCGTTCTCGCCCAGACGGCCTTCCAGGAAGGCGCGGGCATACACGCCAGGTGCACTGTGTGGCTGGAAAAAAACCAGGTCACCGCGGTGTTGCCCTTCGCCCAAGCCTTCACGCGCATGAAAGAAGTGGTTGAAGCCGGTTTCAAACAGGTCAGCCGCGCTGGCATAACTGGCAATGTGGCCGCCCAGTTCGGCGGAGCCGCCAGATTCGGCCTGGTTGGCGCGCACCACCATGGCGAGCGCATTCCAGCGCATCAGCGAGGCCAGGCGTTCCTCCATGGCAAGGTCGCCCGGAAACACCGGCTGTTCGTTGACGCCGACGGTGTTGACGTAGGGCGTGGCGAGTTCGGGCTTCCAGCCCACACGCTGCTCGCGCGCGAGGCGGGCCAGCTCATCGAGCAGATAGCACGCGCGGGCCGGACCTTGCGTGGCCGCCAGCGCAGCAAAGGCTTCGCGCCATTCGGCGGTTTCCTGCGGATCGGAGTCGGCGGCGTTCATGTCGGTGGATAGCAGGGCATGGAGGGGGACAGAGGCATTCATGCTTGCCAATATAGGCCTCCTGACTCAATATGAGCTGTTGAAATACGTCGCAAAAAGTATATTTAGCGGCATAAAATGCTTCAAATTGTTGAAATAAAGAATCATGAAGCTGGATGTACTTGATTTACGGATACTTGACGAATTGCAGCGAGACGGCTCCCTCTCCAATGTGGAGTTGGCCAAACGGGTGCATTTGAGCCCTTCGCCTTGCCTGGCCCGGGTCAAGGCACTGGAAGCGGCGCGTGTGATTGACCGTTATGTGGCCATTGCCAGTGCGGCAGCCCTGGGCCTGGGCTTGAGTGTGTTTATCTCCATCAGCCTGCGCTCGCAGAACAAGGAGTCACTGGCCGCGTTCGAGCAGCGCATCGTCGAGCATGACGAGGTCATGGAGTGTTACCTGATGACGGGCGACAGCGACTACCTGATCCGTGTGGCCGTGGCCGACATTGCGGCGCTCGAAAAATTCATTCTCGAGCAGCTCACGCCGATTCCGGGCATTGAAAAAATACGCTCGAGCTTTGCGCTCAAGCAGGTGCGCTACAAAACCGCGCTGCCGTTGCCGCGTGTTGTGTAGTTGGGTGTGGTTTGGGCGTGGCTGTTGATGAAATTGGCGGTCCGCCCAGGTGAGATATGAATAAGGCGCTATCAAATTAATAGCATCTCACGCTGGATGGGTTGGTCTCAAACAGGAATCGCCGTAGTCTCAAACACCTCCTTCAAACACACAAAGGTGCGAATCTGCCTCACACCCGGCAGCCCGATCAATTGCGCGGCATGCAACTCGTTGAACGAGTCGATGCTCTGGATGCGCAGCTTCACAAAGTAATCAAATTCCCCGGTCACCAGCTGCACTTCCAGGCAGCCGGTCAGGCCGGCGGCGGCTTTTTCAAACGCGGCAAAGGAGTCGGGGGTCGAGCGGTCCAGCACCACGCCGATGATGACCAGCCCGTTGTAGCCCAATGCCCGCGGGTTCACCAGCGCCACGGTTTTGCGGATCAGCCCCAACTCCCTGAGCTTGGCAATGCGCCGCGAACAGGCGGGCGGGCTGAGGTTGGTCTTTTCAGCCAGCTCGATGTTGGGCAGGGAGGCGTCCTGCTGCAGCAGCTTCAGCAGCTTACGGTCAATCCGGTCGAGTGTGATTTCCATAGGTGTAGTGGATAAATATTGCATGAACTGGTGAAATATCGGAATTAATTCTAATAGAACTCCTAAAGAAGATTAATGCAGCTCTTACAAACCAAAAGTATGCAATTAATTTCTGCTGCCTCTGGCTACGATTTATGAACGACTGTTCAACACCTCCAAGCCAGCCATGCCCTCCTTTTTTGCGGCCATCACAGTCCACGCAATGGGGCTTTCACCGGAATCACCGTCCATGCCGTTCACACTCAACCTTAAAAAATTTCCCAGATATTCGCTGACCTTCGGGCCCACGCCCATCCAGCCGCTCAAGCGGCTGAGCGCGCATCTGGGCGGCAAGGTCGAGCTTTACGCCAAGCGCGAAGACTGCAACAGCGGTCTGGCTTTCGGCGGCAACAAGACCCGCAAGCTGGAGTACCTGATTCCCGAGGCGCTGGCGCAGGGCTGCGACACGCTGGTCTCCATAGGCGGCATCCAGTCCAACCAGACGCGCCAGGTGGCTGCGGTGGCGGCGCATCTGGGCATGAAGTGCGTGCTGGTGCAGGAAAACTGGGTGAACTATTCCGACGCGGTGTATGACCGTGTCGGCAACATCGAGATGTCACGCATCATGGGCGCGGATGTGCGGCTGGACGCCGCCGGTTTTGACATCGGCATTCGCCCGAGCTGGGAGCAGGCCATGGACGATGTGCGCAAGGGCGGGGGCAAACCTTTCCCCATTCCGGCGGGCTGCTCGGAGCACCCGTATGGCGGCCTGGGTTTTGTCGGCTTTGCCGAAGAGGTGCGAGCGCAGGAGGCTGAGCTTGGCTTCAAGTTTGATTACATCGTGGTCTGCTCGGTCACCGGCAGCACGCAGGCCGGCATGGTGGTTGGATTTGCCGCCGACGGCCGGGCTGACCGCGTGATCGGCATTGATGCCTCTGCCAAGCCTGTGCAAACCAAGGCGCAAATCCTGCGCATTGCGCAGAACACAGCCAGGCTGGTCGAGTTGAATCGTGACATCACCGCCAAGGACATGGTGCTGGACACGCGCTATGGCGGCCCCGAATACGGCCTGCCGTCCGAAGGCACGCTGGAAGCGATCCGCCTGTGCGCTCGACAAGAGGGCATGCTGACCGATCCGGTCTATGAGGGCAAGTCCATGCAGGGCATGATCGATATGGTTCGGCTCGGTGAATTTCCGGCCGGCTCGCGCGTGCTCTACGCGCACCTGGGCGGCGTGCCTGCGCTTAACGCGTACAGCTTTTTGTTTCGCAACGGCTGACCATGGGCTTGCCAGTGATGTTGGACCCGGTGCTCAGCGCCCGCTTGCGCGAGGCGCTTTGCACGGTAGCGCCGGGTGACGGGGCGGGCGCCGGTATGTTGCGGGCGGCCCTGGATGATCCGGCGGTGTGTACCGTGGTGGTGGCCGTGAAGCTGGGCAGTGCGCCCGGTGCCAGCCTGGTGCAAATCATTCGCAGCTCAGACCCCATTGCCCAGTGGATGGACCTTGCCTGCATCTGAAGCATGCTGCGCCTCAGGCTGGGAACGAAGACGGGTGTGCTGCCGATTCCGGGCATCGAAAAAAGACGCTCGCGCTTTGCGCTCAAGCAGGTGCGCTACAAAACCGCGCTCCCATTGCCAGCACCGCGAGCGCGGTGCTTCCTAGCGAACTGGCACCCGTTGCGGTGCCGATTTTTCGTCATGCAGTGCCGGATGCGAAACCTCGATCGCATCGATTTTTGCCAGAAGGTCTTCCCGGCTTATGTAGTCCTCTGCGGGAAGGCTCGCCGGTTCACCCGCAACATCGACAAACTGGACGTAACGCTTGGGCCCTGAATTCATTCGCCGCAGGCGGGTTTGGAGGCTGTTGAGGATTTTCTGCCCGTTTTCGTCGCCTGGCGTTCCGTGCCATATGGCGATGTGCAGGTTGAATGCATTGGATTCACCGAGCTTGTCTGCCAGGCGGATGCATGCGGCCTGGATCCTGGTGGAGATTTCTGAGACAGCTTCGCGATTGACCGGGCCTTCAACGAGTATCAGGAAGAGGTTTTCTTCGTAACGAACCACCGTGTCCATGTCGCGCGCGCACCGACGAAGGATTTCGCCAATGCGCGAAAGCGCGGTGCTGCGTTTGTGGTCGCTCAACTCGTCGGGGCTCGGCGTCTGGTCCAGCCAGCGCAACATCACGATGCCGCATTCGATGCGCCGGTGCCGGGTGCGCAGCAGCATTTGCGCAAGCCGGCTCTCAACCATCCGGGGCAGCATCAGCCCGCTGGCGGGGTCATAAGTTGCCAGTGCGGCGCTGCGATGGTTGGAAAACAAGGCCGCCCGGCTGCGCCATGCCAGCACACAGAAGATCCATAGCAGTCCGACCATGGCCGACAACACGCCCGCCGCCTGTGTTGCCTCGATGTGCATCACCCAGCCCACGTTGTACGAAAGCCGTGCCAGCGCGGCCAGCCCGATGGGGGCTGTGCCCAGCAGCAGCAACAGGTTCCACGCCTGCCCGCGCAGAGACATCCACACCAGGCTGCCGAGAATCGCCACGGTGGCGAGTGCCAGCCACAGGTTGCGCAGATCGCGCGGAATCAAGTTCCGGTCAATCGCCATCAGGCCGGCCAGGAGGAGGCTGCCTGCGGTGATGGCGACCAACAGCCGGTAGACGAGTGGGTGGCCGCTTCGGGCGTAGCTGGCGTGGGCGCAGAACCACGCGCCCGCGGCCATGCTCAACGCGGCCGAGACCCAGGCCATGACCTGGTTGAGGTGCACACTCTGCGGCCACATGCGCCAGCCGCCGTAACCGATCAACACCAGCTGCGTGAACATTAGCGTCACCACCACGGCGCCGAACCACAAAAACACCCGGTTGTGTGCGATTGCGAACGCAGCCAGGCTCAGCATGGCCAGCACACTGAACATGCCCCACATCAGGCCAATGACCACACCGACCCGGGACGCGCCGTCAACGTACTCGACCGGGGACAGCAGCATGGGCTGCCCGGTGATGGGCCGGTTGTTTTCGTAGCGCAGGTAGTAAGTCTGCATGCGATCGCCGCGGGTCTGCAATTCAAAGCTCGGAACGCGGGTGCGCAATGACCAGTCGGCCGGCGCCAGTGCCTCGCCGGCTGCCTGGACAAGCCAGCCGCCCTGGGGCGCGCGGGAAAAAAGGCTCGCCTTGAAGATCACCTGGCCCGGCAGCCGGATGAACCAGGTTTGCGGGGGTTCACTGGCAGGCAGTGAGAAGGTGGCCCAGACGTCGTACCGCTCTGAAGTGGGAAGGACGGTTTTGTTCGTGTAGGGCTGAAAGCCCCAGGGTTCGCCAGCCGCAAACGCGTCAGGCGAGGCCACCGAATCTTTGGGCACCACCACCCATTGCAGTGGCTGGGCCAACGCAGGCGTGGTGCTGTCTCCGTACAGCCGGTCAAAGTCCTGTGCATGGCCGGTGTGAAGCACCAGGCAGAGCAGCACCATGAAAAAACTGCGCAAGCTGGCCTTTCTGTACATCGGCATAGCTTATTGCAAAAGCGCCTGTTGTCCGCTCATAAGGCTGCCATGTAATCAGGATGTCACAAGAATTCAAGGCCATGCGTCTTCCAACAACAACGGATGACACATGCTTTATTCCCGCTTGGCCGAAACCCGCCGCATGTTTGCTCGGCCAGCTTCTTGCACTGGCTGCTGCGTTGCTGGTCGCACCTGAAAGCCAACTGAGAAGGCGGGTGATGCAGGCGGGTGATGCAGGCGCTATTAAATTGATAGCTGCTTGCGCCCGTCCGATATGGGCAGAAGGCCGAAAAGGTTTAGATTTTTGACTGGAACACCAGTCCCGCGTGTTCCCGCAGTGCATGGAACTTGATCTTGGGCCACTGCTGCTCCACCGCGCGCAGGGTGGCGCTGTGATCCACCAGCAGTGTGGGTGCATCGACGGCGTCGAGCGCCACGCGATGCGAGTTGGCGTCCATGAATTTTTTCAACTCGTTCGGGTCTTCGCTGGTGACCCAGCGCGCCAGGTTGAACTGGCTGCCCATGATGCGCGCCTTGACGCCGTATTCATGCTCGAGCCGGTGCGCCACTACTTCAAACTGCAGCTGGCCCACGGCACCCAGCAGCAGCAGGGAGCCGGCAATCGGCCGAAACACCTGAATCGCGCCTTCTTCGCCGAGCTGGGTTAGCCCGGCGCGCAACTGTTTGCTGCGCAGCGGGTCGGCCACCTCGACGGCGCGGAACATCTCGGGCGCAAAGAAGGGCAGGCCGGTAAACTGGAGGGCTTCGCCTTCGGTCAGCGTGTCGCCGAGCTGCAGCACACCGTGGTTGGGAATGCCGATGATGTCGCCGGCAAAAGCGGTGTCCAGCAGCTCGCGGCGCTGGCTCATGAAGCTCACCACCGTGTTGGGCCGCAGCTCTTTGCCGCTGCGCACGACTTTCAGCCGCATGCCGCGCGTGAATTCCCCGCTGGCCACGCGCAAAAACGCGATGCGGTCGCGATGCGCCGGGTCCATGTTGGCCTGGATCTTGAAAACCACGCCGGAGAATTTCTTTTCTGAAGGCTGCACCACGCGCTGCATCGCCGCGCGCTCGGCGGGTGCCGGCGCCAGATCCACCAGGGCATCCAGCACTTCCTGCACACCGAAGTTGTTGATCGCCGAGCCGAAAAACATCGGGGTTTGTTTGCCGCTCAGGAAGTCCTCGCGATTGAATTCGGGTGAGGCGCCTTGCAGCAGTTCCAGCTCCCCCTGCGCCTGGGTGAACTCGGCGCCGAAACGTTTGGCCGCTTCTGCGTTGTCCAGTCCGGCCAGGATTTCATCGTCGCCGCCGGCCTTGTCTTCGCCTGGGCTGAAGACACGCATGCGTTTTTCGCGCCGGTCATACACGCCGTGGAACAGCTTTCCCATGCCGACCGGCCAGGTGAAAGGAACGACGGTCATGCCGAGTTCCTGTTCGATCTCGTCCATCACGCTCATCGGGTCCTGCACCTCGCGGTCCATCTTGTTGACAAAGGTCAGGATGGGCGTGTTGCGGGCACGGCAGACCTGCAGCAGGCGGCGTGTTTGTGGCTCGACGCCGTTGGCCGCGTCGATCACCATCAGCGCGGCATCGACGGCGGTCAGCACACGGTAGGTGTCTTCCGAGAAATCCTGGTGGCCCGGGGTGTCGAGCAGGTTGATCACGCAGTCGCGGTATTCCATCTGCATGACCGAAGAGGCCACCGAGATGCCACGCTGCTTTTCGATTTCCATCCAGTCGGAGGTAGCGTGGCGCGCGGCCTTGCGCGCCTTGACGCTGCCGGCAATCTGGATCGCACCCGAGAACAGCAGCAGCTTTTCGGTCAGCGTGGTTTTACCCGCGTCGGGGTGGGAAATGATGGCAAACGTGCGGCGGCGCTTGACCTGTTTTTCGATTTCGGTGAATTCGTGGGGGGAGGACATAACCCACGATTATCGGTGACGGGGGTCAAGACGTCCCGGGATCGGCCTGTTTCGCAAAACGCGGCTGGAGGACACCGTCAATCACAACCTCTTCGTTGAACATCGCTGCCGGCCGGACCCAGAGGCCCTTTTCGCCGTAGAGCGCACGGTACAGCGTCATGGGTTCGAGGCTTTCGCTGTGCCGTACGGTACCGACGACTTCGTACATCATGCCTTTGTAGTGACGGTACAGGCCGGGCGGGGTTTCTAGCAGCGGAGGAAGGTCGTGGCTCATGGTTAAGATTGTCGCCACAAGAGAACGGGGAGGGAAGAGGACTCATGGACCACGCAGATTTCATTCATTTGGTGCGACTCAGCGAACATGCCAGTGCTGAAGACAGCAAGGCTTACCGCCGCAGCGTGGCGGCGTTCGCGGCCCTGGGTTATGCGTGGGTCATAGGCTGTTTGCTGCTTTCGGCCGGCGTCCTCGCATGGACGCTAGGCGCCATGATGCGTGGGCAATTCAAGGGTGGCTACATCTGGCTGCTGTTGGGCGCCGGCGGCTTGCTGCTGACAAGCTTGCGAGCGCTCTGGTGCCGGCTTGACGAGCCGCAAGGCGTGCCGCTGTCGCAGGAGGCAGCACCAGCCCTGTTCGAGGCGCTGGAGCGTATCCGCAGGAAAATCAAGGGACCCCCCATCCACCGCGTATTGCTGGACGGAGATTTCAACGCCAGCATCAGCCAGCATCCGCGCTACGGGCTGTTCGGCGGCGCAGTCAACTACCTCACGATTGGGTTGCCTTTGTTATTGGCGCTGGATAAACCGCGTTTCCTCTCGGTACTGGCGCACGAGTATGGCCATCTGCGCGGTGATCATGGCCGCTTTGCCGCCTGGATTTACCGCACCCGCCTGAGCTGGGCCAAACTCAACCACGGCCTGCGCAATGACGAGGGGCCTGTGGCCGCGGTCACTCAGGCCTTTTTGCGCTGGTATTTCCCGCGCTTTTCTGCGAAAACCTTTGCGCTGGCACGCCAGGACGAATACGAGGCCGACCGCATTTCCGGCAAATTGCTGGGCAAGGAAGTCGCAGCGGCTGCGCTCAAGGAAATAGCGATCAAGGGGGAGTGGGTGAATCGGGAGTTTTGGCCGGGTCACTGGAGCACTGCTTCGGCCAGTGTCTTGCCGGTAGGACCTTATGCGACCATGAGCAAGCTCCTGGCCCTGCCGCTCCCTGACGACTTCGCGCGCGAAACGCTGCGCCAGGTCTTGCGTCAGATCAGCGATGTGGAAGACACCCATCCGGTGCTGCGCGACCGCCTGGAGGCTCTGGATGCCGGGAAAAATTTGCCCGCATGGTCCTCCCGACAGGCACTGGACCTGCTGGGTACGGGCAGCGCCAAGTGGATTGCCCACTTTGACAAGCAATGGTGCAAGGACAATGCCACCGACTGGAAGCAGCACCACGCTTACCTGACCAGGGTGCGGGCCAGAGCCGAAGCGCTGGCAGCAAGTGCCGGCCGCAACAACGCTGATGAAATGGCCGAGCTGGGTGACCTGCAGCAGCGGTTGGATGCCCGTGCCGATGTGCGCGGTCACTACCAGAGGGCTTTGCAGATCACCTCCGGGCATGCCGGTGGGCTGCGGGGACTGGTGCAATGCTTGCCTGCCACTGAACGTGCTCTGCGCATGGATTGCCTGGTCCAGCTCTTCGATCACAGCGCTCCCCACCGTTGGTGGGCCTGCCGTATGGCGGTGGCTGAGCTGGAAAAGCCAGCCGCTGACGGTAGCCTGGACGAGAAAGAGCTCAAGCTCTGGCGCGAGCGGCTCAAGCAGGCGGGTGAAGCCGAGCGCCGCGCATGGGATGAGTTGGCGAACACGCCATTTTTCCAGTCCATCACGCGCCATGACCTCAATGAATTTGAAAAAGGCGAGTTGCTGGCCGACCTTGCCCGCTGTAAATCGGTGGCGCGGGCCTGGCTGGTACGCAAGAATCTGAAGGAGTTCGCTTACCGGCGTTGCTACCTTGTTTTTGTGGACTTGCCCGGCCTGGATGATGAAGACCGATACCACCTGTGTCGTGAACTCGAGGGTTCGCTGGATCTGCCGGGGCCTACTTTGGCTCTGTGGGCCGGGGAGTCGCCCACGCTCGGCGACATCGAGAAACACGCTTTCGAACCCGTCTATATCCGCGCCTTTTCCTGAGGTTGTGTCAGCGGGTGGGACAATGAGGGCATGCATCCTAACGCCTTACTCGACAGTTGTTCCGTGCTTCTCAAGCAGGTTCTCAAATTTGAACACCCCGCCGACATGGTGGTGTCACGCCATTTCCGTGAGCAACGCCTCGGGCCCCGCGAACGTGCCACCGTGGCAGAAACGATCTACACCGTCCTGCGCAAGAAGAATCTCTTCACCTACCTGGCCCAGCACGGGAGCGGCCCTACGGAACGGCGTTTGGCCATTCTTGGTTTTGCTGCCGAGCGGGATTTTTTGCTGGGAGCACTGACGGAGCCCGAAAAGGACTGGCTGGCCCGCTGTGACCAGGTCAAGCCTGCCGACCTGATGGAGCCGCACCGGCACAACCTGCCGGCCTGGCTGGTGGAGCCTCTGAAGGCCCAGCTGGGCGATGATTTCTGGCCGTTGGTGGACAGTCTCAATGCTCCTGCCGGTCTCGATCTGCGCGTCAACACACTGAAAGACAAGCGTTCCGAGATCCAGAAGGAGCTTGCGAAGGCAGCTATCAAGACCGTAGTGACTCCTTACTCTCCCTGGGGCTTGCGCATGTCTACCAAGCCGGCGCTGAACAAGCTGGAAGCGTTCACGCGTGGCGCCATCGAAGTGCAGGATGAAGGCTCACAGTTGCTGGCTTTGCTGGTGGACGCCAAACGCGGCGAGATGGTGGTGGACTTCTGCGCCGGCGCAGGCGGCAAGACCTTGGCTTTAGGCGCCAGCATGCGCAACACCGGACGGCTTTACGCCTTTGACACCTCTGGCCACCGGCTGGACGCGCTCAAGCCGCGTCTGGCCCGCAGCGGCTTGTCCAATGTCCACCCGGTGGCCATCGCGCATGAGCGTGATGACCGCATCAAGCGTCTGGCCGGCAAGATTGATCGGGTGCTGATTGATGCACCATGCTCCGGCTTAGGCACGCTACGGCGCAATCCCGACCTGAAGTGGCGCCAGACTCCCAAGGCCATCGAGGAGCTCGTGGTCAAGCAAACGGCCATCTTGCAAAGCGCCTCACGCCTGCTCAAACCGGGCGGGCGCCTGGTTTATGCCACTTGCAGCGTATTGCGGGAAGAAAACGAGGCGATTGCCGAGGCCTTCGGCGTCGCTAATAAAGAATTCGCTCCTCTTGAAACAAGTTCGGTTTTGACTCATCTAGGGGTAGAAGGTGCGGCCAAGCTCTGCAGCGGTCCCTACCTGCGTCTGTGGCCCTATTTGCATGGGACGGATGGCTTTTTTGCAGCAATTTGGCAAAAAACCGCTGCTGCTTAGTGTAAATAGACAGGCAATGCCTGCTTTTAGAAGCAGAAAGCGTTTCCGAGAACTTGTGCCGGATAGGGTGTTCTCCCCGGTTTTGAGGCTTGGTGATTCAGGCCCTCACGTTTACAATGGAAGGCTTGTCCAGCCAGGTTTTCAAGTGAGGCAGGACACTGTTACTGATTGTTTAAAGGACTCACATGATCTTGTTTGACGCCGCCCTCGACTGGCTGGCTCATGGACTGGTGGCTGCCTCTTGGTGGCAAATCGTGCTGTATGCACTGGTCACGACCCACATTACCATCGCCAGCGTGACGATTTACCTGCATCGCCATCAGGCGCACCGGGCAATGGACCTGCACGCCATTCCCTCGCACTTTTTCCGTTTCTGGCTCTGGCTGGGCACCGGTCAGGTGACCAAAGAGTGGGTCTCCATCCACCGCAAACATCACGCCAAATGTGAAACTGCCGAAGATCCCCACAGCCCGCAGGCTTTCGGCATCAAGAAGGTTTTCTGGGAAGGTGCCGAGCTGTACCGTGCCGAAAGCAAGAACAAGGAAACCATGGTCAAGTATGGCCACGGTACGCCAAACGACTGGATTGAGCGCAATGTCTACACCCGCTATAGCTGGCAGGGCGTGGGCCTGATGATGATCATCGACCTCACGCTGTTCGGTGCAGCCGGTCTGGCTGTCTGGGCTGTTCAAATGGCCTGGATTCCCGTGACGGCGGCTGGCATCATCAATGGCATCGGTCATTACTGGGGCTATCGCAATTTCGAGGCACCTGACGCCAGCACCAATATTTCCCCGTGGGGCATCATGATTGGTGGCGAAGAGCTGCACAACAACCATCACACCTACCCGACATCGGCCAAGTTTTCCGTCAAACCGTACGAGTTCGACATCGGCTGGATCTACATTCGCGCGATGGAAAAAGTCGGTTTGGCGACCGTCAAGAAGGTGCCGCCCAAGCTTCAGCTGGGCAACATCCAGCCGGTGGCCGACGAGAAGACACTCGAGGCTCTGATTGCCCACCGATACGAAGTGATGGCCGGTTTCGCACGTGAACTGCGCCGCGCCGGCAAAGCTGAAATTGAAGCTTTGAAGGCCCGCAAGGCCGACATTTCGGTGCTGAAGGCTGCCAACCGCTGGCTGCATCGCGACGACGACAAGGTGCCTGCCACGGCCAAGCCACAGATTGCACAGGCCCGCGCCGAGCATCCGGTACTCGACAAGATGGTCACCATGCGCGAAGAGTTGCGCCAGCTCTGGCTTTCGACGTCGGCATCCCGTGAACAGCTGGCCACCGATCTTCAGGCCTGGTGCCATCGCGCTGAAGAAAGCGGCATTGCTGCCTTGCAGGAGTTTTCGATGAAGCTGCGCGCTGCGCGCGCCTGAAGTTCCCTGCCTTGCGACGAAGGCTGGTTTTCCAGCCGGAGCCGATTGGAGCCGCATCAGCGTTATCGCTGCTGCGGTTTTTTCATGGACTGACTGTGATCATTCGCGGAGGGGCGTAGCAGAGGTCTTGCCTCAACTCATAGCTGCGCGTTGTCTGGTTGATGGGGCATGTCTGCGAGCGCTGGCTGTTCTCCTTATCTGTCAGGCTTTGCCCGCATGCTGCATGCATATACACAAGCAGGCAATCGCACGCTCGGTTTCTCACAGACATAAAAAAACCCGCGGGAGACCAGCGGGTTTTTGAGAAGTCGAGGCCGAAGCGTCGACTAACCAGTCTGAATTACTTCAGCTTGATTTCCTTGTATTCCACATGCTTGCGTGCTTTGGGATCAAATTTCATGATCAGCATCTTGTCAGGTGTGGTCTTCTTGTTTTTTGTGGTCGTGTAGAAGTGACCCGTGCCGGCAGTCGATTCCAGCTTGATTTTTTCGCGTGCGCCTTTTGCCATGATGATTCTCCTTAGATCTCACCGCGGGCGCGGAGGTCCACCAGAACGGCGTCGATGCCGAGCTTGTCAACCAGGCGCAAGCCAGCGCTGGTTACGCGCAGACGAACCCAGCGGTTTTCAGTTTCGACCCAAAAACGGCGGTATTGCAGATTAGGCAAAAACCGGCGTTTGGTTTTGTTGTTGGCGTGAGAAACATTGTTTCCCACCATCGGGCCTTTGCCCGTAACCTGACAGACGCGTGCCATGAGCACTCTCCGTAAAAAATAGAAATCGGAATGCTAAAGACCCGGGAGGATTCTCAGCTAAGCCATAGATTATAGCCTGAAAACCAACCACCTTCAAGCCCAAGTTCCCGACCAGCGTTCGAGGGGCGGATCCCGGATCTCCGCTGGGGCCACAGAAGTAAAAATTCAAGCAGGGGCCGCGGATCCGGCTCAGCCGGTCCGCAGGCGCAGCGGCCCCCTCGGGGGGCAGGGAGCTACACGAAGTGAGCGACCGTGGGGGCTTTAACTCTGCTCCAGAAAGCGCTGAGCATCGAGTGCGGCCATGCAGCCTGTGCCGGCACTGGTAATGGCCTGGCGATAGACATGGTCCTGTACGTCTCCTGCGGCGAAAACGCCCGGTACGCTGGTCATGGTGGCAAAACCCTGCAAACCTGCCCGCGTGATGATGTAGCCATCCTTCATGTCCAGCTGACCGGCAAAGATGTCGGTATTGGGCTGGTGGCCAATGGCAATAAAGCAACCCTGCAGGGCAATATCCTGCGTGGCATTGGTCTGGGTGCTTCTAAGCCTGACGCCGTTGACGCCTGCTGCATCGCCCAGCACTTCGTCGAGGGTCTGGTGCAGTTTGAGTTCGATCTTGCCGGCCGCTACTTTTTCGTGGAGTTTGTCGATCAGGATGGCTTCCGCCTTGAACTTGTCGCGGCGATGGACAAGGTGGACCTTGCTGGCAATGTTGGACAGGTAAAGCGCTTCTTCGACGGCTGTGTTGCCGCCGCCGACCACGCAGACTTCCTGATCACGGTAGAAAAAGCCGTCGCAGGTGGCGCAGCCAGATACACCCCGGCCCATGAACGCGGTTTCGGAGTCAAGGCCCAGGTACTTGGCCGAGGCGCCGGTGGCGATGATCAGCGCGTCGCAGGTATAGGTGCCGCTGTCGCCGGTTAGCGTAAATGGCCGCTGGGTAAAGTCAACTTTGTTGATGTGATCGAAGATGATTTCCGTCTTGAAGCGCTCCGCGTGCTCGAGGAAGCGCTGCATGAGCGCCGGGCCCTGAACGCCCAGGGGATCAGCCGGCCAGTTGTCCACGTCGGTGGTGGTCATCAGTTGCCCACCTTGAGCGATGCCTGTGATGAGCACCGGGTTGAGGTTGGCGCGTGCCGCATAGACGGCAGCCGTGTAGCCGGCAGGGCCAGAACCCAGGATCAGAACTTTTGAATGTCGCATGATGAAACTTCGTGTGGAAAAACAATGGAACTCAGTTAGAGTCGGGGCTGATATCAGGGTTTAAAACCCCTGATGAGAGGAAATAGTTGGCACAACAAGCGCTATTGTAAGAACTCGTGCCACGGAGTTGCCCGATCAGAAACACCTCCCGGGTTCCGGCGGGTTTCTCGTTCGCCTGTAGCGCGGTCTGGAGGAGTTTGTTATGTCTACGATGGTTTCTAACCTCGAACTGATTCGTCGGGTACCCCTGTTTTCGATGTTGACGACCAGCCAGGCCGAATCCGTGGCCCAGGCCATCGTCAAGCGTCGCTACAAGCGCGGCGAGGCCATTGTTGAACAGGGCAAAAAGTCCAACGCGCTTGCCATCATCCTGACGGGAAGGGCCCGTGTGGTAACCACCGATGCCCGTGGCCGGGAAGTGATTCTTGCGACCCTGCACCCCGGTGACTACGTTGGCGAGATGAGCCTGATCGACAACGAACCGCACTCGGCAACGGTGCGCACCGAGGTACAGACCGACGTGCTGGTGGTGGCGCGGCCGGAGTTTGCCCGTTGTTTGCCAGAAAACAGCTCCATGGCTTACGCGGTCATGAAGGGCCTGGTGCAGCGGCTGCGGCAGGCCGACCGCAAGATCGAGTCATTGGCGTTGATGGATGTCTACGGACGCGTGGCCAGGGCGTTGCTGGAATCGGCTGTGCCTGACCGTGAAGGCAACACCGTGATCCGCGAAAAGGTTTCGCGCCAGGATCTCGCCAAAATGGTGGGCGCTTCGCGCGAGATGGTCAGCCGCGTGATGAAAGACCTCGAAGAGCGTGGATTCATTGAGACCCGGGCCGACGGATCGATGTGGGTCAAGGAACGGCTCAACAGCCTGGGTTAAGGACCTTAAGGGGCCGTTTTTCCTGCCTCCTTCCCTGTCTTGAAGGCCTGCGCATCTGAGGTAAGCTCAGCAGACGCCCTATGACATATTCACTCGACACATTGAATTCCAGAACACCTGCCGCTGCCGGTTCTCCGGGCGGCGTGAAACGCTTTGCGCATGAAGTCAGCCTGATTTTGGGCTTGCTGGCGCTTGTTTTCTGGCTCGGTGCCTTGCTCAGTTACTCGCCCCTGGACGCGTCCTGGTCCACCACGGGCAGCGGTGAGGCCGTTACACGCAACTGGGGTGGGCGGCTGGGTGCCCATCTGGCCGATGCCAGCTATTTCCTTGTGGGATTTTCCGTGTGGTGGGCATTTGCCGCGGGCGTTCGTGTCTGGTTGGGTTCACTGGCCCGGGGTTTGCGCGGTGAGCCCGCAGCAACCACGGGGCGCGACCGCCTCAAGTTCTGGGCTTGCCTGGCGCTTTTGCTGGTGGCCAGTACGGCGATGGAATGGTCGCGTTTGTATCGTTTCGAATTCAAGCTCCCCGGTCATGCGGGCGGCGTGCTGGGGTATCTGGCAGGTCCTGCCAGCGTGAAGTGGCTGGGTTTCACAGGCTCGGGCCTTGTCTGGATTGCGGTCGGCGTGATTGCCGTGTCCGTGGTGTTTTCTTTTTCCTGGGCCCACACTGCGCAGCGCCTGGGCGCCTGGATCGACGAGCTGATTGAATCGCGCCGGGAAAAGCGCGAAATCGCCGAAGACCTGGCCGTGGGCCGTGTCGCGGCGCGCGAGCGCGAGGAAACCTTGCACGAAGAGCGCATCGAGATTGAGGAGCACCATCCGGTGCCGGTACTTATTGAGCCGACGCTTGTAGAGATTCCCAAAAGCGAACGAGTAGCCAAAGAGCGCCAGAAGCCCTTGTTCAGTGAAATGCCAGACTCCAAGCTGCCCCAGGTGGATTTGCTGGACGGTGCGCTGCTGAGGCAGGAAACCGTGGCACCCGAGACGCTGGAGATGACCTCGCGCCTGATCGAGAAAAAGCTCAAGGATTTCGGCGTTGAAGTGCGGGTGGTGGCCGCTGCACCCGGCCCGGTCATCACGCGTTACGAGATCGAGCCGGCGACCGGCGTCAAGGGTGCGCAGATTGTCAACCTGGCCAAGGATCTGGCACGTGCGCTCAGCCTGGTGTCGATCCGCGTGGTCGAGACCATACCAGGCAAAAACTACATGGCGCTGGAACTGCCGAACGCCAAGCGCCAATCCATCAAGCTCAGTGAAATCCTCGGCTCGCAGGTCTATAACGAAGCCAAGTCCATGCTGACCATCGGGCTTGGCAAGGACATCAGTGGTGCGCCGGTGGTGGCCGACCTGGCCAAGATGCCGCACTGCCTGGTAGCGGGTACCACTGGGTCTGGCAAGTCGGTGGGCATCAACGCGATGATCCTGAGCTTGCTCTACAAGGCCGACGCGCGCGATGTGCGCCTGCTGCTGATTGATCCGAAGATGCTGGAGATGAGCGTCTATGAAGGCATCCCGCACCTGCTGGCGCCGGTGGTCACCGACATGCGCCAGGCCGCGCACGGCCTGAACTGGTGCGTGGCCGAGATGGAAAAGCGCTACAAGCTGATGAGCAAGATGGGTGTGCGCAACCTCGCCGGCTACAACGTCAAGATCGATGACGCCAAGGCGCGCGGCGAATTCGTCTACAACCCTTTCAGCCTGACGCCGGAGCAGCCCGAGCCGCTGGAACGTCTGCCTTACATCGTGGTGGTGATCGACGAGCTGGCCGACCTGATGATGGTGGTTGGCAAGAAGATCGAAGAGCTGATTGCGCGGCTGGCGCAGAAGGCGCGCGCCGCAGGCATCCACCTGGTGCTTGCCACCCAGCGCCCGAGCGTGGACGTGATCACCGGTCTGATCAAGGCCAACATTCCGACGCGTCTGTCCTTTCAGGTCAGCAGCAAAATCGACAGCCGCACCATTCTTGACCAGATGGGTGCCGAGGCCTTGCTGGGCATGGGCGACATGCTCTACATGCCCAGCGGCACCGGTTTTCCGGTTCGCGTGCACGGTGCGTTCGTCAGCGACGACGAAGTGCACCGCGTAGTGGCTTACCTGAAGCAGCAGGGCGAACCCAATTACATCGACGGCGTACTCGAAGGCGGCACAGTAGATGGCGAGGTGGACCTGCTTGGTGACGGCAATGGCGGCGGCGGTGAGGGCGAGAAGGACCCGATGTACGACCAGGCGGTTGAGATTGTGCTGAAGAACCGCAAGGCTTCCATCTCGCTGGTTCAGCGGCATCTGAAGATCGGCTACAACCGGGCCGCGCGCCTGCTCGAGGAAATGGAGAAATCAGGCATGGTCAGCGCCATGTCGGGCAGCGGGCAGCGTGAAATTCTGGTGCCCGCACGCGCAGAATGACGACAGCCGGGGTTTTACCGGAGCGATACATTGTTCAGGCAACCAATGCTCGCCGCCTGACTCCTACAGGCATCGTTTATCCAACGGGGCTTCCCCCTTCATTGCCATGACCCACACATCTTCCTTGCCAGTCACCTTGCACCACCCTTTCGCTTGCTTCGCAAAAGCAGGGCGAATCACATTGGCAGGTGTTTTTGCTCTCTTTTCAATAGCTTCGAACGCCCAGGTGGCAACGGTCAGCGGCCTCGAAAGTCTGGAAGCCTTTGTCAAAAATACAAAAAGCGGACGCGCTGTTTTTACGCAGGTGGTGACCAGCCCTCCCCGTGACGGACAGGCCGCCAAGACCAAAACCTCCAGCGGTAGTTTTGAGTTCCTGCGACCCAACCGGTTCAAGTTTGTTTACAAAAAACCTTTTGAGCAGAGCATCGTCTCTGACGGCCAAACCTTGTGGCTGCACGATGTGGATCTGAACCAGGTAACCGCCCGCAAACTCGCACAGGTGCTTAACGGCACACCCGCCGCGGTGATTGCCGCTGCAGCGGATCTGAAGGCATTGCAGGCCGATTTCACCCTGGTGCCGCAGCCGGACCGTGATGGCCTCGAGTGGGTCAAGGCCACACCGAAAACCAAAGAGGGCCAGGTGCAAAGCCTCACGGTCGGCTTTCGTGAAAGCGCGAAAGGCAGTGAACTTGCGGTGCTGGAAATCCTTGACAGCTTCGGCCAGCGTTCGGTCATGACTTTCACCCAGTTCGAGGTCAACCCGGCCTTGAACGCTGCCGCCTTCCAGTTCAAGCCGCCGGCTGGTGCGGACGTGATTCGCCAGTAAAAAATGTTGGTCGATGGCCGCTTCCGCTGAAACCCCGTTCGGGCAGGACGCCGATGTGCGGGCGACAGCTCCGCTGGCCGAGCGCTTGCGGCCCAAAAACCTCGGGGAGGTGATCGGTCAGCAGCACCTGCTGGGTGAAGACATGCCACTGCGCATTGCCTTCGAGTCCGGTCAGCCGCACAGCTGCATTTTGTGGGGCCCGCCAGGTGTCGGGAAAACCACGCTGGCGCGCCTGATGGCCAGCAGTTTCGACGCTCACTTCATCACCATCTCGGCAGTGCTGGGCGGCGTCAAGGACATCCGTGAAGCCGTCGAGCAGGCGACGATCTGGCAGGGGCAAAGCGGCAAACGCACCATCGTGTTTGTCGATGAGGTGCACCGCTTCAACAAGAGCCAGCAGGACGCCTTTTTGCCGCATGTTGAAAGTGGGCTGTTCACCTTTATCGGCGCCACCACTGAAAATCCCTCGTTCGAGGTCAACTCAGCTCTGCTGTCCCGTGCGGCGGTTTATGTGCTGCAGCCGCTTGGTGATGAAGATCTCAAGAAAATAGTGGCCAAAGCCCTTTCAGAACGGGCGCTGCCAGCTATCAAATCAATAGCGGATGAAGCGGTGAGCCAGCTCGTGGCCTATGCCGATGGTGACGCGCGGCGCCTGCTCAACACGCTGGAGTCGCTGGAGGTTGCGGCCCGCCGCGAGACCAAAGGCGGCAGTCTGGAAGTCACGGCAGCCTGGCTGCTTAAAGTGCTGGGCGAGCGGATGCGCCGCTATGACAAGGGTGGTGAGCAGTTTTACGACACCATCTCGGCGCTGCACAAATCCGTGCGGGGCTCGGACCCCGATGCCGCGCTGTACTGGCTGGTGCGCATGCTTGACGGAGGGGCCGAGCCCAAGTACATGGCCAGGCGCCTGATACGCATGGCCAGTGAAGACATTGGCCTGGCCGACCCGCGCGCCCTGCGGCTGGCGCTGGACGCTGCCGAGGTTTATGAACGACTGGGCTCGCCGGAAGGCGAACTGGCGTTGGCTGAATGCGTGGTTTACCTGGCGGTCGCGCCCAAGTCCAACGCGGTCTACAAGGCTTTTAACGAAGCGAAGGCGCTGGTGAAAAAAGACGGCACACGTCCGGTGCCCATGCACCTTCGCAATGCACCGACCAAGCTCATGAAAGAGCTGGACTACGGCAAGTACTACCGCTACGCCCATGACGAAGAAGACGGCTTTGCCGCGGGCGAAAGCTACTTCCCGGACGGCATGGCCGTCCCGGTCTTCTACAGGCCGGTGAACCGCGGCCTGGAAATCAGGATTTCCGATAAGTTGAACGAATTGAAGCTGAAGAATAAGCAGGGAAGCTAATGAAAAACAAAACCTGCTGATAAAGGCTTATTCGGCCGGGAAAATCCAATTTCTCAAGGGTAAACCCGGCGAAAAGCAGAGTGTTGGCTCGATTCTCGCTAGAGATGCATCGCTACAATTTGCGCATTAGCTCGCCAAGCAACCCCAGCCACAGCTGGTGTCGATAGGCGGGCTTTTTGTTAACTCGCGTGGCCCGGTGGCGATCCCATCGGCTACAGCGCAAGCAGAGTTGGCAATCTCAAACAATCGGAGAGTCAGTTATGGAAATTTTGCTTCAGCAAATCATCAACGGGCTGGTGCTGGGGAGCATGTACGCCCTGGTCGCCCTAGGCTACACCATGGTGTACGGCATCATCAACCTGATCAATTTTGCGCACGGGGAGGTGCTGATGGTCGGCGCGCTGACCAGCTGGACCATCATTGTGTGGATGCAGGAGGCCATGCCCGGCACGCCGGGGTGGATCATTTTGCTGATCTCGCTACTTATCGCCTTTGTGGTGTGTGCAGCACTCAATTTTGCGATTGAGAAAGTGGCTTACAGGCCGCTGCGCAACTCGCCCAAGCTGGCACCCCTGATCACCGCCATCGGCATGTCCATCCTGCTGCAGACCCTGGCCATGATCATCTGGAAACCCAACTACAAACCTTACCCCACACTTCTGCCCGCTGAGCCCCTGCAAATGGGTGGCGCCGTCATCACCGTGACCCAGATCTTCATCCTGGGCGCTACAGCAGTTTCGCTGGCCATCCTGATGTACCTGGTCAACTACACCAAACTGGGCCGCGCAATGCGCGCCACCGCTGAAAACCCCCGGGTGGCCGGTCTGATGGGTGTCAAACCCGACACGGTTATTTCCGCCACCTTCATCATCGGTGCCGTGCTGGCAGCGCTGGCTGGCGTGATGTACGCCTCCAACTACGGTACGGTGCAGCACACCATGGGCTTCCTGCCCGGCTTGAAAGCTTTCACGGCGGCCGTGTTCGGCGGTATCGGCAACCTCGGCGGCGCGGTACTGGGCGGTATTTTGCTGGGGCTGATCGAAGCGATCGGTGCCGGCTATATCGGCCCGTTGACTGGCGGCGTTCTGGGCAGCCAGTACTCCGACATCTTTGCATTCATGGTGCTGATTTTTGTGCTCACGCTGCGGCCTTCCGGGCTGCTTGGTGAGCGTGTGGCGGACAGGGCTTAGGAGAAACCACCATGATGAACAACATGATGAAAAAGAACAGACTCGTCACCTTTCTGGTCGTGGCGATTGCGCTGCTGATCTTGCCCTTGCTGCTGCAACAGGGCGGCAACGCCTGGGTCCGCATTGTCGACATGGCCTTGCTGTACGTGCTGCTGGCGCTGGGCCTGAACATTGTGGTCGGTTATGCCGGCCTGCTGGACCTCGGCTACGTTGCCTTCTTTGCCGTTGGCGCCTACCTGTTTGCGCTGCTGGGCTCCCCCCATCTGGCCAGCGCCTTTCCGGCGGTGGCCGCAGCTTTCCCCAACGGCTTGCATTTGCCGATATGGGCGGTCATTCCGATGGCTGCCGCGCTGGCGGCGTGTTTCGGCGTGCTTCTGGGTGTGCCGGTGCTCAAGTTGCGCGGCGATTACCTGGCCATTGTGACGCTCGGGTTCGGCGAGATCATTCGCGTGTTCCTGAACAACCTGGACAGGCCCATCAACCTGACCAACGGGCCCAAGGGCATCAACCAGATTGACTCGATGAAGTTTTTCGGCTTCGACTTGGGCAAGACGCATGAATTCTTCGGCTTCGAGGTCAACTCGGTGTCGATGTATTACTACCTCTTCCTGGTGCTGGTGATCGTGTCCGTGATCATCTGCCACCGCCTCGAAAACTCGCGCATCGGCCGCGCCTGGATGGCGATCCGCGAAGACGAAATCGCGGCCAAGGCCATGGGCATCAACACCCGCAACATGAAGCTGCTGGCTTTCGGCATGGGTGCCACCTTCGGCGGTGTGTCCGGTTCCATGTTTGCTGCCTTCCAGGGCTTTGTGTCGCCCGAATCTTTCAGCCTGATGGAGTCGGTGATGATTGTGGCCATGGTGGTGCTGGGTGGCATCGGGCACTTGCCTGGCGTCATCCTGGGGGCTTTGCTATTGGCTGCCTTGCCTGAAGTGCTGCGCCATGTGGCCGGGCCGCTGCAGGCCATGACAGGCGGTCGGCTGGACTCTGCCATCCTGCGTCAGCTGCTGATCGCGCTGGCCATGATCACGATCATGCTGTCCCGGCCGCGGGGCCTCTGGCCCGCACCCGAACACGGCAAGTCGCTGAACAAGCCTGTCGGTCCGGACCCCATCCAGTCAATCAACCCTTAAGGAGAATGGATATGAGCGAAACCATTCTTAAAGTCTCCGGTGTCTCCAAGCGTTTTGGCGGCTTGCAAGCCCTCAGCGACGTCGGCATCCATATCGAGCGCGGCCAAGTGTATGGTCTCATCGGCCCCAACGGCGCCGGCAAAACCACCTTCTTCAATGTGCTCACCGGCCTTTACACGCCCGACAGCGGTACCTTTGAATTGGCCGGCAAGCCCTACAAGCCGGCAGCGGTGCATGAGGTCGCCAAGGCCGGCATCGCCCGCACCTTCCAGAACATTCGCCTTTTTGCTGACATGACAGCACTGGAGAACGTCATGGTGGGGCGCCACATGCGCACCAAGTCGGGGCTGATCGGCGCCGTATTCCGCACCCCCGGCTTCAAGTCCGAAGAAGCGGCGATTGCCAAGCGCTCACAGGAGTTGCTCGACTATGTGGGCATCGGCAAGTACGCCGACTACAAGGCGCGCACCCTCAGCTACGGCGACCAGCGGCGGCTTGAAATTGCCCGCGCGCTGGCAACCGATCCGCAGCTGATCGCGCTGGACGAACCCGCAGCCGGCATGAATGCCACCGAGAAGGTGCAATTGCGTGAACTGATCGACCAGATCCGCAAAGACAATCGGACCATTTTGCTGATTGAGCACGACGTCAAGCTGGTGATGGGCCTGTGTGACCGCGTCACCGTGCTCGACTACGGCAAACAGATTGCCGAAGGCGCACCCGCCGAAGTACAGAAAAACGAAAAAGTGATCACCGCCTATCTGGGCACGGGTCATTGAAGGAAGCAAGAAAATGGCAAACACACTTCTCAAGGTGACCGGTCTTAAAGTGGCCTATGGCGGCATTCAGGCCGTCAAGGGCGTTGACTTCGAAGTCTACGAAGGCGAACTGGTCACGCTGATCGGCTCCAACGGCGCCGGCAAAACCACCACCATGAAAGCCATCACCGGCACGCTGCCGCTGCTGGGCGGCGACATCGAGTACATGGGTAAAAGCATCAAGGGCCAGGGCTCCTGGGATCTGGTCAAAGAAGGCCTGGCCATGGTGCCGGAAGGCCGCGGGGTATTCACTCGCATGACCATCACCGAGAACCTGCAGATGGGCGCCTACATCCGCAACGACAAGACCGAAATTGCCGCGGACATGGAGAAAATGTTCGAGCTGTTTCCGCGGCTGCGGGAGCGCAAGGACCAGCTGGCCGGCACGATGTCCGGCGGCGAGCAGCAGATGCTGGCCATGGGCCGCGCGCTGATGAGCCGGCCCAAGGTCCTGTTGCTCGACGAGCCCTCCATGGGCCTCTCCCCCATCATGGTCGACAAGATTTTCGAGGTGGTCAAGGATGTTTCGGCACGCGGCGTCACCGTGCTGCTGGTAGAGCAGAACGCCAGCCGCGCATTGGGCATTGCCGATCGCGGCTATGTGATGGAGTCTGGCCTGGTCACGATGAATGGCGAGGCCAAGGGACTATTGAATGATCCGCGGGTTCGGGCGGCTTACCTCGGGGAATAATTTCTTCGGTATTGTTGGCCTCCGGCCCTTGTTCCATGGGCGCCGGTAGCTACTGAATTCATAGTGAAATCAGAAATTTCCGCTGTTCGATTGAAGTGCCCCCCTGGTCGGAGCGCCGCCTGCTAGGGAATGCCACGGTGACCGGGGGCGTCATTTTTTGCACAATCGGGGCATGAAACTCACTTTCCTGCCTTCTTTCATTACCCGCACGCTGGTCCTGTCGGCATTTGCCGCGCTGGCTCTTTCTTCCACCGCCGCAATTGCCCAGCCCAAGGTCATGCGCATCATCGTGCCCTATGCGCCCGGCGGCCCTATCGACGTGACGGCGCGCCTGATGGCTGAACGCGTCAAGGACACCCTGGGCACCGTCATCATCGAGAACCGCCCGGGCGGCGGTGGCAACATCGGCGTCGATGTGGTGGCCAAGGCGCCGCCCGACGGGCTGACTATCGGCATCGCCGCCGTGGCCACTCACGCGATCAATCCCTGGCTTTACGGCAAGATGCCCTACAACGCTGCCACTGACTTTGCGCCCATCACGCAAATGCTGCGTGTGCCCAATGTGCTGGTGATGAACGCCGACACGGCCCAACGCCTGAACATCAACAGCCTGTCCGACCTGATCCGTTATGCCAAGGCCAACCCGGCCAAGCTCAACTACGCCAGCGGCGGCAACGGCAGCGCCGGCCACCTGGCCGGCGAAATGTTCAAGAAGGAAGCGGGCATATTTGCGCTGCACATCCCATACAACGGTGGCAACCCGGCGCAGTTGGCACTGCTGTCGGGCCAGGTTGATTTCAACTTTGATAACCTGGCCACTGCTTCCGCCAACATCAAGTCAGGCAAGCTCAAGGCGCTTGCAGTGACCACCGAAAAGCGCAGCGCCGTCATGCCCGATGTGCCGGCTGTGGCCGAAACCCTCAAGGGCTTTTCGATTGACACTTGGTGGGGTCTGGTGGCTCCGGCCGCGACGCCGAAAGACGTGATCACCAAGCTGAACCAGGCTTTTGTTGCCGCCCTGAATTCACCTGAAGCCAAAACCCGTTTTGCGGCGCTCATGGCCGAACCTGTGGCTAATACGCCTGAACAGTTCGGTGCTTTCATGAAAAGCGAGTTGGTCAAGTATGAGAAGGTGGTGAAGGCTTCTGGGGCTCGGGTGGATTGATTTTATTGAGTGTTTTGAGGTGCTAGCCCTTATGCGACGGGCGCGAACAGCTATTGAATTGATAGCGAAACTTTCCCCGAATCTGTCATCCCGGGCTTGATCCGGAATCCATGTGGGCGATCCGCTGACTCCGTGCGGGCTTTGCTTGTTGAATCCTTCGTTTCCTCTTGCGGTTGTGGTTTGCCTACAAGCCGGGGGTTGCCCGGCGGCAACTCACTTTCTTTTGCTTCGCCAAAAGAAAGTAAGCAAAGAAAAGGCGACCCTGCTGTCTGCGTCCCCTTCGCTGCGCTACGGGGCAACCTGCGGTGCTCGGTCCAGCCGGGGCCGGGCTCGAACTCGCTACGCTCAGACAATCGCCCGTCCTGATCCGTCTGGCCCTGCGCTCCTCGGCGCATACAGAAGGGTGGGGGATGAATGCGGGAACGGGAGCGGAATCGGGAACGGATGCGGATGCGGGGAGACCTGACGCGCAAGGCGCGTCAGGTCGGAACACGGGGCCGTCATGTTTGCACGCGCTTGCAGCACACGTGGCCAAATGAAGTCCCCCTCCATCGCCCAGCGAGGCGAGGGAGGGGTTAGGGGTGGGAGTGGGGAGTCCGTCCTACTGTCCAGAGCGAACTGAGCGCGCAGCGTGATGCAAGCAGCTCCAAAACTCAGGCCAGCGCCTTGGCTTTGTCAGCCTCAGTGGTGAACGAATCCGCATAAAACTCTTCTTCTGGCAAGCCCCCGATGGCGCTGTAGTCAGCGCGGGCTGAGTCCACCACGATGGGCGCACCACAGGCATACACCTGATGCCCCGAAAGGTCGGGAAAATCTTCCAGCACCGACTTGTGCACAAAGCCAGTCCGGCCCGTCCAGTTGTCTTCGGGAAGCGCGTTGGAGATCACCGGCACATAAGTGAGGTTGGGCATCTCAGCCACCTTGGACAGCACCCAGTCGTTCATGTACAGGTCGGCCGGCCGGCGGCCACCCCAGTACAACACGGCGGGCCGCGTGATGCCCTTGAACTGCATGTGCTCGATCAACGCCTTGATAGGCGCAAAGCCTGTGCCCGAGGCCAGCAGCACCATGGGCTTGTCGCTGTCTTCCCGCAGGAAGAAGCTGCCGTACGGGCCCTCCACGCGCAGGATTTCCTTTTCCTTCATGGCACTGAACACATGTTCGGTGAATTTGCCGCCCGGCATGTGGCGGATATGCAGCTCCACGCCCGGGTTTTCGGTTTGCGTGTGGGGGGCATTGGCCATGGAGTAGCTGCGGCGGTCGCCGTCGCGCAGCAAAAACTCCACATACTGGCCAGCGTGGTATTTGAAGACGTCGCTGGCCGGCAGTTGCAGGTGAATCACCATCACATCATGCGAGGCGCGCGCCATCGTGTTCACGCGTGTCGGCATTTTTTTTATCGGGAAGGCGCTTTCGTCGGTCACCTGGCGCGATTCCAGCACCACATCCGTCTGGGCCACGCCACAGCAGGTCAGGATGTAGCCGGCAGCTTCTTCCTCGTGCGACAGGGCCTTGAGCTGGTGCGGGCCATGGACGACCGTGCCTTCGAGCTTCTTGCATTTGCAGGAACCGCAGGCGCCGTCCTTGCAGCCATAGGGCATGCCTATGCCCTGGCGGATGGCGGCTGCCAACAGTGCTTCATCCGGGCTGGCGGTGAATGATCGGCCGCTGGGCAGCACGGTGACGTTGAAAGTCATACTGGTTATCCTCTGACGTTGTCCTGTTTTTTTTAAACTCAGGCTGTTTTTGCAGCCGACCCCCTAATTTTGCCCTCAAACCAAAGTCCCCTTGGCGCCTTGCCTTCCCGCTTCCGCCGCCAGCGTGTCCTGATCATCGGCTGCGGCGATGTCGGCCAGCGTGTCGCCCGCCTTCTGGCGCCGCGCGTGAACCTGCTGGCGCTGACCTCGTCGCCCGAGCGCGGGCCCGGATTGCGTGCCCAAAACATCACGCCGTTGGCCGGCAACCTGGACCAGCCCGCCACTTTGCGCCGCCTGGCGGGGCTGGCCACTCGCGTGATTCACCTGGCACCCCCGCCGGGCGAGAACCTGCCCGACTGGCGCTGCGATCCGCGCACCTTGGCCCTGCTACGGGCACTGCGGCTGCGCAGTCTGCCGCAGTCGCTGGTCTATGGTTCGACCAGCGGCGTTTATGGCGACTGCCGGGGTGAGTGGGTCAAGGAGACGCGGCCGGTCAATCCGCACACACCGCGTGCGCAGCGAAGGGTGGACGCCGAGCAGCAAATCCGCTTTTTCGGCCGTTCCAGCGGCGCGCGTGTGCACACCTTGCGCATTCCGGGCATTTACGCGCCTGACCGCGAAGGCGGCACGCCACGTGGCCGCTTGCTCAAGGGCACACCGGTGCTGGCGCGCGCTGACGACGTGTTCACCAACCATATTCATGCCGACGATCTGGCGCGCGCTTGCATTGCGGCCATGTGGCGCGGCAAGCCGCAGCGCACCACCAATGCGAGTGATGACACGCGGCTGAAGATGGGCGACTACTTTGATCTCGCGGCCGACCTCTACCAGTTGCCACGCCCGCAGCGGGTCGCACGAAGCACCGCGCAAGACGAGTTGCCGCTGATGCTGCTGAGCTTCATGAGCGAGTCGCGCCGGCTCGACAACACGCGCCTGAAGCAGGAGTTGCGTTTGCGTCTGCGCTACCCCACGGTGGAAACGGGCCTGCGCGATTGCTGAGCGTGCCGGAGGCGGGTGCGCAACACGCAGGTACATGCATCTGGCGCTGAAGCGACGCGGAAAACCTGGTCGATGTGGCTACCGTGAGCCTGTGCTGCTGGCTACTCAGTAGTTGAACTTGTACGCTCCGGGCCGCATGGCCGGGTTGCTGCCGACGGGACACTGCGCGGCGGAAAGCTTGCCGGCCCATTCACGGTAGCTGAACATGGGCACCGGGCTCATCAGGCACGCCGGCTGGCCGAACGGATGAAGCACATGCAGCAGTTGATGGCCGATCTCGTGTGCGCCAGACAAGCCCATTAATTGCGCGGCCTCCTCGTGCGTGTACGTTTCGCCGCCGCGCGACTCCACCAGTTGCGCGTCATTGCCGGTAAATGCATAGGTGCTCCACACGGAGACGGTGCCGTAGCGCGACAGGCGGTTGTAGGTGGTCAGGCCGTTGGAGTAGCCGCCGCGCACGGCCGTGTGAACTGCCGGCAAGACGTTCTCGACGCCCGCGATCAGCTGGTTGGTCAGCACCAGTTCGAACGGTACGTCGCCGAACCCCAGGGCCAGCCACATCGGGAACTCATTGAAAGGCTGGCTGTCGATGGCTGGGCTGCCGTCCAGCGCCAGCCTTGTGCGCCAGCGCTCGACGCGTTCCAGTTGCAGCGCGGCGATGCGCGCGCCGAACGCCTCGAATGTGGCGGGCTCGATGGCGCCGGTGTACGGCCGGGCGAAAGCGATCATTTCGTCCAGTGGCTCGACGCCGACGCGAAAGCCGCGCGCGAATGCCCGGCCCAGCTCCGCGCGGTCGCCGCTGCCGGACTTGAAGTCATAGCTGTCCTTGATCGCCGTCACGCGGCGTGCGCGCGGAATGGTGTCGAACAGCGAGGCGATGGTCACTTCCCTGATCGGTGCGAAACGCAGCTCGATGCCGAAGTGCTCACGCACCGCGCTTCGCATGGCCTCCAGCGCGATCGCAAGCTGCTGCGCGTCCATCCGCGGCAGACGGGGATTGACCGCATAGGCCACGCGCATTTCTACCGGACCTACTGGCAACACCGGCAGGGGAACGGTCGCTGCGATTGCGGCCCGAGTACACAGCAGCAGTGCCAGGGCGGCGAGGGCAAGGTGCAGGTGGACGGATCTCATCAGCGAAAGTGTGCCATCCGGCCTCTGCTTTGGCTATGAAGGATGCCATGCAACTATTACCTTCTTCTACGTCGCTTCGAGTTCGCATCATTGGAGCTCAAAGGCTTGCGTCATCACTACATGCCTGTGTACATCGCCTGAGGTGAACACAAAAAGAGACCTATTCCGCTCCGTCGGTTGACGCATGGTCTGCTTGAGATTTGAGCGTGCGCGCTTTTAGCGAGTCACATCGGCTCGACGACACGTGCCTGACGAGGCACCGCGTCTGCTTTACCCCACAGTGCCGCGAATGCCTGTTCTACAAAAGAAGTAGCTGCCCGCAACCATCCATCAAAGAGGGGAGCACGTTCTTATTACATCGAGAAGAACACGTTTTTAAAACGCTTTTTTTCGTCATCCAGACAGTCCCTTTTGGATACGATCCACCGAAGTGCCCTCCACAGTCTTGTGACAAAAGAGGTGCGCAGGAGGTGAAAAAATGCACAAACTTCGTTCAGAGATCAGCGCGCAATCGGGGACAAAACCCATCATCAACGTCGTTGGCCAGCTGGTACGCAGCATTGTGTGTTTGCGCAACAAAGTAGCCCGCATTGCCGGGGTTGTGGTTTCCAGAAGTAGCGCTGCCGGCGGGGCTGCCATGCTGCTGGGAGCGGCAACAGCCCAGGCCGGTCCGCTGGACGGCCAGGTCACTGCCGGCTCGGGAAGTGTTACCCAATCCGGCGCCAACACCACCATCACGCAATCCAGCCAGAACCTCTCGCTGAGCTGGAAGAGCTTCAACGTCGGCGCGCAGGAAAGCGTCAACTTCGTGCAGCCTTCGGCCAGCGCCATCGCGGTCAACCGAATCCTGGACACCAACGGCAGCCAGATTCTGGGCCAGCTCAACGCCAACGGACAGGTTTACCTGATCAACCCCAACGGCATCCTGTTCGGTGCGGGCGCCCAGGTCAACGTAGGCGGGCTGGTCGCATCGACGCTGGACATCAAGGATGCAGATTTAAACAGCAGCAAACGCAGCTTCAGCGGCCCCGGTGCAGGCAGTGTGGTTAACCACGGCCGCATCAATGCGGCTCCGGGTGGTTACGTCGCCCTGCTGGGCAACACCGTGAGCAACCAGGGCAGCATCAGCGCGCCGCTGGGCAGCGTGGTGCTGGGCGCCGGCAGCGCCGCCACCCTGACCTTCCAGGGCAACCAGTTGCTGCAGGTGCAGATTGATCAAAGCGTGCTCAACAGTCTGGCCGAGAACGGCGGGCTGATCCAGGCTGACGGTGGGAGCGTGCTCATGAGCGCAGGCGCCCGGGACTCCCTGCTCGCCAGCGCGGTCAACAACAGCGGGGTGATCCAGGCACGCACGGTCGAAAACCGCAACGGCACCATCATCCTGCTGGGCGGCATGGCCGCCGGCACCGCCAACATTGCGGGCACGCTGGACGCCTCGGCGCCCAACGGTGGCAACGGCGGCTTCATCGAGACCTCGGGCGCGCATGTCAAGATTGCCGACAGTGCTCGCATCACGACGGCAGCCCCTGCGGGCAAGACCGGCACCTGGTTGATTGACCCGGTGGACTTCACCATTGCCGCCGCGGGCGGGAACACCACGGGCGCGCTACTGAGCGCCAGTCTGGGCACAAACAATGTCGTCATCGAGAGCACCACCGGGAACACGGGCACGGCGGGTGATGTCAATGTGAACGATGTGGTGAGCTGGAATGCCAACGAGCTGACGCTCCGCGCGCAGAACAACATCAACATCAACGCCAACCTCAACGCCTCGGGCACGGGGAAGCTGGCGCTGGAATACGGCCAGGGCACCGGGCCCGGTACCGGTACCGGCTACAACTTCAACAACGGCGCGAAGATCAACCTGCCGGCGGGTAACAACTTCAGCACCAAGCAAGGCAGCGCCGGCACCACTACTGCATACACCGTCATCACCGACCTGGGCACCGCAACCAGCGCCACCGGCACCGATTTGCAGGGCATCAGCGGCAATCTCAACGGGCGTTATGTGCTGGGCGCCGACATTGATGCCTCTGCCACCAGCGGATGGAACAGTGGCTCCGGATTCACGCCTTTGGGCCCCTCAAACCTGTCGCAATTCACTGGCACTTTGGACGGACTGGGCCACACCATCTCCGGCCTCACCATCAGCCGGCCGACTGGCACTTATGTTGGCCTGTTTGGCTACGTGGGGATCCAGGGCCGAATCAATAACCTGGGCCTGATCGGCGGCAGCGTGAGCGGCCGGGAAAAAGTCGGCGCGTTGGCGGGATGGAGCTCCGGCAACATCTTCAACAGCTACACCACCAACACGCCCGTGACCGGAATCAGCTCGGAAGCCGGAGGGCTGGTGGGAACGAGCCAGGGTGACATCCGCAACAGCCACGCCAGCGGTAACGTAACCGGTGGGCTCTCTGTAGGCGGGCTGGTGGGGTGGGGACAAGGCGTCATCGTCAATAGCTATGCTACCGGCAATGTCACGGGCTCCAACGACCGGACCGGCGGGTTGGTGGGAGACATGCTTAACAGCGGATCCATCAGCGGCAGCTATGCGAGTGGCAACGTCAGCAGCACTGGTTCGGATGTTGGCGGGCTGGTGGGGCTCTGGAACAGCAATGGCAGCGTTTCTTCGATCAACAACAGCTACGCGACCGGTACAGCAAGTGGTAACTCCCGCGTGGGTGGCCTGGTGGGACGCAAAATCGATCCCCAAATCCCACTCCCTGTCCAAGGCACGATCAACAACAGCTACGCGACCGGAGCCGTGAGCGGCACCAGCGACCTGGGCGGGCTGGTTGGCTTGTGGGTCGCCGGCATAGCCATCAACAACAGCTTTTGGGACTCCACCACGACCGGACAGAACGCCAGCTCGGGCGGCGGCATGGCCATGGCCACGGCCGATATGCAGCAACAGGCCAACTTCAGCTCGGCCACTCTTGCCAACGGCAACGTCAATCCGAACTGGGATTTCACAAGCGTCTGGCGCATTTACGAGGGGAATAGCCGTCCACTTCTCAAGGCGCTCATGAAGGCCACCACGGTCACCGTCGGCAGTACCAGCAAGACCTATGACAGGCTGGCGTGGAATGGCGGGACCGGCATCAGTTGTTCCAACGTGGCCTGCGGCAGCTTGTCGGGAAGCATCAGCTTCAGCGGAACTGCCCAGGGCGCGGTCAACGCCGGCAGCTATACCGTGACCGGGTCCGGCCTGTATTCCAACCAGCAGGGCTACGACATCAGTTATGCCAACGGCACGCTGACAGTGAATCCCGCCAGTCTGGCGGTCACAGGGGTGGGAGCGGACAACAAGGTGTATGACGCCGGCACCACCGCCACACTCAACGGTACGGCCAGCGTTACTGCCATCGCCGGCGACACGGTGAGCGTGACCGGCACCGGCAATGGCACGTTTGTCAACAAGAATGTAGGCAACGGCAAGGCCGTAACCGTGACCGGCTATACCCTGAGCGGCGCCGACGCCGGCAACTACACCGTGGTGCAGCCCACGGGGCTGACTGCGAACATCACGCCGGCCAGCCTGGCCGTCACCGGTGTAGGGGCAAACAACAAGGTCTACGACACGACCACCACCGCCACACTCAACGGTACGGCCAGCGTCACGGCCATCGCCGGCGACACGGTGAGCGTGGCCGGCACCGGCAGCGGCGCCTTTGCCGACAAGAACGTGGGCAACGGCAAGGCCGTAGCCGTGACCGGCTATACCCTGAGCGGCGCCGACGCCGGCAACTACACCGTGGTGCAGCCCACGGGGCTGACTGCAAACATCACGCCAGCCAGCCTGGCCGTCACCGGTGTAGGGGCAAACAACAAGGTCTACGACACGACGACCACGGCGACGCTGAGCGGAACGGCGGCGGTGGCAGCTTTGGGTGGCGATACCGTGACGGTGGGCGGCGGTAGCGGCAATTTCGCCAACAAGAACGTGGGCAATGGCAAGGCCGTGACAGTCACTGGCTACACACTGGGCGGCGCTGACGCCGGCAACTACACCGTGGTTCAACCCACGGCGGTGACCGCAAACATCACGCCCGCCAGCCTGACGGTGACGGGTGTGAATGCCAACAACAAGGTGTACGACACCACCACCACGGCGACGCTGAGCGGAACGGCGGCGGTGGCAGCTTTGGGTGGCGATACCGTGACGGTGGGCGGTACCGGTAGCGGCAATTTCGCCAACAAGAACGTGGGCAATGGCAAGGCCGTGACAGTCACTGGCTACACACTGGGTGGTGCCGACGCCGGCAATTACACCGTGGTTCAACCCACGGCGGTGACCGCAAACATCACGCCCGCCAGCCTGACGGTGACGGGTGTGAATGCCAACAACAAGGTGTACGACACCACCACCACGGCGACGCTGAGCGGAACGGCGGCGGTGGCAGCTTTGGGTGGCGATGCGGTGACGGTTGGCGGTGGCAGCGGCAATTTCAACAACAAAAATGTTGGCAACGGAAAAGCCGTGACTGTCACCGGCTACACCCTCAGCGGCGCTGACGCCAGCAACTACACCGTGGTGCAACCCACGGGCATGACCGCGAACATCACCCCGGCCAGCCTGGCCGTCACAGGCGTGGGCGCCAACAACAAGGTCTATGACACGACCACCACGGCGACGCTCAACGGAACGGCGGCCGTCACGGCCTTGGGCGGGGATGTCTTGGCCGTGGCCGGCACGGGCAGCGGCAGCTTCGCCAACAAGAATGTCGGCAATGGCAAGGCCGTGACTGTCACCGGCTATACGCTGAGCGGTGCCGATGCCGGTAACTACACCGTGGTGCAACCTGCAGCGGTGACGGCAAACATCACACCGGCCAGCCTCACGGTCGCAGGCGTGAATGCCAACAACAAGGTGTATGACACAACGACCGCCGCTACGCTCAGCGGAACGGCGGCGGTTACTGCCCTGGGGGGTGATGTAGTGACGGTTGGCGGTGGAAGTGGCGCTTTTGCCAACAAGAATGTGGCCAACGGCAAGGCTGTGACAGTCACGGGCTACACGTTGGGCGGTGCCGATGCAGGCAACTACACCGTGGTACAACCCACCGGGTTGTCAGCCAACATCACGCCCGCCAGCCTGACGGTCACAGGGGTGGGAGCCAATAACAAGGTGTATGACACCACGACCACGGCGACGCTCAATGGCACAGCAAACGTTGCAGCCCTGGGCGGCGACGTAGTGACGGTTGGCGGCGGCAGCGGCGCCTTCGCCGACAAGAACGTGGGCAACGGCAAGGCCGTGACTGTGACCGGCTATACATTGGGCGGTGCTGACGCCGGCAACTATGTGATCACTCAACCCACCGGGGTCATGGCGAACATCACACCAGCAGCCCTTGTCGTTAACGGCGTGGGTGCGGCAAACAAGGTGTACGACGCCAGCAATGCCGCCACACTCAACGGCACAGCCGGCGTCGCGGCCATCGCCGGCGACACGGTGAGCGTGGGCGGCACAGGCAGCGCCACGTTTGCCAACAAGAACGTGGGCAATGGCAAAACCGTGACTGTCACCGGATACACCCTCAGCGGCGCTGACGCCGGCAACTATGTGATCACTCAACCGACGGGGGTCACGGCGAACATCACACCAGCCAGCCGCGCCGTCACAGGCGTGGGAGCGGACAACAAGGTGTACAACGCCAGCGACGCTGCCACCCTCAACGGCACGGCCGGCATTGCGGCTTTCTCGGGCGACACGGTGACGGTTAGTGGCGGCAGCGGTACGTTCGCCAACAAGAACGTAGGCAATGGCAAAACCGTGACGGTCACCGGCTTCACATTGGGCGGTGCGGACGCGGGCAATTATGTGATCACTCAACCCACCGGGGTTACGGCAAACATCACACCAGCAGCCCTTGCCGTTACCGGCGTAGGTGCGGCCAACAAGGTGTACGACGCCAGCAATGCCGCCACCCTGAACGGCGCAGCCAGCGTCGCGGCCTTCGCGGGCGACACAGTGACCCTCGGCGGCGCAGGCAGCGGAGCGTTTGCCAATAAGAACGTGGGTAACGGCAAAACGGTGACTGTCACTGGTTACACCCTCAGCGGCGCGGACGCAGGTAACTATGTCGTCACCCAACCCGCTGGCGTCACGGCAAACATCACGCCGGCCAGTCTCGCCGTTACCGGTGTGGGGGCCGACAACAAGGTATACAACGCCAGCAATGGCGCCACCCTGAACGGCACAGCCAGCATTACGGCGCTTAGCGGCGACGTGGTGACGGTTGGCGGCGGTAGCGGCGCATTTGTCGACAAAAATGTGGGCAATGGGAAGACCGTGACTGTCACCGGCTATGTCTTGAGTGGTGCCGACGCGGGTAATTACACCGTTGTGCAACCCAGTGGCCTGACCGCGAACATCACGCCAGCCAGCCTCGCTGTCACTGGTATTGGTGCGAACAACAAGGTGTACGACGCCAGTAGCGCAGCTACCCTCAACGGCACGGCCAATGTAGCGGCTTTCGCCGGTGACACGGTGATATTGGGTGGTACAGGCGGCGGCACGTTTGCCGACAAAAACGTAGGCAATGGCAAGGCAGTGACTGTCACTGGCTATACCCTCAGCGGTACCGATGCGGGCAACTATGTCATTACTCAACCTGTCGGCGTCACGGCAAGCATCACACCAGCCAGCCTCGCTGTCACCGGCGTGGGCGCAGCCAACAAGGTATATGACGGTACAACCGCAGCCACGCTGAATGGCACAGCCAATGTGGCAGCGCTGGGCACCGATGTGGTGACGGTGGGGGGCATCGGCAGCGGTGCTTTCGCCAACGCGAATGTGGGCAACGGCAAAAGTGTGGCTGTGACCGGTTTCACTTTGGGCGGCGCTGACGCAGCCAACTACACCGTGGTGCAGCCCGCTGGCCTGACCGCTGCCATTACTCCCGCACCGGTACCCGTGACCGGTTCTACGCCTGCATCTGCATTTGCGTCCGCGTCGGCAGCGACGTCCGGGCGTGGCGTGGATTCCGCCACGCAGCAAGCCCAGGACGAAGCACGTGCCAAATCCGAAGTACCCGAAGCGTCATCGACCCTTCAGGTCATTCACATCGCGAGCACCGATGCAAGAGATGGAAAAGAACCGACAGCCGCCAGACCGGCCATCGAGAAGCCGAAGGACACCTCGATCGCGGGAGGACAAGACCCGCGGCTGCACATTGTTGATGGTGGGGTCAGGGTGAGAAGAAATATGTTTGCATCTCAGGAATAGAGCTGGTCATCGAATGGTTTTTTTCATGAAGGGCAGCGCTGGCCTGAACCGCTGTTACTGGCAGGTCTGGCGCTTGGCAGCAGTGTTGGATAAAAAAATAAACAGGTTTGCTTTTCTCTATGGCCATGCTGATTTGGCCTATTTGCCGTCCGCTGTGATGCGTTACCGGCTTGCGGGCATGTCTCCCGTGAAAATTTCCTGCCTGAAGCGGCTGGCCACTGGGTTGCTGGTCGCCACACCCCTGCTGACGGCCCAGGCGGCTGGCCCGGCGCCTGTGGGTGTCGGTTCCGTCCTGCAGCAAATCCAGCCGCCCGAGCGACCCGTTCAGCCGTTCGGCGGAACAGGGTTGTCTGTCAGCAAAGAGAAGGATGCCCAGGCGTCATCAGAAAACGCGGCCATTCCGGTGGACGTCAAAGCGGTCAAGGTCCTGGGCAACACCCTTTTCGAGACGGCTGCCCTGCATGCACTGGTGGCCGAGGCCGAGGGACAAAAACTGACGCTGGACCAGCTAGACGGACTGGCCGCGCGCATAGGCAAGTATTACCACGCCCGGGGCCATACCTTTGCGCGGGCCGTGGTGCCTGCGCAAGTGATCCAGGCTGGCGTTGTACGCCTGCTGGTGATCGAGGCACGCTACGGCAGGGTGGGCATCGATAACCAGACCCGCGTGAATGACGTGTTGTTGCAGGCGACGGCGGCGCCGCTGCAAATTGGGCAGCCGGTCACCCAGGCGGCGCTGGACAAGTCATTGCTGCTGTTGTCGGACATACCTGGTGTTGTTGTGCAGGCGGTCTTGAAACCCGGTGACGAGATGGGCGCATCCGATTTGATGATTCATGCCTCGCCCGGCCCGGGGACGACTGGAAACCTGGCGCTCGACGGTTACGGCAACAGCTACACGGGAAAAGCCCGCCTGGGCGGCACGGTGAACTTCATCAACCCCTTGCAGCACGGCGATGTTCTCAGCCTGGCGGGTTTGAGTTCCGGCCCGGGGTTGAACTATGGACGCGCCAGCTACGACACCTTGCTCAACGGCCAGGGCACGCGCGCAGGAGCCGCTTATTCCTCCCTGAGCTACAAGCTTGGCGGGTTCCTGGAGCCTCTCGAGGCGCATGGGTCTGCCCAAACCGGCAGTTTCTGGGCCAGGCATCCGCTGGTGCGAAGCCCGGATGCCAATCTCTATGGACAAGTCCAGTACGACAGCACGCAGCTGCGCGAGCACATTGACCTCATTGACATGAAGACGGACCGGCATCTCGACAGCTTGACCGCAGGCCTGACCGGGGACTGGCGGGACACGCTGATGTCCGGTGGCATCAACACCTGGAGCCTGGGGTGGACGAGCGGCCGGGTGGGTTTTGATGACGCGCAAGCGCAGCTGGCCGATGCGGCAACGTCAAGAACACAAGGTGCGTTTTCGAAAGTGAACCTGGGTTTTGCCCGCCTGCAGCGCTGGGGGCAGAAAGGCTCGCTGTATGTGTCATGGACGGGCCAATGGGCAAGTACCAATCTCGATCCGTCGCAGAAGATGTCCGCGGGCGGGCCTTACTCCGTGCGTGCCTACGATGTGGGTGCACTGTCGGGCGACAAAGGCATTCGCGCAAGCATTGAGTTTCGATACGACCTGGGGCAGACAGGCGGTGGAAAACTTCAGGCGCTGGCGTTCTGGGACGGCGCACATCTGACAGTCAATCAGCGGCCCTGGACGACCGGTACCAATAGCGCGAGTTTGAGCGGAGCAGGCGTCGGCCTTGATTGGACCGGGCTTCAGTGGCGAGCCCGGGCTTACCTAGCGACCCCTGTTGGGGCAATGCCCGAGCTGGTCAAAGCTGCCGAGTCAAAACGTGTGTGGACCGAGATCGGTTACCGGTTCTGATTGTCATTCTGATGGCCGGATTGCTATTGTTTCAGGAGCTGTCAGCGCCCGATTTATAAGGGCTGGAGGCATATTTCACTGGATATTCAGATTCCTGAGGGTTTTTTGAGCGTCTGCATGCGGTCCCTGGCCTTGAGCACAATGGTTTTGACGTCCGCGCCTTGCAATACCGTCAGCGAGATTTCGCCGTCCGGTGCCACCCGGTCCCACAGCTTTTTGTAGAAGTCTGCCAGCGTGGTGACTTTGGCTCCGTCCACGGCCAGCACCACGTCGCCGGCTTCCAGCCCCGCCAGCTCGGCCGGGCTGTCCTTGCTGACCCGCATGACCTGGATGCGTCCGCCCTGGTCGCTGGAGTTCAGGCCCAGCCAGGGACGGCGGCTTTTCAGGCTGGTCCCTGACTGCTGCATTTCGGCCAGGATGGGACGCAGCAAATCGACCGGCACAAACATGTTGCCCGGCAGGCGCCGGTTTTGCCCGGTCACGTCGGACACCAGCAGCGAGCCTATGCCCACCAGCTCACCTTTCTGGTTGAACAGCGGCGCGCCGCTGTGGTTGGCGCCACCGGACAGCACGGGCGGGCTGGTGAAGAGCGCCGTGTCGATGTGGTATTCCCAGTTTCCGGAGAAAGCGCGCTTGCTGACCAGCTGCGTCATGCTGACGCCGCCATCGTCAGTGGCCTGCGGGCCGGTGACGGCCATCAACGAGTCTCCGGGCTGCAGGCCCTGGCTGCTGCCCAGTGTCGCCACGCCGGTTTCCCGCAGGGGCAACAACGAGCGAAGCAGGCCAAAGCCGGTCGCCAGGTCGTAGGCCACGGCGCGTGCAGGCAGGGTCTTGTTGTCCTGGGTGATGACTTCAATCTGTTCGGCCTCCAGCATCAGGTAGCCGATGGTCAGAATCAGGCCATCGCGGCTGATGACCACGCCGGAGCCGCTGCGGCGCTCGCCCAGGGTTTCGGTTGATCGTGCGCCTTCGGCTGCAGTCACACGCACACCCACGACGGAAGAGTTGGCTTTTGCCAGCGCGTCGATCATTTGCTGCGTGGCTAAGGGCTGCGCGGTGGCGGCCTGGACGGGCGACGTGGCCAGCAGCGCGCTGGAAAGAAGGATGTAGAGCCAGTGACGAAGTGAACACATGACAGACTCCCGAAGCTGCAGAAGAAACTGCGATTCGAGAATGCGCCTATTTCAATGCCGTGGCAAGGAAAGGGTCAAAAATCCGCTTTGGTGCGCAAGGGTCTGGACCTGAAACTCGCGTCCGGCAATACGCTCCAGACAGGCGCGAACCAGGTCGACGGCCTTGACTTTACGCCGCGCGAGCAGGCCGACAGCTTGCCAGGCTTTCAGGTTCATGCCTGCCAGTACCCGCTTTTTCAGGCAGCTGTGTAGTCAGCTGTGCCGGTACTAACCGAAAGCGCGAAGCCTGGCGCACGCTTTCCAGCCTCACCCACAGGTCTGCGCAGGCGCGCCAGGCCTGGCCGGTGGGCAGTTGCTGGGCGGGTGGCGCCCAGGCTTCTCCCAACCAGGGGCCGGTCGTGGTCAGGCGCAGCATGCCTGCGGTGCACACGAGTTCATCACCGGCTGCCAGGTGCAGACTCAGTGGCTGATCAGGCGGTAGCGAGCGCTCAGGGTACATCTGTGCTCACCACCATGTCGACTTCCACCGCCGCATTTTTTGGCAATTGATAAACCCCCAGCGAGGTTCGTGTGTGGCGGCCTGCCTCGCCCAGCACGGCGTGCAGCAGGTCCGACGCGGCGTCGGCCACCTCGCTTTGCTGGGTGAAATCAGGCGCGCACTGGACAAACACATTGATGCGCAGAACGCGGACGATGCGGTCCAGGCTGCCCAGCGACTGGCGCAGCAGGAGCAACGCACGAACCACGCTGACCTGCGCGCCGAGCCGGGCTTGTGCCAGCGTGATGTCTGCGCCGGCGCGGCCTGCGACCACAACGGTGTCACCCACGCGTGGTATCTGGCCGCTGACCCAGGCAACATTGCCGTCCTGCACCACGGAAACATAGTTGCCGCCAATGCGGATAGGGCTGTCGAAGCTGTAGCCCAGGGTCTGGATGAAGCTGTCCAGGGCCGTGTGCCGTGAAGATGAATTTGACATGGTGTGTTGACCTCCTGCCTCAAGGGTAAAGAGGACCGCCCGGACGCAACAGGCACAGTGGGTGGAAACGCGTGGGCATCAGGCGCGATTGGCGACCTCTGTTATGGTTGATTTCGGCGCTGTCTGTATCTGTTGCGAAACAGCAGTACCAAGCAAGATCAAGTCATGGCCAAGCCCCACCCCCTGCCGCTGTACCAGCAACTGGCCGCCGACTACGGCGAGGCCATTGGCAAGGGCGCGTTGCCGGCGGGCAGCCGGATGCCGTCCGTGCGGGAACTGATGCGCCGCCACGAGGTGAGCCTGTCGACCGCATTGCAGACGCTGCGCCTGATGGAAGAACGCGGCTGGCTCGAGGCCAGGCCGCGAGTGGGCTACTTTGTTCAGGGTGCGGCGACACCGGCACTGGCCGAACTGGCCGACCCGGACCTGCGCACGCCTCTGGCTGCCGACCAGAGCCGCTTTGGCGATCGTTATGTTGGACTCAATGAGCGCATCTCGCTGGTGCTGGACAGCGCCCGCCGCGCCGGTGTGCGGGTGGACCTAGGCGGCGCCACGCCGGGGCCGGGGCTTTTCGACGTGGTGGCCATGAACCGCAGTGCAGCGGCACTCTTGCGGGAGCACCCTGAACTGCTGGTATTGGGCCGTGCCACCACTGGCGCGCACCCCGAGTTTCAAGCAGCCATGGCGCGCCGCGCACTGGACGCCGGGGTACGCCTGGCACCGCAGGATGTGCTGGCCACCAGCGGCAACACCGAAGCCGTGCACTTGGCCCTGACCGCCGTGGCGCAGCCGGGCGATGTGGTGGCGGTGGAATCGCCCACTTACTACGGCTTGCTGCAGGTGATTGAATCGCAGGGCCTGAAGTCGCTGGAAATTCCCTGCAGCCCGCGCACCGGTATTTCGCTGGAGGCCCTTGAGCTGGCGGTGCGCACAGAGCCGCGGCTCAAGGCCGTGGTTGTCATGCCCCATCTGCAAATGCCGTTGGGTACGCTGATGCCCGACAGCCACAAGGCAGGCCTGGTCGCGTTCTGCAGCAAACACGGGCTGGCGCTGGTGGAAGACGATTCGTACCGGCTGCTGCTCGATTCGCCCGCGCCGCCGCGGCCCGCGAAGGCCTGGGACGTTTCGGGCCACGTGATTTATTGCGAGTCTTTCAACAAGACGCTGGCCCCGGGGCTGCGGCAAGGCTGGATGAGCGCCGGCCGCTGGCACGAACGTGTGTACATGCTCAAGTTTGCGCAAAGCCGCAATACCGCGCAGTGGGGCCAACTGCTGGCTGCGCGCTGGGCATCGGCGCCGGCCTTTGCGCGCCACCTCCAGCGCCTCCGGACCAGCCTGCGCAGCCAGCGGGAACAGGCGGCACGCGCTGTTGCCCGCCACTTTCCGGCGGGCACACGCCTGAGCATTCCGCCGGGCGGGCTCAACCTGTGGGTCGAACTGCCGCCGGGCGCCTCGTCTTCGGTGTTGTTCGATCAGGCCCTGCGCGAAGGCATACGCATCGCGCCGGGTTCCATGTTTTCAAATACCGGTCGCTATGACGGTTTTGTGCGGCTGGGTTGCACCCAGGCATTTACCGACGAAGTGGAGCGGGCCTACCGCACGCTTGGCAGCCTGCTGCGCGCCCAACAGCTGGCAAGCCAGCCGGGGCAGGGCAACGCAGGCGACCTGGTACTTCAGAAAGTCTGAGAACAGTCAGCTGATTTTCAGTGAGAGATGGGCAGGGCAGAGCGAGGCCAGGAAGTCCTTCGCGTCAAACGCCTCTCCAGCGGTAAAGACACCGGCAGTTTTCACCTGACCGCTGACAACGCGCGTCATCGCCTCCACAACCAGAGGCGCGCTGAACGCATAAATATCGCGGCCACTGGCAACGGCCCGGCGTTCTTCACTTCCCCGGCGTACCACCACTTCCACCACAAAAGTTTGGGACGACTGGCCGCTTTCATCACTGGCCGTCGGCGTGACTGGATCCGGATGGGTCAGATCCTTGACCGCTGCGACCGTCATGTAGGAGCGGATCTCGGGCGTTTTCAGATGGCGCGAGATCGTCACAGTGTCTGCCATGGTGAATTCGGCGATGACCGGCTGCCTGCCCAGGGGTGCGGGAAACGTCCATTCGGTGGCGGGCGCTGCTTCGGTGACATACGAGAGTTTTCCGTTCGCGAAGACAACCCGGCGGCCGTCCCGGCGCTGCTTCGACACTTGCCCGGCGATCAATGTACCGGGTGTCGGCTGCCAGCTGTCAAGCCCGTACGCGATGGAAATTTCATCCGCCGAAGTCCAGTCACCCATTGCTGCGGTTGCCAGCAAGTCACCCAAGCCGCCGTAGAAGGCCATGGCGTGCACCACCACAATGCCGCCTTCGCGGGCGCGGTCAGCAAATAGCTTGAAGGTGTCGATGTTGGCCTCTATCTCCGCTGCAACATCCAGGTAGGGAATCCCGGCACGCAACGCGGTCTCAATCACTGGTGCAGAGGTGCTGGCAAAAGGGCCTGCACAGTTGATGACCGCCGCCGCACCCTTGAGCGCCCGGTCAAGCGAGGCCGGTTCATCGACCGATGCGGGCCGCACTTCGAGCCCCGCGTGTTCTGTCCCAAAGGCTTCAAGTTTTTTTTGATCGCGTCCGGAAAGAATGGGCGTCCAGCCGCGCCGGCGCAGCTCAGAGACGACGAATCGGCCGGTGTGCCCATAGGCGCCATAAACGGTCACAGCTTGGTTTGATGTCATCACAGGTTCCTTCGATAAAGAGCCGTCATCGCAAAACGCTACAGATCTGTACTCTTTGAATGAGTGTAGAGTACAGATCTGTAGCGTGTCAAGGATTGGCGATGAAAAAAAGTGTTGCAGTACCTCCCGTGGTTGAGGAACGTGGCGCACCGAGCGTGCGGGAGCGCATCCTGCAAACCGCGGCGACGCTGTTCTATCAGGAAGGCGTGAGAGCGGCCGGGGTCGATCTGGTGGTGGAACGATCAGGCGTTGCCAAGACCAGCCTCTATCGGCATTTCGCCACCAAGGACGATCTGGTGGTTGCGTTTCTTGAGCGCGAGGATGCCGAGTATTGGGGTAATTGGGACAGCATCTCCGCGCAACACAAGGATGATGCGGCGGCGGAGCTGGAGGCGCACCTGCGCTTTATTGCCCACCACATCGCGGAGCCGAGGTACCGCGGCTGCCCGTTTCTCAATGTGGCAACCGAGTTTCCGGAGCCGACTCATCCAGCCCGGGCGGTCGCTCTGCGGAACAAGGCAGAACTGCACCGCCGCCTCGATGTTCTGGCAAAGAAGATGGGTATTCGCAAGCACGGGTTGCTGGCCGATCAGCTTGTGCTTCTCATCGATGGCGCCTACATGAACAGCCAGCTTCTCGGAGATAAAGGATCAGCGCATCCGCTTGTGGTGGCGGGGCTTGCCTTGATGCTTGCTGCTGAACAGCGCTGATGCCCGGGCCTGCCGGCTAAAGACGCCGCCAACAAAAAAGGCCCTTCCAAATAATGGAAGGGCCTGTATCTGGTGCCCGGGGCCGGAATCGAACCGGCACGCCTTGCGGCGGGGGATTTTGAGTCCCCTGCGTCTACCAATTTCACCACCCGGGCAGGAAGAAGCGAAGAGGCAAATTATGGCACAGTGCAGGGTATGAATTATCCGACCATCGAAGACGCCATTGGCAAAACGCCTCTGGTAGCACTGCAGCGCATCCAGGCCGACATCAACACCCAACGCAACAATGTGGTCCTCGGCAAACTCGAAGGCAACAACCCCGCGGGCTCTGTCAAGGACCGGCCCGCGCTGTCAATGATCAAACGCGCGGAAGAGCGCGGCGACATCAAACCCGGCGACACGCTGATCGAAGCCACTTCCGGCAACACCGGCATTGCGCTGGCCATGGCCGCGGCCATCAAGGGTTACCGCATGGTGCTGATCATGCCGGAGGACCTTTCCATCGAGCGTGCGCAGACCATGAAGGCCTTCGGCGCCGAGCTGATCCTCACGCCCAAAAGCGGCGGCATGGAGCACGCCCGTGACCTGGCTGACCAGATGGCCAAAGACGGCAAGGGCCGCGTGCTGGACCAGTTTGCCAACGATGACAACCCGCGCATTCATTACGAGACCACAGGCCCAGAAATCTGGGCCGACACGGCTGGCAAGGTCACGCACTTCGTCAGCGCCATGGGCACCACCGGCACCATCACCGGTGTGTCGCGTTTTCTGAAAGAGAAAAACCCGGCGATCAGGATCATCGGTGCGCAGCCCAGCGAAGGCTCGCGCATTCCCGGCATCCGTAAATGGCCAGAGGCCTACATGCCGAAAATCTACGACCCCAGCCATATCGACGAAACCGTGCTGGTCAGCCAGCTCGACGCCGAAGACATGTGCCGGCGCCTGGCGCGCGAAGAGGGCATCTTCGCCGGCATCTCGGCAGCCGGCGCCTGCTGGGTGGCGCAGGAAATCGCCAAAACCGTGAAAGACGCGGTGATTGTGTTTGTCGTCTGCGATCGCGGTGACCGTTACCTGTCCACCGGCGTGTTCCCCGCTTGACGGGTTTTATTGAATAAAAAGTGGCTGTAGCCCTTATCTGTCGGGCGCAGGCAGCTATCAAAAACAAAGCAGAAAGTCCACCTCTCATGACGCACGAATTCAGGTTTTGCCCCAACTGCGCAACCCCGCTCGCCATGATCACCGAGATGGAAGACGGCGGTGAAAAAGCGCGCCTGCGTTGCCCGGCCTGCGACTTCACCCACTGGAACAACCCGACCCCGGTGCTGGCGGGCGTGATCGAATACCAGGGCAAGATTTTGCTGGCGCGCAACGCCGCCTGGACCGCCAAGATGTACGCGCTGATCACCGGCTTCATGGAGGCCGGCGAAACGCCAGAGGGCGGCATCACACGCGAGATCAAGGAAGAAACGAATCTCGACGTCACCGACCTCAAGCTGATCGGCGTCTACGACTTCCAGCGCATGAACCAGATCATCATTGCCTACAGCGCGGTTGGTCACGGCGAGGTCAAACTCTCGCCCGAGCTGGTGGACTACAAACTTTATGCGCATGAAGATGTGAAGTGCTGGCCAGCCGGCACGGGTTACGCGATGGCCGATTTCCTGAAGTCAAAGGGCTACCAGCCGGAGTTTCTGGAGTGGGCGAAGCGGGATTGAGGGCTCTGGAGGCGTGCGGCCCGAAGTTTCATAGCCATTTTGGCCTACAGCCCTTATGTGGCGGTCGTCAGAAGCTATCAAAATAGTAGCACTTCATTTATTTACAGCTTCCACGTCACAAACGGCCATGCTGGATCGTCAATACGGTGTCCCCTCCAACTTTGAAAGGAAACACCATGACTGCTACCGCCACTGCCAGCACCGCTCCCGTCCGTATCGACCTCGCCGTTCCCGACGTCATCCCCGCCCTGCTCAAAGTGCGTGAAGCCATCGACGCCCACGGCCTCGACAAAAAACTTCACCACCTGGTGCACCTGCGCGCCTCGCAGATCAATGGCTGCGCCTTCTGCGTGAAGATGCACCTCCGCGAAGCCCGTGAAGACGGTGAAACCCAAGACAGGCTGGACCGCCTCGTCGTCTGGGCCCATGTGAGCGACTTCAGCGAAGCCGAGAAAGCCGCGCTGGCCTGGACGGAAGCACTGACCGTGCTCGACCACAAAACGGATTACACCAGTCTGCGCGGCCGTCTGCGTGAATCGTTCAGCGACAAAGAGATCGGCGCGCTGACCGCTACCATCGGCATGATCAATCTCTGGAACCGCATCCAGGTCTCGGCGCACTAAGTCAGGTTAAGGCGCACGCACCATGACAGGCATCGCCCCCACCGCCGTGTTTGAAGAAAGGCGCAGGCACCTGTTCGGCCTGGCCTACCGCATCCTCGGTTCGCGGGCCGATGCCGAAGACGCCGTGCAGGACGTTTTCATCAAATGGCTGGCGGCCGACCACGCCAGCATTGCCACACCGGCCGCCTGGCTGACCACCCTTTGCACGCGGCATTGCATCGACATGCTGCGCGATGCCCAGCGCAGCCGGGTCGACTACGTCGGCACCTGGCTGCCCGAACCCATCCACACCCGCACCGAAGACACACCCGAAACGCATGCCTTGCTGGCCTCATCGCTGAGCATGGCCTTTTTGCTGCTGCTGGAGCGGCTCACGCCCAAAGAGCGCGCGGCTTACCTGCTGCACGAGATTTTTGAAACACCGTATGCCGAAGTGGCCGACATGCTGGACATGGAGGAAGCCGCCTGCCGCAAGCTGGTTTCGCGTGCCAGCACCAACATCGCCCAGGGCAAGGTGCGCCACGTGACTCCGCTCAAGATGCAGGACGACCTGCTGGCTGCTTTCCGCGAAGCCATCACCGCCGGCAGCACCGAGTCGCTCGCCAGCCTGCTTTCGGACGACATCGCCGTCAGCGCCGACAGCGGCGGAAAAGTGCCCTCCTTCGAAGGCGTGGTTCAGGGCAAGGGCAGCGTGCTCACGCTCATTGCCACGCAGCTGGCCCGTTACTGGGCCGCCTACGAATGGCTGCCCTGCGAGATCAACGGCGGCCGTGCCATCCAGCTGCGCATGAACAGCGGCGAGATTGTGGCGGCTATCACCTTCGCCTATAACGATGAAGGCAAGGCTACGAACATCTACGTCATGCGTAATCCCGACAAGCTGGACGGGCTGGCCTTCGGGCCGGAGGTTTTGGCATGAGGATGTGGTGCTGAGGTGGGAAATGAGCCAAGAACATCATTTCCATAAGTATTTTATGTCTCCAGCCCTTGTTCCACGGGTGCGGATAGCTATCAAAAATATAGCGATTCACGCAGGTTGACCGACGGCAGGGCGCATGGCCCGTCCGTGTTGTCGCATATCCGGCAGCCTGAGAGGGCGAACCACCGCACCCTGCAGCCACCTTGGTAAACTACGCGTCTGCCTTTGTAGCTCAGTGGATAGAGCGATCCCCTCCTAAGGGATAGGTCGCAGGTCCGATTCCTGCCAAGGGCACCATCTTTTCGCTGTGGTGGCAATCAGGTGCCGAACGGCGATGCCGCTTCAGCCCGCGTCACTTCGACAGCAGGCGCATGGCTTCTTCCAGCCCCTTGATGGTCAATGGGAACATGCGCTGGTTCACCAGCTGCTGGATCACGCTGATGCTCTGGCGGTACTGCCAGACGCCTTGCGGCTCGGGATTGATCCAGACGAATTTCGGGAAGGCGTTGGTCAGCCGCTGCATCCATTCGGCACCGGCTTCCTCGTTGTTGTATTCAACGCTGCCGCCCGGCTGCAAAATTTCGTAGGGGCTCATGGTCGCGTCGCCCACAAAGATCAGCTTGTAGTCCTTGTTGTACTTGCGAATGATGTCCCAGGTCGCAAACTTTTCGCTGAAGCGGCGGCGGTTGTTCTTCCACATGAAGTCATAGACGCAGTTGTGGAAGTAATAAAACTCGATGTGTTTGAACTCGGTCTTGGTGGCCGAGAACAACTCTTCGACGCGAGCGATGTGTTCGTCCATGGTGCCGCCTACGTCCATCAGCAGCAGCACTTTTACGTTGTTGTGGCGCTCGGGCACCATCTTGATGTCGAGCCAACCGGCATTGGCCGCGGTGGATTTGATGGTGTCGTCCAGGTCCAGCTCTTCCACATGGCCTTCGCGCGCGAACTTGCGCAGGCGGCGCAGCGCCACCTTGATGTTGCGCGTTCCCAGCTCCTGGGTGTCGTCGTAGTCCTTGTAGGCGCGCTGGTCCCAGACCTTCACCGCGCTTTTGTTGCGGCTTTTTTCCTGGCCAATGCGTATGCCCTGCGGGTTGAAGCCATTGGCGCCGAAGGGCGAGGTGCCGCCCGTGCCTATCCATTTGCTGCCGCCTTCATGGCGCTCTTTCTGCTCTTCGAAACGTTTTTTGAGCGTTTCCATGAGCTCGTCCCAGCCCATTTTCTCGATCTTGGCCTTGTCTTCGGCGCTGAGCTCCAGCTCCAGGTTCTTGCGCAGCCATTCGAGCGGGATGTCCTTGGTGAAGTCGGCAATCATCTCCACACCCTTGAAGTAGGCCGCGAAGGCGCGGTCAAACTTGTCGTAGTGCTTTTCGTCCTTCACCAGCACCGTGCGGCTCAGGTAGTAGAAGTCGTCGATCTTGTACGCGCCTTCACCGATCTCGCCGTCTTCGAGCTTGCTGCTGTTGGGCCCGACCACGCCGGCCTGCAGCGCCTCGAGCAGCATCAGGTATTCCTTGACCGAGACCGGCAGCTTGGCCGAACGCAGGGTGTAGAAGAAGTCGATCAGCATGACAAGACTCCCTTCAGGATTTGGATGGCCTGGGCTTGTCGAGCAGGTACAGCAACTGCGCCTTTACTTCCGGCCATTCGCCGGAGCGCAGGCTGTACATCACCGTGTCGCGGATGGTGCCGTCCCGCCGCATCGCGTGGCCGCGAATCACGCCGTCCTTGCGGGCGCCCAGGCGCTCGATGGCTTGTTGCGAGGCATGGTTGAAGTTGTCGGTGCGCCAACCGACGACGTTGCAGCCCAGCGTTTCAAACGCATGGGTCAGCATCAGCAATTTGCAGGTGGTGTTGACATGGGTGCGCTGGCAGCGCGCGGCGTACCAGGTGTAGCCAATCTCCACACGTTTGACGGCCGGCAGGATGTCGTGATAACTGGTGCTGCCCAGCACGGTGCCAGTGGCCTGGTCGCGTACGGCAAAGGCAAAGCGGGCATTGGTGTCGCGTCCGGCCAATGCGGTTTCTATATAAGTGCGCGTTTCTTCCGGCCTCGGCACGGAGGTGACACGCAGGTTCCAGAGCTCGCCGTCGGCGGCTGCTGCACGCAGGCCAGATTCGTGCTCAAGCGCCAGGGGAACCAACTCCACGCCGCGGTCGGTCAGGGTGACGGGTTGTACAAAACTCATGCGTCTTCGCTCCGCTTTTTCTCCTGGGCGCGGCGCCAGCGCCGCGCTATCTGCAAGCCCAGGCCGCCGCCTATGCCCACCATGAGGATGCCTACAATGGTGCTGTTGCTATAGCCGGCGGCGAAAATGTCGAAACCGAAAAGGCGGGCCAGCCAGAAGCCGAACAACGCACCTCCGACAAAGCCGACGGCGTCGGACAGGCCTTCGAGCAGGAGTTTGCGGGTGTCGTTGGCCATGGCTTAACGATTGTGGCGCTGCATGAACACCAGTTTTTCAAACAGGGTGACGTCCTGCTCGTTCTTGAGCAGAGCGCCGACCAGCGGCGGCACGGCGACCTTGTCTTCCTTGCTTTGCAGCGCTTCGAGCGGAATGTCTTCAGCCACCAGCAGCTTAAGCCAGTCCAGCAGTTCGCTGGTCGATGGTTTTTTCTTCAGGCCAGGCAGGTTGCGCACATCGTAAAAAGTCTTCATGGCCGCGGCCAGCAGTTCTTTCTTGAGGCCGGGGAAATGCACATCGACGATCAGCTTCATCGTGTCGGCATCGGGGAACTTGATGTAGTGGAAAAAGCAGCGACGCAAAAAGGCGTCGGGCAGCTCTTTCTCATTGTTGGAGGTGATGAACACCAGAGGGCGGTGTTTGGCCTTGATCAGCTCGCGCGTCTCGTAGCAGTAGAACTCCATGCGGTCGATCTCGCGCAGCAGGTCGTTCGGGAACTCGATGTCGGCCTTGTCGATCTCGTCGATCAGCAGCGCCACCGGTTCGTCGGCCGTGAAGGCCTGCCAGAGCACACCCTTGATGATGTAGTTGTGAATGTCCTTGACCTTTTCGTCGCCCAGTTGCGAGTCGCGCAGGCGCGAGACTGCGTCGTATTCATACAGACCCTGCTGGGCCTTGGTGGTGGACTTGATGTGCCACTGCAACAGCGGCAGCTTCAGGGCTTCGGCCACTTCCTCGGCCAGCATGGTCTTGCCGGTGCCGGGCTCGCCCTTGACCAGCAGGGGCTTTTTGAGTGTGGCGGATGCGTTGACGGCCAGCATCAGGTCCTGGGTGGCGACGTAGTTTTTGGAGCCTTGGAATTTCATGGTGAAGAGGGGGTGTGAACGATGGGGTCAGAGGCAATTTGCGGCGTTTAAGCCAGGAAGGGGGTGGCCTGGCAGGCCCAGATATAATCAGCGGCTGTTTTATATAACAAATTCTCACCTGATTGTGCGCGCAAAATGACCAAGCTGATCCCCACGTTATTTGCCATTGCTGTCTCATTTGTGACGGTGGCGGCCCATTCCCAGGACATCAAGGGCGATGTCAAGGCCGGCGAAGGAAAAATCGCCATGTGTATTGGTTGCCACGGCATCAAGGGTTACCAGGCCAGCTTCCCAGAAGTTTACAAAGTCCCGATGATCTCGGGGCAAAGCGCCAGGTACATTTCTGCTGCACTGCAAGCCTATAAAAAGGGCGAGCGCAAGCACCCCACGATGCGCGGGGTCTCTGGCACACTCAATGACCAGGACATTGCCGATTTGTCAGCCTATTACAGCCAGCACGGCGTGGCCGATAGTGCTGCCGCTGCTTCCAAAACGGTGAAGACTCCCAGCCCGGCCGTTGCGGCCCTGCTTGGCAAGGCCAACTGCGCATCCTGCCATGGCGCTGATTTCAGCAAGCCGATTGACCCCAGCTATCCCAAGATTGGCGGCCAGCATGCTGACTACCTGTTTGTGGCGCTGAAGGCCTACAAGACCGAGAACAATCCAAAAGTCGGTCGCGGCAACGCCATCATGGCCGGCATGGCCAAGCAGTACACCAACACAGAACTCAAGCAGTTGGCCAACTACCTTGCATCGGTAGACGGCGACCTGAAAACCGTTCCACAGAGCAAATTCCGTTGAGCTTGAGCCCCCACGCTTTTCACTGCGTGTAATGCGCTGCCCCCCGAGGGGGTTAATTTTCCTAGGGGCGGCCCGTCGGAAAATTGGCCGCTTCGCATTCATGAAAAAGCCGCTGATTCAGCGGCTTTTTTTATTGGGTTCGGGGCCAGCACCATTGGCGGTTTGGCCGCGCCGGATCTAGTGCCGGAGCGCCGCGTTAACCTGAAGCAGGCCGCAACCGAATGCATCGTCGCGTCCCGTGGGGCCCAGGTCTTTTGCGGTTTCGCAGAAATGGTAGGGCGCGGTCATGCTCACTTTTCTCTTGCTCAACCAGTACGCGACGGCGCCTGCGGCATGGGCACTGGCGTAGGAGGTACCGCTGACGTAGCGTGCAGCAACACCCGAAGGCAGGTGCGGCGCGGGCGGCGCAAGGGGTACCCAGATATTGACACCGGGGGCTGCCACAGAAATGTAAGCGCCGTGATTGGCCTGGTTATAAAGCTGCCCTTCAACATCGATCGCAGTAACCGCCAGCATACCGGTATGGCTGCTTGCATAGGCGGCGGGGTAAGCGGGTGGTGCGCTGCTGCCGTGGTTGCCAGCTGCGGCTGTCAGTAAAACATCACGTTGCATGAGCTCGGCGATGGTCATGGCGAAGTTTTTATCGTACCGGCCAGACAGGCTCATGTTGATGATTTGCACACGTTGTTCCAATAGCCAGTCGACGCCTTGGATTAGCCGGTAGCTGGTGGTAACGGTTTGCTCCCCTTTGGCCGACATGACTGCGGCGTTAAAGAGATGTATGGACGGCGCAATACGCGCAATCAGACTTGCGATAGCGGTGCCGTGGGCAGGAGGAGCCGGCAGATCCGAGGTCGCGGCTGGACTTTCTGCCATGAAGGGCTTGTTCGCGAGCGTGACATCACGCAGCCACGCGGTGGGTATCACCTCGGTGTCGAGCATGCCAACGCGGACGGACCGCAGGGCTTGATGGCTGGCTTTTGATGCCGCACCTTTTTTCGCGGGCTGAGGCGGTAAATCCAGCATGCCCAAGGCATATTCCCTGCCGGCGGCACCTGCTTGCGTCCGATACAGATAGTTGAAGTCCACACTAAGCTGAGAAAACCGTTGCTGCCATTGCGTTACCCGCTGTGCAGCCGTGGCATGGTCGGCAAACTGAAACAGCGCAAGGCTCCATCCCAGTGTGTTCAATCGGGTGGAGGCAATTGGCTGCGTATTTTCGTTAGCCAGAGCGTTCAATACATTCTGCATGGCTGCCAGGTCTTTCGACACAAGCAATACCTGGCCGGTCTCAACGTCGCTGGGTGATACCGCGGCGACGCTAAGCGCGCCTCGCGGGGACGGTAATGCCGGGTATCCTGGAACGTTGATTTCACGCCCAGGTAGCGTAACGGTGCCTGGCGGGCTCCCGGGTGCCGTAGTTATTGGCGGTGAGCTTGGAGGTGGAGTTATGGAGCCCCGGTTCACCAAACCGGGGTTGGGTATTGTGGGAGCTGCCCTGAATGAGCCGGGATCAGGGGTGCGTTGTGCCCAAGACCCGGATACCCAGGCTGTTTGCAGCAGCATGATGAATATGACAGTGCGGAGCATGGTCAACGGTCTCCAGCGGGCGTGACGGTCTCAAAAACGGCAGTTGCCTCGCGTTGCAGACGTTGTGCCAAAACCGCCGCATTGCGCGATTCGGGCCCACCATCGTTTGCGGGTTTGATTTGCAGGGTGTAGATGCCCAGCGCTGTCGGGCCCTGCACGATGGTTGCCTTGTGGCGGCGTAGTGTCTCGCTCAATTGTGCTTGTGTCACCGTTGGAGCGATGGTGACGTGCAGCAAAACCCCCGATGAGGCTCCCGATACCGGCTCAGGCGCGCCTGCCGCGACGTAGCCCGGATCTTGCTGCACCATTGTTGCAATTACCACTGCCTGAGCCACCAGTACGGCACAGGCGGTTGCCATGACAGGAATGAGGTTGCGTTGCAGCCATGCCCGCAGCATTTCAGGCCAGGCGGTGCCGGCTGAAGCAGGGCGGGCCAACTTGGGTTGGCGTTGCGCTTCGATGCGTGCAGCAAGCGTTGACCACCCAAGATCGCCGGCGGGCAGCGGGTCCAGTGGTTGGTCTTGAATGGTTCTTCGCATGCCTTGCAGCCAGGCCAGCTCAGCCGCCAATTCGGGATACCGTTGCAATCCGGCGCGTACTTGCGCTGCTTGCGCCTCATCCAGCGTCTGGTTCGCATGAAACGGCAACAGTTCGCGCAACTGTTGCTTGTTAACTGCATCAGTGTCGTGTTCAGTCATGGCGGACTCCGGTCAGCGGGCCTTCGACATCCCTGAACAAGCGCTGCAAACACTCTTTCATTTTGCGGCGCGCATGAAACAGGCGGGTCTTCACCGTGTTCTCCGGGCAAGCCTGCACATGGGCAATGTCGGCCAAAGGCATGTCCTCGTACAAGGCCAGGTGGAGTGCTTCCCGTTGGTCCGGCGGTAACTTGCCCGCGCAGTGGGCAATCATGTCGTGTTGCTCGCGCTGTACCACGCGCTCGAACCCTGTAGGGGCGTCGGACTCTGGTTCTGCATGGTTGTCAGACTGCGAATCCAGTTGCTCATCAAACGACACATGTTGATGGCGATAGCGTTCGCGCAATTTGTCGAGCAACTTGTAACGGGCAATACCCAACACCCATGTGCGAATGCTTGACTGCCCCGCAAAGCTGGCAGCATGGCACCACACTTCGTACAGCGCCTCCACAACCACTTCCTGTGCTTGCACCGGGTCACTCAAGCGGCGCATGGAGAACTGGTAGACCGACGGCGCCAGGGCTTGGTAGAAGCGTTTCATGGCTTGCTCGTCGCGCCGAATAATGGCGGCAAGGTCAGCCTGCAAGGCCTGAGCTTCCGGGGCCGTCGATGGATCAACACGATCTCCCACAATACCTCCCGAACTGATGCCCGTATGGCGAGCGAATCAATGGCACCGAAATTTTGGGGAGTATAGACCTGCATGGCGTGCTTTGTGTGTGGAGAAGTCAATGTGTGTTGAGTCGGTGGTTGGAGGTGAAAGGTTCAATGAACTTTTTGTTTGAACCGCCCGCACAACAACTCCGACTCATTGATGACCCATCATCTGAAAGGAAAACACCATGAAACGCCACCTTCTGGTTACCGCCCTGCTGGCCAGTGTGCTGTCTACCCAGGGCTGCGCCTGGCGCAGCTACTCCAATGATGTCTACACGGACGCAGACACTCAAAAGGCCCACAGCATTGTCATGGCCACGGTGACCGATGTACGTGTTGTAACCATTGAGCGTGGGGCCGGCGGCGCTGGCGCTCCAGCTGGCGGCAGTGTTGGCGCAGCACTGGGCAGCACCAGTAACCATGGAAACGGTCAGCTCGCGGCGTCAGTTCTGGGTGGTGTTGCTGGCAGCTTTGCCGGGCAGGTCGTCGAGGCCCATATGTCGAAAACCAGAGGACTTGAGATAAGCATGCGGCTCGATGATGGACAGCGAATTTCCGTTGTGCAGGCGACCGACGAGGTTTTCAGGAAAGGTGATCGTGTGCAGGTACGCACCGCAGAGGGCAAGAGCCGCGTCACACGCTGAGTGCAAATGCTTTGAACCACTGTGCGGCAATGTCTGACTCACTGGAGCCGCCAGGCAATGCGTCCGGTGGCTTAACTCAACCATTGGAGAACACATGAAACCAATCACCTCGCAAGTTACTGCGTCAATAACTGTTTCCCTACTGTTTGTCTTGGGAAGCGCAAACCTTCCGGCCAGGGCCGCCTCGTCGATTGACGACTTTGAGCACTGCACCTGGGGCGATTTTGGCTGCACCAATCCGCCCCCAGAGGCGGCGGCGCCTGATGTGAAGCCGAATCCTAAGACACCACGCGCTCTTCCATCCGGTTCGCCTGGCCGAGGTTCCTGACCAACGGCGGGGCAGGCACGTTAAGCCTGCTTCTGTTTGATTGCTGTTGGCGTGCATCACCCTGGATGTAACTGGGGATAGAAAAAACTGCTGATGCCCCAATGCACAAATTCAACGGCAGCCCGATTGGCATTGACAATCGGGCTGCCCCTTTCCTGCTCTTCTCAGCGTCCTGGCCTGATGCCTCCAGCCGGCGCCAGTGGCAGTGGCAGTGGCAGTGGCAGTGGCAGTGGCAGTGGCAGTATGCTGTTTTAACGCGCGCCTCAGTTCGTCGGGCCAACACAAAATGCACGTTGCGCATTGTTATTTTCAAAGCGCTCGGCAATTTGTGCGTCGGGATCTGCGGTGATGGTGAAATTGCATAGCGCATTCGACCCTGCTGAATAACATCCCTGTGGAATGGTGACCTTCTTTGCCACGTGCGAGTGAGCCTTTAGCGGTTTTACGGACACATTCACAGTCTGCATCTGTTGCGTGTTCGGATTCACAAACCGAACACTGACCTTGCTGTTCGGAGAGGGCACTGAGCCACGGTTATGCACCTCAAAATAAACACGTCTGGAAGGCCCGCCCAGGCCGTCATTTGAGCCGCAAAACTCAACCAACGGAAAACCTGCTGGCAAACCTGCTTCCTGTGGCGTCTTGTAAAAACGATAAATGAAAAGGTCCGGTAAACCATTCGCCTGCAGGGATTCAGCGGCATTCGGATCAACCGGCGCAGCGGTATTTCCGCCAGGTGGGGGCACCGTCGGAGGAGGTGGCAGCCCCGGTGCCTTGAGTGGCAGATTGGCTGCCGGGGATACGGCAGCCTTTGCTGGTTCTCCGGGTGCGGCATAGCGACGGTCGCAATCGCCAATTGTGCTGGGTGTACCCGGTGGGCAAGGTTTCAGCTGTTGGGCTCCGGCCTGATTGGCGGCATGTACTGCAGGCATGCAGCCCACGCCAAACAGGAATGCCAGCGCCACTGGCACGGTATGGGATACGGCGGATTTTTTCAGAAGAAAAATACTTTGCATGATGATCTCCTTGATGGGGTTTAGGGCCAGAAAATGCAATTCGTCATCAAACGAATCGGGTGTTGCACCCACTGAGTCGACCGGACGCTGTGTTCGGTTCAAATTTTTTGTTTGAACCGGTACCGGTGCAACGCCGGCCCCAGTGACACATTTCACTTGGGACACGTAGGGAACTTTGGAAAGTGGGCGAGGGCGCCGGGAAAATTCCAGGCACCCTCGGAGGTGATTTTGATAACACGGGGAGGCTGCTTTTTAATGGAACACCGCATCGGGTTTTGTGGTTGCAGCCCCTTACCCGGTGTTATTTGCCACCGCCGCTTGTGAGCGTTCCGTAGCAGTCTGGCGGAAAGAACTCGTCCAGGTCATCAACGCCGTTGTTATTGCAGTCAGATATTTCGCGCGGTGGTGCTGATCTCGATGCTGATGATTTCTGTGGCATGTCAGACCTCGGTGGTGTCTCGATGGCGTGCGATGTCTCGCCCATCGCGTAACTGGAGGCTGAAGCGGCAGCGCCGGCAAAGGCTAGCACCAGGCTGGCGAATAGAGCTGTAGATTGCTTTTTCATGATGGATTTCCTTTTTAAAGAAGCTTTCAACCAACCCGGTTGAGGGGAATATCTGGCGACCTGCCCGATGTGGGTGAGTCGGAACTTTTCGGCGTGGGGTTCAAAAAATCATTGTTCCGGTGTCCAATAAGTGCAGGTATAGAGCAGCGTTAACGCACCCTGTTCCGGGCTAGGAATTGAATTGGAGTTCACCTTCCCCTCGGCCGCTGCTTGGGTGTAGTTCGGATTTTTCGGACATCTGATGACCGGCGTGGTGCAAACGAATTTGGTTACATACCCGGTGCTGCCTTTGTTCTCCAACGTCTTGGTGAAGCCAGGCGCACATTGCGCCAAGCTGGCGTTGCCTAATTTATTGGTCGCTATGGGCGGTGGGGGCGGTGTCCCGGGCGCTGCGCGCTTCGCCGGATTGGCACTTGCCATGGGTTGAATGGCACTCAGCCCCAGTGCGGTAACGACCAACAAGGCAGAACGGAAAAATCGGGTTTGCATGATGAACCTCCGAAAGAAACGACACATGTCGCATGTATTCAGTCGCTCCCAATGCGCCACCGGTTCAAAAAATCTGAACCACTCTTTTCTCCCCCTCACGACCCTTGCCCTGAGCCGTTACCCCGTAGAAGTCATCCCTCTCGGTAGAAATTTTGAACCCTTTCGGTACACATCCCGACTCATGTTTCAGAAGGCAGTCAAGCCTGCTTTCGAAACAAGCCACTTCGCGCTGGTGCGAAGGATTCGAGCGAAGACTTTAAGGAGTTCATCATGCGTACCCTCATCACGAGCCAAGCCGGAATTCGTACCGCACCTGCCTGGCACTCTGCACTTATGTTGTTGCTGACCGCGGCAGCCCTATTCGCGGTTTGTGCGCCGGCTCAGGCCAAGGATGTGGATGTGGTGGTCGACTACTCGGCTGCGCCGACGATTTACGTTGAATCCAATGGCGCGCATTACACCCGGTTGTCCTCCGCGAAACACGGGAACCAGCCCCTCCAGTTCAAGGCGCATTTGTCGATATCGGCCGGCCGGGATCGCCTTAAAAACTGGAATGTGGCGCCGCGCATGAGCGCCTATGGCAAAGCCTGGGGCTGGAGCTTTGGCACCAGTCGTCCACCCGAGCCGGATTGGGGCGTCGTGAGCAAGAGCTATGGGGTGGGTGACCGTCCCTCCAGTGTTGACAAGTTCGTTACCATGAATGCCAGCCAGCGTTACGTTGAAAGCTTTGCTGTTGACGTTTGCAATGCCCATGCCGGCACCCTGCGTAATGAGGGGAAAAGCAATACCCTGATTTTCAGCAACCCGTACACGCTGGACGTGAAAACCAGCCACCGATACCAACTCACCTATGTCAATATTGCCGATGCCAACACGGGGCAGCAACCTCAGGAGGCGTCACCGACTTCGGTGGCGAATGCCAAAATCGTCTGCATGCAGTGGGCGGGTGCGCTGGTGCCCCAAGGCACCAGCGACTTGCAAGCGGGGATCGGTGTCACGCAATCGTCGCTCACCATTATTGAAACGGCGACGGCCAATGGTGCCTGCAAGGTGAATCTGTCTGGTGTGATTGAAACCAATGTCACCAACGCACAGGTGAAATTCCGCTACGAACATACGAACGGGAGAAAAAGTGACATCAAAACAGTGACCACCAGCCACTCGAAAATCGCCTTCTTTTCTTATAAATACGATGTGCCGAACAACCCGAATGGCGGTGAAGCAGGCAGCATTCGCATCGTCGGTGTGTCGCCCAAGTTCGAATCAGCCTGGAATACCTATGACATGGAGTGCAACAACCCTGCTCCACAGGGCTTGCAGGCCGCCACGGTGCCCAAGGTCAGCATGAATATCGAACCCGCCACCACCGTCATGGTCGATGGGCAAATCTGCCCAAGCGCGGTGCTGCTGCACACTGCGATCACGGCGGGCAGCGCGTTTCATGGCAAGGGGCTGTTTCTTGGCGACCATTTTCTGACGCCCTTGCAGGATATTGAAGTGCCAGCCAATCAGGTCAAGCATGTATTCGGCAAGCGCGAGCTGGACTGGAAGCCGACTGGAGGCGGATTCGCCGGCACCTTGGCGGCACCGCCCATGGGAGGCAAACCGCCCATGAAGACGCAAAAGATACGCATCGGCTTCAACCTCACCAACCTGGAAGGCAAAGTCGTCGCCCAGGCAGCGCAGAAGTTTTACACCATTACCTGCAAAGAGCCCGTTCTGAATCCGGGCATCCCGCATGGGGATAAGCCCTTGAGCCCCGCGCCGAGAAATGATTCCAGCAAGAACCTGCCACTACCGATTCTGCAAACCCCCGGCGTTTTCAAGCAACAGCCGGTACGCAGCGCGCCCACCCATTCCAGGCCAACGCCGCAGAACAGCGGAGCGCAGCGTGCGCCCGTATCGTCTATGCCACGGGCGCAGCCCTTGAGGGCGCACTGAAGCAAAAAGCCGCTGATCAAGCGGCTTTTTTTTGTGGCCAATTACCCGACGCGCAACCATGGGGGCTCCTTCTCTTTTCAAGCAGGGGCCGCGGGTCCGGCTTAGCCGGCCCGCAGGCGCAGCGGCCCCCTCGGGGGGCAGGCCGCTACACGCAGTGAGCAACCGTGGGGGCTAATCCTTAGTGGCGTGGCGCTGCACGCAGGCGATGTAGGCTGCTCCGTCGGGCGGCCTTCCCGCGCGCTGGCTTTCCCAGACCATCTGGCCCAGGCAGTCCATGGCTTCATGGTGTGCGTGATGCAGCGAGTTGCGCCGCGCGGTGAGCAGCTCAACCGCCTGGCGGATGCCGCGCGGCTGGTCGATGGAGCATTGCTCACTGATTGACAGGTGCATGGACAGATGCAGGAAGGGGTTGGTCTTGCCGTCTTCGACGTCGTACATTTTGTCCAGGGCAGCCTCGGCATCGGCAAAATCGCCGTGGTACTCGGGGTGCTCTTCCATCCACTGGCTTGCTATGATTTCAATAGCTTCTAGCGCTTGTCCTGAGCGGGCTTTGGCGTAAACAGAGCAGAAAAACCGGCGGACATCGGCTTGCGAGGGCGTAAACATGCCGCAAGCGTAGCATGGGGGTCGATTTCCGCTGACGCTGTGATGTTTCAGGGGGGCAAAGGAGCTTGAGACGGCAATGTCCTACGCCTTCCGGCGACCACTTCGCTTAAATTACGGCGATGGCAGCGCGATTCCGGCAAGCGCGCGCCGGTTTTCCAACCATCCGGCGAGGAGAGTTTCATGAACGCAATCAGGATCACCGGCATCGTGCTGATCGTGCTTGGGCTGGCCGGTTTTTTCACCGGCGGTTTCAGCTTCACCAAAGACACGACCAAGGCCAACATCGGCCCCATCCAGCTGTCCGTCCAGGAAAAAGAGTCGGTCAATATTCCCCAGTGGCTGAGCATCGGCGCGATTGTGCTCGGCGCAGTCGTGCTGATCATGGGCTCGAGGAAATCGTAGCCCCCACGGTCGCTCACTGCGTGTAGCTCCCGAGGCCTTGCAGGCCGCCGCTCGCCAGAGGCTTCGCTTCTGATGCCTGTCCAAACCTGCGCAAGCAGGTTCGGAGCCGCAGGCACCAGCCCCTCGGGGGCCGCTGCGCCTGCGGGCCGGCAAAGCCGGACCCGCGGCCCCTGCTTGAAAGAGAACGCTCCACTGTCGCTCATCCCTTGCTCTGTGCAGCCAGCAGGCGCGAGATGGCCTGCGCAGCAGAGAGCAGGGCAGGCAGCATGTTTTCCTGCATCGCCTTCGCACTGGTGCGATTGATCTGTCCACTGATATTAAGCGCTGCCACCGTGCGGCCCAGCCGGTCCTGAATGGGCGCGGCCATGGACACCAGCCCTTCTTCGAGCTCCTGATTGACAAGGCACCAGCCTTGGCGGCGTGCCTGTGCAATCTTCTGGCGCAGCGCGTCCAGGTCGGTCACGGTGTGGCGGGTCAGGGGCACCAGGCTGGAGGCCTCCAGGCAGGCGAGGGCTTCTTCTTCCGGCAGACCGGCCAGCAATACCCGGCCCATTGATGTGCAGTAAGCCGGCAGTCGTGAACCGGCACCCAGCGTGATGCTCATGATCTTTCGGGTGGACACCCGCAGCACGTAAACGATATCGGTGCCTTCCAGCACGGCGGCTGAGCAGGATTCCATGACTTGCCTGGCCAGTTCTTCCATCACGGGTTCGGCCAGGTTCCAGATGGGCATGGACGACAGGTAGGCGAAGCCCAAATCCAGAATGCGTGGCGTCAGTGAAAAGTGTTTGCCGTCACTGCTGACGTAGCCCAGCGTTTGCAGGGTCAGCAAAATGCGCCGCGCACCGGCACGTGTCAGGCCGCTGCGTTCTGCCACTTCACTCAGTGTTTGCAGGGGCGCCTGCGCGCTGAAGGACCGGATTACCTCCAGCCCGCGCGCAAACGACTGGACATAACTGTCGCCCGGAACAGGGCGGTCGTGCTGGCCGGTTGGCGAAGCTGCAATTGCCATGGGTGATGAAATCTCCTAAAATTCATTATACGAACATTTGTTCTATATACGAACAGATAAACATCGAAAAAGCAACAACGAAATTGGGCGATGGAGACAACTTTGTGATCAACAAGATAGTCCGTTCGGTGGCTGACGCCCTGGCCGGCGTGAAAGACGGCTCCACCGTGCTGATTGGCGGCTTTGGCACGGCTGGCATTCCGAACGAGTTGATTGACGGCCTGATGGCGCAGGGTGCGAAAGACCTGACCGTCGTCAACAACAACGCCGGCAATGCCGACACGGGGCTGGCGGCGCTGCTGAAAACCGGCCGCGTGCGCAAAATCATCTGCAGCTTCCCGCGCCAGGCAGACAGCTATGTGTTCGACGGGCTCTACCGTGCCGGCAAGCTGGAGCTGGAGCTGGTGCCGCAAGGCAACCTGGCCGAGCGCATTCGTGCGGCTGGGGCCGGCATAGGCGCTTTTTTCTCGCCGACCGGTTATGGCACCGAAATGGCCAAAGGCAAGGAAACCCGCGAAATCAACGGCAATGGCTATGTGCTGGAGATGCCGATTCACGGCGACGTGGCGCTGATCAAGGCCGAGCGCGGTGACCGCTGGGGCAACCTGGTTTACCGCAAGGCCGCGCGCAATTTCGGCCCCGTCATGGCCACCGCTGCCAAACTCACCGTGGCCACTGTGCATGAGATCGCAGAGCTCGGTGACATGGATCCAGAGCACATCGTGACGCCCGGCATCTATGTCCACAAAATTGTGAAGATCGGCCGCGTGGCGACGCAGGCCGGCGGTTTCAAACAGGCGGCCTGACATGAGTTACCAGAAACGGACCAAAGACCAGCTGGCCGCTCGCGTGGCACGTGATATCCACGACGGCGCGTATGTGAACCTGGGCATAGGCATGCCGACCCAGGTTGCCAATCATTTGCCCGAGGGTATCGAGGTCATCCTGCAAAGCGAAAACGGCATCCTGGGCATGGGACCCGCGCCCGGCGAAGGCGACGAGGACTACGACCTGATCAACGCAGGCAAGCAGCCGGTGACCCTGCTCAAGGGAGGCGCGTTTTTCCACCACGCCGACAGCTTCGGGATGATGCGCGGCGGGCACCTGGACATCTGCGTGCTCGGTGCCTTCCAGGTCTCAAGCACGGGCGATCTCGCGAACTGGAGCACCGGCGAGCCTGGTGCCATTCCCGCAGTCGGCGGCGCCATGGACCTGGCCATTGGTGCCAAACAAACCTGGGTCATGATGGACCTGCTGACCAAAAAGGGCGAGAGCAAGGTCGTCAAGACCTGCAGCTACCCGCTGACCGGTATCGGCTGTGTGAAACGCATCTATTCCGATCTGGCCACGCTGGAATGCACGCTGCATGGCCTCAGGCTGATTGATAAAGTCGATGGGCTGGCGCACGACGAGCTGGAAAAGCTGGTTGGTCTGCCTATTGGTATTGCTCCCTAACCATCTCCCAGAGGGAGAGGGAAACTTTCACTAAAGGACACACATGAACCAGGCATTTATCTGCGACGCCATCCGTACCCCTTTCGGCCGCTACGGCGGCGCACTGAGCAGCGTCCGCACCGACGATCTGGCTGCCGTGCCGCTGAAGGCGCTGATGGCGCGAAACCCCAATGTGGACTGGCTCGCTGTGACCGACGTGATATACGGCTGCGTCAACCAGGCCGGTGAAGACAACCGCAACGTTGCCCACATGGCCACGCTGCTGGCGGGTCTGCCGCTCGAATTGCCCGGCACAACGATCAACCGCCTGTGCGGCTCGGGCATGGATGCTGTCGGCACGGCAGCCCGCGCCATCAAGGCTGGCGAAGCCCGCATGATGATTGCCGGCGGTGTGGAAAGCATGAGTCGCGCACCGTTTGTGATGGGCAAGGCCGAAAGTGCTTTCAGCCGCACCGCGCAGATGTACGACACCACCATTGGCTGGCGCTTCGTCAACAAGCTCATGAAAGAAAAATACGGCACCGATGCCATGCCGGAAACGGCAGAGAACGTGGCGGCCGAGTACAAAATCAGCCGCGAAGACCAGGACAAGATGGCCCTGGCTTCCCAGTTGAAGGCGGTGGCCGCGCAGAAGTCCGGCTTCTTTGATGCCGAGATCACACCCGTCACCATTACCCAGAAAAAGGGCGATCCCGTCGTTGTGGGCAAGGACGAGCACCCGCGCGAAACTTCGATAGAAGCGCTGGCCAAACTCAAGGGTGCCGTGCGGCCGGATGGCAGCGTCACCGCTGGCAATGCCTCGGGTGTGAATGATGGTGCTTGTGCGCTGCTGATTGCTAACGAAGAGGCGGCAAAGCAGAACGGCCTCACGCCGCGCGCGCGCATCGTGGGCATGGCGACGGCCGGTGTGCCGCCGCGCATCATGGGCATTGGCCCCGCACCCGCCACCGAAAAAGTGCTGGCGCTGACCGGCCTGAGCCTGGCGCAAATGGACGTGATTGAACTCAACGAAGCCTTCGCCGCCCAGGGTCTGGCGGTGCTGCGGTTGTTGGGCCTGCGAGACGACGATGTTCGCGTCAACCCGAATGGCGGCGCGATTGCGTTGGGCCATCCGCTGGGCGCGTCAGGTGCGCGGCTTATCACCACAGCAGTGAACCAGCTGCACCGCACCGGCGGCCGCTACGCCCTGTGCACCATGTGTATTGGTGTGGGCCAGGGCATCGCCGTGGTGCTGGAGCGGGTCTGAAGCAGAGGAGCTTCGCGGAGCATATCGCCTGATCGCAATGAAAAATATAGCTGCTTGCGCCCGCCGTTAAAGGGCTGAAGGCCGATTTGATACCTGAATATTGGCCCGCGGTGCCCGCGGTGCCTGCGGCGACTGCTGAAGTGCCCGGGCCCGATAATCGGCAGCTTCCTTTGTCGTTTGGCGTCTTGAACCAGCGGCCTTCCCGGCGAACGACCTTTTTCTGACCCTCCTGTGGCTTTTCCACTCATCACCGACCCCTTCTTCTACGCTGTTGCGGTTCCGGCAGTCATTCTGTTGGGTGTCAGTAAAAGCGGTTTCGGCGCCGGTTTTGGCTCGCTGGCGGTGCCTCTGATGGCGTTGGCCGTGACGGTGCCGCAGGCGGCGGCCATCCTCATGCCCATTTTGCTGTTGATCGACATCCTCGGCATGGCGGCCTTCCGCAAGAACTTTGACATGCGGCTGGCGAAGTTTCTCCTGCCGTGCGGCCTGGTGGGCACCCTGATCGGCATGTTGTTGTTCAAGGTGCTCCCCGCCAATGTGGTGGCCGGCATCGTGGGCGCGTTCACCCTGCTGTTCCTGGCGCAGCGCCTGGTGTTTCCGCCCAAGCCGGACAGCCCACTGCCGCCGCGCTGGTTGGGCGCGTTGCTGACCGTCACTGCCGGCTTCACGAGCTTTATTTCTCATGCCGGCGGGCCGCCAGTCAGCGCCTATGTGATTCCGTTGCGCCTGCCACCTGTGACTTTTACCGCCACGCTGGCCTTCTTCTTTTTTGTGATCAACCTTTCCAAGTGGATTCCCTACGCGTGGCTGGGCCTGCTGGACATGCGCAACATGGCCACCTCGCTGGTGTTGCTGCCGCTGGCGCCCATTGGCGTATGGATAGGCGTGCGGCTGGCCCGGCGCATTGACCCGGTGCTGTTCTACCGGATTCTTTACCTCGGCATGTTTTTCACCGGCATCAAGCTGCTCTGGGATGGTTTTCGCTAGGCCGTTGATCCTGTTCTGTCCAGTGTGAACGGGACAAAAACGAGTCTGCATCGGCAACGTTTCATAGTTTGCGCGGCAACCGGTAAAAACTCACACACGGCTGTGACGTGTTTTCGGTGAAAATCGTCCAGATGAAAACAAATGCTTACGTGTTCGCACCGGATGCTGGCGGCGTTGCTGTTTTCTTCATTCCTTTGTTTGCTGTGGTCGCTCCATGACCACCGTCGTTTTTGCGGACCTCGTGGGCAGTACCAGCATGTTTGAAAGGCTGGGCGACGAGACCGCCTCCCGGTTTGTCACGCAGCTGGTCGGGGCCTTGAGCCAGGTCTTCGAACAGCACAACGGCCGGATCGTGAAGTTGCTGGGTGACGGCTTGTTTGTTGTGTTTCCTCAGGAAGGGGACGCGCTGGCGGCATGTATCAGCATTCAGAAGCGTTTTCTGGAAAAGCCCATACGCCCGGGTGGCAGTGGGGCACCGGTGCAGATGCAGATGGGCATTGAGTCGGGTGAAGTGGTCGAAATCGACGGTGACTGCTTTGGCGATACCGTCAACTCCGCAGCCCGTCTGGCTGACCTGGCCGGTGCGGCGCAAATTCTCACCACGCAAAACGTCTGGAAAGCGTTGGGGCCGATGCAGCAGACTTCGCTGCGCAGCCTGGGGCCCATGCACCTGCGCGGCAGGGCCGAAGCAAGCCATGTGTACCGTGTGGAATGGCAAAGCGGGCGCGATGAAGACGCGACCATGATGGGGCGGTCCATGGTTTCCGAGGCCGGGCCTGTGGTGCTTGAGCTGGTGGCCGGTGCGCAGGCCCTGCAAGTCCACGCGGCCACGCCGAAGGTGTCCATCGGTCGCGGGGCGGGGGCGTCCCTGGCCCTGAACGACCCGCGGGTGTCCCGCATGCATGCCACGCTGGAGTGGCGCGGCGGGCAGTTTGTGCTGGGAGACGCTTCAAGTTACGGCACCTGGGTCTATTTTGGCAACCAGAGCGAAGCCGTGGTACTGCGCCGGACCGAGTGTTACCTGGTCGGCAGCGGGCAGATCAGCGCCGGCTGCGAGCGCAAGGAGGGTAGCCCATTGATCAATTTTTCCATCAGCAGCTGACTGGCTATCGATAGAATCGTTTGTTTCCAAACGTGTTTTCCATCGCCAACCGGTTTCCCTTCCACCCATGAGCCTGAACAAGTTAGGTCGCTACGACATCATTCGCGTGCTGGGCAAAGGCGCGATGGGGCTTGTCTATGAGGCGCGCGATCCCAATCTGGACCGACGGGTGGCGATCAAGACCATCAAGGTGGAAAACCTTTCGGCGGAAGCAGCCGCTGAATACGAAGGGCGTTTTCGCACGGAGGCCCGCTCGGCCGCCCGCCTGCAGCACCCCAATATCGTCAGTGTGTATGACTCCGACCGCCATGGTGACATGGCTTTTCTCGTCATGGAGTTCATCCAGGGCGAGGACCTCAAGCACCATCTGGACGCCGGCCGGCGGTATTCGCTGGAAGAGTCGCTGGGCATGGTGCGCGACCTGCTGTCTGCGCTGGACTATGCGCACAGGCAAAGCATTGTCCACCGCGACGTCAAGCCGGCCAACCTGCTGATCGAGGCCGACGGACGGGTCAAGCTGACGGATTTCGGCGTTGCCCGCATTCAGGATTCCGGCGAGGCCACCCGCACCCAGGGCTCCATGGTGGGGACTCTTAAATACATGTCACCGGAACAGGTGCAGGGCGTACCGATCGATGCGCGCGCCGACCTGTTTGCGGTCGGGGTGGTCCTTTATCAATTGCTCACCGGCAAAAGGCCTTTTGATGGCGACACCGACTTCGCCATCATTCAGCAAATCGTGGGTCATGTGGCGGCCGCGCCCAGCACCTTCAATACCATGCTGCCACCGGCCATTGACGCGGTGGTGGCGCGTGCGCTTGCGAAAAAGCGCGATGAACGTTTCGCCACAGCGCAGGAGTTTGCGCAGGCACTGCAGGCCGCCAGTGAGTACGCTGCCGACCCCACCGTTGTTCCACCGGTGAGCCCGCCGGGCCGCCGCGGCGGTACTGCTACGGATACCGGCAAGTCCCGCGCCGGGGGCTCCACCGTCAGGCTGGCTTCTTCAACCGACACCGGCTCTACGGGCTCTACGGTGACGCAGGAGCTGGAGCTGGTGTACTGGAAAGACATCAAGGACTCCGAGGATCTGGAAGACCTGGAAGGTTTTCTCGACAAGTTTCCGTCCGGCATCTACGCTGACCTGGCGCGCCGGCGCGTACGGAAACTGGGCGGTAGCCTGTCAACGGAGGGCTCCGGCACCGGAACGGCATCCATTACCTTGGCCACCCCTCCCGAGGAGCGCAGCGAGTGGACCCGACTCCAGACGCAGAGCGAGCCGGTGGCACCTGCCAACTCGCCGGTTGTTGCGGCTAATGCAGCCGTTTCTCAGGACCCTGACGCAACGCAGATGGGTTCCGGGGCTACCGAGGCTGCAGCGGTTGTTGCTGTGGCGCCCCAGCCTCAAAGTGTGGATGAAGATCCAACCTGGACGCGGGCCCAGCCTCGTGCCGCCCTTTCATCTGACGCGCAGGTGGTGGTGCCTCCAACAATCGCCGGGAGCGTTCAACCGGCGCGGCGAAGCTGGGCGATTCCCTTGGCCGCGACGGCCGGCGTGGCCGTGCTTGTGGTGGCCGTCCTGGCTTTGAAGCCCGGTTCCAGCCCATCACCGGTGGCAGAGGCGGTGCCGGCAGGTGGCGTGGTGCCGGCAACCGCTGCTGCCACGACTGCCGCCAAACCGGGGGTATCCCCGGCGATGGCAGCGCAGGCGCCAGCCTTCAGTCCCGTGGCCAAGCGGGTGCAGCCCGTTTCACCCGCCAAGCCGTTGGTACCGAAGGCCGTTACCGCGGCCAAACCGGGGGCGGAAGCGACGGTGCCGGTGGCCGTGCCCGAAAGCGCCGGAGCCGCCCAAGCCCAGGTCCAGGCATCCGGTCCCAGGCAGGCCTGCGAAAACCGGATTTTTTTGGGTTTTCAGATCTGCATGAACGAGCAGTGCGCCAAACCAGCGTTCAGCAAGCACCCGGTTTGTGTTGAGCGGCGCGCAGCGGAGGAGCGGCGTAAGGAGTCGCAGGACGCGCAGCGGTTCTGAGCGAGAAGTTCGCCAGGCTTTCACCTGATTTGCTATAAAAACAGGAGCTGCTTGCCCCCGTTGTTAAAGGGCCTGAGGTCTATTTGGTATAAAGAAACGCGGGGGACGGCCGTATTGCTGCAATGCAGGCTTCTTAGGCGCGGGGCGGCCGTGAAAGTGCCGATTTTGGCCATAGCTGTGGCTGCCGTTACCATAGCGCAATAATTCCGGGAGATTTGTATGCCTGTGGTTGTGATTGCAAATCCGAAGGGCGGCGTCGGCAAATCGACAATGTCCACCAATGTGGCGGGTTATTTCGCCAGTCAGGGCCATGCGGTCATGCTGGGCGATGCGGACCGCCAGCAATCGTCCCGGCTGTGGCTGGGCTTGCGCCCCCCGGCGGCGCGGCCGATTGCCACCTGGGAAGTCAACGCCGACATGATTGTCAAGCCGCCCAAGGGCATTACCCACGTGGTGCTGGACACGCCCGCAGGCCTTCACGGCTGGCGTTTCAACGATGTGCTCAAACTGGCTGACAAGGTGATCGTGCCCCTGCAGCCCAGCGTCTTTGATATTTTTGCCACACGCAGTTTTCTGGACCAGCTTGCCGAACATCGCCACGCGGGCAAGATGCAGGTGGGTATTGTGGGTATGCGGGTCGACGCCCGCACCATCGCGGCCGACAAGCTGCGCGGTTTTGTCGAAGGCCTCGGCTTGCCGGTGCTTGGCTATCTGCGCGACACGCAGAACTATATTCATCTGGCGGCCCGCGGGCTCACCGTATTTGATGTGGCACCGGGCCGGGTGGAAAAAGACCTCGAACAATGGCAGGGAATCTGCCGCTGGCTTGACCAGTGAGGTCGGCCGGGCCGCAGGCGCTCTGCCTGCCGCCCGTCGCTGTGTCGCTGGCTGGACAAGCCTGCTGCGCAGTCAACGTTAAAGTCTGGCGATGAAAACTTTCCAGACTCTTTCCGAGCTGTCGGCCTGTGTTGGCCAGGAAGTGGCTGTCAGCGACTGGCTCACCATTACCCAGGCACAGGTCAACCTTTTTGCAGAGGCTACCGGCGATCACCAGTGGATTCATGTGGATCCGGAGAAGGCTCGCGGCGGACCTTTTGGCGGGCCGATCGCGCATGGTTTCCTGACGCTGTCGCTGTTGCCCAAGTTTTTTGAATCTTCGTTTGAAATCGTGCAGAGCCGCATGGGCGTGAACTATGGCTTGAATAAGGTGCGTTTCGTGGCGCCGGTACCGGTGGGAAGCCGGTTGCGCGCCCGCATGAAACTGCTCGCTTGCCAGCCCATTGAAAACGACGGGGTGCAGATGACCTGGGAGGTCACGGTGGAACGCGAAGGCGCAGCCAAGCCGGTCTGCGTGGCTGAATCACTGGTGCGGCGCTACGCCTGAGTTTGCTGGCGCGAATAAAAAAATCCCGCCGGAAGGCGGGATTTTTTATGGAACCTGAATGAATTGCTCCGGCCCGCAAGGGCCGGAGCGGTTTATCAGGAGTAGTTGTTGAGTTGTGGCAGTCCACCAGCCTTTTTGGCAGCCTGGTAGTCAGCCTTGACCGCTTCGCGGCTCAGCGAAGTTGTAACCGGCTTGATGTTGTAGTCCTGGCCTTCAATCGTAGGAGGAAGGCCGCCGGCCTTCTTCGCAGCCTGGTAGTCGGCTTTCACGGCTTCGCGGGTCAGCGTGCTGGGGCCGGAAGGTGCGTGACGATCGGCCTCTTGGTAAGAGGAGGCGGCGAAGCTGGTGCCGGCGATCAGGGTGGAAGCAAGAACCAGTGCGGTTGCGGCAAATTTGGTGTTCATGATGGAATCCTTTGAAAAATGATTAGACATTCCGGGCAGGCCGGGAGCTATCGTGTCCCGTCTTGTCCAGCCTCGGTGAGTCGTCTCTATTGGTTTCGGCTCATCGATGAATGAACTTTACTATTGACAACAAAGAAGAAAAACATCATTTAATTCAATTATTAATTGCTATATATGAAACAATAAAGGCTTGATTTATTAGGTACTAACCCTATGGACCGACTTTTGTCGATGCGCGCTTTCCAGCAGGTGGTGGACGATGGCGGCTTTGCCGCCGCTGCCCGCTCGATGGACATGTCGCCTGCCGTGATGACCCGGCTGATCACCGATTTGGAGCTGCATCTGGGTGCCCGTTTGCTGCAGCGCACGACGCGCAAACTGTCGTTGACAGAGGCCGGACAGGCTTACCTTCAGCGGGTGCGGCATATCCTCAACGACGTGGACGAAGCGGAAACGTCCACGCGCCAGCAAACCGATGAACTGGCAGGACTGCTGCGCATCCACACCCAGCCCGTGATGGCTGTATACATCTTGGCGCCGCTGGTGGCAGAGTTCAGGCGTCGCTACCCCAAGGTGGTGCTGGACATCACGGTGGACTCGCCGCTCATTCCCCCGATTGAAGACTTCGATTTGACGATTTTGGGTGCCGGCCCGCTCTATGACGCCAACGTGGTGGCGCGGCCGGTGATTGTGTCAGAGGGCCTGTTGTGTGCCTCTCCCCGCTACCTGAGCAGCGCCGGAATGCCGCAGCAGCCCGAAGATTTGCGCAAACATGCGGTCCTGCGTCTGAGCCAGGCAGGCGCGCGGCAGCGCGAATGGTTGCTGATCAACCCGGAGGAGGGCGACAGGGAGGTCGCGGTTGACATCAAGCCGGTGCTCGTGGCCAACCACACCGACACCTTGTTGCGCGCAACGCTCGATGGCGCCGGTATCAGTGCCCAGCCTCTCGATCTGGTGGCGAACTACCTGCATGACGGGCAATTGCAGCGCCTGATGGCGCCCTGGATCACTGGGCGTTTTACCCTGTACGCAGCCTTGCCCAGCCGCAAGTACGTTCCGGCGCGCGCCAGAGTTTTCATGGAGTTCCTGATTGAGCAGACGCGCTTGAAGGCCGCGCAGGCCGAGCCTCGCCAGACGGACAAAAATACAGCTGGCGCGCCTTAACCGGGATCGATGTTGCCGGCAGGCCGCAGCGCAGCAAAACCGTTTTGACGCCAGGCTTCAAACACCGTCACGGCCACGGCGTTGGACAGGTTCAGGCTGCGCTGGCCGGCCAGCATGGGTAACTTCAGTTGTTGCGCGGGGGCAAACATCGCGCGCACCGCCGGTGCCAAGCCGCGGGTTTCCGAGCCAAACACCAGCCAGTCGCCCCGCAGGAAATCCGCGTCGTGCACAAGCCTGGTGCCGCGTGTGGTCAAGGCAAACAGCCGCTGCGGATCGGGTTGTTCGGTGTCCAGAAACGTTTGCCATCCGGCGTGGCGTTTGAGTTCCGCATACTCGTGATAGTCCAGGCCTGCCCGCCGCATGTGCTTGTCATCCATCGAGAATCCCAACGGTTCCACCAGATGCAGGCGGCAACCGGTGTTGGCGGCCAGCCGGATGACATTGCCGGTATTGGGCGGGATCTCGGGCTCGACCAGAACGATATTGAACATGCCCGATTGTCGCGTGTGAGTAGGTGGGCACTACGAGAAGCTCTCTCCCTTTCAAGCAGGGGCCGCGGATCTGGCTCTGCCAGTCCGCAGGCGCAGCGGCCCCCTCGGGGGGGCAGGGAGCTACACGAAGTGAGCGACCGTGGGGGCCATATCTACCGTGGGGGCTATTCAGTCCTTGCAATGACCACAGCAGTAACCACGGCGGCACCTGCTTCGCGCAAGGCCTGCGCAGCTGCGAACAAGGACGCGCCGCTGGTCATCACGTCATCAACCAGCAGCACGCGGCGGCCTTTTAGTTCGGGCACGCGCAAGGGATCGACAACAAACGCACCTTTGACGTTGCGCAGCCGCGCCTCCCGCTTGAGCTGCGACTGGGGCGGCGTGTTTTTTATACGCAGCAGCAAGCGTGCGTCTGCCTGACTCAGCCTCGCGCCATGGTTGCCAATGGCCTTCACCAGTTCCCATGCCTGATTGAACCCGCGGGTTTCGAGCCGCGCTGACGACAGCGGAATGGGCAACAACCAGTCACCGCGCTGCAGAGCGTTCAGGCTGTCTGCAACCTCCGGCGTGTTCAGCAGCATTTTTGCAAACACGCCCGCCCAGGCCGGGTCCTGACCGAATTTGTAGTCTGCAATGAGCGCTGGCCAGGGGTAGGCATAGGTCACCGCGGCAAAACAGGCATCCAGTGGCGGCGGCTGCCGAACACAGGCACCGCATTGGTCCAGGCCGGTAACCAACGCCAGCGCGCATGTCCTGCAGCGTGACATCGGTTTGGCGAAGCGCGCCTCGCAATGGGTACAGATACGGCGCGCAGGCCAGCTGTGACAGACCGCGCACTGGCTGGCCAGGTTTTTCAGCATCAGGGGAGGGCCGGGTTGGGCAGGCGCAGCAACATCGTGTCAATATACTCGGCGCTTCTTCCCCATTGCCTTTCATGTCCAACGAACGTCCCCCCACCCTGGATCCGATTGCCGTCGCCCGCTGGCAGCGCGTGGCGCCGGCGGCGTCGCCCTGGCTTCACGAAGAAGTGGCGCAGCGCATGCAGGGCAGGTTGCAGTGGATCAAGCTTAAACCGCAGGTCTGGGCGCATTGGGCGGCCGTGCGTGGCGGTCTGCAGGGACACCGGCAACTCGCTGATACCTATCGTGATGCAGAGTGTTTTGTGGAGGAACCCGATGCGGTTCGGGCGCAAGCAGCTATAAAAAATATAGCAAAACCATGGTGGAACCCCAAACGATGGACGAGCCGTGCCGTGCATTTCGAGGCCCCGCCACCCGCCGGTGTGGACATGCTCTGGGCCAACATGGCCTTGCACGAAAGCGCTGATCCGCAGGCGCTGCTGAAGCAATGGCACCGAGCACTCCGGGTCGGTGGGTTTCTGATGTTTTCGTGTCTCGGGCCGGACAGTGTGCGTGAATTGCGTGCCATTTACCAGTTGATGGGCTGGCCGCCGGCCGGTCACGAGCTCACCGACATGCACGACTGGGGTGACATGCTGGTGCAAACCGGTTTTGCCGAGCCGGTGATGGACATGGAACGTATTACCTTGACCTACGAGACACCCCAGCGCCTGCTGCAGGAATTACGCGAGTTGGGCCGAAATTTCCATCCTCAACGGTTTCCCGCCTTGCGCGGCCGGGCCTGGCGCGCGCGGCTGTTGCAGGCGCTGACAGAGCATCTGCCGCGCCAGGCCGATGGTCGGCTCTCCCTGACCTTCGAGATCATTTATGGCCATGCTCTCAAGGCGCCGCCGAAAATCAAGCTCAGTGCGATGAGTGCTGTATCGGTTCAGGACATGCGCGCCATGCTGCAGGTGCCGCGCAGCTCGTCCACAGACGCCAAGAGTTGAGGCATAACAGGCGGAATGGGTCCCCACGGGCGAGGTCTGCACGGGGTAAACCCGGCTACAATCCAAAGTCGAATTTTGGGTATGTTCCCATGCACAAGGCCGCCGAAAGCGTTTGACCGGCGGCAATTTTTTGAGTGCTGCACTGTGTCGCACATCCACCCCGGGTTTCGTTTGACTGCTCCTCGCCATGGCGGCCAGGATTCGCAGGCGGTCCAGTGGCAGCTCAAGCGCAACTGCTCGGTGACGCCGGCGCAACTGCTGGGGCTGTATGTCTCGCTGTGCGTCGTCTCGCTCGGCATTGCCGGATTTTTCTGGGTGCAGGGCGCGACCCTGGTGATGCCCTTTGCATGGCTGGAGTTGGTGGCGGTGGGGTTGGCTTTTCGGACGTATGCCCGGCACGCCAAGGATGGGGAACGCATCGTGCTGCAGGGCAGTTATCTGGTCGTAGAGCTGGAAAGTGCAGGGCGGCTTGAACGGGCAGAGTTCAATCGTGAATGTGTCCGCGTGGAGCCCAGAAGCGGTGACGGTTCGTTGATTGAGGTGTCGGGCCAGGGCAGCTCGGTCAGCGTAGGGCGGCATGTGCGACCGGAGTTGCGGCCGGCACTTGCGCGGGAAATTCGCCACGCGTTGCGTGGTTGCTGAGTGAAGCCGGATGGCGGGGCGTCGGTCCGGGGGTGCCCGGACGGTGTCGGGGCTGACTTTATAATCAATAGCTTAATCAGTCGGTAATTGAGGCATTAAAAGTGATCACGATGAACGTACGCACAACAATAGGGTCAGGCATGAAGCAAGCCGGCGCAGTTTTGAATTCCCTGGTCCTGCAAGCGAGCCGTAAGCTGGCCGCCGTCACGGCACTGCTCGCTGCCTGGATGAGCACCGCAGCCTACGCGGTCAACGACCTGCCTGGCGGCCCTGCTGTCAACCAGCTCAATTTGCATCCGGCCGTGACCAAAATCGCGCAAGAGCAGCACTGGTTGCACTGGTTCATGATGATCATTTGCGTGGTCATTTTCCTGGCGGTGTTCGGTGTGATGTTTTATTCAATCTGGAAGCACCGCAAGGCCGCCGGCCACAAGGCCGCCAATTTCCACGAATCTGCCACCGTCGAAATCATCTGGACCATCGTTCCGTTCGTGATCGTTATCCTGATGGCGCTGCCCGCTACCAAGGTGCTCGTGGCCTCCAAGGACACCACCGGCGCTGATCTGACCATCAAGGCGACCGGCATGCAGTGGAAATGGGGCTACGACTACATCAAGGGCGAAGGCGAAGGCATTGGTTTTGTTTCGACCCTGGACAGCACCCATCGTGAAATGTCGAACAGCGGCGGTCCAAAAGCCGGTGCGGCCCCGGACGACTACCTGTTCAAGGTGGACAACCCGCTGGTGGTGCCCGTTGATCGCAAGATTCGCATCATCACCACTGCCAATGACGTGATTCATGCTTTCATGGTGCCGGCTTTCGGTATCAAGCAGGATGCAATTCCCGGCTTTGTGCGTGACACATGGTTCCGGGCCGAAAAGACCGGCGACTTCTACGGCCAGTGCGCCGAGCTGTGCGGCAAGGAACACGCCTACATGCCCATCCATGTGAAGGTTCTCTCGGCTGAGGACTACAGCAAATGGGTTGGCATCAAGGTCAAGGAAGCCGCTGCGAAGGCCGACGATCCTTCCAAGGTGTGGGTGCTGCCCGAGCTGAAAGCCCGCGGCGAGAAGGTTTATGCCGCAAACTGTGCAGCCTGCCACCAGGCCAATGGCAAGGGCGCAGGCCCGATCAAGCCGCTGGACGGTTCAGCCATCGTTATGGACAAGGACCACGGCAAGCAACTCCAGGTCCTGCTCAATGGCGCGGCCGGTGGCGCAATGCCTTCGTGGAAAGCGTTGAGCGATACCGATCTTGCCGCGGTGACCACCTACACAAAGAACAACTGGTCTAACCAGACCGGCCAGCTCGTCCAGCCCGCTGAAGTGCAGGCCGCGCGCAAATAAGGCCCGGGACCTCCCGCAGATTTAACAAGCATCCGGTCGGGCCATCTGGTCCGGCGCAAAGACAAAGCTACAGGCAAAAGCCACCAAAGGAAGCCAAGATGAGTGCAGTTCTAGACCATCACGATCACGCGCATGATGACCACGACCATGCCCCGACGGGCTGGCGTCGCTGGGTGTTTGCGACCAACCACAAGGATATTGGCACGCTTTACCTGCTGTTCAGCTTCACGATGCTGATGGTTGGCGGTTTGCTGGCCCTGATGATCCGCGCCGAGCTGTTCCAGCCTGGCCTGCAACTGGTCAATCCGGAGCTGTTCAACCAGCTCACCACCATGCACGGCCTGATCATGGTGTTCGGTGCCATCATGCCGGCCTTCGTCGGTTTTGCGAACTGGATGATCCCGCTGCAGATCGGCGCGGCCGACATGGCTTTTGCCCGCATGAACAACTTCAGCTTCTGGCTGCTGATTCCTGCCGGTCTGATGATCGTCGGCTCTTTCTTCATGCCCGGTGGCGCTCCTGCCGGCGGCTGGACGCTGTATGCGCCGTTGTCATTGCAGATGGGCCCGTCCATGGACGCCGGCATTTTTGCACTGCACATCCTCGGCGCTTCGTCCATCATGGGTTCGATCAACATCATCGTGACCATTCTGAACATGCGCGCACCCGGCATGACACTGATGAAGATGCCGATGTTCTGCTGGACCTGGCTGATCACCGCCTACCTGCTGATCGCCGTGATGCCCGTGCTGGCCGGCGCCATCACGATGACACTGACCGACCGTCACTTCGGCACCAGCTTCTTCAACCCCGCCGGCGGTGGCGACCCGGTGATGTTTCAGCACATTTTCTGGTTCTTCGGCCACCCCGAGGTCTACATCATGATCTTGCCGGCCTTCGGCATCATCAGCCAGATCATTCCGGCCTTTGCCCGCAAACGCCTGTTTGGCTACGCCTCCATGGTGTACGCCACCGGCTCCATCGCCATCCTGAGTTTTGTCGTCTGGGCGCACCACATGTTCACCACCGGCATGCCCGTGACCGGCCAGCTGTTCTTCATGTACTCGACCATGCTGATTGCCGTGCCGACCGGCGTGAAGATCTTCAACTGGATCGCGACCATGTGGAAGGGCTCCATGACCTTCGAGACGCCCATGCTGTTTGCCGTCGGTTTCATTTTCGTGTTCACCATGGGCGGCTTCACCGGCCTGATCCTGGCCGTCGCGCCGATTGACATCCAGGTGCAGGACACCTATTACGTGGTGGCCCACTTCCACTACGTGCTGGTGGCGGGCTCGCTCTATGCGCTGTTTGCCGGTTATTACTACTGGTCGCCCAAGTGGACCGGCGTGATGTACAACGAAACCCGCGGCAAAATCCACTTCTGGTGGTCGCTGATTTCCTTCAACGTGACTTTCTTCCCGATGCACTTCCTGGGCCTGGCCGGCATGCCGCGCCGTTACGCCGACTATCCGATGCAGTTTGCAGATTTCAATGCGATCGCCAGCGTGGGTGCCTTCTTCTTCGGTTTTGCACAGGTCTATTTCTTCTTCTTCGTGGTCCTGCCCACCATGCGCGGCAAGGGTGAAAAAGCCTCACAACGGCCATGGAACGATCCTGATGGCGCCGGAGCCGAAGGCCTGGAGTGGGAAGTGGCCTCGCCCGCACCCTTCCACACCTTCGAGACGCCTCCGCGCCTTGATGCCACGGCAACCAAGGTGATTGGTTACTGAGCCGTTCTGAAGAGATAGCCTGCGTGCCATGACACCTGAACAGAAAAAGAACAATCTGCGGTTGGGGCTGATCCTCGCCTCGATAGCGGTGGTGTTCTTTCTCGGCATCATGGCCAAGCTGGTCTTTTTCGGCAAAGGCTGAAACATGGGCCTGAAACGCGAAAATTTCCGGATGCTGGGCAAGCTGGGCGTGATTGTGCTCGGCATGTTTGCCTTCGGTTACGCGCTGGTGCCCATTTACAAAGCTATTTGCGAGATGACCGGCATCAATATCCTGGCCCTCGGCGACCGGCAGATTCCCGGCGCGACTCCGAAGATGGCGGCCAACACCCAGGTGGATACCAGCCGCAGCATCACCGTGGAGTTTGATGCCAATGCACGTGGCCCCTGGGTGTTCAAGCCGGCGCAGCGTTCGCTGCAGGTGCACCCAGGCGAGCTGATGACAGTGATGTACGAGTTCCAGAATGTGCAGAACCGCACCATGTCTGCCCAGGCCATACCGAGTTATGCGCCGCTGCAGGCCGGAGCATATTTCAACAAGCTTGAATGCTTCTGCTTCAGCCAATACACCCTGGCGCCTGGTGAAAAAAAGCAGTGGCCGGTGGTTTTTGTGATTGACCCCAAGCTCTCGAAAGACGTGGCCACCATCACGTTGTCCTATACGTTTTTTGAGGTTGGCGGAAAAACGCCGGCTGCACCTGTAGCAGGCCCGGTTGCTGCAGTTGATCTGGCTGTTCAGCGCCCGGGATCGGGCGTATGAGCACGCCGCTGACGCAGCGCAAGGGCTCGATCTGGCGCACCATCAAGGCGGTGGGTTGGTCATTCGTCGGGTTGCGCAGCCGGGGTGAGTACGAAAAAGATGTTGAGCAGCTCAACCCGGTGCACATTGTCATTGCGGCATTGGTGGGTGTGTTGGTTTTTGTTGGCGGCCTGATTCTTCTGGCCACCTGGGTGGTGGGCAAATAGCGGGGGCGCCCGACCGGCCATCATTGATTTTTGAATACTAGAATTTAGCGAAACAGGAGTTGGAAATGTCTTCAGCAGCACATGCAGGAACCCCGTATTACTTCGTTCCGGCGCCTTCGGCTTATCCGGTGATGGCGGCTATCGGACTGTTTTTCGTCTTTTTTGGCGGAGGTCAGTGGATCAATGGCGCTGGCTGGGGTGCTTACTCTCTGGCTTTTGGCATGGCCTGGTGGCTTGCCGTGCTGTTCCTGTGGTTTCGTACCGCCGTGACCGAAAGTGAAGGTGGGCTCTATGGCCACAAGGTCGAGTTGTCCTACCGCTGGAGCATGAGCTGGTTCATTTTCTCGGAAGTCATGTTTTTCGGTGCCTTCTTCACGGCTTTGTGGTGGGCGCGTGTGCATTCCGTTCCGGAACTCGGCGGCCTGGAAAATGCCTTGCTCTGGCCTGATTTCAAGGCAGTTTGGCCCAGTGTTGCTCCGGGTGTGACCGCGTCCCCTGCCGACATCATCGAGCCGTTCACGACCATGGGACCGTTCTGGTTGCCGACCATCAACACCGCTTTGCTGCTCAGCTCCGGCGTCACGCTGACCATCGCCCACCACGCGCTGCGCGAGAATCATCGCGGCAAGACGATTGCATTCATGTGGATGACCGTGCTTCTCGGCGTGATTTTCCTGTGCGTGCAGGGCTACGAATATTCCCACGCGTATTCAGAATTGAATCTGAAATTGTCTTCCGGCGTGTATGGCTCGACCTTTTTCATGCTCACAGGCTTTCACGGTTTTCACGTGTTTGTGGGCATGTTGATGCTGCTGTTCATCACCCTGCGCCTGCAAAAAGGCCATTTCACTCCCGAACGCCACTTTGGCTTTGAGGGCGCTGCATGGTATTGGCATTTTGTGGACGTGGTCTGGCTCGGCCTGTACATGCTGGTCTACTGGCTCTGAGGCGGCGCGGCAGGGCCGCCACGGCGCAAGCTGTGCTGCTTTGTGCAACAACAAAACAAAGAAAAAAGGCCGCGAACAGCGGCCTTTGTTTTTGAACTTAATTATTTGCCTGCGGCAATGCCGGTGGGCTGGATATAGCCCAGTTTCCAGGCGATCAGGATGCACAGAAACAGCAGGATGGAAAACCCCACACGAAAGGCCAGCGCGCGCGCCATGTTGCTGGTTTTGGCTTTGCCGTTGCTGCCGTCCTTGAGCATGAAAAACAGTGCTGATCCCAGGCTGGCGAGGATGGCCAAAAATGCAAGTGCTACGAGGTAAGTCATGAGCAGGATTATCCGCGCATGAATGCCTCCCTGCAGAGCGCCCGCTTCTGGGTGGTGACGGTGGCTGCCGTGCTGACAGTCGCGCTGACTTTTTCCCTGGGCAACTGGCAGTTGCGCCGCGCAGCGGAGAAAACAGCGTTGCAAACGGCCATTGAACAAAGAAATACGCTTCCAGCCCTTGATAATCGGGCGCTGTTAGCTACTGAAAATATAGCAAATGTGTTGCACCGGCAGGCGCTGCTTCAGGGCGTGTGGCAGGAGGCGCACACGGTGTACCTGGAGAATCGGCCCATGGGCGGCAGGTCGGGTTTCTGGGTGGTGACGCCTTTGGCGCTGGAAAATGGCCGGCCGTGGATTCTGGTGCAGCGTGGCTGGATTCCGCGTGACTTCGCCGACCGCACACGGCTTCCTGCCACTTCAACGCCGCCAGGCCTCGTCAGTGTGCGCGGCCGCATGGCCCCGCCACCGTCCAAGCTATACGAGTTCGAAGGCGTGCAAAACGGGCGTATCCGGCAAAATCTCGACGTCGCTGCTTTCAGCGCTGAAATTGGCCAGCCCCTGTTGATGGTTTCGTTGCTGCAAACAGGGCCGGCAAGCGAAGGACTGCTGCGTGACTGGGCGGCGCCCGCTGTTGGCGTCGACAAACATTACGGTTATGCCTTCCAGTGGTTTGGCCTGTGCGCCCTGGTTGCCGGCTTGTATCTATGGTTCCAGCTGATTTCCCCGCGCCGCAAAAAGCGGCACGCGTCTCACCCCCAACCCTGAACGGCGATTTCAACGTGCAACATCCCCAGCCCGATTCCTCCCTGTCATCTGCAGGCCGCGCCGCAGCAGCCGGTCAGGACCAGCCGCTGGGCCTGACCGTGCATGCCATGCCACAGCCCGGTGCAATGGCTGCCAGTGCCCCTGACACACGTTCGGGCCGCTGGAAAATGCTGGCGGTGCTGTTGGTGTGTGCAGCGCCTGTCGTTGCCTCCTACTTCACCTACTACGTGATTCGCCCCGAAGGCCGGCGCAACTATGGCGAGTTGATTGACCCGCAGCGCCCGCTTCCGGCCCTGGCGGCGGTCGCACCGGACGGCAACCGCATAGAGTTGACCGCGCTCAAGGGCCAGTGGCTGCTGGTCAGCGTTGCGGGCGGCGCCTGCGACAGCGCCTGCCAGCAGTCCCTCTATTTTCAGCGCCAGCTGCGCGAGTCACTGGGGCGCGAGAAGGACCGGCTGGACCGGGTATGGCTGGTCAGTGATGAGGCGGCGATTCCCGACAAGCTCAAACCAGCGCTGCAGGGCGCCACGGTGCTGCGTGTGGCCGGCCTGGACCAGTGGCTGCAGGCCGCCGCCGGCCAGCGCCTGCAAGACCACCTCTATGTGGTGGATCCGCTGGGCAACTGGATGATGCGATTTCCTGCAGGCTTGGACGCCGCTGGCGCAGCCAGCGCCAAACGCGACCTGGAGCGCCTGATGCGTGCTTCCAGTTCGTGGGACAAAGCCGGCAGGCTATGACCCCCACGCTTTTCACTGCGCCTTCGGCTGCGTGTAATGCGCTGCCCCCCGTGGGGGCCGCCCGCCTGCGGCCCGGCAAAGCCGGTTCCGCGGCTCGAACTGGCACAGGAGGGGAGATGTCGCACGCGGCTGTTGCCAGCAGGGGCCGCGGGTCCGGCTCCGCCGGCCCGCAGGCGCAGCGGCCCCCTCGGGGGGCAGGGAGCGACACGAAGTGCGCGACCGTGGGGGCACCATGACCGACCTCTACAACCTGAGTCCGGCGCTGCGCCTGATGGGCATGGGCCTGGTGCTGGCACTGGGCCCGTTGGCCTGGGTGTGGCTGCGCAACAAGAACCAGCCCATGGCGCGGCGCCTGCAGGTGCTTACGCTGGTGACCCTGTTTCTGACTTTTGACCTAGTGCTGTTTGGTGCTTTTACGCGCCTCACGGACTCCGGGCTCGGCTGCCCCGACTGGCCGGGGTGTTACGGCCATGCCAGTCCGGTGGGCGCGCAGCAGCCCATCAGCGAGGCGCAGTCAGCCATGCCTACCGGCCCGGTGACCCATGCCAAAGCCTGGGTAGAAATGATTCACCGTTATCTGGCCACAGGTGTCGGCGTGCTGATTTTGACGCTGACACTTTTCACTTGGCTTGAAGGTCGTGCGCAGAAGGGCTCCAGACCAGCAGGGGCCGCGGAACCGGCTATGCCGGGCCGAAGGCGCAGCGGCCCCCTCGGGGGGCAGCGACTTGCACGCAGTGAAGAGCGTGGGGGCGTTATTTCTGCATGGTGGCCGACGGCGACCCTCGTGTGGGTTTGTATTCAGGGCGCTTTTGGCGCGCTCACGGTCACCATGAAACTGTTTCCCTTGATCGTCACACTGCACCTGCTTGGCGGTTTGATCTTGCTGGCCCTGCTGCGCGCGCAAGCGGTGCGTTACGCGCAGGCACAGGGGGAGTCTTTGTCTGTTTCCCTGCCGTCGGGCACTTGGCTTCTGTTGCTGGCGACCTTTGCCTTGCTTTGGCTGCAGATCGCGCTCGGTGGGTGGGTCAGCACCAATTACGCGGTACTGGCCTGCACCGATTTTCCGTCCTGCCAGGGCAGTTTCTGGCCAGCCATGAATCTGCGGGAAGGCTTTACCTTCTTGCGCGCCCTGGGTGTGGGGCGGGATGGTGACAACATCAGCTTCCAGGCCCTGACGGCCATTCACTATGTACACAGGCTCGCGGCCTATGTCGTCTTTGCCGCCTTGCTCTGGCTGGCGAGCCGGCTGCGGCATTTGCCTGCCATGCGTTCCTACGGATTGTGGATTGGCGGGCTGGCCTTGTGGCAGTTTGCAACCGGTCTGAGCAACGTCGTGCTGGGCTGGCCGTTGGTGGCCGCTGTGTCACACACCGGTGGGGCTGCTGCCCTGGTGGTGGTACTCACCGGTGCTGTTTTTTCCAGCCGTCGCACCGGCCAGGTGGCAAGTGCGTCAAAATTGAGGGCTGCCAGCCTATGAACCCGTCCGACTCTTCCGCTTCCGTCGCGGCCGCTTCCTTTGTGCCTTCCAAGTTCGCGCAGTTCTACGCGTTGACCAAGCCGCGCGTGGTGCAACTGATCGTGTTTTGCGCCCTGATCGGCATGGTGCTGGCTGTGCCCGGCGTGCCGGGCTGGGCGGAGGTGCAACTGGCATTGATAGCCTGTGCCGGTATCTGGCTGGTGGCGAGTGCTGCCGCGGCCTTTAATTGCCTGGTCGAGCAGCAGATCGATGCGAAGATGCGGCGCACCGCCTGGCGCGCCACGGCGCAGGGGCAAATCAGCAATCCGCTGACGCTCGCGTTTTCCACCGTGCTGTGCGCCGTCGGCTCCTGGATTCTTTACGTCTGGGTCAATCCGCTGACCATGTGGCTGACCTTTGCAACTTTTGTCGGTTATGCGGTGGTCTACACGGTGATTCTCAAACCGCTGACGCCGCAGAACATCGTGATCGGCGGCGCGTCGGGGGCCATGCCGCCGGTGCTTGGCTGGGCCGCCATGACAGGTGTCGTCAGCCCCGAGGCCCTGATCCTGTTCCTGATTATTTTCCTCTGGACACCGCCGCACTTCTGGGCGCTGGCGCTGTACCGCGTGGAGGACTACCGCAAGTCCGGCCTGCCCATGCTGCCGGTTACCCACGGCAACGAATTCACCCGCCTACAGGTGTTTCTCTATACCCTGGTGCTGTTCGCCGCCTGCCTGATGCCTTTTGTGTTCAAGATGAGCGGCTGGCTCTACCTGGTGGTAGCGATTGGCCTGAGCATTGGTTTCAGCTGGTACGGCTGGCGCCTGTGGCGCCATTATTCCGACGCACTGGCGCGCAAGACCTTCCGCTTTTCGCTGATTCACCTGTCTGTTTTATTTGCAGCCCTGCTGCTGGATCATTACCTCGTATGAGCACGTCACCTGCTTCTCCCGGCAAACGAAACACTATCAAATTAATAGCTGGCGCCGCTTTTGCGGCAGGGGCTGCCGGCCTTTTAAGTGCATGTTCCGGTGAAACCAAGCCGCAATTCACCAGCATTGACATCACGGGCGCCGACTATGCACGTGACTTCGCGCTGGCCGACCACAACGGCCAGTCGCGCAGCATCAAGGACTTTCAGGGCAAGGTGGTGGTTGTGTTTTTCGGCTACACCCAATGCCCGGATGTTTGCCCCACCTCGATGGCTGAACTCGCCGAGATCAAGAAACTGCTGGGCAGTGACGGTGAGCGTCTGCAGGGCCTTTTTGTCACGCTGGACCCGGAGCGCGACACCCGTGAAGTGCTCAAGGCCTACATGGCCAACTTTGACCCGACCTTTCTGGCACTTCGTCCTGAACTCGACAAATTGCCGCAGCTTGCCAAAGACTTCAAGATTTTCTACAAGAAGGTCGAGGGCAAGACACCCGGCAGCTACACGATGGACCATTCCGCTGGCAGCTATGTGTTCGATCCCCTGGGCAAAGTCCGCTTGTACAGCCGTTACGGCAGCGGCGCTGCGGCACTGGCTTCCGACATCCGTCTTCTGCTCAAAAACAACTGAAAGAACTGCCCGTCGGGGCGGTACATCCAACATGCAGCCCTCACCATTGCCCAGCTTGCCTCCTGCTTTTCGCATTGTTGAGCTCTTGAAGCCCCAAGAGCTGGAGGCCATAGGCCAGGCTGTTCAGGAGACGGTGGACCGCGTGGCCCGTGCGCTGCGCACGCCGTATGAAGAAAGCGAGCCCCAGGAAGATATCTTCCACCGGCTGCAATTGGTGGCGCAGCGCAATCCGGTGTATGCCTCGGCGCTGCTGGCCGCTGTTTACGCCGATGCCCATCGCGATCCGCGTATTGAGGCACTTCGGGACGATCCCCGCCTCCTCGGCGCCATAGAACAACTCTGCGGACAGTTTGAACCGTCGGGCGTGACGATACGCGTGCGGGTCAATGTTCCCGCCTTGCCCCGCACCCTGCACGGGTGGCATTCAGATGTGGCCATCGCCGCACCGGTGACCCCCGGTTCGACCTGCCACACCGTTCTGGGTGCCTGCTGGATTCCGCTGGCCGACACCAGCCCGGACACCGGCGGCCTGGAGCTGGTGAGCACCCCGCAAGAAAGGCCCCTGCCGCACGAACGCAGCGAGGAGGGGCGTTTTGTGATTCCCGATGCACTCCTTGCCGGTTTGCCGCGTCAGGCGATTTCCGTGAGCGCGGGTGAAGCCGCGGTGATCGGGCGTTACACGCCCCACCGTTCCCTGCCCAACACCGGCAACCGGGTGCGCTGGAGCGTGGTGGCCTGGGTCAAGGGGTTGCAGCAGCAACCGGCGCCGGCTTAGGGCAAAAAAAAGCCTGCACACGATGGTCGTATGCAGGCTTGGGGCAAGCACCGCTCCTCGCGGTGTTGCCGACAAGAGATCAGGCGTAAGCCGCCAGAACCTTTTTCATTTTCTTCATCGCCGCCACTTCAATCTGGCGAATCCGTTCGGCGCTGACCTTGTACTCGGCGGCCAGGTCATGCAAAGTCATGCCGCCCGAACCGTCGTCGTTCACCTTGAGCCAGCGTTCCTCGACGATGCGGCGCGAGCGATCGTCCAGACCTTCCAGTGCCGTGGTGATGCCGTCGCTGGCCAGGTAATCACGCTGGCGCGACTCCATCAGCTGAGTTGGCTCCTGTGTGGCGTCAGACAGGTAAGCAATGGGGCCAAAGGCCTCTTCACCGTCATCGCTAGGGCTCGGGTCCAGCAGCACATCGTGTCCCGACATGCGCTGCTCCATTTCAATGACTTCTTCCCGCTTGACGTTCAAGGTCTTCGCCATCGAGTCGATCTGGCCCTCGGTCAGCGTGTCGCGGTGCGTCGCCACGTCGGCGTCGTCCTTGAAGCCCTGTTTCATCGAGCGCAGGTTGAAAAACAGCTTGCGCTGTGCCTTGGTGGTGGCCACCTTGACCATGCGCCAGTTTTTCAGGATGTACTCGTGCATCTCGGCCTTGATCCAGTGCAGCGCATAGCTGACCAGACGCACGCCCTGATCCGGGTCAAAACGCTTGACCGCCTTCATCAGGCCGATGTTGCCCTCCTGGATCAGGTCGGCATGGGGCAGTCCGTAGCCCAGGTATTTACGCGAAGTGGCAACCACCAGGCGCAAGTGAGAGAGCACCAACTTACCGGCTGCATCAAGGTCGTTCTCATCCTTGAGTTTTCGGGCGAATTCCTGTTCCTGCTCCAAAGTGAGCATGGGGAGGCGGTTGACCGCAGAAATATAGGCGTCCAGGTTACCCAATGGCGGCAGCAGCGACCAAGGATTGGCAGGCGCCAAAGCCGTGGTTGCGGGGGCCACTTGGGGAGAGAGAGCGTAGGACATAGAGCAAAACTCCTTTTCTGAAGTCAAATATTAGCACTCTGTTGGATGGAGTGCTAAGCGATAGGTTCAATCGCTTTGATAGGGTACGGCTAATCCGTGTTTACCCTAGTTTGTGTCCCATTTTGCTATTTAGTTCAGCAGCGGGGGTGTAGGCCAACCTGCAAAGCAGGTGGCGTCCAAATACCTGTGCGCAAGCCCGCAGGAGCGCTTTGGGGCCCTGAAGAGCCGCTGGCGGCCAATCTTGATGATGAAAAGTGGCTTTTTCCCAATAGATTCGGGCAGGAGTAGCTACTATTTATATAGCAAATTGCCTTCAAACCCGAACTTCCAGGCGCTCAGGGCAGGCGTTTGTCGTCGCGGATTTCGCGCACTTCCACGTCCACCACGTCGCCTGTGCGCGCGGGCGCAGCATCACGCATGCCGGCGCTTTGCCAGGGGGCTTGGGCTGAAAAGCGCTGAAAACGCCCAAACACCATGGGTTTGGGCTTCTGGCCGGTGATCAGTGAGCGCAAAAAGCCCAGCGCCAGCAATACCAGGGTGGCCAGCAGCAGGCTCAAGGCAAAAATGGTCGCAAAGGTCCGCAGGACCAGGCGCAGGATGAAACGAAAAACGCGGCTAATGAAGCTGGACACGTAGGATTCCCGTCGAAGTCAGAAAAACACAGATGCGGGCGGAAATCCGGTATTCAACCGGCCAGCGGCCGGGCGGCTACCAGCGGATACCGAGCTTGCCAAACAGTTTGCTGAGCACGAACAGCGGGCCGACCCAGAGGTACTGGATGTCCTCGAAGAAAGAAGGCTTTTTACCCTCGAGCTTGTGCCCGACAAACTGCATGATCCAGGCACCTACAAAAATGCCTGCTGAAAGCGGAAATGCCAGGTCCCCCATGGCATGTACCAGCGCCAGCAAGATGGCTGACCACAGGATCATGGTGCCGAAAAAAACCAGGGACAGACGGGCGTAGTACACCATGCTGGCGGCCATGAAGGCGTAGGCAACGTAAGGGTGCAAGGTAAAGATCATGCCGAGCAGGCTCAGCATGATGAGCGGTATCGCGATGAAGTGGATGACTTCGTTCTTCGGGTTCTGATGGCTTTCGCCATAGTGCGCGAGCAAGCGGTCAACCTGGCGGGTTTCGCCGGATGGGTCAGATGCGATGGTTGGGTTCATGGTGCCTCCTGCGCCGGTGGTGAAAGCTCCGGCCGAAAGAACACTTTAATGCATGGCCGCAACCTGGGAAAGCAGGGGAAGTACTGCATTTCCCGCTGCGGCAATGCAGCGCTGCAGCGCCTTCAAGCCGCTTGGTGCGGTAATCAGGTCGCAGTAATCTTCGCCGTCCGGATGATGCGGTTCCAGCGCTCGATCTCGCTCTTGAGAAAGACGGCAAAGTCGCCAGCCCCCTTGGGAGAGACGCGAAAGCCCTGTTGCCTGGCGCGTTCTTCCACATCGGCGCTGAACATGATCTTGATCATCTCGCGCGAGTAACGGTCCACGATGGCGTCCGGCGTCTTTGCCTGGATCATCGCTGCGGTCCAGTTTTCAACATACAGGCCGGGCATGCCGGATTCCATTGCGGTCGGCACGTCGGGCACCATGGGGTGGCGGCTCAGGCCGCATATCGCCAGGGCGCGCAACTTGCCGCCCTTGACGTGGGCAATGGATTCCGGAAAGTTCGAAAAAATCACATCGAGTTGGCCACCAATCAGGTCGGTCATGGAAGGCGCGCCGCCCTTGTAGGGGATGTGCGTCATCTGCGTCTTGTTCAGATCGTTGAACAGCGCCATGGTCAGGTGCGGCGGCGTGCCGTTGCCGCTGGAGCCCGCGTTGAGCTGCTTGCTCTTCGCGATCGCCATCAGGTCTTTGAAGTCCTTGACGGGGCTGCCGGTGGGAACGACCACCAGCATGGGCGAGCCCGCCAGCAGTGCGACGGGCCGCAGGTCCTTGGTCAGGCTGTAAGGCGCGTTTGGAAACAGCGAAACATTGGCTGCATGGGTGAGGGTGATGGCCAGCAGGCTGCTGCCGTCGGGTGCCGACTTGGCCACCTGCTCGGCGCCGATCTGGGCATTGCCGCCGGCCTTGTTTTCCACAATCACCGAGGTTTTCCAGGCCTCTGTGAGTTTTTGCGCCACGGTGCGGGCCATCACGTCCGTCAGACCGCCGGGGGGGAAGGGCACGACATATTTGATGGTGCTTCCCGGCTTTGGAAAACTGGGGGTCTGGGCCCAGGCAGGTAGTGCGCCCAGGGTAGCGCCAGCGGAAGCCAATACGATGTCTCGACGTTTCATGCTTTTCTCCAAGGTTGCTCGTTGATAACCGAATCCTCCGCGCTGCATGGATGTTCATGCAGCCATGAAGGGCTATGCCACCAGCCTGTCGAGCTGGTCTTTCAGTGCATCCGGAATCGTCAGCCCTGAATTTTTTGCCTTTTCCTCCAGGCCCATTCTTCTGGCACCCGCCAGGCGTACGCCATCGTCAATCAGCATTTCGCTGACGAGCGCTTCCATTCTTTCGAAATACACGTCCTTGCCGGCCAGCGCGCCAGGGTCAATCACGATAAAAGCCTGGCCGATGCGCGGCGCATTGCCTTCGTCGACAAAAAATGAAGAGGCTTCAAAACCGAACTGGGCGCCTATCACCGCGGTCACCATCAATTCAACAATCAGTGCCAGCATCGCACCTTTGGGACTGCTGACGGAGCCCAGTGGGAGCATGGCGCCTGTCAGCCCGGCTTTGGCGTCGGTGGTCGGACGGCCCTCGCTGTCCAACGCCCAGCCCAGGGGAATGGGCTGGTTGTCCCGGGCTGCAACCATCAGCTTGCCGCGCGCGACCTCGCTCAGTGAAAGATCGATCATCAACGGGTCAGCATTCTTGCGCGGAAAAATGGCCGCCACCGGGTTGGTGCCGAAGATCGGGTGTTTGCCGCCGGCAGCAGGCATGGCTGCCGGTGAGTTGGCAAAAGCCAGGCCCACCATGCCGGCCTCTGCCACCGCGCGCAGGTGATCCACCAGCACGCCGCAGTGGTGGCTGTTGGCCACACCGGCAAAACACACGCCCAGCGTCGTGGCAGTGGTGATGGCGGTAGCAATGGCCAGGTCGCAGGCCGGAAAGGCAAGGCCCTGTGCGGCATCGACCAGTACCGCGGCGCCCTTGTGTTGCACCACCCTCGCTTGCGCGCTGCCATTGGCCCGGCCATTGCGCAGATGCGTCGCGTACTGCGCTACACGGCTCAGACCATGTGAAGCCAGTCCTTGTGCCTCGGCGCTGACCAGCGCCTTGGCGGTGCTGGCTGCCATGGCTTCGCCGGCGCCGGCGAGGCGCAGCGCGCGGGTTGCCAGGCGGGTGGCTTCGTCAATGGTCAGTGGGGTCATTCAGGCGAGGCTTCTCAACACTTTGTCGGCAATCATGAAAGACACACGCTCGTTGGCTTCGAAGGTGACGCCGGAGATGTGAGGGCTCAGGAGCAGGTTAGGGCAATTCTGCAGCGATGTGTCAGCGGGCAAGGGTTCCGCATCAAAAACATCGATGGCGGCACCACCCAAATGGCCCGAGCGTAGCGCAGCCGCTACAGCCGGCAAGTCCACAATGTGTCCGCGTGAGGTATTTATCAGTACAGCGCCCTTCTTCATGGCCGCAATTCGTGCTGCATTGAAAAGACCGCGTGTGGAGTCCACCAACGGAACATGCAGCGTCACCACGTCCGCCTCGCTGATCAGCTTGTCCAGACTGGAACATGCAACGCCTGTTTGTTTGAACACTTCTGCATCTGCCCGGAGCAGGGCATCAAAGGCCATGACTTTCATGCCCAAGCCCTGCGCCATGCGCGCTGTCATTTGCCCGATGGAGCCAAAGCCGATGACACCGAGTGTCTTGCCCGCGGTTTCGCGGCCATTGCCTAGCGCTGTGCGCGGCCACTGGCCACCAGCAACCGCTTCCGTTGCCGTGAAGGCACCACGCAGCAACATCATGGTGCTGGCTATCACGTACTCGGCAACGCTGAGCGCATTGGCGCCAGTTGCCGGAATCACTTCAATGCCTTTGGCCTCACAGCCACTGACATCAATGTTGTCCAGGCCCACACCCAGCCGGCCCACCACCCTGCATTTTCCGAGCGCGGCAAGCAGGGCGTTGCGCACCTGCGTGCGGTTGCGCACGATCAAAACCTCGGCCTTCTGGGCTTCAGTGATGAGCCGGGGCATGTCGTCTACCAGCAGCGGGTCGTACAGGACATCATGCGCGGCCGCCAGCTGCGCGACCGCCCGCTCGTCCATGAACTCGGTGATGACGATGCGGGCCATCGGAGACTCAGGCCGATTCGAACAGGCGGGTCAACACAAACTCGCGATGCCCCAAAGCTTCCGCCGCTGTCAATCGTCCATTGGCAGTGCGCAGCATGTTCTCCAGCAGCTTGTCGCCTGCCTGGTCCAGCGTGATCTCCCTTTGCAGCAGGCCAGAGGTGTCCACGTCGATGTGTTCACTCATCAAGCGCACGGTGCGCGGGTTGGAGCAGATCTTGATGACCGGAACAATGGCGTTGCCGATCACATTGCCCTGGCCTGTGGGAAAGAAGTGCAGGGCGTAACCCGAGGCCGCACACAGGGTCACCATTTCGGCGGCAGCGCTGGACGAGTCCATGAACCACAGGCCCGGATGGGTCGGCATTTCAGCCTTGTCGATGACGCCGTCCACCGTGCATTTCTTGCCGATTTTCTGGATATTGCCGAGTGCCTTTTCTTCAATGGTGGTCAGGCCACCTGCAATGTTGCCCTTGGTGGGTTGTGAGTCCGACAGGTCGCTGGTCTTGTGGCGGTCGATTACCGCCTGGTAGCGGTCAAACATGAACATGAATTTTTCGCGCACCGCGTCGTTGGCACAGCGGTCGGCGACGATTTTTTCACCGCCAGTGAGTTCAGTGGTTTCGCCAAAGCACAGGTAGTTGCCCAGCGGATGCAGCTTGTCAAAGGCGTTGCCGACAGTTGGGTTGGCGCCGCAACCGGAAGTGGTGTCGGACTCGCCGCATTTGGTGGACACCCACAGTTCCGAAATGGCGCAGGCTTCGCGCTGCTTTTCGCTGGCCCACTGCACATACTCGCGTGCCGCCTTTGAAGCACGCATGATGGTCTCATGGTCGCCATGGCCTTCAATGCCGAAGCCCACCACGGGCTTGCCAGTGGTAGCAATGCCGTCCACAACTTTTTTTGTCCAGCTGTCTTCGATGCCGATGACCACCACGGCGGCGACATTGGGGTTGCAGCCCGCGCCGATCAGCGTGCGAAAGTGCAATTCGAGGTCGGCGCCGAACTGCAGACGTCCATAAGGATGCGGAATCGCCATGGCACCCTTGATGTTGTGGGCGACGGCTTCAGCAGCGGCATTGGACAGGTCGTCCAGCGGAAGAATGATGACGTGGTTGCGCACACCGACGCGGCCGTTTTCACGGCGGTAGCCGAGGAAGGTGGTGTTTTTATCGATGACTGACATGGGGGATCCTTAAATTTTTTTGACGAATTTGATGGCTCAGCCGGCGTAGCGAGCGGCCTGCAGGCGAGGCGTGAACCGCAGCCGGGGTAACACCCGGCGAGGATTCGCAACGACGCATGCGGGCCGCGCAGTAGCCGGATGGGTCGTCAAATCACCACCTTTTAGTCTTGATGTTGTGCACGTGGGCGTGTTGACCGGCCTTGATACCGGCCACCACTTTGCCCATGTCGATGCCGTATTTCCACACGGTATCGCCGACGGCCATGTCTTTAAGCGCCACCTTGTGGCCGATGGGAATGTCCTGTTGCGCCTTGACCTTGATCATGCGGTCTTCGTCCATGATCCAGCCGGTCATCTCGGTGCCGGAAGTCACGCCTTCCACCACGACAACGGCCACGGTGTCTTTGGCGTCATGTAATACAAAATGAATCATTGATTTTCCAGAGGTCGAAGTTGAATCGAATCGCCAGTCTAGGCAGGGGCAGCGGCTTGTCAATTCACTCATATAAATGACTTGTACGACCCCACCCTGCGGTGGTCCAATGGCCCGGTGAAAACAAAAAGCAAGTCTGAGTCCAAGACCCCGTCCGGCGATGAGTCCCTGCCTCTTTACCGCCAGGTTAAAAAGGCGCTGCAAAAAATCATCGAAGCGGGGCACTACGGACCAGGAAAGCCCCTGCCCAGCGAGTCCGCACTGGCGTCACAGCTGCAGGTGAGCGTGGGTACGTTGCGCCATGCAGTCGACGAACTGGTACATGAGCATGTGCTGGTGCGGCGCCAGGGAAAAGGAACGTTCGTCGCGCCGCACAACCGGGCGCGTTTCATGTTTCAGTTTTTTCACGTGGAGCGCCGCCAGGACCCTGAAGACAACGAACCTACCTCCGAACAGGAATTTCCGGACATTGCCTGCCTCGGCTTTAGCCGCGACAAAGCCGATGCAGGCGAGGCCCGTGCCCTGAGGATCAAGCTCGGTGATCCGGTGTTCCGGATAGACAACAAGCTGTCGCTGCGCGGGAAGGTGGTGGTTCTGGACCGGCTGGTGTTGTCGACTGCCATGTTTCGCAACCTGACGGAAAAACGCTTCGTTGAACGTGCCAGCACGGTATATGCGCTTTACCAGACCGACTTCGGCATCACCGTGCTCCGCGCCCAGGAGCGCGCGCGGGCCTCGGCCGCCAGCAAAGTTGTGGCAGCCGTACTGTCGCTCCCGGCAGGTGCGCCGGTGATGGAAGTTCACCGGCTGGCGCTGACGTTCGGGGACAAGCCGGTCGAGTACCGGGTTTCATTCATCAACACGCAGGCACACGACTATGTCAGTGTGCTTTCCAAAAAAGCATGAACCATCACATGGCTTTCACATCGTGATTGGCGTTATGCGGAAAAAGTTGGCCGCCCATGCGCCGGGCGTGCTGGTGTGCCTGGTGATTGCACTGGCAGCTACATTTATTTCGGAACACTATGGCGGGCCGCAACTGCTGTATGCCCTGTTGATAGGGCTGGCGTTTCACTTCCTCAGCCGCGACCCGCAGGCCGCACCGGGCATCAACTTTTGCGGCCGTACGGTGCTGCGCGTCGGCGTGGCCCTGCTCGGTGCGCGCATCACGTTTGCGCAGGTTGCAGCGCTTGGCGTGCAGACGGCTGTGCTGATGGTGCTGGCGGTCTTGTTGACGATATTGTTGGGCGTTCTGCTGGCACGCTGGCTCGGAAGTACGCGGGAGCAGGGCTTGCTGACCGGCAGCGCCGTGGCCATTTGTGGCGCATCGGCTGCCTTGGCGGTATCGTCCGTGTTGCCGCAAACCCGTGAGAACGAACGCTTTACGTTGCTGGCCGTGGTTGGTGTCACGGTGCTTTCAACCACCGCGATGGTGGTCTACCCCTTCGCGCTGAATCTGATCGGCCTGGTGCCTGTGCAGGCGGGCATTGTGCTCGGAGGCTCTATCCACGATGTGGCACAGGTGGTGGCTGCCGGAATGATGCTCGGCCCACAGGCCGGCGATGTTGCCACGCTGGTCAAGCTTTTTCGCGTGATGCTGCTCATGCCGGTGGTGTTGGTGATTGCGGTGCTTTACCGCCATCACCCGGCAGTCAAAACCCCGGACACCGAAGTGCCCCTGGTTCCCGGTTTCCTGCTGGCTTTTGTGGTGCTGGTAATGCTGGCCAGTGTGGGCACGATTACCCCGGCGGTGGCCCAGGTGGCGGGCGACGCTTCGCGCTGGATGTTGGTGACAGCGATTGCCGCTGCGGGGGTGAAGACCAGTTTTGAAGACCTGCTCAAGCTGGGCTGGAAGCCAGTGGCCATGTTGCTGGGCGAGACGGTTTTTATCGTTTTGTTCGTCGTGCTGGGCGTGTTGCTGCTACGGCTGGGCGCCGCCTGACAGCCGGAAGAGTCATGACAGCAGGGCGTGAGCAAATTCGCGGGCGTTAAAGGTCTCGAGGTCTTCCAGCTTTTCGCCAACGCCGATGAAATAGACCGGCACGGGCCGCAGGCCGGGCGAATTTTTTGCGCGCTCCCGTGCCCACAGCGCGATGGCGGCGAGCACTCCGCCCTTGGCTGTTCCGTCGAGTTTGGTGACGATCAGGCCTGTGAGCTGAAGGGTGTCGTCAAAAGCCTTGACCTGGCTCAGCGCGTTTTGCCCGGTGTTGCCGTCAATGACAAGAAGGATTTCGTGTGGTGCCGTGACATCCGCTTTACCGACCACGCGCTTGATCTTGCGCAGCTCTTCCATCAGATGCAGCTGCGTGGGCAGGCGCCCGGCGGTGTCCACCAGCACCACGTCCTTGCCTCGCGCCTTGCCGGCGTTAACCGCATCAAAACTCACCGCTGCCGGATCGCCGCCTTCCTGGCTGACGATCTCCACCATGTTCCTGTCGGCCCAGACTTCAAGCTGTTCGCGCGCAGCGGCGCGAAAGGTATCGGCCGCGGCCAGCAGCACCGACGCGCCTTCGCTGGCAAGGTGTCGCGTGAGCTTGCCTATCGATGTGGTCTTGCCGGCACCATTGACACCGGCCACCATGATCACAGTCGGTTTGTACTCGCCGATTACCAGAGCCTGCTCCAATGGCCTGAGCAATTGTGCGAGTGATTCCGTCAGGATGTTCTTCACAGCGACCGGGTGCGTGACGCCGCTCTCCTTCACGCGCTGTTTGACCTCATCGAGCAGATAGGTGGTGGCGCCTGTCCCGGCATCGGCCATCAGCAACGCGGATTCGAGATCTTCGTACAGTGCATCGTCAATGCGGTTGCCGGTGAAGACACCCGAAATACTTGCCCCGGTCTTGTTCAGTCCGGAACGCAGTTTGCTGACCCAATGCTCGCGATTGGCAGGAATCGCACCGGGCAAAGGAATGTCGATCGGGGTGACGAGCGCGCTGCCGATCAAACCGCCACTCGCAACTGCGCTGCCCGGCGGTGCTGCCGTGGCACCTGCAGCCGGAGCTTCAGGCAAGGCAGGGCTTGCTGCCGGAGTGGGTTCGGGCGAAGCGGTGGGCTTTTTTTTCTTGAAGAAACTGAACATTGGTTGTACTTTGGAGTCACACTATTCTATGAAACACACCACGAAGGATTTCATGGGCATGTTTACCCGCTTCCCGACCCCCTCACGCAACGCTCTCTTTCCCCTCGCCCTCAGCTTCTTTCTGGCAAGCCCGTCGTGGGCCCAGACCGCTCCCCCCGTCACCCAGTTCCAGCTTTCCAACGGCTTGACCGTCATCGTCAAGACCGACCGGCGTGCGCCCACGGCGGCCCACATGCTCTGGGTACGGGTCGGCTCCATGGACGAGGTGGATGGCACCACCGGTGTCGCTCATGTGCTGGAACATATGTTGTTCAAGGGAACGCCTGACATGAAACCGGGCGAGTTTTCACGCCGCGTTGCTGCATTGGGAGGCCGCGAGAATGCGTTCACGATGCGTGATGCGACCGGCTACTACCAGCAGATCCCCTCGGACAAGCTCGAGGAGGTGATGCGCCTGGAGGCTGACCGCTTTGCGCGCAACCAGTGGAGCAACGAAGAATTTGAAAAGGAAATTGAAGTCGTCAAGGAAGAGCGACGCCTGCGCACCGAAGATTCGCCGCGTGCGCTGATGTATGAAGCCGCCAATGCCATGACTTTTCTCGCCTCACCCTACCGGCGCCCGGTGGTGGGTTGGATGAGCGATCTGGAGGCCATGACCCCCGACGACGCGCGTGACTTCTATCGCCGTTGGTATGTGCCTGGCAATGCGGTAGTGGTGGTGGCTGGTGATGTGGACGTGCCGCAGGTGCGGCGGCTGGCTGAAAAATATTATGGTGGCATGTCTGCTCGGGCTGTGCCAGCGCGCAAACCGCGCGTGGAACCCCTGCAGACAGGCTTGCGCCGGATGGACTTCAAGGCCGCTGCGAGCCAGGCCTATGTGAGCCTGTCGTTCAAGGTGCCGGGCTTGCGTTCTCCGGACGCGAAAGAGGGCAGTGATGCCTTTAACCGTGACGCGTTGGCCCTGACCATGCTGGCTTCCGTGCTGGACGGCTACAGCGGGGCACGGCTGGACCGGGCCTTGACGCAGGGCGCCAACCGCCTGGCAGACAGTGCAGGTGCGTCCAATGGCCTCATAGGACGCGGCCCACAGGTTTTTACACTTGACGGCGTACCTGCTGCGGGCAAAACCGCCGCCCAGGTGGCCGATGCCTTGCGCCAGCAGTTGGCGCTGGTTGCAAGCAACGGTGTCAGTGAGGCTGAACTCAAGCGCGTCAAAACCCAGTGGGCTGCCCATGAGACTTACAAGCTTGATGCCGTGTTCAGCCAGGCCCGGGAGCTCGGCACTTACTGGATCAATGGATTGCCGCTCGACACGGACACGCGGCTCATTGCCCAGTTGCGCACCATCACCAGCGCCGAGGTGCAGGCCGTGGCCGCTCGCTATTTTGGTGACGACCAGCTGACCATTGCCACCTTGCTGCCGCAGCCGCTGGACCCGAATCGCCCGCCACACCAGGCGCCGGGCTCACTCAGGCATTGATGACTGGTACTGTTTTCCTACAACCATTTTCCAGGATGCTAAAGTGATTTTTGCTATTAAAAGAAGAGCTCCCTGCGCCCTGATTCTCTGGGCTACAGGCCTTTTTTATCCTTTACTTTCCCATGCGGTCATTCCCGTGCAGCATTGGACGCAAGCCAGTGGCGCCAAGGTTTACCTGATCGAAAGCCCGGCCATTGCCATGGTGGATGTGCAACTCGATTTTGATGCCGGAAGCCGGCGCGTGACGGCAGATCGCTCCGGGCTGGCGGGGGTGACTGCATCCCTGTTGTCCAAAGGCGTGGCTGCGCGCGGTGGTGCGCCGGCATTGGACGAAAACGCGCTGGGCGAGGCTTGGGCTGATTTGGGCGCGCAGTTTGGCGCTTCTGCGGGAGCCGACCGTTTCAGTTTTTCGCTGCGCAGCCTGACCGAGCCCGAGTTGCTGGACCAGGCCGTGAAACTGGCGGCGCGCCAGATTGCCGAACCGTCTTTTCCGGCAGATATCTGGGAAAGCGACCGGCAACGGCTGGTCGCCAATCTCAAGGAGTCGTACACCCGGCCTGCCAGCGTGGTATCCCGCGAATTTGGCAAGGTTGTGTATAGCGGCCATCCCTATGGGTATGAAGTGAATGAAGCGACCCTGAACCGCATTGGCGTTGCCGATATGCGTGCTTTTCATTCAGCCTACATCACCCGCTGCAATGTCCGCGTGAACATCGTGGGTGCACTGTCGCGGGCGAAGGCCGATGAGCTCGTGACCGGGCTGTTGTCGCGTTTGCCCGCCATGGATTGTGCGACGGCGCCACCTTTGCCAGTGGTGCCGGAAGTGCCGCCACTTGACCGGGCACAGGTGCTGCGCATCCCCTTTGACGCGGCCCAGGCCCATGTGATGATTGGCCAGCCCGGCTACACGCGCGATGACCCGGATTTTTTTCCGCTGACGGTGGGCAACTACATTTTGGGTGGCGGTGGGGCTGTTTCCCGCCTGACTCAGGAGGTGCGGGAAAAACGGGGCCTGAGTTACAGCGTCTTCAGCTATTTCTCGCCGGGCAGGCATGCGGGGGCTTTCACGCTAGGTCTGCAAACCCGGCCTGACCAGGCCGCGCAGGCCATGGAAGTCGCGCAGCAGGTGCTGGCGCGCTTTGTCGCCGAAGGCCCGACCGCCGCCGAGCTCAAAGCCGCCAAGGACAACCTGATCGGCGGCTTTCCGCTGTTGATCGACAGCAATCGCAAGCTGCTCGGCAACCTGAGCAATATTTCCTGGAACGATCTGCCGCTGAACTACCTGGACGGCTGGACCGACAAGATTGCCAACGTCAGCGCCGCCGAGGTGCGGGCCGCATTTGCGCGCAAGCTGCAGCCCGAAAAAATGGTGACTGTTATCCTAGGCGCCACACCATGAAATACACACCGACCGCTGAAAAAACTGCTGCAGGAACCACCACACCACGTCCCAAGTCGGGCAAGGTGGTGGGGCGGAAAACCGTGCCGCCGGGCGAAATCCGCATCATCGGCGGCCAGTACAAACGCAGCAAACTGCCAGTGCCCAACAAGCCCGGCTTGCGCCCCACGCCAGACCGCGTGCGCGAGACCTTGTTCAACTGGCTGGGTCATGACCTGACCGGCTGGCGCTGCATGGACGTGTTTGCCGGCACCGGTGCGTTGGGGCTGGAGGCCGCCTCACGCGGCGCCGCCGAGGTGCTGCTGTGCGAGCAAGACCCCGGCCTGGTGGACCAGCTCAAGACCTTGCAGGCAAAACTGCATGCGGACATGGTGAAGATCGAGCGTGGTGATGGTCTGGCTGCCTTGAGACGAGCGTCGCCCGCCAGCATGCAGCTTGTGTTCCTGGACCCGCCCTTTGATTCGCCGCTGTTCGAGCCGGCGCTCAAGGCGGCGGCACAAGTGGTGGCCGAGCCCGGTTATGTCTACCTGGAAGCGCCGCAGGCCTGGTCGGACGATGCGCTGGCCGACTATGGATTGCAGCTGCATCGCAGCGGCAAGGCCGGGGCGGTGCACTTTCACCTGCTGGTGCGCAAGAGCGCGGCGGCGTAGCCCTGAAGGCGGCAGGGGCACGCGGCTCCACGGGCAGGCGGGCATAATTGGCCCATGGCTACCAGCACCCGCATTGCGGTTTATTCCGGCACTTTTGACCCCTTCACACTCGGGCACCAGGACATCGTGCGCCGCGCGGCGGGGCTGTTTGACCGGCTCGTGATCGGCGTCGCTGTAGCGCACCACAAGAAGACCCTGTTCAGCTTGGACGCACGCCTGCAACAGGTGCAGGACGAAACAAAAGGCATGGCCAACGTCAGCGTGCTGCCTTTCGATGGGCTGATCATGGACTTTTGCGCGGCCCAGCAGGCGGTGGCGGTTGTGCGCGGCGTGCGCAACCTCACCGATTTTGACTACGAAGCCCAGATGGCGGCCATGAACCGCAAGCTGCGTCCGCAAGTAGATACCGTGTTCCTGCTGCCCGATGCGCCGGTGCAATGCATCAGCAGCACGCTGGTGCGTGAGATCAGCAAACTGGGCGGCGATGTGAGCCAGATGGTCAGCGCCGGCGTGGCGTCCGCGCTGCGGATGGCACACACCGCGGGCGCACAGAAAGGCATCTGAGCATGGCCTTGCTGATCACCGACGAATGCATCAACTGCGACGTGTGTGAGCCGGAGTGCCCGAACCAGGCGATTTACCTGGGCAAGGAAATCTACGAGATCGACCCGCAGCGGTGCACCGAATGCGTTGGGCATTTCGATGAACCGCAGTGTGTGCAGGTTTGCCCGGTGGCCTGCATTCCTCTCAATCCTGCGTTCATTGAAGACCGTGAAACGCTCTGGCAGAAGTATCAGCGTTTGCAGGCTGAGTCGGCTGCTGCTGCGGTGCAGACGCGGGTTTTATAGGTCATTTGTTACTCTGGCCCTTGTGATACGGGTGTGAGTAGCTATTAAATTCATAGCGATTTGTCTTGCTGGCTGTCATCCCGGACTTGATCCGGGATCCATGCAGGCGATCCTCTAACGCCACACTTTCCACCGTTCGGGCTGAGCCTGTCGAAGCCTGTGCAAGCTTGTGCGGCTGTGGGTCTTCGGGCAAGCCGGGTCTCGCCCCGGCGGGCGACTTACTTTTCTTTGCTTCGCCAAAGAAACCTAAGGAAAAGAAAGGCGACCCGATGGTCTGGGTCCCCTGCGCTACGCTCCGGGGCAACCTGCGGTGCTCGCCGAAAGTGGGGTCGAGCTCGAACTCGCTGCGCTCAGACAATCGCTCGCCCTGATCCACTTTCGGCTGCGCTCCTCGGCCCAGCCCGACGGGTGGAGGACGAAGAAAAATACCAAGACAAATTCGGGGAGACCTGACGCGCAAAGCGCGTCAGGTCGGACTCAGTTGGCAGTCATGTTTGCACGTGGCAGCAGCACACATTGCCAAATGAAGTCCCCCTCCATCGCCCAGCGGGGCGAGGGAGGGGTTAGGGG
>NZ_MUNO01000031.1 GCF_002001015.1 Polaromonas sp. A23 | reverse complement strand
GAGCACACTCCTTGGGACAGGCGCTGCAGTTGCGCCTGATCGTCTGGCCTGACTCCTGAATCTGAGGTACAGGGTAAGGGATAGGGCTGGCCGGAGCAAGTAGGCCGTTCGGATAGCAATCGGTGGTAGTCTTTGCCCGAAATACAGACACAGACGGGGACAAAAAAGACCATGAAAACGATCGTCATCACCGGCGCGTCCGATGGCATAGGCGCCGAAATGGCGCGTCAGTTGGCCACGCGTCATGGCGCGTCGGCGGCTCTGGTGCTGGCTGCGCGCAATGAGGAGGCGTTGAAAGAAGTCTCCGCCGAATGCCAAGCGCGCGGGGCAGCTACTTTGGTGGTTCGAACCGACGTATCGGACCAAACCCAGTGCCGCAACCTGATCGCCGCAGCTGTCCAGGCGTTCGGGCAAATCGACGCCCTGATCAACAACGCCGGCATGTCGGCGCAAGCACTCTTTGAAGAGGTCAAAAGCGAAGACCTGGGTTGGTACGAAGACCTGATGCGCATCAACCTCTGGGGCAGCGTCTGGTGCACCCACGCTGCGCTTCCCTATCTACAACAAAGCCGCGGCAGCATCGTCGCGGTGTCGAGTCTGGCGGGCCTGGTGGGTGTGCCTGGCCGCACGGCCTACAGCGCCACCAAATTCGCAATGACAGGTTTTTTTGAAGCACTGCGCGCCGAGCTGAAAACAGCAGGGGTCAGCGTCACAACGGCCTACCCAGGTGTCGTAGCCACGCAGATTCGCCATCGCGGTTTCAACGCAGCGGGTGCGCCGGCCGGCGCCAGCGGCCTCAAGGAAGACGATGCCATGAGCGTCGAGACCTGCGCCCGGCTGATCCTCGAAGGCATGGACCGCCGCGAACGCGAGGTGGTGATGACCACCAAGGGAAAACTCGGGCGCTGGCTCAAGCTGGTAGCTCCCGGGGTTGTGGAAAACATGGCACTGGCAGCGCTCAAGGACGAGGTCAAGCCCCATTGAAGGACGACATTGCCAGCGGGCATGCCAGCCTGACTCCTTCCAGCTGGGTCCAGCGCTGGTCTCATCTGGTTCCCCCGCACGGCCAGGTGCTGGATGTCGCTTGCGGCCACGGCCGGCACGCCTGGTGGTTTTACAAGCGAAATCACCCCCTCACCCTTGTAGATCGGTCAAAGGACGCTATTGAATCCATAGCAATTCCGGCAACATCATGCGAAGCCGTCGTTGCCGATATCGAAAACGGCCCCTGGCCATTCGCGGGTCGCCAGTTTGACGCCGTCGTCGTGACCAATTACCTGTGGCGCCCCTTGCTGCCGACCTTGCTGGCCAGCGTCGCACCGGGCGGGGTCCTGATTTACGAAACCTTTACACAGGGCAACGAAACGGTGGGTAAACCCTCAAGACCGGATTTCTTGTTGCGGCCCGGCGAGCTTCTGGCAGCCTTCCGCGAATTGCGGGTGGTCGCCTATGAAGATGGGTTTCTGGAGGCGCCAGACCGTTTTGTGCAGCGAATTGCCGCGGTCCGGGAACCGTTGGTGGCAACGGGGGTTCCACGCTATCTGCTGGACCAGCGCACTGGGTAGAATGCGGGATTGGCTGCATAGGCCGGATTGACCGTATACCCGACCCCCGACACATTGACATGAAAACCATTACCGGCAGCATCGTTGCACTGGCCACTCCCCTGCATGAAGACGGCAGCGTTGATTACCCGACTTTGCGCAAGCTGGTGGACTGGCACATTGCCGAAGGCACAGATTGCATCGGCGTGGTCGGCACCACGGGTGAATCGCCCACCGTCAGCGTCGAAGAACATTGCGAAATCATTCGCGTTTCGGTGGAGCAGGCCAAAGGTAAAGTTCCGGTCATGGCCGGTTGCGGTGCAAACTCCACCGCCGAAGCCATCGAACTGGCACGCTTCGCAAAAACCGTGGGCGCCGACTGCCAGCTACAGGTGGTGCCCTACTACAACAAGCCAACCCAGGAAGGCCAGTACCGGCATTTCAAGGCGATTGCCGAAGCGGTTGATCTGCCCATGGTGTTGTACAACGTGCCCGGCCGTACCGTGGCCGACATGCTGCATGCCACCGTGCTGCGGCTGGCGCAAGTTCCCGGCATTGTCGGCATCAAGGAAGCGACGGGCAACATTGAGCGCGCCCAGTGGCTCATCAAGGATGTACCAGCAGGCTTTGCCGTCTATTCCGGTGACGATCCGACCGCCGTGGCCCTGATGCTGTGCGGCGGGCAGGGCAACATCAGTGTCAGTGCCAATGTGGCGCCCCGCCTGATGCATGAGCTGTGCATGGCCGCTGTCGCCGGCGACGTCCGGACCGCCATGAAAATCCAGCTGCAGTTGCTGCCGCTGCACAAAAACCTGTTTGTGGAAGCCAACCCCATTCCTGTGAAATGGGCCATGGCCCGCATGGGGCTTTGCGGAGGCACACTGCGCCTGCCCATGACACCGCTTGAAACTGCCAACGAAGCCACGGTAGAAAACGCTCTGCGCGTTTGTGGCCTGATCTGATTTTTAAGGGAAACTCCAGTGATGACTTTGCACTCGCTCTCCGCTTCTGGCTCCGGACGCTTTCCACGGGCTACCGTGTCCTGTCTGTTGATCCTGGTCGCGGCGCTTTCCGCGTCCGGCTGTTCAACCCTTGAAGACGTCATGCAAGGCGACAAGATCGACTACAAGACCTCTGCCAAAGGGCCCTCGCTGGAAGTGCCACCAGATCTGACGCAGCTTTCACGCGAAACACGGTATGTGGTCCCTGGCGGCGCTGTGACTGCCAGCGGCTACCAGATTGGACAGCCCACCCAGGCCGTGACGACCGCAGCCATGACCGTAGGCGACGTACGCATCGAACGCGCAGGTAGCCAGCGCTGGCTGGTGGTCAACCGTCCTGCAGACAAACTCTGGGGCCCTGTGCGCGACTTCTGGCAGGAAAGCGGTTTCCTCCTGACGCTTGACCAGGAAAACCTGGGCATCATGGAAACAGACTACGCGGAAAACCGCGCCAAGCTCCCTCAGGATTTTGTACGCGCAACAATCGGCAAGCTATTGGACAGCCTTTACTCCACCGGCGAGCGCGACAAATTCCGCACGCGCCTGGAACGCAATGCATCCGGCGGCACGGAGATCTACATCAGCCACCGCGGCATGGTGGAAACCGTCGTTGGCGTCAACCAGGCAACCAAGCAAGGCGACACCACCGTCTGGCAGCCGCGTCCTGCAGACCCTGAACTTGAAGCGGAATTCCTGCGCCGGCTGATGGTCAAGCTGGGCGTGAGCCAGGAGCAGTCCAAGGCCCTGGTCGCCAGCGGCGGCGCTCGCCAGACGTCCCGAATCACCAGCGTCAACAACATGCCTGTGGTTCAGATCGACGAAGGATTTGAGCGCGCCTGGCGCCGCGTCGGACTGGCGCTGGACCGAACCGGCTTCACCGTTGAAGACCGTGACCGTGCACAAGGCACTTATTTTGTACGCTATGTCGAACCCACGGGTGACAAGAAAGAGCCCGGCTTCCTCGCCAAACTCTTCAGCAGCTCTTCAGCAGGCGTTCCTCCGCTCAAATACCGTATCGCCGTACGTAGCCAGGGCGAAGTCACCATGGTGTCCGTGCTCAATGCCCAAGGCAGCCCTGAAGCTTCAGCGAACGCCCAGCGCATCGTCCAGGTCATTGCCGACGACCTGAAATAACCTCTCCCGGACTGCCCTGTGTTGAGGTTTAAAAGCCTGGGCAGCGGCAGCACCGGCAACGCCACCCTCGTGGAAGCCGCAGGCCTTCGGCCCCGGCGATTGCTGGTTGACTGTGGATTGGGCATTCGGCAGCTTTCGCTGCGCCTGGCCGAAGCAGGCCTTACCGACAGCGACATCGATGCCGTCTTTGTGACCCATGAGCACAGCGACCATATCGGCTGTGCACGCCAGTTTGCGTTGCGGCACCGGGTACCTGTCTGGATGAGCCGCGGCACTTTTGAAGGGATTGGGCTGCCCGACTTTGATGGGCTTCTCCACATCGCGCACGACGGGCAGGCCATTGACCTCGGTGAACTGCAGCTCATGCCCTTCACGGTTCCGCACGACGCGCGCGAGCCCCTGCAGCTCAGCTGCACGGATGGCGCCTCCAAGCTGGGGCTTCTGACCGATCTGGGCCATGCCACTTCCCACCTGCTGGCTCATCTGGCACATTGCCACGCCCTGCTGCTGGAATGCAACCACGACACTGACTTGCTCAAACAATCCAGCTATCCGCCATTCCTCAAACGGCGGGTGGCTGGCCAGTACGGGCATCTGTCCAACCTTGCCGCAGGCGAGATAGCGCGCGCTGTGGGGCACAACGGCCTCAGTCAAATAGTGGCCGCCCATTTGAGCCAACAGAACAACCGACCTGACCTGGCCCGACAAGCCATGTTTGAGGCGCTGGGGGATGCCATCGAAGTTGTGGTGGCCGACGCCCAAACAGGAACCCGCTGGCTGGCTGTCTGACCCTGACCGCCAAGGCCTTCAACCCATTTGACGCGGAACTTAACGCGCACAAAAAAACCGCCATGAGGCGGTTTTTTTGTGCAGACAAAGCTAATTACTTTGCGGCACTGGCAGCATCGGCAGGAGCCGGAGCAGCAGCAGGTGCCGAAGCATCCGCAGCAGGAGCTGGAGCGGCAGGCGCTGGGGCTGGTGCAGGAGTCACGACAACGGGAGCTGGCGCTGGCGCTTCTTCCTTTTTACCGCAGGCAGCGAGGGAAACAGCAGCAACGATGGCGGCCAGAACGAGGGACTTGTTCATATCGAGAGATCCTTGATGAATGAGAAAAAACTATTTCTGGAACTGTCAAAAAACCAATCGGTGACCGGACTTTGACGTTGGCGAGCCATGCAAGCCCAGCCTTTCCAACCGCTTAGTATATGCGGGTTTTTACTGCCATATAAACCCTCAAAACACCCTGAAAACTTGAGCGCAGTTGCTTTTTGCAACATCTTGCTTTCCAACGTGAAGACATCAAATCAAATGCCCAAGGTGGTTGCAGGGAAGGCCGGGGTGCTTCGCAGCAGCTTTTCGGTAAGACGTTCTTTCAATGCAACGCGGCGCGCGGCTTCGGGACCCGCCACACCTGTGCTGCGTACAAGATCCAGCCGTTCAAACACCCAGTCCGGGCTCCAAAATACACTGGGCAGGTCACTTGCTGCCACTGGACCGCTGCCGCGGCAATCAACAATGTGTGACCACGTGCGGCGCCACGTGACGAAACGTGCATGCCGACGTATGACTTCGTCATAATTTTGCGCAAGAATCGTCAGGGTTCGGCCCGATTTTGACCAGTCATTGAGCGACTGCGCCACCGCGCGCTCGCCGAGAGGCCAGTCTTCAAATGTGGCATCACAGATGATGATTTCGCGCCACCCCTGCTCGGCCGCCGCAGCAAATGCCTGCCGAACCAGTGTGGCAAATGCGGAACGACCTTCAAACCGGCCCTGCAATAGCACGGACGCTGGCAATCCGGAGGGTGATTCGGCATTGTTCATCGCTGTTCCTTTCGTTCAATATTCGAACATCAGGCCAGAAGGCGTCGTCACTGTCGCGGCGGGTGGCTCACCCAGCCCGACTCATGCCAGTCTGCCAGCAATTCCAGCGCAGAAGCGCTGGCGCGACGCAGATCGGCTGGCGTCAACCGCCGCTGGTCAGCCAGGCGATGCATCAGGGTGGCATCCACCCCCTTGGCACGGTAGCTTTCACCGTTGATAAATACATGGTGCGTGTCGTAAATCATCTTCGTTCGCGGGTCGAGGCAAAGGCCTCCTGCATCGCGCGGGTTCCACGCGCCGGACGGACCGTCAAACCAGACGGAAGCCTTGGGCTCGGTCAGGTATTCCCCCAAGGCGCAGGCCAACGCCAGCGGGTCTTTGAGCGCATTGTTTACCGCCTTTTGGGCAAATTCAAGCAACCCCAACGGCACGGCGCCTGGTGTCTCTGTTGCGTGCTGCAAAGGATCGCGGTAAATAGCCCCGTTGCTGTTGCCTGATTCATCGTCGTCATCACCGAAATCGGCCAGACGTTGCAGCAGTTCACTGCCCAGCTCGGCTTGCCGCGGCGCACGAAAACCGATCGAGTAGGTCATGCAGTCTGTGGGCTTGCCACCCGCACCGACACCCTGTTCAGCCAAACCGTCATGGGCATAGCGCGGCGGGAGGTAAAGCATGTCCCCTGCCTCCAGCAGAAACTCCTGCTCGGGCTCAAAGTTCTGGAGGATCTTCAGCGGCACGCCTTCCTGCAATGTCAGGTCTTTTTGCCGGCCTATCTGCCAACGCCGGCGGCCACTGGCCTGGAGAAGAAAAACATCGTAGCTATCGAAGTGCGGCCCTACCCCACCGCCCGGCGTGGCAAACGAAATCATCAAATCGTCCAGCCTGGCGTCTGGCACAAAACGGAATTGCTTCAGCAAGTCATGGGCGCGTGCGTCATGCAGATCAACACCTTGCACCAGCAGCGTCCACTGCCGCCGACTTAAGGCCGGCAGGCTGCGCGGCCCGAACGGGCCTTGCTTCATGCGCCAGCCTGAAGGCTGCTGCACCACGAGACGCGACTCCACTTGCGGTTGGGCCGCCAGCCTGAACAACTCAGTGCGACTCAGAAGAGGCTTAAAGCCCGGCATGGCCTGACGCACCAGCAATGGCTTTTTTTGCCAGTGACGGCGCATGAATTGGGCCGGTGTCAAACCGGCAAGGAGGGAGAGGGGTTGATTGACATCCATGGGACAATTGTCGGATGAAAATCACCCCGCAATGCGTCGTTGCCCTGACATGGACGCTGAAAGACACCCTGGGCGACATCCTCGACGAACTTGATGAGCCGGTTGAGTTTTTGCTGGGCGGCAACGACTTGCTTGCCAAGATCGAGGAAAGCCTGCAAGGCCATGAAGCCGGCGCCCAGGTCGAGTTGCACCTTGAGCCCGAACAGGCTTTTGGTGATTACGATGAAAACCTGGTGTTTCTGGAACCCCGCAACCTGTTTCCGCCCGAACTGGAAGAAGGTCTGGTCTTCGATGGCGCTGCCCTGCCCATTGGCGTGAATCCTGAAACACCACCAGGCCACATTTACACCGTCACGGAAATCTATCCCGAACATGTTGTGCTTGACGGAAACCATCCCCTCGCCGGCATTGCCATCCGTCTGAGTCTGAAAGTCGAATCAGTACGCGAAGCCACCGAAGCAGAAATCGGTCAGGGCTCCATGGGTACCGGTTTCTTCAAACTCGAAGCCCAGGCACCCGGCAACAACACCCTGCACTGACAAATCTTGGCCATAAAAAAGCCGGCATGCATCAATAGCAGCCGGCTTTTTAACAACCAAAAAATCAGCGCATGCGGAACAACTGGTTGTTTTCAATCTTCACACGGTCACCCACACGTAAGTCTCCGTACGAGGGCACGTCGTAAGCGCGTGAACCACCGTTGTCCGATTGGACAGAAACGCGGTAGCTTTCATTGACGGGCTGGGTGTTGCGGTTTCTCTCGATGGCATTGCCTGCAACAGCGCCACCCACAGCGCCGATCACGGTCGCAGCAGTACGACCACTGCCCCCACCGATTTGGCTTCCAACGGCAGCGCCAGCTACACCGCCCAGCACGGCACCCACACCGGAAGTCCTTGCCGGCTCTTGCGTACGCAGCACTTCAACATTGCTGACGCGTCCGTATTCGATATAGTTGCCTTGCGGCTGCGCCGGGTAAGTCGATGTCGGATAGTTTGCGGGGTAGGGAGCAGGCTGGCTCATGGGCGCAGCACAGGCGGCCAAACCGGCAACAACGGCCACAGAGGACACCACCGAAAGAAAGCGGCTAGGGTTACGCATGAAAATCTCCTGTTTGTAAAGTTCATGGAAGCCTCAGCTACTTTCTGATCGCTGTCAGGCGATCAAATTGCAAACCGACTTCCAAGACCTGATTACAGGTGCCCCACCATTTCTGCAGCGTGAGGACCCAGGCTGTCTCCGGGTGGGAGCCCGCTAGAGTCTCCTGTAGGAAAAGCCTGACGGTAGCCCTGTTGAGTTCAGGCTTTACCGGTAGAACCGTAGCCACCCTCTCCCCGTTGGGTGGCGGTGAAAGCATCCACGACATTGAACTCGGCTTGCACCACCGGCACGATCACCAGCTGGGCAATGCGTTCCATGGGCTCGATGGTGAAGGCCACGTCGCTGCGGTTCCAGGCGCTGACCATCAGCTGCCCCTGGTAGTCGCTGTCGATCAGGCCGACCAGATTGCCAAGCACTATGCCGTGCTTGTGCCCCAGCCCGGAGCGCGGCAGGATCATGGCGGCATAGCCAGGATCCTGCAGGTAAATGGCCAGCCCTGTCGGCACCAGTTGCCAGGCGTTGGGTTGCAGGGTGAGTGGCGCGTCCAGGCAGGCGCGCAAATCCAGCCCTGCACTTCCTGGCGTTGCATATGTGGGCAAGTTGCCGCGCAGGCGCTCGTCGATGATCTTGACGTCGATTTTCATGTCACTTCCGTTGTTTGAATTCTTTGGCGGCCTGTTCGGCCAGCTCTCGCACGCGCGCCTTTAGCAGCTCCGGCGAATATTTTTTGAATCGGTAGAACGCCCACGCGGCAAAAACCATCAGTAGCGGCAGGACCAACATGCCGGCACGCGGGAGCACCGCAGAAAGCACCTCAAGCGCAATCCAGGCGATCAACACCCATTTGCCAACGGTCCAAAGGGAGATTCCGGCCAATTGCCGGGGGAAATCCTCAGCCGCAGGCTTGCTGCTGGCCGCCCCGATGGGACGTTCAGCTGCGACAGGCCCGGTGCGCTCCTGGTATCGGCTACGCGAGGACGCGGTAATGGCGGCCTTGTCCAAGACCTGAGCAGCCGCTTTTGCACTGAGCTGCTCGATGTATCGGGCAAAGTCGCCATCGGGCGGTGTGTCAGAAGGAAGCTGCACGGATCCTCACCCCGCCCGCTTCAATCGACCGGCAATTTCTGCCACCAGTTGCCGCGCCAGCGACAGCTTGGACGCGCGCGCCAACTCCCTGCTGCCCTGCGCGTCGACCAGCAACAGCGCATTGTCGTCACGGCCGAAAGTGGCCGGACCAATGTTTCCGACCAGCAGCGGCACGCCCTTGCGCTTGCGCTTGGCCTGCGCGTTGTCTTCGAGGTCGTGACTTTCTGCGGCAAAGCCAACGCAGAAAAGCTCTCCGGACGTACCGCGCGGTGACTGCGCCAAGGTGGCCAGAATGTCGGGGTTCTCGGTAAAAACCATTTGCGGGGGCTGGCCCGAGCCGTCCTTCTTGATCTTGCGCTCCGCACTGCTCGCAGGCCGCCAGTCGGCCACCGCTGCAGCCGCTATTAAAACAGTAGCTGTCTGCGCCCGCTCCATAACGGCTTCGAGCATATTTTGTGCTGATTTCACGTCAACGCGGCTCACGCCACGTGGCGTAGGCAGGCTGACAGGTCCGGCCACCAGAATGACTTTGGCTCCGGCCTCCTGAGCGGCACGGGCCACGGCAAAACCCATTTTCCCGCTCGACAGATTGGTGATGCCGCGCACCGGGTCAATCGCCTCGTAGGTCGGGCCGGCCGTCACCAGCACGGTCTGGCCGCTCAAGACCTTGGGGGTGAAGAAGGCAATGATGTCTTCCAGCAGCTCCGGCGGCTCCAACATACGTCCGTCACCGGTTTCACCACAGGCCTGAAAGCCCGAGCCCACACCGAGAATGGTTGCACCATCGGCCGACAGTTGCGCCATGTTGCGTTGCGTCGCCGGATGCGCCCACATCTCGCGGTTCATGGCCGGTGCAATCAGCAAAGGCACCTTGTCGATCGGCCGGGCCAGGCACATGAGGCTGAGCAGGTCATCGGCACGGCCATGCAGCAGCTTGGCCATGAAGTCGGCGCTGCAGGGAGCGATCAGGATGGCGTCGGCCTCGCGGCTGAGATTGATGTGGGCCATGTTGTTGGCCTCGCGTGAGTCCCACTGGCTGCTGTAGACAGGCCGGCCACTGAGCGCTTGAAGCGTCACGGCGGTGATGAACTGCTCGGCCGCCTCGGTCATCACCACCTGGACTGTAGCGCCCTGCTTGATCAACGCCCGGCACAGCTCGGCAGCCTTGTAGCAGGCAATGCCCCCCGACAGGCCCAAAACAATGTGCCTGCCGACCAGATCGCCTTCGAGCGCAGGGCTTTCTTCGTTCGCTTGCTTCGTCATGCTCCGCAATGTATCCCAGTTTGTGGTCCGCTTCCGATTCCCCGACTCCAGGGCATGGTCGCCACCCGTATAATCCCCGTTTACCACCTACACGAACTTGCGGTTCGTACCTGACATGACCAAATTTGTCTTCGTCACCGGCGGTGTGGTGTCTTCCCTGGGCAAGGGAATCGCCTCAGCCTCCTTAGCAGCGATCCTTGAATCGCGAGGCCTCAAAGTCACTTTAATCAAGCTGGATCCCTACCTCAACGTCGATCCGGGCACGATGTCCCCGTTCCAGCATGGCGAAGTGTTTGTGACCGACGACGGAGCGGAAACCGACCTGGACCTGGGCCACTACGAGCGTTTTGTTGAAACGCGCATGCGCAAGGCCAACAATTTCACCACCGGCCAGATCTACAAAAGCGTGCTCGAAAAAGAGCGCCGCGGCGACTACCTCGGCAAAACCGTACAGGTCATTCCGCACGTCACCAACGAAATCCAGGAATTCATCAAGCGCGGCGCGGGCTACGACACGCCGCAGGCCGTCGATGTCGCCATTGTCGAAATCGGCGGCACGGTGGGTGACATCGAGTCACTGCCTTTCCTTGAAGCCGTGCGGCAAATGAGCCTCCGCCTGGGCGCCAACAACACCGCTTTTGTGCACCTCAGCTATGTGCCCTGGATTGCCGCTGCGGGCGAGCTCAAGACCAAGCCGACCCAGCACACCGCTAAGCAGTTGCGCGAAATCGGTATCCAGGCCGACGTGCTGCTGTGCCGCGCCGACCGCCCCATCCCAGCCGAAGAACGCGAGAAAATTTCGTTGTTCTCCAACGTCCCCGAGTGGGGCGTGATTTCCATGTGGGACGTGGACACGATTTACAAGGTGCCGCGTATGCTGCACGAGCAAGGCCTGGATGGCCTGATCTGCGACAAGCTGCGCCTGAACACCCCCCCGGCCAACCTCAAGCGCTGGGACGATCTGGTTTACGAAACTGCACACCCGGCCAATGAAGTGCACATTGCCATGGTCGGCAAATATGTGGACCTGTCGGACAGCTACAAGTCGCTCAACGAAGCGATCCGCCACGCCGGCATGAAAAACCACGCCAAGGTCGTGATCGACTACGTCGATTCGGAAACCATCACCGCGGAAAACGTTTCGCGCCTGGCCAAGTTCGACGGCATCCTGGTGCCCGGCGGTTTTGGCAAGCGCGGCATCGAAGGCAAGATCTGCGCCGCGCGTTTTGCCCGCGAGAACAAGGTGCCCTACCTCGGCATCTGCCTGGGCATGCAGGTTGCCACCATTGAATTTGCACGCCATGTGGCAGGCCTGAAGGACGCCAACAGTACCGAGTTCGAACCTGACAGCCCGAACCCGGTGATCGCGCTGATCACCGAGTGGAAAGACGAAGACGGCACCATCAAGACCCGCAACGAGCAGTCCGACCTCGGCGGCACCATGCGCCTGGGCGCGCAAAGCTCCGATGTTGCCAAAGACACGCTGGCGCACAAGATTTACGGCGACGTGGTCACCGAACGCCACCGCCACCGTTACGAGGCCAACGTGCATTACCTGGACAAACTGCGTGACGCCGGCCTGGTGATCTCGGCCCTGACCCAGCGCGAACACCTCACTGAGATTGTCGAGCTACCGCAAGACGTGCACCCCTGGTTCATGGGCGTGCAGTTCCACCCTGAATTCAAGTCCACCCCCTGGGCCGGTCATCCGCTGTTCAACGCCTATGTCAAAGCCGCGCTGGATCATCAGACCGCCGGCAAGCCGAAGAACAAATCTTTGAAAGTGGTGGCATGAAACTGTGCGGCTTCGATGTGGCAGCCGCAGGGCTGGAGAGGGCCCCCAGCCCCGCTGGGGATCGGAACTCGAAGGCCGTCGTGCCCACGTCGCAAGAGGTGTTGGCATGAAGTTATGTGGCTTCGATGTGGGCCTTGACCAGCCCTTCTTCCTGATCGCCGGACCTTGCGTCATTGAGTCGGAACAGTTGCAGATGGACACGGCGGGCACGCTCAAGGAAATCACCAGCTCGCTGGGCATCCCCTTCATCTTCAAGTCGAGCTATGACAAGGCCAACCGCTCCAGCGGCACGAGCTTTCGCGGCCCCGGCATGGACAAGGGCCTGGATATCCTGGCCAAGGTCAGGCGGGATTTGGGCGTGCCCATCCTGACCGATGTGCATTCCGAAACGGACATTGCCAGGGTCGCAGCCGTGGTCGACGTGTTGCAGACGCCGGCGTTCCTTTGCCGCCAGACCGACTTCATTCATGCTGTGGCGCAGTCGGGTAGACCGGTCAACATCAAGAAAGGCCAGTTTCTTGCACCCGGCGACATGAAAAATGTCATCGACAAGGCACGTGCCGCAGCACGCGAAAAGGGCCTGGACGAAGACAGCTTCATGGCCTGCGAACGTGGTGCCAGTTTTGGCTACAACAATCTGGTGAGCGACATGCGCAGCCTGGCCATCATGCGCGAGACCAAGGCGCCGGTGGTGTTTGACGCCACACATTCGGTGCAGCTGCCCGGCGGCAACGGCACCAGCAGCGGCGGCATGCGCGAGATGGTGCCGGTGTTGGCACGTGCGGCCGTCGCGGTCGGCATTGCCGGCCTCTTCATGGAGACGCATCCGGACCCGGCCAAGGCCATGAGTGATGGGCCCAACGCCGTCCCGCTCAAACACATGAAAGCCTTGCTGGAAACGCTGCTCGACCTGGACCGCGTCACCAAGAAAAACGGTTTCCTTGAAAACAATTTCAGCGCCTGAGCCAGGGCCTCCACCATCAGCACCCAGAGACAAGCATGACACCCGCCTACATCATCGTCGACATGAAGGTCACCGACCCCGATCAGTACAAGCAGTACATGGCCGCGGCCCCCGCTGCAGTGGCAGCCGCCGGTGGCGAATACCTGGTGCGTGGCGGCAAGTTTGAAGCACTCGAAGGCAACTGGCAGCCCGCACGCATCGCCATGCTGCGCTTCCCAAGCTTCGAGAAGGCCAAAGCCTTCTACGACGACGAAATGTACCGTGCCGCGCGCGCCAAGCGTGCCGGCACCACCGAGTTTTTCAATATGGTGCTGGTCGAGGGCCTTGCCGCCCCGGTCTGATATCCCCTCTACAAAAAAGGAACCTAATGAGCGCAATTGTTGATATCGTCGGCCGCGAAATTCTCGACAGCCGTGGCAACCCCACCGTCGAATGCGACGTCTTGCTGGAGTCCGGCGTCATGGGCCGTGCTGCGGTGCCCTCGGGCGCTTCCACCGGCTCGCGTGAGGCCATCGAGCTGCGCGACGGCGACAAGTCGCGCTACCTCGGCAAGGGCGTGCTCAAAGCGGTCGAATACATCAACACCGAAATCTCCGAAGCCGTATTGGGCCTGGACGCCAGCGAGCAGGCCTTCCTGGACCGCACGTTGATCGACCTGGACGGCACCGAGAACAAGTCCCGCCTGGGCGCCAACTCCATGCTGGCCGTCAGCATGGCTGTGGCACGCGCTGCCGCCGAAGAGGCCGGCCTGCCGCTGTACCGCTACTTTGGCGGCATGGGTGCGATGCAGATGCCGGTTCCCATGATGAACGTGATCAATGGCGGTGCCCACGCCAACAACAGCCTGGACCTGCAGGAATTCATGATCGTTCCCGTGGGCGCGCCCAGCTTTCGCGAAGCCCTGCGCTGGGGCGCCGAGGTGTTCCACGCGCTCAAGAAAATTCTGCACGACAAGGGCATCAGCACCGCCGTGGGTGACGAAGGCGGCTTTGCCCCCAGCGTTGAAAACCACGAAGCGGCGATTGCGCTGATCCTGGAAGCCATCGATAAGGCCGGCTACACCGCCGGTGACCAGATTGCCTTGGCGCTGGACTGCGCCGCCAGCGAGTTCTACAAGGACGGCCTGTACGTTCTCGAGGGCGAAGGCGGTCTGCAACTGAACGCCCAGCAGTGGACCGACATGCTGGCCACCTGGTGCGACAAGTACCCCATCATCAGCATCGAAGACGGCATGCACGAAGGCGACTGGGACGGCTGGAAAATCCTGACCGAACGCCTGGGCAAGAAGGTGCAGCTGGTCGGCGACGACCTGTTTGTCACCAACACCAAGATTCTCAAGGAAGGCATTGACAAGAACATTGCCAATTCCATCCTGATCAAGATCAACCAGATCGGCACGCTGACCGAAACCTTTGCCGCGATTGAAATGGCCAAGCGCGCCGGCTACACCGCAGTGATTTCGCACCGCTCCGGCGAAACCGAAGACGCAACGATTGCCGACATCGCCGTCGGCACCAACGCCGGCCAGATCAAGACCGGCTCACTCAGCCGCTCTGACCGCATGGCCAAGTACAACCAGCTGCTGCGCATCGAAGAAGACCTGGGCGACATCGCGACCTACCCTGGCCGCGCCGCGTTCTACAACTTAAAGTAATGGGCCCCCACGTTCGCTCACTTCGTGTAGCTCTCTGCCCCCCGAGGGGGCCGCTACGCCTGCGGGCCGGCGGAGCCGGACCCGCGGCCCCGGCTGAAAAAATCCTGACGCTCACGCGTTTCGTGTCGTTTGTGTTCCCTCGAGCCTAGGCATGGGTTCGCGCCTCGTCCCCGCCCTCCTGATTGCGCTGCTGGTCATCGTCCACGCGCAACTCTGGTTTGGCCGGGGCAGCCTTCCCAGCGTCAACGAGATGCAACGCAGGCTGAGTGAGCAAACCGTCAAGAACACCCAGGGGCAGACCGATAACGTGCGGTTGGCCGCCGAGGTCAAGGACCTCCGGGAAGGCCTGGAGATGGTGGAAGAAAAGGCGCGCCAGGAGTTGGGCATGGTCAAGCCCAACGAAATTTTTGTCCAGATTGCGCGCTGACCCCATACGATCTGCTCTGCTTTTAATAGCTACTCACGCAATCTCCCAAAGGGCTGGAGCCCAATTTGACCATCCATAAAGCGGAAACCAGCCGCGCAGCGGGCGAACCGCGCCGGGTGGCGGTGCTGGGCGCGCCGGGGACCGGCAAAACCCGACTGGCCGCTGAACTCATGGCTGCGCTGGGCCGCAACCCTGTCGGGACGGCGGTTTTCCTGGTCGCCGACAACCCGCCGCTGGCGGATGTTTTGGGCTCTCGGGGTTTTGACCGCGTCCTGCTGATGGGCCTGGACCTGCCGGCACACCAAGGCGGAAAACCGGCGCAGGACACCGCTGACCAGCAGTTGCGCCAGGCTCTCGCAAAGACGGATTTTCCCTACACGGTGGTTTACGGCACGGGGCCCGCGCGTCTTGCCCATGCACAGGAAGCGTTGCACAGTCTGGCCGGCTGCGGTAACCATCCAACAAGCGGCGCCCCGGCACAACGGCCCTGGCTCTGGGCCTGCGACACCTGCAGCGACCCGGACTGTGAACGCCGGCTGCTCAGCGACCTGCTGGCGAGCCGGGCGTCGTGATCACCATCACTGGATGCCGGGCGCCGGCGGCAGCTGGCTGACCTGGCTGGTGAAAATCTGCGCTGCATCCACGGGATCAAACCCGTACTGCGCGCCGCAGAACTCGCAGCCCACATCGATCCGGCCGCGTTCGGCAATGATGCTTTCCACTTCGTCGGTGCCCAGGCCGCGCAGCATGCCGCTGACGCGTTCCTGCGAGCAGCTGCAGGCAAAAGTTGGCGCCGCCGGCTCGAAGCGCGTGACCTGCTCTTCCCAGAACAGGCGGCGCAAAATCGTGTCGGCGTCCAGGCCCAGCAGTTCCTCACGCTTGAGCGTGCCGGCCAGCAGCGCAATGCGCTTGTAGTCTTCGTTGCGGCCGATCTCGTCCTCGTTGGCGTCGCGGTCAATCTGGCCTTCGAGGTTGCCTTCGCCCTTGACCGGCAGGCGCTGAATCAGCAGGCCGGCTGCCACCTGGCCATCGGCGGCAAGAATCAGTCGGGTGTCCAGCTGCTCGCTCTGCAGCATGTAGTGCTCCAGCACTTCGCTGAGGTTTTCAATTTTTTCGCGCCGGTCGCCGAACAGCGGCACCACGCCCTGGTAGGGCTGCTGGCCCGGCAGCTTGTCCTTCGGGTCCAGCGTGATGGCGCAGCGTCCCTGGTTGTTGACGTTGACCAGCCGGCTTAAGGTGTCGCCCGGCTGCACCTCGCCCGTCACCGTGGCGGTGGCGCGCAGGCTCAGGTCCGGCTGCACTTCGGCCACCGCGAGTTTGACCGGGCCGTCACCAAAGATCTGCAGCACCAGCGCGCCGTTGAATTTGATATTGCCCTGCATCAGCGCGCCGGCGGCCGTCATTTCACCGAGCAGTTGCATGACCTCGGCCGGGTAGCCGCCAGCGGCCTCGCGGCGCTTGAGGATTTCCTGCCAGGCATCGGTCAGGCGCACCAGCATGCCGCGCACCGGCAGGCCGTCGAAAATGAATTTGTGGAGTTCGGACATCAGGCAATCTTCTTGAACCCGGCCTTATAGCGCCGGGCATTCTCTACATAGTGCTGCGCAATCATTTTTAAACCCTCGATCTGCTCGGGTGACAGCTGGCGGACGGCCTTGGCCGGGCTGCCGAGGATCATGGAGCCGTCGGGGAATTCCTTGCCTTCGGTCACCAGCGAGCCCGCACCTACCAGGCAGTTCTTGCCGATTTTCGCGTTGTTCAGAACAATCGCGCCGATGCCAATCAATGAGCCGTCGCCGATGGTGCAGCCGTGCAGCATGACCTGGTGGCCGATGGAGACGTTCTCTCCAATCGTCAGGGGCACGCCGTGGTCTGCATGCAGCACGCTGGCGTCCTGGACGTTGGAGCCGCGGCCTATGCGTATGGTTTCGGTGTCGCCGCGCACCACCGTGCCGAACCAGACACTGACACCTTCAGCCAGTTTGACGTCTCCAATCACCTGGGCGCTGTCGGCGACCCAGGCGGTTTCATGAAGGGCGGGGGTCAGGTCGTCGAGTTGGTAGATGGCCATGGGTGTTGGGGTGGAGTTGTCGGGGGAATGCGCGCCAGCGCGCCGCGCAGCGAAACAGGCCCTCAATTGTAAGGAAGCACTCGCATCCTGTCTTTCCGCTCTGCCCGTGCAACCCTGGCCCCATCGTCGACAATCGGCTGCATGACGGCAACGCAAGCTTCCCCAGAACTGCGCCAGGGCGCCCTGCAGGCACTGATGGCGCATGATCCACAACAAAAAGTGCTGTTGGTCCAATCGTTACGGGCGCAAGCAGCTACTCTTTTAATAGCAGAGCAAGATCGCCTGGAAGCGCCTCCCAGCCTGCCCGGTTGCCCGGACCGGCCGGAGTTGCGCTCCCACCTGGACGTACCCAAACGCTCGCCCTTCACCCCGCAAGGCCTGGCCACCCTGCTCCATGCGGTGACCCATATTGAATTCAATGCGATCAACCTCGCGCTTGACGCCGCCTGGCGGTTTGAAGGCATGCCCCGGGCCTATTACCTCGACTGGCTCCAGGTTGCCGCTGAAGAAGCACACCACTTCAGCCTGCTGCGCGCCCATCTACAGGCCATGGGTTACGACTACGGCGATTTCCCCGCACATACAGGCCTGTGGGACATGACGGAAAAAACCGCCGGTGACGTGCTGGCGCGCATGGCCCTGGTGCCGCGCACGCTGGAAGCCCGCGGGCTGGACGCCACGCCGGCCATGCAGGCCAAGCTGCGCAAGGTCGGCAGCCCCGGCGCACTGGGGGCGGTCGCCATTCTGGACATCATCCTGCACGACGAGATTGGCCATGTGGCCATCGGAAACCACTGGTACCGCCACCTGTGCAGCGAACGCGGGCTGGACCCGGTTGCAACCTACGCCGAACTCGCGGCACGGTATGAGGCCCCAGCCCTCAGGGGGCCTTTCAACCTCGACGCGCGCCGCGCCGCGGGATTTGACGAAGCCGAGTTGGCCCAATTGGGGCGCTGAAGACCTTGCCACCGCTGGCCATGTCACGCCGCTTGATGGATGTCAATACGCGGACTACAAGATCGTCTGACACTGAAATGGGAGTTTTCCCACAAAGCAGGCCTTCCGCCCGCCAGCAAGCTCCTGCAGGATTGAGTAATATTCGGTCCGACTGACGACTTCCCAGAGGAGTTTGCAATGATCCGGCATCTCGTTCCGCAGATTGAGTCAAAAATCGTGCGCCTTCCGGTGGCCGTGCAATTGCCCGCGGGCCAGGTATTGGGCCCGCCGGGTGCGCCGGTCAAGATGGCGTTTTCCCACTGGTCCAGCCTGACGCGGCTCCGGGCTGGCCAGATCGGTGCGCTGGCCGAAGAGTTTGTCGAGGGCAAGCTCCATCTGGAGGGCCGCATGCGCGACGTGATGGCCGTTGCGGCCAGCCTGTTGCCGGCCAATCCTCTGCATACCGACCAAGGCTGGTGGACCGCGCTTCAGCGGCAAATCCGGGCGCTGCGCGCGCACACACCGGAAAAAGATGCCGAGCAGATCCAGTTCCACTACGATGTGTCCGACGATTTTTATGCCTTGTGGCTGGACCCGCGCCGCGTTTATTCCTGCGCCTATTACCGCGACGACAACATGACCTTGACCCAAGCGCAGGAAGCCAAGCTCGACCACATCTGCCGCAAGCTGATGCTGCAGCCGGGTGAGCGTTTCCTCGACATCGGCGCCGGCTGGGGCGGCCTGCTGCTGTGGGCAGCCGAACATTACGGTGTGGATGCCACCGGCATCACTCTGTCGAAAAACCAGCATGCCCATGTGCAGAAGATCATTGAAGACAAGGGCCTGCAAGGGCGGGTCCGCATGGAGCTGCGTGACTACCGCCACCTTGACGAAAACCAGCCCTTTGACAAGATCTCGTCGGTGGGCATGTTCGAACACGTGGGCCGTGCCAACATGACCGCATATTTCAGCAAGATCGCGCACCTGCTCAAGCCGGGCGGCTTGGTGATGAACCACGGCATCACCGCCGGGGGGCCGGACAACGACCAGCTCGGCGCCGGCATGGGCGACTTCATCGAGAAATACATTTTCCCCGGCGGCCAATTGCTGCATGTCAGCGACGTGCTCAACCACATGGCGCGCGGTGGGCTGGAAATGGTCGACACGGAAAACCTGCGGCCCCACTACGCCCGCACGCTGTGGGACTGGTCGGATGCACTGGAAGCCCGTCTGGAGGCGGCGCAGCAGGTTCTTGCCCTGGATGGCGACCGCGCGCGCGGCGAAAAAACCCTGCGTGCCTACCGCCTCTACCTGGCCGGCAGCGCCATGAGTTTTGAACGCGGCTGGCTCTCACTGCACCAGATGCTGGCAACCAGGCCGGCCGAGAACCTGCCGGATGAAAAAATCAGGGGCGCCCAGGCCAAGTACCCCTTTAGGCGCAACTACATGTACGCGGCAAGCACCGGCAGCCCGGACCCGGCGCAAACGGGCTTGCAGCTGAACTGAGTACTAATAACAGGCGCCAGCCCTTTGCACACGGGCGTCAATAGCTATTAAATCAATAGCAAAACAACCACGTGAATTCAGTCGACCTTGATCTGCGCCGCCTTGATGATGCGGGCATTGTTGTCAGACTCCAGCGCTATCTGGCGCGCAAATTCAGCCGCGCTGCCGGCCGTGGGAACGTTGTCTGCGCTGAGCAGCCGCTTGCGTAAATCGGGCGTTTGCAATGCCAGGTTGATTTCGGTGTTCAGGCGTACGAGGACGGCGTCCGGCGTTTTGGCGGGCGCAAACACACCAAACAACGAACTCAGGTTGGCCGGGGTCAGGCCTAGCTCGGCAAAGGTCGGCACCTGCGGCAAGGTGTCCACCCGCGCCGGCGCACCCACGGCCAGCGGGCGCAGCTTGCCGGACTTGATGTGCGGCATCACCGCGCCGCTGAGGTTGGTGGAGATCACTTCAAACTGCCCGCCCAGCGCATCGGTCAGTTGCTGGCCACCTCCCTTGTAGGGTACATGCGTGAATTCGACTTTGGCCCCTTGCTGGACTTGCTCAAGCACGATGTGGCCCACCGTCGCCAGGCCCGAAGTGGACCAGCGCACGCTGCCCGGCTTCGCCTTTGCGGCGGCCAGCACGTCCTTGAAATCCTTACCCTCAAAAGCCGGCGTGGCCAGCAAAACCACCGGTGAGTACATCACGCTGGCCACCGGCGCAATGTCCTTGAGCGGGTCATAAGGCAGCTTGCCCAGGTGTGGATTGAGCGCCAGCGGACTGATGGACGAAAAGCCCACGGTGTAGCCGTCCGGTGCAGCCTTGGCCACCAGATCCATGCCTATGCTGCCGCCAGCGCCGGCACGGTTTTCAACCACGACAGAGGTGGAGAGTTGAAGAGACAGCCGTTCCGCCAGCGCCCGAGCAATGTTGTCACTGATGCCGCCCGGCGGGTAAGCCACCACGATGCGAATAGGGCGCGCCGGCCAGGCGGCCTGGGCGATTGAAACCGAAGGAAGCGCAGCGGCGCACAGCGCGAGCAAAGGCAAGGCCAGCAGGCGGCGACGCGATGGAGGCAGTGACATGAATTTTCCTGATGTGAACGTCGCCGTATTTTGCCTACCTTGCGGTCTACACTGCCAGCATCAGAGAATCTGCCATGTACGACCCAAACCGCATTCCCTTGACGCCGCAGCAGCAAATCGACCAGACAACGGTGAGGCCATGGCTGAAGGGTGTCGCGGCGATCTTGCTCGTTCTTCTGGGCGCGATATTCGCTTTCAGCAGCGTCAAACTATTTTCAGCCGCAAGTTTCTCCGTCGCGGCATGCACCGAAGCGAAGGCAACGAGTCAACTTCTGTGCAAGTTGGGCAATCTGGTGTTGACCCAGATTCCTGCCCAGCATCGAGGAGCCTATGAAGGTGTGCTGTACCTTTTGGTAGCTGCTGCGTTCATATTTGCGGCATTCCTGATGCTCAGATCACCGCGGAAATAATATCGCCCGGGTGCTTTCTAAAACGGCAGCGGCCCGCGGCGTGTCCTTCGACAAACTCACGACGAACGGACATGAAACCAGGAAACGGCAGGGCGCGACCTATCCACGTGGATGGTGCTGCGAATGCAAGGCCTTGAGGCGCTCGCGCGCCACATGGGTGTAGATGGTCGTGGTCGAGATGTCCGCATGGCCCAGCAGCATCTGCACGGCGCGCAGATCAGCGCCATGGTTCAATAAATGCGTCGCAAACGCATGGCGCAGTGTGTGCGGCGACAGCGGTGAAGTGATGCCTGCACGCAGCGCATACTTTTTGACCAGCATCCAGAACATCACGCGGCTCATGCCGCTACCGCGGCCGGTGACAAACAGGTCGTCGGTCTGCTGCCCGCCGAGAATCTCGGGGCGCGCTTCGGCGAGGTAACGCTCGATGGACTGCCGCGCCACCTGACCGAAGGGCACGAGGCGCTCCTTGCTGCCCTTGCCCATGACCCGCAGCACGCCCTCGTTCATGCTGGTGTGAAAGGTCTTGAGCCCGACCAGCTCGCTCACGCGCAGGCCGCTGGCATACATCAGCTCCAGCATGGCGCGGTCACGCAGCCCGAGCGGCGTGCCGTCATCGGGCGCGGCAAGCAGCGCTTCCACCTGGGCTTCCGACATCAGCTTGGGCACGCGCAGGGCCTGTTTGGCCGATTGCAGCTTGAGGGTGGGGTCGGCCGTGATCAGACGTTCACGCAGGGCCCAGTGGAAGTAGCGCTTGAACACCGTCAGCCGGCGGTTGGCCGAAGTGGCCTTGGTGGCGCTGTGGCGCACCGCAAAATAACCGTGGATATCGCTCTCCAGCGTTTCATCCAGCGCGCGGCCGCCCTGCTCTTTGGCGCCCAGCCAGACGGCATACAGAGACAGATCGCGCCGGTAGGCCGCCAGCGTGTTTTTTGACAGGCCGTCTTCCAGCCACAAGGCGTCGACAAAGGCATCAATGCCGGACTGGCTCTGGGGATTCATACCGGGACGATAACAAAATCAGGAAAGCACAAAAGAAGAGCCGGTAAAAAAATACCCCACACGGCACGCGGCCTGCGGGGTATGGGGTGACAGGACGGGCTTTGCTGCCCGTCGGCGACTTAGTCGAGCTTGAGCCCGGCGCTGTCCACCACCTTTTTGTAGACCTCGTACTCGGCCTTGATCTGCGCCGTGAATTGCGCCGGCGTGTTGCCAACGACGATGGAGCCGGTGTCTTCAATGCGCTTGCGCACCGCCGGATCCTGCAGCGCCTTCAGCGTGCCGGCGCTGATCTTGTCGACCACTTCCTTCGGCAGGCCCTTGGGACCGAGGATGCCGTAGTAGGCCATGCGGTTCACAGGCTCCAGGCCGACTTCCTTGAAGGTCGGCACGTCCGGCAGCACGGCCAGGCGTGTGGGCGCGGCCACCACGATGGGGATCAAACGTTTTTGCTGTATGAAAGGCAGTGCCGAGGGAATGTTGTCAAAAATGACCTGCACCTGGCCGGCCACTGTGTCGTTCAGCGCCGGGCCCGCACCGCGGTAGGGAATGTGCGTCACGAAAGCACCACTCAGGTTTTTGTACAGCTCCATCTGCAGGTGGCCGATGCCGCCGGTGCCCGACGACGCGTAGGAGTATTTGCCGGGATTTTTCTTGAGCTCGGCAATGAACTCCTTGTAATTGCGCGCCGGAAAGCTCGGGTGCACCGCAATGACGTTGGGCGTGGCGGCAATGTTGATGATCGGCGTGAAATCCGTCGTCGGGTTGTACGGGATCTTGGTGTTGATCGCGGGGTTGGCCGCCGTGGTGGACACGGTGGCCATGCCCAGCGAGTAACCGTCCGGTGCCGAACGCACGGTTTCCAGCGCGCCGATGACACCGCCGCCACCGGCCTTGTTTTCGATAACCACGGTCTGGCCCATGGCCTTGCCCAGCGGCTCGGCGATCACGCGGGCAACGATGTCAGTGGTGCCGCCCGGTGCAAATGGCACCTGCAGCTTGATGACCTTGTTCGGATAGCCCTGGGCCAATGCGGAACCCGCAGCCAAGGTGGAGAGAGCCAGGACAGAGAGAGAAAGCAGAGAGCGGCGTTGCATGAGAGATTTCCTTTCAGTGGAAGTTAGCAATCTGCATCCTAAGCGCACAAACGAGGCTTGCGTGTTGTGGATTACGCATAGGGGCAAACCCGAGGCCGTTGGAGGTTTCGGGTTATTCTCGACGCGTGAATTACGCCCAACTCCTTTTCCCCGATTTCTCCCTTATTTTGTGTGGTTACCTGGTGTGCCGCTACACCGCGCTGAACCGCACCGTCTGGCAACAGGTGGAAAGCCTGGTCTATTACTTCCTGTTTCCGGTGCTGCTGTTCCAGTCCATCGTCAAAAGCCCGCTCGATCTTGGTGCGGCTTCCAGCCTCATTGCTGCGGGCCTGAGCATGGGCGTACTGGGCATCGCGCTGGCCTACAGCCTGCCCCACCTGCCCTGGCTGGGTGCACACATTGACCGGCGCGAGCACGCCGGCAGTGCACAGGTCGCTTTTCGCTTCAACTCCTTCATCGCGCTGGCGCTGGCCGAGCGGCTGGCAGGCGCCGAAGGTCTGCTGCTGATTGCGGTGCTGATCGGTGTCTGCGTGCCGCTGTTCAACGTCGGTGCGGTCTGGCCCATGGCGCGTCATGCCAACAGCGGTTTCCTGGGCGCACTGGTACGCAACCCCCTGATCATCGCCACCGCCAGCGGCCTGGTGGCCAACCTGCTGGGTTTGCATATCCCCGTCTGGATGGATCCCACCCTGAACCGCATAGGCGCGGCGTCTCTGGCGCTGGGCCTGATGGCGGCCGGCGCCGGCATGCAGTTCGGCAAACTGGCCCGGGCCAAAACCCTGGCGGTCGCGCTGCTGGCCATACGCCACCTCCTGATTCCCCTGATCGCCTGGGGCCTGTCCTGGGTGTTTCGCCTGTCACCGGTGCAAACCACGGTGCTGCTGGCCTTTTCAGCCCTGCCCACCGCGTCGAGCTGCTATGTGCTTGCGGCACGCATGGGTTACGACGGCGCCTACGTGGCCGGCCTGGTCACCTTGTCCACCCTGTTGGGCATGCTCAGCCTGCCGTTTGCGCTGGGCGTCTTGCGTTAAGCCTCTTGCCAATTACGGGGCCACCGCAATCACCACGGCGGACTCCTCCACACTGGCCACGGCCGGGCTGCGCACCTTCAGCCCGTGGCCTGGGCCGGCAAAACCCACCAGTTGCAGGCCGCCATCCAGCTCCAGCGCTACTTCGCCGCCACCCGCGGCGCGCGAGACACGTGTGGCATGACCTTGCAACAAATTGGTGCCTGGGCCGGGCAAGGCCTCAGCCGACACCTTCACTGCTGTCGCCTTGCACAAAGCCAGAACCTGCTGGCCTGCGCGCAAGGCAAGCAGTTGCGCACTCTCCCGCGTGATGCGCGAATAAAGCAGCATTCCGCCAGCCAGCGCCAGTTGCACCCGCACCGCCTGCCCCTGCGCACGCAAGCCGGAGACCACGCACGGAAACTGGTTGCGCATGCTGGTGCGCAAACCCAGCGCAGCCAGGGATGACGGGCCAGGCATCGCCTTGCCCCTGCCTGTCAGCCGCGCCAGGACCTGGGTCCGCGCCATTGCCAGCTCATCCGAGGCCCGCAACAGCTCGCGGCCCGCCTCGGTCAGTCGCGCGCCGCCTCCGCCCGAGCCGCCCACCATGCGCTCGACCAGGGCCACACCGGCCAGGTTGCTCAGCGTGTCAACCGCCTGCCAGCCGGCCTTGTAGCTGACACCGGCGGCCCGCGCCGCTTCCGAAATGGAGCCCGCCTCGCCGATGCGACGCAGGATGTCGATGCGCTTGTCGGCCGCGTCATGGCCAAGCGCGCCGGCGAGCTGGAGTTGGGTTTTCTTCATGCGCGCATTGTCCACCCACGCCTGCGTTGAACGCTATACTTTCGCTATTCCTTTTCAGAATAGCGAGACATTGCCATGAATTACTCCCGCCTGCTGGCCGTCCTGACGGCATGGGCACTGGGTTCGGCGCACGCCGGCGAAGTCACGGTGGCGGTGGCGGCCAACTTCGCCGCACCCATGCAGGCCATTGCCGCCATTCTGGAAAAAACCACCGGGCACAAGGCAGAGATCGTTATCGGCGCGACGGGCAGGTTCTACGCACAGATCAAAAACGGTGCGCCCTTCGACGTGTTTTTGGCGGCAGACAATGAAACGCCGGAAAAAATTGAAGCGGAAGGGCTCGCGGTACCGGGCAGCCGCTTCACTTACGCCAAAGGCAAGCTGGTGTTGTGGTCGGCCAACCCTGCCCTGGTCGACGCACAGGGGCAGGTGCTCAAAACCGGCGAGTTCAGGAAAATCGCCATGGCCCAGCCGAAAGTGGCGCCTTATGGCGCAGCCGCCATGGAAGCCATCACCCAACTCGGCCTTGCCGGGCGGCTGGGCCCACGGCTGGTCCTGGGTGAAAGCATCGGGCAAACCTTCGGCTTCATTTCGACCGGCAACGCAGAGTTGGGGTTCGTTGCCATGTCGCAAGTCCTCGAAGGCGGCAAACTCAAAGGCGGGTCGATGTGGGCAGTGCCTGCCACGCTGTACCAGCCCATCGTGCAGGATGCCATCGTCCTCACGCGCGGCAAGAACAAACCCGCCGCTGCGGCGTTGGTCACCTTGCTGAAGTCCGATCGCATCAAGGACCTGATCCGTTCTTATGGCTATGAGCTGTAACGTAACCAGGCAGGCAGGAGAATCCATTGCTCAGTGACGCAGACCTCGGGGCGATAACACTCACCATCAAGCTGGCGGGGCTGGTCACGCTGATCCTGCTGCTCATCGGCACGCCCATCGCCTGGTGGCTGGCGCGCACACGGTCATGGCTGAAAGCGCCGGTGGGTGCGGTGGTGGCGCTGCCGCTCGTGCTCCCGCCATCGGTACTGGGCTTTTACCTGCTGGTGGGCATGGGGCCGAATGGTCCGCTGGGCCAGCTCACGCAGTCGCTGGGCTGGGGCGTGTTGCCATTCACGTTCTGGGGGCTGCTGGTGGCATCGGTGTTTTACTCGATGCCTTTCGTGGTGCAGCCGCTGCAAAACGCCTTTGAAGCCATCGGCGACCGGCCGATGGAGGTAGCAGCCACATTGCGCGCCTCGCCGCTGGATACCTTCTTCAGCGTGGTGCTGCCGCTGGCCCGGCCCGGCTACCTGACAGCCATGGTGATGGGCTTTGCGCATACCGTGGGTGAATTCGGCGTGGTGCTGATGGTGGGGGGCAACATACCGAACCAGACCCGCGTCGTCTCGGTACAGATCTACGACCACGTCGAAGCCCTTGAATACGCCGATGCACACCGCCTGGCCGCCATCATGCTGGCGTTTTCTTTCACCGTGCTGCTGGCACTGTATGCGCTGAACCCGACCGGACGCCGGAAGAAGGGCCGCTGATGGACCGCATCCTGGCCGATTTCAAAATCAGCTATCCCGGCTTCACACTCGACGTTCAGCTCGACCTGCCGGGCCGCGGCGTCAGCGCGCTGTTCGGCCGTTCGGGCTGCGGCAAAACCACCTGCCTGCGCGCCATGGCCGGGCTGGAACACGCACGCGGCCGTCTGGAAATCGCTGGCAGTGTCTGGCAGGACGATGCGCAAAAACGCTTCCTCCCCACGCACCGGCGGCCGCTGGGCTATGTGTTCCAGGAGTCCAGCCTGTTTCCGCATCTCACCGTTCGCGGCAATGTGGAATACGGCATGCGGCGCATCCCTGCACTCCAGCGCCAGGTGTCGCTGGACCAGGCCGTGGACCTTCTGGGCATCGCTCCGCTGATGGACCGGAAACCCGAAACCCTATCGGGTGGTGAGCGCCAGCGCGTCGCCATCGCACGGGCCCTGGCCAGCAGCCCCCGTTTGCTGCTGCTCGATGAGCCGCTGGCAGCCCTCGACGCACAACGCAAAAGCGAAGTGCTGCCCTACCTGGAGCGGCTGCACAGCGAGCTTGATATTCCGGTGCTGTATGTGAGCCACGCCCTGGACGAGGTGATCCAGCTGGCCGACACGCTGGTGGTGCTCGAACAAGGCCGCATCGTGGCCTCGGGCGCTATGGCACAGACGCTGGCACGCATCGACACGACCCTCGTGCTGGGTGACGACACAAGCGCACTGCTGGAGGGCACGGTGACGGAGCGCGATGAGCGCTGGCATTTGGCGCACATCGCCTTTCCAGGCGGCGGCCTGTGGCTGCGCGACAGCGGACTGGCAACAGAATCCCGCGTTCGCGTGCGCGTCCTGGCACGTGACGTGAGCATTGCCACACAGGAACCGCAAGCCACCAGCATCCAGAATGTGCTTCCCTGCGTGGTGCAGGCCATTGCGCCCGACACCCACCCCTCACAGCAACTGGTGCAACTGATGTGCGGCGAATCGCTGCTGCTGGCGCGCATCACCGCGCGGGCGTCCGAGACGCTGAATCTGGCGCCGGGCAAGCCTGTCTGGGCGCAGGTGAAATCGGCCGCGCTGGTCGGGTAGCGCTTCCGCGCACTGCATCACTTCACCGCGTTCGGGAAGAACAACTGTTCGCCGCCAATCTTGTAAGACGCAATCACATTCTGGCCGGTCGGCGAAACAATCCAGTCCACAAATTTTTGGGCGTCGGCGGATTTCAGGTGCGGATGCTTTGCAGGATTCACCACCATCACGCCGTACTGGTTGAACAGCTTGGTGTCGCCTTCAACCAGCACCGCCAGGTCGGCACGGTTCTTGAAATTCAGCCAGGTGCCCCGGTCGGTCAGCACATAGGCGTTGGACGATGCGCCAATGTTCAGCGCCGGGCCCATGCCGCAACCGCATTCCTTGTAGCCGCTGCCTTTTTTGTCCGCCACGCCCGCCTGCGTCCAGTAGCGCAACTCGGCCGCGTGCGTGCCGCTCTTGTCGCCGCGCGAGATGAAGGGAGCGTTGGCCGCGGAAATTTTCTGCAGCGCTGCGCCAATGTCCTTGCCTCGGGTTGCTGCGGGGTCACCTTTGGGCCCGACCAGCACGAAATCGTTGTACATCACCGGAAAGCGCTTGACGGAAAACCCGTCAGCCACGAACTTTTCCTCAGCCACCTGGTCGTGAACGAAGAGCACGTCGGCATCGCCGCGCCGCGCCATATCGATGGCCTGGCCCGTGCCCACCGCCACCACCTTCACGTCCAGCCCGCTGGCCTTCTTGAACTCGGGCAACAGGTAGCCAAACAGTCCCGACTGCTCGGTTGACGTTGTGGAGGCCATGGTGATGGATTGGGCCCAGGCACCAGTTGCTATTAAATTGCTAGCTGTCAGCGCAAGTAGAACAAGGGCGAATGGCCGAAATGATGCATAAATCTTCCTTAAATTCACGTTGTTTCTCCTTTGACGAACAAATCAGCCTCGCGCGATGTTTCACCCAGGCGCGGGCCGTTGAAAAACTCCTGCGTCGGCAGATCGGCCAGTACGCGGCCCATCTCGAGGTACACCACACGCGTCGCCAGGCGCTTGACCTGGCCCAGGTTGTGGCTGGCAAACACCAGCGTCATGCCGGTTTCTGCGAACTCGGCCATCAGCGCTTCCACCTCGCGCTTGGCATGCGGGTCCAGGCTGGAGGTGGGCTCGTCGAGCAGCAGCATGTCGGGCCGCAGGCTCCAGGCGCGCGCCAGCGCCAGCCGCTGCTGCTGCCCACCGGAAAGCGCGCGCGCATTGCGCAGGGCCACTTCGCCCATGCCGACGCGCCCAAGCGCGAGGAGCGCCTCCTCTTTCGCCAGCCTCCAGGGGGTACCGCGAATCCAGAGCCCCAGCGCGACGTTGTTCATGGCGCTGGTGCGCAGCACGAAGGGCCGCTGAAACAGCATGGCCTGCCGCATCGCGCTGTCGCGCAGCACGGAGCCGCGGCTGGGCGGTATCAGGCCGTGCAACACGCGCAGCAGGGTACTTTTGCCGCTGCCGTTGGCACCGATCAACGCCACACGCTCGCCGGCCGTTATGCGCAGCTCTACGCCCGTCAATGCAGCCACGGCACCGAAACGGAGGTCCACAGCCTTGAGTTGCAAGAGAGCGCTCATACTGCTGCACTCAGCAGCATGGGCTGCCCGTCGCGGCCCATGCGCCAACGCCTCACGGCTGCAATCATTGCATTGAGAACCAGCACCACACCGAGCAACACCATGCCCAGCGCCAGAGCCAGCGGCAAGTCGCCCTTGCTGGTTTCCAGCGCGATGGCCGTGGTCATCACGCGCGTAAAGCCGTCGATATTCCCACCCACGATCATCACCGCGCCCACTTCAGAGATGGCCCGGCCGAACGATGCAATCACCACAGTGAGCAAGGCATACCGCTCGTCCCAGGCCAGCAACCAACTGCGCAACAGCGGCCCCGCGCCCAGCGACCGCAATTGCTCGCCATTGGCCTGGTCTGCGTCCTCCACCACCTGGCGCGTCAGGGCGGTGACCACGGGCAGCACCAGAATGGCCTGCGCCAGCACCATGGCCTTGAAGGAAAACAGCCAACCGAGGAAACCCAGCGGACCAGAGCGCGACAGCACGAGATAAACGACCAGCCCGACCACCACCGAAGGCAGGGCCAGCATGGTGTTGAGCAAGGTCAGCCAGGCGGCGCGGCCACGGAAGCGCGCCACGCCGAGCCAAGCGCCCAGCACCAAGCCTGCGCTGCAGGCCAGCAGACAGGCGCAGGCGCTCACGGCCAGCGATCTGATGACGATGCTGCCGAGCAAGGGATCGAAGGAGGTGATCAGCGAAAAGGCGGTGCTGACGCTGTCGGAAAAGGTGTTCATGTAGACAATGAAAAGAGTGCCTATCCTAGGGTTTAAACGGCTTCCAGCCATCGGGGATCACGAGCTATGAAGCCCTGAACATAGGTGCGCTAGATGCGGAACGGAGCAGCGCCCATAATCGCTAACATCGCCCCGCCATGCACAAAGTCGAACTCTCCTACCTGCTGTCGCCCGAGCGCAGCAAAGACACGCTGATCCGCAACCCGCTGATGGACGTGTTGCACGCCGTGCGCGAGCAGGGCTCCATCGCCAAAGCAGCGCGTGAGATGGACCTGTCGTATCGCCATGTGTGGGGCGCATTGAAAAAATGGGAGCAAACGCTGGAGCGCCCGCTGATCGTCTGGGACAAAGGCCAGCGCGCGCAACTCACCGAGTTTGGTGAAAAACTGCTGTGGGCCGAGCGCCAGGCGCAAGCCCGGCTGGCACCGCAAATCGAAGCGCTGCGCGGCGACATCGAACGGGCCTTTTCCACCGCGTTTGACGACGAAGCCCATGTACTGACCCTGTACGCAAGCCACGATGCTGCGCTGAGCGCCCTGCGGGAACAGGCAGCAACACGCAGGCTGCATCTGGACATACGTTTCATGGGCAGTGTGGACGCCATTGCCGCCCTCAACGCCGGGCGCTGCATGATGGCCGGCTTTCACACCCTGGCCCAGCCCGGCAGCAAGTCGATTGCCGCCCAGACCTACCGCAACCTCCTCAAGCCCGGCCTGCACAAGCTGATTGGTTTTGCGCACCGACAGCAGGGGTTGATGGTTGCCAAAAACAATCCATTCAACATCAAGGGCGTCACCGACCTGGCGCAGCCGGGCCTTCGGTATGTGAACCGCGCAGCAGGAACCGGCACGCGCGTGCTGCTTGACGAGCTCCTCGCGCAAGCCGGCGTGGCGGCAAGCGGCATCAACGGCTATGACACGCAGGAACCTTCACATGGCGCGGTTGCGCAGGCCATTGCCAGCGGCGCGGCCGACGCAGGCCTGGGTATTGAGGCAGCGGCTCGCGACAAGGGACTGGACTTTGTGCCGCTGGTCCTCGAGCGTTATCACCTGGTCTGCCTGAAATCCGCCTTGCCGGAAGCGCCGGTGCAGGCCCTGATTGCAGAGCTGCAAAGCCATCACTGGTCGATCGTGCTGGACAGCCTGCCTGGTTACAGCGGGGCTTCTGCACAAAGTGGGGAAGTGCTTTCGCTGAGGGCGATGTTGCCTTGGTGGAATTACCGGAAGGCCAAGGTGGGGAAGGCGTAAGTCTTGTCTGCAGGAGTTCAGTAACTTGCGGGCTGGCTCACTTGCGGCGCTTGCAGCGGCAATGCCAGCTCAAACTGCGTGCCACCGGGCCGCGAGTTCCAGCTTGCCTGCGCACCAATCGCCTGCGCGCGCCGCAGGACGTTGCTCACACCCCGGCCCCGCGCGCGCGGCGCTGACGCATCAAAGCCGATACCGTTGTCTTCAATCACCACCACAACGTGGTTGCCCCGCGTTTTTGTTGCCAGCGTGACGGCGCTGGCCTGCGCATGTTTGACCGCATTGGCAAGAACTTCCTGAACAATACGCAGCACATGCAATGCACTGTGTGGGTTCAGCCATTCGATGCGGGGAATGTCCTCTACATGCCAGTGCAGGCTGACACCTGCTTGCTCCAGCCGGGCTCCCAGCCGAAAGCGCAGCGTGGCCAGTAGCAACAGCAAATCAGACTGAATCGGCTCCAGCGAGTCAATCGCCAGTTTCAGGTCGTCAATACATTCGCGCAGGATCTCGCTCAGGTCGAGCGGCCGGCCGCTTTCGACCGCCTTGAGCGCTCCCATCAAAGACGCGCCCAGTCCGTCATGCATGTCTTGCATCAGGCGCTGGCGTTCCGCACCCAGCACCTGCTCATTTTCAATCACGCGCAACCGTGCGTAGCTTTCGCCCAGCTCAACTTCCTTGGCCTTGAGGCTGATTTGCAAGTCTGCGTTTGATCGTTCAGCCTTGTGCAGCGCGCTTGTATAGCGTTTCAGCATCACATACAGAATGATTGGAAAAAAGCCCAGCATTGTGTAGGGCATCAGGTAAAGCTGCTCAATGTCAAGCCGGTAGTTTTGCAACATCAGGTCATGCAAGGCGGTTGGGATGATCAGAAGACTCCAGGCAATGACCAGCATGGCCTCACCCGAACGTGCGCGCCAGGCCGCGCGAATGCTGATCAAAGTCATGGCTACGATGCCCACCAGCACGCCCAGGTAGAGGGTGGGTGTCAGCAACCACGTCAGGGGTATCAAGGTCAGCCCCGGCAGGCTGATGATGGCTGCCATCACCGTCATGATGACAAGTGCTCTCTCAATCAACGGAAATTTAGCGGCGTACAACCTGAAGCCAAAAATATAGGCTGTCACCAAAGCCCAAAAGGCGGAATTGATGGTCATCCAGCCATACCAGGCCTCTGATATGGGCAACGGCTCCAGCCCTTGGTGGAAATGCAGATTACGCGTGAAGTTGAACAGGGATACCAAAAAAAACAGCCCATACATGGCTTCTCGTCTGAGTAACCAAATCCCGAGCGCGAAAAATCCTATGAGCAAAAAGGCAGCAGACAGAATGGCTGTCAGATCCGTCTGAAAAAAGTCGCGCCACCAGCGTCGTTGGGAAAGCTGTTTCTCGTCGCCTAGCCAGACGCTCGAAAGCGCCAGGCCCGCGCTGCGCAGATGGTCGACCCGAATCACCACGGTCTCTGGAGGGGCATCATCTGCCGCGCCGCCCAGCGCCACCCACAGCGGGTGATTAAAACCATTCCATATCGGTCCTGCGCCGGAGCGAAAAACCAGCCGGCTGTCGGCGTACACCGCAATTTGACCGACGGTTTGCCAGCGTGGCAGGTACAGGCGCAGCGGCCGGCCTGATGCGGGTTGCGCCGCATCCGGTACCGCTATTTGGTACCAGGCCGTCAAAATATCGTTTCCGTTTTCGGGGGTGTTGATGCCTCTGGGAAACACGTGTGGCAATGCAACCGCCTGTGCATCACCTGTAGGCATGGCTGCAGTCAGGGGCGGCATGTCGAAGCTGCCGTTGGATGTCAGGATCATTTGCGCCGACTGAATACGGCTTGCGGTCAGCGCCCAGGCGCTGTTGCTGGCCACCATCGTCAATGCACAAGCTGCGCAGGCCAACACTCGGGCCAAGCCCGGCGCGTTACCTCGCCAAAAGCCCTTGCCTGCGTGCTTCATCGACCGCTTCCATTTGCGAATGGACTTCCAGTTTTGCATAGATTCGGCGCACAAAGGTTAATACCGTTTGACGCGACACCGACATCAGCCCTGCAATCTCCTCATAGCTGAAGCCCTTGGCGACAAGCTCCAGGGCCTGTGTTTCGCGGCTCGAAAGCGCGTTTTTCATGTCGAGCACTGACGCAGCTACGGGCGGTGTGGGTGTACGCAAGCGTTGTAGAACCCGCCGCGCGATGAGCGGGCTGATGGGGCTGCCGCCGTTATGCAGATTGCGTATTTCCTCAACTATTTTTTCAGGGCTGCTGTCTTTGAGCAAATAGCCCGAGGCCCCCGCTTCTATCGACTGCATCACATGCGCCTCGTCACCAAACGCTGTGGTCACCATGATGCTGCACTCGGGCCAGGCTTTGTGCGTTGCGCGAATCAGCTCAATGCCGGAACCATCGGGCAGCCCCAAATCTACCAGCAGTACATCTGCCGCAGGCCCGTTAAGCAGTTGCAGGCCATCTGCCAGCAGCCCGGCCAGGCCGGCCAGGTGGGTGTCAGGCGCAGCCTCAATAGCCGCCACAAATGCCGCCTTGAAGTCCAGGTGGTCTTCAACCACCGCTACGCCAATGGTCGATAGGGGCGACAGCTTTTGAGGGACAGACTGAACCATGTTGGTCCGAATTGTTGCATTTTTAGGCGCTGTGAAATGTCCCTACATGTAGGGACATACAACCGAAGCCAGTATTTTTATAGTCGCTCCGGAAGGTTTTACGAGGTGTCTCATGCAGCGTTGTGCGCTCTTGAATGAGGAGCAGCCTACACCCGTATTTATTGAGCTCAGGCATAAAACATAACTCATCAGGAGCGTTAGCATGACATCCCACGCCAGCATGAACCGCATTTACCGCCTGGTCTTCAACGCCGGATCCAGGGGATTCTCAGGGGGACTCATGCATCCAGCGCACGTCGCAGCAACAGCGGTATTAGCGTTCGGCTTTCTTTCGAATACGTCGGCGCAATCAATGCCGCCCAAGTGGGGTGCGCATGTGGACTTCGAGGCGAAGCCGGGCTCCAAACGCAGCCTGGCAGAAAGCGATTTCTTCTTGCCAATCAAGCAGACCGAGCGCACGCTCTTCTTCGGCAACCTGCGCGGGCGTTTCGACAACCAGAACAGCCGCGAAGGCAACCTCGGGCTGGGCGTGCGCCATATGCAGGAAGGCGGCTGGAACATCGGCGGCTACGGCTATCTGGACCGCCGCAAAACCGGAAACGGCAACTTCTTCAACCAGGCAACGCTGGGAGGCGAGGCCTTGGGCAGGGATTGGGATTTCCGCGCCAATGCCTACCTTCCCTACGGCCAGCGGGTGCGGGACGCCGGCACGGCGAGCACGGCCTCCCTTTCCGGCACCACGGTGCTGGTGAGCAGCGTCACAACGCAGGAGCGTGCGCTCAGAGGTTTTGACGCCGAGGTCGGCTGGCGCGTGCCGCTGTTCGACGTCGAAAGCCCGCGGCAATTGCGCCTTTACATCGGCGGCTACCGCTTCAGCGACGTGACGACACGACTGTCGGGGCCGCGGCTGCGCGCAGAATTCACGGTGGCCGACCTTCCGCAGCTCTGGCGCGGCGCGCAGCTTGTGGTTAACGCAGAAGTGCAGGACGACAACATCCGCGGCAGGCAGACGTTTGTTGCCCTGCGGCTGCGCGTTCCGCTGGGCGGCGAGAAAGAGCGCCCGCGGCTCAATTGGCAAGAGCAGCGCATGACCACGCCCGTCCTGCGCGATGTCGACATCGTCGCCCCGCTGGTGGCGCGCGCGCCGGTCATCGAAACCGCCACGGCAACCGCAAACGGCCAGCCGCTCACCATCCTCAGCAGCAGCACAACCACAGGGGCCGCGCTGCCCGCAGCTGTGGCCGCAGCGGGCGCCAACAGTACCGTAGTCCTGACCGGAACCTATGCCACGACCGCGACCGTCGCACTGCAACCCGGGCAGACGCTTGCGGGCACAAGTCCGATCGTCGTTCGCACGCCGTCCGGCGCTACCGCCACGCTCACGGGACCGGGTGCTGTAATCAACGGCAGTTTCAACACAACGACCGGCGTCGTTAGGCTGGACTCGAACAGCACGCTGAGCGGGATGACAGTCAACAGCGACGGCGGTGGAGGCAGCAGCAGCATCGCCGTTCGCGCCTTTGGAAACGGCGCCAGAATTCTTAACAACACGATCACAGCCAGCGTTCCCGGCAGCGGCGCTGGCGCCAGCGTTTCGGGCATCCTGATCTTTAGCGGCCCCACCAATGTCGTCGTGAGCAATAACACCATCGGCGTAACGAGCACCAACGCCGGGAACATCAAAGGCATCAACGCCAGCCTGGGCGGGTTCGGTACTGTCACATTGAGCGGCAACACGATCACCCTCACGGGAACAGGGAATATCAAGCAAGGGATAGAAGTCGCCGGTGGGGTCCCCGGTGGAACGATCGCCACCATCACCGGGAATACGATCAGCGTCACCGGGGCGGGCGGCCCCAATCAAGCGGTCCTGGTCGTTAACAGCGCAATTACCGCCGGCTCCAGCGGCAACGTCCGCGTCGCGGGCAGTTGCGCCTTCTCCGCCGGCACATCGGGCTCGATCGGCTTCGCCGACGGCACGTCTTGCCCCTAGGTTTGGGCTTGGCGAGGGCGTCGCCGGCGGTCGAGCATCAGCACGAGGTGAACGTGTTGTTCAGTTGATTGAGAAGCGTACGACCGACTGGGCGCATCGCGGTTCGCAGGGCGGCTAGAGTCCCCTGCAGAGGGCAAACAGCCGATTTCTTGTATGAAATCGACCACCAGCCCTTATCGCACGGGTGCAAGCAGCTACTAAATAGATAGCGGATTCTTTGCGTCACGCTGCGTTCCTGGTTCGCCTTGGGCAGTAGGCGTAACTCCCCACTCCCACCCCTAGCC
>NZ_MUNO01000021.1 GCF_002001015.1 Polaromonas sp. A23 | reverse complement strand
GGGGTGGTGGGGGTTTCAGTGGGGTTGCGGTGTGTTTCGCTTTGTTTCGTCCGGTCGAAGTTAATCCGGCGTCACGCTGCGCACTGCTCTGAAGTTCCGTTCAGGTTGGGCTTGACGTGTCCTGAGCTTGTCGAAGGGTCGAAGCCTGTGCAAGCTTGTGCGGCTGTGGGTCTTCCAACAAGCCGGGGGTTGCCCGGCGGCAACTCACTTTCTTTTTGCGTCGCCAAAAAGAAAGTAAGCAAAGAAAAAGGCGACCCTGCTGTCTGCGTCCCTGCGCTTCGCTCCGGGCAGCCTGCGGTGCTCGGTCCAGCCGGGGCCGGGCTCGAACTCGCTACGCTCAGACAATCGCCCGTCCTGATCCGTCTGGACCTCCGCTCCTCGGCGCATACAGAAGGGTGGGGGATGAAAGCGGGAGCGGATTCGGGTACGCAGCCGGGCTCCGGCGAGGTCGCGCAAAGCGCGTCCTCGCCTCCCCGAATTGGTATTGGTTTTCCGTATCCGTTCCCCCACCCGTCGGGCTGGGCCGAGGAGCGCAGCCGAAAGCGGATCAGGGCGAGCGATTGTCTGAGCCGAAGGCGAGTTCGAGCTCGACCCCGCTTTCGGCGAGCACCGCAGGTTGCCCGTAGCGAAGCGCAGGGACCCAGACCATCGGGTCGCCTTTCTTTTGGGTACTTTTCTTTGGCGAAGCAAAGACAAAGTGCCTCGCCCGCCGGGGCGAGACCCGGCTTGCAGGCGCACCACGAACGTTGGAAGCAAAGACGGCTTCGACAGGCTCAGCCCGAACGGCGTTGGAGGATCGCCTGCATGGATCCCGGATCAAGTCCGGGATGACAGATCAGAGCGACAAGGTCAGAGGAGTTTTGCTATGAATTCAGTAGCTACTCGCACCCGCGCAACAAGGGCAAAAGGCCAAATTCACCCACAAGCCCGCCCCATTTAGACCCAACAACCAAAAATTTTATAAGAAACAGCGCCAAACCCCTTATCCCACGGGCGCCAGCAGCTACAAATTAAATAGCAAAAGAAAGGAGAAACTACAGAAGCGCAGCCGGCTCTTCACTGGCCAGCACTTCCTGCGCCCACCGCTCCAGCTTGCCAGCATCCGCCCGCAACACCTGCTGCTTGACGGCCAGGATCTGCGACGGGTGCATCGAGAAGCTGCGCAGGCCCAAGCCCAGCAGCAGGCGCGTCATGGTCACGTCGCCGGCCATCTCGCCGCAGACGCTGACGCCCTTGCCCTGCGCATTGCATTCAGCAATGGTGTCGGCAATCAGCCGCAGCACCGCCGGATGGCAGGGGTCGTACAGATGCGAAACGGCTTCGTCGGCCCGGTCGATCGCCAGTGTGTACTGAATCAAATCGTTGGTGCCGATGGACAGGAAGTCGAAGTACTTCAGGAACAGCTTGAGCGTCAGCGCAGCCGCGGGGATTTCGATCATCGCGCCCAGCCGTACCGGCCCATAGGCCACGCCCTTGTTGTCGAGTTCGGCGCGGGCATGGTCGAGCAGCGACAGCGTCTGGCGGATCTCGCGACCGTGGGCCAGCATGGGTACCAGCAGGTTGACCCGGCCGTGCGCCGCCGCCCGCAAAATGGCGCGCAACTGCGTCAGAAACATGGGCGGGTCGGCCAGGCTCCAGCGGATCGCGCGCAGGCCCAGCGCCGGGTTCAGCTGCCCTTCCTGCGTCTTGCCGGCCAGCCTGTCCAGCGGTTTGTCGGCGCCGATGTCCACCGTGCGAATGGTCACGGGCAGGCCCTGCATGCCTTCCACCGCCTTGCGGTAGGCCAGGTATTGCTCCTGCTCGTCGGGCAGCTTGCCGGTGCGGCCCATGAACAAAAACTCGCTGCGGAACAGGCCCACGCCCACCGCGCCCACCTCCACCGCACCGGCAGTGTCGTCGGGCATTTCAATGTTGGCCAGCAGCTCAACTTTCTGGCCGTCCAGCGTGATTGCCGCTGTGTGTTTGAGCCGGTTCAGGCGCTGGCGCTCCAGCTCGCCCTGGCGCTGCTTGAAGCCGTATTCGGCCAGGATGATGGGCGAAGGGTCCACGATGAGCACGCCCGCATCGCCGTCGATGATGACCCAGTCGTCCTGCTCAATCAGCTGGCTGGCGCTGCGCGCACCCACCACGGCCGGTATGTCCAGGCTGCGCGCCACGATGGCCGTGTGCGAGGTCTTGCCGCCCACGTCGGTCGCAAAACCGACAAACAGGCTCTTTTTGAACTGCAGCATGTCCGCCGGCGAGATGTCGTGCGCAACCAGCACCAGCGGTACGTCCATGGTGTCGTCCAGCAGCAGGTCCTGCTGGCGCGGCTGGCGGCTGGCAGCGGCCTGCGCGGCCGGCAGCACCGGCGAAGCCACGCCTTTCATGAAACCCAGAATACGTTCGACCACCTGCTCCAGGTCGGCCTTGCGCTCGCGCAGGTACTCGTCTTCCATGTCGTCGAACTGGCGCGCAATGATCTCGTACTGCGTGGTCAGCGCCCACTCGGCGTTGTACAGCCGGTCCTTGATCCAGTGCTTGACGCCGCTGGTCAGCTGTTCGTCCTGCAGCAGCATCAGGTGCACGTCGAGCAGCGCCGACAGCTCATGCGGCGCGTCTTTGGGCAGGTCACGCTGCACGCGGGCAATTTCTTCAGCCACCGCGTCGCGCGCCACGCGCAGCCGCTGGATTTCTTCCGCAGTTTTGGAAGCGTCAATGAAATAGTGCGCCACGTCGGCACGGCTGGACGCCACCAGCACCGCCCGGCCAATGGCAATGCCGCGCGAAACGGCCAGGCCATGAACGCTGAAAGTCACAGCATGGCCCCCACGCTTGTCACTGCGTGTACTACGCTGCCCCCCGAGGGGGCCGCCCCGCCTGCGGCCCGGCAAAGCCGGTTCCGCGGCTCGGACTGGCCTGAAAACCCATTAGTACGCGACCGTGGGGCCATTTATTCACCTTCACCGAATTTATCGGCGATCAAGGCCAGGATCCCGTCCATCGCTGCCTGCTCGTCAGCACCGTCGGTTTCGATATCAACCACGCTGCCAATGCCGGCGGCCAGCATCATCACGCCCATGATGCTTTTGGCGTTGACGCGGCGCTCGCCTTTGGACACCCAGACATCGCAGGCAAAGCTGCCGGCAAGTTTGGTGAGCTTGGCCGAGGCACGTGCGTGCAGCCCGAGCTTATTGCTGATGGTCGTTGTGGTCTTGATCATTTTTTCTGCGAGCTTGATTCTGCGGAGCGGTGATGGCTACCTGCATCACCCCCTGTGTGCCACCCAGCACGGCGCGTGCCACCAGCGAATCCAGCGGTTCGTGGCGGTAAGACACGGTGCGCAGCAGCATGGGCAGGTTGACGCCGGTGATCAGTTTGGAATGCACGCCGTCAACCAGCTTCTGGGCCACATTGCAGGGCGTGGCGCCAAACACGTCGGCCAGCACCAGCGCGTGCGAAGTGCCCATTTGCTGGAACACGATGCGCGCCTGCGCCAGGGTTTCTTCCGGCGGCATGTTGGGCTGCACGTCCAGCGCGGCCACGCTGGCCGGGTTGTCGGGGAACACATGGAGAACACATTGCCTCAAGGCCGAAGCCAATGGTGCGTGGGCGATGATGAGAATGCCGTTCATTGCTATGAATTATCGGCGGTGGCGGGGGCCGGGTCTGCTTTGGCGCCGTGGAAGAAGGCATACGATGCGATACAACAACAAAAAAACACGCCCAGCGCCGCCTGAAAGCTCGCCACGCGGCTCAGCCCCATGGCCAGGAAAGCATCAATCAGCAGGCCGATGCCCCACTGCACGACAAACACACCGGCAAATATCACCAGGTTGTAGGCCGACAGGGCGCGCCCCGCCAGCGCCTGCGGAAACGCCATGCCCACGGCCGGCTGGGCCAGGCCCATCACGCTGGTGCCCATGCAAAACAGCGCCCAGCCGACCCAACCCGTGGCCGGGCCGGCGGCGATATTGAGCGCCAGCACCGTCAGGCTGACCGGCACGCCCCAGGTGATCAGCCGGTTGGCGCTCCAGCCGTGCTGCGACAACCATGGGTTGACCAGGCCCCAGGCCCAGAAAGTCAGCAACATGGCGGCATTGATCCAGAACAAGCCGGTGGCCGCTTCCAGCGGCGTGTAGCCCCCCACCCGGATCATCCAAGGGCCGGCCCACAAAGTCTGGATGGCCAGGAGGCCGCCATAGTTGAAAAAAGCCAGCGGCGCCATTTTCTGGAAATAGCGGCTGCGCCAAACCTGGCTGTAGCTGGCTTGTTGAGCTGGCGTAACAGCAGCAGGGGCCGAGCCATGCCACGAGGGGACCACCCAGGCAATCGCCAGCATCGACAACAAAATCAACCCCGCCAGAATCCAGAACAGCGGGCGCCAGCCGGTTAGCGGCATCAACCACTGCACCGGCAGCGTAGAGGCCAGCATGCCCAGCGAGCCGGTCATCAGCATCCATGAATTGGCGCGCAGCAAGGTACCTGCGTCAAACCAGCGGCGGTAGCCGGTGAGGGGCGCCATCAGGCAGGCGCTGACACCCATGCCCAGCATCACCCGCGAAAGCAACATCCAGGTAAAACTGGTGGCCGCCGAAAAAGCCAGGCAGGCCAGCACCGCCAGGCTCAGAAAACAAAGGATGACGCGCTTGGGGCCATGCCGGTCCAGCCAGGTGCCCAGCGGCAACTGCGTGGCTGCAAAACCCAGAAAGTAGCCGCCGGCCAGCAGCCCCAGGTCACGCGCATGCAGCGAGAACTCCTGCGTCAGCACCGGCGCCAGGGTGGCGGTGATGGCGCGTACCAGCGTGGAGCAGAAATAAGCTGCGGCAAAGGCGAGAAACACCACAATCGCGGCCTTCCGGGGGAGCAGCCCCGAGGCATCTGCGGTGGTCGAGAGCGGCGCCGCGCGCTGAACCCTGCTCATGGACGGGCACTCCCGGCGTCCAGCTTGAGGCTGGAGAAAAAGGTTTCCCTCACTTCAGGCGAAATTTTGTCGGCATAAATCACCGCCTGAAACACCTGCGCACCGTGCGCAAAATACGCCGCCTGGCTTTGCACCGCGCTGCCGTCAGCACGCCGGCCTTCGGCGCGTACCACCACAGCGGGTGGTTGCACCGATGCGCCAGGCACCTTCAGCGGCGTTGTTTCACCGGCCCCAGTGGCCTTCATGTTGGCCAGCGTTGCCGCCTGCCAGCCGCTCAACACCACAGCCACCTGGCTGGCGTCTTTCACCGTGGCGGTTGCGATGGCAAAGGTGGCGCCGCTGGTTTCGCAGCCCAGCATGGCCAGTTCTGTCGGTTGTCCGCCCATCGGCACGCTGCGTGTTGCCTTGTCGGGTTTGCACGGCAACAGCAACGACAGGGCCGTGTTGTCCGGCCTGACCTCGCGCCAGTTAAAGGTCGGGTTGCAGGCCGCCAGAAACAGGCAAGCCGCGGTGAGGCAAGAGGTCAGAAAAATGCGGAAAGTGGAAGCCGGCGCCATGGTTGTGTAGGGAGGGGAGCCTCTGACTTTACAGGCATTCGAAAAATGAGCCTGTTTTGGGGCAAACGGGCCGGTCGACCCAGCATTGCACCGTTTTGGCGCGCAAATCGGGCTCGGCCCGGCCCGCAGGCGCACCAAGCTGGGCACGATGTTTGCTGCATGCCCGGCATGCATGCAGAAACTGCCTCGCCCACCGCCGCCGTGCACCTGCCCGGCGCAGACCAGCCGGTCTGGCGCGACAAGCTGTCGCAGCTGCTGGAGTCCACAGGCGAAGGCATTTTTGGCATCGACATGGACGGCCGCTGCACCTTCATCAACCGCGCCGGCGCCGAGCAGTTGGGCTATGCGCCGGCCGACGTGCTGGGCCACAACATGCATGAGCTGGCGCACCACAGCCATGCCGATGGTGGCCATTACCCCGAACACCTGTGCCCCATCTTCAACGCCTTCCGCAAGGCCCTGCCCTGCCGCATAGACACCGAGCTGTTCTGGCGCAAGAACGGCAGCGCCTTTCCGGTTGAGTATTCGTCATACCCCATCGTCGATGGCGGCGTGGTGCAGGGCGCGGTGGTCACCTTCGTCGACATCTCGGCGCGCCGCCAGGCTGAAGACGCCTTGCGCCAGGCGCATGCCGTGCTGGAACAACGCGTCAGCGAACGCACACAGGCGCTGTCTGAAGCGCTGCAGCAGCTGCGCGAACTCTCGGCCTACACCCACACCGTGCGCGAGGAAGAGCGCACCCGCATCGCGCGCGAGGTGCATGACGAACTCGGCAGCCTGCTGGTGGCGCTGAAGATGGACGTGGGCTGGCTGGACAAGCGCCTGGGCGAGCAGCCGCAGCGCTCCAGCGACGAGGCCCAGGCCATGCGCGACACCATGCGCAGCAAATGCCAGAACATGAGCCGGCTGATTGAAGCCGCGGTGGACAACGTGGGCCGCATCATCACCGACCTGCGGCCCAGCATCCTGGACCATCAGGGCCTGTGGGCCGCGCTGGACTGGCAGGCGCACGAGTTTGTGCAATCGGCCGAGCTGGCGCTCGACTGGCAGATGGAGATAGCCGAAGCCGCGCCATTGCCCGAAACCTCGGCCATTGCCGTCTTTCGCATCTTCCAGGAAATGCTCAGCAACGTGGGCCGCCATGCGCGCGCCAGCCAGGTGGCCATCACCATACGCGCCACGGCAGAAGAAATAAGCATCAGCGTGCAGGACAACGGTTGTGGCGCCGAACCGCGCGCTTTTGAAGCGGCCAATGCCTACGGTGTGATGGGCATGCGCGAACGTGCGCGGCATTTGGGCGGCACGCTGGAAATTACAAGCCAAATCGGCCATGGGTCCACGTTCCATCTGCGCATACAGCTACAAAAATCATAGCATCGAGATCATGACCACTCTCAACATCCTGATCGGCGACGACCACCGCATTGTTCGCGAAGGGCTCAAGCAGGTGCTGGCCGACGCGCCCGAGATTGCGGTGGTGGCCGAAGCAGAAACCGGCCCCGAGGTGTTGCAGCGCGTCGAGGCGCTGGGCGGCCACGAAGGCCTGAGCGCGGTGCTGCTCGACATTGCCCTGCCTGACCGCGACGGCATGGACGTGCTGCAGGAGCTCAAGAAAAACTGGCCGCGCCTGCCGGTGTTGATGCTCAGCACCTACCCCGAAAAGCAGTACGCCGTGCGCTGCATCAAGCTGGGCGCCGCCGGCTACCTGAACAAAAGCGCCAACCCTGACGACATGATTGCTGCGGTGCGCAAGGTGGCCAGCGGCGGACTGTATGTGTCTGCCGTCGCCGCCGAGGCGCTGGCCAGCGCCGTGGGCAGTACTGGCGTGCGCAGCGGTGCCGAAGCGCTCTCGCACCGGGAGCACCAGGTGTTTCGCCTGCTGACGGCCGGCAAGTCTGTGGGCGAAATTGGTGCACAGCTCGGCCTGGCGTCCAACACCGTCAGCACTTACCGCCTGCGCATCCTCGAAAAAACCGGCACCAAGAACGACGTGGAACTGGCGCTGTATGCCGAGCGCCACAGCAAAACGCCTTCAGGCTCGTAAAAACCCGCATAAACCCTGAGCGCTTGCTGCTCGCGTGTAGTGCTCGCCCTACAAGCCGTCATTCAGGCCACTCCTAAATAAGGCAAAAGCCCATTCTGCAGGGCGGAGTGGCGCGTCGCTTGCATGGATGGCCGCATCTTCAACTGAAAGGTGCACGCCATGTCCGACCGTTTCTCCCCCTACGACGCCGACCGGCCCCTGATGCTCAAGTGCAGCTGCGGCGGTGACCACGCCCCGGCCGACCACCACCCGGAGATGAACGCGGATGGCGCCGCTGCAGAGCTGCGTAGCCGCAGCCTGACCAGCGAGTTCGAGGCCTACTCGAATGAATTCATTGAAGCCACGCTGGTCAAGGCACTATTTCCTCAGGATGAAGTGCGCCGCCGCTTTCTGCGCGCCGTCGGCAAAGGCACGGCCATGGCCGCGATTGCCAGTGTGCTGCCCGTCGGCACCATGCAGGCCATGGCGCAGGACAAGGGCAAGCTGGAAAAAACCAATCTGAAGATCGGCTTCATTCCCATCACCTGCGCCACACCGCTGATCATGGCGCACCCGCTGGGCTTCTACAGCAAGCAGGGCCTGAATGTTGAAGTCGTCAAGACCGCCGGCTGGGCGCTGATACGCGACAAGATGATCAACAAGGAATACGACGCCACGCATTTCCTGAGCCCCATGCCGCTGGCCATCTCGATGGGGGTGGGTTCCAACCCAGTGCCCATGAATGTGGCCACCATCCAGAACACCAACGGCCAAGCCATCACGCTGGCAAACAAGCACAAGGACAAGCGCGACCCCAAGATGTGGAAGGGCTTCAAGTTTGCCGTGCCCTTCGAGTTCAGCATGCACAACTTTCTGCTGCGCTACTACGTGGCCGAAGCCGGCCTGAACCCCGACACCGACATCCAGATCCGCGTGGTGCCGCCGCCCGAGATGGTGGCCAACCTGCGCGCCGGCAACATCGACGGCTACCTTGGCCCCGATCCGTTTAACCAGCGCGCGGTGTACGAAGAAATCGGCTTTTTGCACCTACTGACCAAAGAGCTGTGGAACGGCCACCCCTGCTGCGCCTTCGGCACTTCCACCGAGTTCATCCAGAAGAACCCGAATACCTTTGCTGCGCTGTATCGTTCGGTGCTCACAGCCGCCGCCATGGCACGCGACCCGAAAAACCGCGAACTCATTGCCAAGGTGATTGCACCGCAGGCCTACCTGAACCAGCCCGAAACCGTGCTGACGCAGGTGCTGACCGGCCGTTTTGCCGACGGCCTGGGCAATATCAAGACGGTGCCCGACCGCGCCGACTTCGACCCGATCCCCTGGCAATCGATGGCGGTGTGGATGCTGACGCAGATGAAACGCTGGGGCTATGTAAAGGGCGACATCAACTACAAGCAGATCGCCGAAAAAGTCTTCCTGCTGACCGACGCCAAGAAACGCATGGCCGATCTGGGACAGAAGGCACCCGACGGCGCATACCCCAAGTTCACCATCATGGGCAAGGTGTTTGATGCGGCCAAGCCAGATGAATACCTGAAAAGCTTCACGATCAACAAGATGGCCTAGTGGACATGTTCAAGTCGCTGAACTTCAAAGCCACGCTGGTCTCGGTGTTGCTGCTGCTGGTTTTTCTGGCAGCGTGGCAACTCGCCACCCTGCCGGCCACCGGCGGCGCAGCCGGGCCCGCCGTTTCAGCCGAGCAGGCCGAGTACCTGAAGATGCTGGGCAAAGACCCGGGCACCGCCAAAACCGGCGGCTTCCCAACACCGCTGCAGATGGGGCAAACCGCCTGGCGGCATCTGGCCGATCCGTTTTATGACAACGGGCCGAACGACAAGGGCATCGCCATCCAGCTCGGCTTTTCGCTGGCGCGTGTGGGGCTGGGGTTTCTGCTGGCCTGCCTGGTGGCGATTCCGCTGGGTTTTGTGATCGGCATGTCGCCGCTGCTGTGCCGCGCGCTCGACCCTTTCATCCAGGTGCTCAAACCCATCTCGCCATTGGCGTGGATGCCGCTGGCGCTTTACACCATCAAGGACTCATCGACCTCGGGCATCTTCGTGATTTTCATCTGCTCGGTCTGGCCCATGCTGATCAACACCGCCTTTGGTGTATCGGCCGTCAAGCGTGAATGGCTCAACGTCGCCAAGACGCTGGAAGTCAAACCGCTGCGCAAAGCCTTTCTCGTCATTCTGCCGGCCGCCGCGCCGACCATCCTGACCGGCATGCGCATCTCCATGGGCATTGCCTGGCTGGTGATTGTGGCCGCCGAGATGCTGGTAGGCGGCACCGGCATTGGCTACTTTGTCTGGAACGAATGGAACAACCTCTCGCTGACCAACGTGATTTTTGCCATCGTCGTCATCGGCGTCATGGGCATGCTGCTGGACCTGATGTTTGCGCAGATGCAGAAGTGGGTGACCTATGCTGAATGAGGCCACCCCTTCCAGCACCGCCCCCGGCCGGCCCTTTCTGCAGGTCGAAGGCCTGGCCAAGTCTTACCCCGGCACCACCGAACCGGTGTTCGACGAAGTCAACTTCAGCATTGCGCGCGGCGAGTTTGTCTGCATCATCGGCCACTCGGGCTGCGGCAAAACCACCATTCTCAACGTGCTGGCGGGGCTGGAGACAGCCAGCGCCGGCCACGTCTTCATGGACGGCCGCGAAGTCGCCGGCCCCAGCCTGGAGCGCGGTGTCGTCTTCCAGGGCCACGCGCTCATGCCCTGGCTCAGCGTGCGCAAGAACATCGCCTTTGCCGTGCGTTCCAAGTGGCCGGACTGGGACTCGGAAGAGGTGAACGAGCATGTGCAGAAATACGTGGCGCTGGTCGGCCTGTCGGGCGCCATCGACAAGAAGCCCTCTGCACTGTCAGGCGGCATGAAGCAGCGCGTGGGCATTGCGCGCGCCTTCGCCATCGAACCCAAGATGCTGCTGCTCGACGAGCCCTTCGGCGCACTCGACGCACTCACACGCGGCACCATCCAGGACGAGTTGCTGGCCATCGTGCGCGAAACGCAGCAAACGGTTTTCATGATCACGCACGACGTTGATGAAGCCGTGTTGCTGGCCGACAAGATTTTGCTGATGAGCAACGGCCCGCAGGCCCGCGTGGCCGAAATTGTGCGCAACACCATGCCGCGCGACCGCCAGCGCGCCACAGTACACCACGACCCGCAGTACTACCCGCTGCGCAACCACCTGGTCGACTTTCTGGTGGCGCGCTCCAAAGACCTGTCGCACGGCAAGGCGCCGGCGCACCCACCCACGGTGGAACCCGGACGCGGCGCACTCGCCGACGCACCCGCCTCCGTCACCTTGAAAGCAGTCGCATGAACACACCCTCCCAAGCCCGGCCGCCGCTGCCGCCCTTCACTCTGGAAACGGCCAAAGAAAAAGTGCAGAAGGCCGAAGACGCCTGGAACAGCTGCGACCCCGACCGCGTGGCGCTGGCCTACACCGAAGACTCGGTCTGGCGCAACCGCGCAGATTTCTTCTCGGGCCGGCCCATGATCCGCGAGTTTCTGAAACGCAAGTGGGCGAAAGAGCTGGACTACCGGCTCAAGAAAGAGCTCTGGGCCTTCACCGACAACCGCATTTCGGTCCGCTTCGAATACGAATGGCACGACGACGCCGGCTTCTGGTTCCGCTCCCACGGCAACGAGCAGTGGGAGTTCGACGAACTGGGCCTGATGCGCCGCCGCGAAGCCAGCATCAACGACGTGCCCATCAAAGAGGCCGACCGCAAATTCCACTGGCCACGCCCCGTGGCCGTTTGACCCATCACTTTTCTACTTACAACACGGAGAACAACCCATGAACCGCAACGACATCACCGAAAAAATCATCACCGTCAAAGTGTCCAAGGGCATCACCTGGGAATCAGTCGCAAAGAAGGTCGGCCTGAGCAAGGAATGGACAACCGCCGCCTGCCTGGGCCAGATGACCTTCGACGCCAAGCAGGCCAAAGTCGTCGGCAAAATTTTCGGGCTGACGGCTGAAGAGCAGAAGTGGCTACAGGTTGTGCCCTACAAAGGCTCACTGCCCACCCCCGTGCCAACCGACCCGCTGATCTACCGGTGGTACGAAATCGTCAGCGTCTACGGCACAACGATCAAGGAACTGATCCACGAAGAATTCGGCGACGGCATCATGAGCGCGATCGACTTCTCGATGGACATCGTGCGGCAGCCAGATCCCAAGGGGGATCGGGTGAATGTGGTGTTGTCGGGCAAGTTTTTGCCGTACAAGACTTATTAAGGTTCAGGTTCGAAGCTGTCGATAGGCGCAGCTTCAACCCGGCATTGAGATGCCAGCCTAAAGATGGCTGTGCGCGTAAACTGGCATGGCCTCAGCCAGAAACTCGACCATGTTTGGGGTATATCCGTTGTGAAAGTCCTTCATGGCCTGGTTCTCCTGGTAGAACAAACTCATGCCGATGTATGCCTGTTTGGACGGCGCATAAAACCGGGAGACCACGGCGTAATGCCGGGCCATCACTGCCTGAATTTCAGACGATGAAGGAGAGAGGCGCTGCATCAGAGGCGTCAACTCCTTGTAGAGCGCATCCCAATCGAGATGAACTTGCGCCTTGTCGACATGCGCCCAGTTGGTGGTTTCGGCAAGTGATTGCGCTTGCTCTGTGCTGAGCGCGGCCCTGCATTCCTGCAAGTATTCGGGCGTTAATGTTTGTGTAGTCATAGCGGGTGATTAGACAACTGTCTGGGGTTGTTCTAAACGCCCCACCCACCAATCTATCGCTGGCACGAAATTTTCAGTGTCTACGGCACAACGATCAAGGAATTGATCCACGAAGAGTTCGGCGACGGCATCATGAGTGCGATTGATTTCTCGTGAACATCGTGCGCCAGCCAGACTCAAAGGGCGCCCGAGTGAATTGAATCTACCTATCGCGCGCTTCTGTTGATGTCGGCTGGCGAGCCACTCGAGAAACCAAACGCCTCCCATAAATTCTTCAGCATGGCGACATAGGCATCAAACTCGGGCCTGTAATCACTCGGTGTCTTTCTACTCGGATCCAGCTGGACGCGTTGCCATAAAAAATACTGAGACGCAGGGAACAGGGGGTAAGTGATGCTTATCTTGTTCTCGCCCAGAACAGAAACCAGAATGATGTCATCCTTTGGGGCGCGAGTTGATACATAGCTTATTTTGCCGCCCGATACGCCAGCACGACGAAACTCAACCGCATCCCCTATGTCAGGCAAACTTCCGGTCAAGAGCCTGTCGCCTTCAAACTTGAAGAATATCAACCCCATGGGGGGCATCATCACGAACGCTTCCGTATTCTGGAAGGGGCGTGCACGAAGCATCGACTGCTCCGATGCCTTCACATCAAGCATCCATGTACCAGCCAGAGTCTTACTAGGCTCGCCATCAACGGGGGAGGCATAGGCGTGCATTGCGAGAAATGCGAAGCACAGCAAAAGAAGTTTCTTCATTGTTCACTTCCGGTTGCAGTTTTCGTTCGCTTCGATAGGCCAACGCCCAAAACCGCGCCTAAGGCTGAAATAAGGAGAATCGGTAAACCTAGCATGACCAATAAGGCAACGGCATATGCCGACACTGCCAAGAACCCTTCAACCTTCCAGCCTCCTTGATGTGCCGAAGTACCAAGTAGGTAGATCAAGAAACATAGCATTGGAAGCAATAAGCCTCTTAGGAACCGTCCGGACAGAAACGAAGTTGTGACACTGATGGCGAGTGCGGCCAAAAAGAAGACGATCAGAAGTGGGTTCATTTGGTGGCGCTGTAATCGGGCCACCTAAGCCGGCAGCAACTGCTAGCGAATTCTAGGCCTCCATCGCATTCGGCCCGTCCTCCAATCGGAGGAGGTGTGGCTTTTTGGCGCCACCAGCCACGACCAGCCCGCTGACGCCTGCCTCGCACGCCAAGGCAAAATGCCCCCATGAACTCCCTAGACGGCATCCGCATCCTCGACCTCTCCCGCGTGCTGGCGGGCCCCTGGTGTACACAGACGCTGGCCGACCTGGGCGCCGACGTGATCAAGATCGAACGGCCGGGCACCGGCGACGACACCCGTACCTGGGGCCCGCCCTTCCTGAAAGACGCGCAAGGCGCCGAAACGCAGGAAGCCGCTTACTACCTGGGCACTAACCGCAACAAGCGGTCTCTCACCTGTGACATTGCCAAGCCCGAGGGCCAGGCACTGGTTCGCGAACTGGCTGCGCATTGCGATGTGTTTGTGGAGAACTTCAAGGTTGGCGACATGGCGCGTTATGGGCTGGACTATGCCTCGCTCAAAGCCAGCAACCCGCGGCTGGTGTATTGCTCGGTCACCGGCTTCGGCCAAACCGGGCCTTATGCCGAACGCGCCGGTTATGACTACGCCATTCAGGGCATGGGCGGGCTGATGAGTGTGACGGGCGAGCGGGACGACCTGGGCGGTGGGCCGCAGAAGGTGGGTGTGGCGGTGTCTGATTTGATGACCGGCATGTACGCGACTGTTGCGATTCTTGCTGCACTGCGCCATGCCGAGAAAACCGGTGTGGGCCAGCAGGTCGACATGGCGCTGCTGGACACGCAGGTGGCCATGCTGGCCAACCTGGGCGCCAACTACCTGGTGAGCGGCAGCGTGCCGGGGCGTGCGGGCAATGCGCACCAGAACATCGTGCCCTACCAAGTGTTTGAAGTGGCGCCGGCTGCCGATGGCACTAAGGACCACATCATCGTGGCGGTGGGCAATGACTCGCAGTATGTGAAGTTCTGCAAGGCAGCGAACATTCCCGAGCTGGGCACTAACCCGCTGTTTGCCAAAAACCGCGACCGGGTGCGCAACCGCGCGCAGCTGGTGCCCATTCTTGAAACCGTGATGAAAACGCGCACCAAGGCCGACTGGCTGGCCGCGCTGGAGGCGGCCAAGGTGCCGTGCGGCGCCATCAACAACCTGGCGGAAGTGTTTGCTGACCCGCAGGTGGAACAGCGTGGCATGGTCACCCGGTGGCAGCACCCGGTAAAAAATGACTTGCGGCTGGTGTCGAGCCCGATCAAACTCAGTGCAACGCCAGTGCGAACACCGGGCCACGGCGGGCTGCCGCCGCCGCTGCTGGGCCAGCACACCGAAGAAGTTTTGCGCAGCGTGTTGAACTACTCCGACGCGCAGCTGTCTGACCTGAAACGCAAAGAGGTAATTTGATGACCCACAACTTCGTTCTCGTGCATGGGGCCTGGCATGGCGCATGGTGCTGGCGGCGTGTGGCGCAGGCCTTGCAACTTGACCACCACAAGGTTTACGCCGTCACGCTGACCGGCCTGGCCGAACGCGCACACCTGCTTTCGCCCGCCATCACGCTCGACACGCACATTGACGACGTGATCAGCACCATTGAGGTGGAAGAACTGCACGATGTGATTCTGGCCGTGCACTCTTACGCCGGCATGATTGGCACCGCGGTGGCTGACCGGCTGGGCAAGCGGCTGAAACACCTGGTGTATGTGGATGCGGTGGTGCCCAAGCCCGGCGAGAGCTGGAGCAGCACCCAATCAGCCGCCGTGCAGCAGCAACGCCTGTCGGCCGCCCAGGCCTCAACGCGCTTCAGCTTCCCGCCGCCAGACCCGGAGGTGTTCGGCCTGAAAGGTGAAGACCACGAATGGGTGAAGCGCCGACAAACGCCGCACCCGGGCAACACTTACCAGGCGCCGCTGGACTTTGACATTCAGCGCGTGGCCGCGGTGCCGCGCACTTTCGTCAATTGCACGCAGCCGGCGCTGGCCACCATTGAGCCGAGCCGCCTGCGCGTGAAAGACGCGAAGTTCTGGGACGGTGCCTGGCTGCCCAACTCGAAAGTGGTGGAGATTAAAACCGGCCACGACCCGATGATCAGCGAGCCCGCTGCGTTGACAAAAATCCTGCTCGATTGCGCCTCATGAACCAGCTGCCGCGGCGCCACTTCACCGCCGCGCTTGTGGGCGGTTTGGTGCTGCCCGGCTTGGCAATCCCCACCTTGGCATTTGCCAAGGACACGGCCTTGCCCGTGCCCGAATCGTTGCCCGCTGCCGCAAAAGTTGCTGCCGCCAAAAAGGAGCCGCTGGTGCTGCTGGTCAGCCTGCCGGGCTGCCCGTATTGCGAGGTGGTGCGCCGCAACTACCTGCTGCCGGCCCGGAACGAAGCCGGCCTGCACGCCTGGCAGCTCAACATCACTGACCGCAGCACGCCGCTGATCGGCTTTGATGGCAAGGCCACCACTGCGGCCGTGCAGATTGCGACATGGAAAGCCGGCTTCACGCCCACGGTGCTGTTTCTGGACAGCCTGGGTCAAGAGGTCGCCGAACGGCTGGTCGGCCTGGCGTCTGTCGATTTTTATGGCGCCTACCTGGACGAGCGGCTGGCGAACGCGCGCAAGGCGCTGGCTGGCAGCCCGGTAGGTTCTTCCACAGGTACTGGCCGGAAGGTATGAGCCATGAGCGCCGCCGCCAAACCCTTTGACGACCCGGCGGTTGAAGCTGTTTTTAACGCCTGCCCGGCCGCCGTCAAAAAGCGGATGCTGGCCTTGCGTGCGATGGTTTTCGAGGTGGCGGCCAGCACGCCCGGTGTGGGCGAGCTCCAGGAAACCTTGAAGTGGGGAGAGCCGGCCTACCTGACGGCGCGCTCGAAGAGCGGCAGCACGATCAGGATGGCGCCGAAGAAGGCCAGCCACACGCAGTACGCGCTGTATTTCAATTGCAATACCCGGCTGGTGGACACCTTCAGAACGCTTTTCCCGACGGAGTTCAGCTACGAAGGGAACCGCAGTATCGTGTTCGACACCGCAAAAGAGGTGCCGGCGCAGGCGCTGAAGTTTTGCATTGCCATGGCGTTGACTTATCACCGCAACAAGGCGGGGGCCAAGATATGAACGATTCTGAATCCCTGAACGAAGCCATCAACGAAGAGGTGAGCCTGCGGGACTATGACGCCAGCTGGCCGGACAAGTTTGTGGCCGAGCGCGACCGCCTGCTGGCGCTGTTTCCGGTGAACATCATCGACATTGAACACATCGGCAGCACGGCCGTGCCGGGCATGCTGGCCAAACCGGTGATTGACATTCTGACGGGTGTGGAGTCGATGACGGTGGCCCGCGCGTTGACCGAGCCGCTGCTGGAAGCGGGTTACTCCACATCGGCCGAGTTCAACGCCAAACTGACCGACCGCCAGTGGTTCATGCGCTGGGCCGACGGCCGGCGTACGCACCATCTGCATGTGGTGGTTCACCGCGGCAAGGAGTGGGCCGAGCGTTTGCGCTTTCGCGATGCGCTGCGCGCCAGCCCCGTGCTGGCGGCGCGCTACGCCGCGTTAAAGGCCGGGCTGGTGCTTCAGCACGCAAACGACCGTGAGGCCTACACCCGCGGCAAGACCGGGTTTGTTCGCTCGGTGCTGGGCCAGGCCTGAGTCACCTGCACCCCCGCCTGTCATCCCGGCCTTGAGCCGGGATCCATGTGGGCGTTCTGCAGGCAGTGATTTGCAGGCATGGATTGCGGATCAAGCCCGCAATGACAATTTCAGGCGCCATCCGCGCCCCTGGCTGCACCTCCCCAGGGCAACCGATGCGTCGCTATTTTGCTCTGCTTTTGATAGCTGCTTGCGCCCGTATTTATTGGGCCAGAGGCACTTTTTGCTCATAAAGACGCAGCCGGCAGGTGCAAATACACTTCCAACCCGCCACCTTCACGGTTTGCCAGCGCCAGCCGGCCGCCCAGGGCTTCGGCCAGCTGCTGCGCAATCGCCAGCCCGAGGCCGGCGCCGCCGGTTTCACGGCTGCGTGAATTCTCCAAGCGGTAAAAGGGCTTGAGCACTGCTTGCAGCTGGTCGGCGGGAATGCCGGGGCCGCGGTCTCGCACGGCGATGCAGACTGCACCGGCTTCGTTGGCAGTGACAGCTATTTCCGCCGCGCCCGCAAACTTGAGGGCGTTGTCGACCAGGTTGCCAATCACGCGGCGCAGGGCTTGCGGCCGGGTTGCCACGGTGAGGCTTGGCATCTCAAGCAGTTGCACGGCCCGCCCGGCGTCGGTGTAGTCGCACACCAGGCTGTCGAGCAGCGCATGCAGGTCGACACGCACCGGCGGCTCGTTGGCGCTGTGGGCGCTGCGCGCGTAGGCAATGCCTTCCTGCACCAGCGCCTGCATGGCGTTGAGGTCGCCCTGCAGCTTGTCGCGCAGGGCCGTGTCGTCCAGCAAGTCAGCGCGCAGCCGCATGCGGGTGATCGGCGTTTGCAGGTCGTGCGACACCGCCGCCAGAATCTGCATGCGCTCGGCCAGGTAAGACGCCACGCGCGCCTGCAATGCATTGAGAGCGCGCGCCGCCTGCACCACCTCGCGCGGGCCTTCTTCGCTGAGTGGCTGCGCTGATGCGGCGGGGCCCAATGCATCGGCGGCGTCGGCCAGCCGCTGCAGCGGCCGGGTGGCCAGGCGCACGGCGTACCAGGTGAGTAAAAGCAGCAGGGCCAGTTGGGCTGCCAGCACCCCCACCACCCAGGGTGAAATTTGCATGCCCGGTTCGTTCAGCTCAATGGCCAGGGGCGTGCCGTCTTTGAGCTGCAAGTGCAGGCGCATCTGCACGCCGGCCTGCCCCGGCTCACTGGCCAGCACCTGGTAGGCCGGCCCCAGCACCTGGGCCACGGCGCCGCTGAGCTGACGAGCGAGGGGCAGTTCGCTGGCCTTGGACGGCAAGGCTACGCCCAGCACAAAGCGGTAATTGCGGCGCTCCAGGCGGGGCAGCCAGGCGGCGCGTTCTTCGGGTGGCACGCGCTCGAGAATGGCGACGGAGCTGGCGGTGTCGCGCGCCAGGTAGTTGGCCATCATGCTTCTGGCCGCGTGGCCGCGCTCCATGAACACCAGCCAGAAGGACAGTGCGTGCGCCGCCACCAGGCCCACCAGGAAGATCAGCGCGAGCCGGCCGAACAGCGAGCGCGGCCAGAGCCGCTGCAGCAGCGACACCGCACTCATGACCCCGGCCCCGGCGAGTTCACCGCTTCGCAGAACACGTAGCCTTCGTTACGCATGGTCTTAAGGTAGCGCGGCTCGCGCGCATCGTCGCCCAGGCGCTGGCGCAAGCGGCTGACCAGCAGGTCGATGGAGCGGTCGAAGATGTCGGCCTCGCGCCCCTGCGTGAGGTTGAGCAATTGGTCGCGTGTGAGCACGCGCTGCGGATGCTCCAGAAACACACGGAGCAGGCGGTACTCGGCGCCGCTCAGTGCCACCTGGGTGCCTGCGGCGTCGGTCAGGTGGCGGCCGGTGGTGTCGAGCTTCCAGTCGCCAAAGGCAATGTGGCGCGCCGGCTCTGCCGCGCGCAGGTTGGGCGGCAACATGCGCGTGCGCCGCAGCACGGCGCGTATGCGCGCCAGCAGCTCGCGTGCGGCAAAGGGTTTGGCAAGGTAGTCGTCGGCGCCCATTTCCAGGCCGAGGATGCGGTCGGCCTCGTCGCCGCGCGCGGTCAGCATGAGGATGGGCACCGGCTGCGCGCTGGCGCGCAGGTCGCGGCACAGGGTCAGGCCGTCGGTGCCGGGCAGCATGAGGTCGAGCACGATCAAATCAGCGCGCTGGCTGGCGAGAAAGGCGCGCATCTGCCGGCCGTCGGCCACTGCGGTGGCCTGCAGGCCTTGCTTGCGCAGGTACTGCGTGAGCAGCTCGCGTATGTCGGCGTCGTCGTCGACGATGAGGATGTGATCGGTGCCGTCCATCCGGCTTTATAGCTGATCCGCCGCGGCCGGCCGCATGTGCCATGTACGCGCATGTATCTGGCGCGCTGCGGGACAAGACGGCTTACAAAAAGGCCGCACATGAACACATGACGGATACAGCCCGGCGATGTAATGGGTTTCCCGCAACTCACAGGAAGCATTCCATGAAACGCCTGCATATCTCCACCCCATTGTTCAGGGCCGCGACGGCTGCCCTGCTTGCCGCCGCCGTGTGGCCCGCTGGCGCCGCGCCGGACACGGCACCCAGCGGCATCTGGGTCACCGAAACCGGCAACCTGGAGGTTCAGCTGGCCCCGTGCGGCCCCGCCATCTGCGGCACGGTGGTCAAGGTGCTGGCCAACCGCTCGATGAGCGGGCCCGGCGCCGAGATGGTGCCGGCCGACCCGCGCCCGGCCCTGGGCATGACGCTGCTGACGGACTTCAAACCCTCGGGCGAGGGAGAATGGAAGGGCCAGATCTACAACCGCGAAAACGGCAAGACCTACAGCGCGCTGATGACGCACCCCGCGCCGGACCAATTGGTGATTCGCGGCTATGTGGGCCTGCCGCTGTTCGGCAAGACGCAGGTCTGGCGGCGCAGCACCGACGCTGCCACCAGCGCACAGAAATAAGGATAAGGCCCGCCATGATCAACCCCCTGCTGGCCTTTCTGGCCGGACTGCTCACCATTGCAGCGCCTTGCGTGCTGCCCATGCTGCCGGTGGTGCTGGGCGCCTCCATCGGCCAGCGCGACCGCAGCCGGCCGGTATTTATTGCGCTGGGCTTTTCGCTGGCCTTCACCGCTGCGGCGCTGCTGTTCACCACCTTCTCGCATGTGCTGGGCCTGACACAGGACACCCTGCGGCAGGCGGCGATTGTGATGTTGCTGGTGTTCGGCACGCTGATGATCTGGCCCAAGCCTTTTGCGTGGCTCAGCATGCACATGAACGGCCTGCTCAATCGCATGAACGCGGTGGGCGACCGTGCCGGCAGCGGCAAGCTGGGTGGCCTGCTGCTGGGCCTGAGCCTGGGCGCGGTGTGGACGCCCTGCGCCGGGCCGGTGCTCGGCTCCATCCTGACACTGGTGGCCACCACGCCTGAGCCGGCGCAGGCGGCGCTGCTGCTGGGCTGCTATTCGCTGGGCGCCGCGCTGCCGATGCTGGGCATTGCCTACGGCGGCCAATACGCGTCAGTGCGGGTGCGCGAGCTGGCCCGGCATGCGCACCGACTGCAGCAGGGCTTTGGCGTGGTGGTGGTGCTGACGGCGCTGGCCATGCACTTTCAGTACGACAGCGTGGTGGCTGTCTGGCTTTCCGATTTCTACCCTTCGATCCAAACAGGACTCTGACATGACCCCTCTTACTTCCCTTGCCTCTTCGGCTGATTCACATCCTTCCGAGCACGGCATCGAGCGCCGCGCCTTTCTGGCCACACTGCTTGCGCTGTCGGCCGGCCAGGTGCCTGGCGTTGCCAATGCAGCCCCCAGCTTTTACGACCACGGTAACGCGCCGGAGTTTGCGGGCATCGACCAATGGCTGAACTCCCCGCCGCTGACGATGGCCGGCCTGCGCGGCAAGGTGGTGCTGATCGACTTCTGGACCTACGCCTGCGTCAACTGCCTGCGCACGCTGCCCTACGTCAACCGCTGGGCCAGGCTTTACCGCCAGCAGGGGCTGGTGGCGGTGGGGGTGCACACGCCCGAGTTTCCCTTTGAGCGCTCGACCTCGAACCTGCAAACGGCCATGCAGCGCTTCGGCGTGAAGCACCCGGTGGCGCAAGACAACAGCTACCGCACGTGGAAAGCCTACGACAACAAGTATTGGCCGGCCACCTACCTGGTGGATGCCAATGGGCGCATCCAGTACCGGCACTTCGGCGAAGGGAATTATGAGGAAACCGAAGCGGCGATACGGGTGCTGCTTGCCGCTCTTGCTCCCTCGCCCTCTGGGAGAGGGTTGGGGTGAGGGCCGGCAAGCCACAACATGCGATAGCTCTATGCACAGATCGCCAGCCCCTCACCCCGCCCTCTCCCAGGGGAGAGGGAGTAAAACCAGCCCCGACAAACTGAGTAGTTACGTTTCTTGATGTCAAAACAGGCGCCGGCCCTTATTTTTCGTGCCCCAACAGCTATTAAAAACATAGCGACTGCAGCGCATGAACAGGCTTGAAAATCACGCCGACAAAGAAAGCTATAAATGGGCTTGCGCCCCTCTTCCCCTGTTTTGTTTGCCGACTGCCGGAGCACCCCATGTCTGCCCTCAGAAACATCCGCATGCTGACGCGTTACACCGCCTGGGCCAACACGCGCCTCTTCGAAGCCATGGCCAGCCTGCCCGAAGGCCAGGCCACGGCGCCGCGCCCCACCGGCTTTGGCAACATGGTGAACACACTGAACCACGCCTACGTCGTCGACCTCATCTGGAAAGCGCACCTGGAAGGCAAGCCGCACGGCTTTAGCGCGCGCAACACCGAGACGCAGCCGGAGCTGGAAACCCTGCGCGAAGCCCAAATGCAAGTTGACCGCTGGTATGTCGCCTGCGCCGATGGCCTGTCGGAAGCAGCCCACGATGAAGTTATTCATTTCCGGTTTGTGGACGGCGGCGGTGGCGCGATGACACGCGGGGACATGCTGCTTCATGTGGTCAACCACAAGACCTACCACCGCGGCTACGTGGCCGACATGTTTTACCAGACCTCTTCGCGGCCACCGACCATGGACCTGCCCGTGTTTCTGCGGGATAGTGCCTCGGCTTTCTGAACGCTGCCTGCCGCGCCGCAGCGCTGCAGCTTTGGGCCGGACACGGTAATATCCCCCTCCGCTCATTCAGCCCATTCCAGCCATGACATCGTCTGCCACGACACCGCCTGACGGCCTCCCGACTTACCGGCTCCTCACCGGCCCTGACGATGCCAGCTTTTGCCGTCGGGTCAGTGAAGCCATTGCGCTGGGTTACCGGCTTTACGGTTCTCCTGCGGCCACCTTCAATGGTGAGAACGTGATCGTTGCGCAGGCGCTGATCTGGCCGTCCATTCAAGACACATGCCACCCATGAACCCGGCAACCCTTCAGGCACTGGCCGAATTTCCGCGCCAGCTTGCGCATTTTTATGAAGCCGTTCCAGAGACCTACCGCAACTGGTGCCCGCCTTCCTGGGAAGGCATTCCCAGCGAAACTTTTTCGGCCATCGGGCAGATCTGCCATGTCCGGGACATCGAGATTGACGGTTATCACGTTCGCCTTGAGCGCACGCTTGCCGAAGACACCCCGGTTCTCGAATCGCTCGATGGGTACCTGCTGGCAACGCAGCGCGACTACCAGGCCGCCAACGCGACGGAAGTGTTGTCTGCCTTTGGCGCGGCACGCGCCAAGACCATGCAGATCGTTTCAGCCCTGAGGCCAGCCGATCTGGAACGGCGGGCGGTGTTTGAGGGCTACGGCGAGCTCACCCTGCGCAGCCTGGTGCATTACCTGTGCAGCCACGACCAGCAACACCTGGCCGGCTTGCAGTGGCTGCTTGGAAAAATCGACGCGCAGTAGGCCCCCACGCTCCCCCCACTGCGTGTGGGTCGCTGCCCCCCCGAGGGGGCCGCTGCGCCTGCGGCCCGGGCTGGGTTTAAGAGTCCCTTGGGACACAACCGCGGTGGGGTATTTCACCAGCGGGGGCCGCGGGGCTGGCTTTGCCAGACCGCAGGCGCCGCCCCCGGGAAGGGGGGAACAGGCTACACGCCAGTGAGTCTGGACGGGGGTGAGCTTGTTCAGGCGCTGAGGGGTGGGTGAATGGTGCCCCACCGGCTTTCGTCGAGCACGCGCTGCAGGGTGCGGATCAGCTCCTCGTTGGAGGTATGTGCTTTCACCAGCACCGCCTCTGCGCGCTGCCTGTCCTGAGCACTCACGTCGCGTGCAGAAAAAACGACCACTGGCGGCGCAATATCCAGCGCTTCAATGGTGCTTAGAAGCTCCCAGCCCGATCCGTCTTTGAGGGTGAGGTCGAGCAGCACCAGGTCGTAATGGCGGCGGCCTAACTGGTCGCGGGCTTCCTGCAGGGTGGCTGCAAATTCAAAAGTCGCAAAGTCCTGGGCAATGGCGGCGGCGATGCGCTGGATGTCCAGGTCGTCTTCGACATGCAGAATGCGCGGCTTGCCTTCGGCCATGTTGGCAATGGCGCGCTGCAAGCTGAGGATCAGCAGATTTTCGTCGATAGGTTTTTCCAGCCAGGTTGAAACCGCCAGCGGCTGGGTGTTGAATTCCAGTTGGCCTTGCTCGGCGTTGGCCGACACCACCACAATGGGCAGGTCCCGTGTGGCGTCTTCGCGGCGCAGCGCACGGATCAGGCTCACGCCGTCCTGGTCGGGCAAATTCAAATCGACCGTCATGGCGGCATAGGGCCGGCACAGCACCTGCTCCAGCGCCTCTTCGGCGCTGTGCACCATGTCGGAAGCGAAGCCGCCTTTGTCCAGCATCAGGTTGATCAGGCGGGCGATATCGGGGTCGTCTTCGCAAACCAGAATCAGCGGTCTTGCCGACGCGCCAGCCCCCACCCTGTCGTGAACCGGCAAAGGAACAACTTCGGGCAGCTCAAAGAAGAACACGGTGCCCACGCCGGTCTCGGTGGTGAACCCCATGCTGCCTCCCATGCGCTCCACGATGGCTCGGGAGATGTTCAGCCCCAGGCCAGTGCCGCCTTTTTGCCGGGTGTCGGAGGTGTCGGCTTGCGAAAATTTCTGGAAGATGCGTTTGCGAAATTCTTCGGGAATGCCCGGGCCGCTGTCGGCAACCTCCACCCGCACGCGCCCTTCGCTGCACAGCAACCGGATGTGCACGTACGACTGGGGCGGTGAAAACTTCACGGCATTGGACAGCAGGTTGGTGACAACCTGAATGAGCCGGTCGCTGTCGACGCTGACTCTTACCACTTCTGCCGGGGCATCAAGCGCCAGCTTGACGTTGTGCTGGCCGGCAAAGCCTTCATTGGCTGTCAGTGCCTGCGCCAGCAGGGCTTGCAGTTCGACCTGCTGCAGCTCAAAACGCATCTTGCCGGACTCGATTTTCTCGCTGTCAAGAATGTCGTTGATGAGCCTGATCAGCCGTTCGCAGTTGTTGGTGGCAATGCCAACCAGGTTCTTGGCCATGGCCGGTAGCTCCCCGGCAACGCCACCGACAATCAGGCCCAGCGAGCCGCGGATGGAGGTGAGCGGCGTGCGCAGCTCGTGGCTGACGGTGGAGACGAACTCGCTCTTCATGCGGTCAACGCGTTTGAGTTCGGTCACATCGGTGCCCAGTGAGAAAAAGCCTTCCACCATGCCTTCATTCTCGTCTTCACCGTAACGCGGAAAGTACTGCATGAAGTAGTCGCGCAACTGGCCGTCCGCGGTTTGCTGCACGCGGTCGTACTGCACCGCGTAGCCGGCCAGGGCTTCTTCAATCTTGCTGCGCTCTTTCTCGTAGAGTTCATCACCCATCATCTCGCGCATGGTCTTCCCGCGAATTTCATCGCGCTTCAATCCAAAGCGTTCTTCATAAGCCAGGTTGTGAAACTGAAAGCGCTGGTCAGCGTCAATGTAGGCAATCAGGGCCGGAACGGCGTCGGTAATCTGGTGCAACTGTGACTCGCTGGCGTTCAGCGCCTTGGTGCGCTCCTGTACGCGCTGTTCCAGATTTTCATTCGAGCTGTGGAGCTCCTGGTTGACACGCGTGATGACGGAGTGGCTGCGAATCAGACGAACCGCTGCATACAGGAGCAGCGCCACCAGCACCACCGAGAAGATCAACAGGTACTGGCGATACTGCTCGCCCTGCGCGCCTGCGCGCTGGTGTTCAACCGTCAACGCATGGTCGATCGCTTCGATCAGGGTTGCTGTCGGTACCGCTGCAATGCTGACGACAAGTTCATTGACAACCTTCTGCTCGCGCAGGATGGTGCGGACATGCGCGTTGAAAATAGTCAAACGGTCCCGGACATCCGCGGGAACAAGATTCATGCCGGCCTCAAGCCGGCTCAGTTCACCCTGAATTTCAGCGTTCCTGTCGCCGGAGGGGCTCTGGCTGTACAGCATGCTCGCGAGCAGCAGACTGTTCACGCTGACCGCGGCTTGCCTGGATGCCGGCTTCACGCCGGCAGAGCCTGACCCGAGCGACCGCTGCACATCTTCTGCCGCTGTTGGTAGAAAGACCAGCGAGTTGCGCAGCACCGAATTGTTCGATTTGAATTGCTCAATCAGGACGCCCTTTTCCTGAATGGCACGCTGCAGCGCCGTGCGGCTTTCCGCCAATCCGGCGGCTCCGGCGTGTTCCTGAGCCTCCAGGTTTGCTTCAAGTTCTTCCAGCAGCCGGCTTACCTCGCCCTGGATATCGGCCAAAGCGTCGTAGTGCCTGTTGATGCCGATCCTGGACTTCAGCACGTCCAGCTCCCACTGGGCGTCCAGCTGCTTGACATGGCGCAGCAGGGCGACGTTCTCGAAATAACCCGACTCCCCCAAACGCTGCGTTTTGGCATAGAGAAAAGCCAGCGCGGACAGCAACGCGATGGTCGCAAGTGTCATCGTCAACCAGGGAAGTCGATGGGACGCTTTCACGGTTTGACGTCCAGTTGACCAGTCAGCGTGTTGAGGAATTTGATGATGGACTCCTTGTCCTCTTTGGAAGCAACGCGGCCCAGTTGATACCGGAACATGATGTCGACGGCTTCTTCCAGCGTCTTGGCCGAAGCATCATGGAAGTAGGGAGCGGTAAGCACGATGTTGCGCAAGCTTGGCACTTTGAAGACATGTTTGTCGCTTTCCACCTTGGTGACAAGGTACCGGCCAAGATCGGCCTCCGTCGGATTGCCGCGCTTTGCGAAATAGTCGCCCATGACACCGAACTTCTGGAACATGTTGCCGCCTACGTTCACGCCCTGGTGGCAGGCGACGCACCCGTACTGCTTGAACTTCGCATAGCCGGTTTTTTCCGCTGCGGTAATGGCATTGGGGTCACCCCGCAAATATTTGTCGAAGCGGGAATTAGGCGTGATCAAAGTCCGCTCAAAAGTGGCGAGGGCATTCTGGATGTTCGCCTTGGTGACGCCATCTTTGTAGGCAGCGGAAAATTCGCTCTTGTACTTTGCGTCCTGCGACACCTTTTTAACGACATCTTCCCAGGTGGAACCCATCTCAATCGGGTTCTGCATGACATGGTCGACCTGCCCTTCCAGCGAATCGGCTCGGCCGTTCCAGAATTGCTTGAAATTGAGCGCGGCGTTGAACACGGTGGGCGCGTTGACACCGGTGAGCCCGCCATGGAGCCCCACCGAACGATCGCGCCCGTCACCACCGCCGCTGGTGAGGTTGTGACAGCTGGCGCACGACACGCGGCCATTGCCGGACAAACGCGTATCGCTGAACAGCCGGCGCCCTATTTCGGCCCGGGCCGGGTCTTGCTTCAGGGTCAGCGGAACGGGTTGGATGGGCTCATCGAGCAGAGGGGCGGCCATGGCCGCATGGGAGGCCAAGGCCACCACCGCAGCCAATCCGAATCTCAGTAGGCAGTTCGGATTCACGATTGCCCTTTCTGCTGATGGATTCGCGTGCGAACACCCAGGCCAAATAGGTTTGATGCTCTTGCTTGCATGGCGCTGCTCCTTGACCTCGCGAGTTTCAAGCTCATCAGATCACATTTGTTGACCAGTCTGTTAGGGCATTTCCCGCTTGGTCATATTTACCACTTTCGTGTAAAAAAATCACAGGCACTGAAGATAAATGCGAAGTCCGGATCAAGTGCCTGTCCGTATCGCACCACAAACCGAAAGGCGCATGTCGACGGTGTTTCCGGATACTCCCCGGTTATCGAAGGTCTCACCCGGTGACTGCCGAACGGATGAAAATTTCGGGCTGATCCATGCCCTGCGTGGCGCGAACATGGATGCCACAGAGCCCCGGCGGAGCGGGCCGGGGGCTCTCCAAAATCACGTCCGGCAGGAAATCAGTGGAGAAAATGGCATTTTCTCCTTATGTGACGGGAATAGTTTGCTACCAAATATGCAGCGATCTATCGATTCATTGGGGCCCTGCCGGAATTTGCCTTCCGCCGAAAGCTCCCTACTTCATCGCCCCAAACACTTTCTTCAAAATCGCGCTCCCCGTTCCCACGGGGTCTTGCCGAATTTTCTTTTCTTCTTCGCCGATGATGAGATAAAGCCCGTCCAGCGTCTTGCCGGTGACGTATTGCTGGATGTTGGCATCTTCCTTCTTAACCAGGCCAAACCCGGCGGCCTTGCCCGCGACTTCGTTGTATTTGTTGGCCAGGCCAACCTTGGCCGTGGCCTTGGTGACTACGGGCAGGAATTTCACGCCGAGCGGCGACCGGGTTTTTTCGGCGAAGAAGTTGGTCACCGAGGTTTCGCCACCCTGCAGTATATTTTTGGCGTCGTTCACATTCATGGACCGCACGGCGCTGACCAGCAGGTCTTTGCCCATGGGCACGGCGGCTTCGGCGGCGCGGTTGATGGAGGTCACAAGCTCGTCGATGCGTTTGCCCTGACCGAAGTTTCTCAGCAATTTCGACGCATCTTCGAAGTATCCGGGCAAAGGAATGCGAACTTTTGGGTTGCCAAGGAATCCATCTGTCTTGCCGAGCAGGGCCACGGCGGCCAAAGCGCCTTTTTCGAGGGCGGTTTTCAGGCCGCTGCCGGCCTCGGCATTGGTCAGGTCGCCGAGCGAAAGCGCTTGGGCCTGCTGGTATGTGGCCATGATCAGCAAACCCAACGCACTGATGCCGGCCTGGTTAAAATTTCGACGTTGCATGATGAAAGCCTTCAGGATGAGTTCAGTTTCAAGCGCAGTATGCCGCATCGCCCTGGTTTCAGCGCTGGCGCTGGGCACACTTGCCGGCTTGGCGGGTTGCGGCGGCGCGCAGATGGCCCCCGAGTCGACCTTTGTGCTGCTTGATGGCAGCAAGAAGACGACAAGCGACCTCAAAGGCAAGGTGACACTGGTCAACTTCTGGGCGACAAGCTGCGTCACCTGCGTGGCCGAGATGCCCAAGATCATTTCGACCTACAACAAGTACCAGGGCCAGGGTTACGACACACTGGCCGTGGCCATGAGCTACGACCCGCCGAGCTATGTCGTCAATTACGCTGAAACACGCAAGCTGCCTTTCAAGGTTGCCATCGACAACACCGGCACCGTCGCCAAGGCCTGGGGCGATGTTCAACTCACACCGACCACCTATGTGGTCAACAAGCGCGGCGAGATCGTCAAACAGTATGTGGGTGAGCCTGATTTTGCAGCGCTGCACCTGCTGATTGAAAAGCTGTTGGCCGAAACCTGAAGCGTTTCGCCCAAAGAAAAAGCCGGTTCAAAAGAACCGGCTTTTTTGTTTCCCCCTTTAAGCAGGGGCCGCGGGACTGGCTTTGCCAGACCGCAGGCGCCGCCCCCTCGAGGGGGAAACAAGCTACACGAAGTGAGCTTGGATAGGGGTGAACCTATTACGCCTGAGGGGGAAAGGAAGCTACACGAAGTGAGCTTCAACAGGGGGCTACTGATTCCTGTATGCGTCGTGACAAGCCTTGCAAGTGCCGGCGGTTGCGGCAAAAGCGGTTTTCAGGCTGTCAAGGTTCCCGGTTTTGGCGGCGGCCGCGAGCTTGGCGGTTTCAGCCATCAGCTTTTCGTTGCCTTCCTTGAACTTGGCCTGCTCGGTCCAGATTTCAGGCTTGGCCTTGGTAGTGCCTTTGTCAGTGTTGGGACCAAAACCAGCCCAGGGAAGTTTGGCCATTTCAGCGACGATCTCGGCGTTGTCGGCTGCCACCTTGGCGTCGAAAGGAACGCGGCCTGCCTGCATGGCGCCGATACGTCCGAAATGTTGACCCATCACGAACAGCGCACTTTGGCGGTACTTGATCGCGTCTTCGGGTTTGGCAAACTGGGCGGAAGCTGGCGCGGACAAGGCGAGCAGGGCAGCTGCGGTGGCTATGCAGGCGAAAATTTTCATTTTTTTCCTCGTGGTTTTACTTGCTGATTGTTCTGACGATTGGCAGTACTTCCCGATAGACTGCCTTCCAATGAGCTCCGCCCTTGAAACAAAGTTCCTCTGGAACTTATGCACTAGGGTAAGCACCAAGTGAAAGGTCTGCCGGGCATTGATGCAATCGCACGAAACATACCATGGCCGCATGACCATCAAATCGCACAAAAAGAGGGAGTCCACATGAATTCACCCATCCACAAGGTTCGCGTCTGGGATTTGCCCACACGGATCTTCCACTGGGCCCTGGTCGCAGGCGTCATCGGGCTGGCGATCACCGGTACGGTGGGCGGCAATGCCATGGTCTGGCACTTTCGCTTCGGCTACTCGGTGTTGACCCTTCTGCTGTTTCGGGTGGTATGGGGTTTGGTAGGTGGGCGGTGGTCCCGTTTTGGTGCATTCATTTATTCGCCGCAGAGTGTCATCAACTACCTCAAGGGCCGAGGTAAACCGGAGCACGGCGTGGGCCACAGCCCCATAGGCGCAGGCTCGGTATTTGCCATGCTGGGTTTTCTGCTGGCCCAGGCCGGAACCGGCCTGTTCAGCGACGATGAAATTGCCTTCAGCGGGCCGCTCACGCGTTTTGTCTCGAACAGCGCGGTCAGCCTGGCGACCAACTACCACAAGAACATCGGCAAGTGGGTTCTCCTGGGCCTTGTCGTGCTGCACATCCTGGCCATCGTTTTCTATCTCTGGCGCAAACACAATCTGGTGCACGCCATGCTGCACGGCGACAAGCATCTGGTTACCGCCATGCCCGCTTCGCGGGACGACACGGTCTCCCGCCTGTCTGCACTGATAGTGCTGGGGGCCTGTGCGGCCGCAGTTTACTGGTTGAGCAGCCTGGCAGCGCCAGCCTTCTGAACAGGCTGTAACACCAAGCAGGCACGCCCCGGCCAGGTCGGGAAATAAATGCCGATACACTGGGTTCGGATTTCTGCCATGTCTGTCACCATTCCCACGATCGAGTTCATCACGCCGAGCACCCCGGCACAGCTGGCGGCTACCCGACTGGTCTTTCGCGAGTACGCCGAACAGCTTGGTGTTGACCTGTGTTTTCAAAATTTTGATGCCGAGCTGGACAGCTTGCCTGGCGACTATGCCCCGCCGCAGGGCTGCCTGCTTCTTGCCCTGGTGGACGGCGAAATAGCGGGATGCTGCGCCATGCGTCCACTGGATACGGTGGACTACCCGAACGCCTGTGAAATGAAACGCCTTTATGTGCGCAACGGATTTCGGCGCCTGGGCCTGGGGCGGCAGCTGGCCGAAGCAGTGCTCGATGCTGCGCGGGTTGCCGGCTATCGCAGTTTGCTGCTCGACACCCTCAACGACATGGAGGCCGCGCGCGCCTTGTACGAAGACCTGGGCTTCAAAAATATACCGCCTTACTACCATAACCCGATAGCTGGCGCTCACTACCTGAAGGTAGATCTTGAATAAAAGTGGCGCCTAGCCCTTATGATTCGGGCGTAAGCAGCTATTTTTTTGATAGCACCTTTGCAAACGATGGATGCACGCCCCCTTGGACAGGAATGGGCTCTGCGCGAAAAAAAACCGCCGTCTTGCGAGACAGCGGCTTTTTAGATGGAACCCGAGTGAGCGCTTACGCCTTGGCTTGGGCCAGCAATGTGGCGGCGTCGCTGACCTCGAATTTTCCAGGGCCTTCGACGTTCAAGGACGCGACCTTGCCGTCCTTGACCAGCATCGAGTAACGGTTGCTGCGCACACCCATGCCGCGCGCGGTCAGGTCCAGCGTCAAACCGGTGGCCTTGGCAAAGTCGGCACTGCCATCAGCCAGCATACGAACCTTGGTACCGGTTTTCTGGTCACGCGCCCAGGCGCCCATGACAAACGCGTCGTTGACACTGACGCACCAGATTTCGTCAACCCCGGCCGACTTGAGTTCATCAAACTTCTCGACATAGCCAGGCACATGTTTGGCGGAACAGGTCGGCGTGTAAGCGCCCGGCAATCCGAACAACGCAATGGTTTTGCCGGTCGAAGCCTTGGTGACATCGACAGGGTTGGGGCCGATGCTGCAGCCGTTGCCCTCAACTTCTGAAAATTCCATCAGCGTTGCCGGGGGAAGGGTGTCGCCTACTTTGATCATGGTGTCTCCTGGGGGTGAGTTTGAAGATGGGGTTTGAAAAGGTCAGGCGCCATTTTCAACGATTCCGGAAAAATCGTGCGCCAGCCGGACAAAGCCCCGAAGGACATCGCGGTGACTGACAAAGGGCGGCAGAAGCCGGAAACAAAAACGGCCCACATCGTGAGCCGTTTTTTGACTTGAGGTCTGGACCTGCAAGACTTAGACGATCGCAGCCTTTTCCAGCAACTTGGTCACAACCCAGTTCTTGGTCTTGGAAATCGGGCGGCTCTCGGTGATCTCGATCAGGTCGCCGGTCTTGTACTCACCCTTTTCGTCATGGGCGTGGTACTTGCTCGACAGGGACACGATCTTGCCGTAGAGCTCGTGCTTGACACGACGCTCGACCAGCACGGTCACTGTTTTCGCGCGCTTGTCGCTGACCACACGGCCAACCAGGGTGCGCTTGAGGGATTTTTTAGCTTCCGTCATTATTTCGCTCCTTGCTTGACGATGGTCTCGGCCAGAATGGTTTTGGCACGAGCGATGTCACGGCGCGCAGAACGCAGCGTGGCGGTGTTGGTGAGTTGTTGCGTGGCTTTTTGCATGCGCAGGCCAAAGTGGGCTTTTTGCAGCTCTTTGACTTCGTTTTGCAGGCTGGCAACGTCTTTTTGGCGCAATTCAGTAGATTTGGTCATGGTCATTTCCCCTTACTGGCCAATCATGCGGCTGACAAACGTGGTGCGCAGCGGCAGCTTGGCAGAAGCCAGGCGGAACGCTTCGCGGGCCAGTTCTTCAGGCACGCCAACGATTTCAAAGACGATCTTGCCGGGCTGGATTTCAGCCACGTAGTACTCTGGGTTACCCTTACCGTTACCCATACGCACTTCAGCAGGCTTTTGGGAAATCGGCTTGTCCGGGAAGACACGGATCCAGATACGGCCGCCACGTTTGACGTGACGGGAAATCGCACGGCGTGCGGCTTCAATTTGACGAGCAGTGAGACGACCGCGGTCGGTACACTTCAGACCGAAGTCACCGAACGCCACTGAGTTGCCTCGTGTGGCGATGCCGGTGTTGCGGCCTTTTTGCTCTTTGCGGTATTTTCTGCGAGCGGGTTGCAGCATTTGTATTCTCCGTAGTTAGACCGATTACTCGGTCTTGGCACCGTCAGCTGCTGCAGCTGGCGCGGCTTTGCGGACGCGCTTAACGGTGGTTTTCGGGGCATCGCTACCAGGGGTAGCTTCAGCCGGTTTGTCGCTGCCATCCGCAGGGGCCGTGTTCACGCCACCCACAGCGCCACGCGCAGGGCGGGCGGCACCACGAGGAGCAGGACGGTCGGTGCGGTCACCAGGACGTGCATCACGGCGGGGGCCGCGTGGCTTGCGTTCTTCGTCCGACGGAGCGGCATCCAGGCGGGCGCCAGGCGAATCGCCACGGCCCAGGGTGTCGCCCTTGTAGACCCAGACCTTGACGCCGATCACACCATAGGTGGTCTTGGCTTCAGAGGTGCCGTAGTCGATGTCGGCGCGCAGAGTGTGAAGGGGCACGCGACCTTCGCGGTACCACTCGCAACGAGCGATTTCAATGCCGTTGAGGCGGCCGGACGACATGATCTTGATGCCCAGGGCACCCAGACGCATGGCGTTTTGCATGGCGCGCTTCATCGCACGGCGGAACATGATACGTTTTTCAAGCTGCTGGGTGATGCTGTCAGCGATGAGCTTGGCATCAATTTCAGGCTTGCGAACTTCTTCGATGTTCACGGCGACCGGCACGCCCAGCTGGCGGCTCAGTTCTTTCTTGAGGTTCTCGATGTCCTCGCCTTTTTTGCCGATCACAACGCCCGGACGTGCCGAGTAAATTGTGATGCGGGCATTCTTGGCGGGGCGCTCGATCAGAACGCGCGACACTGCGGCGTTCTTCAGCTTGGCTTTCAGGTACTCGCGAACCTTGATGTCTTCCGCCAGCATGCCGGCGAAGTCTTTGTTGCTCGCGTACCAGCGGCTGGACCAGTTACGGCTGATGGCGAGGCGGAACCCGGTTGGGTTGATTTTTTGTCCCATATCCTGTCTGCCTTCTTAATTGCCAACCACAACGTACACATGGCACGTGGGCTTGCTGATACGGTTGCCGCGGCCCTTGGCGCGCGCCGAAAAACGCTTGAGCGTGGTGCCTTGCTCGACGTAGATGGTTTTCACCTTCAGTTCGTCGATGTCGGCGCCATCGTTGTGTTCTGCGTTGGCAATAGCCGACTCGACCACCTTCTTGATGATCCCCGCAGCTTTTTTCTGCGTGAAGTTCAGGATGTTGAGCGCTTGATCCACTTTTTTACCGCGGATCAGGTCAGCGACCAGACGGCCTTTGTCGACCGACAGACGAACGCCCCGGAGGGTTGCACGTGTTTCCATGGTCTTTCCTTACTTTCTCACAACTTTTTTGTCAGCCGGATGACCTTTGAAAGTCCGGGTGAGTGCGAACTCGCCCAGCTTGTGGCCAACCATTTGATCGGTGATGTAGACGGGGACGTGCTGCTTGCCGTTGTGCACGGCGATGGTCAGACCGATGAACTCGGGCAGGATCATGGAGCGGCGCGACCAGGTCTTGATCGGCTTTTTGTCTTTGTTGGTAACGGCTTTATCAGCCTTGGCTACCAGGTGCTGGTCGACAAAGGGACCTTTTTTGAGTGAACGTGTCATTTCCTGGCCTTACTTCTTGCGACGCGAAACAATCATCACTTGCGTGCGCTTGTTGTTGCGGGTGCGGTAGCCTTTGGTCAGGTTACCCCATGGATCGACAGGATGACGGCCTTCGCCGGTCTTGCCTTCGCCACCACCGTGTGGGTGATCCACCGGGTTCATGACGACACCGCGAACGGTTGGGCGGATACCCATCCAGCGCTTCACACCGGCCTTGCCGAGACGGCGCAGGCTGTGCTCTTCGTTGGCAACCTCGCCAATCGTGGCGCGGCATTCAACGTGGATCTTGCGCACTTCACCGGAGCGCATGCGCACCTGGGCGTAAATGCCTTCGCGAGCCAGCAGCGTCGCCGATGTGCCGGCCGAGCGTGCAATCTGCGCGCCCTTGCCGATTTGCATCTCGATGCAGTGAATCGTCGAGCCCACCGGAATGTTGCGGATCGGCAGGGTGTTGCCAACGCGGATCGGGGCTTCAGCACCGCTGACCAGCGTGGCGCCAACTTCAAGGCCGCGGGGGGCGATGATGTAAGCACGCTCGCCGTCGGCGTAGCAGATCAGCGCAATGTGGGCCGTGCGGTTGGGGTCGTACTCGATACGTTCGACCTTGGCCGGAATGGCGTCCTTGTTGCGCTTGAAGTCAACCACGCGGTAGTGGTGCTTGTGACCGCCGCCTTTGTGGCGTGTCGTGATGTGCCCGTTGTTGTTACGGCCAGCCTTCTGGAATTGTGGCTCCAGCAGCGGCGCGTAAGGCTCACCCTTGTGCAGGTGATCCCGGGAGATCTTCACCATCCCGCGCATGCCGGGAGAGGTGGGTTTCATTTTAATGACAGCCATGATTACGCAGCCTCCCCACCGATGTTCAGCTCTTGGCCAGGCTTCAGCGTCACATAGGCTTTACGGATGTTGTCCCGACGGCCAGTGGATTTGCCAAAACGCTTGGTTTTGCCTTTTTGGTTGAGTACAGAAACGGCCTTGACGTCTACCTTGAACATCAATTCCACAGCGGCCTTGATTTCAGGTTTGGTAGCGTCTTGCAGGACCTTGAACAGCACGGCGTTGGATTTGTCCGCGACCATGGTTGCCTTTTCAGACACGATGGGAGCGACCAGCACCTGCATCAGGCGGCCTTCGTCAAATTTTGGTTTGGTGTTCACGGCGCTCATGCAAACATCTCCTTGAGTTTGTCCATGGCGGCTTTGGTGACCAGAACCTTTTTGTAGTGAACCAGCGACAGCGGGTCCGCATAACGGGGTTCAACCACAAGAATGTTCACCAGATTGCGTGAAGCCAGGTACAGGTTTTCATCAACCTCGTCAGCGATGACCAGCACCGATTTGAGGTTCATGGCCTTGAACTTGTCGGCCAGGACTTTCGTCTTGGGCGAGTCCACGGTCAAAGAATCAACCACAGCCAGGCGGCCTTCACGGGCCAGCTGGGAGAAGATGGAGGCCATACCGGCGCGGTACATCTTCTTGTTGATTTTCTGCGTGAAGTTTTCGTCAGGCATGTTCGGGAAAATACGACCGCCTCCGCGCCACAGCGGGGAAGAAGTCATACCAGCGCGAGCGCGGCCAGTGCCCTTTTGTTTAAAAGGCTTCTTGGTTGAGTGCTTGACTTGCTCACGGTCTTTCTGGGCACGGGTTCCCTGGCGGGCATTGGCCTGGAAGGCCACGACCACCTGGTGAATCAGGCTTTCGTTGTATTCGCGACCAAACACGGTATCGGGCACGTCCACTTTGGACGAAGCCAGACCCTGGTCATTCAGGAGTTCGACCTGCATCAGTTCGCTCCTTTGGCAGCTGCTACTGGTTTGGCTTTGATCGCGGCACGAACCGTGACAAAACCGCCTTTGGAACCAGGCACAGCACCGCGGATCATCAGCAGTTGACGGGCTTCGTCAATGCGCACGATGTCGAGGTTTTGCGTGGTCTTGGTGACATCACCGAGGTGACCCGTCATGCGTTTACCTGGAAACACGCGACCGGGATCCTGCGCCATACCGATTGAGCCGGGAACGTTGTGCGAACGGCTGTTACCGTGCGACGCGCGCTGCGAGCTCATCTTGTGACGCTTGATGGTGCCGGCAAAGCCTTTACCAATGGAAGTACCCTGCACGTCCACCTTTTGGCCAACCGCAAACACTTCAGCGGCGGGCACAACTGCACCAGCGGCATATTTGCCTGCGACGTCAGCCGTCACGCGGAATTCTTTCAGGATTTCACCGGCTTCAACGCCTGCTTTCGCAAGGTGGCCAGCAGCCGGCTTGGTGATGCGCGACGCTTTGCGCGCACCAAATGCCACTTGAAGGGCATCGTAGCCGTCGTTTGCTTGGGTTTTCACCTGGGTCACGCGGTTGTTAGACACATCTACCACTGTGACAGGAACGGTATCCCCATCATCAGTGAACAGACGCATCATGCCCACCTTGCGGCCCAGCAACCCGAGGGAGTTGCTCAGACTCATGCTTTTTTCTCCGTAACTTCCACCGCTGCGACTTCAATTGGCCGCAGACGTTTTGATGTGAAAGACTGTTAATAAAACTATCCAACCCATGCAATGCATGTTCAGGATAGCCCAAGAGTATAGCGCGGACTTGCCGCATTGGCAAATCCGCGTTAAATCCTGGTTTTTTTGAGGCTTGGGCTTTCGCCAAAACCCCGATTTCTTCTTACTGCAGCTTGATTTCGACGTCCACACCGGCGGGCAAGTCGAGCTTCATCAACGCGTCAACGGTTTTGTCCGTCGGGTCAACGATGTCCATCAGGCGCTGGTGCGTACGGATTTCCAGCTGGTCGCGGCTCGTCTTGTTGACGTGGGGCGAACGCAGGATGTCAAAACGCTTCATGCGGGTCGGCAGGGGCACGGGGCCCTTGACAATCGCGCCGGTGCGCTTGGCGGTATCAACGATTTCAGCTGCCGACTGGTCGATCAGCTTGTAGTCAAACGCTTTGAGGCGAATGCGGATTTTTTGCTTGGTGGCCATGGTAATTCCTTAAGGTATTGCGGAATTACGCAATGATCTTGGCCACAACACCGGCGCCGACGGTCTTGCCGCCTTCGCGGATGGCGAAACGCAGACCTTCTTCCATGGCGATCGGGTTGATCAGCTTGACGGTGATCGACACGTTATCGCCT
>NZ_MUNO01000020.1 GCF_002001015.1 Polaromonas sp. A23 | reverse complement strand
GGAGTGGGGAGTTGCGCCTGCTGTCAGGAACAAACCACTGCCGCAGCGTGACGCAAAAAAGCACTTAACTTGCGTGCTTGCCACCCGCCAGATCATCGAGGATGGGACACTCCGGCCGGTCGTTGCCCTGGCAGCAGTGCACCAGGTGGGCCAGCGTCTGTTGCATCGACTGCATGGCGGCAATGCGTTGGGCCAGGTCGTCGGCGTGCTTCTGCGCGATGCGCCGCACGCTCGCGCTTGCGCGGCGGCGGTTTTGCCACAGACTGACCAGCTCGGCGATCTCGGCCATCGAAAAGCCGAGATCACGCGCGCGTTTGATGAAGCGCAGTGTGTGGACCTCGGCTTCTGTGTACTGGCGATAGCCGCTGTCACTGCGGTGCACCTGCGGCAGCAGGCCCAGCGACTCGTAGTGCCGCACCATTTTGGCCGACACACCGGACTGGCGCGCCGCCTCGCCGATGTTCATGGGCCCGCTCATGCGGTGGCGTAGCCTTCTTCGGTGATGGCAGCAATGAGGGCGTCGCGGGGCTTGTCCGACTGAACCTCCACTTTGCCTGTCGCGCGGTCTATCTTTACTTCGGCCTGGGGGTCGAGGGTTCTGACGGCCTGGGTCACGGCGCGTTCACAGTGGCCGCAGGTCATGCCCTGCACGTTGAAGGTCTGGTTCATGAGGAGATCCTTTCGGTTTCAAATGGAGACGGTCTGAAGCTTGAACCTTGCCATGATGGTAAGGTCAACTGCCACCGGATCAAACCCCTGAAACGCGTGGGGTTGATCTGCGTCAAGGCTTGACCTTGCCATGATGGCAAGGTTGAACATCCGTTATATGAACACCACCCTATCTCCCTCTACCCTGGACCTTGGCATCAGTGGCATGACCTGCGCGTCGTGTGTGTCGCGTGTCGAGAAAGCCATCCGGAAAATTCCAGGTGTGCAGGATGCCACCGTGAACCTCGCCACCGAATCGGCGCGTGTGGTGTATGCGCCTTCGGTGCAGATCGACGCCCAGATTCGCCGCGCGGTGCGCAGTGCGGGTTATGAACCGCGTGCGCCCGAAGAGGCCTTGCCGGAAGACCTGTCGCCCTGGGCCGGCTTTGCGCCCGTCGCGATCGGACTGCTGCTGTCGGCACCGCTGGTCGTGCCCATGCTGGGTGACTTGCTGGGCAAACACTGGATGCTGCCGGCGTGGCAACAATTCCTGCTGGCAACGCCCGTGCAGTTCATCCTGGGGGCGCGTTTTTACCGGGCCGGCTGGCATGCGCTGAAGGCCCTGACCGGCAATATGGATCTGCTGGTGGCCATTGGCACCAGTGCCGGGTGGGGCCTGTCTATGTGGCTGTGGCTCAGCGCTGAGGCCGACACGATGGTGCATCTTTATTTCGAGGCTTCGGCCGTGGTGGTGACGCTGGTGCTGCTGGGCAAGTGGCTGGAGGCGCGCGCCAAACGCCAGACCACCGCGGCCATACGCGCGCTGCATGCCCTGCGGCCTGATATCGCGCATGTGTTACAGGGCACGGGCGAGGAAGCCGACCTGCCGGTGGCCGAGGTGCTGTTGGGCGACCGCCTGGTGGTGCGGCCCGGTGAGCGCATTCCGATGGACGGCCTGTTGCAGGAGGGCCAGACCCAGGTGGACGAATCGATGCTCACCGGCGAGCCGCTGCCCGTGACCAAGCAGCCTGGCGACAAACTCACCGGCGGCAGCATCAACGGCGACGGCCGCGTGGTGCTGCAGGTGAGTGCGGTGGGCAGCGAGAGCGTACTGGCCCACATCATCCGTCTGGTGGAAGACGCGCAGGCGGCCAAGGCGCCCATCCAGCGGCTGGTGGACCAGGTGTCGGCGGTGTTTGTGCCGGTGGTGCTGGCCATCGGTCTGCTCACCTTGCTGGGCTGGCTGTGGGCCGGTGCCGGGATGGAGACGGCGCTGATTCACGCGGTGGCCGTGCTGGTGATTGCCTGCCCCTGTGCGCTGGGGCTGGCCACGCCGGCGGCCATCATGGCGGGCACCGGGGTCGCGGCGAAGAACGGCATTTTGATCAAGGACGCGCAGGCACTGGAACTCGCGCACAAGGTCGATACGGTGGCGTTTGACAAGACCGGCACGTTGACGGTCGGCCGGCCGCGGCTCGTGGCATTTGTCGTGTCTCCGGACGCAGACGAAGCGGCACAGCTGGCCGTCGCCGCCAGCCTGCAAAGCGGCAGCGAACACCCGCTGGCGCGTGCCGTGGTTGCGGCGGCGCAGGAGCGCGGCATGACGGTGGCGCAGCCCGATGGCCTGCGCGCTGTGCCGGGCCGTGGCAGCGAGGGTGAGGTCGGTGTGCGCAGCTACCTGATCGGCAGCCTGCGCTGGATGGACGAGCTCGGTGTGGACCTCGGCGCGCTGGCGCCGCAGGCGCAGCGGCTGCAGGGCGAAGGCGCGACGCTGGCCGTGCTGGTGGAGCGCACGGCGCAAGGCCTGAGTCCCCGGGCGCTGATGGCCTTTGCCGACGAACCCAAGCCCGAAGCGAAACAGGCGCTGGCGGCGCTACGTGCGCGCGGCATCCGCATCGTGATGATTTCTGGTGACAACCAGGGTGCGGCGCTGGCCATGGGCGCGCGGCTGGGCTTGGGTGCCGATGAGGTGATGGCCGAGGTGCTGCCTGGCGATAAAGCCGCGAAGGTGGCGGCGCTGAAGATGGGCGGCCATGTCGTGGTTATGGTGGGCGACGGTGTCAACGATGCGCCGGCGCTGGCAGCGGCCGATGTCGGCATGGCCATGGGTACGGGCACTGACGTGGCCATGCACGCGGCCGGCATCACGCTGATGCGCGGCGATGTGGCGCTGGTCGCCGGTGCCCTCGACATCTCGCACCGCACGGTGATGAAGATCCGGCAGAACCTGTTCTGGGCCTTTGCCTACAACGTGGCCGGCATCCCGCTGGCGGCGCTGGGTTTTCTGAGCCCGGTAGTGGCCGGGGCAGCCATGGCGCTGTCCAGCGTGAGCGTGATCTCCAATGCGCTGCTGCTCAAGCGCTGGCAGCTGCGGGGCCAGCGCAGGCCTTGACCTGGATCAACACGCAGCCCCGGTGACTGTGTGAAGCTGCAACCATGCCACATTCGACCCTTCAAATCATCCGAGACGAACACGCTGCCGTGGCGGCCGTGTTGCGTTCGCTGTCGATGATGATGGAGCGCGGGCCGGGCGATACGCCTGAACGGTTTTTTGACGTGCTGCGCGCAATGCTGTTTTACATCGACGAGTTTCCCGAGCGGCTACACCACCCGAAAGAGTCGGACCTGCTGTTTCCCCGGCTTGCGCGGGCCGCGCCCGAACTCATGCCGGTGATCCGTCGGCTGGAGGCCGACCACATGACAGGCGAAGGCAAGGTGCGCGAACTGCAGCACCTGCTGCTGGCCTGGGAGTTGGTCGGTGAGTCGCGGCACGCGGCTTTTGCCGATGCGGCCCAGGCTTATGTGGCCTTTTACCTGGACCACATGCGCATCGAAGAAACGCAACTGCTGCCGGCGGCACAGAAAGCACTGACGCCCGATGACTGGGCCCAGCTCGACGCGGCCTTCCAGCATGAACGCGACCCCTTGGCCGGCGGTGTGCGCGACCCGTGTTACGACCGGCTGTTCACGCGCATCGTGTTGACCGCGCCCGCTCCCATTGGTGTGGGGCAGGCCTGAGCACGAACTTCAAGTAAAAACCGGTGTTCGCCCTTGCATTACGGGTGCAAGCAGCTATTGTTTTGATGGCAAATATGCGGCAATCCGTTTCTATTCAGGCGAGCGCCGGATAGTCTGTGTAGCCCTTTTCACGGCCGCCATAAAAGGTGGTTTTGTCCGGTGTGTTGAGCGCTGCATTGGCGCGCAGACGTTCCACCAGATCGGGGTTGGCAATGTAGGGCCGGCCAAAAGCCACCAGGTCGGCGCCGCGCTTGACGGCCTCTTCCGCCAACGCCTTGTCGTAGCCGTTGTTGACCATCCACGCACCCTTGCCGCCCGCCGTGCGGTAGACGGCTTTCAGTGCGGCGTAGTCAAACGGGCGCTCGGCCAGGTCGCGCGGCCCGCCGGTGGCGCCTTCAATGATGTGGATGTAGGCCAGGTTCAAGGTGGCCAGCTGCCGTATCACATGGTCGAACAGTGGCTGGGGATCGCTGTCAAAAGCGTCATTGGCCGGTGTGACCGGTGACAGGCGGATGCCGGTGCGGCTGCCGCCGACGGCGCCGGTCACGGCGCGTACGACCTCCAGCAACAGACGGGCGCGGTTTTCAATGCTGCCGCCGTAGTCGTCGGTGCGTTTGTTGGAGCCATCCTTGAGAAACTGGTCGAGCAGGTAGCCGTTGGCCCCGTGGATTTCGACACCGTCAAAACCGGCGGTTTCCACCGCATTGCGCGCCGCAGCCTGGTAGGCGTGCACGATGCCGGGCAGCTCCTCGGCCTTCAGCGCGCGCGGCTCGGAGGTTTCGACAAAGGCCGGCACGCCGTCCTTGATCAGCACGGTTTTTGTTTTGGCGGTGATGGCCGAGGGTGCCACCGGTTTGCCACCTTCGGGTTGGAGATCGTTATGCGAGACGCGGCCGACATGCCAGAGCTGCACCACGATCTTGCCGCCTTTCTGATGCACGGCTTGCGTTACCTTTTTCCAGCTGTCGAGCTGCTCGGTGCCGTACAGGCCGGGCACGTCCGAGTAGCCCTGGCCCTGGTGGCTGATGGCGGTGGCCTCGGTGATCAGCAGGCCAGCGCTGGCGCGCTGGGCATAGTAGGTGGCGGCAATGTCGGGCGGAATCGCGCCGGGTGAACGATTGCGCGTGAGCGGTGCCATGACGATGCGGTTTGCGAGTTCGAGGTCGCCGGCTTTGGTGGGGTCGAATAGGGTTGGCATGGGGGGGCGGTGTCCGTGAGATAAAACAGTTGCCAGTGTGTGCCTGGTTGAATTGGCTTGTGCAACACGGGTTGCTGGATTCGTGGTATTCGGGGATGAGTTGATGGTTTTGTTGGTTGATCTCGGGCGTTTACTTTTTGCCTGCTAGCCGGGGGTAGCCCGGCGGCTACTTACTTTCTTTTGCTTCGCCAAAAGAAAGTAAGCAAAGAAAAGGCGACCCCGCTGCCTGCGTCCCTTCGCTTCGCTACGGGCAACCTGCGGTGCTCGGTCCAGCCGGGGCCAGGCTCGAACTCGCTGCGCTCAGACAATCGCCCGTCCTGATCCGTCTGGCCCTGCGCTCCTCGGCGCAGTCAGAAGGGGTGGGGAGCAGGATCGGGAGCGGATCCGGATTCGGGCACGCAATCGGGCTCCGGCGAGGATGCGCTTTGCGCGTCCTCGCCTCCCCGAATTGGTATTTGTTTTCGGTCTCCGCTCCCCCACCCGTCGGGCTGGGCCGAGGAGCGCAGGCAAAAGCGGATCAGGGCTCGCGATTGTCTGAGCCGAAGGCGAGTTCGAGCGAGACCCCGCTTTTGGCGAGCACCGCAGGTTGCCCGTAGCGCAGCGAAGGGACCCAGACCATCGGGTCGCCTTTCTTTTCCTTAGGTTTCTTTGGCGAAGCAAAGAAAAGTAAGTCGCCCGCCGGGGCGAGACCCGGCTTGCAGGCACACCACAAACGGTGGGACAAGATAGTCAGCAAACATGGATCCCGTATCAAGTCCGGGATGACAAGACCGACAGAAGTTCGGTTACTTCAGCAACCCTTCATGCTTCATAGCCACCTGCACCGCAGGCCGAGCCGCCACCCGTTCGCGAAACGCATTGATGTTCGCAAAACCGGTGATATCTACCCCAACACGCGGCGCCCAGTTGGTGACGGTGAACAGGTAGGGGTCGGCCACGCTGAAGTTGTCGCCCATCAGGTACTGCTTGCCGCCGAGCTGGGCGTCCACCCATTTCAGACGGGACATCAGCTTGTCGATAACCATGGGTTTGTACTCGGCGGGAGTGGTCGGAACGAAGAGCGGACTGAAGCCCTTGTGAAGCTCTGTACCTATGAACGTCAGCCAGGACTGCATCTTGTAGCGTTCCAGCGTGCCGTTGGCAGGCGCGAGCTTTTTGGCAGGCACCTGGTCGGCGATGTATTGCACGATGGCCGGTCCTTCGGTAATACGCGTGCCGTCGTCGAGCTCCAGAAGAGGCACATAACCGAGCGGGTTGATGGTGTAGTAGTCGGTGCCGTCTTCAAGCTGGTGGGTTTTGGTGGGCGCCAGCACGTGCTTGAAAGCCAGGCCCGATTCGTGCAGGGTAATGTGGGGCGACAGGGAACAGGCACCTGGGGAGTAATAGAGCTTCATGGGTTTTCCTTTGGAATGAAAGAGTGGACGCCATCACGGAGCGCACAAACCACGCCCATGCTAGCGCGTGCGGGTATTTCCTGCAGGGACTCGCCACAATACGGGCATGACAAGAACTTTCAAATGGTTGACAGGTGCAGTGCTGGCCGTCCTGCTGCTGCTGGGCGGTGTGGTGCTGGGATTGCAAGGCTGGGTGCGCAGCGATGATTTCAAGCAGCGGGTGACGCGGGAGGCTTCGGCGCTGCTCGGCCTGCCCGTGCAGCTTGCCGGTATCGAGGTGGCGTTGTGGCCCCTGCCGGCCGTCGCGCTCAACGGCATTGAGGTGCAGAGCCGGCCGCCCCTGACGCTGGCGCGCCTTGAATTGCGGCCCGGCTGGTTTGCCTTGCTGCAGGGCCGGCTGGAGATCGCCACGCTGGTGTTGCGCGATGCGGTGTTGCCGCAGCAGGCTATTGACGTGCTCTTGCTTTCGCTACAAAAAAGGAAGCAAGGTATGCCTGCGGTATCTGGGCAAACGGGCAAAAAAGCATCCAACCAGCCGCCGGATGGCGATGCAGCGGTGGCAGACTGGTTGCCGCGCCGCGCGCTGTTGCAAGGGGTGAGCTGGATCAGCCTGAAGGGCGCCAGCACCACGCTGGATGCCGAGCTACGACTGGGCGATGACGGTTTGCTGGATGATGCGTCGCTGCAGGTGCTCAAGGGCAACTTGCAGGGCCTGCGCGGCAAATTGCAGCGCGAAGAGGCGGGGCAGTGGATGCTGCGTATCGACGTGGGTGGCGGAACGGTTGGCGGACGGATCGGCATGCAGGGCGAGCCGTCCGCGCAAGGGGGCCAGGTGCTGGTGTTACAGGGCCAGCTGGAGACGCGCGGTGTCGAGGTCTCGGCACTGACCGCACCCAACCGCCCGCTCAGTGGCCGGCTGGAGGCTTCAACCACCCTGAAGGCCCGGGCGACGACGACGGGCGGTTTGGTGGATGCCCTGCAGACGCAGACCCGTTTTACGGTGAAAGACGCAGTGCTCAACGGCTTGGATCTGGTGAAGGCCGTGCAGACTGTCGGGCTGAACCGCGGCGGGCAGACGGCGCTGGACACCCTGGCCGGACAGGTTCAATCCCAGGGGCGTGCGGCGCAACTGACCAACCTGGTGGCAAGTTCGGGTGCGTTGAGCGCCACCGGCAACGTGGCCGTTTCGGCGGCGCAGGCCCTGAGCGGGCGCATCAGCGTCAGCCTGGGCGGCACGGTGGCGGTGCCGCTGGTAGTCGGCGGCACGCTGGCGTCGCCCGAGGTCACGCTGACCCGTGGCGCAATGCTGGGTGCAGCTATCGGCACGGTGGTGATGCCCGGCGTGGGAACCGGGGCCGGGATGGAACTGGGAGACCGCATGGGTGAAGGCTTGAAGAAGCTCTTCGGCAAGTAGGGGCTTTCGGATTGATGCGCGAATTGACTTCCAGCCCTTGATTTTATTGTGCTTCTAGCTATTGAAAAGAGAGCAAATGAAGCCGGGAATTGTCCTACACGGGCATGCGAGTGCTGCTGATTCGACCGGTCATCGGGGCAACCTATCATTCAGGCTTGATTGCAGGGCATCTTTGCCTGGCGCTTTTTCGGGAGAGACAAACATGTTGAAGTACGCAATTATTTTCGCCATCATTTCGCTGATCGCGGGCGCCCTTGGTTTCGGCGGCATCGCGGCTGGCTCGGCCGGCATCGCCAAGATCCTTTTTGGCTTGTTCCTGATTCTGGCCGTGATTTTTGTGGTGCTGGCCGCCCTGGGCGTGGGCGCAGTCAGGAAGGCGCTGAAGTAAGTGTCGGCCGGCGGCTTCCCGAACGATCGTTTTCATGAGCATGCCCGACAGGCCGGAGGTGGCCGCAAAGGCGGACAGCGAGTTACGCCGCGTAGAGCAGCAGCGTGCGCCCATTGCGCAGCTTTTGCTGGTGGCACGCCTGCGGGCGCGCAACCGGCGCGATCTGGCGAGGGACTCGCTTGAGCGCGCCGCACACGTGATATTCGTTACCTGCAAAAACTGGTTTTCGTCGTCGCGCAAGCCAGACAACCTGCCGCAGCCACTTCCTAAAGAAGGCCCCGATGCACACCGCCACGATTGACTGCCAGCTTGACTATGACGTTCTCGGCCCGACGCACTTCTGCTTCAACATTGAAGCGGCTTTTCACGAAGCCCACCGGGTGGTGGAGGAGCGCCTGAGTGTGACGCCCAGCGTGAAGGTGCGCCATTTCTGCGACGAACGCAGCGGCAACCGGTTTTTTCGTCTGGACGCCCCGCGTGGCCAGCTTTCGGTGAACTACCACGCGCAGGTGGAGCTGAACCATGCCAAAGTGCCGCTGCATCTGGAAGAGGCGGCAGTGACCGCCGTGCCCGATGACGTGTTGCGTTACCTGATGCCCAGCCGCTACTGCGAGTCCGACGTGATGAGCCGCGCCGCGCAGCAACTGTTCGGCCACCTGTCGCCGGGTTTGTCGCGGGTGCGCGCCATTGAGAGCTGGATCCATGAATCGATTCATTACCTGCCGGGTTTCAGCAATTCAACCACCACGGCGCAAGAAGTGTTTGTGCAACGTGCCGGCGTCTGCCGCGACTTTGCCCACCTGGGTATCACGCTGTGCCGCGCGCTCAACATTCCGGCCCGGCTGGTGGTGGGCTATGTGTATTTTGACGAGCCGCCGCAGGATTTCCACGCGGTGTTTGAAGCCTGGCTGGACGGGCGCTGGGTGCTGTGTGATGCGACCCGCATGGCGCCGAACGACCGATTGGTGCGCGTGGGCACAGGGCGCGACGCCAAGGACGTGGCTTTTGCCACCATCTTTGGCGCCGTGCAGATGCTTCGCAAGGAGCTGGTGATTGACCAGGGTGACACACCTTCAGTCGCTGGCACCCGGCCGCCCGCCCCCTCGCTGGTGCCTGCTTAAACCTTCGCGCTCAGGGCGTTCACGGCCTCCGGTGATTTTCGTCGGAGCACCAACAGGCCAAACAGTGTGGCGGTGATGTACATGCTGACGGAGTAAATGGCTGCCGGCAATGCGAGCTGAAAGTTGTTCAGCACCGCCAGCGCGATAAAGATCGCCAGCGTGGAGTTGTGAATGCCGATTTCATAACTGATGGCCGTCGACATGGGCTTGTCCAGCCCTGCGGCGCGTGACAGGTAGTACCCGGCCAGCAGGCTGATCAGGTTGAAGCCCACCACCGCCGGGCCGATGCTTGCAAAGCTGGTACTCAGTGCCTGCCACTCCTTGGCCAGTGCGCCAATGGCTACCACCGCCAGCACCACGGCGCTGAAAATCTTCATCGGCTTTTCGGACCGAGCGGCAAAACCCGGCTTCAACCTGCGCACCCACATGCCGATAAAAACCGGCACCAACACAATCGTAATCACTTCCACCACTTTGCCGAACTGCAGCGGTACCACCTGGCCGGTTTTGGCAAAGTGGTTAATGGCCCAGTTGGCGATCAGCGGGAGGGTGACGATGGACAGCACGGTGTTGATCGCCGTCAGCGAGATGTTCATGGCCACGTTGCCGCCGAAAAGGTGGCTGAAGAGGTTGGCAGAAATACCGCCCGGCGAGGCGGCCAGCAGCATCAACCCGACTGCAAACAGCGGCGGTACACCCAGGCCAACAATCAGCAGGTAGCAGGCGACAGGCAGTACGACGATTTGCAGCAGCAAAGCCACTGCGACAGCCTTCGGGTGCTGGAACAGCCGGGTGAAATCCTGCGTGGTGAGTGACAGGCCCAGCCCAAACATGACCAGTGCCAGCGCCCCCACCAGCAGCTGGGTGACGATGGGCGAGCCGTTCATTGGGAAACCTCCACGCGCCGCGCTGCGGTATTCGCCCTGGGAGCGGCCCGGCGGCTCATGACTTGTAGCTCTCGTCGAGCCGGTCGAGCTTGCGGATCAGTGAAGGCCAGACAAATGCGCCGCCCATGCCGCCCGTTTGCACACGCATGGCTTCGCTCACGCCCTTGACGATCAGCGGGTTGACTTCGGTCAGCGTGCCGCCGGCCTGTGCGTCGAGCTGGATGCGGCAGGTGTTTTCAAAGGTGTACATCGAGAGAAAGGCGTCGGCAATGGTTTTGCCGACGACGAGCAGCCCGTGGTTGCGCAGCATGAGAAAGTTGGCGCGGCCCAGGTCGGCCTGCAGGCGCGGCTTCTCGTCGTCGCGGAAGGCCACACCTTCGTAGGTGTGGTACGCCAGCGAGGCCAGCACAAAGGTCGACTGTTGGCTGATCGGCAAAATGCCGCAGGCCTGTGCGCTGACCGCGACGCCGGCGCGCGTGTGGGTATGCAGCACGCAGCCGGCGTCTGCACGGGCTTCATGCACGGCGCTGTGAATTACAAAGCCGGCCGGGTTGACGGGAAAGGGCGAGTCGATGACCTTGTTGCATTGGTCGTCCACCTTGACCAGGCTTGACGCGGTGATCTCGTCGAACATCAGGCCGTAGGGGTTGATCAGGAACTGGTGGCTGCCGGCGCCAGAAACCGACTCGGGCAGCTTGGCGCTGATGTGGGTGAAGACCAGGTCGCTCCAGCCGTACAGCGCCACCAGGCGGTAGCAGGCGGCGAGATCGCAACGCAGTTGCCATTCTTCGGCGCTGACAACTTCCTTGAGTGAGGGGATGTGCATGGTTTGTCTCCTGGGGACGTAGTTATATAAAAAAACGGGCTTGATGCACGATACGTAAGAGCTTGACGGACAACTGTCAAAAATTTGACAATTGGTCTTGTGAATGTACTTCCCGGGACACGGACCCCTTCCCCGTCTTCTTCCGGCGCGGCCGACGCCTTGTTGCTGCGCATGTCGGCCAACCCCTGGTTTGGCGCGCTGCGTCTGGCTGACCGGCAAGTGCTGCTGGGTGCGGCGGAGCTGTTGCGCCTGCGCCCCGGGGAAATGTTGTTTCGCCAGGGGGATGCGCCCGGCGGGTTTTACGGCCTGCTCAGCGGCACGCTGAAAATTTCATCACTGCGCGAAGACGGGCGGGAAGCGATTTTCGTGGTGCTGGAAGCCGGCAACTGGATGGGCGAGATTTCCCTGATGGACCACCAGCCGCGCACCCACGACGCCACAGCCCTGGGCCCCGTGGAGGTACTGGTGGTGCCGCAGCCGGTGTTTACCGCGCTGATGGATGAAGCGCCTTTTGCCCGCGCCGTGGCCGCCATGCTTGCCGCGCGCGTGCGTTCACTTTATGGCCTGGTGGAAGATGCGGCGTTGCGGTCCACCCGGGCCCGGGTGGCGCGGCGGCTGCTTCTGCTGGCGCGAGGCGATGTCACCATGGCGGCCGATGACCGGCCGGTGGTGCCGGTGTCGCAGGAGGCCCTGGCCATGATGCTGGGCATCACGCGGCAGACTTTGTCGAAGGAGCTGAAGGCCCTGGCGGCGCTGGGTGCGGTGGAGCTGCGTTACCGACGCATCGTGATTGCTTCGGGGGCGCGGCTGAAAGCCTTGAGCGATCCTTCGCGCTGACAAGGCGCCATCAAACAGGGCTGTCAAAGACGCTATTAAAAAAGGAGCTAATTGCGCCCGTATCTATTGGGCTAGAGCCCGATTTCATTCAATGTCAGTGCTGCAGGGGCTGTACAACGGTGCGCAGAAGCGGCGACTGCCTGAACGCGCTGGGGCTGAGGCCGGTGTGGTCGCGGAACACGCGGCTGAAGTGCGAAAGGTTGTTGAAGCCCCAGGACAGCGCAATGTCGGTGATGGGGCTGGCCTGCGGGCCGTTTTGCTGCAGCTCGCGGATGCAGGCTTCCAACCGCAGGTGCAGGATGTAGCTGGCCAGGGTTTCTTCTTCACCGGCAAAAGCGTTATGGAGGTGGCGTTTGCTGCAGTTCAGGGCTGTGGCGATCTGCTCGATGTTGAGCGCGGGGTCGCGCAGCCGCCCCGCCACATAGGCGCGAATGCGGTCCTTCAGCGCTTCGCGCTGGGTCACGGCGGTTTCCTGCCCGCTCAGCTCGATCAGCGACAGGCGCACCAGCTGGGCGATCAGCTCGCCGGCGCCGCGGGCGGCGGCGGCGCTCATGTTGGGCAGTTCCTGGTAGGTGCTGCGCATGGTGGTCAAAGCCACGCGCGAGATGCCGCTGGCGCCGCCTACATGGCGGGCCATCAGGTTTTCCAGCGCCAGGCCGCGTTCGATCAGCTGGGCTTTGGGCACCATGACGATCAGGTGTTCCACGCGTTCGGGGTTGTCCACGGCGTAGGAGCCGGTGGTGTCGTAGATGGTCCAGGCGCCGGGGCTGACCCAGGCGCGCCGGCCCATTTGTTCGACGCCGGCGCGGCCTTGCATGGGGGCAACGATCTTGAAATAACCGGTGTCGCTGGCACGCGCCATGTCGGCGGTGCGCACGACGCGGTGGCGGTTGGCTTCGAGCTTGGTCAGGATGACATCACCGGCCTGGCCGGCGGCCATGTGGCCGTCGAAGTCGGTGTCGCCGTACAGGTCTGACTGCAGGCCACCGAAGTGTTTCCACACCCATTCACGCCATACCGGTGCGCGTTCGCGTGGGGCGAAATTGTCGGTGGATACCACTGTGGCCGCAGTCATATTTGTCTCCAGTTTTTCGGGGCTTGGAGCGCAGGTGCGCTGCGCCGGGCCGCCCCAAGCAAGCACAGCCCCCTCGGGGGGCAGCGAAGTACGCGAAGCGACAAGCGTGGGGGCCCTTCCCCCATGGAAAAGATTATGGGCGTTGTGCCTTGTCCTGTCGGGCTTTCAGGTCAAGGGTTAACCCCGATCTGCGTGCGCTCTGCGTCAACTGCTTTGTGCACGCTGAGCAAAGCGGGCGGCCCGGCGGCTGCCTAACATGCGGATTCCAACAGCCCTTCAGGGCGACTACACAGGAGACACCATGGTCCAGCCATCCAAGCGTCAATTGCTCAAGGGCGCCGCAGCCGCCGTCGGCGCAGCTGCTTTTGCGCCCTCCCTTTTTGCCCAGGCCAGCCCTGTGCGCATCGGTTACGCCATTGCCCGCACCGGCCCGTGGACCGGCGGCGCGCAGGTCAGCCAGGAGCCCAACTACCTGCTGTGGGCCGAGCAGCAGAACGCGGCCGGCGGCCTGGATGTCAAGGGCACCAAACGCCCGATTGAATTGATCAGCTCGGACGACCGCAGCGACATCGAAACCTGCGTGCGCTCGTATGAAAAACTGATGGGCAGCGACAAGGTCGATTTGATCCTGCCGCCCTGGGGTTCGAACGCCAACTTCGCGATTGCACCGCTGGCCAACCGCATGGGTTACCCGGTGCTGGCGCCGACCGCGCTGTCGCGCAAGCTGGTTGAGCTGAAGCTGCCGAACTTCTTTTTACTGCTGCAGCAGCCCGACCGCATGGTCGGCGCGCTGGTCGACATGCTGGTGGCCAATGGCGTGAAGACAGTGGCCATCATTTATGTGGACGACCTTTTCGGGCTGGAGAATTTTTCGGCTCTGAGAACGGCGCTGCGCAGCACCGGCATTCAGGTGGTGGAAGAAAAAAGCTACCCAGGCGACATCAAGGACTTGTCGCCGGTGCTGCGTTCCATCAAGGACAAGAACCCGGAGGCCTTCGTCGGCCTGAGCTACCCGCCAGACACCATCCTGGCGAGCAAGCAGTCCAAGGAGATCGGTTTCAACCCGAGGTTTTATTACGCCTCGGTGGGCACCGCCTTCCAGCTGTATCGCAATGTGATGACACCGGCCGGTGCCGAAGGTGTGCTGGGCATGGGTTCCTGGAACAGCAAGACCAGCCCGGCAGCCAAAGCCTACTTCGATGCACACACCAAGAAATTCGGCGGCAAGGAGCCGGATCGCTGGGCCAGCGGCCACTGCTGGGCCGGCCTGGAGATCCTGCAGGCGGCCGTGGCCAAGTCTGGTCTGGACCGCAAGGCGATCCGCGACTACATTGCCGGCAACACGCACAAGACCATCATTGGCGACATCAAGTTCACCGGCAGTGAAAACACCGCCACACCGGGTACCGTGAGCCAGTGGCAAAACGGCGAGTTCGAGGTGGTGTGGCCGCAGAAAGTGGCGACGGCCAAGCTCAGCCTGGTCAAGCCCGCCTGGAAATAAAAAGGCTCCCCCCCGAAGCGCCTTCGGCGCCTCCCCCTCGAGGGGGCGACACCTGCGGCCCGGTAAAGCCGGTTCCGCGGTGTCCTTGAAATAAATTCCCCATGTCACTTTTTTCCTGGCTTGAACTGATTGCCTCCGGTCTGATTACCGGCGGCATTTACGCGCTGGTGGCGCTCGGGCTGAACCTGCAGTACGGCCTGATGCGCATCCTGAACATTGCCCACGGCGAGTTTTTGATGCTGGGTGCCTACCTGACGTGGATGGCGCAGACCTCGCTGGGCATCTCGCCGCTGCTGATGGTGCCGGTGTCTTTCCTCGTGCTGATGGCGCTGGGCCTGGTGATCCACAGGCTGTGCTTCCGGCGGCTCACGGTGACCTCGCCCAACCTGGACATCTTTGAGGCGCGTGGCCTGATGGTGGCTTTCGGCCTGATGTTCCTGGTGCAGAACTTTGCCTCCTTCATGTGGGGCGGCGATCTGCGCGGCTATGACTACCTGGCCGAGCCGGTGAAGATTGGCGGGGCGCAGTTTGCCGGCAACAAGCTGCTGGTGTTTGGCCTGGCGCTGCTGTTTTCTGGCGCGCTGATTGCACTGCTGCGCTTCACCTTGCTGGGCAAGGGCGTGCGTGCGCTGATGCAGTCGCCGACCGGCGCGCAGCTGGTGGGCATCGACACGCAGCGCCTGCATCCGCTGATGTTTGGCATTGGCCTGGGCCTGTCGGGCATGGCCGGCTGCCTGCTGTCCATGGCCTACACCATCACGCCTTCGATGGGCGAACCCTACACCGTTACCGCGCTCATCGTGATCACGTTGGGCGGTTTCGGCAGCATGAGCGGTGCACTGGCCGGCGGGCTGCTGCTGGGTGTGGTGGAAGCGCTGGGCATGCATTTCACGAATCCTTCGCTGAAGGCGTTGCTGTCGTACAGCGTGTTTATTGCGGTGTTGTTGCTGCGGCCGCGCGGCCTGTTTGCGAAGTAAACGGAGAAATACCTTGTCATTCAAGAAAAGACAATTTTCCGCCGGGCCGCCCCAAGGAAAATTAGCCCCCTCGGGGGGCAGCGTAGTACACGCAGTGACAAGCGTGGGGGCTCGATGCTAGACAAACAGATTCTTGTGCGCGACTTGCTGTTGCTGCTGGCCTTTACCGGCTGGGCGCTGGCGCTGCCGCATTACGGTAGCGAGTTTGTCGTGTCGATGGCGCTGACCTGCCTGATGTATGTGGCGCTGTCGTCGAGCTGGGGGCTGTTCTGCGGCAGCACGCGTTATTTGTCGCTGGCGACCTCGGCCTTCTTCGGCATAGGCGCTTACACCAGTGCCATCGCGCTGGAACACCTGTCCTGGCTGGAATCGATTGCACTGGGTGCGGGCCTGGCGGCGGTGGTGGCGGTGGTCATAGGCGCGGCCGTGCTGCATCTGCGCGGCACTTACTTTGCGGTGTTGACCTTCGGCATGACGGAGCTGATCCGCCACGCCGTGACGTATTTTGAAAAGAAGGTCACCGGCACCGTGGGCCGGGTGCTGACGGTGGTGCCGGACCGGGACACGATTTACCTGACCGTGCTGGCGCTGGCCGTGCTGGCGGTGCTGGTGTCCATCATCGTGCGGCGCAGCCGCTTCGGCCTGGCATTGATGGGCATAGGCGCCGACGAGCAGCGCGCGCAGACGCTGGGCGTGAACACGCGGCTGATCAAAGTGGCCGGCTTTGCGATGACAGCGGCATTTGCAGGCGCAGTGGGTTCGGCCATGGCCGTGCGCTGGACCTACATCGATCCGCACACGGTGTTCAACCCTTTCATTGGTTTCCAGACCGTGCTGATTGCGCTGATTGGAGGCGCCATGACGCTGTGGGGTCCGCTGATTGCTGCGATTGTGTTCAGCGTGCTGGCCGAGACCCTGCGCCTGCAGGCGCCGCAGGTCTACATGATGTCACTGGGCCTGCTGCTGATTCTCAGCGTGCTTTACCTGCCGAGTGGCCTGGCTTCGTTGCGCTGGGCGACCTTCAGCGGCTGGTGGCGTGACGGCCGTGGCTGGATGCGGAGCCTGGGTAGCAAGGAGCGCAAGAATGGCTGAGCCCCTGCTGCAGGCGCGTGACATCACGGTGCGTTTTGGCGGCCTGACGGCAGTCGACGCGGTGAGCGCAGACTTTCATGCCGGTGAGCTGGTCGGCATCATCGGCCCGAACGGGGCCGGCAAGACCACTTTTTTCAATGCGATTTCTGGCGTGATCGCACCGACTTCCGGGCAACTGCTGGTGGCCGGGCGCAACCTCGCAGGGCGTGGCCCGCACCTCTACGCGGCAGCCGGCATTGCGCGAACCTTTCAGACCCCGCGGGTGTTCCCCGACATGGCGGTGGCCGCCAACATCGACTTCGGGCTGAAGTTCGCAGGGCGAAAACGCAAGGGCTCCTGGCACCTGCGCGACGAGGACAGCATTCTTGAACTGATCGGCCTGCGTGAACAAGCCGCATTGCCCGCGGGCGCCATTACGCCTTCGCAGCAGCGCCTGCTCGAGGTCGGCATGGCGCTGGCCACGCGGCCGCGCATGCTGCTGCTCGACGAGGTGGCGGCGGGGCTGACCGAGGCCGAGATTGAAAACATGGCGCAGCTGATACGCCGCATGCGCGATGAGCTGGACCTGACGGTGGTGTGGATTGAACATGCCGTCACAACCCTGCTGCGCCACGTCGAGCGCGTGATCGTGCTGCACCAGGGCCGCAAGATTGCCGACGGCACGCCTGCCGAGGTGGTGCGCAATGCTGAAGTGATTGAAGCCTATCTGGGTGATGAGATGGAGCAAGCCGCATGATGTGGTACGCCCCGACGCCCTTTGTGCTTGGTACGTCCAGCCATGCGCACCTGAAAGTCCAGGGCCTGAGCGCCGGCTACGGCGCCTTCCTGGTGCTGCGTGACCTGACGCTGGAAATCAAGCCCGGCCTGACCGTCATCCTGGGCCCGAACGGCGCCGGCAAGACCACGTTGTTAAAGGCGCTGTCCGGCCTGATTCCGCGCGGCGGTGAAGTGCAGCTCAATGGCGAAGCGCTGCCCAAAAAAACCAGCGACATCGTCAAAGGCGGCATGGCTTTGGTACCGGAAGGTCGGCAGTTGTTTCCGCAGATGACGGTGACCGAAAACCTCGAGCTTGGCGGCTGGCTGGTTGGCAAGGCCGAACGCGCGCGGCGGCTGGAACAGGCTTTCAACGATTTCCCCAAACTGCGCGAGCGCGCGCAGCAACTGGCCGGCACCATGAGCGGCGGTGAGCAGCAGATGGTGGCGGTGGCCCGCGCGATGATGAGTGCGCCGCGCCTTTTGATGCTGGACGAGCCCTCACTGGGTCTGGCGCCGCGCATGGTGGATGAGCTGCTGGCGATCACACGCCGCATTGCCGACAGCGGCACCACGGTGCTGATGGTCGAGCAGAACGTGAAGAAGGCGCTGGCGGTGGCCGACCGCGGCTATGTGCTGGAGCGCGGCTCGCTGGTGGCCAGCGGGCCGGCCGCACTGCTGGCGCGTTCGACTGTCATTCGTGAAGCCTATCTGGGTGCCGGTGCTGCCGGGGCCACCACGGCCACAAGTGCTGCGAAAACCACCGTTCAGGCTCAGCCTGAACGGGTCCTGTAATTCTCAAGGAGTATTCCCATGTCTGACATGTCCATGCTGATCAATGGCCTCAAGGTCACCGCCGAAAAAGGCGCCACGTTTGAACGCCGCAACCCACTCGATGGCAGCGTCGCCACGCGCGCACCCGCGGCCTCGCCGGCCGACGCGGTGATGGCGGTGGAAGCCGCTGCCGAAGCCTTCAAGACCTGGAGCGCGACCGGCCCCAGCGCGCGCCGTGCGCTGCTGCTCAAGGCGGCCGATGCGCTGGAGGCCAAGACGCCGCAATTCATTGAAGCCGTGGCCGCCGAGACCGGTGCCTCGGGCATGTGGGCGGGCTTCAACGTGATGCTGGCCGCCGGCATGATTCGCGAGGCGGCCTCGCTGACCACGCAGATCAGCGGCGAGGTGATTCCGTCCGACGTGCCCGGCAGCCTGGCCATGGGTGTGCGCCAGCCCGCCGGTGTGGTGCTCGGCATCGCGCCGTGGAACGCGCCCATCATTCTCGGGGTGCGCGCGATTGCCACGCCGCTGGCCTGCGGCAACACCGTGATCTTCAAGGGCTCGGAAAATTGCCCGCGCACGCACCAGTTGATTGTTGAAGCTTTCGCCGATGCCGGTTTTCCGCCCGGCGTCGTCAACTACATCACCAACGCGCCGGCCGACGCGGGCATCGTGGTCGAGGCCATGGTGGCCCACCCGGCGGTGCGACGTGTCAACTTCACTGGATCCACCAAGGTCGGCAAGATCATTGCGATGACCTGCGCGAAATATTTGAAGCCCGTGGTGCTGGAGCTGGGCGGCAAGGCACCGCTGGTGATCCTGGACGATGCGAACATTGACGACGCAGTCAACGCCGCCGCCTTCGGCTGTTTTGCCAACAGCGGCCAGATCTGCATGTCGACCGAGCGCATCATCGTGGACCAGAAAATTGCTGACGCGTTTGTGAAAAAGTTTTCAACCAAGGCAGCCGCGTTGCCGGTGGGCGACCCGCGCAAGCCCGAGCCTGTGGTGCTGGGCTCGGTGATCGGCATGGGCACGGTCGAGCACTGCAATGCGCTGATCGACGATGCGCTCGCCAAGGGCGCCAAGCTGGCCTGCGGCGGCAAGGCGCAGAACACGCTGATGCCTGCAACCGTGCTGGACCACGTGACGCCCGCCATGCGGATTTACCACGAAGAGACTTTCGGCCCGGTCAAGTGTGTGGTGCGCGTGAGCGGCGTCGAGGAAGCCGTGGCCTGTGCGAATGACAACGCTTACGGCCTGTCGGCCGCGGTGTTTGGCGGTGACATGGCGCGTGCTTTCAATGTGGCGCGGCGCATCGACTCGGGCATTTGCCACGTCAATGGTCCGACGGTGCATGACGAGGCGCAGATGCCGTTTGGTGGAGTGAAGGGCAGTGGGATTGGGCGCTTTGGTGGCAAAGCGGGGGTGGCGGAATTTACTGAGTTGCGGTGGATCACTATTCAGACTACGCCTCGGCACTATCCGTTCTGAGGGTCCTCCCGGACTTGATGCGGGATCCATGCAGGCGATCCTCTAACGCCACACTTTCCACCGTTCGGGCTGAGCCTGTTGAAGCTGTCTTTGCCTCCTGCGCTGGAGGGTTGCCCGGCGGCAACTCACTTTCTTTTTGCGTCGCCAAAAAGAAAGTAAGCAAAGAAAAAGGCGCCCCTGCTGTCTGCGTCCCTGCGCTTCGCTCCGGGCAGCCTGCGGTGCTCGGTCCAGCCGGGGTCGAGCTCGAACTCGCCTTCGGCTCAGACAATCGCCCGTCCTGATCCGTCTGGACCTCCGCTCCTCGGCGCATACAGAAGGGTGTGGGGCGAGAACGGGTTCGGGTACGCCATCGGGTTCCGGCGAGGACGCGCTTTGCGCGTCCTCGCCTCCCCGCATCGGTATTCGTTTCCCCCACCCGTCGGGCTGGGCCGAGGAGCGCAGCCGAAAATGGATCAGGGCGAGCGATTGTCTGAGCGTAGCGAGTTCGAGCTCGACCCCATTTTCGGCGAGCACCGCAGGTTGCCCCGGAGCGCAGCGCAGGGGACCCAGACCATCGGGTCGCCTTTCTTTTGGGTACTTTTCTTTGGCGAAGCAAAGACAAAGTGCCTCGCCCGCCGGGGCGAGACCCGGCCTGTTAGCGAGCCATTAAGCCGGAACTGGCAACGGTTTCCCCAGCGACACTGGGCTGGGCGCCGTAGCCTGTTCCAACAAGGTAAGCCAGGCAAGCGCAGCCGGCGCACTCGCACCACACATCTCCATCGAAGGCATCAACTGCCCACAAACCGCCGGCCGCTCAGGCCGGCCGAAGATGCGGCAGGCATTGGCCTCATCCAGCTGCACACAACGCACACCCGCCGGCTTTCCCAGCGGCATGCCGGGAATGGCCGAGCTGATGGATGGGGCGATGCAGCAGGCGCCGCAGCCGGGACGGCAGTTCATTAACATTTTCTGCTATTAATTAAGGAGCAACTGGCGCCTATAGAATAAGGACAAAAGGCCAATTCAGGCATGAAGCCGGCTGCTCGCAAACAGCACCTGGTCGATTACCGCCTGCACATTCTTGCGATGCGCCTCATTCACCAGCTGGCCTTGCGCATCAAACGCATCACCCGCATGGCCCAGGGCAAAAGCTTTGGGTGCAACCCAGCATTGCGCATTGAGCAGCAGCGGCACCAAATGGCTTTGCGAACGTAGGCCGCCCAAGGCGCCGGGTGACGCGCTGAGCATACCCACCACCTTGCCGGTGAAAGACTTGAACCCTTCCTGCCAGGCCGGGTCGGCCTTGACCGGGCTGGAGACCCAGTCGATGGTGTTTTTGAGCAGGGCGGTGTAGCTGCCGTTGTATTCGGGCGAGCAGATGATCCATGCCGGGTGCTCGAACATGATCTGCTTGAGCTTCATCACATCGGCCGGCGTGCCTTTGGCTTCCAGGTCGGCGTTGTACATCGGGATGTCGAAATCCGCCAGCTCGATGTGGGTGACTTCGGCGCCGCCGGCACGGGCCATGTCTGCTGCTGCGTGGGCGAGTTTGCGGTTGAAGGAATTCTGGCGAATGCTTCCGGCAAAGACGAGGAGTTTGGAGGAGGGGCTCATGCGATTGATTTCACCACAGGCCGTGTGGTGGAAAACTGCGTGTGAGGCACCTTGCAAGCACAATCCTGCTAAAATGTACAAAAATCCATATTTTGTACAAAATGCATACCATCGCCCTCAGTGAATTCCGTGCCCATGCGTCCGCCATGCTTGATTTGGTGGAGCAGGGGGAAACCGTGCGGATTTTGCGGCATGGCAAGCCGGTCGCTGAGCTGGTTCCTCTGAAGTCGGAGGCGGTGGTCAAGATGCCCAGCTGGAAGCGGCCTTTCGAGCCGGTGGTTTTGCCGCCCGGTGTGTCCTTGTCGCAGGCGGTGCTCGACGAGCGTAGCGAGTCCCCATGGTAAAGCGCGCGTCTGCTTCTTATCCGGCAGCGCCGGCTGCAACCCGCGGGCTGGTGCGTGATGGGGAGGCCCGGTTGATGTTTGATGCCTCTGCGCTGACCAAACGCTACGCCAGTGAGGCCGGGCGCGAGCGCGTTCTGGCCCTTTTTGAGGCGGCCAGTGAGTTGCTGGTCGCCGCGCATTGCAAAACCGAGGTGGCCTCCGCGCTGTTGCGGCGTCGCCGAGACGGCAGCCTGCCCACTCCCGAATTTGACCGTGCCTGGGCTGCCGCGCAAAGCGATGTGGCAGACATGACGCTGGTACCGCTGGATGCGCGTGTTGAGCGCTTTGCCTTTGCCGCGATGGAGCAAGGCCCTTTGCGCGGCATGGATGCGCTGTACGTGGGCAGCGCGCTGGCGACACGGGTGGACCTGTTTGTCACGGCGGACCGGCGCCAGGCACAAGTGGCGCGCGGCATGGGCTTGCCCACTGAATTGATAGAGAGCTAAAAAATGTTGCCCCCACGTTTGCGGCTTTGCCGCTTCTCTGCCCCCCGAGGGGGCGCAAGTCGTCCTTGGGGCGGCCCTACGGAGCCTTGATGTTTTACCCCCAAGAATTTGACGTGATCGTGGTCGGTGGCGGCCATGCCGGCACCGAGGCTGCGCTGGCCTCGGCACGCATGGGCTGCAAGACTTTGCTGTTGTCGCACAACATCGAGACACTGGGCCAGATGAGCTGCAACCCCTCGATCGGCGGTATCGGCAAGGGCCACCTGGTCAAGGAAGTCGACGCCATGGGCGGTGCGATGGCGCTGGCCACCGACGAAGGCGGCATCCAGTTCCGGATCCTCAACAGCTCCAAGGGACCGGCCGTGCGCGCCACCCGGGCGCAGGCCGACCGCATTCTGTACAAGGCGGCGATTCGCCGGCGGCTGGAGAACCAGCCCAATCTGTGGCTGTTCCAGCAGGCGGTGGACGACCTCATGGTCGAGGGCGACCGGGTGGTCGGCGCCGTCACACAAGTGGGAATCAAATTCCGTTCACGCACCGTGGTGCTGACGGCCGGGACTTTCCTGGACGGCAAGATCCATGTGGGCCTGCAGAACTATTCGGCGGGCCGGGCAGGCGACCCACCGGCGGTGTCGCTTTCGAGCAGACTCAAGGAACTCAAGCTGCCGCAGGGCCGGCTGAAAACCGGCACGCCGCCACGCATTGACGGGCGCACCATTGACTTCAGCAAATGCACCGAACAGCCGGGCGACGGCATGCCGGGTGGCACGCCTGGCGCGGTGCCGGTGTTTAGCTTCATGGGCGGGCAGGTCGCGCACCCGAAACAGATGTCGTGCTGGATCACCCACACCAACGAGCGTACGCACGAGATCATTCGCTCCGGTTTTGACCGCAGCCCGATGTTCACCGGCAAGATTGACGGCGTCGGGCCGCGCTATTGCCCGAGTGTGGAAGACAAGATCAACCGCTTTGCGGGCAAGGAAAGCCACCAGATTTTCCTGGAGCCGGAGGGCCTGACCACGCACGAGATCTACCCGAACGGCATCTCGACCAGCCTGCCTTTTGACATTCAGTACGACCTGGTGCGCTCCATGGCCGGCATGGAAAACGCCCATATCCTGCGGCCCGGCTACGCGATTGAGTACGACTACTTTGATCCGCGGGCGCTGAAAACCAGCTTTGAAACCCGGGCGGTGGGCGGCCTGTTCTTCGCCGGGCAGATCAACGGCACCACGGGTTATGAAGAGGCGGCGGCCCAAGGCATGTTCGCCGGCATCAACGCCGCGCTGCAGTGCCAAGGCAAAGAGGCTTGGCTGCCCAAACGCGACGAGGCCTACCTCGGTGTACTGGTGGACGACCTGATCACCAAGGGTGTGACCGAGCCCTACCGCATGTTCACCAGCCGGGCCGAGTTCCGCCTGATGCTGCGGGAAGACAACGCCGACATGCGCCTGACAGAAAAGGGCAGGGAGCTGGGCCTGGTGGACGACGCCCGTTGGGACGCCTTCAACCGCAAACGCGATGCTGTTTCACGTGAAACAGAACGGCTGCGCTCCATCTGGGTCAACCCGCGCAACCTGCCGCTGGCGGAGGCCGAACGGGTTCTGGGCAAGGCAATTGACCATGAGTACAACCTGCTCGATCTGCTGCGCCGGCCCGACGTGGACTATGCCTCGCTGATGTCTCTGGATGGCGGCAAGTATGCCAACCCTGAGCTGGGCCCCGAGGTTTCACGTGAAACATCGGCGGTCGCCGACATGGCCCGGGACGTGGTTGAGCAGATTGAGATTGCGGTCAAGTATGCCGGGTACATCGACCTGCAGAAGACCGAGGTCGAGCGCGCTTCGCACTACGAAAACCTCAAACTCCCGGCGGACCTGGATTACCTGCAGGTCTCGGCGTTGAGTTTTGAGGCTCGCCAAACCCTGGCCAAACACCGGCCCGAGACTTTGGGCATGGCTTCCCGCATTTCGGGAATCACGCCGGCCACCGTCTCTTTGCTGCTGGTGCACCTGAAAAAGAATCTCTGGAAAAACACGGTTCCGACCCCCTCCGCTGAACAGGCCGAAGCCTGATGCGCGGCGGGGAGCAGGAGTTACGCGCCGGCTTGAAGGCGCTGCAACTGGAACTGGGCGACGCGCAGATCACCGGCTTGCTGGATTTTCTGGACCTGATCGGCAAATGGACCAAGGTCTACAACCTGACGGCAGTGCGCGATCCGGCGGAAATGATGACGCACCATTTGCTGGACAGCCTGTCCGCCATCGGGCCGCTGCTTAGGCATCTGCAAAAAGCCGGCTTGGAGCGGGGCGCCAGACTGCTGGATGTCGGGTCCGGTGCCGGTCTGCCTGGCGTGGTGATTGCCATTTGTTGTCCGGCCGTGGCTGTGACCTGTGTGGACACGGTTGCCAAAAAAGCCGCGTTCATCAAGCAGGTGGCGCTGGCGCTGAAGTTACCTAACCTGACCGGGCTGCATGCGCGGGTCGAAACCATCACCCAGCCTTTTGACGTGATCTGCTCCCGGGCTTTTGCCTCGTTGCACGATTTCACTCAATGGTCCGTTGGGGCGCTCGCGCCGCAAGGCGTGTGGATGGCCATGAAAGGCAAACACCCAGCCGACGAAATAGCCGCCTTGCCGGCCGGCGTAGAAGTGTTTCACGTGGAACAACTGGTCGTGCCGGGACTGGCCGCAGAGCGCTGCATGGTGTGGATGCGGCCCCACAAACCTGGCTGATTCCGGTCGATCGCCCGTTCCGCGGGCAAAAACGGATGCGGATTCGGTGATCGGCGAATTTCAGCCCTGCAGGCTGACGTAAACTCAAACCCTCTGTTTCGGGAGGTTTCCATGCTCGGTTCATTCGTCGGCGTCGCCGACTACGGCGCTTTTGTTGTCGCCATCATCGTTTTTCTGCTGATTCCAGGCCCGGGCAACCTGGCGTTGATCACCTCCACCAGCAAAGGCGGCATTGCCGGTGGGCTGGGCGCAACCCTGGGTGTGATTGCCGGTGACCAGGTTTTGCTGTGGGCGGCAGTGGCCGGCGTGTCGGCCGTGATGGCGGCATACCCCACCGCCTTTCACATAGTCCAGTGGGCCGGCGCGGTGTACCTCGCCTGGCTGGGCTTCAAGATGCTGGTGGCCAAGGCCGGCGACGCGCCTATCTTGCAGATCAAGCCGCGGCACTATTTCCGCCAAGCGCTCCTCATCACCTTGCTGAACCCGAAAGCCATCGTCTTTTACATGGCCTTCTTTCCGCTGTTTGTCGACCCGGCCCAGCACCAGGGCCTGAAGACCTTTGCCGTGATGGCCGCCACCATTGCCGGCCTGACCTTTCTGTATGGCCTGACCTCGGTGATGATCACGTATTTCCTGGCCGAGCGCATCCGCGCCAATCCCAAAATCACCTCGATTCTGAACAAGCTTGCAGGTGTATTCCTGATTGGCTTTGGCATCAAGCTCGCTGTCTCCAAGTAATCCCGCTCCTGTCCCCCTGAAGAGAAGAACAACAACATGGCCAAGATATTCTGTATTGCCAACCAAAAGGGCGGGGTAGGCAAGACCACCACAACAGTCAACCTGGCTGCCGGTCTGGCCAAGGTCGGCCAGCGCGTGTTGATGATCGACCTGGACCCGCAGGGCAACGCGACCATGGGCTCGGGCGTGGACAAGCGCAAACTCGAACTCACGGTGTATGACGTGCTGCTCGAATCGGCCTCCGTACTGGAAGCCAAAGTGCACAGTGAAAAGTGCGGTTACGACGTGCTCGGTGCCAACCGCGAACTGGCTGGTGCCGAGGTCGAGCTGGTCGACGTCGAGCGCCGCGAAAAGCGGCTCAAGCTGGCGCTGGCGGATGTCGGCGAGCACTACGACTTCGTGCTGATCGACTGCCCGCCGTCCCTGAGCATGCTGACGCTCAACGGCCTGTGTTGCGCGCACGGCGTGATCGTGCCCATGCAGTGCGAATACTTTGCGCTCGAGGGCCTGACCGATCTGGTCAACACCATCAAGCAGGTGCATGCCAACCTCAACAAAGACCTGGCCATCATCGGCTTGCTGCGCGTGATGTTTGATCCGCGCATCACCTTGCAGCAACAGGTCAGCGACCAGCTCAAGGAGCATTTCGGCGACAAGGTTTTCAACACCGTGATCCCGCGCAATGTGCGCCTGGCCGAAGCGCCCAGCTACGGCCTGCCCGGCGTGGTGTTCGACCCGGCCTCCAAGGGCGCGCAGGCCTTCGTCACTTTCGCCGAAGAGATGGTGCAGCGCATCAAGGCCATGTGATGGCTGCGCTGTGCATGAAATCGGCCACTGGCCCTTATTCGACGGGCGCGAGTAGCTATTAAATTAATAGCAGATACTTTTTCGACATGAACCCCCGCAACGTCCTGATCCTGCCCGGCTGGCAAAACAGCGGCCCCGACCACTGGCAGAGCCGCTGGGAGCGGGCTCACGACTACACCCGCGTGGACGAGCACGACTGGATGCGGCCCCTGCGCGGCGACTGGATCGCCCGGCTCGAAGAAGTGCTGCTGGCATGCGACGAAGCTGTAGTGCTGGTGGCGCACAGCCTGGGCTGTATCCAGATTGCGGCCTGGGCTTCCCATTCAAAAAACACGAGCCGGGTCAAAGGCGCTTTGATGGTGGCGCCACCGGATGTCGAGCGCGAAGATCTGCGGCAGATGTTGTCAGGCTGGGCACCGGTGCCCCTGCAGCCCTTGCCGTTTCCCGCGATTGTTTTTGCCAGCAGTGACGACCCGTTTTGCGCGCCAGCACGGTCGGCGCAATTTGCCGCGGCCTGGGGCGCCGGGCGCATCGCCGCGGGCCCACGCGGCCACCTCAATGCCGACAGCGGCTTGGGCGACTGGCCCGAGGCCCACGAACACCTTCTTGAGCTGATGCGTCTGTGACGCCTCACTTCCCCATCTGAACCAGAGAAAGACACGACATCATGGTCACCAAAAAACCCAAGGGCCTGGGCCGCGGACTTGAAGCCCTGCTGGGGCCCAAGGTCAGCGAATCCTCCAGCGCCGACAATAACAACAGCAGCGCCACCAGCCCGGGCCAGCCGGCCTCGCTGCTGCTGACAGACCTGGTCGCCGGCCAGTACCAGCCGCGCACGCGCATGGACGAGGGTGCGCTGTACGAACTGGCCGAGTCCATCAAGGTGCAGGGCATCATGCAGCCGATCCTGGTGCGGCGCCTGACCAGCGGCGCCAACGACGGCAAGTACGAAATCATTGCCGGCGAGCGACGCTTCCGCGCGGCCAAAATCGCAGGGCTGGACAGCGTGCCTGTACTGGTGCGTGACGTGCCCGACGAGTCCGCCGCCGCCATGGCGTTGATCGAAAACATCCAGCGCGAAGACCTCAACCCGCTGGAAGAAGCGCAGGGCCTGCAACGCCTGATCAAAGAGTTTGGGCTCACGCACGAACTGGCCGCGCAGGCCGTGGGCCGCTCGCGCAGCGCCGCCTCCAACCTGTTGCGCCTGCTGAACCTGGCCGAGCCGGTGCAAACCATGCTGATGGCCGGCGACATTGACATGGGCCATGCACGCGCCTTGCTGGCCTTGGACCGGGCCACGCAGATCACGGCCGGCAACCAGATCGCCGCCAAAAAAATGTCGGTGCGCGAAGCCGAAAGCCTGGTCAAAAAACTCGGCGCAGAGTTCTCGCTCAAGCCGCAGAAGAACACCAAGGAAAAATCACGCGACACGCGCCGGGTGGAAGAAGAGCTGGCCGATCTGCTGATGGCCGACGTGGAAGTACGCGTCAAGAAGCAGGTCAAACGCAATGGCCGGCGAGAAGACACCGGTGAAGTCGCCATTCAGTTTGCTTCGATGGACGAACTTAATGGACTGATCGAGCGGCTGCGCGGCGGGAAATGAAATTTGCGCTTTGAGTTTGCTGTTGAATGCAACATCAAGCGCCGCCTCTCATTTTTGCAATTTCCAGCGGTACCAAAACGTCTGGCTACCCACTATTGGCACGACGTACAAGGCGGCTGCGGCGGTTGATGAATTCTCCTCGCCAATGATTGAGCCATCAACGCCTTTTTTGAACCACACCGTGCTCTTCTTCACGGCGGTTCCAAAACCATCCAGCGTTTTTGCAGTTGCTGGGGCGAAGACCATGGCCCCTGAGCTGCAAGAGAGTTCTTTGGTTTTGAAAGAAAGCCGGCGAGACATCACGACCACGCCTGAGCTCCGTGCTTCGACCAAAACAGCATCGTCCTCGACAGGGTGAATTCTGATGGTGTCGATAGCGTCCAGTTCGCGAACGGTGTTCACGTGCATGCCGAACCGATAGGCAAGATAGTGCGAGCCGCCAAGTGGCGAATACGAGTAACTGCCGCGATTTTGATAGTCACCGCTCAGGTTCGGACAATTTGTATCTGCTGACTCAACCAGGGGCCAGCCCTTGGGATAGTTGCTGTCAATCCCTGAAAGTGTTGAACAGCCACCGAGCATCGAAAGCGCGGCGCCCCAAACATATGTGGCTTTCACTACATGCCGATCTGCACGGTACACGTATCAGGATGAGGCGTACCCTGGCAGCCGCCTCTTTGGGTTCTGGCGGTCCTCCTGGCAACTCGCACTAATTGCTCGTGCGGTGCCGAACGCATAGCGACAAAACCCGGTCGGCTCACAGCGTGAAGATCTTGCCCGGATTCATGATGTTGAGCGGATCCAGCGCGCGCTTGATGGTCCGCATCATGTCGACCGCGCCGGTGCCAGCTTCCGTCACCAGGAAATCCATCTTGTGCAGGCCCACGCCGTGCTCGCCGGTGCAGGTGCCTTCCAGGCTCAGCGCGCGCGCCACCAGCGTGTGATTCAGGGCCTCGGCCGTTGCCCGCTCTTCGGGCTTGTCCGGATCGATCAGGTAGCCGAAGTGGAAATTGCCGTCACCCACATGGCCGACCAGAAAGTAAGGAATGCCGCTGGCATCTGCTTCGCTGACCGAGTCGAGCAGGCAGTCGGCCAGACGTGAGATCGGCACGCAGGTGTCGGTAGAGATGGCGCGGCAGCCTGGCTTGGACTGGATGGCCGCGAAATACGCGTTATGACGCGCGGTCCAGAGGCGCGTGCGCTCCTCGGGTGTGCTGGCCCACTCAAAAGCGTTGCCGCCGAGGTCGGCCGCAATCTCCTGCACGGTTTCAGCCTGCTCTTTCACGCTGCTGGGCGAGCCGTGGAACTCCATCAGCAGCATGGGCTCCTCGCGCAGGCCCAGCTTGGCGTAGGCGTTGACCATGCGCACGGTGTTGCTGTCGATCAGCTCCACACGCGCAATCGGAACGCCGAGCTGAATGATCTGGATGGTGGTGCGCACCGCCGCCTCAATGCTCGGGAAGGAGCAGATCGCCGCCGAGATGGCTTCGGGTAGCGGATAGAGCTTGACGGTGACTTCGGTGATGACTCCCAAGGTTCCTTCGCTGCCCACCATCAGGCGGGTGAGGTCATAACCTGCAGATGATTTTTTGGCGCGTGTGCCGGTACGTATCACTTCGCCGCTGGCGGTCACCACTTCCAGTGCCAGCACGTTTTCACGCATGGTGCCGTAACGCACGGCGTTCGTGCCGCTGGCGCGCGTGGCGCTCATGCCGCCCAGGGTGGCGTCGGCGCCGGGATCAATCGGGAAGAACAGGCCGGTGCTTTTGACCTCTTCATTGAGTTGCTTGCGCGTGACGCCGGCCTGCACGGTCACGGTCAGGTCTTCGGCGTTGACGGACAACACCCGGTTCATGCGGCTCACATCAATGCTGATGCCACCTTGCACAGCCAGCAAATGGCCTTCGAGCGAGGTGCCGACGCCGAAGGGAATGACAGGCACCTGGTACTGGGCAGCGAGCTTGACGGCCTCGGCCACGTCCGCGGTGCTTTCAGCGAACACCACGGCAGAAGGCGGAGGTGCGGCGAAGGAGGACTCATCCCGGCCATGCTGCTCGCACACCACCAGGGCGGTGGAGCAACGCTCGGCAAATCTGGCTTTGAGTGCCGTTATCAGTTCCGGCGGTACGTCGCGCAGATTGAGTTGGGGCAGCAAGTGGTCGGGATGGGCGGGGGCGTTCATGGTGTCTCCAGGCTGGAGCCCCAGTTTACGACTTGTCCGCGGGGAAAAGAAGGGGCGCAAAATGGCCCCTCAGCGTGCTGTCAGGACTTCAGCGCCAGCAAAAACTCCTCGCGCGACACGGCCTGGTCCTTGTTGCTGTCGATCTGCTCGAAGCGTTGTTCCACTGCGGGGAAACGGGCGGACTCTTGCTTTGTCAGCTTTCCATCCTGGTTGGTGTCGGCACGGTCGAAGGCAGCGTTGATGTCCTGGGCGGTAGGCGCTGCGCGTGTTGGTGAAGTCTGAGCTGGTGGGGCTGCACCGCCGGTCTGGGCGTGTGCCGCGAAAGCGGTGCCGATGGTCAGCGCGGCCAGCAGCAAAACACTGCGAATTTCAAAGTTGGGAATAAAATAAGACGTAGGTGTCATGAGGCAGAAGGTCCGTTTAAAGTTGAACAAGAGACCATTGCACCGCAGTCGGCCCTGGTCCGCCAGCACTCTTGCACCGTGTTGCCTCGCTGACATGCATCGCGTCTCAAACACATTTTCTTTCCTCGCGTAACGCAGGCCCGCCCTGCCGGAAGCTCAGCACCTATGGCCAACAGACTGACCCAGATCGCCACCCGCACCGGTGACAACGGCACCACCGGGCTCGGGGACAACACGCGTGTATCCAAAGACAGTTTGCGTGTGCATGCCATGGGCGATGTAGACGAGCTCAATTCGCAGATCGGCGTGTTGCTGTGCGAGGAGATGCCGGCGGATGTGAGTGAGCTGCTGGTTGAAGTGCAGCACCAGCTGTTCAACCTGGGCGGTGAATTGTCGATTCCCGGCTTCGAGCTGCTCAAGCCTGAAGCGGTTGCACTGCTGGATGCCGCGCTGGAGAAATACAACGCCACCCTGCCGCGCCTGCAGGAGTTCATTTTGCCGGCCGGCTCGCGTGCTGCATCGCTCGCGCACGTGTGCCGCACCGTCGCCCGCCGCGCAGAGCGCGCTGTGGTGGCACTGGACAAGGCCGAGACCCTGAAAGAATCGCCGCGGCTTTACCTCAACCGCCTGAGCGACCTGCTGTTTGTGCTGTCGCGTGTCCTCAACCGCATGAACGGCGGTGACGACGTTTACTGGAAGAGCGAACGCATGGCCCGGTCGGCTGCGGACTGAGCTGCAGTCGCTACTTTGCTTGCGCCCGCCCTATAAGGGCCAATGATCGATTTGCTTCTTAGCGCGGGCTCAGCATCGCCATGGTGATGCGTGACACGCAGGTCAGTTCACCGGCGTCGTTCATCAACTCAATGGCCCAGACCTGCGTGCTGCGTCCTATGTGCACTGGCCGCGTGGTGCCGGTAACCCAGCCGCTGGTGGCGCCCTTGAGGTGATTCGCGTTGATATCCAGCCCCACGGTGCGGTGGCCTTCGGGCGCAGCAAACGCGGCACCGCAGGAGCCCAGCGTTTCAGCCAGCACTACCGATACGCCGCCGTGCAGCAAGCCATAAGGCTGGCGTGTGCGTTCGTCCACTGGCACGCGTGCGCGAATGAAATCGTCGCCGACCTCCAGAAATTCGATGCCCAGATGGGTAACCGCACTGTCGGCGTTGTGGTGTGCGAGCAGTTCGATGGATATCGGTCTTTTCCAGATGCGCATGGGGGGTTCCAAGTTAGAGATGGCCGGGAAGCCCTGACTATAAAGAGATTGCGGCCTACAAGTACGGGGCGATTCGACCGCTAAGCTGAATGAAGCAGGCGGTGGGCGGGAAGATTCGAATCAACAACGGGAAAAGCATGCAGAAAAAACGGACATGGATCGTCGCCGCCGCAAGCGTTGCTGCGGTGTTGGGCCTGGCCTGGCTGGCGCTGGTCATTTTCCTGCCCAGTGACGAGGACCTGGCGGCGTATGCCAGTGCGGAGCTCGAAAACCGGTTTGGCGTTCCTGTGGCGCTGGGCTCGCTGCATTGGCAGCTCTTGCCGGTGCCTGCCGTGGTGGTTGAAGACGCGGCCACCAGGCAGCCACGTGCCATCACGGTCAAAAAACTCACGGCTTATCCGAACCTTGGTGCCTTGTTTGTCCGGCGGCTGCAATTTGACCGTATCGAGCTTGACGGTGCGGTGGTGCCGCAACTGTCTCTGCGCGCGCTGGACGCGCGGCCGTCCGGTCTGATTCCCGAGGGCGCTGTGACACCTCTTGAGCGTTTTGTGTTTCGCAACCTGACCTGGGTATCGCGCCACGATGTTGCCGTGGTGTATGACGGCGAAATCGATTTTGATCCGAACTGGCGACCACGGCAGGCGCGCTTGTCGCGCCCCGATTTTCAGCCCGCCACCGACCTGACCCTGACTCGCCTCGGGCAGGAGGACCGCTGGACCACCCGCATCAATGTGGGCGGCGGCACGGCCCATGGCGAGGTGGAATTGCAGACCCGCGACAGCGGTCGCATGCAACTGGAAGGCCGCCTGCAGCCTGTCGGGGTTGACGTCGCCAGCGCCGTTGCGGCTTTCAATCGCAAGCCGGTGATCGCCGGCAAGGCCTCGGGTACCACCCAGCTTTCCGCCGCCGGCGGCACCGTGGGCGAGCTGGCGCGTTCCCTGCACACGCAAACGGCTTTCACCATGGGCCGCTCCATTCTGTTGCGCTTCGATCTGGACAAGGCGATCCGCACCCTGGGCAGTGAGCACGCAGGGCAAACCGAGCTTGAGTCCGTCACCGGCCAGCTCGATACACAGAACACACCGCAAGGCATGGTGACCACCTACACGAACATCAAAGCCAGCTCGGGCGCCCTGAGTGCCTCCGGCAAGGCACGGCTGGCCAACCGGCAGATCGAGGCCGACTTCGCCGTGGATCTGGTCGATGGGGTGGTGGGTGTGCCGCTCGTGCTCAGCGGGCCGCTGGACAAAGTGGCCGTTTCCGTTCCCCGAGGGGCCGTGGCCGGGGCGGTCATCGGTACGGCGGTGTTGCCCGGCGTCGGGACTGCCATTGGCGCCCGCCTGGGCGCAACACTGGGCAACATCTTCAGTTCGGACCCAGCACCCAAGCCAAAGCCAGCCCAGCCCGCAGGAAAACCCTGAAAGCGGCGGAATCCGTCTGGACCCTTTGCGCGGTTTGCCCCTAAAACCTCCTGCTTGCGGGGGAATGCCTTGGCCTTCGGTGCCGCATCTGTTTACCGTGCGACTTGCAGAGCATTTCGCAGCCGCCTGCGGCGGGGTTGCGTTTTGCCCCTCAGCGAAGGTTCCCTATGTCCCAGCAGTCACAGTCATCGCGTCAGCAGCCGGCACCGCCGGCAGAAACTCCCCTTGAACGTGCGCTTGATCGGAACGAAACCGTCGAGAAAACCGTGAAACAGTCCGGCGCCGAGCTGTTTGTGATCAACGCGGTGCTCAAACAGGAAATCCCCGACCATATTCAGACCGGCGATGTGGCGCAGGCGTTGGAAAAAAACAGGCGAGCTGGAGGGCAAGATCCAGGAGTCAGCCGCCGACCTTGCGCATGTCAACGAGCTGCTGGAGCAGGAAATCGGCGAACGTGCCGATGTGGAGCGCGAGTTGGCCGCCACCAAGGCGGCGCTCGCCAAAGCACAGGCGAATTAGGCCCCGCTCAGGCGGGGCGCTTGCTGCCGGATTTTATTTTCTGCGATTGAGCAAGGCGTACAGCAGGATCGCACCGAAGGTGGCGGTGCCGATGCCGCCCAGCGCAAACTGACCGAACTTCAGCGTGAAGTCACCGGTGCCCAGCACCAGCGTGATGGCCGCCACCAGCAGATTCTTGTTGTCGGAAAAATCGACCTTGTTGTCGACCCAGATCTTGGCCCCGGCCACCGCAATCAGGCCAAACACCACAATGCTGACCCCGCCCATCACGGGCAGCGGAATCGCCTGAATGAGCGCACCGAACTTCGGGCTGAAACCCAGCAACACCGCCATCAGGCCGGCAAGCACAAACACGGCCGTGGAGTAGATTTTGGTGGCAGCCATCACGCCGATGTTTTCGGCGTAGGTCGTGACACCGGTGCCGCCAGCAGCGCCCGAGACCATGGTGGCAACGCCGTCGCCGATGAAGGCGCGGCCCATGTACTGGTCGAGGTTCCTGCCGGTCATGGCGGTGACGGCTTTGATGTGGCCGAGGTTTTCCGCCACCAGGATGATGGCCACCGGCGCAATCAGCAGCATCGCGCTGGCGCTGAACACCGGCGCGGCAAAGCCGGGCAGGCCCACCCAAGCGGCATTGGCAATCGGCGAGAGGTCCACCGGCTTGCCCAGGCCCATGCCGTTGGTGAGCACCGCATAAATGAGCGTTGCGACAATCAGGCCCACCAGGATCAGCAGGCGCTGCACCATGCCGCGCGTCATCACGGCAACCAGCGCCACGCTGACGAAGGTCACCACCTGCATCCACGAATCAAAATTGCTGGCAGCCATGTTCTTGATCGGGATGCCGGCCAGGTTCAGACCGATCACGGCCACGACCGCGCCTGTGACCACCGGCGGCATGAAACGCTCGATCCAGCCGGTGCCCACGGCCTGCACGATGGCGCCGATGAGGGTGTACAGCACACCGCAGGCAATGATGCCGCCGAGCGCCACGCCGATGTTGGCATTCGGCCCCTTGCCGGCGTAAGCGGTGGCGGCGATCACCACGCCGATGAAGGCGAAGCTCGAGCCCAGGTAGCTGGGCACCTTGCCGCCAGTGATCAGGAAAAAGATCAGCGTACCAATGCCGCTCATCAAGATGGCGATGTTCGGATCGAACCCCATCAGGATGGGCGCCAGCACCGTGGCGCCGAACATCGCAATCACGTGCTGCACGCCCATCACCGCGGTCTGCGGCCAGGGCAGGCGCTCGTCGGGGGCTATCACCCCGCCTTGCTGCAGCACCGCGCTGCTTTTTTCCGTCCAGCCAAATACACCTGTTGGTTTGTCCATGTCCCACTCCTTGTAAGTGGCGCCATCCTAGGGGCAATGGGCGCGCGGCACAAGGGGGGTGGGAGACAGCAGGCGGGCAGCCTCTGCGTTATTCAGTGGCCAACAAAAGCGGCGATCTCGCGCAGCACGCCCTCGTCTTTCAGGATGCGCCTGTGGCCCAGCTCGTCGGTGGCCAGCAAGCGCGCGCCGGCAATCGCCTGGCTGTAGGCTACGCCGTCGGCAAAGCGGTTGATGCTGTCGCGGCGGTCATGCACCACCAGCGTGGGCTGGTGAATGCGCGGGCCCACAGCGGCAGGTTCGAACTGCGGCATCAGGATGCCTTCGCGCGCTTCAATGCGTTGCTGCATGGCCGCACGCGTTGCCTCACGCAGGCCGAATACATGTGCGAAGAGTCGCGTGTATTCATAGGGCGAAGCCGGCGGCGCCAGCAGCACGAGCTTGTCCACCGGCAAGCCGCGGCTGAGCGCGTAGGCGCCGGCGTTGGCGGCCAGCGAATGCGCCACCAGCGCCTGCACCTGGTGGCCCTCTTGCCGCAGCCGCGCTACTACATAGTCGATGGCCCGCGCAAATTGCGGGAGGTTGCTGGTGGAGCCTGCGCTGCGCCCATGCGCCGGCATTTCAAGCAGTACCGGCCGCAGGCCCTGCGCTTGCAAGGTGTCCGCCAGCGCCAGCATCTGGCCGGCATGTCCGCCCCAGCCGTGGGCCAGCAATACCAGCGGCCCATGTGGGGCCACGGGGCGCTCATAGACGGTCAGGCTGGCGTTTTCAAAAGCCCAGGTGTTGATGCGCCAGTCCGGCGACCAGGTGCGGCGGCGGTTCAGCCATTTGGGCGGCAGGGGTGTGCCAAACAGGCGATACGCCGCGCGGACCGCCAGGGCGGGCCACAGGCGCTGCGAGGCGCCCAGGCCCCAGCGGAAAAGTTTGGTCGTGGGGTTGGCGCCGTAATACGCGGCGGTTGTTTCAAGGGAGGTGCGTGTCATGGAAGGGGGCTCCTTGGGTTTGCCGGATCAGTACCAGATCCAGTCTTCGTTGCTGCGTGGCAGGGAACGCAGCGAGGCAAGAGCGGCGCGAACCGCCTGAACGCCGGCAACTATGGCGATGGTTACAAGGATGAACAACATGGCATTTCCTTTCTCCGCACGATTGTGCGAAATGTGGACCAACGAAAAGCCCTTGTGGGGCGGAACAACAACTCAAGCCTGGTAGCTTTTCATCAGGCGCTGCCAGCTGGACTGGGCCCGTTCGGCAGCGCGGGTATCACGTAGAAAACGGGCGTCATGCAAGAGCCCGATGGAAATTGCATTGATTTCGCCGACCAGCTGTTCCGGGTCGGTGTCGGCTTTCAAGTGGCCGGCCTCAATGGCCTGTTGCACCGTGCGCCGCAAAGCAGCACGCCAGCGCGTCACTTCCTGCAGCAGGGTTTCACGCAGCTCGCCTTCACGGTCATCGAGCTCAAAGGCGCCTGCTGTGTAGATGCAACCGGTGTGCACCTCGACATCGCGCATGCGCACAATCCAGCGCTGCACAATGTCGTCCAGCCGCGGCAGGCCCTTGGGCTTTTGCATGGCGGGCACAAACACCTCGGCAATGAAGCGCCGGCCAAATTCCTCGATGACTGCCTTCTGCAAGGCCTCGCGGGAGCCGATGCGGGAGAACACGCCGCTCTTGGACAGGCCCAACCGGTCAGCCACCGCCTGGAGCGTGATGGCTTCCAGGCCTTCGGCAGAAGCGAGGTCCAGCGCCGCACCGACAATCGCGGCGCGGGTCATCTCGCTTTTTTGGGTTTTGGCATCCATGGGGCGGATATTAGCACACTTGTGCTAAATCGCAAGTACCCCCCGAAATCGGCCGGCGTAAGGGCCCGCTGCCCTGCGCTGGGCTCGGTATCTGCCCCCTCCTGTCAGTCGAAGATGGCGACCGCGCGGGTCCAGCCTGCCGAGGCGCCGCGGATTTTCACAGGGAAGCAGGCAATGTTGAAGCCGTGACCCGGCAGTGCTTCGAGGTTGTGCAGCTTTTCGAGATGGCAGTAGCCAATGTCACGGCCGGCCTTGTGGCCCTCCCAGATCAGGCCGGCATCGCCAGTTTCGGCGTATTTCTTTGCGGTATAGGCAAACGGCGCGTCCCAGCTCCAGGCATCGGTGCCGGTCAGGCGCACGCCGCGCTCCAGCAGATACATGGTGGCCTCATAACCCATGCCGCAGCCCGCGCGGATGTAGTCGGCTCCACCGTAAGCGCTGCCGGCGCGGGTGTTGACGACCACGATCTCCAGGGGCTGGAGCTCGTGATTGATGCGCGCAAGCTCAGCCTCCACATCGGCGGGTTGCACCACATAGCCATCGGGCAGATGGCGAAAGTCGAGCTTGACGCCGGGTTGCAGGCACCAGTTCAAATCGACCTCGTCAATGGTCAGCGCGCGCTGGCCGCCGTCCATGGTCGAGGCAAAGTGGTACGGCGCGTCGAGGTGCGTGCCGTTGTGCGTGTTGAGTTGCACGTCTTCAACCGCCCAGGCTTCGCCATCAGGCAGGTCTTCCTTCTTCAGTCCCGGGAAGAACTGCGCGAGATCGGGGTAGCTCATCTGGTGGTTGATGTAGCTGATCTTCGGGCCCAGCCCCGGCGGGTCCGAAGGCACCTCGTTCTCCAGGTGCATGGAGATGTCAACAATGCGGCGTGTCATGGCTTTTTCCTGGCAGAAACAGAGGGGTGGGAGTGCAGCATGGCGCCGCGCATGCCGTGCGCAATAAAGGCAACAAGCTGCGGCATGACGATGGGGTCGTTCGGGCGGTTTTCCCCTTGCGACAGGCGATGCACGCGCTGGTCGCTGATGTGGTGCAGCAGCGCACCCAGCGCGAATTGGTAACACCAGACGATCTGTGGCTGAGTAGCCCCGGGAAACTCAGTTGCCAGCGTGGTGTGAAAGGCCTCGATGAAGGCACGCGCCATCGGATCAAAAAACTCCCGGATGATCGCGTCCTCTTCCTCGCTTTGCAACGCCAGGCCGCGCGTCATGAGCAGTGCGTAGTACTCGCCTTCGGCACTTGCTCGCAGGCGAATCACCGGCGCGATGAAGGCCTCGACGATGCGGGTCAGGCGGTCGCCGCTTTCATCGGCCATGGCCAGCGCCAGTGCGGCCAGGCGCTCGTTGATGGTTGTGCTCCAGTGCTCGAAGATCGCGTGGTAAAGCTCGTGTTTGGCGCCGAAGTAGTAGCCCACCAGGGCAAGCGGCACCTGCGCCTCGTCGGCGATATGTCGGATCGACACCGCGTGGTAGCCGTGCTTGGCAAACAGTTTCTCGGCGGCAAGCAGGATGTTTTGCCGGCGGTCGGGCC
>NZ_MUNO01000029.1 GCF_002001015.1 Polaromonas sp. A23 | reverse complement strand
GCTGAGCAGCTACATTCGCTTCTACAACGAGCGCCGGTTGCACTCGTCGCTGCGATACTTGCCACCAGCCACATACGAAATCTGTGAAAACGGAGAAACCAGTGTCAATTAAAGCGGATCAAGTTCCGTTTCTACTGCAAGCCGTTTCCCGGCTGGCTGTCTAACATCGCAGTCAAGTGGACGCTTGGCGGCGCCGCTTACCTTGAGCGTTAGAGCACACGAACTATGACAAGAGATCGTTTCGTCCTGGCTTGGTCGTTGGTCCAAATTGCTGTTGTCGCGCAGGCCCTGTTGCTCTTCTTCATCTGGGCTCCTTGGCTAGGGGCTCACTCGCGCGAAGAGGCTATCGCCTTCTATGGGGAATCAGCTATCCCCCAGAACTGCGAAGCCATTACAGTGAATCATGGGCAATTTTCCTGCCTATCCTGGGGCACAGTCTCCTCAAATCCATGGGGTTTTGCCGCATGCACGGTCGCACTGTTTGCAAGCTTGTTGTTTCTTGTGCTAAGTCGCATCAAGGGCAAGGGGGTCTTCTCAGCAGGTTGCATTGAATTCGTGCGAGAGAAAATCAATCGTACTTGCTTCAAACTTGGACTTCCGGAAACGTCAGCGAAACACGTCCGGTCGCTAATCTCTGTCATCTTGTTCGTGGGGGTGTTTGCTTCAGTAATGTTGGTAGCCAATCTTTTCTCCCATGTCAGGTTCTAGCATCTTTCGAATGCCCTCTAACGGTCATATATGGACGCCCCCTCAACGGCAAGAGGCTGACCGATATATTGGCTGAGTGGGAAGTGCCTGCAGTCGTAAATTCGGCATCTAGAGTGGGCTCTGGCCTCCTGTAGCGTTAGCCCGAAACAGGGAGTTCAGGCTAGCCAGCTACCGTATCGCGAGACCTAACCCCTTACAGGCGTCGCAATACCTACGCCGAGCGCGCTCGCCGGGTCCTGTGGCACGCACTGTGCTTTCCACGGCTACATGGAAGCAAATGCACCAGATGTGATCGCTCATTCTTGGTTCGACGATGGGCATGCCCTGGTCGCGGGCTCTCTGTTTGTCGCTTTAGGGCTGACCATGTTCTCCCATGCTGGCCTCCTCACCGGCGGTGTCGCTGGTGTGGCTTTCCTGGCAAGCTATGCCAGCGCTTGGAGCCTGGCCCTACTCTTCTTCCTCTTGAGCCTCCCGTTCTTCGGGCTCGCCTGGTTCCGTCTCGGGGCAGAGTTCACGCTCAAGAGCTTCATTGCTGTTGCCCTTGTGTCGGTTTGCACTGGGCTGGCTCCGAAGGTGGTGCGTTTCGAACTGCTCAATCCCTGGGTAGCCTCAGTCCTCGGCGGCTGTCTCATTGGGTTCGGCTTGCTTGCGCTTCTGCGTCACAGGGCTAGCGTCGGTGGCGTCAACATCCTCGCTCAGTGGCTCCAGCAGTCGAAGGGCCTGAGCGCCGGAAAGGTTCAGCTGGCTGTGGACGTCGTCGTGGTGTTGGCCGCGCTGTTTGTGGTGCCCCCCGTTCGGGTTCTGCAGTCGGTAGTTGGGGCCGTGGCAATAGGTGCCATCCTCGCCTTGAATCACAGGCCCGGAAGGTACCTCGGGGTCTGAGCGCCAGCGACGCCTTGCCCTTCCATATGGACTCCCTTACAAGGGCAAGAAACTGACCGATAGATTGGCTGTTGGGGAAGCGCCTGCAGTCGCATATCCGGCATCTAAGGTGGGTTCTGCTGTGGCCCGTGCCGACATGGAATCCGCATCACCGAACCGCCAGTCGGTACAAGCGGCAGGCAAGCTGCCGGAAGAGTTGTCGGCGTCTATCGGTGTGGGGGGAACCCGGTTAGCCATGATGGTTGATCAATCTCGTCGCAAGCGTGGATGGGTGTTCAATACTTTCTCGTGACTGCCCTCAATACCCGGTCGTCAGGCCGGCATCACAAAGCTCTCCCTGTTGATCTTCTTGCCAAGCCGCACGGTTTGTTCACCAAACGGCGCCTTGTCCCTGAGCGTGGCATAACAGATCCGCGCCAGCTTGTTGGCCAGCGCACAAGCCGCCTTGTTGTGGTTGCTTCTGGCCTGCACATCCAGCGCCCAGCGCCGCACCCGCAGACCTCGCGTCCGGCGCTCGTTGCGATCTTTCGCAACTGAAGCGCGATGACCGCCACTCCCGGTCTTCGAATAAGGGTTTCTCCGAGTTTCAGACTGTCGATTCCACTCCGCCTCGTTCGTCGTTGCTTTGGGATACCTTGTCCCACACCTAACGAAAGGCAATCATGCGGAAACTGAAACTTGAAATGCAGGTGTCGCTGGACGGGTTCACCGCTGGCGCGGATGGCGATGTCAGCTGGATGGTTTGGCCGTGGTCTGAGGGGTGGTCGTGGGACGATGCTCTGCGAGCGCACCACAACAACCTGACGACAACATCCGACTGCATCCTGATCAGCGGAAGGATGGCGGAAGAAGGCTTTTGTGACCACTGGGAGCGCGTGGCTTCCGACGCTGAAAATCCGCAGTCCATTTTCGCTGCGGCAATCGTTGCCACTCGCAAGCTTGTCGTCACACGCACCATTCCGAGCTCGCGCTGGAAGAATGCCGAATTGTTTCGCGGCGATCTGGCCGACGGTATTGCTCGTTTGAAGCGTGAGCCAGGCAGGGACATTCTTGCCTACGGTGGGCCTACTTTGGCGTCGGCGCTCATGGACGCACAGCTTATCGACGAAATGTATATCTACATCAACCCTGCCGTGCTGGGACAGGGGCGCAAGGTGCTCAAGGACATTCGAGAGCGGGCTGAACTGATGGCGCGAAGTGCAACTTGTTACCCGTGCGGCGTAGTTGTGCTTGAGTATGTTGTGAAGCATTCGGGAAGAAGCTGAAGCGCCTGCCGACTCAAAGTGACGCCTGACCCTTTGTCCGGCGAGGCCGAGCAGCCAGCCGCACTACGTCGTGGTTATCATGCTTTCTGCGTGGCCGTCTGTCGGCCCTGCCTCACTTCAAACTTAGGCGCCCCAAATCATGGCCTTCGACCCCAGTCTTGCAGAGCGAGTTCGCAAAGCTCTCGGCGCGCGCCCTGGCATCTCCGAACGCAGGATGTTCGGAGGCCTGGCCTTTCTTGTGGATGGCAAGATGTTCATAGGAATTCGAAACTCAAGTCTGATGGCACGGGTTGGGCCTGAACATCACCAGGATGCACTAGCCATGCCGGGCGTGCGGGTGATGGACTTCACTGGCAGGCCCATGAAGGGCTATGTTTATATCGATCCGCCCGCTATCGCCGACGACTCGCAACTGAAGGCCTGGGTTTCCTGGTGTGTCCAGTATGTTGCCGGGCTGCCTGCGAAGGGCGGGAAACAATGACCCGGGCTCGTTTCCGTCTGCCTTGTCGTCGATAGACGGCTGGTTCTTTTATGGGGCCTCGGCCCCAAGGACAGATATCCCCGGCCTCAAGCCTCGTGCCGCAGCGCCGGAAACAATATGACGTCGCGAATGCTGGCGCTGTCGGTCAGCAGCATCATGAAGCGGTCGATGCCGATGCCGCAGCCGCCGGTGGGCGGCATGCCGTATTCGAGGGCGCGCACGTAGTCGGCGTCGTAGTGCATGGCTTCTTCGTCGCCGCCGTCCTTGGCGTCTGATTGCGCCAGAAAACGTGCGGCCTGGTCTTCGGCGTCGTTGAGCTCGCTGAAGCCGTTGCCGAACTCGCGGCCGGTGATGTAGAGCTCAAAGCGCTCGGTCACTTCCGGGCGTGCGTCGTTGGCACGGGCCAGTGGAGAAATCTCGGTCGGGTGTTCCATGATGAAGGTGGGCTGCAAGAGCTTTTCTTCAACCATCTCTTCAAAGTAGGTGACCTGCAGGCTGGGCAGCGAGCGGGCGTCGAGCCTGTCTTTGGCGCTGAACTTGCCGAGTTTCTTCAGGGCGTTGAGCAACCAGGCAGCGTCGTCGACATGGGCGCCGGCATCGGTGTGTTTGAGGATGGCTTCACGAATCGTCAGGCGTTCAAACGGCTGGCTCAGGTCAACCGTCTTGCCCTGGTACGTCAGCACGGTGCCGCCGGTAACCTGCTGCGCCACGTGGCGGATGAGGTCTTCTGTGAAGGTCATCAGGTCCAGGTAGTTCCACCACGCGGCGTAGAACTCCATCATTGTGAACTCGGGGTTGTGCCGCACGCTGATGCCTTCATTGCGAAAGCTGCGGTTGATCTCAAACACGCGTTCGAAGCCGCCGACGATCAGGCGCTTCAAGTACAGCTCGGGCGCGATGCGCAAGAACATCTGCTGGTCGAGCGCGTTGTGGTGCGTCACAAAAGGCTTGGCATTGGCGCCGCCCGGAATCGGGTGCAGCATGGGCGTTTCGACTTCGAGAAAATCGTTCGCGACCATGAAGCTGCGCATGCTGGAGACCGCCTTGCTGCGGTTGGCAAAACGCTGGCGCGCTGAAGCGTCGGTGATCAGGTCCACATAACGCTGGCGGTACTTGACCTCCTGGTCGGCCACGCCGTGGAATTTGTCGGGCAGCGGGCGCAGGCTTTTGGTGACCAGGCGCAGGCTGGTGGCGTGAATCGACAGCTCACCGGTCTTGGTGCGGAACAGGGTGCCGCTGGCGGACACGATGTCGCCCAGGTCCCAGTGCTTGAAGGCGGCATGCACTTCTTCGCCCACGCCTTCGTTGTTGATGTAGAGCTGGATGCGCCCGCCCGAGGGGCCGAAGGAGGTGTCCTGCAGCGTGGCAAAGCTGGCCTTGCCCATCACGCGCTTGAGCATCATGCGGCCGGCCACATTGACCTTCAGCGCCATCGGTTCGAGCTGCTCGTTGGTTTTGTCGCCGTGGGCGGCAAACAGCTCGGCCGCGTGGTGTGAGGGCTTGATGTCGTTGGGGAAGGCCACTCCGTGTCCGTCGGCCTGCCGCTGGCGCATGGCCTTGAGTTTGTCACGGCGCTCGGCCATGAGCTGGTTCTCGTCATGCGCGGGCACAGCGATGGGGGGAGTAGGGGTTTGGTTGGACATGTGGGAGCAGGTTTTCGAAAAATGGCAGCGCGCCGGGCCACTGCAACAGCGCCATGCCCGCAGACGCTGGGCACGCGTCCGGCCGGCAAAGCGGCAAAGTCCTGATTTTAGGTTACCGGCGCGGGGCGCCGGGCCGCGGCCTTACATCGCGATGCCGGTGCGCCCGAGGATGTCGCTGACCAGCTCGAGCCGGACCAGCGGGTTGTCCAGTTGCATCAGGCGCTGTTTGAGCTCCAGCGGCATGGGCAGCAGCTCGCACCAGCGGTTGGCCACCCAGCCGCTGTCGTCCAGCCGGTAGGGCGGCTGTAGTGGCATCTGGTCGCCGGGCACGGCTCGTTCCTGCAGGGCTTTGATCAGCTTGCCCAGGGCATTGGCGGCGGGGAGCAGGTCGTCGGGCACTTTGATGGACTGGTCGTCTTCGAGCCGGGTCACATCGGCAATCCACAGGCCATGCTTGAGCTTTTCGCGGCTGGAAATCTCGAAGCGCTGGGTGCCCGTGCAGCGAATCACCATCAGGCCCGGCTGCGGTACGGAAAAGCTGTCGATGGTGGCCAGGGTGCCGACGGGATGGAAGTCTTCGCTGGCAAAGCCGTCGCCGCTAGGGCCGTTTTCCGGCTTGCGCACTTCAGAGCCCTGGGTCAGCGCGACCACGCCGAAAGGTGCGCCGGTCTTGTGGCATTTGCCGATCATGTCGAGGTAACGAACCTCAAAAATGCGCAGCGGGAGCAGGCCGCCAGGGTAGAGCACGGTCCCCAGCGGGAAGAGCGGCAGCGAGGTAAGGGTGAGGGTTTCAGACATCAATCAGACGGGGAATTTCCGCGGAAACATCATCTTCCCACGATCCTGTTTTCCCGTGTGCATGCTCCGGCGTCGGAAGGGGCGATTTTTGCCATTTTGAGAGGTAAAAATGGCCCTCTGCCCTTATTGCACGGGCGCAAGCAGCTATTATATAGATAGCAAAATGCAGTCTCAGAGAGAAGGCGTCATTCGACCGCGTCGGCTGGCTGGCGCAGCAGCATGGCCAGTGAATTGGCCACGGTCTTGCGCAGTTCCCGCCGGTCGCAGATGAAGTCGATCGCGCCTTTGGTCTGCAGGAATTCGGCACGCTGAAAGCCTTCGGGCAGGGTGACGCGCACGGTGGACTCGATCACGCGCGGGCCGGCAAAACCAATCAAGGCTTTGGGCTCGGCAATGACGATATCGCCCACAAAAGCGAAGCCGGCGCTCACCCCGCCCATGGTCGGGTCGGTCAGCACGCTGATGTAGGGCAGGCCTTTTTTGGCCAGGCGGGTCAGCGCGGCATTGGTTTTGGCCATTTGCATCAGGCTCAGCAAGCCCTCCTGCATGCGCGCGCCGCCGGTGGCGGTAAAGCAGACGAAGGGTACTTTCTGCTCAATGGCCGCATGCACGCCGCGCACAAAACGTTCGCCCACCACGCTGCCCATGCTGCCGCCCATGAAGTCGAACTCAAAGCACGCCACCACCACGCCAATGCTGTGCACCGCGCCGCCCATGACGACCAGTGCGTCGGTTTCGCCGGTGCTTTCCAGCGCTTCTTTCAGGCGCTCGGGGTATTTGCGGCTGTCCTTGAATTTGAGCGGGTCCACCGGCAGGACTTCCTGGCCGATTTCGTAGCGGCCTTCGGGGTCCAGAAAGGCATCCAGCCGGGCTCGTGCGTCCATGCGGTGATGGTGGTTGCACTGGGGGCAGACGCTCTGGTTTTTCTCCAGATCGGTCTTGTAGAGCACGGCTTCGCAGCTGGGGCATTTGACCCACAGGCCTTCGGGCACGCTGCGGCGCTCGGTCGGGTCGGTCGGGGTGATTTTGGGTGGAAGGAGTTTTTCTAGCCAAGACATGGGTTCGTCCTTGTGGTGGGCCGCCCGGGCCAGCGCACTGGGTGCCGGCGGGGGCAAAACCTGAAAAGAAAGGGGATTATGCGCTGTCTCCGGGCCGGGCCGGGCTGTCCAGTGCCTGGCGGATGCCAGTCAGGAAATCGCGTACCAAAGGCACCACCTGGGCACGCGGTTGGCCGTCAATCAGCTGGATGATGCGGCTGCCAATCACTACGGCGTCGGCTACCCGGCTGATGGCTTTGGCGGTGGCTGCGTCGCGAATGCCGAAGCCGACACCCACCGGCACACTGACGTGCTCACGTATGCGTGGCAGCATGGCCTCGACTGCGCCCAGGTCCAGTGTGCCGGCACCGGTGACGCCCTTGAGCGAGACGTAGTACACGTAGCCACTCGCCACCTGGGCCACCTGCGCCATGCGTGTGGCGGTGGACGTCGGCGCCAGCAGGAAGATCAGGTCCATCTGGTGCGCACGCAGGGTGGCGGCGAAGGCCTCGCATTCTTCGGGCGGGTAGTCCACGACCAGCACGCCGTCCACGCCGGCCGACGATGCATCGCGCACAAAGGCGTTTTTGCCGCGTTTGAGGTCGTAGGCTTCGATCGGGTTGGCGTAGCCCATCAGCACCACGGGGGTGTTGCCGTCTTTCTGGCGGAACAGGCGAACCATTTCCAGCACTTGCACCAGGCCGATGCCCAGCGCCAGCGCCTGGTCACCGGCTTTCTGGATCACCGGGCCATCGGCGCTGGGGTCAGAAAACGGCACGCCAAGCTCAATCACGTCGGCACCGCCGGCCACCATGCCGTGCATCATCTCGGGGGTGATGTCGGCGTAGGGGAAACCGGCGGTGACGTAGGGAATCAGGGCTTTGCGATTTTGGGCCTTGAGCGCGGTGAAGGTGGAGGCAATACGACTCATGACGCTTCCTTGCCGCTGCCTTTGACCACATGCCCACGCATCGACGGCCTGTCATAAAAATCAGCGCCAGACAAATCCGCTACGGTGCCGATGTCCTTGTCGCCGCGGCCGGAGAGGTTGACCAGGATGGACTGGTCGGAGCGCATGGTTTTGGCGAGTTTCATCGCGTAAGCCACGGCGTGGCTGGATTCAAGCGCTGGAATGATGCCTTCGGTGCGGCACAGGTAGTGAAAGGCCGAGAGCGCTTCCTTGTCGGTGATGCCGATGTATTCGGCACGGCCGATGTCCTTCAAGAACGCGTGTTCGGGGCCGACGCCGGGGTAGTCGAGGCCAGCGCTGATGCTGTGTGTCTCGGTGACCTGGCCGTCCTCGTTTTGCAGCACATAGGTGCGGTTACCGTGCAACACACCGGGGCTGCCGCGCTGCAATGAGGCCGAGTGTTTGCCGCTGTCCATGCCTTCGCCAGCGGCTTCAATGCCGATCAGGCGGGTGTTTTCGTGAGCGATGTAGGGGTGAAAAATGCCCATGGCGTTGCTGCCGCCACCGACGCAGGCAATCACTGCGTCGGGTTGTTTGCCGCCTGTCATTTCCGGCATCTGGGTCAGGCATTCTTCGCCAATCACGCTCTGGAAGTCGCGCACCATCATCGGGTAGGGGTGCGGGCCGGCTACCGTGCCGATGATGTAGAAGGTGTTGTCCACGTTGGCGACCCAGTCGCGCATGGCTTCGTTAAGTGCGTCTTTCAGCGTTTTGCTGCCGGATTCAACCGGCACCACCGTGGCGCCAAGCAGCTTCATGCGGTAGACATTGGGGCTTTGGCGCTTGACGTCTTCGCTGCCCATGTAGACCACACATTCGAGGCCGTAACGCGCGCAGATGGTGGCGGTGGCCACACCGTGCTGGCCGGCGCCCGTTTCGGCGATGATGCGCGGCTTGCCCATGCGGCGTGCCAGCATGGCCTGGCCGATGGTGTTGTTGATCTTGTGCGCGCCGGTGTGGTTCAGGTCTTCGCGCTTCAGGTAAATCTGCGCGCCACCCTGTTCGCGGCTCATGCGGGCGGCGTGATAGATCGGGGAGGGACGGCCGACGAAATGCTTGAGCTCGTAGTGGAATTCCGCAAGGAATTCCGGGTCGTGCTGGTATCTGGCGTAAGCGTCTTTCAGCTCATTGATCGCATGGGTCAGCGTTTCGGAAACAAAACTGCCGCCGTAAATCCCGAAGTGGCCCGTCGGGTCAGGTTGCTGGTAGGTGTACATGGTTCTTTGCAAGTAAGCCGTCGGCGGCACGAACGGCCGCGACGAACTGATGGATCTTTTCGGCGCTTTTGATTCCTTTCGAAACCTCGACGCCCGAACTGACATCGACGGCCAGCGTTTTACAACGCGGCCGTACTTGCAAAATGCCATCGGTCACATTTGCAGGTGTGAGTCCACCAGACAAAACGAGGTGAGCGTTGACGCTTGGAGGAAGAAGTGACCAATTGAATGTTTTGCCGCCGCCGCCATAACCTTCGACATGCGCGTCGAGCAGGATGGCTTGGGCCGCTTTGAAGTCTTCCGTGTATTTTACGAGATCGAAAGGCGTACCACCAGAGGCTGGGTTTTCTAGCGGAATACGCGCGGCGCGCATGAAGGGACGCCCGGCCTGCAGGCAGGTTTCGGGCGATTCATCGCCATGAAATTGAAGGAATGCCGTTGGTACACGGGCACAGGTCGCTATGATTTCGGTAGCAGATGCGTTCACGAACAAAAATACCGGCGTGACAAAAGGCGGCAGGCGGCCGGCCAGCTCGGCAGCACGTTCGGCACTCACATAGCGTGGGCTGGCTTCGTACATGACAAAACCGACGGCATCAGCACCGGCGGCCACCGCGGCGTCCACGTCCTCTTCGCGCGTGAGGCCGCAGATCTTGATGCGGGTGCGAAGGGGTGAAGCAGACTTCATAAGCCCCCCCTGGCCGGATCGCCGCACAGAACCTCTTCATTCAAGCAGGGGCCGCGGAACCGGCTTCGCCGGGCCGCAGGCGCAGCGGCCCCCCCGGGGGGCAGCGCATTACACGAAGTGAAAAGCGTGGGGGCAGTCATCAGATCCAATCATAGGCCGGTGTGGATTCTGGCAGGCCATAACGGGCTTCGTAACGCGGCCCGAGAAAATACAGGCCGTCAGGCGAGAAGGTAGGGGCGGCTGCATCGCGGTTGCGGGCGGCGACCACCTCTGCGAGCCATTCGGGCGCATGGGTCCCCTGGCCGACTGCCACCAGGCAGCCCATGATGTTGCGGATCATGTGGTGCAAAAAGGCATTGGCCTCGAACTCGAAGCGCCAGTAACCGGCGCGCCTTGAAACCTCGATCCGGCTGATGGTCTTGACGGGCGACTTCGCCTGGCACTGCGCAGCGCGGAAGGAGCTGAAATCGTGCTCGCCGATCAGGTGGGTAATCGCCGCGCGAATGGCAGTCTCGTCCATGGGCCGGTAAACCCAGCCAACGCGGCCTGCTTCGACGCTGGGGCGAACCGGCGACTCCAGCAACACATAGGCATAGCGGCGGCTGATGGCGCTGCCGCGGCAGTGAAATTCGTCGGGGACCTCGTGCGCCCATTGCACGGCGATGTCACGCGGCAGAAAAGCATTGGTTCCGCGCACCCAGGAGGGGAGGTCGCGCTGGAGCTCGGTGTCAAAGTGAACTACCTGCATCAGCGCGTGCACGCCGGCATCGGTGCGCCCGGCGCACAGGGTGCGCTGGGGCTGGGCCGTGAACTTGCCGAGTGCTTTTTCCAGCTGGTCCTGCACGGTGTTGCCCGAGAGCTGGCTTTGCCAGCCCTCGTAACCGGTACCGCTGTAACTCAAGCCGAGGGCGATCCTCACGGGCGACCCCCAGGGGAAAGGCGCAAATCAGGCCAGGGCGTTGAGAAAGGCCTGGGCCTTGCTTTTCAGCGAACCGCTGGATTGCGCCAGTACTTCTTCAGCCAGTGAACGCGCGCCGTCAACGTCGCCAATGGCACGGAACTCTTCAGCCAGTGCAAACTTGGTTTCGAGCGGATCATCACTTTCCACGCTTGTTACCGCTGCTGTTGCTGCTGGCGCAGGTGCCGCGGTAATTTTCTGGCTTTCCGTGGTTGGGGAGTCCAGATCAAGCGATAAGGCGCCCAAATCAAACTCAAGCATGCCGCCAGAGGTGTCCAGATTGGCTGCAGCGGTGGTCACCGGGGGTTCGGCTGTCGTGAAACTCAGATCCCTGCTCGGCTGCGGTGCAGGTGCTGCAACGGGCGCCGGTGCGGCAACTGAAGGTATGGCTATCGTGGCAGAACTGAAGTCCATCCCATTGTCGACCGGGGCAGGGGCCACAGCAGGCATGGCCACGGTGGGTTCAGGGCGCGGTGCTGGCTTGGGAACTGGCGCCGGTGCTGGTGCAACGGCGGCGGGTTCGTCACCCAGGGAAAAGTCGAGGTCCAGATCAAAGTCGACCGAAGAAGCTGGCGGTTCGGGTGGCGCAGCCCGTGGAGTCAGGGGCTGGGTTTGAGCGGCAAATGCGGCTGCGCCCACACCGGTCGCGGCGATGCTGGTTGCGGCTCCCGACACAGGTTGGCCACCGGGCTGGTACATCGGGTTGGCAGGGTCCAGCTCACGGCCCATTTCAGCCATGTGCGCCCACTCGATACCTTGACCTTTGGTCAGATTGAATGCCTCGACCGCCACGGCTTCGAAAGCCTTGTTATCGCGGCGTTTGGCGTAAATTTCCATCAGCTTGGCATGAATGGCGACACGCGAGGGGCTCACGCGTATGGCTTCCTTGAGGATTTCCTCAGCCTGCAAGTCGCGCCCATAGGCCAGGTAAACATCGGCCTCGGCCACGGGGTCTACGTCGCCAGCGGCGTCTAGCTGGCTCGGAGAATAGACCATGGACGAGCCCGTGACATTGGCTTCATTGGTGTCTATTCGCTGGCCGCCGCTGGCGCCGAAAAAAGAATCGGGTTGCAGCCGACTTTCAAGAAAAGAGCTGTCCACCGAAACGGCATTTTTACGCTGCCGTGCGCGGTACACGCCGAAAGCTGCCAGAAGCACGAGCAGGCCTGCACCGCCCGCCAGGATGAGCGGGTTGTCCAGCAACTGGTCTAGCAGGCTGGGTTCTGGCGGAGGCGGTGGGGCAACGGCCACCGGCTTTTTGACGGGTGGGGTTGCTGCAGGTGCCGGGACGCTGGCCACGGCAGCCGGCGTAGCGACTTCAGCGGGGCTGGGGCTGCTGGCGGCGGACATGGCCGGCGCAACAGCCGCGGAGGTACCTGCTGCGGAGCTTGCGGTCGCTGCGGGAGCCGAGGCGACTGGAACGGCTGGCGGAAGGGTAGCAGGTGACGCTGGCGACAGGGCCGGGGGCGTGGGCACTGCCACGGCTGGTTTTGTTGCCGGGCTGGTGATTGCGGGCGTAGCCGGAGCGGCTGTCGTGGCAGGCGTTCCGCTGAGCTTGTTCAGATCGCTGATGTTTTTGGACAGCTCGGCCACACGGGCCGCTGCTTCCTTGGCTTGACGATCCTGCGCAATTTTTTCTTCTGCAGCCTTGCTTTGGACTGCACCCTTGGAAAGGGTCAGCTTGTCAGGTGTTGCTGCGGCAGGGGCCTTGTCTTCGACTCTGGCCTGAACCTTGCCGGTAGCCTGGCGGTCAGCGCCAGCGACCTGAGTTGCGGGGGCACCTTCGGCGAGCTTGCGGCGGAACTCATTGAAGTCTTTGCTTTGGGCAACGATGGTGCGGGTAGCTTCCGCCGCTGGTACGTATTCTGCCTGGTCTCCGGCAGGCACATCGAGCACAGCGCCTGCCTTGAGACGGTTGATGTTCCCGCCGACGAATGCATCCGGGTTGCTGCGCAGCAAAGCTACCAGCATCTGGTCCAGCGAAACGCTGGCCGGCTTGGCCTGGGCGGCAATTTTGCCGGCGGTGTCACCGGACTTCACGACTATTTTCTGGCCGTCGGACGAGGTTCTGTCGGCAGGGGCGGCCTCCACCGCCGGGGCACGGGTGACCGGCGCCGGTCGGGAAGGGGAAGACGGCGCGGATTCGGCGGTGCGAGGAGCCGGCGGCAAGCTGGCCAGAGGAGGGGCTGGCCTGGAAACCAGTGGCGCTGTCGGGGTAGGCACAGGCGCTGCTGCCTGGCGCAGATTCGGCGGATCGAACAGCATCGTGTAGTCACGGACCACACGGCCGGAAGCCCAGCGGGCCTCAAGAATCAGGTCGACAAAAGGCTCGCTGACCGGCCTGCTGCTGCTCACGCGCAAGTAGGAGCGACCATCAGCCCGGCGTTGCAGGCTGATCTGGACGTTGGTCACCGCCGCCGAATATTCCAGGCCGGCTGCCCGAAAGGCCTCGGCGTTGGCTACGCTGGCTTGCAGGGACGCGGCCTCTTCGGCGTTGATTTCAACAATCTCAATTTCGGCCCGCAGCGGTTCGCCCAAGGCAGATTGAACGGATATGCGGCCTAGCCCCAAGGCATGTGCCGGCAGACTGGCAAGACTGCCCAACAGAGCAATGGCAGTTGCCACGGCACCTATACGCCAACGGCCTGGTTGATTCATGGAAATTGGAGCCTCCGGTGCCCGGTTTGCATTAAATTTTATTCTGCTGGTCCGCACAAAAACCTCAACGCTAATTTTCGACAAAACAACATTAACATCAAGGCATTAGGCTGACAAGCTAAGACAGCACTTAAGTTTTGACACCCCCGATTAGCATCAACTTACAACTTCGACTTGTTGTCTGACGACAACGAGCTGTCACAACTGGTTACGGTTGGTGGCTGCGTTCAAGCAGCCACCAGTTCGTAATTTCAGCCCTGCAAAAGAATGCGCAACATGCGCCGCAATGGTTCAGCCGCACCCCACAGCAATTGGTCTCCGACCGTGAAGGCGCCCAGGTAGTCGGGGCCCATGGCCAGTTTGCGCAGACGGCCGACCGGGATGCTCATGGTACCGGTCACTGCCACCGGTGTCAGGTCTGTGATGGAGGCTTCACGCGTATTCGGCACGACCTTCACCCACTGGTTGTCGGCCGCGATCATTGCTTCGATGTCGGCCAGCGGCACGTCTTTCTTGAGCTTGAAGGTCAGCGCCTGGCTGTGGCAGCGCATCGCTCCAATACGAACGCAAAAGCCATCCACCGGGGTTTCAGCGGTGCCGAAGCTGGCGCCCTGGCCCAGGATCTTGTTGGTCTCGGCGCCGCCTTTCCACTCTTCCTTGCTCATGCCATTGCCCAGGTCCTTGTCGATCCAGGGGATCAGCGAGCCGCCCAGCGGCACGCCGAAGTTGGCGGTCTCGGTGGCGCTCAGCGACTGCTGTTTTGCCAAAACGCGGCGGTCGATTTCCAGAATCGCGGACTTGGGGTCGTCCAGCAGGGCCCTGACCTCGCCGTTGAGCGTGCCGTACTGGGTCAGCAGTTCGCGCATGTGCTGGGCGCCGCCACCCGACGCCGCTTGGTAAGTCATGCTGGTCATCCACTCGACCAGGCCGGCCTTGTACAGCGCGCCCACGCCCATCAGCATGCAGCTGACAGTGCAGTTGCCGCCAATCCAGTTCTTGCCGCCCTTGGCCAGCGCCTTTTGGATGACAGGCAGGTTGACCGGGTCCAGGATGATGATGGCGTCGTCGTTCATGCGCAGTGTGGAGGCGGCGTCGATCCAGTGACCGGTCCAGCCGGCGGCGCGCAGCTTGGGGTAGACCTCGGTGGTGTAGTCGCCGCCCTGGGCGGTGATGATGACGTCGCACTTCTTCAGGGCTGCGATGTCGAACGCGTCTTTCAACGTAGTTTCGTTTTTCGCCTGGGCCGGGGCTTTGCCGCCCGCATTGGAGGTCGAAAAGAAGACCGGTTCGATCAGGTCGAAGTCGCCCTCGGCCTGCATGCGGTCGATCAGCACCGAGCCGACCATGCCGCGCCAGCCGACGAGTCCTGTGAGATTGCCTGCGAGTTTCATTGGATTGCCCTTTTTCAAAAAAAATACTTTTTGACCCGGCCCATCGGGCCGGCAGGGCACGACGAACCGGGCTTGCTAGCCTTTAATGGTCGTCGTTTTGGTGATCTGGGCAAAAACCGGCGCAGCGCTGATCGCGCGCGAAGCGGCGACAAAGCGGGTGAGTGCGGGGTTTTTACGCATGGGTTTATTTTAACCAGGGTTGCCCTGTCCGGTCGGGCGGCTGAACCAAACCAGCCCGGGAAGACTGGTTTTGCGGCAAAAAAACGTCAGTCGATGCACCACTGGCGCAAAAATCCAAGCAGGGGCCGCAGGCGCAGCGGCCCCCTCGGGGGGGCAGGGCGCTACACGCAGTGAGCAACCGTGGGGGCTTTATTTCAGCGCAGCGACCACCGCATCGCCCATCTGCACCGTACCAACCTTGGTCGTGCCTTCGCTATAGATATCCGGCGTGCGCAGGCCTTGCGTCAAAACGGCATCCACGGCTTTTTCGATGCGAACGGCCGCTTCGGGCTGGTTCAGGCTGAAGCGCAGCATCATGGCTGCGCTCAGGATGGTGGCCAGCGGATTGGCCACGCCCTTGCCGGCGATGTCGGGCGCGCTGCCGTGACTGGGTTCGTACAGGCCCTGGTTTTTGGTGTTCAGGCTGGCCGAGGGCAGCATCCCGATCGAGCCGGTCAGCATGGCTGCCGCGTCGGACAGGATGTCACCGAACATGTTGCCGGTGACCACCACGTCGAACTTCTTTGGCGCCTTGACCAGCTGCATGGCGGCGTTGTCCACATACATGTGGTCCAGCGCGACGTCGGGGTACTGCAAACCAACTTCAGTGACGACGTCTTTCCAGAACTGGAAGGTTTCCAGCACATTGGCCTTGTCGACGCTGGTTACGCGGCTGCCGCGTTTGCGCGCAGCCTGGAAAGCGACGTGGGCGATGCGCTCGATTTCGGGGCGCGAATAACGCATGGTGTCGAAAGCTTCTTCGGCACCCGGGAAGTGGCCGTCCGGCGAGACGCGGCGGCCGCGCGGCTGGCCGAAGTAGATGTCGCCGGTCAGCTCGCGGATGATGAGGATGTCCAGGCCGGCCACCAGCTCGCGCTTCAGGCTGGAAGCGTCGACCAATTGTGGGTAACAGATGGCAGGCCTGAAGTTGGCAAACAGGCCCATGTTTTTGCGCAGGCCCAGGATGGCTTGCTCCGGACGGAGCGGGCGGTCCAGCTTGTCGTATTTCCAGTCGCCGACGGCGCCGAACAGCACGGCGTCGGAGGCCTGTGCCAGTTTCAGCGTTGCCTCGGGCAGCGGATGGCCGTGGGCTTCGTAGGCTGCGCCGCCAACCAGGGCGGTCTCGCTTTCAAATTTCAGGTCCAGTGCTTTCAGAACCTTGACGGCCTCGGCGACGATTTCGGTGCCTATGCCATCACCGGGAAGGATTGCGATTTTCATGAGTTTTTCGATGCTTTCTTGGAGTCATGGTGCGCCAGGCGCTGGACCAGCGCATGCTCGCAGGTTTTGAATAAAAGGTAAAAGGCCACGGCCAGGTAGGCGCTGGCGACCAGCTCGGCGAGTTGCCACAGGCCGCCGTCATACACGGCGTCGAGGCCATGCTCGACCAGGAAGCTGATGTTGGCTGTGAACAGCTGCACCAGGTTCAGCGAGGCCGCGCCGAAGACAACGAAGCCCAGGCCCATCAGCAGGTAGGTGCAAACCCAGTGGCGCACCATCCACCTGAACAGAGTGCTTTCGTAGCCGACACTCACAGCGTGTGCGCCAGCCACGGCTTGGTGGCAAGGCGTTCAGCTTCAAAGGCCTTGATCTTGTCGCTCTGGCGCAAGGTCAGGCCGATGTCGTCATAACCGCCCAGCAGGCAGAATTTCTTGAAGGCCTGTACTTCGAAGGCAATCTCTTCGCCTTGCGGCTTGATGACCACCTGGCGCTCCAGGTCTATGGTGAGCTGGTAACCGGGAAAGGCCAGCGCCTCGTCAAACAACTGGCCGACCTGCGCTTCGCTCAGCACGATGGGCAGCAGGCCGTTCTTGAAGCTGTTGTTGAAAAAGATGTCGGCGTAGCTGGGCGCGATGATGGCGCGAAAGCCGTACTGGTCCAGCGCCCAGGGCGCATGTTCGCGTGAAGAGCCGCAGCCGAAGTTCTTGCGCGCCAGCAGGATGGACGCGCCTTTGTAGCGCGTCTGGTTCAGCACGAAGTCGGGGTTGGGCTTGCGGGTGGCGGGGTCTTGCCCCGGAAAGCCCGGGTCCAGGTAGCGCCAGGCGTCAAACAGGTTGGGGCCGAAGCCGGTCTTGCGGATGGACTTGAGGAACTGCTTGGGAATGATCGCGTCGGTGTCGACGTTCTCGCGGTCCATGGGCGCGACCAGGCCTTTGTGTACGTTGAATTTCTGCATGATGGCTTCTTAGGAAAATTTGCGGATATCGACGAAGTGGCCGTGTACAGCAGCGGCAGCAGCCATCGCCGGGCTGACCAGGTGCGTGCGGCCGCCAGCGCCTTGCCGGCCTTCAAAGTTGCGGTTGCTGGTGGAGGCGCAGCGCTCGCCCGGCTCAAGCCGGTCGGCGTTCATCGCCAGGCACATGGAGCAGCCGGGTTCGCGCCACTCAAATCCCGCAGCGACAAAAATCTTGTCCAGGCCTTCACGCTCAGCTTGTTCCTTCACCAAGCCGGAGCCCGGCACCACCATGGCGAGCTTGACGTTGCCCGCCACCTTCTGGCCAATTTTCTGGACCATGACGGCGGCTTCGCGCATGTCTTCGATGCGGCTGTTGGTACAGGAGCCGATGAACACCTTGTCGACCATGATGTCGTTGATGGCCTTGCCGGGTTGCAGGCCCATGTAGGTCAGCGCGCGCTCGATGGCGTCGCGCTTGTTGGCGTCTTTTTCCTTGTCCGGGTCGGGCACGCGATCGTCAATCGACAGCACCATCTCGGGCGAAGTGCCCCAGGTGACCTGCGGCCGGATCTGGCTGGCATCGAGCTTGACCACCGTGTCGAATTTGGCATCGGCGTCGGACTGCAGCGTGCTCCAGTACTGAACCGCCTGGTCCCACTCGACGCCGGTGGGCGCCAGAGGCCGGCCTTTGACGTAGGCAATCGTCTTGGCGTCGACCGCCACCAGGCCGGCACGGGCGCCGGCTTCAATGGCCATGTTGCAGACGGTCATGCGTGCTTCCATGCTGAGTGCGCGTATGGCCGGGCCGCCAAATTCAATGGTGTAGCCGGTGCCGCCTGCGGTGCCGATCTTGCCGATGATGGCCAGCACGATGTCCTTGCCGGTCAGGCCCGGGGCCAGCGTGCCGTCCACCTGCACCAGCATGTTCTTTGCCTTTTTTGCCAGCAGGGTTTGCGTGGCCATCACATGTTCGACCTCGCTGGTGCCAATGCCATGGGCCAGAGCGCCGAAAGCGCCGTGGGTGGAGGTGTGCGAGTCACCACACACAACCGTCATGCCGGGCAGGGTGGCGCCGGTCTCAGGGCCCATCACATGCACGATGCCCTGGCGTTTGGACAAAAACGGAAAGTAGGCCGCCGCGCCGAACTGAGCGATGTTGCTGTCCAGCGTGGTGATCTGCTCCTTGCTCACCAGGTCGGTGATGCCGTCGTAGCCGAGCTCCCAGCCGGTCGTCGGCGTGTTGTGGTCGGCGGTGGCCACGATGGAGCTGATGCGCCAGACCTTGCGGCCGGCTTCGCGCAGGCCTTCAAAAGCCTGCGGGCTGGTGACCTCATGTACCAGGTGCCGGTCGATGTAGAGGATGGCCGTGCCGTCTTCCTCGGTGTGGACGACATGTTCGTCCCAGATCTTGTCGTAGAGGGTGCGTCCCATGTGGTTTCCTTCGTGGTCTCTGATTTTAAGTAGTCAGGCAGCGGCGCTTGCCGGGGCCGTGGCAACCGCGCGCGCGGTGAGGTGATCGACAAGCAGGCGGGCGGTGACCGGCAGGCTGGAAAAATCACGGGCCACCAGCTCGATGCGGCGCTCGGCCCAGTCATTGGTCAGTGCGACCGATTCGAGCTCGCCGACGCCGTGCATGAGCTCAAAAGCGCGCTGCGGCATGACGCCGACGCCCAGGCCGTTGTGGATCATGCGGCACATGGCGTCCAGCCCGGTGACGTGGATGCGCAGCTTGATGGTGCGGCCCGCCAGCGCCGCAGCATCACGCATGGCCAGGTAAATCGAGCTGTTCGAGTGCAGGCCCACATGGTCAAAGTCCAGGCTGTCTTCAAAAGCAATGGCATCCTGCGCGCCCAGCACGTGGCCGCGCGGCACAATCATGACGAGTCGGTCTTGCCGATAGGGCAGGGTCTGCAACTCGCCGCTGCCATCGGCGGTATTGCAGATGCCCAGGTCGGCGGCGCCTTCCTGCACGGCGCGCACAACTTCCGTACTCAGGTGCTCTTCCAGGTCGATCTTGACCTCGGGGTGCTGGCCGATGAAGGCGCCCAAGTCTTCCGGCAAAAACTGCACGATGGCAGAAATGCTGGCATGCACACGCACGTGGCCGCGCACGCCGGCGGAGTATTCGCTGAGTTCGCCCTGCATTTTTTCCAGGCTGAAGAGCACCGAGCGCGCATGGTGCAGCAGGCTTTGCCCGGCCGGCGTCAGGTCCACCCCGCGGGTGTGACGGTAAAGCAGGGGCGTGTCGAGTGCGGCCTCCAGGTCAGAGAGGCGTTTGCTGACGGCCGAGGCTGCAATGAATTCACGCTCCGCCGCCTTGCCGATGCTGCCAAGCTCGCACACCGCCACAAACAATTGCAGCGAGGTGAGATCTATCCGGCGGGCGAAGTTGCGTTCGGAGCTTTTCATGAAAAAGGGCTAAAGGCATCGCGTTTTGCGATGAATCTCTATTTTGCAAGCTTATTTGGAGCTTTGTCATCGCGATATGCGATGGCTGGCTTGCCCGGTGGTTACGGCCTGGAACGGGCCCTGGAAGCCATTTTCCTGAAAGTTATAAGTGTTTTCGGGCATTGGCCCTTATTCGGCGGGCGCAAGTAGCTATGAAAACAATAGCAAGCGCTAGTCGATGATTTTTGCCGGATCCAGCGCGCGAACGCGGGGATCGACGTTATAGCCCCCGAATTCGGTGTAGCGCAGCAGATGCCGGTCGCAGCGGCTGCAATGCCAGACATCGCTTCGGTTGTAGGGGAAGAACTTGATGGCTACCGGGGCATCGGGTGAGTCGTAGCGTGTGCCCTGAGGGTGTTTTTCCTCAAGCGTCGCTTCTTCCATGGCCGGGTCGCACAGGGTGGCCACCTTTGTCATCTGCGCGGCTTCCCAGCGGTATTCGGCCAGGCTTTCCCAGCCCGGACAGGCCCCGATGGCGCAGCTGCAGGTGCTGGGCGTGGCGGACGGGGCAAGGGCTGAGCGCAACTCGGCAGCGGTCTGGATGAATTTCAAGGGTGCCCTCCGGTGGTGGTGACGAACGCAAAAAAGCCCGCCGGTGTTGCCACGGGCGGGCTTTGCCTGTTCAGAAAGCTGGATTCAGGATCAACGGGCGTTGAGGGGTTTCACGTCGCGCTGGACGGAACCGTTGAACAGCTGGCGTGGACGGCCAATCTTGTACTCGGGGTCGCCGATCATTTCGTTGAGCTGGGCGATCCAGCCGACGGTACGGGCCAGCGCGAAGATTGCAGTGAACAGCGGCACGGGGATGCCGATGGCGCGCTGCACGATGCCGGAGTAGAAGTCGACGTTGGGATAGAGCTTGCGGGAAACGAAGTATTCGTCTTCCAGTGCAATTTTTTCCAGCGCCATGGCCAGCTTGAACAACGGGTCGTTTTCCAGGCCCATTTCCTTGAGCACTTCCTTGCAGGTTTCCTGCATCAGCTTGGCGCGCGGGTCGTAGTTTTTGTAGACACGGTGGCCAAAGCCCATCAGCTTGACGCCGGAGTTCTTGTCCTTGACCTGCTTGATGAAGTCGCCGATTTTTTCGACGCCGCCGGCTTTCTGGATGTCGCCCAGCATGTTGAGTGCCGCTTCATTGGCGCCGCCGTGGGCAGGGCCCCAGAGGCAGGCCACACCGGCTGCAATGGCTGCAAACGGGTTGGTGCCGGACGAACCGCACAGGCGAACCGTGGAGGTGGAGGCGTTCTGCTCGTGGTCAGCGTGCAGGATGAAGATGCGGTCCAGCGCGCGCTCGAGCACCGGGTTGACCTTGTACTCTTCGCAAGGCGTGGCGAACATCATGTGCAGGAAGTTGCCGGCGTAGCTCAGGTTGTTCTTGGGGTACATGTAGGGCTGGCCCACGGTGTACTTGTAGGCCATGGCGACCAGCGTGGGCATCTTGGCAATGAGGCGGATCGCGGCGATTTCGCGGTGCTCTGGATTGTTGATGTCGGTGCTGTCATGGTAGAAGGCCGACAGCGCGCCGACCAGACCGGTCATGATGGCCATCGGGTGCGCATCACGGCGGAAACCGCGCAGGAAAAACTGCATCTGCTCGTTGACCATGGTGTGGTTGGTCACGCGGCTGACGAAATCTTTCTTCTGGTCACCATTGGGCAACTCTCCGTAGAGCAGCAGGTGGCAGGTTTCAAGGTAGTCGCAGTTGGTGGCCAGCTGCTCGATCGGGTAGCCGCGGTACAGCAGCTCGCCCTTGTCGCCGTCAATGTAGGTGATGGCGGACTGGCAGGCTGCCGTGGACAGGAAGCCCGGGTCATAAGTGAACATGCCGGTCTGGGCATACAGCTTGCGGATATCGACCACATCCGGACCGACGTTGCCGTGGTACACGGGTAACTCGACACTGGGGCTGCCGTTGCTGAAGGACAGGGTGGCTTTGTTGTCAGCGAGCTTCATTTCTTGAGTCTTTCTTGTCAAATCAAATGGGGGCGGGCGAATGGCCTGTTGCTGCGGCGCGAATCAAGTTTAAGACCTCAACAGCCTCATAAGTAGATGCACTTACCTGAGCTTGCAGTTCTGCGAGCTGGGCGGGTTCCCTGCGTTGGAGCAAAAGGTCCAGCAAATCGTTGTCAGACAGATCCATTAAATCATTCAAGCCTTGAGCCTGGCTGACGGTTAATGTGGCTTCATGCCGCTTGAAGAACTTCTCGATCAGCAGGTCGTTCTCAAGCAGGCCACGACGGCAGCGCCACTTGAGTTTGCTCAGTGCCCGCTCATCCAGAAGTTCGTCCGTGGTCTGCATGATCAGAGAACGATTTTTCCGCCGAGCGAAGCGTCGGCGGGTTCCAGACCAGCCAGGGCCGCGGATCTGGCTTTGCCAGTCCGCAGGCGCAGCGCCCCCCCGGGGGGCAGCGTAGTACGCGAAGCGACAAGCGTGGGGGCCATATTTCTCTAGATAGAACGCAAGACCATCATTTCCTTGATCTTGCCAATCGCCTTGCTGGGGTTCAGGCCCTTGGGGCAGACGTCGACGCAGTTCATGATGGTGTGGCAGCGGAACAGGCGGTACGGGTCTTCGAGGTTGTCCAGACGCTCGGCGGTGGATTCGTCGCGGCTGTCGGCAATGAAGCGGTAAGCCTGCAACAGGCCGGCCGGGCCGACAAACTTGTCCGGGTTCCACCAGAAGCTGGGGCAGGAGGTCGAGCAGCTGGCGCACAAAATGCACTCGTACAGGCCATTGAGCTCGTCGCGTTCTTCGGGGCTCTGCAGGCGCTCTTTTTCCGGCGGCACGTTGTCGTTGATCAGGTAGGGCTTGATCGAGTTGTACTGCTTGAAGAAGTCCGTCATGTCGACGATCAGGTCGCGCACCACTGGCAGGCCCGGCAGGGGCTTGAGCACGATGGTGCCCGACAGCGTGCGCATGTTGGTCAGGCAGGCCAGGCCGTTCTTGCCGTTGATGTTCATCGCGTCCGAACCGCACACGCCTTCGCGGCAGGAGCGGCGGAAGGAAATCGTCGGGTCCTGTGCCTTGAGCTTCATCAGGGCGTCGAGCAGCATGCGCTCGCTGCCGTCCAACTCGACCTCGATGGTCTGCATGTAAGGCTTGGCATCCTGATCGGGGTCGTAGCGGTAAATCTGGAAAGTACGTTTGGTCATGGGGTTCCCGCTTGTCTTTTTTAGAAGGAGCGAACTGTCAGGGGAATCGAGTCCACTGTCAGCGGTTTCATCTGCACAGGCTTGTAGCTCAGGCGGTTGCCTTCGCTGTGCCAGAGGGTGTGCTTGTGCCAGTCGGTGTCGTTGCGGCCGTTCGGATGCTCTGGCGTGTCGCCATAGTCATCCACCGAGTGGGCGCCGCGGCTTTCGTGGCGGGCTGCAGCGGAGACGATGGTGGCCTGGGCCGCCTCGATCAGGTTCTCGACTTCCAGGGCCTCGATGCGCGCCGTGTTGAAAATTTTCGATTTGTCCTTGAGGCCAATGTTTTTCACGCGCTCGCGCAGTTCGGCAATCTTGACCACACCGGCGTCCATGATGGCCTGGGTGCGGAACACGCCGGCATGCTGCTGCATCGCGGCGCGGATGTCGTTGGCGACATCTTGCGCGTATTCGCCTTCGGTCGCGTTGTCCAGGCGGGCAATGCGTGCCAGCGTGGCATCGGCTGCATCGGCCGGCAGGCCTTTGTGCGAGGTGGTCTTGTTGTATTCGACGATGTGGTTGCCGGCCGCGCGGCCGAACACCAGCAAATCGAGCAGTGAGTTGGTGCCCAGGCGGTTGGCGCCATGCACGCTGACACAGGCGCATTCACCCACCGCATAGAGGCCATTGACCACCACGCTCTTGTTGCTGGCGTCCTGTGTGACGACCTGGCCGTGGATGTTGGTTGGAATGCCGCCCATCTGGTAGTGGATGGTGGGCACCACGGGGATCGGCTCCTTGGTGATGTCGACGTTGGCAAAGTTATGGCCAATCTCGAACACCGAAGGCAGGCGCTTCATGATGGTCTCGGCGCCCAGGTGGGTCATGTCGAGGTTGATGTAGTCCTTGTTCGGGCCGCAGCCGCGGCCTTCCTTGATTTCCTGGTCCATGCAGCGTGAAACGTAGTCGCGCGGTGCCAGGTCTTTGTAGGCCGGCGCATAACGCTCCATGAAGCGCTCGCCATTGCTGTTGCGCAAAATCGCGCCTTCGCCGCGGCAGCCTTCAGTCAGTAGGACGCCGGCACCGTGCACGCCTGTCGGGTGGAATTGCCAGAATTCCATGTCTTCCAGCGGAATGCCGGCACGCGCCGCCATCCCCAAGCCGTCACCAGTGTTGATGAAGGCATTGGTGGATGCCGCAAAAATACGGCCGGCGCCGCCTGTGGCCAGCAAGGTGGTCTTGGCTTCGAAGATGTGAACGTCGCCGGTCTCCATTTCGATGGCGGTCACGCCGACGACGTCACCGGCGGCATCACGGATCAGATCCATGGCCAGCCACTCAACGAAGAAGCTGGTTTTTTCCTTGACGTTTTGCTGGTACAGCGTGTGCAGCATGGCGTGGCCGGTGCGGTCGGCGGCAGCGCAGGCGCGCTGCACGGCTTTTTCGCCGTAGTTGGCGGTGTGTCCGCCGAAGGGGCGTTGGTAAATCGTGCCGTCCGGGTTACGGTCAAACGGCATGCCCATGTGTTCCAGGTCATAAACGACCTTGGGCGCTTCACGGCACATGTATTCAATCGCGTCCTGATCGCCGAGCCAGTCGGAACCCTTGACAGTGTCGTAGAAGTGGTAGTGCCAGTTGTCCTCGGACATGTTGCCGAGCGAGGCACCGATGCCGCCCTGCGCTGCCACGGTGTGCGAGCGCGTCGGGAAAACCTTGGATAACACGGCGACGTTCAGGCCGGCACGTGCCAGCTGCAGAGAGGCGCGCATGCCGGAGCCGCCGGCCCCGACGATCACGACGTCGAATTTGCGTTTGGGAAGCTTGGAAGATGCAGTCATGTTTGTTTTTCAGTCGTGGGTCAGAAGCGGCTCAGAAGCGCCACAGGACTTGAATGGCCCAGCCGGCGCAAGCGACCAGCCAGACGATGGTGGCCACTTGCAGTGTCAAGCGCAGCCAGACCATGGAGGTGACGTAGTCCATCCAGATGTCGCGCATGCCCACCCACACGTGGTAGGCCAGCGCGATGATGACGCTGAAGGTCAGCAGTTTCATCCATTGCGCCGAGAAAATGCCGGCCCACTGGTCGTAACCAATGGGGCCTTTCGTGAAGATCACCTGTACCAGCAGCAGCACCGTAAAGAGAGCCATCAAGGCAGCGGTGATGCGCTGGGCCAGCCAGTCACGTGCGCCGTAATGTGCGCCGACAACGAGGCGTTTGGAGCCGTAGTTCACAGACATGTCTTGCTCCTTGTTAGTAAAAACCGAACAGCTTGATGGCCAGTGCCAGCGTCAGCAAAATGCTTAGGCCCAGCGTGGCCAGAGCGGTGCTTTTGCCGAACTCGTTGCTCAGCTTGTGGGTGACATCCATATACAGGTGTCGAATGCCGGCGATGAAGTGATGCAGGTAAGACCAGATCAGTGCCAGGGCCACCAGCTTCCAGATGAAGCCCGGCAAACCCAGCATGCCGACGTTGAAGGCTGCCTTGAATTTTTCGAACGAGATTTCAGAAGAAATCGAGGTGTCGAACATCCAGATGATGAAGGGCAGCAGGATGAACATGATGCCGCCGCTGGCGCGGTGCAGGATGGAGACCCAGGCCGCAGGCGTCATGCGGTAGGTCGTCAGGTCTTTGAAGGCGTTGATGTTGCGGAACTCGGGCCGCTTTGGACGCTGTTTGGATGCCAGCTCTGTCATTGTTGGGCTTTCGTGGGAGGACTGGTAACTGCTTGGTAACTGCTGCGCAAAAGCACGGTGCAATTACAACTCAAAACATCTCGGATTCTATTGCAACGCAGCATCGATTTGACCGGTCCCGGCGATGGCTGCCGGTTTTTGTCGGACAAACCGGAGATTAAATGTCTGCAAGTCGCTTTGATTGGCGCGTAAAGGGCTGCAAGCTGACGCGAAAGTTACAATCGACCTGGATTTTCGCGCCTGGCCTGTGCGTGTTGCTGCATTCCTGCGATGACCTCTTACCCAACATGCCATGCGCGGATGCTCAGCTCAAGGTATTGCGGTAGTAATGGGTGTCGGTGCGGTAATAGCCGCGCCGCAACTCCATGGGGACGTCGTTGTAGGTGTAGGCGATACGCTCGACGCTCAGCAGCGGCGTGCCGTGCTCTACTTTCAGGAGCGTCTCGCGCCCATCCGTCGCGGGCTCGGCGCGTATTTTTTCCTCAGCCCGAACCATGCGCACATTGAACTCGGTTTCGAACAGTGCGTACATCGGCCCGTGGTAATCAGCCAGCCGTTCGGCGGTTAGGCCCTTGAACGGCGCGGCGGGCAACCAGAGGTCTTCGAGAATGGTGGGTGTACCGGCAAAACTCAGTACGCGGCGTGCCTGCAGCACGGCGTCACCGGTGCGCAGTGTCAGCGCGCGGGCAATGTCGGCGCTGGCGCGTACACGGCGGCAGTCAATGATGTCGCGCTGGGCCGGGCCTTCACTGCCCGGTGTGCCGCTGTCGGGCACCAGCTTGAGGAAGCGGAACTGCACGTGCTGCTCGGCATGGGTGGCTACAAAAGTGCCTTTGCCTTGCCGCCGCACCACCAGGTTGTCGGTGGCCAACTCGTCGATGGCTTTGCGCACCGTGCCCTGGCTCACCCTGTAGCGGGCCGCCAGGTCCATCTCGGAGGGAATGGCTTCGCCCGGCTTCCACTCGCCCGACTGCAGGCTCTGCAGGATCAGGCCCTTGATCTGCTGGTACAGCGGGCTGAAGGCCGGCGTGGCACCTGCAAAATCATCGGCGGACGGGGTAGGGATGGCGGCCATGGGGAGAGATGCGAATCTCGTAATCATATCTTATATAAGACATAAGACAAATTGACGCCTCCGGGTTTTCCAGCGTAAAATCTTCGGCTGAGTCGAACGCAAGGCTTGCCCCGGTGTGACGCAGTTCACACGCGTTTTCAGGTGCACCAAGCTGCGCAAGCTACCTCACTATTTCTACCCATCCAACCGATTTACAACCTTCCTGGAGTTTTCCATCATGAGCAAAAAACCCGTCCGCGTTGCCGTTACAGGGGCCGCTGGTCAAATCGGTTATGCGCTGCTGTTCCGTATCGCTTCCGGCGAAATGCTGGGCAAAGACCAGCCGGTGATTCTGCAATTGCTGGAAGTGCCCGTTGAGGGCCCACAGAAGGCGCTCAAGGGCGTGATGATGGAGCTCGACGATTGCGCCTTCCCGTTGCTGGTCGGCATGCAAGCGTATGACGACCCGATGAAGGCCTTCAAGGACGCTGACTACGCACTGCTGGTCGGCTCGCGTCCACGCGGCCCCGGCATGGAGCGTGCCGAGCTGCTGGCCGTCAACGGTGCCATTTTCACCGCCCAGGGCAAGGCGCTCAACGCCGTTGCCAGCCGCAACGTCAAGGTGCTGGTGGTCGGCAACCCGGCCAACACCAATGCCTACATCGCGATGAAAAGCGCGCCGGACCTGCCACGCAAGAACTTCACCGCCATGCTGCGCCTGGACCACAACCGTGCTGCCAGCCAGCTCGCCGCCAAAACCGGCAAGGCCGTGGCCGACATCGAAAAACTCACCGTCTGGGGCAACCATTCGCCCACGATGTATGCCGACTACCGTTTCGCCACCATCAAGGGCGAAAGCGTCGCCAAGATGATCAACGACCAGGAATGGAATGCCAACACTTTCCTGCCGACCGTCGGCAAACGCGGCGCCGCCATCATCGAGGCGCGCGGTTCCTCGTCGGCTGCATCGGCCGCCAACGCTGCCATTGACCACATGCGCGACTGGGCGCTGGGCACCAACGGCAAGTGGGTCACCATGGGCATTCCTTCTGACGGCCAGTACGGTATCCCCAAGGACATCATGTTCGGTTTCCCCGTCACCTGCGAAGGCGGCGAATACAAACTGGTCGAAGGCCTGGAAATCGACGCCTTCAGCCAGGAGCGCATCAACAAGACCCTGGACGAGTTGAAGGGTGAGCAGGACGGCGTCAAGCACCTCCTCTGATCGCGTAGAAGCACACTGTAGTGGCACATCCACATCCGCGCGACGTTCTCCTGGGTGCGCAGGCCGCGGCAGCTTTCCTGCCTGTCTGCGACCACTACAGCGGCGTCGAGGCGCGGATGCGCAAAAGCCTGCAGCTGCAGGCCGAAATGACCGAAGAGTTCGGCACCTGCGTGTTTGACGTCACCCTTGATTGCGAAGATGGCGCTCCCGTCGGCGGCGAGGCAGATCACGCTGCGCTGGTGGTAGCGCTGGTGGCGCTGGCCGGCGACAAGGCGCGCGTGGCTGTGCGTGTTCATGCGGTGGACCATCCGGCCTTTGAGATGGACATGGCCACGATTGCCGGCAAGGTCGGCCACCGCCTGAGCCACATCATGGTGCCGAAGGTCGAATCGGTGGATGACGTCGAGCGTGCTGTCGCTGCGCTGGCGGCCGTGACACAAGCGGAGGTGTCCCTGCATGTGCTGCTGGAGTCACCTGCTGCGGTGCATCGTGCTTTCGAGATTGCTTCGCATCCGCGTGTGCAGTCGATCAGTTTCGGACTCATGGATTTCGTGTCCGCGCATGCGGGCGCGATTCCTGGCGACGCCATGGGCAGCCAGGGGCAGTTCACGCACCCGCTGGTGGTGCGCGCCAAGCTGGAGATCGCTTCCGCATGCCATGCCCACGGCAAAGTCCCTTCCCACTGCGTTGTCACGGAATTCAGTGACACTGCGGCCATGAAGACGGCTGCGCAAAAAGCCGCCCGAGAATTTGGCTACACGCGCATGTGGAGCATTCACCCGGCCCAGATCCGCCCCATCCTGGAGGCGTTTGCGCCCAGCGAAGGCGAGATCGAAGGCGCTACAAAAATAATAGCTGCTGGCGCCCGTGCTGATTGGGCGCCCATCAGTTTTGAGGGCCAACTGCACGACCGGGCCAGTTACCGCTTTTTCTGGCAGGTGCTGGAGCGGGCGCACCGGACCGGCCGTGTTTTACCGCATGAAGCGCAGGCGTATTTTTCAGCTCCGCTTCACTGATTCACCCGATTGACTGTCGACCCGTTCCAAAGGACCTTTCATGAAACACCTCGTTCTCTCTGCCCTGGCGCTGGCCGCCCCCGCCCTGTTGCTGGCCCAGACGGCCGCCCCCAAGGCCGCCGCACCCAAGGCTGTTGCAGCTCCTGCTGCCCAGCCCACGCAGGCAGCCAAACGTGCGCCAATCAAGCGCTCTGCTGCCAAGGTGGTGGAAGAAATGACACCCATTGACGATGACCCGAATGTCACTTTGACCCCGGAAGACCTGGAACTCGCCAAGCGCGTTTACGTCGGCACGATTCCCTGCGAGTTGGGTGCTTCCGTCACCATCACGCCGAGCGAAAAACGCCCGGGCTTCTTCCTGGTGCAGACGGGCAAGACACGTTTTCGCATGCACCCGGTCGGAAGCCGCACCGGCGCCATCCGCCTGGAAGACGGCCGTGCAGGCGCCATGTGGCTCCAGTTGGGCAACAAGTCGATGCTGATGAGCCAGAAACTGGGTCAGCGCTTGGCTGACGAGTGCATGAGCCCGGCGCAGCTGACTTTTGCCGACGAGATGAAAAAGAACCCCCCGACGAGCATTCTGGAGGCCCTACCAGCTGCCAAAGCCGCGCCAGCCCCGGCTGGCACGGGTTCTGCTCAGCCAGCAACTGCCCCAGCCAAAGCCGAATAACAGACTGACAGACCGCGACCGCACGCGCATTGACCGTGCAAATTTTTTGAGTACAGGAGAAGAAAACCATGATGCCCGAGTTCATAAAAACCTACCGCAACCATGTGGCTGAGCGCGCCGCGCTGGGTATTCCGCCGCTGCCACTGTCGGCCCAACAAACCGGCGAGGTCATCGAGCTGCTGAAAAGCCCGCCCAAGGGTGAAGAGTCTTTCCTGCTGGACCTGATCACGCACCGTGTGCCGGCCGGGGTTGATGCGGCCGCCAAGGTCAAGGCCAGCTACCTCGCTGCCGTGGCGCACGGCAGCGAAAAGTGCGCGCTGATCTCGCGTGAAAAAGCCACGCAACTGCTGGGCACCATGCTGGGCGGCTACAACATCAGCCCGATGGTTGAATTGCTCGACGACGCCGAAGACAGCGTTGCCACGCAGGCTGCCAGCGGCCTGAAAAACACCTTGCTGATGTTCGACCAGTTCCACGACGTCAAGGAAAAGGCCGACCAGGGCAACAAGTACGCCAAGGCCGTGCTGCAAAGCTGGGCCGATGCCGAGTGGTTCACCAGCCGCCCGGAAGTGCCGGAGTCGATCAAGCTCACCATATTCAAGGTGGCCGGCGAGATCAACACCGACGACCTGTCACCCGCACCCGACGCCTGGAGCCGCCCCGACATTCCGCTGCATGCGCTGGCCATGCACAAGAATGCGCGTCCCGGCGTCACGCCCGAAGAAGACGGCAAACGCGGCCCGGTCAAGTTCATCGAAGAACTCAAGGCCAAGGGCAACCTGGTGGCCTATGTGGGCGACGTGGTGGGTACCGGCTCCTCGCGCAAATCGGCCACCAACTCGGTGCTCTGGTTCACCGGTGAAGACATTCCTTTTGTGCCGAACAAGCGCTTCGGCGGTGTTTGCCTGGGCGCAAAAATTGCGCCGATTTTCTACAACACCATGGAAGACTCGGGCGCGCTGCCGATCGAACTCGACGTGAGCCAGATGGCCATGGGTGATGTGATCGAGCTGCGCCCCTACGATGGCAAGGCTTTGAAAGACGGCAAGGTCATCGCCGAGTTCAAGCTGAAAAGCGATGTGCTTTTTGACGAAGTGCGTGCCGGCGGCCGCATTCCGCTGATCGTCGGCCGCGGCCTGACGGCCAAGGCGCGCTGGGCGCTGGGCCTGCCGGTCTCCACACTTTTCCGCCTGCCGCAGGCGCCGGTTGCCAACGACCGCGGCTTCACACTCGCGCAAAAAATGGTGGGCCGCGCGGTGGGCCTGCCCGAAGGCCAGGGCGTTCGCCCCGGTACTTACTGCGAGCCGAAGATGACCTCGGTCGGCTCGCAAGACACCACCGGTCCGATGACGCGTGACGAGTTGAAAGACCTGGCCTGCCTGGGCTTTTCCGCCGACCTGGTGATGCAGTCCTTCTGCCACACCGCTGCCTATCCCAAGCCGGTCGATGTGAAGATGCACCATGAGTTGCCCGAGTTCATGAGCGACCGCGGCGGCATTCCGCTGCGCCCGGGCGACGGCATCATCCACAGCTGGCTGAACCGCATGCTGCTGCCCGACACCGTTGGCACCGGCGGCGACAGCCACACGCGTTTCCCCATCGGTATCAGCTTTCCCGCAGGCTCCGGCCTGGTAGCCTTCGGTGCCGCCACCGGCGTGATGCCGCTGGACATGCCAGAGTCGGTGCTGGTGCGTTTCAAGGGCCAGATGCAGCCTGGCATCACCCTGCGTGACCTGGTCAACGCGATTCCGCTGTACGCCATCAAGGCCGGCCTGCTGACAGTGGCCAAACAGGGCAAGAAGAACATCTTCTCGGGCCGCATCCTTGAAATCGAAGGCTTGCCTGACCTCAAGGTCGAGCAGGCGTTTGAACTCAGCGATGCCTCGGCCGAGCGTTCTGCCGGAGGCTGCACGGTGCACCTGAACAAGGAACCGATCATCGAGTACATCACCAGCAACATCACCATGCTGAAGTGGATGATTGCTTCGGGTTACTCGGACGTGCGCACCATCAAGCGCCGCATCGCCGCCATGGAAGCCTGGCTGGCCGATCCGCAACTGCTCAAGGCCGACGCCGATGCCGAATACACCGCGGTGATCGAGATTGATTTGGCCGACATCCACGAACCCATCGTGGCCTGCCCGAACGATCCGGACGACGTGAAGACCCTGAGCGAAGTGGCCGGCAGCAAGATCGATGAAGTTTTCATCGGCAGCTGCATGACCAACATCGGCCATTTCCGCGCGGCCTCCAAGTTGCTCGAAAACAAGCGCGACATTCCCGTCAAACTCTGGATGGCACCGCCCACCAAGATGGACGCCAAGCAACTGACCGAAGAAGGCCACTACGGTGTTCTGGGCTCGGCCGGTGCGCGCATGGAAATGCCGGGCTGCAGCCTGTGCATGGGCAACCAGGCGCAGGTAAAAGAGGGCGCGACGGTGTTCTCGACGTCAACACGCAACTTCCCGAATCGCCTGGGCAAAAACTCCAACGTCTACCTGGGTTCCGCTGAACTCGCAGCCATCTGTTCCAAGCTGGGCCGCATTCCCACCAAGGCCGAATACATGGCCGACATGGGTGTGCTGACAGCGGCAAGCGCCGCGGTGTACCAGTACCTGAACTTCGATCAGGTCAAGGACTACACAGACATGGCGGATACGGTGAAAGACAGCGTGCCTGCTTGATACGCCTGAGCTGAGTCTTCAGCCCAAAAGCCCCGCGATGAAAGTCGCGGGGCTTTTTTTACAGCCCGTCCGGCAGCGGGTCGACGATGCGCACTTCCGAGCCATCGACAAACGTCACGTACCAAAACTCCGGTGAAGCGGGCAGGTTGGGCCGCACATGGCTGACATTGGCCGGTGAAATATAGACCGTGCTGGCGCCATCGTCAGGAGGCGGCGCCAGGTAGTGGCGCTTGCAGCCCACCAAGCCGCCCAGGCTGGTGACCACCGTGCCTATCGATTCGGTCACCGCATGGACTGCGGTGCCCTGGCCCAGTAAATGAACGGTGGTTTGCCCGATCAGATCGGGCCGTGAAGCTTCGACATACAGCACGGCCGAGGTGTTGATGCGCAAGTCATCAGGCGCTGCCGGGTCGGTGGCCTTGTTGAACGAGATGAAGGGCATGGATGCGATCGGTAAGGGGTTGGATAGTCAAACCAACACCTTAGGCGCCGCAGTGGGCGTCGTCATCAGCCCCGGCCTCTGCTGGCTGTCAGTGCAAGCCGATAGCTTCGCCTGCCTGTGGGTGGACTACAGCCAGTGCCTGTTGAGAAAAAGTGCCACCGGCCCTTTGTACACGGGCGCAAGCAGCTATCAAATAAGCAGCAGATCACCACGCTCCGAAGCTGGCGAGGTGGCAAACGAGAGCTATGTGGACACTGTTCCAAATCTTTGCTATGCTATTGTGTACGCCGTACACAAGCGTTGGACATGACCCGGACAATGAATGAAAAGCGTCAGTCCTACGCGATCTGTCAATCAATGCGGGTACGGTGCCTTTTCACTCTTTTATCTTCAGGAAAGAAGCCATGGTCTTCCCGATATCAAGTCTTTCACGGCAGCCTGGCATCCCGGGCCCAGGCCCTCGGAAGCAGCGCGCATGACGCACACCATGGACAGCCGCAAACGCTGGTGGGCACTCACTGTGCTTTGCCTGGGCGTGTTGATGATCGTGCTCGACACCACGATCGTGAACGTGGCCCTGCCGTCAATACGCACCGATCTTTCGTTCACCGAAACCTCGCTGGTCTGGGTGGTCAATGCCTACATGCTGACCTTCGGCGGCTTTTTGCTGCTGGGCGGCCGGCTCGGTGACCTGTATGGCCAGCGACGCCTGTTCCTGGCGGGGTTGGTGCTGTTCACGCTGGCCTCGCTGGCCTGCGGGCTGGCCAATTCGCAATGGCTGCTGATTGTGGCGCGTGCCGTGCAGGGCCTGGGCGGCGCGGTGGTCTCTGCCATTTCGCTGTCGCTGATCATGAATCTTTTCACCGAACCGGCCGAGCGTGCCAAGGCCATGGGTGTCTATGGTTTTGTCTGCGCCGGCGGCGGCAGCATCGGTGTACTGCTGGGCGGCGTGCTGACCGATGCCCTCAACTGGCACTGGATCTTTCTCGTCAACCTGCCCATAGGCGCGGCGGTGTTCGCCCTGTGCCTGGTGCTGCTGCCCGGCGGCCGCGGCCAGGCGGCGGGTGCGCGGCTGGATGTGTGGGGCGCCATCACGGTGACCACGGCACTGATGCTGGCGGTGTACGCGATTGTCAACGGCAACGAGGCCGGCTGGACCTCGTTGCAAACACTTGGGCTGCTGGCGGTTGCAGCGGTGCTGATGGCTGTGTTCCTGCGCATCGAATCACGCGTGCCGACGCCACTGGTACCGCTGGGTCTGTTTCGCCTTCGCAATGTGGCGATGGCCAACATCGTCGGCGTGTTGTGGGCCGCCGCCATGTTTGCCTGGTTTTTCATTTCCGCGCTCTACATGCAGCTGGTGCTGGGCTACAGCGCGCTGCAGGTCGGCCTGGGTTTTCTTCCGGCCAACCTGATCATGGCCGCGTTTTCGCTGGGGCTGTCGGCCCGCATCGTCATGCGTTTTGGCATACGGATCCCGCTGGCCGCCGGGTTGTTGATGGCGGCGCTGGGGCTGGCGCTGTTTGCGCGGGCGCCGGTGGGCGGCCAGTTTGTGGCTGATGTGTTGCCGGGCATGCTGTTGCTGGGGCTGGGCGCGGGCATGGCCTTCAACCCTGTGCTGCTGGCCGCCATGAGCGATGTTGCGCCCAGCGAGTCGGGCATTGCATCGGGTGTGGTCAACACGGCTTTCATGATGGGTGGCGCGCTGGGCCTGGCCGTGCTGGCCAGCGCGGCAGCCGCGCGCACCGGCTATTTGCAGGCGGGCGGCGTGGATGCGCTGGCCGCACTCAACAGCGGCTACCAGCTGGCGTTTTTACTGGGTGCTGTGTTCGCTGCTGCGGCAGCGGTGCTGGGCGCAGCGCTGATGCGCCCCGGGGCTGCGGCAGCGCATTCGGGCAACGCGGACGCGCAGGCCACAGGGCAGGGCGCCGAGTAGGCCGCAGTTTTTTCAATCACCAAGCAAGGAGATTTCACATGAGCCGTTATGTTGATGGATTTGTTGTTCCTGTTCCCACGGACAAACTCGATGCTTACCGCCGTATTTCGCGCAAGGCGGGCAAGATCTGGCGCGAGTATGGCGCCCTCGAATACATCGAGTGCGTGGCCGACGACGTGAAGCCGGGCAAGCTCACCTCCTTTCCACAAAGCGTCAAGCTCAAGGCGAATGAAACGGTGGTGTTTTCATGGATTGTCTACACCTCGCGCAAGCAGCGCGATGCGATTAACGCCAAGGTCATGAGTGACCCGCGCCTGGCCGACATGATGGACCCGAAAGCCATGCCCTTTGACGCCAAACGCATGTTCTTCGGCGGCTTCAAGACCCTGGTTGAGCTGTAGGCGCCAAAGAAAAAAATGATTCTCAGACGCAAGGTGGCCGTGGTCTACGGCGGGGGTGGTGTTGTCGGCGGTGCCGCTGCGCGTGCGTTTGCCAGGGCGGGTGCCCGCGTTTTCCTTGCCGGCCGCTCGCCTGAAAAACTCGACGCCGTCGCGCGCGACATTGTGGCGGCCGGAGGCATGGCGGAAACCGCGCTGGTCGATGCGCTGGACGAAGACGCGGTGAACCGGCACGCCGATGCGGTGGTCGCCGAGGTGGGCAGCATCGACATTGCGTTCAACGCCGTGGGTGTGTTTCACGTCCAGGGTGTTCCGCTGGCTGGCCTGTCACTGGCCGACTACAGCTATCCGGTGGAGGCCTACACCCGCACCAACTTCATCACCGCCAAGGCTGTGGCGCGGCACATGGTCAACGAAGGTGCGGGCGTCATCCTGATGCTGTCCACGCCGGTGTCAAAAATGGCGGGGCCGGGTTACTTGGGCCATTGCGTGGCATGTGCCGGTGTTGAAGCCCTGTCGCGCCACCTGGCCGGCGAGCTGGGTGCCGACGGTGTGCGCGTGCTCTGCATACGCTCGCATGCGATTCCCGAAGCCGTGACCCTGGGCTCACACAGCCGCGAGGTATTTCGCCAGGTTGCCTTGCCTGCGGGCATGGACATTGACGAGATGCTGGCCGGTGCCGCCGAGAGCACTTTGCTCAAGCGCTTGCCGCGCCTGGCCGAGATTGCCAACACAGCCGTGTTCCTGGCGTCGGAGCAGGCCGGCGCCATGACCGGCACCGTGGTCAACCTCAGCTGCGGCATGTCAGCCGATTGAAGAGGTTTTTACTCTGCTATGAATTAAATAGCTGCTTGCACCCGTGAAACAAGGGCAAACAGCACTTTTCATTCATACTTTTCACCGGAACGGTTCAAACGGCGATGGCCTCAAGCTCCACCGGCACACCGCTGAGCACCGAGTTGCCCGACAGCGGATCCCGCCAGTCTTCATCCAGCAGCGTATTCAGGTTGGCACCAGGCCGCTCGGCCGCCAGCGCCATGCGCGTGCCGGGCAGGCCATGGCCCCAGCCATGCGGCAGGCTGACCACGCCGGGCATCATCTCTTCGCTGACCTGCACCCGCGCCTCAATGCTGCGGCCCTGGTTGCTGATGCGTGCCAGCGCGCCGTCGGTCAGGCCGAGGCGCTTGGCGTCGGCGGGGTGGACCAATGCGGTGCAACGCATCGGCCCCTTGGCGAGGATGGGCAGGTTGTGCATCCAGCTGTTGTTGGAGCGCACGTCGCGCCGGCCGACGATCACCATGGCCGGTACGGGCTCTTTGATGGCTTGCGCAGCGCGCTGCAAATCCAGCAGCAGTGTGGGCGGTGCCAGCTCAATCCTGCCCGAGGGCGTGCGCAACACTTCGGGCATGCGCGGCGTCAGTTCACCCAGGTCGATGCCATCGGGCACACCGCGGACCTTGGCCAGGTTCAGGCCGTCGGGCTTGCGGCCAAACTGGTCGCCATAAGGGCCGGTGCGCAGCGCGATTTCCAGCAGGCGGTCCGGGCCATGCAGGCCTTGCGTGGCGTCGATCACCGCCTGCGCCTTGTCGCTGAACAGCTTTTTTGCGTCTTCGGCAAAGTAGCGGTCGTCGATCTCGCGGGCCGGGGTTTGTGCGCCCTGGCCCTGCACGATGGCCGTCAGCTTGAGCAGGGTTTCCCATTCCGCCGGTTGCCCTTCAGGCGCAGCAAACACTGGCGCGCTGTAACGTGCGTGGTTGCGCCAGGAAAACTGCGGAAAGGCCACGTCGTAATGCATGTCCTCCAGCGGCGACAGGCCGGGCAGGATCACATCCGCATGGCGCGAGGTTTCATTGACGTAAATGTCCATGCTGACCATGAACTCCAGGCTGTCGAGTGCCCGCGCCAGCCGCGCGCCGTTGGGCGCGGAAAGCACGGGGTTGCTGGCCACCGTGATCAACGCGCGCACCTGGCCCGCGCCCGGTGTTTCAATTTCTTCGGCCAGGCAGGTCATGGGCAGCTCGCCAAACACCTCGGGCGCGCCGCTGACGCGGCTGGTGTGGCGCCCGGTGCTGACGCCACGGCCTGTGCCAGGCTGGCCGGCGGTGTTGTTCGCAAAAGCAGCGGCTTTGGGAAACATTGCGCCACCGGGCTCGTCCAGGTGACCCGTCAGCACATTGAGCACATCCACCAGCCAGCTCGCCAGCGTGCCGTATTCCTGCGTGCAGGTGCCGATGCGGCCATACACCGCAGCACGCGGTGTGCCCGCCAGCTGACGTGCCAGGCTGCGAATGGATGCCGCGTCTATGCCGCAACGCGGTGCCACCACCTCGGCACTGAAGTCCCTCACCGCAGCTTCAACGGCGTCTACACCATTGACCAGCGGTGCGAGGCGTCCCAGCCGCACCAGCTTTTCCTCGAACAGTGTGTGCACCAGGCCCAGCAACAGGAACACATCGGCGCCGGGGCGGATGAAGTGATGGGCGTCGGCCATGGCGGCGGTTTCGGTGCGGCGCGGGTCAATCACCACCAGCTTGCCGCCGCGCGCCTGCATGGCTTTCGCTTTGCCTTTGAAGTCGGGCACGGTCCACAGGCTGCCGTTGCTGGCCAGCGGGTTGGCGCCCAGCACCAGCAAAAAGTCACAGCGCGTGATGTCGGGCACGGCAATGCTGAGCCAGTGACCGAACATCAGGCCACTGGAGAGCTGCTTGGGCATCTGGTCCAGCGTGGACGCAGAAAACACGTTGCGTGAGCCCAGTGCCTTGGCCAGACGCGAGAAATAAAGCAGCAGGCCGATCTTGTGCGCCGACGGGTTGCCCACGCTGATGGCGCCCGCCTGGCGGCCATGCTGCGCAAGAATCGGCTGCAGCCGGCGCTCAATCTCTGCAAAGGCTTCGTCCCAGCTGGCCGGGACAAACTCCCCGTTGCGTTTGATCAGCGGCGTGCGCAGGCGGTCCGGGTCTTCGTGCAGGTCTTTCAGCGCCACGCCTTTGGGGCAGATGTAGCCGGCACTGAAAACGTCGCTATCATGCCCGCGGATGCTGATGACCTTGCCATCCCGGACCTTGAGTTCCAGGCCGCAGCAGGCTTCACACAACGGGCAGATTCGGTGATGGGTGCTTTCGCTCATGTTTGTCTCCTGCCTGCATGGTGCGCGAAGGCTGCATGCCGCGCCATCACGCGGGCGACAGCACCTTGCGCAAAACTTCACCGGTCAGCGCGTCCGCCGGAAAGAAAGTCTCCAGCATCAGCTCCTGCAGCGTCACGTCCACCGGGGTGCCAAAAATCGTGACGGTGCTGATGAAGCTCAGCACGCCGTGGGCGGTGCGGAACTGAAAAGGCATGACCACACCGAGGTGTTCGCCCGCCAGATGCGTGTCGTCGGCGCCTTCGGGCATGGGGTAGGCCTGCAGCTCGGCCAGCAGGTCGGCCAGCACCGGGTCGGCCGTGGCAGCGATTTGCTGGCGCAGCCTCTCGAACAGGTGGTTGCGCCACTGCGCGAGGTTGACGATCTTGCTGGCCAGGCCACGCGGATGCAGGCTCAGGCGCAGCACATTGACGGGCCCCTGCAGCAGCTCCGGGTCAGCGCCCGCCAGCAAATGCGGCAGGGCGGCGTTGGCGGCCAGCAGGTTCCAGTGCCGGTCCAGCGCCAGCGCCGGGAAGGGTTCATGGCTCTTGAGAATCAATTCCACCGCCTGCCGGGCCGACGCCAGCTCCGGGTCGTCCAGCCGGCGTTCGCGGTACATGGGCGCATACCCGGCGGCCACCAGCAGCGTGTTGCGCTCGCGCAGGGGAATGGCCAGGCGCTCGGACAGGCGCAGCACCATTTCACGGCTGGGCACGGCGCGACCGGTTTCCACAAAGCTCAGGTGCCGGGTCGAGATGTCGGCCTCGCTGGCCAGGTCCAGCTGGCTCAGGCGCCGGTGCTGGCGCCAATGGCGCAGATGCTCGCCAAAAGGCAGCGGGGTGGAGCGGGCAGGCCGTGCAGGGGGGTGAAGGCTGGCATTCATGGCGCCATCGTAAGGCAGGCACGGCCGGATGCCATTACCTGCGAGGTTATCGACGCTGCACACCCCGGCGGGAATCATTGGCGCCATGACCGCAGCGATGGACAGCCGGCTGCGGCAACCGGATCAGGCCGCTGTCCCCTTGTTTCTCAACCCTTATTTACTCAAGGAGTTTTTCATGTCTGCTGTTGCATCCTTCTCCTCTCTTGCCGCGTCGCCCCTTTTCCTGCGCCGTGTCTTGTGGCTGGACGCCGCCACCGGAGCGGCCACTGGCGCCCTGCAGCTGTTGCTGACTGGTTTGCTGGCCAGCCTGCTCGGCTTGCCGGAAACCCTGCTGGTGGCCTCGGGCTGGGCGATATTTGGCTACGTGGCCGGCATCAGCTTTATCGCCACTCGGCAGTTTGTGCCGGCCTCGCTGGTCTGGCTGCTCATCGGTGCCAATTTCCTCTGGGTGCTGGGCTGCCTGGCGCTGCTGCTGGGTGACTTCGTGACGCCCACCCTGGCGGGCAAGGCGTTCATCGCCGTACAGGCGGTGGCGGTGGGCCTGCTGGCCGAGCTGCAGTGGGTGGGCCTGCGCAAGGCCGTGGCCGAGCCGAACTGGTAAAACAGCGCCGGGAGCCGGCGCCGGACTTTCTTGTATGCTGTGCGGTCTGACCCTCTCCCCGGGGGCCGGACCGATTCTTTTCCCTCCTAGAAAGTCCTCTCCATGACACGCGCCTTGAACTTCAGTGCCGGACCGGCCACCCTTCCTGAACCCGTGCTGCGCCAGGCAGCCGCCGAAATGCTCGACTGGAACGGTTCAGGCATGTCCGTCATGGAGATGAGCCACCGCGGCAAGGAGTTCATTGCCATTCACGCGCAGGCCGAGGCCGATCTGCGCGAACTCCTGGCAATTCCGGCCAACTACAAGGTGCTGTTCCTGCAGGGCGGTGGGCTGGGGCAAAACGCCTTCATCCCGATGAACCTGTTGCGCGGCCATGCCAGCGCCGACTTCATCAACACCGGCGAGTGGATGAAGAAAACCATCAAGGAAGCCAAAAACTACTGCAAGGTCAATGTTGCCGCCACGGCCGAGGCCGGCGGGTTCACCAGCGTGCCGAAGTTCGACACCTGGAAGCTGGACCCGAACGCAGCCTATGTGCACATCTGCTCGAACGAAACCATAGGTGGTGTCGAATACCACTGGACGCCCGACACCGGTGCGGTGCCGCTGGTGGCCGACATGTCGTCCAACATCCTGTCGCGCCCCATCGACGTCAGCCGTTACGGTCTGATTTATGCCGGCGCGCAAAAGAACATCGGCCCCTCGGGGTTGACTATCGTGATTGTTCGCGAGGACCTGATTGGCCAGGCCATCCCGCACACGCCGTTTGTGTTTGACTTCAAGCAGCAGGCCGACAACGACTCGATGTACAACACCCCGCCGACCTATGCAATTTATATCGCCGGTCTGGTGTTCAAACACATCAAGTCGCTCGGTGGCCTCAAAGCCATGGAAGAACACAACCGCAAGAAGGCGGCTGTGCTGTACGACTACCTTGATTCGACCAGCTTCTACAACAACCCCGTGGCGCGCGAAGACCGCTCTCTGATGAACGTGCCTTTCAAACTGAAGGACGAGTCGCTGGACGAAGCCTTCCTGAAGGGCGCACAGGCACGAGGCATGTTGCAGCTCAAGGGCCACCGTTCGGTGGGCGGCATGCGTGCCTCCATCTACAACGCGATGCCGGTGGAAGGCGTGCAGACCCTGGTGGCCTACATGAAGGAGTTTGAGGCCAGCCATGGCTGAAGCAGCAGGCCGGCGCTTTGAGGTTCTGCTGCTCAACCAGATTTCGGCCAACGGCCTGAAGCGCCTGCCGGCAGAGAGCTACACCACCGGCAAGGAGATCGCCCGGCCTGACGCCGTGCTGGTCCGCTCAGCCGACATGCATGCCATGGATGTGCCGGCCAGCGTGCAGGCCATTGCCCGTGCCGGTGCCGGCACCAACAACATCCCGATTGCCGCCATGAGTGCGCGCGGCGTGCCGGTGTTCAATGCACCCGGCGCGAATGCCAATGCGGTGAAGGAACTGGTGCTGACTGGCATGTTGCTGGCGGCGCGCAACGTCGCGCCTGCTCTGCGTTTTGTGGCCAGCCTGGACCCCACCATGCCGGACATGGAAAAGGCCGTGGAAGAAGGCAAGAAAAACTTCGCCGGCTTCGAGCTGGCCGGCCATACGCTGGGCATTGTGGGCCTGGGCAAGGTCGGCTGCCTGGTGGCTGACGCGGCCATCAAGCTTGGCATGCAGGTGCTGGGTTACGACCCCGACATCACGGTCGACGCTGCCTGGAGCCTGCCGGCGCAGGTCAAAAAAGCAGCCAGCGTGGCCGAAGTGCTGAAAAATTCGGATTTTGTGACGCTGCACGTGCCGCTGGTGGCTGCCACGCGCGACATGGTCAACGCCGACAACATCAAGCTGATGCGTCCGGCCGCGGTGCTGCTTAATTTTTCACGCGAGGGTGTGGTCAGCGAGGCTGCGGTGCTGGCCGCGCTTGATGCCCGGAAGCTGGGTTCCTACATCTGTGACTTCCCTTCCGCGGCGCTCAACCACCACGCCGGCGTGGTTGCGTTGCCCCACCTAGGCGCCTCCACCCGCGAGGCTGAGGAAAACTGCGCCATCATGGTGGCCGGGCAGCTGCGCGACTACCTGGAGCACGGCAATGTGGTCAACGCCGTCAATTTTCCGGCCGTCAGCATGGCGCGCGAATCGGCTTACCGGGTGGCGATTGCCAATGCCAATGTGCCCAACATGCTGGGGCAGATTTCCACCGCCATGGCGCAGGCCGGCCTGAACATCCACAACATGGTCAACAAGTCGCGCGGGGACATGGCCTATACCCTGGTCGATGTGGAAAGCCCGGTCAGCGACGTGGTGCTGGACCATTTGCGGGCTATTGAGGGCGTGCTTGCAGTACGTTACCTGCCGGATTCCGGTATCTGATCCTTTGGCGGCTATGGTCCGGGCCAAGTCCTACAGACATCGCGGTTAAGCCTTGTAGGATAACAATAGCCAACAGCGAAAAACCACAAGATCAGGAGTTAGCCATGGCCCACGAGTTCGCCAGCACCCTCAAAACCTTCACCACCGCGTCAGGAAAAACCGGCAAATTCCACTCCCTGCCGGCACTGGCCAAACAATTCCCCAAAATCTCCCGGCTGCCGGTGTCCATGCGCATCGTACTCGAGTCCGTGCTGCGCAACTGCGACGGCAAAAAAGTCAGCGCAGAACATGTGCGGCAGCTCGCCAACTGGCTTCCGAATGCCGACCGCACCGAGGAAATCCCCTTTGTGGTCGCGCGCGTGGTGCTGCAGGACTTCACCGGTGTGCCGCTGTTGGCCGATCTGGCCGCGATGCGCAGCGTGGCCATCAAGCTTGGCAAAAATCCGAAGCGTATCGAACCGCTGGTGCCGGTGGACCTGGTGGTGGACCACTCCATCATGGTGGACCACTATGGCAAGAAAAATTCGCTGGACCTGAACATGAAACTGGAGTTCCAGCGCAACAACGAGCGCTACCAGTTCATGAAATGGGGCATGCAGGCCTTCGACACCTTTGGCGTCGTGCCGCCGGGCTTCGGAATTGTCCACCAGGTCAACCTTGAATACCTGGCCCGCGGTGTGCACAAACATGCCGACGGCGTGTATTACCCCGACACCTTGGTAGGCACTGACAGCCACACCACCATGATCAACGGCATCGGCGTGGTCGGCTGGGGCGTGGGCGGCATTGAGGCCGAGGCCGCCATGCTGGGCCAGCCGGTGTACATGTTGACGCCCGATGTCGTTGGCTTCGAGCTGACAGGGCGGCTGCGCGAAGGTGTCACCGCCACCGACCTGGTGTTACGCGTCACCGAGACCCTGCGCAAGGAAAAAGTGGTCGGCAAGTTCGTCGAATTTTTCGGCGAAGGTACCCGCACGCTGGCCCTGCCGGACCGCGCGACGATTGCCAACATGGCACCCGAATATGGCGCCACCATGGGCTTCTTTCCGGTGGACGAAAAAACCATCGAGTATTTCACCGGCACCGGCCGCACCAAGGCAGAGATCGAAGCCTTTGAAGCCTACTTCCGCGCGCAGGGCCTGTTCGGTGTGCCGTTGCCGGGCCAGATCGATTTCTCTCAGGTGGTCAAGCTCGACCTGGGTGACGTGACGCCCAGCCTGGCCGGCCCCAAGCGCCCGCAGGACCGCATTGAACTGGGCAATGTGGCCAGCCAGTTTGCCTCGCTGTTCAGCAAGCCGATCGCCGAGAACGGCTTCAACCAGCCGGCCAGCGTGTTGGGCACCCGGCACTTGCTGCGCCATACCGACGACCGCGGTTCCGAAGCATTGCCGGCCGACCGGCCCATGCCCCCCGGCGCTCCGCGCATGGAGGCCGAGATGGAAGGCAGCCGACCAACGCTGGCATCGGCTGCAGGCGCGCATGCGGAGGACGCGACGCCGGTATCCAAAACCGCGGGCGTCAGCATCGGCAACGGCGATGTGCTGATCGCGGCGATCACCAGCTGTACCAATACCTCCAACCCCAGCGTGCTGCTGGCGGCCGGCCTGCTCGCCAAGAAGGCGGTGGAAGCAGGTCTCAAGGTGCAGCCGCACATCAAGACCTCGCTGGCGCCCGGCTCGCGCATCGTCACCGAATATCTGACCAACACCGGCCTGTTGCCCTACCTCGAGAAGCTCGGCTTCGCGCTGGCCGGTTACGGCTGCACCACCTGCATAGGCAACGCGGGCGATCTGACGCCCGAGATCAACGAAGCCATCAACAAGAGCGACCTGGTGTGCGCCGCCGTGCTGTCGGGTAATCGAAATTTTGAAGCGCGGATCCACCCCAACCTGAAAGCCAATTTCCTGGCCAGCCCGCCGCTGGTGGTGGCCTATGCGATTGCCGGCACCGTGATGCGCGATTTGATGACCGAGCCGGTCGGCAAAGGCAAGGGCGGCAAAGATGTCTACCTCGGTGACATCTGGCCGACCAGCGACGAGATCTACAAACTCATGAAGTTCGCCATGAACGGCAAGGCCTTCCGCGAGAACTACGCCAAGGTCAAGAGCGAACCCGGCAAGCTGTGGGAAAACATCAAGGGCGTGACCGGCAACGCCTACACCTGGCCCAAGAGCACCTACATTGCGGAGCCGCCGTTCTTTGCCGGATTCACCATGGCCCCCGCGGCGGGCGGCCAGAAAGACGCTGTGTCGGTGAAGGGCGCACGCATCATGGCGCTTTTTGGCGACTCGATCACCACCGACCACATCTCGCCAGCGGGGTCCATCAAGGGCAGCTCACCCGCCGGAGAATGGCTGCTGGCCCATGGCGTGCAGAAGGCCGATTTCAACAGCTACGGTGCGCGCCGCGGCAACCACGAGGTGATGATGCGTGGCACCTTCGCCAATGTGCGCATCAAGAACCTGATGATTCCCGCGGGCGCCGACGGCTCGCGTGAAGAAGGCGGCGTGACGCTGTTCCAGCCATCCGGTGAGAAAAAATTCATCTACGACGCGGCCATGCAATACATGCAGCAAGGCACGCCGACGGTGATTTTTGCGGGTGAGGAATACGGCACCGGCTCCTCGCGCGACTGGGCCGCTAAAGGCACGCAACTACTGGGCATCAAGGCGGTGGTGGCGCGCAGTTTCGAGCGCATTCACCGCAGCAATCTGGTAGGCATGGGAGTGCTCCCGCTGCAGTTCCTGCCCGGCGATTCATGGCAAACCTTGCGCCTGACCGGCAACGAGGTGATTGACGTGCTGCCCGACCCCGCCCTCAGGCCGCAAAGCCGGGCCAGGCTGGTCGTCACGCGTGAAGACGGTTCGCGTGAGGAAATCGAAGTCATCCTGCGCATCGATACGCCCATCGAGGTGGACTACTACCAGCACGGCGGCATTCTGCCTTTTGTTCTCAGGCAGCTGTTGGCTGCATGAGGGCGAGTGATGGTGCGTGTGAAGCAGGTGACGACAGTTTGAATTCCGGTGAATTGACGTGCAGGCCCTGATTGCCGGGGGAGGCATTGGCGGGCTGGCAGCTGCGCTGGCCAGTGCGCGGGCGGGCTGGGACGTGCGCCTGTACGAACGCGCGCCGGTGTTCAGCGAGGTCGGCGCCGGCATTCAGCTCGGGCCCAACGTGGTCAAGGTGTTGCATGACTGGGGCCTGGCCGACGCGCTGGCCGGCGTGGCGGCTTTTCCCGACCGCCTGGAAGTGCGCAGCGCCATCACCGGCGAAACCCTCGGCGTTTTGCGCCTGGGGGAGGTGATGGCGCAGCGTTATGGTGCGCCTTACGCCACAGTGCACCGCGCTGACCTGCATGGTCTGTTGCTCACTGCGGTGCAGAAAGCAGGCGTCGCGCTCAAGCTCAATCGCACCCTGAGCCGTTTCACCCAGAACCCGGAAGCCGTCACAGTGCAAAGCGGTGACGATCCGCCGGTGGAAGGCGAGGTGCTGGTGGGGGCTGATGGCTTATGGAGCCCGGTGCGTCAATGGCTGCTGGGCGACGGGCCGCCGCGCGCCACCGGCCACACGGCCTACCGAGCCTTGTTGCCACAGGCCGACCTGCCTGAAGCCTTGAGGTCCAGCCAGGTCACGGCCTGGCTGGGGCCCAAGTTGCATGTGGTGCAGTACCCGGTGTGCGGCGGCAAGTCGCTCAACGTGGTGGGTATTGTCGAAGGGCGCAGCGGGGACGATCTCGACAACTGGGACCAGGGCACCGATGGCGCCGGCCTGCACGCTGCATTGGCCGGCAGCTGCGCGCCACTGCAGAACCTGGTGCGGGCGATTCCCGCGTGGCGGCTCTGGGCGCTGTGCGACCGCCCACCCATGCAGGGTGCGTACCAGCACGCGCTGGGTCGTGTCGCGTTGCTGGGTGACTCGGCCCATCCCATGCGGCCTTATCTGGCCCAAGGCGCGGGCATGGCCATCGAGGACGCCGCCGAGCTTGGCCGTGCACTGACGCAGGCGCTGGATCCGGCCTTCGACGTGCCCACTTTGCTCAGCCGCTACGCGCTGAACCGCTGGGAGCGCAATGCACGGGTGCAGGCGCGGGCGATTCGCAATGGGCGGGTTTTTCATGCGGGTGGGG
>NZ_MUNO01000028.1 GCF_002001015.1 Polaromonas sp. A23 | reverse complement strand
GGGGAGGGGGTGTGGTCGGCACGGGGCAGCTAAGGAAGCGCTGAACAAGTCCCCTGCGGCGCGCGATCATCCGGGCTCGGGCGGTCCGCTGCGTTGAATTTCTTGTCAATAGCCAGCTATTGACAAGAAATCCGACCTGTTTAACGCAAAGGCCCTGAACTCAAATGCCCAGCAGTTTTTTGGCGCCGCCCAGGGCTTTCATCGAGTCGTCGTGCTTGCCTTCCTTGTGAAACTTCTCTCCGTCGGCACGCAGGGATTTGACCTTGCTCATGTCGGCGGCGGAAAGCGAAGGCTTGGTCGAGAGTTTGGCGTCAATGGCTTTCATCTCGTTCGGGCAGTTGTGGGCGAAGGCCAGTGACGAGGCGGTCAATGCCGCGGCAGCAAGGATGAGCTTCATTCGAACCTCCAGTGCGCGTCAGAAAATGCTGACGGCAAATGCTAGCAACATCCCGCCACCGCCCGCAAGCGCACTTGCCCTCAGGTGCCGGGTGCCCTGGAAACGCCCGTTCGGACCATGCGGCGGGGCCTGCTCATAGAATCAGGGGTTTCATCCGACCGGGTTCACGCATGTCTCTTGAAGTTATTGAAGCCCAGACGGGCGAGCAGCCCGTCGCCACCATTTTGATCATGCACGGCCTGGGTGCCGACGGCCGCGATTTTGTGCCGGTGGCCGAGCAGCTGGATCTGTCCAGCGTGGGGCCGGTGCGCTTCCTGTTTCCCAATGCGCCGATACTTCCCGTCACCATCAACGGCGGCTACCAGATGCCGGCCTGGTACGACATCCTGGGCGCCGACCTGACAGCCGGCCAGGACGAAAAAGGCATGCGCCAGACCCAGGCCGCTGTGAACAAGCTGATAGAGCGCGAAACCTCGCGCGGCATGCCGGCCAACCGCATCGTGGTGGCCGGTTTTTCCCAGGGCTGCGCCATGGCCCTGATGGCGGGCCTGCGTTATCCCGAGCGTCTGGCTGGCATCATGGGGCTGTCCGGCTATTTGCCCCTGGCCCACACCCTGGCCGCCGAGCGCAGTGCCGCTAACGAAGGCTTGCCGGTTTTCCTGGCCCATGGCAAACGCGACGACGTGGTGCCGCTGGCTGCGGCCACGGCGACACGCGACGCATTGACCACCCAGGGCTACCCGGTTGATTGGCATGCCTACGATATGGAGCATTCCGTCTGCATGGAGGAAATTGCGGACATGAACCAGTGGCTGCTTGGCGTGTTGGCCCAGCCTGCTGCCTAACGTGTTGCGGCGGGCCCGGCTGCCGTAAGGGCTTTCCCAGGGTTGGGCAGGGCCTCCGTGGATGTCCGGCGGCACCGCCTGGCCGATTTTTCTCATTCAATGGGACTCCAGCCCTTTCCGTACGGGCGGTGCCAGCTATTGAAAATATAGCAACCGGCGCAAGATAGAAAAAGTGCAACTTACCGGGCTGTGCGTGGGGGCTTCCCGCCGCGCCACCCCGCCTGCAAACAAGCGCGGCCTGTGATACCTTGCACGCCACGAAAGATTCTGAGGGAAGAAGTTATGAACAGCTTGCATGCGCGCCGCGCCGCGCTTTTGGGAGACCGCCTTAAGGCGCTCGGCCCCGCCAGGCTGAAAGGCATGCGTCGCGGCATTGAAAAGGAAAGCCTGCGCGCGCAGCCAGGCGGCGCGCTGGCCCTGACACCGCATCCGGCTGCGCTGGGCTCGGCCCTGACGCACCCCTGCATCACCACCGATTTCAGCGAGTCGCAGGTCGAGCTGGTCACGGGGGCGCACAAGGGCCTGGCCGACGGCGCGGACGCCGCGCTGCGCGAGCTTACGCAAATCCATCAGTTCACCTACCGCGCCATGCAGGCGCTGGGCGATGAAATGCTCTGGGTCTCCAGCATGCCTTGCGGCCTGCCGACCGACGAGACCATTCCCATTGCGCGCTTCGGCTCGTCCAATGTCGGGCGCGCGAAAAGTGTTTACCGCATGGGCCTGTCGCACCGCTACGGCCGGCGCATGCAGACCATTTCGGGCATTCACTACAACTGGTCGTTGCCGGAGGTGAGCAGCGAGCAGTATTTTTCGCTGATCCGGAATTTTCGCCGCCAGGCTTTTTTGCTGCTCTACCTGTTCGGCGCCTCGCCGGCCGTGTGTTCCTCCTTCGTCGCCGGGCGCCAGCACGAGCTGCAGTCCCTGTCCGACAGCACCATGTACATGCCGCACGGCACCTCCTTGCGCATGGGTCGCCTGGGTTACCAGAGCGACGCCCAGGCCTCGCTGGCCGTGAGCTACAACAGCCTCGACGGTTATGGCGCTTCCCTGCAGGACGCGTTGACGCGGCCCTATCCGGCCTACGAAGCGGTGGGCATCCAGAACCCCGGCGGCGACTACAACCAGCTGGGCTCCACGCTGCTGCAGATCGAAAACGAGTTCTACGGCACCATCCGCCCCAAGCGTGTGATTTTCCCGGGCGAGCGGCCCTTGCATGCGCTGCGCGAGCGCGGCGTCGAATACATCGAAGTGCGCCTGATGGATCTGGACCCGTTCGAGCCCGTCGGCATCAATGCCCAGACCATGCGTTTTCTCGACGTATTCCTGCTGCACTGCCTGCTCAGCGACAGCCCGCCTGATACCCCGCAGGAAATTGCCGAGCTCAAGCACAACCAGCACCACACCGCAGCGCGCGGCCGGCAGCCCGGGCTTTTGCTCAAGCGCGCGGGCAAGGAAGTGCCTTTGACGTCATGGGGCGCGGAAGTTTTGGCGCAATGCGCACCGATTGCCGCGGCGCTGGATGCAGTGCACGGCGGCACCGCCTACAGCGAGACGCTGGTTGCCGCAGAAGCGGCGCTGCTCAACCCTGCCAGCCTGCCGTCGGCCCGCGTGCTGGCAGCGATGGAAAAAGACCACGGCAACTCCTTTGTGGGTTTCGTGCGTGCGCAATCTGCCCGCACCAAGGAGGCGCTGCTCGGCCTGCCATTTTCCAGCGACCAGCAGGCTGCCTTCGAGGCACTCACGAAGCAGTCCATTGCCGAGCAGAAGAAGATAGAAGCGGCCGACACCATGCCCTTCGAAATCTATCGCCAGCAGTACATCTCTGCCGAGCGCCTGGGCATACCGAGCCACGAGGCAGCGGTCGCCTGAAGGTCCCGTCGCCGTCCTTCCGGGGGCGCTGATACCTTTCACCTGCCTGCCACCCCTCCGCCGGGTGGTTCACAATTCGCCTGCGGATGTCCGTTTCGCGCCGGTTACGCGCCCTGGCGCTCCAGCGGCGGCGTATGTTCCAAAAGTACAGAGAAAGAATATTCAAAAGATGGCTATCCAGTGGTTCCCCGGTCACATGCACCTGACCAAAAAGGCCATCAGTGAGCGCATCAAGGAAATTGATGTGGTCATTGAGCTGCTGGACGCGCGCCTGCCCGGCTCCAGCGCCAACCCCATGCTGGCTGAACTCACGGGCGCCAAGCCCGCCCTCAAGGTGCTCAACAAGCAGGACCTGGCCGACCCGGCGCGCACCGCGCTGTGGCTGGCGCATTACAACAGCCTGCCGGGTACCAGCGCCATTGCGCTGGACGCTAGCGAAACCACACCGGCGCGCCGCCTGATCGACGCCTGCCACGCCCTGGCGCCTACCCGCGGCAGCATGGTCAAGCCCATGCGGGTGCTGATCTGCGGCATTCCCAACGTAGGAAAATCGACCCTCATCAACACCCTCACCGGCAAGCGCGCCACCAAAACCGGTGACGAGGCCGGCATCACCAAGCTTGAGCAGCGCATTGTGCTGGCCGATGGTTTTTATTTGTGGGACACGCCCGGCATGCTGTGGCCGCGCATCATCGTTGCCAAAAGCGGCTACAACCTGGCGGCCAGCGGCGCCATCGGGCGCAATGCCTTCAACGAAGAAGAGGTTGCGCTTGAACTGCTCGATTACCTGATTCAGGCCTACCCCGCCTTGCTACAGGCGCGTTACAAGGTAGAACTTCCTCCGGGCATCACGGACGAACAGCTGCTCGAAGAGATAGGCCGCAAACGTGGTGCCGTGCTCAGCAAAGGACGTGTCAACCTGCAGAAAGCGGCCGAGATCGTCATCTACGAATTTCGCGCCGCCACCCTCGGCCGCATCACGCTGGAGACGCCCGAAGAGTTCGGCCAATGGCTGACCGCAGGGAGGCTGCTTGATGCAGAGCGCCAGGTGAAGAAAGACCGGATAGAAACCGACCGCTTGGTGCGTTTCAAGAAGATTCCGCGCCCACCGCGCGAAAGCTGACGGCCTCACGCTTTCAGGCTTGCACCGCCGCCTGAAAATTTGACGGCTCAATGCAGCCGGCAAAAGGCCAGAAACTGGTCCAGCTCCGTTGACTTGTCGAACACGGCGTCGGCGCCGACAGCCATGCAGCGTTGCCGTATCTCGGCGGTCGCGTAGTTGGACAGCACCACCACGCGTTGCCCCGGCTTGTGTGTGCCGCAGTTCCTGAGCACGCCAAGGCCGCTGCCCTGCAACAGGAAAAGGTCAACGATCAGGAGTTGCCAGTCCGCCGGATGCTGCACCAGCCAGGCGCAGGCGTCCTGCTCGGTTTCCGAGAAACCAATGGTTTGCACACCGGCCAGCTCGGTCAGGGTGTCGACCAGGTTGTTGCGGATCAGCGCGTTGTCTTCGACGATGTACGCCTTTACCGGTGGAAAAAATCTGGCTTTCTTCCTTCGGGGGGCAGTGGGGCCGCGCAGGGGGCCGGCGGCAAAGTTCATTGAGGTCACCTTGCCAGTTTCCTGCGCGGACAGCGCACCCGCCGCAGGGGATTGCTTTGCGCGAACGTAGGACAGAGCCCTACAACGCGCCCTGCGGCTTACAGCGGGCCGGAGGGGCCGGTGTTGCCTGTCAGGCGCCTGCGGCCGTACGCGATGAGGAAGCCGGCGCCCAGCGCCAGCGAAAACCATCCCACCAGTGACGAATTGGCCACAATGCCCTGCATGCCGGGCGAAGTGATGAACCGCGGGGAAACCAGCACGGCCAGCCCGATGATGGCCAGCAAGATGCCTTTGACCAGAAGTTCGTTGTTGGCCTTGTTGCTGTGTTTGCGGGTGGGGGGAGGAGGTAGGGGCATGGTCTCATTGTCCGGCATTTGCCGGAGGGGGCCGCGCACGGGGGTTTCACCAGCGGGACAAGCCTGATCGGGCCAATCGATTTATAGTGAACCAACCCATCACCCATCACCTATATCTCCGGGCGGCCTTTTTCTTTTGCAACGGCGCCCGTTTCAGGAGCACCTGTGAGCCAAGCTTTGACCGAAACCTCCAACCCCAGTCTCAACCCCGCCCGCTTTGGCAGCGGGCAGTCCGTTCGCCGCCTGGAAGATGACGCACTGCTGGCCGGCGCCGGCCGGTTCACCGACGACGTGAGCGCTGCTGAACAAACGCACCTGTTTTTTGTGCGCTCTCCTTATCCGCACGCACGCATTCTGTCGGTAGACATGCAGGCGGCGCGGGCCATGCCCGGTGTGCTCCAGGTTGTGAGCGGCGCCGAGCTGGTGGCCGCCGGCGTGAAGCCCATGCCTGGCTCCGTTGGCTTCAAGCGCGCCGACGGTTCGGCCAGTGTTTCGCCGGTGCGCCACGTGCTGGCGCATGAATTCGTGCGTTTCGTGGGCGAGCCGGTCGCGGCGGTGGTGGCACAGACACTGCAGCAGGCGCGCGACGCGGCCGAGGCGGTGATGGTGGATTACGACGAACTGCCCATGGTGGTTGACCTGAACGACGCCACCGCACCCGGGGCACCGGCGCTCACACCCGAAGCGCCAGACAACATTGCCGCCGAAACGCGCTACGGCAGCATCGAGGCCACGGCGGTGGCTTTTGCCCGGGCGCGGCACGTGGTGAAACTCGACATCGTCAACCAGCGCCTGCAGGCACTCAGCCTGGAGCCGCGGTCTGTGCTGGCTGCTTTTGACAAGGACTCACGGCGCCTGACGATACGCATGAGTACTCAAATGCCGACGGGGGTGCGCGACTCGGTGTGTGACGCGCTGGGCATGGCGGCTGAGCAGGTGCGTGTGGTGGTGGGCGACGTGGGCGGCGGTTTCGGCATGAAGACCAGTGCCTACCCTGAAGACATTGCCGCCGCTTATTGCGCGCGTGTGTTGCAGCGCCCGGTGAAATGGGTGGCAGAGCGCAGCGAGGAGTTCGTCTCTGCCTACCATGGCCGCGACCTGCAAAGCCGGGCCGAACTGGCACTCGACGAGCACGGGAAAATCCTGGCGCTGCGTCTGGCTTCCAAGGCCAATGTGGGTGCTTATGCCACCGGCGCGGGCGTGGCCATTCAGCTGTTGATCGGCCCCTGGGTGCAGACCAGCGTGTACGACATCCAGACCGTCGATTTTCATTTCCAGGCGGTGTTGACCAACACCGTCTCCACCAGCGCCTACCGCGGTGCAGGCCGGCCCGAGGCCATCTTCATCATGGAAAGGTTGATGGACGAGGCCGCGCGCCAGACCGGCATCGACCGCATTGAATTGCGCCGACGCAATTTCATTCAACCTGCGCAAATGCCCTACACCAACCCGATGGGCCAGGTGTACGACACCGGCAAGTTCGAGTCGGTGATGGACCAGGCGCTGGTGCTGGCCGACTGGAGTGGCTTTGGCACCCGGGCGGCGGAGTCGGCCTTGCGCGGAAAAATGCGTGGCCTGGGCATTTCCACTTTTCTGGAGTGGACGGGTGGCAACGCGCTTGAAGAAACCGTTACCGTGCAGATCAAGGCCAACGGCGTGATCGAGGTTTTCACCGCCGTCAATGCCATGGGGCAGGGCATCGCAACTACGTTGACACAGCTGGTGGTGGACGCGTTTGGCGTATCCGCCGACAAAGTGCGCGTGGTGATGGGTGACACCGACCGCGGCAACGGTTTCGGCAGCGCCGGCTCGCGTTCGCTGTTCACAGGCGGCTCGGCAGTGCGCGCCGGCGCCGACAAGGCGATTGCGCTGGGCAAACAGTTAGCGGCTAAAGAATTTGAGGCCGCCGCCGAGGACGTGGTTTATGCGGGCGGCGACTTCACGGTGGCGGGCACCGACTTGCGCATCGGCCTTTTTGAACTGGCCGCGCGGCAGGGCGACCGGCAGATTTTTGTGGATTCAACCACCGCCGTGGCGGGCCCGACCTGGCCCAACGGCTGCCATATCAGCGAGGTTGAGGTCGATCCGCAAACCGGCCATGTGGCGGTGGTGGCCTATGCGTCGGTCAATGACGTCGGGCGCGTCGTTAACCCTATGATCGTGCGCGGCCAGCTGGACGGCGGTGCGGTGCAGGGCATCGGCCAGGCGCTGTGCGAACACATGGTTTATGACCGTGAAACCGGCCAGCCGGTGACCGGCAGCCTGATGGACTACGCCGCGCCGCGTGCCGATAACGCACCGCAATTCAAGACCGAGATGGACCAGTCCACACCTTGCCTGAACAACCCGCTGGGCGTCAAAGGTGTGGGGGAACTGGGCACCATAGGCGCCGGCCCCACCGTGGTCAATGCCGTGGCAGACGCGTTATCACGCCGCGGCATGGCAGCCAAGGCACAACACCTGCAAATGCCTTTGTCACCTTCCAGGCTGTGGGAATTGATGCAGGCTCCGTTATGAGGTTCTGTGGCATTTTTGTAAGTAAAAAAATGCCGCAGCCCTTGTTTTTCGGGCGCCAACAGCTATAAAAACAATAGCTGACTGAAGATCAAAAAAAGGCCCAACCTCAAGCGTGGCCGGCCGCTTCTTTTGCACGCATCTTCGCGCCTATGTATTCACCCTGGGTGATGTGCCGGGCGCTGGATCCCTATTGCGGCGCCCGTTCGAAATAGACGAAGGTATTGCGCGGGAAAACGTGCCTGTAAACCGGACGTGCAAGAACACGCGCCAGGTTCTTCAACTGAAGCAGCCCGGAGGCGCTGTTGTAGAGCCGGTAAAAACTGGGGCGAACAGGCCGCAGGCCGGCCGCCTTGCCAAAAGCCACCAGCGAGGCGTGGCTGAACGCGTTGATATGTTCAAGCGGTGCAATGGGCATTTTGTCGTTGGCGGAAAGCGATCCGAAGCTTTGTCCCCCTTCGATTTTTTTCAGTGAGGTCACGGCGTCCGGCACGCTGATCTTGATGAGCCCGCCAGGTGCCAGTGCGGCCACCAGCCGGTCCAGTACAGCCCGGGGCTCTGTCAGGTGTTCGAACACCTGCTCGGTATGAATGAAGTGAAACGCCTGGTCTGGCAGGTCTTCAAGGGTCAAAAGCTCTATGCCGACGGATTGACCGTGCGCACTCCGCTCCTGTGACAGCTCCACGCCAGACACCCGGCAGCCATAGGCCATGGCCATTCTTGACCAGTGTGCCCAGCCGAAGCCGAAGTCCAGCATGCGCACCGCGGCTGGCGGCCGGCCCAGATGCTGAATGACAAACTGCACCTGCTCCGCCAGGTAGCGGTACTCCTCCAGGCTGTAGTTGCGGTGCTCGCGTTCGAAGTCGGTTCCTGGCACCCAGCTGTTGTAGATCTCGCCGAGGAAGGGGTCACCCGGAATGTATTTCTGGAAACTCAGGCCGCAGCGCTGGCAGCGTGACAACACATACAGGCAATCATCTGCGGTGCTCGAGGCATTGCCCTCGTACTGAGTCTTCAGGTAGTTCTGGATGCCGTCGCTTGTGTACGGCTCGCGGTACACCTCTGTCAGTGGCACCGACAGGCAGGCAGGACAGCAGGTTCTGGTCTGCATGGCCGCACCGCAATAGGCCGGGTTGGCCGCTTGCTGGGGGCCGCTTTTCAGCACGGGGCTCGCGGCGTGCACACGGGAAAGTTCGTTGTTCGCGGTCAATGTCATGAAGGGGGCAGACAAACGTGAATTCATCTGGAGTGGGCGCAAGCCTCAATTTAGCGGTGTATGAGGCGAGGGCGGTAACCTCGTGTAAGGCCTCCAATCAGGCTTCCGGCCCCCCCGCTGCGCCGCCGATGCGGCAGTGCACCATTGGAAAAACCGCACATCACCAGCCATCAATTTGCCGCCACGAGCCGCTCAAACAGCAGGTATTCAGTAGCAATTGAGAGGAAATGAAGCGATCAGTCCTCGCTGGTCGGCCCTCGTCCGGGCCCCGTTCGGCGCTGGGGTGGAAGGCCTGTCTGCTGCCGGGCGACAATCGAGGCGCCATGAAAACCATTCTTCCCCTGCAACTGCTGGTTGCCCCCAACAAGAACGATCCCCGGCCCTTGGTGCTGTACCACGGGCGCGGTTGCCCCGACGGTTTTGCAGCGGCCCTGGCGGCCTGGCTGTATTACGGAGACAGTGCCGAGTACCTCGGGCTGGACCATGGCGACATCCGCGCCGTTGACGACCTGCCGCCGCTGGACGGCCGTGCGGTGTACATCCTCGACTTTTCATTTGCTGCCGATATCCTGCGCGGCATCGATGAGCGGGCGGCCAAACTTGTGATGCTGGACCACCACAAGAGCGCGGCGGAAAAACTCACTGGTTTTGCCTGCCGCTGCGGTGTTGTGCATTTCGACATGAACAAATGCGGTGCCCGCCTGGCCTGGGAGTTTTTTCACCCCGATACGGCGTTGCCTGATCTGGTGCGTTACGTCGAGGACCGCGACATCTGGGTCTGGCGCTATCCCGAAAGCCCGGGGTTTCTGGCGGCGCTCGACATGGAGCCTGTCACCTTCTCCCGCTGGGCCGAGATTGCTTCTTTCAGCCCCGACGAAGTAGCGGCCTTCATGGCCCGCGGCCAGGCCATGGACGAAAAGTTCAGCAAGCTCGCCGCTGACATTGCCGAAAGCGCGCAGCCCGTTATTTTCAACGGCCAGCAGGGTCTGATGGTCAACGCGCCCGGCGTCTTCCACAGCCTGGTGGGTGACCTTCTCTCAAAGAAGAGCGGCACCTTTGCGCTGATGTGGACGGTGGCGCCCGGGGGTGTCGTCAAAGGCGGGCTGCGCTCCCAGCGCGGATTTGACTGCATCGCCCTGGCCGAAAGCATGGGCGGTGGCGGCCATGCCCAGGCCTGTGGCTTCAAGATGCGCATCGACAGGCTGCCGGAATTGCTGAGCGGTGTGTTTGAAGCGGTGCCGCGCGCCAGCAGCTGAGGCTTGAGAGCTCACGGTTTTCGCTGCGATTTTTGCCAGCGACCCGCCCACAGCACCAGCGGCTCCATGGCCGCCAGCAGTTCCTGTCCCCAGCGCGTCAGCGAATAACCTTCGCCGCTGGCATGTTCGACCAGCCTGGCCTCGCGCAGTTCAGCCAGCCGCACATTGAGCACTGACGAGGAAACTTCCGCACATGCTGTTTGCAAGGCGCGAAAGTTCACCGGCCCGCTGCGCAGCTCCCAGAGAATGCGCATGGTCCAACGTCGATGAAAAAGATCAATCGCCGCATTGATGCCGTCCTTGTAGGGATTGGGTCCAGCCTTTGCGCTGCGTGTGCTCATCAAGCCTTCCTCTTTTTGTTCATCGGTGATCTGCCTGCCGTGTGTTATCTGTCGCCAGCATGACTGGACGCTTTGATTTTAGAAGCATTCAGGGGCAAAATCAATTTGCTTTTTTTTAGAAGCAAACGATTCAATCCTGTTTCCCGAAAGGATCCCTTCATGCAAACCTCCCGCATCCTTCCCGTACCTGAGCCTCTTGAACAACCGTTGGCCGGGCACATGGCCAAACTGCTTCCACCAGGCATGCCGGCGCCGCAGCTGTTCTTGAGCGTTGCGCGCAATGCCGGCCTCTTCGGCTTTCTGGTTGACAGCGGGCTGATCGGCCCGACCGGCCTGCTTGACCGGCGCGTGCTGCCCAAAGACCTGCGCGAAACCATCATCCTGCGCACCTGTGTGGCAACCCGCAACGACTACGAGTTCAACCTGCATGTGCAAACCATCTCGGCCCGCATGGGACTGAGCCAGGCGCAGATTGACGACGTACGTGCGGCGCAACCTTCGCCAGACCTCTGGTCGCCGGCACTGCTTGCGGCCATGGCCCTTGTGGACGCACTGGTGCGCCTGGCGCCGGTGGGTGATGAAACCTACGCACAGGCCCGCGCGCAGTTCAGCGAGGAAACGTTGATAGAAATTACCCAGCTCACAGGCCTTTACGTGGGGGTGGCCATGCTGGTGGCGCTGATACGCCCCCAGTTCGACAACTACCAGTTAAACCCTGCCGCAGTGGCATGAGGAAGAATTTCGCGCATCTGGACACGATTGCAGTCGCGCGGTAAATACCGGGTAAATCTCCGTTTGGCTTACACGGCGTTCACAAAGCCCTGCCAACAATGGCCTCACTGAATCAGACAAGCCCTTAAAAAGCAGCGATTCAGAAAGCAGCCCCCGAGCTGCTTGCCGACCCTGGAAACTGTTCCAGCCACCGCAAGTTGTTCATGGGGTTGCTGGTTATTCATCCGCAAAGCAGGAGAACCTCATGAAATCGAAACTGTTGACCACTTCCTTGTTGGCATCTGCCCTGTTCGCCGGACTGGGTTTTGCTCCAGTCATGGCGCAGCATGGCTCCAGCACACCGGGCATTGACCAGACACAGCAGGCCATTGGCGCGCGTATCCAGCAGGGGCTGGCGTCGGGTCACATCACACCCTCAGAAGCCCAGATGCTGTACCGGCGCGACCAGGAGATCGCCGCGCGTGAGTCCCAGTTCAAGGCCAACGGCAATGTGAATCCGCAAGAGCGCCAAGCGCTGCGCAACGACGTGGCAGCCCTCAGCGACGAGGTTGAGCGCATGATGGCCAACCGCGACGTGGTTCGGCCCACACAGGCGGGCGGCAGCACCAACGGTATCGACCGCACGGAATACCGGATCAGCCAGCGCATTGACGAAGGCGTGCGTTCAGGCCATATCACGCGGCGTGAAGCGCGCAGGCTGCACAGCCGCGAACGCGACATTGAGCGCCATGAAATTGCCTTCAAGTCTGACGGCGTTGTGACCCAGCGGGAGCGCCGCCAGCTGCGCAATGAATTGTCCAACTTGCGCGACGACGTCGAACGCATGCTGACCAACGACCGCCGCTACGGCCGCGGTTAAGCGCGATGCCTGCGACACTGCAGGCAGGCCAAGAAGCCGTCAGCCCGCAAGGGTTGGTGGCTTTTCTTTGTTGAAACATAGCCGTTTCCCCTTTAAATACGGGCGCTAACAGCTATGAAATTAATAGCGAGAAGCGGCCACTATCAGGCCACATATTTCTTTTCACGCAACCAGGCTGCCAGCCGTTCGGCAAACACCTTGTAGCCCTCGGCATTGGCATGGACCTGGTCCGAGCGCAGCTCAGGCCGCGAGAGCACATAAGACCAGCCGCCTTCAAACAGCGGCACATGGGTCTGGCCGGCCACCTCGGCATAAATTTCATGGTCCTTCAGCGAGCCGGTGACCAGCGCCATCAGCACCGGTTGCGGTTGCGCGATCAACACCACCTGCGCGCTGGCCGCAGCCGTTTGCACGATCGAAGTGAGCGCTGCCCGCGTGCGCTCCGGCGCCATCTTGCGCAGGAAGTCGTTGCCGCCAATGGACACCAGCACCAGGCCGGGTGAGTTGGCCTGCAGCAGGTCCGGCAGCCGGGCAAGCGCGCCTTCGGCCGTGTCGCCGTTGATGCCAGCATTCTTTACCACGTGGCCGGTGAGTTGCTCCAGCACCTGCGGGTAAGCGGCGCCTGCTGCCGCGCCGAAGCCGAAGGTCAGTGAATCACCCAGGCAGAGCAGGGTGGCTTCTTTGGGAAGCGTGTTGACCTTGGGCTTGGCAGATTTGGAGCAGCCTGTGGCCAGCAACAGGGCACTGGCCGCAGAGCCCAGCAGAAGCTGGCGGCGAAGAGGGTGGGGCATGGGTGAAGCGCTCGGTGTCGTTACTGGCGGAACTGCACCCAAACCGGTGCGGAGCCTTCCAACCCCTTGTAGTCCACGACGAATCGTGTGCCTGCTTTGGGCGGCTGTACAGGAGGGAAAGTTCCAAGTGAAAGAAACTGCCCCGGTTGCACGCGAATCCCCTGGCGGTTGAGCTCCCGCACCAGCCAGAGCGCGGCGTTCAGGGGATGGCCCAGCAGGTCGGATCCGACACCCTCGCCAAGCGTCACGCCGGCGCCGTCCGCCATGACCAACTTCATCCTGGCCAGTGACTCTTGCAGCCGTGCACGTTGCTGGGGCTCTTGCGATACAGCAACCGGAACGCCCATGATGCCCAGGCGCGCCGCCAGGTTGATCGCGCCAAGAGAATGGGCGTCCAGCTTGAGAGGGGTCTTCACGAGCATGTCGGGCAACTCGATGAAGGGAATGACTTGATCCAACGCCTTCATGACTTCATCAATGGTTTGAGCCGCGTTGATTTCGGTGCTGCTGACGCGAACCAGAAGATCCGCCTCCACGGTCGGCCGGGCGCCAAACGACGCGCTGACTTCGGATCCATTCGGTAGCAGCATGCCCTCATAGAGCGTTCCCCATTGCGGAACATCCGCCCGAAACACTCTGCGAATAGTGTCGTTGGTCAGGCCAACTTTGTAGCCGATGACTGCGCCATGCCGCAGGGACAGGGCCTTCTGGTATTGCAGTCGACTGCATTCGCCTGTAGCCGCATCCATCGGCGGCAAGTCAGGTGCTGCTGTTCGGGCGTAGAAGTGGGACACCAGTTCCGCGGCCTGCGCGGGGCTGAAGCAAGCGGGCTGGGCTACGGCTACCGTAGTCCAGAGCAGCAAAAACGCTGCGATGCACTTCTTCATGGGAAGTCCCTCGGTGTCGCGGCAACGTCGCCGCTTTCGCACGACAAGAACTCAGGCTGAGTAGTGAAAAAAGCGTGGTGGAGAGGAGGAGGATCGAACTCCCGACCTCTGCATTGCGAACGCAGCGCTCTCCCAGCTGAGCTACCCCCCCACACCTGCGAATTCTAGCCAAAGGCCTGAAAAACACCAATAGACCGCCAGCAACCCCTGGTGCGGGTTGCACGCAATCTGCCTGGTGTGCAGCCTGTTCCGAGTTGCTGGTAATTGGTAACACCTCTGCCGCGCCCTTCCTGTAGCATTTGGCGTAGCGGATACGAGCCCGTTCGCATGTAGCATGCCATGCCGTGCGGCAAAAACACCCCTTAACTTTTTCTTCCGAGAGGAGTGAACACATTGACTTTGATCCGGCCGTCTTATCTGTGTCTTCTGAGTCTGGCAGGCTTGCTCACCGCCTGTGCGCCGCCCATCAAGCAGTTTCCCTTGCAGGAGCAGTTTGGTTCCACGGCCACGTACTCGCGCCTGTTTGACGCCACGCCTGCGCAAACCTGCGAGGCATCGCGCCGCGCCTTGCTTAGCCAGGGCTACATCATCAATACCGCCCGAAAAGACCTGGTTGACGCGCAGAAAAGTTTTCAGCCCGAGCCGGAGGCGCATCTGCAAATTGCCATTCGCGTCGTGTGTGCACCGGAAAGCGCCAACGGCAAGATCAGCCTCGGTTTTGTCACGGCCCTGCAGGACAGCTACACGCTCAAGAAAAGCAACAACTCCGCCAGTGTGGGGGTGGGCGCGATAGGTTCGGTCTCGCTTCCCTTCAGCTCAAGCAATGATGCGCTGGTCAAGGTCGGCAGCGAAACCATCACGTCTGATGCGTTCTACGACCGCTTTTTTGACCTCGTCAAACGTTACCTGAACGCCAGTGAGCTGGAAGAAGATGCGCCCTGAACGTCGGTGCTTTCGCGCCAGGTGCCTGAGGCCAGGCCGTCCAGATTGAAGGCGCCAATGGCCGCGCGTATGAGCCGAAGCGTTGGAAAACCCACCGACGCCGTCATGCGGCGCACCTGGCGGTTGCGCCCCTCGCGAATCACCAGCTCCACCCATGCGGTGGGAATGCTTTGCCGCACACGCACCGGCGGCTCGCGTTCGGCCAGCTCCGGCGCCGCCATCAGGCGCACCCGCGCCGGCAGCGTGAGCCCGTCTTTGAGCTGCACACCTTCGCGCAGGGTCTGCAGGGCGGCTTCACCGGGCAGGCCTTCCACCTGAACCCAATAGGTTTTCTCCATCTTGAAGCGCGGGCTGCTGATGCGCGCCTGCAGCTGGCCGTCATTCGTCAGCAGCAGCAGGCCTTCGCTGTCGGCGTCCAGCCGGCCGGCTACATACACATCGGCCAGTGTGATGAACTCCTTGAGCCCACGCCAGCGCCCTTCGGGTGTGAATTGGCTCAACACGCCATAGGGCTTGTTGAAAAGAATCAGACGGGAAGGTGCGAGGGGTGTCATGGCAAGCAGAAGAGAAAAACCGCTTCGTAAAGCCCCACGGGGCCGGGTTGATAAAGAAAATGCGGTTTTGCCCAGGTAATTCGGGCGTAAGTAGCTATCAAATATGTAGCAAAAGAAAGGGTCAACAACCCAGTTGATCCGCCAGGGCCAGCAGGTCCGTGGCATGCCAGGTGTTTGCTGGGTCGGGCGATACATCTTTCGGATGCACCGCACCCATCTCTGTAGGCCGTTCGATGTAAGCCGTTTGCAGGCCGCAGGCGCGCGCGGCGGCCAGGTCGTCCTGATGGGCGGCGACCAGCATCACCTCGGCAGGCGCCAGGTCAAACACCCGGGCCACGCCCAGGTAGGTGGCGGGGTCGGGCTTGTAGGCCTTGAAGACTTCGGCCGACAAAATGCAGTCCCATGGCAAGCCCGCACGCTTGGCCATGTTGGTGAGCAGGCCGATGTTGCCGTTGGAAAGAGTACAAATGGTGTAGCGCGTTTTCAGGCGCGACAGGCCGGCCAGCACATCGGGCCACGGGTCCAGCCGGTGCCAGGCCTTGTTCAGGTGCTGCTTCTGCGCTTCGGTGAGGTCGCTCAGGCCAAACTGCGGCAGGATGCCGTCCAGAATCAAGCGGTGCAGGTCGTCAATCAGTGTCCAGCCCAGTTCGCCCGACATGACGCGGGCCATGGCCGGGCGGTAACCGGCGCGCCAGGCCAGCGCAAATTCGCCGCCGTTCACTTCCGGGCCTTCCGGACGTAGAGCCTGCACTTCACGCGCGATGCCGGTGTGCCAGTCCACCACCGTGCCGAAAATATCAAAGGCCAATACCTGCGGGCGCGGAAGAGGGTGCGGCGTGTTCATCTGTGCATTATCGGCAACCGACGTTCCTTCTGCCGCCCAGGCTCCTGGGAAAGCGGGGTTTTCGCTAGCTGGCAAAGGCTATTTTGCGCACACGTACGGCGGGGCCGCGCTAAACTGGTTCAGGCTTGATGCTGCCGGGAAGGACGGCGTTTTCTGTTTCACACCGGGGCTGAGCCACAAAAGGGAAAAGCTGTCTTATGCACGCGAGTTTCCTGGAAGTTTTCGCAGGGAGGTCCGCAAGGCCCCCGGCTCATGACCTCGGCACGCAGGCAGTGCTGGCCGTGTTGGCCTGCACCTTGTCGGCAAGCTGGCGAATGGGGTTTTCGGCGTGAGCGAAGAAACACAGTTTCGCCGGCTCACAGACGCCATGCCGCACATCGTCTGGACGATGCAGGCGGACGGGCAGCACACCTGGTTCAACCAGACCTGGCTGGACTACACCGGCCTCACCATGGACGAGAGCCTGACGAAGGGCTGGAGCCTTCTCATTCATCCCGAAGACAACGAACGCACCGCTGCCCTCTGGAAAGAGGCGCTGGGCCGGGGTGAGCCCTGCGAGATAGAGCACCGGCTAAGGCGGGCCGATGGCACTTACCGCTGGATGCTGGGCCGCGCACTTCCGCAATTTGATGCGGCTGGCCAAAGGGTTCAATGGCTGGGTACCCTGACGGATATTGACGATCTCAAGCGCGTCACCGAGCAGCTTGAACAAAATCTGGTCATGACCCGCATCGCCGGCCGCGTGGCGCGCCTGGGCGGCTGGACGATAGAGCTGCCCGAGCGCAAGCTCACCTGGTCAGACGAAAACTGCCTGATTCACGACGTGCCGCCGGGCTACAAACCAACGCTGGAGGAGGGCATCGGGTACTTTCCGCCCGAGCACCGCGCCACCGTCATTCGCATGGTCGAGACCTGCGCGCAGCACGGCACACCCTATGAGTTTGTACTGCCCAAGATCACCGCCAAAGGGCGGCGCATCTGGGTGCGGTCGCTGGGTGAAGCTGTGCGCGACGCCTCGGGAAAAATAATCCGCCTGCAAGGCGCCTTCCAGGACATCACCGAACAAAAAGAAGCCGAGGTTCGCACACAGGAACTGGAGACGCTGCTGGGCACCACGCTCGAGAGCATCACCGACGGCTTCAGCCTGATGGACAAGTCGTGGCGCTTCACCTTCCTGAACAGCCAGGCCGAGCGCATGCTGCAGCGCCCCCGTGGAGAACTGCTGGGGAAAAACCTGTGGGAAGAGTTTCCCGCCATCGCTGGCACCTATATAGAGCAGGAGTACCGCGCAGCGGTTGCAGAAAAACGCACTGCCCGCCTTGAAGCGTTTTACCGGCCGCTGAAAACCTGGTTTGTTTTCCACGTCTATCCCACAGAGGCGGGAACGGCCGTGTATTTTCAAGACATCACGCAGCGGCGCGCCGAGCAGGCGCAACTGCGCTTGCTGGAAACCGCCGTCTCGCGCCTGAACGACATCGTGATTGTTGCGAAGGTCAAGCCCGGCCAACCCGAGCCTGAAATTGTTTTTGTGAACCATGCCTTTGTGCGCCACACCTGCAACAGCCGCGAGGAAGCCATCGGAAACTCTCTCAGCTTTCTGTGGGGAGCCCATTTGCACAGCCCGGAGATCATGCAGATCCGCGCGGCCATCAAGGCCTTGCAGCCGGTGCGCACCGAGATGCGCAGCTACACCAGGGACGGCAGGGAGCGCTGGGTGGAGATCGAGATCACGCCGATTGCCAACGCCGCCGGCAAGTACACCCACTGGGTGGCGGTGGAGCGCGATGTCACCGAGCGCAAACAGCAGCAGCAGGAGATCCTCCGCCTCAACAGCGACCTGGAAGAGCGCGTGCTGCTGCGCACCGCCCAGCTGGCCGAAGCCAACAAGGAGCTGGAGTCTTTTGCGTACTCCGTTTCGCACGACCTGCGCTCGCCGCTGAACACCATTCATGGCTTCAGCAAGCTGCTGGCCAAGCTTGACGCGGAGAACATCAGCGACAAAGGCAAGCACTACCTGGACCGCATTGGCGTGGGTGTGACGCAGATGGGCGAGCTGATTGAAGGCCTGCTCACGCTGGCCCATCTCTCGCGCGAAGAAATCAAGTCAGAAAAGGTTGACCTGACGGCCATCGCCCGGCAAATAGAACGTGACTACCGCGAGCGGGAGCCGCAGCGCGACGTGCGGGTTCACATCCAGGAAGGCCTGTACGCGCATGGTGACCCGCGCCTGCTGCTGGCGACCCTGCAAAACCTGATGGCCAATGCGTGGAAGTTCAGCTCCAAAAAACCGCAGGCGCTTATCGAGGTGGGCTGCCGCACTGGCACAGACGGCCAGACTGTTTACTTTGTGAAAGACAACGGCGCCGGCTTCGACATGGCCTTCGCCCATAAGTTGTTCGGTACCTTCGAGCGGCTTCACTCGCCTGGTGATTTTGTGGGAACAGGCATAGGCTTGGCCACGGTGAAGCGTGTCATTGAGCGGCACGGTGGGCGGGTCTGGGCAGACAGCCACATTGGCGAGGGCGCAACTTTCTATTTCACGCTGAGCCAGCCGGGTGAGTGGGTGATCTAAAGGGGAGCTGGGGCGCGCTGTCTTTGCGGCGCGTTGCCCCCAACTTGTCCGGCGGCTCACCGCGCAATGCGGGTGCGCGGTCAACAACGGCTGCTTCAGTTTCATTTGTTTGCAATTAATGCAACAAAATAGTTGCTCTTTTGTTGGCCCTGGTCAAAAATAAATGCAACAAGGAGATTGCATATGACTTCATCCACCGACCGCATCGAAAGAAGCACCCTGATCCAGGCGCCGCGCTCCCGCGTTTGGCGCGCGCTTTCCAATGCCGAAGAGTTTGGCAAATGGTTCGGCGTCGCGCTCAAGGGAAAAACCTTTAAACCCGGGCAGCGCACGCAAGGGCCAATCACCATTGCCGGCTATGAACACGTCATGTTTGACGTACTGGTCGAGCGTGTGGAGCCGGAGACGCTTTTCTCTTACCGCTGGCACCCTTATGCCGTGGACCCGGCCATCGACTACAGCAAGGAACCGACCACGCTGGTGACCTTCGAGCTGCAGGACGCAGGGGAAGGCACGCTGCTGCGCACGGTGGAGTCCGGCTTTGACCAGATCCCGCTGGCGCGGCGTGCGGAAGCCTTCCGCATGAACAGCGGCGGCTGGGACGGGCAGATACGCAACATCCAGGCCCATGTCGCCAGTGCGTAAAGCCATGCCCGTGCCGCAGCCGGGCCCCGCTTCGGTGTTTGCCGCGCTGGGCGACGAGACTCGTCTGCGCCTGGTGACGGTTCTGTGTGTGGGCGGCGCGGTGTCAATCGCGCAACTTACCGCCACAACCGAGGTGACCCGCCAGGCCGTCACCCGCCATCTGCAGGTGCTGGCTGATGCCGGGCTGGTGCGCGATGTCAAGGTCGGCCGAGAGCGTCTATGGCAGTTTGACCCGCAACAGGTGGAAGAAGCTCGCCGCTCGCTTGAGCTGATTGCCCAGCAGTGGGACCAGGCTTTGGGCCGCCTCAAGCTATCGCTGGAAAACGGCTGACGCGCCAAAGCGAGAAAAGCGGGCAAAGAAAAGCGCCTGCCCCTTGCGGGGCGGCGCTATATTTTCAGTAGCTGGTGGCGCCCGTATTTAAAGGGCTGGCATAGCTTTTTACCTGAAGAAAACGGGCTTGACCGTTCAGGCGGCCTTGCGGCGTTGGCCGAAAGCCGAGCTGCGCTTGGCGCTGACGGTGGTCACGTCGTCGCCGGCAATCTTGCTAGCGAGTTCTGCGGTTTTCTGTTCAATTTGTGCGGCCAGCTTGCTCAGTGCCAGTGCGCCGGGGGCAGTGGCTGCGGCCAGTGTGGTCAAAGCGCTTGCGCCGGTTTTTTCTTCAAACAGGGCAGCGTTGGCAGCAGCGCGTTCCACGCCGGTCTCAGCCAGCTTCACCAGCTGCGTCACCACTTGCTGTGCGCCGTTGGTCGTGAAGGTCAAGCCCTTGGTGTAGTAGGCGCTGAAGGCGGCTTGCGCTGCGCGTGCGTTCTTGGCGGTTTCAGCCGTCAGTTCCGAGCGCGACTCTTTCAGTGCGCTGTTCCAGCGCTGCTCCAGCAGCGTCACCACGCGCTCGCCGCCTGCGCGGTAGGCATCGATCACGTTTTTGGCAGTGTTGCCGTAAGACTCGATCAAGTCGGTTGCAACGGTAGACAGGTTCTTGGCGCTCATGGTGTTTCCTTTGAAAGTGGATCAGTGATGGCTAATCATCAGGGTTTCTACTAGTGGCTGCGACCTAACTGGCTAGAGGCGCATATCCAGATGCGATCAATTTGCTACTCTTTTGGTAGCTACTTGCGCCCGCTTTTATTGGGCTACCGGCACTTTTCTCTTGTAATTACGGCGTGAAAACAGCCGAAACGATTTTGCGGACCGCATGAGTGGCCAAGGGGCTTCCTGTTCTTGTCTGTGCGACCGGTTGAGGTCCGTCATTTATCACCGAGCTTGGAGTGCCCGATGAAAGCGCTCTTTCGCATCACCGGTCCGAATGCGTGTCAAAAACAAGCGATCTGAGCCACTGATTTGCCGGGTCTTTGTGATACTTGGCGTGCCAAAAAAGATTGATGGCGATTTGCGGCAACTTGACGGGATGGGTGACGTATTTGAGGTTGAACGGCGTCACCATTTTTTCTGCCAGACGCTCGGGCACTGTAGCCACCATGTCGGTAGATTGAAGAATATGACCAATCGCGACGAAATGCGGAACGGTGAGGCGTATTCGTCTTTTCTGGGAGCCGCTGTCCAGAATTTCGTCGACTTTCCCGTGCCCGGTTCCTGCAGACGCAATCACGACGTGATCGGTTGCAAAAAAATCAGCTGAAGAAATCTTTCGCTTGTCCAGTGAATGGTTTTTGCGAAACACACAAACGTATTGCTGAGAGAACAGGCGCTGCTGGAAGAAGCCGGCTTTCAATTGGGGCAGCAGCCCAATCGCCAGATCGACGTGGCCTGCCTCCATGGCATCTTTCAGGTTGACCGTTGTATTGCGCACCGTGCTGATGGAAACCCCCGGCGCCACTTTCTGGATTTTTTCCATCAAGAGCGGCAGGAAGTAGATCTCGCCGATGTCGGTCATGCCCACGGTAAAGCGGCGTTTGCTGCTGGCGGGATCGAACGAATTCTTGACGTTGATTGCGCCGTGAATCATGCCCAGCGCATAGCCTATCGATTCGGCCAATTGGTCCGCAAAGGGCGTGGGCTGCATACCGCTCGACGTGCGCAGGAAAAGTTCGTCGCCAAACAGCTTGCGCAGGCGCGCCAGGGCATTGCTGACGGCGGGCTGCCCCAAGCCCAGGTTCTCCGCCACCTTGGAGACGCTTCTTTCGGTCAGCAGCTGGTTAAAGATCACCAGCAGGTTCAGGTCGATGTCCTTGAGTTCCATCTGCGACTCCTAAGGGATATTGAAAGAGTTATTGATTTCAGTGATACAGAACATTAATGCCATTGTATTGACTGATTTTGGTGGGCCTCAGATCATTGCCCCATAGCCGCTGATGTTCACCAGAAAACATGCGGCAAGGCAACTCTCCCACGAGACATACCCAGACCGACCACGATGGAAATTTTTGTCCGCCCTCTCCAGCGCACGCTAAGCGTCACCGCAGGGGTGAACCTGCTGGAAGCCCTGCGCGCGAATGACGTGCCGGTGTCATACAGCTGCCTGGCCGGGCGTTGCGGCACCTGCCGCTGCAAGCTCGTCGAAGGGCAGGTGCTCGCCTCGGGTGGGGAGGCGCAGCGGCCGGGGGCAGCCAGCGACCAGTACGTATTGGCCTGCCAGACCTTTCTGACCGAATCCTGCATTGTTGAAATTCCCGAGCCCGACGAGGTGGTGGTCCATACGGCAAGAATCGTCAAGGCCACCGTCGTTGCGGTGGAGGACCAGACCCACGACATCAAACGCCTGCGGCTGAAGCCGGCCAAGCCCATCGAGTTTTCACCCGGGCAATATGCCCAGCTTCAGTTCACGCCCGAGCACATCCGGCCGTATTCGATGGCGGGCCTCTGCGCCGACGGCGAGCTTGAGTTCCATGTGCGCCTGGTCGCCGAGGGCCGCGTCACTGGCTACATCGCCAACACGCTGAAGGTTGGCGACGCGGTGCGCGTCAGCGGCCCGCTGGGCTCGGCCTATCTGCGCCGCAAGCATGCGGGGCCGATGCTCTGCGTGGCCGGCGGTACAGGCCTGGCGCCGATTCTGTCCGTCATCCGCGGTGTCATTGTCGAAGGCATGCGCAACAGCATTCACCTGTACTTCGGCGTTCGTTCCGAGCGCGACGTTTACGGCCGCGAATGGCTGGCAGAGCTTGAGCGCCAGCATCCGCAACTGAAGGTGCACGTCGTGCTTGCCTCCGGCCAGGCGCCCGGCTGCCGCACCGGCCTGGTGACCGAAGCCATCGCCCAGGACTGGCCCAGCCTCGACGGCTTCCGGGCCTACCTCTGTGGTGCGCCGCCCATGGTCGAGGCCACCAGCCTGCTGGTGCGCCAGATGGGCGTGCTGCCCGAACAAATCTATGCCGATGCGTTTTACGCCAGCGGCACATGACCGATCAGACCGATCAACAGGAACCCTCATGAACAGCAGAAATACAGACCTTGATTCCCAGCTGAACCGCAAAGCCTATTACGATCGCATCGGCGTGGACAACATGACACCCTTGTGGGAGGTGCTGGGCGCGCTGGTGCCGCACTCCCCCAAGTCGCCGGCAGTCGCGCACGCGTGGAAGTACGCCGACGTGCGCGAACGTGTCATGGAAGCGGGCACCTTGATCAGCGCGGCCGAGGCTGAACGCCGCGTGCTGATTTTGGAAAACCCCGCGTTGCGCGGCCAGTCCTGCATCACGCAGTCGCTGTATGCCGGCCTGCAGCTCATCATGCCGGGCGAAGTGGCGCCGGCGCACCGCCACACCCAGTCCGCGCTTCGGCTGGTGCTGGACGGTGAGGGCGCCTACACAGCGGTCGACGGGGAACGCACGACCATGCGCCGCGGCGACTTCATCATCACGCCGGCCTGGACCTGGCACGACCACGGCAACCTGGGCGACCAGCCGGTCGTCTGGCTCGACGGCCTGGACATTCCCATCGTGCGTTTCCTCGATGCCGGATTTGCAGAGAAAAGCGACAGCGCCTACCAGGCCGTCGCCCGGCCGGAAGGGGATGCGCTGGCGCGTTACGGCTCCAACATGGTCCCGGTCGATTTCTACCAGCAGCCCGCCGAGCCGACCAAGGTGTTTGTCTACCCCTGGGAACGCACACTGGCATCGTTAAAAGCCATAGCCGCCGGCGGTGCGCCCGATGCGCACTTCGGCCACAAACAGCGCTACGTCAACCCGGCCACCGGCCGCTCGCCGATGCCGACGATGGCCGCGTTCTCCCAGCTGATTCCGGCCGGTTTCGAAACGCGGCCTTACCGTTGCACCGATGGCACGGTGTACGTGTGCCTCAGCGGCAACGCCGAGGCGACCGTCGAAGGAAAAACGGTTCGCCTCGATGAAAACGACGTGCTGGTGGTGCCGTCCTGGCACAGCCACCAGTTCCGCGCCGGTCCCGAGGCCGTGCTCTTCAGCTATTCAGACCGCCCGGTACAACAGGCCCTCGGCCTGTGGCGCGAACACCGCGCCTGAAAATTTTTCAACCTTTCACATTCTTCGCAGTACACACATGAACTACGCCATCGAACCCGTCACCCTTCCCACGCTCACTGTTGCAGGTATCAGTGAACGATTTCCCGTCAACCGCATTTTTTGCGTGGGCCGCAACTACGCCGCCCATGCACGCGAGATGGGCAAAGACCCTGACCGCGACCCGCCATTCTTCTTCATGAAACCGGCCAACGCGGCCGTCGATGCCTCGTCACCGGTCACCATTCCCTATCCGCCGAAGACGAATAGCTTTCACCACGAAATTGAGCTCGTCGTTGCGATCGGCAAGGGCGGCCGCAACATCACCGTGGCCGATGCGCTTAGCCACGTTTACGGCTACGGCGTAGGGCTGGACATGACACGCCGCGACCTGCAACTCGATGCGCGCGACAAAGGCCGTCCGTGGGAATTCGGCAAGTCCTTCTCGCGCTCGGCGCCCATAGGTGCGCTGTCCCGCGTGGCTGACAGCGGCCATGTGGCTGAAGGCGCCATCAGCGTCACCGTCAATGGCGGCGCCCGCCAATCGTCAGACATCGCCAAGCTGATCTGGTCGGTTTCGGAATGCATTGCCTACCTGTCCGAATATGAAACGCTGGAGCCCGGCGACCTCATCATGACCGGCACCCCCGAAGGCGTGAACGCCGTGCTTGCAGGCGACGTGATGCAAGGCAACATCGCGGGCCTAGCCGGCATCTCGGTCGCGGTGCGGGCCTGACACGCAAGCGCGGAAAACAGAAGACTGAAAACCAAGGAGACAGCGATGACTGCACCCACGACGGCATCCACCACCGCACCCGGCGGAACCTTTCCCATCGAGATTCATTGGGAATCAGAAGGCACAAGCCGGATTCCCTTCATGGCCTATACCGAGCCGGACCAGCACAAGAAAGAGCTTGAGCGCTTTTTCTACAACAAACACTGGAGCTACGTCGGCCTCGACGCCGAGATCCCCAACGCCGGCGACTTCAAGCGCACGGTGATCGGCGAGCGGTCGGTGATCATGGTGCGCGATACCGACGGCGGCATCAGCGTGGTTGAGAATGTTTGCGCCCACCGCGGCATGCAGTTCTGCCGTGAACGCCATGGCAACAAAAAAGAGTTTGTGTGCCCTTATCACCAGTGGAGCTACACACTGAAAGGTGATCTGCAGGGTGTGCCGTTTCGCCGCGGTGTCAAACAGGACGGCAAGGTCAACGGCGGCATGCCCGCAGACTTCAAGACCACCGACCACGGCCTCAACAAGCTCAAGGTCGCAACGCGCGGCGGTGTGGTGTTTGCCAGCTTCGACCACGGCATCGAGTCGCTCGAAGACTTCCTCGGGCCGGTCATCCTCGGCTATTTCGACCGCCTGTTTGACGGCCGCAAGCTGACGATTCTGGGCTACAACCGCCAGCGTATTCCGGGCAACTGGAAGCTGATGCAGGAAAACATCAAAGACCCCTACCACCCCGGCCTGCTGCATACGTGGTTTGTTACCTTCGGCCTCTGGCGCGCAGACAACAAGAGCGAGCTGAAGATGGACGCCCGCCACCGCCATGCGGCCATGATCTCCACGCGCGGCCAGTCCGGTAAGGCCGACCAGGTCACGCAGGTGTCCAGCTTCAAGGAAAGCATGGAGCTTCACGATCCGCGCTTTCTCGACATCGTGCCCGAGCCCTGGTGGAAAGGCCCCACTGCGGTGATGATGACGCTGTTTCCCAGCGTCATCCTGCAGCAGCAGGTCAACAGCGTATCGACGCGCCACATTCAGCCCGACGGCCATGGCTCCTTCGATTTCGTGTGGACGCATTTCGGCTTTGCGGACGACACGCCGGAGATGACGCAGCGCCGGCTGCGCCAGGCCAACCTGTTCGGCCCGGCCGGCTTCGTGTCGGCCGACGACGGCGAGGTGATCGAGTTCTCGCAGCAGGGCTTCGAGCAGAAGCCTTACCACCGCACCCTGGCCGAACTCGGCGGGCGCACGGTTGAGGACACCGACCACATGGTCACCGAAACATTGATACGCGGCATGTACCAATACTGGCGCGAAGTGATGGAGGCCGACGTATGAGCGCCGCCGTTAACCTCAATTTCGAAGACTACCTGCAGGTGGTGCAGTTGTATGCCGATTACGCCCAGGCGGTCGATTCTGGCAACTGGGACTTGTGGCCCGAGTTCTTCACAGAAGACTGCATCTACAAGCTGATTCCGCGCGAAAACCATGAACGTGGGTTTCCGCTGGCGACACTTTTTTTTGAAAGCAAGGGCATGCTGAAGGATCGGGTCTATGGCATCCGCGAGACCTTGTTCCATGACCCGTATTACCAGCGCCACGTCGTCGGCGCGCCGTTGATTCGCTCGGTTGACAGCAACCGCTTCGAGTCGGAAGCCAACTACGCGGTTTTCCGCACCAAGCTGTCACAAGAGTCGACTGTCTTCAATGTCGGCCGCTACATCGACGTGATCGTGCGCACGCCCGAAGGCCTGAAGTTCGCTTCGCGCCTGTGCGTGTACGACAGCGAAATGATCCCCAACTCCATCATCTACCCGATTTAAACCATGAGCAATTCCAACTGGATGGACGCCACCGAAGAAGCCGGCGTGCCCGAAGACGACGTGATCGGCCTGCAGGTCGGCGGCCGCGACATTGCCTTCTACAAAGTTGAGGGCAGCATTTTTGCCACCGACAACATCTGTACCCACGGCCATGCCCGGTTGTGCGACGGCTTTCTTGACGGCCATGAAATTGAATGCCCCCTGCACCAGGGCAAGTTCGACGTGCGCAATGGCCGCGGCACCTGCGCGCCGATCACGGAAGACATTCGCAGCTACCCCGTGCGCATCGAGGGCGGCCGTGTCTTTGTGCAAATTTCTGACTGAACCCGCAGCCTGACCCGCCTTTCACCCTTTTATCCCTTTCACCACTCTATTCCGCAGGAGACAACACACCATGAACACAACACCCAAGACGCTTTCCAGGACGCCTTTTCGCCGCAGCGCACTGATCGCCGCGGCCGGGCTTGCACTCACCGGCGCCAGCCAGTTCACCGCTGCCGCCACCATTGGCTTCATGGCGCCCTTGTCTGGCCCACAGGCCATCGTTGGCCAGGACCAGGTTGACGGCTTCATGCTGGCGGTCGAGCAACTGGGGGGTAAGCTCGGCGGCCAGGCCACCACGGTGCTGAAGGAAGACGACCAGCTCAAGCCTGAAATTGGCGGCCAGATCGTGCGCAAGTTCATCGACAAGGACAAGGTCGACGCCATCGTGGGCTTGAGCTTTTCCAATGTGCTGATGGCCAGCCTGCCGCGCATCGCCGAGTCGGGCACCGTGGCCATCGCCACGAATGCAGGCCCATCGCCGCTGGCCGGAGCCGGTTGCAAGGCCAATGTGTTTTCCGCTGCGTGGCAGAACGACGGCGCCGCCGAAGCCATGGGCAAGTTTGCCCAGGACAAGGGCCTGAAAAAAGTCTATCTGATGGCACCCAACTACCAGGCCGGCAAAGACATGCTGACCGGTTTCAAGCGCTACTTCAAGGGCCAGATCGTGGACGAGGTCTACACGCAGGTGAACCAGCCTGACTATTCGGCCGAGCTTGCGCAACTGCAGGCGGCCGCGCCCGATGCGGTGTTCGTGTTCTACCCAGGCGGCATGGGCGTCAACTTCATCAAGCAGATGAGTCAGGCCGGCCTGATGGCCAAAGTGCCGCTTTATTCAGTCTTCACCGTTGATGGCACGACCCTGCCGGGCCTGCGTGACGCGGCTGTTGGCAGCATCAGCGGCGCGATGTGGGACGCTGCGCTCGACACGCCAGAGAACAAGAAGTTTGTTGCCGACTTCGAACGCAAGTACAAACGGACGCCCAGCGCGTACGCAGCGACGGCTTACGACGCAGCCAATATTCTGAATATCGCCCTGGGCAAGGCCAAGGCCGGTGATGCCAAGGCCCTTGCCGCCGCGGTCAAGGCGGCTGGCAGCGAGTTCAAGTCGGTGCGCGGCGCGTTCGCGTTCAACAACAACAACCTGCCGGTACAGAACTACTACGCGTTCGAAACCGTCAAGAGCGGCGGCAACGTTGTCGGGAAACTGATTGGGACGCCGCTGGCCAAGCAGAGCGATGCCTACCACGCGCAGTGCGCGCTGAAGTGACGCCATGAACGGCACGATGGTTTTCGCGCAGCTGCTCAACGGCCTGCAGTACGGTGTCTTGCTGTTTTTGCTGGCAGCAGGCCTGACGCTGGTCTTCGGCATCATGAGCTTCGTCAACCTGGCGCACGGCTCGCTGTACATGATGGGCGCGTACTTCGCGGCCACGGCCTTCCAGTACACCGGCTCCTTCGGGCTGGCCTTGCTGGCGGCCATGCTGGGCTCGCTGCTGCTGGGCCTGGCACTGGAGTTCGTCGCAGTCGCGCGCCTCTACCGGCGCGACCACCTTGACCATGTGCTGGCCACTTTTGGCCTGGTGTTGTTCTTCAATGAGCTGGTGCGCATCATCTGGGGCCCGCAGCCGGTGTTTTTGCAGGTGCCGGAGTTGCTGAGCGGCGCCATCCCTATTGCCGGCTTCAGCTACCCGGCCTACCGGTTTGCCATCATCGTCGTCGGGCTGGTGGTTGCGGTGGGTTCCTGGCTGCTGATCAACAAGACCCGCGTGGGCATGTTGATCCGGGCCGGCGCGGTCAACCCTGCCATGGTCGCCGCACTCGGCGTCAATATCCGGCTGCTCAACGCCATGCTGTTTGCGGTCGGCGCCATGCTTGCTGGTCTGGCAGGCGCGATGGCCGGGCCAATCCTGTCGGTGCAGTCCGGCATGGGCGAGGCGGTGCTCATCACCACACTGGTCGTCATCGTGATTGGTGGCATCGGCTCGGTCACCGGCGCCTTTTATGCGGCGCTCATCGTCGGCATTGTCGACACTCTGGGCCGCGCATTTCTACCCCTCATCCTGCGGCAGGTCACCGAGCGCTCGCTCGCCGACGCGGCAGGCCCGGCACTGGCCTCGATGCTGGTCTATCTGCTGATGGCGGTGGTTCTGGCCTGGCGACCGCAAGGCCTCTTTCCAGCCAACAGGTGAAAACCATGAACTCACTTCTTTCACGTCCCAGCACCTGGGTTCCCTTGCTGGTCTTGCTATTGCTGGCCACCGTGCCTTTCGTCGCGCAAGCCACCGACCAGCCATTTTACGTAGCCTTCTTCGCGCGCATCATCATCTACGCCATTGCCGCCTGCGCACTGAACATGGCGCTGGGTTACGGCGGGCTGGTGAGCTTCGGCCATTCGCTCTTTCTCGGGCTGGGAAGTTATGCCGTCGGGCTCGCCTCTTTTCATGGTGTCGGCAGCGGCTGGATGCACCTGGCGCTGTGCCTGGGCGCGTGCGGTCTGGTTGCGCTGGTCACAGGCGTCATCAGCCTGCGCACCACCGGCATCGCCTTCATCATGATCACGCTGGCCTTCGCCCAGATGGGCTACTTCCTGTTCGTGAGCCTGAAGAACTATGGCGGCGATGACGGCATGTCCATTGCATTGCCCAGCCGTTTCGGCCCGCTCGACCTGTCGTCCGCGACCAACGTCTACGTCGTGGCCTTCGTTGTTCTGGTGTTGTCGATCTGGTGGCTGGCCAGGCTGCGCGTTGCGCCCTTCGGCATGGTGATCCGTGGGGCCAAGCAGAACACACGCCGCGTCAAAGCCGCCGGCATTCCGGTGCTGCGCTACCAGCTGCTGGCCTATGTGATGTCGGGCATGTTGTGCGGTGTGGCCGGCCTGCTGCTGGCCAACCTCAATGCCTTCGCCTCGCCCAGCACGCTGGCCTGGTCGGTCTCCGGCGAGCTGATCGTTATCGTGGTGATTGGCGGTCTGGGTACGGTGTTTGGCCCCTTGATGGGCGCGCTGGTTTTTCTTGGCCTCGAAGAAATCCTCAAAGGCTTTACCGAGCACTGGATGGTCATCTTCGGCCCGTTCATTGTCATCGTCACGCTCTTGGGAAACCGCGGCATCGTCGGCCTGCTGCAGCGCTTTGATTCACGGGGAAAACCGGCTCAAAGAGCCACCCCCTCGGTCGTTGCGACGACGGGTACCGCACAGGGAGCCCTGTAATGGCCAGCGTACTTCGCACTGAATCCCTCACCAAACGCTACGGCGCGCTGCTGGTCACCGACGCGGTGTCGCTCGACATCGGCGAGGGCGAACTGCACGCCATCATCGGCCCCAACGGTGCCGGCAAGACCACGCTGATCAACCAGCTGTCAGGCGAGCTCGCGCCGAACAGCGGCCGCGTCTGGTTCGATGGCGCGGATGTGTCCGCGTTGCCTATCCATGAACGCGCGAAGCGTGGCTTGTTGCGCTCGTACCAGATCACCTCGATCTTCGAAGACTTCAGCGTGCTGGAGAACGCCACGTTCGCGGCGCTTGGCTCACGACAGCATGCCTTCAGGTTCTGGACTCCGATGCTTGCGAGCAAGGAGGCACGCAAGTTTGCCGAAGAAGCACTCGAGGCCACCGGCCTCGCGCATCGACACAACGTGGCGGCCGGCGACCTGGGTTACGGCGAACGCAGGCAACTGGAGCTGGCCATGAGCCTGGCCGCCGGCCCCAAGTTTTTGCTGCTCGATGAGCCCATGGCCGGCATGAGTGTTCAGGAATCCGCCGCCGTCATCGCGCTGCTGCAGCGGCTGAAGCGCCAGTACACCATCTTGCTGGTCGAGCACGACATGGATGCGGTGTTTGCGCTGGCAGACCGCATCAGCGTGCTGGTTTACGGAAAAATTTTATTCACCGGCACACCCGATGAAATTCGCAACCACCCGGAAGTGCGGGCGGTCTACCTCGGCGAAGAAGCCGAAGCATGAAGCGGGCAAGGAAAAAGTCATGACGCCATTTTTATCCGTCAAGGGCCTGCAGGCCTCGTATGGCCATGCGCAGGCACTGTTCGACATTTCATTCGATGTGGGCCCAGGCGAGGTGGTGACCCTGCTGGGGCGCAATGGCATGGGCCGCTCCACCACTGTCAAATGTTTGTTTGGCATGCTGCCCGTGGCCTCCGGAAGCGTGTGGGTTGCCGGTGCCCGTGTGGATCATTTGCCTTCGCACCGCATCGCGCGCCAGGGCCTGGCGCTGGTACCCGAAGGCCGGCAAGTGTTTCCCAACCTGACGGTCGAAGAAAACCTGGTGGCGACCGCGCGCGACGACAAAAAGAGCAATGGCAAGACCTGGGAACTGGAGCGTACCTACGCCTTTTTCCCGCGCTTGAAAGAGCGCCGCAATAATTTGGGATCGCAACTTTCGGGGGGTGAGCAGCAGATGCTGGCCATCGGCCGTGCGCTGATGACCAATCCGCGGCTGCTGGTGCTCGACGAAGCAACGGAGGGCCTGGCCCCCGTGATTCGAAACGAAATCTGGCGCGCGCTTGCTGATCTGAAGAAGGAGGGCCTGTCGCAGATCGTCATCGATAAAAACGTGAAAGCGCTGATGGGCCTGGCCGACCGGCACTTTGTGATTGAAAAAGGCTGCGTTGTATGGCAAGGAAGCTCAGACGAGCTGCGCGGCCGTCCTGAAATTGTTCACCAATACCTGGGGGTTTGAATGGCCCGCGTTCTTCACACCTACTTTCGCAGCTCGGCGGCCTACCGCGTTCGCATCGCGTTGAATCTGAAGGGCCTGGACGCAGAACATGTCTTCGTTCACCTCAATCGCAACGGCGGAGAGCAGTTTGACAAGGCGTTTATGGCCATCAATCCGCAAGCGTCAGTACCGGTTCTGAGCGAGCCCGGGATTCAGTTGAGCCAGTCCCTGGCCATCATGGAATACCTTGATGAGGTGTACCCGCAAAATCCCCTCTTGCCGTCGTCACCGGCCGACAGGGCTTTTGTGCGCCAGCTTTCTTTGGGAATCGCCTGCGATATTCATCCGCTCAACAACTTGCGCGTTCTGAAATACCTGTCCGAGTTCATGGATGTTTCGGAGGAGAAAAGAAGCGAGTGGATCAAGCACTGGATCACCCTCGGCCTTGAGGCGCTTGAACAGCATCTGGAAAGACTTGATCGGCACGGTGATTTCTGCTTTGGCAACGTTCCCACGATGGCTGACTGTTGCCTGGTGCCACAAGTCTTCAGCGCGCAACGCTTCAATGTGGATCTCTCCAGATGCAGGAAGGTGATGGCTGTCTACGCGGCATGCCAGGCGCTACCCGCTTTCGCGGAGGCTCAGCCTGCGCGGCAACCTGATGCTGAATGACCATTGCACCACTTTGGCGCTTGAAATTGCTGGTCGAGGGCAATTCGGGCAGCGTCAATGTAATACCTTGGGGTTTAACCCATTTGAATTACGTTTCCCTGGTGGTGTACTGCTGATTTTTAGGAGGCTGTATGGCTCTCAACTTCTCGCGCTTCACTACCACCATGGCAGCACTTGCGATCCTGGCCCTGCCGATTTCCAGCCACGCCATCGAACTGGTCTTTGGGCAGGTCGCCTCACAGACCAATCCGGCCTCGGCCTCGAACGCCAAAGGCCTGGCAACGGGTATCCAGGCCTATTTCGACAGGGTCAATGCGGGCAACACCCTGCAGGGCAACAAACTCAAGCTGGTCACGCTGGATGACAGTCTGCAGGGCCCAAAAATGGTTGAATTGACCCAGCAGCTCATCGGCGACCCGGCGGTGATCGGGCTGTTGGGCTTTCTCAACAGCGCCGGCCTTGCTGAAATCGCCAAGCAGGACTTGCCGAGCAAGAACGGCATAGCGCTGATTGCGCCGCTGCAGGGCGATAAAAACGTGATTTCTGCCGCTAATGTGTTTCCCCTGCGCAGCGGCTACGCGGATGAAGTTGGCAGCCTTCTCAAGGAAGCAAAGACTTGGGGCAAGGACTCGCTGGCCATCGTCAACATGAGCATTGCCTTCGGTCCACCCCTTGCGCAGTTGACGACCCAGCTCAGCGGTCCACTGGGCGTCAAGATCGCAACGCAGCAGGTACTTGACGCCGCGCCCGACAAGCTGGATGCGAGCGTTCGCGCGGCCGTTGCCGCCATCGCAGAGAAGCGCCCCAAGGGCATTATTTTGCTGGCTGCGGGAAAGCCTGCGTTTGAATTCGTCAAGGCGGTCCGCGACGTTCCTGGTGGTGCGGTGCAGATCTATGGCTTGTCGGTGCTGCAGCACGACGGCCTGGTCAATGCCACTGGCAAGGATAAAGCTCGTGGCATCGTCTTGAGTCAGGCCGTGCCTTTCCCTTTCGTTCCTTCCAAGGCGGTTATCACCGAGTATCAAGCGGACATGAAGAAGTACGCCGCTGGCGAGGCCTTGTCTTTCGCAAGCCTCGAGGGCTACATGGGCGCGAAGATCGCTGTGGAAGCTGTCCGGCGGGCGGGCAAAACGCCGACCCGCGCCGCCGTGCTGCAAGCCTTGTCCAATCTGGGGGAATACAACCTGGGCGGTGTCTATGTCAACTACACAGCCAACCAGCGGACCGGCTGGGGTGGTGTAGATCTTTCTATCATCAATTCCAGCGGCAGCCTTCAAAAGTAGATTGGCAAATAGCGATCGCCGCTCAAAGCGGCCGGAGCGGTCGAAGTGGCCGAAGTGGCCGAAGTGGCCGAAGTGGCGCATTGCGAAAGTGGTGCGCCGCTTTTTCTTTGCGCGTCCGGTGGACTTGCAGCAGACGTCGGCAGCAAAAATCGACAGGCAGGTTGCTATGTTTTCAGGAGCTGCTTGACCCCGTGTTTATTGGGCAAACGGCACATTTTGCTTGAAATTATTGGGTAAAACGGCAAAAACGAGGTTTTGGGCCGTCTGGCGCGCGCTGGTCGCTCAAGCCGCCAAAAACAGCGCTGGGTCCACCATGGTGCGGTTCAGCATCACGCCCCAGTGCAGGTGCGGGCCGGTCACCCGGCCGGTGGCGCCCACGGCGCCCAGGCGCTCGCCGGTTTTGAGCATGTCACCGGTTTTGACGTCTATGGCGCTCAGGTGGCACACCATGCTCAGCAGCCCGCCACCGTGGTCCAGCCACACCGTTTGGCCGTTGAAGAAATAGTCGCCGGTGTCAATCACCCGCGCCGGCAGCGGCGCCACCACCGGCGTGCCCGTGCCGGCGGCAATGTCCATACCGCTGTGCGGGTTGCGCGCCTGGCCGTTGAAGACGCGGCGCAGCCCGAAAGAGCTGGAGCGCCGCCCCGGCACTGGTACCCGCATGCGCAATGTGTTTTGTAGTGGGGGTTCGCTGAAAGTCGCCATCACTGTCGCCTGGTGCGCACGCTCCCGCTCAAACCGAGCCTGGTCTTCGGGCGAGAGATCCACCGTGCGCGGCGGCACGGTCAGGCGCTGCTCGCTATAGCGCTTGGGAGCAATGGTGTAGGCCAGCTCACGCGACGCGCCTTCGCCGGCCTGCACAACAATGTGCGCCTCGCCGGGCTCTGCCGAAAGCGCCACCCCCACCAGCGCTGTCCAGTGCGAGGTGTCGCCCAGCACCAGCAAGGGCACCGGGCCGTCGCCGCCTGGCAGGTGGGCCACCGGCCGCGTTGGCGCAGCACCCAGCGGCAGCCGCGCAATACCGCCGGGCACCTGCAAGGCCCGCGGCCAAACGCTGGCTTCAGCAGGCGTTGCCGCCCAACCGCCGGCCGGAAGCGCGAGCAAACCCAGGCCGCCCAGCAGGGCAGAGCGGCGGGTAACAGAAGGGGCCGGGTAAGGCGGGCGGGCGAACATGCGCCTGATTATTCCTTGACTTCCCAGGTGATCTTGCCGTCGCGCAGGTAGTCGTTGAACTGGCTGATCGGAATGGCCGCCACAGCCGCCACGCCGTCACCGGCGTCCCAGCTCAGGGTGGCACTGTCAGGCTCCAGCCCAACTTCGATGCGGCCCGGTGGAATGGGAATGGGCGCGCCGTCACCGGGGGTGAAGGTTACGTCGTGGGTCACTGTGGCGAATTGGGGCATGGAGGTCTCCTTGGAGGTTTGAACGGCCGTATGGGGGCTGAAAAACATCCTACGCGCAGCAAGAGGAGTTGTGTGTCGGCAAAAGACGATTCTGGGCGGCGGGCGTTGCCGCCGTGTGCAACGCCGGCACGGGGGCGGTAAGGCCGAGCTAGCTGAACCTGAAGGCTATAAAAACGAAGGTCGACACCAGGCCGATCAGTACGACCGCGACAGCCCAGCCCGGCACCGCATCACTACCGCCGCTCGCACGCATGGCGCCAATCATGCGGATCGTCTCGTCCCGGCGAGCACGCGAGACAAAGAGCAGACGCAGGATGACAGCCAGGCTGCAGCACATGAAAAACGCGCCTATCAGCATGAAGCCCCACACCTCGGTGTGGAAGGCAGAAGCGTTGGGGCCGTCAGCTGTGGCAGTGGCCGCAGCATGCCCTTTGAACTGGATGACAATTTCCCCGCTTTGCAGGCCATTCAAGCCCAAAAGAAAAAACATGATGCCGGCCACGCCCGTTGCGACGATGATAAGCACGATGCCAAGCCAACCCCTCAGCTTCAGGTGGGTGAATTGCTCCATCGCGGCGTCCTCTAGCTGCAAGACGCGCCCGCCGCGCGCCTGAAGGTCTGGCCCTGTGCCAGCGCCATATTGCCATGGGCCTCTTTGATGCGGAGCGCATCGCCCTCCGCCTGCAAGACCAGCTCACCGTGCCTGCCTGCGGGTGTACGCAGCTCGGTGCCGTTGATGGTGCCTGCCAGTTCACGCGTACGCTCGCGCCACGCCAGCGTGCCTTCAAAGGTTTGGTACTTCTGCGTCAGCTTGATGCTGGCACCGCGCAGCAGGCCGCTCGCACACCACAAGCCTTCCACCCGCGCAGGCACCGTCCACAGGTGCACCTTGCTCGACTTCTCGCGCCCCACCGCCTTGTTGGGCACCGGCACAACGGTTGTGCGGTCAGGCGCCCAGTCACCCATGTTCCAGTCGTGCGAGACGATGCGCGTGCCCGGCTTGAGTGCAAGCAGGGAAGGGCGCAACTGCAGGTTGACTTCTTGCAGCAAATACATGGTGATCACCGTGGCCTGCGAGAGGTCGGTCTTGAACAAATCCTCAACCCGAAACTCCACCTTGTCTGCCACGCCGGCAGTACGTGCATTGGCTTTGCTACGCACCACCAGCGCGGGGTCAATCTCCACACCCAGGCCGGTGGCTTCAAATTTCTTCGCCGCAAGAATCACGATGCGCCCGTCGCCGGAGCCCAGATCAATCACGTGGTCGCCGCGCTTGACGTCTGCGACGCTCAGCATCTCGAGCGTGACGTTGTCGGGGGAGGTGATGAAGGGGACTTCTTCGGTGGGTTGGGCGTGAGTCAGCTGCGACGAGAAAATCGCAGCCAGTAGTGGGAAGACTCTTCCCGTGCAATGGCGGATTAGCATGTGTACGTAAAGGTCAGATTTGAAACCCGTAGAGAGTGTTTTATTTGGCTGTGCTTGGCCACATAACGCGAGCAAAATAGAGCACCAGCATCGAGATGGAAAACATAAACGCGGTCATTAGCATTAGGCTTTGCGAAAATTCGGTCGGCCATTCCAATACGCGAGCTCGGTCTGGCTGATCGGGCAGGTAGAGCACGTGGACCTCTCGCCCTAGCCAGAACTGCTGTTGCGCCGCGCTGGTCAGCGGCTCTCCAATGCTGGCCTTAAGAATGACGGGGCCGTTTGGCGTAGTGAATGTCACATTGGGGTGATATCCGGTGTGCCTTTCCGGATTCTTACCAGTGGCCTGGAAGAATCTGAAACCAGTGACTAGGCCTTCGGCCTTAATCCCCTCACGGCTATAGCGCGTGTTTAATTGATATTCGCGGAAAGTCATTTCTCCGAACAGATAAGCAACATACAGAGCACAGCAGGCCATCAGTATCAGCAATGCCGCATATCCCTGTCGTGCCGAATGGCTAAGTTTGGAGATTTCGGCTCTATCAATTAGTTGCATACCACCCTTTCATGTGCAAAACATATGCTGCACGATGGGCATCAGCATCTAGATCTCTCCGTCGACTAAGAGTTTCGCGAGAGCAGAGAACAAGTACGCATGCAGCTGGTGCCGTAAAAAATGCACGGTCGCTGATTTTTCAGCAGGCATTGGGCCCTGCAATCACCGCGATTGCCTGCTTTGGTCTGGCCAAGTGGGTGACTCTCACTTAACCCAACTGTCCTTCATTCCCGTCACCCGATTGAACACCGCTTTCCCCGCAGCGTGATCCTTCAAGTCAGTGACAAAGTACCCATGCCGCTCAAACTGGAAACGCTGGCCGGCTGTAGCAGATGCCAGTGAAGGCTCCACATAAGCCGTCACCACGCTCAGGCTGTTAGCGTTCAGGTTCTCCAGAAAATCCTTGCCATCCGCTTCGGGGTGGGCTTCGGTAAACAGGCGGTCATATAGGCGCACTTCGGCCTGCACCGCATCGGCCACGCCGACCCAGGTGATGACGCCCTTGACCTTGACGGAGTCTGAGCCGGGCGTGCCGCTCTTGGTGTCGGGGATCAGGGTGGCTTGCACTTCAGTCACTTTGCCGCTTGCGTCTTTGGTGGCGCCTGTGCATTCGATGACGTGGCCGTATTTGAGGCGCACTTTGTTGCCGGGGAAGAGGCGGAAGAAACCTTTGGGCGGCGTTTCTTCGTAGTCGGTGCTTTCAATCCACACCTCTTTGCCGATCTTGAAGTTGCGTTTGCCCAGGTCGGGCAGGTGAGGGTGCACGGGGGCGGAGCAATCATCAAGCTTGCCTGCGCCCATGACTTCGTCCCAGTTGGTCAGCACCAGCTTGACCGGGTCGAGCACGGCCATCGCGCGGGGGGCAATCGGGTCCAGCGTGTCGCGCAGTGCGCCTTCGAGCGTGCTGTAGTCAATCCAGCTGTCGCTTTTGGTGACGCCAATGCGTTCGGCAAAGAGTTGGATGGCTTCGGGCGTGTAGCCGCGGCGGCGCAGGCCGACGATGGTTGGCATACGGGGGTCGTCCCAGCCGCTCACGCGCTTTTCGTTCACAAGCTGCGCAAGCTTGCGTTTGCTGGTGAGAACGTAGGTGAGGTTCAGGCGCGCAAATTCGTACTGGCGCGGGTGTGGGCTGGCAATCAGGCCGCCTTCTGCCAGGCGGTCGAGCAGCCAGTCGTAAAACGGGCGCTGGTCTTCAAACTCAAGTGTGCAGATGCTGTGGGTGATCTGCTCCAGCGCGTCTTCAATCGGGTGGGCGTAGGTGTACATCGGGTAGATGCACCATTTGTCGCCGGTGTTGTGGTGGTGCGCGCGGCGAATGCGGTAAATGGCCGGGTCGCGCATGTTGATGTTGGGGCTGGCCATGTCGATCTTGGCGCGCAGCACGGCGGCGCCGTCGGGCAGCTTGCCGTCGCGCATTTCACGAAAGCGCGCCAGGTTCTCGGCCGGGCTGCGGGTGCGGAAGGGGCTGTTGGTGCCGGGCTTTACAAAGTCGCCGCGGTTGAGGCGCATCTGCTCGGCGGTTTGTTCGTCCACATAGGCGTGGCCGGCTTCAATCAGGTACTCGGCGGCGCGGTACATGAAGTCAAAGTAGTCGCTGGCCTGGAAGAGGTTGTTTTCTCCGTTGTTGTGCCAGTCAAAGCCCAGCCACTGCACGGCGTCCTTGATGGAGTCGACGTATTCGGTGTCTTCTTTTTCGGGGTTGGTGTCGTCAAAACGCAGGTGGCACACGCCGCCGTAGTCGCGCGCCAGGCCAAAGTTGAGGCAAATGCTCTTGGCGTGGCCGATGTGCAGGTAGCCGTTGGGCTCGGGCGGAAAGCGCAGGCGCACCTTGGCGGGGTCCGGCTGGCCGGCGGCGTGGTGGGCGGCGTCGCCGGGGCTGCCGCCCCATTTGCGGCCGGCGTAAGTGGCAGCGTTCAGGTCATGTTCGATGATCTGACGCAAAAAATTGCTGGTTTTGGGGGTTTCTTTGTCTGCAAGGGGGGTCATGCGCCTGATTCTAGGGGGTGGGCGTATGTAAAGCCGGTTTGGGCGTTACTTTTGGGTACGCTCTTAACCGTGCAGTGGGTAGGCCATTAACGGGCTGGAGCGTTTAATTCCTACATGGGCACTTTCTGCCCTACTCAAGGAGAAAGCAATGCTTCAGTCAACACTTCAAGCCGCAACACCCCGGCGAACCCTTCTGATGGCGGGTGCAGCTGCAGCCTTGGCCCTGGGGGCCCTCGGGTTTGCAGGTGGCGCCCACGCGCGCAGCGATGTGCAGTTTTCTGTCGGCGTGGTGTTGCCCGGCGCGCAGATCGGTGTGACCAATGCCTACCCGGTGTATTCACAGCCTGTCTATCACCAGCCGGTGTATGTGCAGCCCCAGCCTGTTTATTACCCGCCTGCACCGGTTTACTACCAACCACGGCCGGTGTATTACCAGCCTCGCCCGGTGTATTACGAACGTCCCCCCGTGTATGTGGTGCCGTCGTCGGGGTATTACCGCGGGCACCGGGGCCACGGACATGGCCACCACCGCGGCCATGGGGACCATCGCGGTTATGACCGTTAAGTACCGTTAAGAGTCATTGTGTAAAGGCCCGCTGCCATGCGGCCTGCACCAGCAAAAAAGCCCGCAGGCTTCAAGCCTGCGGGCTTTTTGTTTGAGCGGGGCTATTGGGGCACTTGTTGTTGGCTCAGGTCGCGGCACCTCAGAGAGCGCTTCAGGAGCTCTTGGCGCGCCAGAAAATATAGTCGGCTTCATAAGGCACCGTTCTGCGCATGCCCAATTGCGGCGCGCTGCAGGGGATGGCGGCTACCCAGCCGCCAACGGTGCGCAGGCGCTGCACGTAGCTGATGTTGTGCAGCATGCCGGGCGTTTCTGAAGGCTCGGCCTTGTAGCGCTGCAGGGTCAGGTTGGGCTCGCCGTTCGGCACTTCAATGAATTCGCGGGACATGACGCTGGAGCCGTCCTGGTGCGCCCAGGTTGCGCGTACGCCGGGTTTGTGGGTAATGCGGTTGCCGTAGGTGTCGGTAAGGGTCACACCGGGGCTGCGCAACAGCCATTCGTATTCGTAAGGTGCGCGTTTGACCGCCTGGCATTCGTACATCAGCTGCCCGTTGCTGGTGGCTTCAATTGCCACCTGGTAGCCTGCGGGCACGCGCACGGCTTCGGGCAGGTCGTTTTGTGTGTTGTAGGGTTTGAGCGGCCGGTAGCCGCAGGCGCCCAACAGCGCGACGCTACCTGCGGCAAGCAGCAGGCAGGGCAACAGGCGGCCGGAGGAAAAAGGAAGACGGGCAGCTTTTGTTTTCACGGCAAATTCCTGTGATGAGGAAGGGTGCCGGGGCATCGTAACTTGCCGGGGCCATTTTTGGCGCTTTTTTACTGTCGCGCAGCAGACGCTCAGCCCCTGCCACAAGCGGTTTCAGGGCAGCGCCGTAAAACTATAGATTGCTTACCCGAGCGTCACGCACGAAAGATCGTACGCATCGACTGCTTTTGGCTTCGTGCCGTTATCGGCGCCAATGTTGCAGTTCTTCAACACCTTGTTCAGGCCTGAGGGTTTGCCCTGCAGCACATAGTTGATGGGCTGCAGGCGCTCACCGGAAAGCATGAGGCTGGCCACGCTGACTGCGGGCTCGTTAATCAGCACCCACTGGGTGCTGCCGTCGCTGCGGGCCACGCGTTCGTAAAGCAGGCTGTCGTCTCCGTGATGGAAGACGCCAGAAGCGGGCGCAGGCGCAGCGGCATGAGGCACATAGGCAGAAGGTGCGGAGATCGGGCCGGAGAAGGTGGCGATCATGGCCGCGGTGCCGCTGACCACCAGAAGGGCCAAACCAATGCCAACGCTGATGACGCGAAACGTGTGGTGCGTACTTTTCATGGCGGATCACTCCTTCCAGCAGGGCTGGCACTTCAGTAGACAGCAGGACCGGGCGGTTTTTTGTAGGAAACCGTCTATTGCCGGGGCCGGTGCGAAGCCCGGCATGGATAAAAGGCGGTTCATGGGATGGATCAGGGGTTTAAACCGGGCGCCAGAAGATGTAGTCGGCCTGGTAGGGCAGTGTCACTTTTTCAGCAGCGTTCATCGTGGTGCAGGGCTTGGTTTTTTCAACGCCGCCTTTGGTCTTGATGCGCTGAATAAAGCTGACGCCCTGCAGTGCGCCTGCGCTTGGGGAAGGTTCTGCACGCGACAGTTGCAGTGGCAGGTTGTACTCGCCGTTGGAAGCGACGCTGACCTGGTTGCCGACGATGCGGGAGCCGTCAATGTGGGTCCAGGTGGCCGGTGGGCCGGAGTAGGCAATCACGTCTTTGCCGCTGAGGTCCAGCAGGTTGGCCCTGGGGCTCATCAGCACCCAGGCGTAGGGGCCGGCAGGGGTGGCGCGGCATTCGTAGTCAAGCACGCCTGCAGCGCGCGTTTCCAGCGCAACCTTGTGACCGGAGGGAACCATCACGGACTGGGGCAGGGTGTCTTGTGAATACTCTTTGGGCAGCGGCAGCTTGTTGCTGGAACAGGCGCCCATGATGAGGGCTGTGCCGATGGTCATCAGGCTGGTGCAGAGCAGGCTTTTGCCGGCGATGTGCAGTGAGGTGGTGTGGGTGCTTTTCATGCGGAGTTTCCCGTTTGAGGTTGTAAGTTCGAGTTGAACCGCGTCGGATGTAACCGTATGTAGGACGCCGCGCATGGGCGTTGCGAGTGAAAAACGCTTTCGCAAAACACTTCGGTTTTACGGGCGCAAAAAAGCCCACAGGCAACGGCGCTTGCCGCAGTCAGCGGGCTGTAAAAACCGGCTCCCGAGGGGGCGGAGGCCGGTTGCTCACCATGAGGTGAACTCCCCGCGGGGAGCAAGCGAGGAGCCTGTGGGCCTTCTTGCTTACATGGCCTTCTTGCTTACATGGCCTTGTAGAAGATGTAGTCGGCCTGGTATTTCACGACTTGTTTGGCTGACAGGTTTGCGACGGTGCAAGGAGCGGCGGGCGCAACGCCGCCCTGTGTGTTGACGCGCTGGATGTAGGTGACGCCTTGCATGGCACCCGAGCCCATGGCGGGGTTGCCTTTGACCAGCTGCAGCGGAATGCTGCCGGGCATGTTGGGCGCTACGGCGAGCTGCACGGCCGTCAGTTTGGAGCCGTCCATGGCTTCCCAGGTTGCGGGCGGGCCGTAGTACTTGCCCACCTGTTTGCCGCCGCGGTCCATGAGCTTGGCGTCGGGGCCGACAAACACCCATTCAAACTGGCCGGCCATGTCTTTCTTTGCGTTGCACTGGTAGGTGATGTCGCCCATGCCCACGGTTTCCATGGCGACCTTGTTGCCGGCCGGCACTTGCACGGTGGCGGGCAGGTTTGCCTGCGAGTAGCTGGTCATCATCGGCGCCATGCTGCCGCAGGCGGCGATGAGCGAGACGGCGGCAGTAGCGATAGCGGTACGAATCATCATGAAGGTAACTCCAGTTAAGTGAGTGAGCTGGCAGGCGCCAGTTGCTTGTTGTGAATGCGCTCGTGTCGGCGTGCCGCATGGCCGGACGGGAGTCCGGCCATGCGGCAGCGCCTGAGAGGAGTACGGGGTGAGTTGCCGGCCGGATTCAGGCCTGGGCAGTTCTGGCGTGAAAAAAGTCACCAGAGTCGCACGGTGACGGGACCGAAGCGTTGTGGCGGGCGTTACCGGACTTTCACTCCGCCGCTCGCATCATTCGGCTCAATGCGGCCCGGTGCCGTCCAGCCGGCGCCATAACATCATGCGTCCCGGTACATCCTTGCCCTGCTCCAGGCGGCACTGTATGTTCATGTTGCTCAATATCCCGAAGCCATGGTGCGTTGCCATGCGGATCATGTAGGCCATGGAATGTGCGTAACGGCCGGTCGGCGTCAGCTGGTAGCCAGGGGCAGCCCCCGATGCCAAACCACCCTCGTCATTCAGCGCATCAAGGGATTCGATTGAAAACGCAAACAGCCCGCCCGGACGCAACAGTCTCTGTGCCTGATCGAACAATCCGTCCAGTCTCCCAACGTAAATGAAAACATCTGCGGAGATGAGAACGTCATAACTCGCAGGCGCTTCGTTTTGCATCATGGATACCAGATCCATGTGCTCAAGCCGCGAATAGATGTTCCGGGCCCGGGCCTTGGCGAGCATTTTGCTGGAGAGGTCAACGCCCACCAGCTCTCCTGCATGTGCGGCCAGGGCGGAACCGGACAATCCGGTCCCGCAACCCAGATCCAGGACAGACCATTTTCCAGCCCCTGGAACGGAGAACTTGAGCACCATCTCAGCCAGCTTTTCCGGCACGTTGTAGTGAAGTGTCCGGACCAGGTGCGAATCAAAATGTTGCGCGTACTCATCGAAAAGTTGTTCGACATAGCCTCGTGGCGCACTGTCGGGGCTTTCTCCCGAGAGTGCCGCCACCAGATGAACAACCGGACTGTCGGGCTGCAATTCGACAACCTTCCGGTAACAGGCAAGGGCTCCCGGTTGATTGCCGTTGCTCAACAGGGCATTTCCGAGGAGCCGATGCGCTGCGGCATGACCGGGTTCGAGTGCAATTGCGCGTCGATAACACCCGATGGACTGCTGGTTTTTCCCGAGCATGTCCAGGGCGTCGCCAAGATTGACATGTGCATCAGCGTTGTCGGGTTCGAGAAGAGCTGCAGCTTCGTAACACTCTGCCGACCTTTGATGGTGGCCAAGATTGCGATGTGCATCACCCAGGATTTTGTGGGAGGAAACTGCTGTCGGTTCTAATGCCACGGCCTTGGTGTGGCACGAAATGGCTCCCTCAAAATCCTGCCGGTTGAACAGCAGGTTGCCCAGGAAAAAATGAAACTCTGCCGATTCCGGGAAGACAAGAATTCCTTTCCGGATCAGTGCCTCGGCCTCTCCAGTTTGTCCGGAATGAAGCAAAAAATCGAAAAAGTCACGGTAAGCAAATTCAAAGTCCGGTTTGAGTTCCAGTGCCCTGGTGAAATGCCTGATGGCGCCGGGCTGGTCATCGCGCGCCTTTGCAATGGTGCCGAGCATGTAGTGTGCGTCCGCAATGGCGGGATCAATCGACAAAGCCTTGTCCAATGCAGCTGCAGCCTGCTCGTGATGCAGTTGTCCGGTCAAAGCGAAACCCAAACCAAGATAGGCTTCAACAAACTCTGGATTGATGGATACCGCCTGGCTATAGCAGGCCACCGCCTCGTCCAGTTCGTCCAGATTCAGGTGTTTGTCGCCCTGCTTTTTGAAGGTGACTTCAGGAACGGCCTTTGACGATCCCGATACGAGCAGATTTTTCAACTTGGTGAACATGTCACGCCTTTCAAATCACGGGTGTGGGCGTGAAATGGTTGCCCCTATTGCCCGAAGCGCGGGCCGTTCTTCAGGAAGTCGAATTCCAGCGCGGTGTTGGTGCGTCCCAGTGCGGAGTTGCGATAAGGGAAGCGACCCAGGCGGGCAATGATGTCGCGGTGCTGGCGCGCGTAGTCGAGAGAGCTTTGCGCGCTGGCGCGCAAATCGTCCGGCACGGCGGCTTCCAGCGCGGTGAAACGTTTCACGGACTCCTCCTGCAGCGCCAGGCTTTCGGCATGCATGAGCGGCATGTACAAAAACACGCGGCCCATCCACGGCAACTCTGCGTCAAAACCGCGCGCCAGTGCGTCGGTCACCAACTGCTGGGCACGCTCATCGCCGGCAAAGGCTTTGGACTTGCCGCGAAAGATGTTGCGCGAAAACTGGTCGAGCACAATCACCAGGGCCAGCCGGCTTTGCGGGTCAGCTTCCCACTCGGCCAGCCCGCCGGACTGTGCCAGCGTCACTTGCGTACCAAACTCTCTGCGTATTTCGTCGTCCAGTTCTACGCCACCGGTGAACCAGCGTTTGACCGTGGATTCGTTGAACCAGAAGTCAAGCACCGACTGCGGCGTGACTGGCGCTGCCGGAGAAGCCTTCGCTGAAGTAGCAGCAGGCGATGCGGTGGATGCGAAATCGGAAGGAGCTGTTGATCGATAGGACGATGTCATGCCCGGCATGATGCCAGCATCGCCGCTGCTGCGCCGGGCTTGCTTGCGCCCCAACAAAGGGCACAGGGACATGAGACGCTGGAGGTTGACACTGTCTTGAAAACCCTTTATCGGCCCGCGCCGGGGCGGCTACAGGGCCCGGAACAGCGAGCTGTAAAGCCGGCTGACCGCTAGCTTTTCCGGACGGCCGCGCAGGCTCAGCGTGAGTTTGCCGGCTTCGTCCCGGCTGACGGTTTCAATCGCTGAGGCCTGCACCACGGTGCCGCGGTGAATCTGCCAGAAACTTTGCGCGTCCAGCTGGGGCAGCAGTTCCTTCAGGGGCGTGCGTATCAAGTACTCGTGGCCGGCGGTCAACACCCGCACGTATTTGTCGGCGGCTTCAAAGTAAACCACCTCACCCACCGGCACCATGCGAATGCTTGTGCCCACGCTGACCTGCAGCACTTTCAGGGGACTGCTTTCAGGCACGGGCGTGCGGGTTGCAGCCAGCAGGTGGCGCAGCTGCTCCAGGGTCTGGTCGAGTGCGCCGTTTTGCTCTGCTACTGAATTAATAGCTGCTGGCACCCGTGCAGAAAGGGCTAGCTGCACTTTTGATACGGTTTTTTCAAGGCGCGCCGCTTGCAGCGGCTTGAGCAGGTAATCCACGGCCTGTGTTTCAAAGGCCTGCACGGCGTATTGGTCGTAGGCGGTCACAAACACCAGCGCCGGGAAAGGTTTGCCCTGCGGCCATTCGTCAGCCAGCTCGGCGGCGGCGTCCAGGCCGCTTTGGCCGGGCATGCGGATGTCGAAGAACAGCACGTCCGGCTGCAGCTGCAGTGCCTGGGCCACGGCCGAAACGCCATCGCCCACGCTGGCCACTACACGCAGCGTGGGCCAGGCACGGGCCAGTTCGGCCTGCAGGGCCTGAGCCAGCAGGGGTTCGTCTTCGGCAATCAGTGCGGTGGCCGCGGGAGCGCCGTTGAGACCGCTGGGGCTGTTTGAGCTCATTCTTTGTAAGGAAATCGGGCCGTAGCCCTTGTCCCACCTTCGGAAGAAGCTACCAATTCAATAGCAGATTCAAGGCCGTAGGTGCTTGCCAGCCGCTCGCGCACCTGGGCGACCCCAAAGCCCGGCCGGTCTTCGGCGGCACCTGACAGGCCCACGCCGGTGTCCAGCACTTCCAGGACCAGCGTCGGGCCGTCACGCCGCGCGCTCACGGTGATCTGCCCGCCTTCGATCTTGGGCTCCAGCCCGTGCTTGATGCTGTTTTCAACCAGGGGTTGCAGCAGCAGCGTGGGCACGGGATGCTGCGCCAGCTCGGGCGGCAGGTCCAGCGTGTAGGAAAGGCGCGGCCCCATGCGGATGGCCATGAGTTCCAGGTAGTCGCGCAGGCGGTCGAACTCGGCCTCCAGCGTGTGGGTGGCGCTCAGCGAGGCGCCCAGCGTGGCACGCAGGTAGGCAATCATGTGGTCCAGCATGACCTGCGCGCGCTGCGGGTCGGTGGCAATCAGCGCCCGCAGGTTGGCCAGCGTGTTGAACAGCATGTGCGGTTCAAGCTGGGTTTCAAGCAGCTTCAGGCGCGCCTCGTTGGCGTGCTGGTGCGCCTCATTCATCTTGCGGATGAGGTAGGCGCTTTTGTTGATGGTGTAGAAGTAATAGCTGCCCGTGACGCCGGCCAGCACGGTGATGAGAATCGAGGTGCGCAGCTGGCCTGGGCCGTTGGGGGGAGGACGGGCGCCGCTGGGATACCAGCCGTAATAAAGGCACAGCTTGTCGGCCAGCCAGGTACCGATCAGGTAGCCCAGCGCTATGCCAGCCAGCACCAGGGCCAGCCCGGCCCAACCTTGTGGCCAGCCGGTTTCTGCGCTGGAGGGGAAAAACTCGCGACCCAGGTCAATCACGGCCCAGGTGATGCTGGCGATGAACAGCGAATACACCAGTGGCGGGCCATAGGGTTTTTCCGGCGTGAACGCGTACTGGATGGTGGCGATGGCCAGCGCAAACGCCAATACCTGCAGAAGATGGCGCAGCTTGGCGATCCAGTCGATTTTCATCGGGGTGTGCCGTCGCCGTGCTGGCGCTGCAGGCGCTCGCGTTCCTTTTGCACCATGCGTTCCCGCAGGCTGCCATTTGCGCCCAGCACAAAGACCGAGATGCCGTGCAGCACCACGCCCAGGCCCCAGCCCAGCAGCGGGAACAGCGACCAGGGCCGGCTGCCGAAACCATATTCCGAGGTGGCGAACACGATCAGGTTGATCAGCACATAAAGGAAGGCGTGGAAGTACCAGCCCAGCTTGGCGCTGGTGCGCCTGTGCGCCATGCGTTCTATCTGTTCGGAATTCAGTGGGGTGTTCATAGGCGAAGGTGTTGAAACATTCTATTGACGTTTTCACCGTTCATGGGTGCCGGGCGTTACAGGGGAGCACCTCAGGTCCGGCAGGCCTGGATGACGGCGCCCAAAGCGGCGCTGTCGAGGGTAAGGCCCATGTGGTTGACGCCTGGCACCAGCGTCACCGGCACGGTTTTGCCTGCGGCGGTGAATACGTCCGCAAAACGGTCGGCCCGGAAAAGTTCGTCGTCACTGCCGGCGACGATGTGCATGGCACCGCGGGCGCCGCGGATGTCGTCCACATAGTCGTTGTGCGGGCCGAAACCGTTGGCGAGGGTGTATGAGTACGAGGGCGTGAGCATGGGGCGCGCTGCGTCGTCCAGTGCGAAATTGAGTACGGGCAGGTGATTCCAGGTGGTCATACCGGCGAGGTTGATGAAGTGCAAGCCCAGGAACCGCGGCAAGCCCATGGTTGCCCATCCGCCGTCATCAGGCCGGGCGGTCGGCGCGTCGTGGCGCAGGTAGGGCGACAGCAGCACATAGCGGTCAAACAATGCTTGTCTGGCGCCGCCGGCGAAGCGCAGTACAAAGCCGCCGCCGCGGGAGTGGCCCAGCAGGGTGCTGGGGCCGGCATGCGGCACGGCGCGCATGAAATCTTCCACGTCGTCTTCAAGTTGGCCCACGTAGGCAGCCTGGCCGCGCGGGCCGGAGTCGCCATGGCCGCGCATGTCGAGCGCTGCCACTTCAAAGCCGGCGCCGGCCAGGGCACGTGCCAGCACATGCATGCTGCGCGCCCGCGCCGACGAACCGTGGACCAGCACCACACGGCGCGCGTTCTGTACATTGCCGGCGGCCGCATAGTGCAGCCAGGCCATGGCGGTACCGTCACGCGCGGTATAGCGGCGCGGGAAAGGCACGCCTGAAAAATCGGCTTTGGCAAACGGGTCGTTGACGCTGGCCAAAGGTGCAATCGGCCCCGGCCCGCCAAAGGTGATGGCGGCGGCCAGCGCGACCATCAGGAGAGCCACCGCGGCGAACAGGACGAGCCCCAGGGTGCGGGGAAGGCGGCTTGAAGTGTTCATGGTGCGGGCGGCAGGTGTTGGCGAAAGAAGGCCGCTATTTTGCGGTCTATCTCAGGCAGCGTGTTGCGGTCAAAACCGGGCGGGTCGCCCAGCAGTTCAGCGGCGATCGTGTCGGGCTTGAATGGCGGCAGCGGGGACAGCATGGCGCCGTGGCCCGCACTGGGCAGGTCCGCAATGATGGTGCACGTCGTGCATACCGCGCGTACGGCATCGATGTGAAACCGCGGCACCTGGTTGATGTCCTGACGAGCTTCGATAAGCCCCAGCGGAATCCGCGGCGCGGCCAGGGAAGCCATGTCGAAGTCGGCGGCAAAAGGCACGCTGGCTATGGCGGCGTGGATGCGCGGGTCATGGTGGCTGTACCAGCTGGTGTCGTCAAAACGCTGGCGAATCACACCCAGCGCCACGGTTTTCTTGAGCCCGTCCAGGATGTTGCCGCGCAGGCGGGTGAAAAAACCCACACATGAAGAAAAGTCGTCGGCAATGTGAGCTTCGCAGTGACGGCGGAACGCTGCAGGCGACCAGCGCCCGCCGGCCACTGTCAGCGCGGTGTGCCCACCTGCGGATCCGCCATAAACGCCGACTTTGTCCAGTACCAGCAGCGGTGCGAACTGCGGGCTTTGCCCCACGGCGTCGATGGCGCGAGACACTTCGGCTGGACGCAGCTTCCAGCTGATGGGGCCAGGGTCGGTGAACTGCCCGGTATGGTCGCCCCGGTGCTGGGGGAAGGCCACCACGAAACCGGCCTGCACCAGCGTGCGCGCCACGTCTGTATGCACCCAGGGGTTGCCGCCCGAGCCGTGCGAGATGACGATGAGGCGGCCGTTGCCGCGGACCGGCGTGCCCTGCCAGGCGAGCTGCAGGGCGAAAGGCCCGCGCTGCAGCGCCTTGTCTTCACCGCTGGAAGGGTAAAAAACGCTGACCGGACCGTCGCCCTCCGGGCCGGGCAGCTCGGTGAGGCCCACGCCTGCCTGCGCACGTCCGAAGGCCAGCAGGAAGACGCAGGCAAACAGGTATTTTTTCATGGCGGTTTTTTCTGTGCCTTCTCTTACCAGGGGTCGCGCTGCAGGTCCAGACGCTCGCGTTCCTGCTGCACCAGGCGCTGGTGGAGGCCGCCCCCGCCCGTCACGAGGAAGACCACGAAACCGTGGACCGCCAGGCCTATGCCCCAGCCGAAGGCCGGGAACATGGCCCAGTGGCGCTCGCTCATCGCCGAGAGGACTGCCAGCAGGATGTTGACGATGATGAAAACGGTGGCATGGATGTACCAGCCCATTTTGGCGCCTGCGCGCTTGCGGGCGAGTTGTTCGAGGGTTTTGTCTTGCAGGGGAGTGGCGTTCATGGTGAGCTCCTTTTTTCAAGCGTTGAGGACGGGAAGGGTGGGGGCGGGGCGCAGGGCCAGGCGAACCAGGCGGATGGCGCGGCCGGCAAAGATGCCGCTGAAGACGCCATAAAGTGTGCCGATGGCCAGGCTGAAGTTGGCGTGTACCTTCAGTTCCGGGTGCATCACCAGGCTCACGCCAACAACGTACTTGGTCAGGAAGATGGCCATGATCAAGACCATGGGAATCCAGCTGCCCGGAAGCTGGAACTTGCGTGAGGCGTTGTCGTAGCGGGCGCCGGCCGGGAGCGGGAGCTGTGTGACCACCAGCACCAGCAAGACGGCTGTGGCCAGCCAGCTGCCTAGCACAGTGGGTGAGGTTCCGAAGGCCGAGATGGTGCCGTACAGCGAGAAGGCGCCCAGGCCCAGAGGCAGGATGACGATGCGGGCCAAGCCCACGGTGCGGCTGCGGGTCTGGCCGAAGCCGAGTACCAGCAATGCGGCCAGCAGGCCCCAGACCCAGAGGGGTGTGTTGATGAGAATTTGAGCAATCATGGGTGTTCCTTGAGGAGGTTGGTAGGTTGGAGAAATCAGTCCGAGCCACTGGCCGAAAACCAGGTTGCCGAGGTAGCGGCCGGGCAGCAGGGTGAAGGCACCCGCCACCCCGCAGGCGCCGATGTACAGGCGCTGCATGGTCTTGCGGTGGCCCTCGATGCTGCCTTTGGCGAGGAACCAGAAGGCCAGGATGAGCATGCCGTACACCACCGGAATGAGTATGTGGATGGGGGTGTAGCCGGCGATGTTGGGCAGGCGGTAGTCTCGGATGAATATGGCCGAAGTAGCGGCCACCAGCATCAACGTGACCCAGGCATAACCGGCAGCGCGGTGCAGCCGGGGACGGTGCGCACCGGTTTTACGGGCCCACAGAGCGACCGGGCCGGTGGCTACAGCGCCAAGGATGGTGGTCAGATGAACGGCAATAACGGGCGACATGTCCATGGGGCTTCTCCTGTAGTGGATGAAGCGGACTTTGCCGGAGCGCCGCCGCTAGCGCGAGGGCGGTGCGACGAAATGCAGAAAGCGGAGCGCGAGTTGCGCCGTAATGGCGCGAAATGCGGGGCTCAAGGACGCACGAGAACCGCAGGAGTTGTAATGAGACGTGTTTTCAAGGGGCCGATTGAGCCCCTATTTCGGCCGCGTAGCGCCCGAAGCGCCAACAGGCAGCGGCGATAATTCCCCCTTACTTTCTGGAGCATGAGTGGATATTGCATTGCTGATCAAGGCGGCCGTCATGGGCGTCGTCGAGGGTTTGACCGAGTTCCTGCCCATTTCATCCACCGGCCACCTGATTCTTGCGGGCGCACTGCTGGGCTTTGACGACGACAAGGCCAAGGTGTTTGACATCGCCATCCAGACCGGGGCAATTTTTGCAGTCATCCTGGTTTACTGGCAAAAGCTGCGCGACACGCTGGTGGCACTGCCCACCGAAAAACAGGCGCAGCAGTTTGCGCTCAATGTCTTCGTGGCTTTTGTGCCCGCCGTGTTGCTGGGCCTGCTGTTCGGCAAGGCCATCAAGGCCAACCTGTTCACGCCGGTGGTGGTGGCCAGCACCTTCATCATTGGCGGCTTCATCATCCTGTGGGCCGAGCGGCGCCAGCAGAACAACCCGGCGGTGGCGCGTATCCAGGAAGTCGAAGCGATGACGCTGATGGACGCGCTCAAGGTCGGCCTGGTGCAGTGCCTGGCCATGATCCCCGGCACCAGCCGCAGCGGCGCCACCATCATCGGCGGCATGCTGCTCGGCCTGTCACGCAAGGCGGCAACCGACTTTTCCTTTTACCTGGCGATTCCGACGCTGATAGGCGCCGGCGTCTACAGCCTGTACAAAGACCGCGCTTTGCTGTCGATGGCGGACTTGCCGATGTTCGGTGTCGGCCTGCTGTTTTCATTCATCAGCGCCTGGCTGTGCATACGCTGGCTGCTGCGTTACATCGCCACCCATAGCTTTGTGCCTTTTGCCTGGTACCGCATTGTTTTTGGTGTGGTGGTGCTGGTGACGGCCCAGATGGGCTGGGTGACCTGGGCCGGCTGAGTTTTCGTTCGCACGTACCAGAGAAGCTGTCATCCCGGACTTGATCCGGGATCCATGTTGGATAACTTGCACAGCCTGGTTCACCAGCAAGCCGGGTCTCGCCCCGGCGGGCGACTCACTTTCTCTTGCTTCGCCAAGAGAAAGTAAGCAAAGAGAAGGCGACCCGATGGTCTGGGTCCCTGCGCTTCGCTACGGGCAACCTGTGGTGCTCGCCGAAAGCGGGGTCGAGCTCGAACTCGCTTCGCTCAGACAATCGCTCGCCCTGATCCGCTTTCCGCTGCGCTCCTCGGCCCAGCCCGACGGGTGGGGGAAGGCAATGCGGGGACAAATCCGGAGTCCTTGAAGCGCGCAGCGCTTCAAGGACGGCACTCCCAACGCACAGTCATGTTTGCACGCGAGCGCAGCGCACGCGGCCAAATGAGGCTCCCTTCTCTCGCCCAGCGGGGCGAGGGAAGGGAGC
>NZ_MUNO01000009.1 GCF_002001015.1 Polaromonas sp. A23 | reverse complement strand
ACGTGCCCCCGACCTGACGCGCTTCGCGCGTCAGGTCTCCCCGAATCCGCTCCCGCTTTCATCCCCCACCCTTCTGTATGCGCCGAGGAGCGGAGGTTCAGCCGGATCAGGGCGAGCGATTGTCTGAGCCGCAGGCGAGTTCGAGCTCGACCCCGGCTGGACCGAGCACCGCAGGTTGCCCCGTAGCGAAGCGAAGGGGACGCAGACAGCAGGGGCGCCTTTTTCTTTGCTTACTTTCTTTTTGGCGACGCAAAAAGAAAGTGAGTTGCCGCCGGGCAACCCCCGGCTTGCCGGAAGACCCACAGCCGCACAAGCTCGCGCAGGCTTCAACCAGCCCAGCCCGAATAGCAAGTAAAACAGCAGTCGCTATGAATTCAGTAGCTATAAACGCCCGAATCCATTGGGCAAATCGCCAATTTGACTATCAAGCGACCGGCTTGTAAGCCACCACATCAATCTCCACCCGCGCATCCACCATCAACCGAGCCTCAGTAGTAGACCGCGCCGGCTTCCCCTCGCCGAAGTAGCTCATATAGACACGGTTGAAACTGCCGAAGTCGCGCGCGTCCTGCAACCAGACCGTGGTCTTGCAGACATCGGCCAGGGTGCAGCCGGCCAAAGCGAGCGCAGTGGACAGGTTTTTCATGACCTGGCGCGTCTGCACCTCGATGCCGCCAGCCACGATTTCGCCTTTTTCATCCGCCGGCACCTGGCCGGAGACATAAACAAAGTCGCCGGCCCGCACCGCCGGTGAAAAAGGCCGGGGTTGCTGGTCGGACGCGACGGGAGGGTTGCCGAGAAACTGCAGTGCCATGTCAAAAACTCCTTGTTGGCTGATGGTTAATCGCGGCGACACCAGGCTGGTGCGGCCTCATTGCTGCTTGCCCCAAGAGGGGGACGGTGATGCATGATTATGAAATATATTTTCAATAATTCACGTAAATATCAGGGTATCACCCAATATTTGACTGTTTTGGATGGCCTATTCTTTGCATTCTGAAAATTACTTTCATATTCAGGAGATTGAACATGCTGCATTCCTTGTCTCTGAGCCGACGCAAAGCGGCGCTCGCACTGGTGCTTGGCGCGGCGGCATGCCTGCCGCTGACGGCGCAATCCCAAGCCGCCAAGTCGGCCCTGAACCTGGCCATGGTGGCCGAGCCGCCGACGCTGGACATCCAGTCCACGCCAGCCGACCTGGTCTGCATCATCATGCAGCACGTCTACGAGCCATTGTTCACTTTCGACGCCAAGGCCGCGCTGGTACCCATGCTGGCCGAATCCATGCCCAAAATCTCGGCCGACGGCAAGTTGTACAGCATCACCCTGCGCAAGGGCGTGAAGCTGCACAACGGACGCGAGCTGAACGCCGATGACGTGGTGGCCAGTCTCAAGCGCTGGATGGAAGTCTCGCCGCGCGGCAAGTCGGTTTCCGCCCAGGTAGCCGACCTGACCGCCAAAGGCCCGCTGGCGGTGGAAATCAGCCTGAAGAACGCCTATGCACCGCTGCTGTCGCAACTGGCCATGGCCTCGGGCATGGCGGCCATCATGGCCAAGGAATCGCTGGCGCAGCCGCTGCGTGAATACGTCGGCACCGGCCCCTACCGGTTCAAGGAGCGTCGGCCCGACCAGTACGTGCTGCTTACGCGCTTTGACGGCTACTCTGCCCGCGCGGAAGTGGCCAGTGGCTACGGCGGCAAGCGCGTAGCGATGGTGGAAGAGCTGCGCTTCGTGCCCGTGCCCAACGCCAACACGCGCGTCGAAGGGGCTCTGGCCGGCCAGTTCCACTACGCTGATCTGTTGCCCATCGAGGCGTTGGCCCGGCTGGAAAAGGCCAGTGGGAAAGCGGTGCCGATCATGACGCCGTCCTTCGGTTTTCCTTACCTCGTTTTCAATACCAAAGACGGCTCACTGGCCCAGCAGCCAGTGCGCAAGGCGGTGCAGATCGCGCTGGGCGAAGGCGAGATGCTGGCGGCCGGTTTTGGCGACACGCGCTTTTTCATCGCCGAGGGCAACCACTTCCCCAAGGGCACACCGTTCTACTCGGACGCCGGCACCAGCAACTACAACGAGCGTGACGCCAGGAAAGCCAAGGCCCAGGCTGAGCAGGCTGGCTACAAGGGCGATCCCATCCGAATCCTGACCAGCCGACAGTACGACTTTCACTACAACATGGCGCTGATCATGGCCGAGCAGCTCAAGAAGGCGGGCTTCAAGGCAGAGCTGAACGTGGTCGAGTGGGCCACGCTGCTGCAGCGCCGCGCCGACCCCAAGCTGTGGGACATCTACATCACCCATTCAGGCCTGTTCCCCGAGCCCATGCTTTCGCCACCGCAGCTGGGTGATGGTGCTCCGGGTTGGTGGAGCTCTCCTGCCAAGACCGCAGCGCTGGCCGCGCTGAACCAGGAACCCAACCCGGCCAAGCGCGGCGCGCTGTGGGGCAAGGTGCAGCAGGTGGTGTACGACGAAGTACCCTACATCCACGTCGGCAAGTTCGCCAGCCTCTCGGCGCGCGCACCTGCGTTGCAGGGCTACACGCCCTTCACCTATCCCTTCTTCTGGAACACCAGCCTGAAGAATTGAGCCCCCACGCTTTTCGCTTCGGGCCTGCGGCGCGCTGCCCCTTTCCTCACGCATGGAGCCGCCCGCCTGCGGTCCGGCGAAGCCGGTTCCGCGGCTTGACTGGAATTTGAGGCGCTTCTGAATGGATAAAACAAGGGAATGACCCGCTATTTGTTATCACGCCTGGGCGGCATGCTCGTGGTCATGGCCATCGTGGCCGTGCTCGTGTTCATCCTTACGCGCGCCGCCTCGGGGGATCCCATCGCCGTGCTGCTGGGCGACCAGGCCACGGCCGAGGATATTGCGCGGGTGCAAAAGGTCTACGGCCTGGACCGCCCGCTGCCCGTGCAGTTCGGCCTGTGGGTCAAGGAACTGGCCCAGGGTAATCTGGGCGAATCCATCTTCCTGCAGCGGCCGGTGACCCAGGCGCTGTGGGAGCGCGCCGAGCCCACTGCCTTGCTTTCACTGATGGCAATCGCCATTGCCACGCTGATCGGCGTGCCCTGCGGCATCGTCTCGGCCGTGTTCCGCGGCAAGGCCATCGACCAGGTCTTCACCGGCTTCGCCATGCTGGGTGCGAGTGTGCCCAGCTTCTGGTTCGGCCTGGTGCTGATGCAGATCTTCGCCGTGTCGCTGGGCTGGTTTCCGGTGTCGGGTTATGGCGAGCCGGGCGCCTCGCTGGCCGCGCGCATCTACTGCCTGGTGCTGCCGGCCACGGTGTTGGGCGTGTTGAACTCGGCGCTCATCATCCGTTTCACGCGTGCTTCCATGCTCGACGTGCTGGGCGAGGACTATGTGCGCACCGCGCGCGCCAAAGGGCTTCCCGAAAACACGGTGGTGCTCAAGCACGCGCTGCGAAACGCCCTGGTGCCCATCGTGACGGTGATTGGCCTGACGGTGGCGCTGATGATAGGCGGCGCGGTGGTCACGGAAACCGTGTTCGGCCTGCCCGGCGTCGGCAACCTGGTGGTCAGCGCCGTCATCCGGCGTGACTACCCCGTCATCCAGGGCGCGCTGCTGGTTGTCGCGGCGATCTACGTGGTCATCAACTTCCTGATCGACCTGCTGTATACGGTCGTCGATCCCCGGGTGAAATACTGACATGCAGATGCCGCTGATCCTGCGCAAACTGTTTCGCCGCCGCATCGTGCTGGCGGCGGCGATCACCCTGGTCGTGGTCGTTCTGGTGTCGCTGTTCGCCGGGCCGTTGAGCGGTCTGGACCCGAACGAAACCGCGGTGTCGCAGCGTCTCTCGCAGCCTTCAACGGCCCATTTGCTGGGCACGGACGAACTGGGCCGCGACCTGTTCGCCCGCATCGCTTTCGGCGGCCGTTACTCGCTGACGATCGCCTTGCTCACGGCGGTAGGCTCCATCGTGGCGGGCACGCTGATCGGCCTGATCGCGGGCTTCTTCCGCCGGCTGGATGCGCCGGTGAGTCGGGTGGTCGACGCGATGATGTCATTCCCCGACATCCTGCTGGCGATCGCGCTGGTCGGCATCCTCGGGCCGTCGATGCTCAACGTGGTGTTCGCGCTGGTGCTGGTGTACACGCCGCGTGTGGCGCGTGTGGTGCGGGCATCCACGTTGGTGGTGCGCGAGCTGCTGTTCGTGGAAGCCGCCCGGGCGGTTGGCGTTTCCACCCTGCGCATTCTGTGGCGCCACATCCTGCCCAACCTGATGTCGCCCATCCTGGTGCAGGCGTCGTTCATCTTCGCCTACGCCATCCTGGCGGAAGCCGCCCTGTCTTTCCTCGGCGTGGGTGTACCGCCGGAGATTCCAACCTGGGGCACCATGGTCGCCGGCAGCCAGCAGTATGCGCACCAGGCGCTGTGGATCGTGCTGTTCCCGGGGCTGGCGATCATATTGACGGCGCTGTCGCTGCAACTGCTGGGTGACGGCATCCGTGACTTGCTGGATCCGCGCCTGAGGAAGTCGATGTGAACCGCCTCGAAGTGCGCAACCTCTCCACCTTCTTCGACACCGATGAAGGGTTGATCCGCTCCGTCGCCGATGTGAGCTTTACCATCCGCGCGGGCAAGACCACGGCCATCGTCGGCGAGTCCGGCTCGGGCAAGTCGGTGACCAGCCTCACGCTCATGCGCCTGTTGCCACGCACCGCCAGCACACAGGTCAGCGGCCAGGCTTTATTTGTCAATCGCGCAGGCCAGACGCTGGATCTGCTGACCCTGCCGGAGCCGCAGATGCGTGCCATTCGCGGCAACGAGGTGGCGATGATCTTCCAGGAGCCGATGACCAGCCTGAACCCGGTGTTCACCATCGGCGAACAGATCGCAGAATCGTTGCGCCTGCACAAGGGCATGGACCGGGCGGCTGCGATGGTGCAGGCCTTGCGCATGCTGGAGCTGGTGGAGATTCCCGCCGCCGCGCAGCGCCTGCGCGAGTACCCGCACCAGCTCTCGGGCGGCATGCGCCAGCGCGTGATGATCGCCCTGGCCATGGCCTGCGACCCGACGCTGCTGATTGCCGACGAGCCCACCACCGCGCTGGACGTGACCATCCAGGCGCAGATCCTGGCGCTGATGCGCCGGCTGCAGGCCGAGACCGGCATGAGCATCCTGTTCATCACCCACAACCTCGGTGTGGTGGCGCACCACGCCGACGATGTGGCCGTGATGTACGCGGGCCGCATCGTGGAAGCCGCACCGGTGAACGACCTGTTCGCGCGGCCGCAGCATCCGTATACCCAAGGCCTGCTGGCCTGCCTGCCGGGCCAGCAGCGCAAGCGCGCGCAGAGCGTGGACGGCAAGCGCCGTCTGTACGCGATCCGGGGTCAGGTTTCCAGCCCGCTGGCGCCGCCACCCGGCTGCGCCTTCGAGCCGCGCTGCGACAAGGCCATTGCTGCCTGCCGCGAAGCGATGCCGGCGCTGCGCACCGACGATGCCGGTGGCAGTGCGCGCTGCATCCTGGTTCCGGAGGCCGCCTCAGCATGAGCACCGTGGCGCCATTGATCGAAGTGAAAAACCTGCAGAAGTTCTTCGGCTCTTCATCGAAGCCTGTGCGTGCGGTGGACGATGTGTCTTTCACCATCCAGCCCGGGGAAACACTGGGCCTGGTCGGCGAGTCGGGCTCCGGCAAAAGCACCATAGGCCGGGCCCTGCTGCGGCTGATCGACAGCACTTCCGGCAGCGTCACTTACCGGGGGGAAGACCTGGGCTCGGCATCGGGCAGCCGCATGCGCACCCTGCGCAGCAAGCTGCAGATGATCTTCCAGGACCCGTACGCCAGCCTGAACCCTAAGATGCGTGTGCGCGACATCTTGGGTGAGGCCTTGCAGGTTCACGGCCTGGCCAAAGGCAAGGAGGCGACTGCGCAGCGCATCGCCGAGTTGCTGCAACTGGTCGGCCTGCCGCCCGAGCATGCCGCGCGTTACCCGCACGAGTTCTCTGGTGGGCAGCGCCAGCGCATAGGCGTGGCCCGCGCACTGTCGGTGCAGCCGGAATTCATCGTGGCCGATGAGCCACTGTCGGCGCTGGACGTGTCCATTCAGTCGCAGGTGGTCAACCTGCTGTGCGACCTGCGCGACCAGCTTTCGTTGACCATGCTTTTCATCTCGCACGACCTGGACGTGGTGGAGTACCTGTGCGATCGCGTGGTGGTTCTGTACCTGGGCCGGGTGATGGAAGTTGCGCCCACCGAAACGCTGTTTTCGCGGCCGCTGCACCCGTACACTCAGGCCCTGCTGGCCGCCTCGCCCAAGCCCGACCCCTTGCTCAAGACCACACACATCCCGCTCAAGGGCGACATCCCGAGCCCGATGAACCCGCCTTCGGGTTGTGTGTTCCGCACGCGCTGCCCTTACGCCATTGAAGCCTGCGCGCAGACCCGGCCCGAGCCGCGCGACATGGGCGGCGGGCGGCTGAAGGCCTGCATCCGCGACGACATAGACACACTGACCACCCCATGACATTGCAAGACCTGCTCGACCCCACGCTGGACGCCTCGCAAAAGGGCTTCCCCCATCACAGCGGCCCGTTGCGCCGCTCCGCCATCGGCAGCCAGGGATGGAACGTGTTGCGCGGCGACCTGCCACTGCCACTGGCTGTGATCCGGCGCGACGCGCTGGCCGGCAACCTGTCATGGATGCAGGGGTTCGCCGGCAGTCACGGCGTCGGCCTCGCGCCGCACGGCAAGACGACAATGTCGCCGCAACTGTTTCAGCGCCAGCTGGCCGCCGGCGCGTGGGGACTGACCTTTGCGACCGTCGGGCAACTGCGCGCCGGTGTGGCCGCGGGCGCCACGCGATGCATCATCGCCAACCAGGTGTTTCGCGCGATCGACCTGCAGGGCATCGATGACCTGAAGCGGGCCCACCCGGGATTGCGCGTCGCTTTCCTCGTTGATTCGCTGGACCAGCTGGCGCTGATCGAGGCCTGGAAGGCAACGGGCAAAGGCACTCAGCCGCACGAGGTGCTGCTGGAGATAGGCGTTGACGGAGGGCGCACCGGTTGCCGCACGCACGAGCAGGCGCTGGCCCTTGCCCAGCGCTTGAGGTCCAGCGCGGCAACCCGCCTCGTGGGTATTGAATGTTACGAAGGCCTGGGCGCCACCGGCCAGTCGGAGGCCGATACGGCCTATGCCCAGGCCTTGATGAAACGCGTGCGCGACATCGCCCTGGCTTGCGACACGCAGCAGCTGTTTGAAGCTGATGAGATTCTGCTCACTGCCGGCGGCTCGGCCATCTTCGATCTGGTGGCCGACCACCTTAAGCTCAAACTTTCACGGCCGGTCCAGGGCCTGCTGCGTTCCGGTTGTTATGTCACGCACGACCACGGCACTTATCACCGGATGATGAATTCGGTGGCGGCGCGCATGGGCTGCGGCCACGGCCTGCATGCCGCGATGGAAGTGTGGGCCGCGGTTCAGTCTTGCCCCGAGCCGGGTCTGGCCATCCTCTCGGTGGGCAAGCGCGACATCTCCTACGATCTGGAGCTGCCCATTCCCACCGGCTACCGCGTCCAGGGGCAGGACGCCATCGCGGCCGCGCCAGGTGACTGGAAAATCAGCGCCATGAACGACCAGCACGCTTATTTGCGCGGCACCGGCGAGGAGCACAAGGCGCTGCGCGTGGGCGACCTGGTGGTGCTGGGCATTTCGCACCCCTGTACCACCTTCGATAAATGGCGCTGGATGCCCGTGGTCGACGCCGACTACAACGTGTGTGATGCCATCGTCACCTGCTTCTGACATTTCAGGACGATTTCATGACCCCCCGCTTCCTCGAAAAAATAGCCGAGACCATGGACCGTGCGCCAACTGCGCGGCGTGCCGTGCTGGCCCTGATCCTGGAAGACCCGCAACGTGTGCTGGACGAAACCTTCGAGACGCTGGCCCAGCGGGCTAACAGCTCGGTACCCACAATCATGCGCACCTGCCGCGACCTGGGTTATCCGGGGCTGCGCGAATTCAAGCTCGCGCTGGCGCAGGAACTGGCAGTCGGTGGCTCGCCGCTGAACCGGCGTGTGCGCATCGACGACAACACCCAGCAGGTGATTGACAAGGTCACGCGCGGCGCGGCCGCTGTGATCAGCGGCGTGCAGGCGCAACTCGACGCACAAGCCGTGCAGGCCGCGGCGGACGCGATCGTGCAGGGCTCACGTGTGGACTGCTACGGCGTTGGTGTCACTTCCAACTTCATGGCCTCAGACCTGCAGGCTCGCCTGTACCGGCTGGGCCTGGCCTCCAACGCCTACCTGGACCCGCACCTGCAACTGATCTCGGCCGCCACCATCGGCCCGCGCGGCGTGGTGATGGCCATCACCTACGTGGGCGGCATGCCCTCCCTGCTGGAAGCGGTGGACGTCGCCCGCTCGCAAGGCGCAACCATCATCGGGCTGACCCAGCCCGGCTCACCACTGGCAGCAATGTCCGACATCGTGCTCAGTGTTGAAGTGGCACCCGATCCCGTGATGCCGGTTGGCCCCGAGGCCTATCTTGCCCATCTCACGGTGATCGAAATTCTCACTGTGCTCGTGGCCCAGCGCCTGGGTGACAAGGCGGTACATCGCTTGTCCAACATCCAGCACACGCTGGAAACCCGCGGCGTGGACATGCACCAGCATCCCCGGCTGGACTGGGGCAAGGCAGCCAAAGGCACAGACGGGAAAGCCTCATGACGCGCGCGATCCTGCTGGAAAACGGACTCATCATTGACGGGACTGGCGCAGCTGCCCAGGCCGGCGACGTGCTGCTGCAAGGTGATCGCATCCTGGCTGTGGGCGCAAAGCTGCGCGGCAACCTGCCGGCCGGCCTGTCGCTCAAGGACGTGGATGTGCGCGACTGCACGGGTCTGGCCATCGCGCCCGGCTTCATCGACGTGCACACCCACGACGATGCCATCGTCCTCAACGCGCCGGGCATGTTCCCCAAGCTGTCGCAAGGCATCACCACGGTGGTCACCGGCAACTGCGGCTTGTCCGTGGCGCCTTTCATGATCGGCGAGCCGACAGGCGCGCTCACATTGCTTGGTAACTCGTTCAAGTACCCCTCGGTGGCCAGCTACGCGCAGGCGGTGGCCGAGGCGGTGCCGGCCGTCAACGTCGCGCCTTTGATCGGCCACACGACGCTGCGATTCGCCTGCATGGGTGACCTGACCCGGCCGGCAAGCGCGGAAGAAACCAAAGCCATGTGCGAACTGCTTGAGAAGTGCATGGCAGAAGGCGCCATCGGCATGTCTTCCGGCCTGTTCTACGCCGAGGCCATGCCTGCGCCGGCCGAAGAGGTCACCGCGCTGGCGTGCGTCGTGGCGCGGCACAGCGGCGTGTACGCCACCCACATGCGGTCGGAGATGGCCGACATCCTGGACGCCATGCACGAGGCCAGCGATTGCGCGTTCGATGCCGGTGTGCCGCTGATCATCTCCCACCACAAGTGCGCGGGACCGGCCAACTGGGGCCGCACACAGGAGACCTTGCCGCTGATCGACGAGCTGGCGAAGCGGCAGGACATCTCGATGGACGTCTACCCCTATGTGGCCGGCTCCACCGTGCTGCGCGAAGACCTGGTGGACGGCATCATTGACGTGCTGGTGAGCTGGTCGGCGCCGCACCCGGAAATGATGGGCCGCACCCTGGCATCGATTGCTGCCGAGTGGGGCGTCGACCAGAAAACAGTCTGCCGCCGCCTGCAGCCCGGCGGGGCCTGTTATTTCCAGATGCATGAAGATGATGTACGGCGTGTCATCACGCACCCGCGCAGCATGATTGGCTCGGACGGACTGCCGCACGACAAGCATCCGCATCCGAGGCTGTGGGGTGCTTTTCCAAGGGTGTTGGCGCGTTACTGGCGCGAGCAGAAGTTGTTCTCTCTCGAGACTGCGATCTACAAGATGACGGGGCTGTCGGCCCGTAACTTCCGTCTGCACCAGCGCGGGCAGCTCAAGCCGGGATGGTATGCCGATGTCGTGGTGTTTGATCCGGAAAAAATCAGGGACGCCGCCACCTACGAAGAGCCCATCGCGCGCTCGGAAGGCATTCGCAGCGTGTACGTCAACGGCCAACTGGCCTGCGACCAGGACAGCGCGCAGGGGCTGGCGCATGCCGGTCGCATGCTGTTGCGGCAGACGGCACCTGCCTGAGGAGCGTTAACAGGCCTTAGTCGATGTCGTCCACCGTGTCGGGGTCCGGCACGTCGCCGATGGCCTTGCGGGTCAGCGCGCTTTGCACCAGCAGCCAGTCGCAAAAAGCCTTCACCTCCTGCCGGCCAGCGCTGCGTGCGCCGACGACCAGCCAATAGGACATGGGTGAATCCAGCCGTGTTTTTGGCAGCGGCTCAATCAGGTCACCGGAAGCCAGGCTCTCGGCAATCAGCGGCAGGCGGGCCAGCACAATGCCCTGGCCCGTCAGCGCGGCCTGCACCATCTGGTAGGCGTAGTTGAAGTACAGCCAGCGCTTGCCCTCCAGCTTGGGTGTGCCATGCACTTCCAGCCAGCGCCGCCAGGTCAGCCATTCCATGTGGGTGGAGTGCGAATCACCGGCTTCGATCAGTGCAAAGTGCGCCAGGTCTTCTGGCTTTTTCAGGCGCGGCCCGCTTTTGAGCAGCCAGGGGCTGGCCACCGGTGTCATTTGTTCGCCAAACAGGCGTATGGCACCGGCCGGCATCCGGGCTGTAGGCCCATACCGCAGCGCCAGATCAAGGTCCGAAGTTTCCAGGTCAATGGAGACGTCCGACGCATCAATGCGGATGTCCATATCGGGGTTGTCGCGCTGGAAGGCCTCCAGCCGCGGGATCAGCCACATCGATGCAAAGGACGCAAAAGTGGTGAGCGAAACGCTCTTGCGTCCGGCGCTCTGGCGGATCTGCCGCACCGCCCCGTCGATGCGTTCGAGCGACGGTGTCACGGCACGCAGCAGCACACCGCCGGCGCCGGTGAGTTCCACAGAGCGCGTGTGGCGGTGAAACAGGCTCAGGCCAACTTCTTCCTCCAGCGCCTGGATCTGCCGGCTCACTGCCGATTGGGTCAGTGCCAACTCTTCGGAGGCAGCGCGAAAGTTCAGGTGCCGGGCAACGGCGTCAAAGGCGCGCAGCTGGCCTGCAGAGATGGGGCGGGTGCGTAAATGGGTTTGGGAATGCAGCATGGCGGTCAATTTGATTGATGCGTTTCGGGAATGAATAGCGTAACTCGATTTCATTGGACTGCCAAGACCCGGAGCGCGATCATTCATTCCCATCAACGACTTTTGTTTCAGGAGAACAGCATGAACAACCATCACCACCCAGAGCTGCAATCATTCGCCGGCACGGAAAAGGTGTCGGGCTGCTGGAAGCTCGGTGACAGTCGTGCATTGACACTGCGCCCCAGCCAGCCTGGTGTGTTGCGTATCGCGCACGGACGGGTCTGGATCACTTTCGACAACGCGCAGGGCGACGATGCCGTGCGGGGGGGCGACCACTTCCTTGGCGCAGGCGACACACTGAATCTCCTGCCGGGGCAGGTGTTGGTGATGGAGTCCTGGAACTCCCCGGAGCAATCGGCAGCCTATTTCAGCTGGGATCCGCTGCCGGCCGCGGCAGGGGTGGCCATCAGCAGCAGCCAAGTGCCGGTACTGGCGCTTGGCCCGCAATGGCGCGGTGGCGTGGCTCAGCCGCTACGCGACTTGCGGCTGGCTTTTGGTTTGGCGGGCGCCGCATCGGCGCGCCTGGTTGCCGGGTTGGTCGGCGGAGTGGGTGTGGCCTTGCTGGCTGCTCTTCCCCGTTTTGCTACTGATTTGGTAGCTGGCCGCGCCCGTGGTACCTTGGCTGCACGTGCTTTCAAGGCACAGTCCTGCGCCAGCCGGGCCCACTGCGCCATGAGCTGAGGCGACTCCATCGCGTCTTCGGGCGCGCTGAAGTAGTTCAGTTTCATGGCCTTGCCTTTGGCCTCGTAGACAAAAGGCGCACAACCCGCGGCTTCAAACAGGCCGCGCGTTTCTTCGTTTCCCTTGAGCCAGAGTGTGTCGCCTCCACCCAGGTCGGCCACCAGCGCAATATTGAGCCCGCCGGTGCTGATGCCAAACCCGCCAAACATGCGGCGTGCCGAGCAGGGCCCCGCGCTGCCCAGCAACTCACAGCAGTAATTGGCAAAGGACAGGTCAGCGGCCATTCATGAACTTTAACGGGTTTGCAGACGCCGGCTTGCGCGCCGGTGTGCTTCACAATACCGCATGGCCCGTCCCAAATCCGCCACCCACGAACTCCAGCGCGAAGCCATCCTCGATGTGGCTGCCCAGTGTTTTGCGCAGCGTAGCTATGTGGCCGCGAGCATGAACGACATTGCCGCGGCCTGCGGCACGTCGAAAGCCAGGCTGTACCACTACTACGGCAGCAAGGAAGCCATTCTGTTTGATCTGCTGGACCGCTACACCCAGCATCTGCTGGCCATCATTGGCCAGACAGATGCCAGTGCCCAGCGCAAGAACCTGGACGACCGCGCCGCCCTGCATGAGCTGATCCGCAACTTCCTCGACCAGTACGAAAGCTCAGCAACGCGGCACAGCGCACTGCTGGGGGACACCAAATTTCTCGGGGAAGTGCAGCGCGAACTGATTCTGAACCGGCAGCGCGACGTGGTGTCGGCCATGACAAGGTTTCTTACCCGGGCCTACCCAAAACGCATCACGCCGGCCAACCAGACAGCGGTGACCATGATGCTTTTCGGCATGATCAACTGGACCTTCACCTGGATGCGCCCTGACGGGCCCATGAGTTACCGCGACTATGCCGAAGAGGTGGTGGCCATGCTGGAGCGCGGGCTGGCCTGAGAGGCCGTCAATCTTTCTACTGCGCGACCCGATCTGGCTCCTGCGGTGCTCACCGTACGTTTGTACGGCTCCGCTCCTCGAAGCCACCTCGGCCCGCTCGCTACGAAATCTTCACAGCCTCTCCCGCCTGGACGGGGATTTACGGCGTTTTACTATTCGTAATAAGTTACGTATAGTAGAATTTCACGACACACCGGCCCGTTGGCCGCACCCCACGGAGACTTCCCCCATGTCCAAAGCTTTTGCTTCGCAGTCCGACCTCACGGACAAGAAAATCACGTTCGAGCAGCTCAGCGCCCATTGCTGGGCCTACACCGCCGAAGGTGACCCGAACTCTGGCGTGATCATCGGCGACAAATTCATCATGGTCAGCGATGCCACGGCCACGCCCGCCATGGCGCAGGACCTGATCGCGCGCATCCGCGCCGTCAGCGACAAACCCATCAAATACGTGCTGTTGACGCATTACCACGCGGTGCGCGTACTGGGAGCGAGCGCTTACCTTGCTCAAGGGGCTACGGAAGTGATTGCCAGTCAGGGTACTTACGAACTGATTGTGGAGCGCGGCGCCGAAGACATGCAAAGCGAGATGGAGCGTTTCCCGCGCCTGTTCCGCAATGCCGAAAGTGTGCCCGGCCTGACCTGGCCGACCATGGTGATTGCCGGCGGCAACCCTGTCAAAGGCGAACTGCCCGGCAAGCTGGTGGTTGATCTTGGTGGCGTGAAGGTGCAGATCTGGCATCCCGGCCATGGCCACACGCGTGGCGATACCATTGCCTGGGTGGAAGAAGAAAAAGTGCTTTTCTCCGGTGACCTGGTCGAGTACCAGGCCGGCGTTTACACCGGCGATGCCCAGCTCGAAGAGTGGCCTGCCACCCTGGAGGCGCTGCGTGCCCTCAAGGCCGAGGCGATTGTGCCGGGCCGCGGTGAAGCCATGAAAGGCGTTGCAGAGGTGAACAAGGCCATCGACTACACCAAACAATGGGTCGAGACACTGTTCCGCTGCGGCAAGGAAGCAGCCGCCGCGAAGATGGATCTCAAGGCTGCGATGGCCCACACCCGCAAAAGCATGGATCCCGTCTTTGGGCAGGTCTTTATCTACGAGCATTGCCTGCCGTTTGACGTGAGCCGCGCCTTTGACGAGGCCAGCGGAATCAAGAATCCGCGCATTTGGACGGCCGAACGCGACAAAGAAATGTGGGCTGCACTGCAAGCCTGATCTCAAAGCGCGAGCAGCGCGGATTTCACCTCACCCTTTTTCGCTTCGATCCCCGCAAGCGGGGCCCCTCGCAGGTCGAAAAAGGGCTCGCCGCGCATCTGGACGGCGGAGCGTGACAAAGAGATGTGGGCTGCGTTGCAAGCCTGACCTCCAGTCGACGGATGCTTTCTGCTGGCTTGGATGATCTGTAGGACAAGTCTGACAGGAGGCGGGTGGGGCGGCTGACACGCGTGCCTTGATGGGGTTTTATGCTGAACCTCTTTGTCCCTGCGTGGCCGTGAATGTTTGGGCTGCCCCATCAGGAGTTTTTCATGGACAGCAACATCAGCCCTCATCTGCGCCAGCTGCAACAACAGCCGCAACGCCCCGTCGACAGGCAGCAACAGCAAAGCAGCGGCTCGGGTGAGTTGCAGTCAAGGCGTGTTCGCCAGGCAGGCGACGATGGTCATGTGATGCGCCAGTATTCTCCTGGCCATCAACAAACCGAAGAGCATCAATGACGCGGAAAACTATTTCCTCAACGCTCGACGCAGATGCAAAGCGGTCTGGCGTTTTCAAAGCGCAGATCGGCGAAGGTAGTTACGAAGGCACGCGTAGCTACCAGAAGAGCATCAACAAATATCTCGAAGATGCGGATGTGGCTTCAGATGCCCGAGCAGCTCAACCTGTCAATGAGGCTGAGGCCCGCCAACTGGTGCAGGCCGAACGGGAAGGCAAGTCTCATTCCAAGGCGCGCGGCTCTTAGTGTCGTGTCCCGGAAATAAGGTGATGAAATTTCATATCGACTTTATTTCCGGGGCAGGACACTAACGCCGTGCCGCCAGGATGGCGAAATCCTGGGCATACCTCTGAAGCGTTTTAACCGCGTGGGCGCGCTGCGCAGCGGTGGTGCTGTTATGCAGCGCCGCGAAAGTTTTGCAACTGTCGCGGGTCAGGTTGTCCTGATAGCGGCGGTACACCAGGTCCGGTGAATTCGCCACTCTCTCGAAATAGCCCTGAATCACCAGATGGGCCTGATTCGGGGTTGACTGGCCGGCAATCAGGGGTGAAAGGCTTTGCAGGGCGTCGCGTTGACGCCGCTGGTGTTCCGCAAGGGATATGCGCGCATCGAACACAGATCGCGTGATGCGCTCCTTCAATACATCCCGCTGCGCGTGCTCGAGCGAGCCGTACAACATCTCCGCGCGGCTCACTGCTTTTTTCAGGCGCTTTTCGATCAGCGCAGCCGGCTTGCCGTCAAGAAAATCGTCGCGATACTCAACATTGAGTTTTGAAAATTTGCGCTTCAATGCTTCGAGCTGCTCCGTCTCCAGCGTGGTGACCAGCGCACCTGCAACGGGAGTTGCGTGGTCAGAGATGGCCTGCAGCCTGCTGCGTATCTCATCAAAAATGCTGCAGGCCTGTGCTTCATCCATATCGTGCGTCAGGAGGGGCTGCCATTTTTCCAGGGTCTTGATATAGGCCGGTAGCTGGGTTTGCCGGTGCCATAGGTGAATGCGCGCCAGCTCGTCCCGCACTTTGGGACGCTGGGCGGCATTGAAGTCAAAATACCCATCGAGTTGCCAGTACGCCAGCTCTGTGGCCTGGCCGTAGGCGATTTTCACGGCGCTGCAGGCTTGCAAGGCTGCGGCCGCTAGCAGCACACCGATAATCAGCACAATGCGACCCTGTCCCGCCGCGGGCAGGGGTGGCCTTGAAAACCGAAAATTCACAGGAAATTCCATGGCGATTCCAGTTCCAGTCGATGTTGTGATCATGGCCGCGGGCAAAGGCACGCGGATGAAAAGCAGCTTACCCAAAGTGTTGCACCGTTTGGGCGGAAAGGCTTTGCTGGCGCATGTCATCGAATGCGCCGCGTCCGTGTCAGCGCGCAAGGCGGTCATTATCACGGGGCATGGCGCAGAAACCGTCGAAGCCGCCTGCACCCGGTTTACGCAAGCTACACCGTTGTCGGATTCAAAACTCGACCTGAAGTTCGCCCGCCAGGAGCCGCAGCTCGGCACCGGCCATGCGGTGCAGCAGGCGCTGCCGCTGCTTGCCGACGACGGTGTCACGCTGGTGCTGTCGGGCGACGTGCCGCTGACCGAAGTTGCCACTTTGCAGGCCCTGCTGGCGCAGTGCGATGGCCAGCGGCTGGCTCTGCTCACGCTGAACATGGCTGACCCGACGGGTTACGGCCGCATTGTTCGGGCCGGAGCGGAGTCTTCTGCGCAGGTAAGGGCCATCGTGGAGCACAAGGATGCCAGCGACGCACAACGCGAGATCCGTGAAATCTACAGCGGCATCATGGCAGTGCCCACCCGCCTGTTGCGCAGCTGGCTGGGGCGACTGGACAACAAAAATGCCCAGAAAGAGTACTACCTGACCGACATCGTGAAGTTTGCTGTGGCCGACGGCATAGCCGTGGTGGCGCATCAGATTCTCGATGCCGCGCAGGTGGCCGGCGTCAACAGCCCGGTGCAGCTGGCTGAGCTGGAGCGTGTGTACCAGTTGCGCCGGGCCACAGCGCTCATGGAGCAGGGCGTGCGGCTGGCCGATCCTGCGCGCTTCGACGTGCGCGGCGCGCTGGGCTGCGGCCAGGACGTGGAAATTGACGTGAACTGCCTGTTTGAAGGTCAGGTCAGACTGGCTGACGGCGTGCGCATAGGCGCCAATTGCGTGATTGCCAATTGCCAGATTGCAGCCGGCGCGGTGATTCACCCCTTTACCCATATCGATGGCGAAAAACTTGGCGTGCAGGTCGGCGAGGGCGCCCTGGTGGGGCCATTTGCGCGCTTGCGGCCCGGGGCGCAGCTGGGCGCCGAGGTGCACATCGGCAATTTTGTTGAAGTGAAAAACGCCACGCTCGCCAAGGGCGCCAAGGCCAACCACCTGGCTTACCTGGGCGACGCCACCGTGGGCGAACGTGTCAACTACGGCGCCGGCAGCATCACCGCCAACTACGATGGTGCCAACAAACACCGCACGGTGATTGAGGCTGACGTGCACATCGGCAGCAACTGCGTGCTGGTGGCGCCGGTGACGATAGGCGAGGGCAGCACGGTTGGAGCCGGCTCGACGATTACCAAGAACACGGCACCCGGCACCCTGAGCGTGGCGCGCGGTAAGCAGGTCAGCCTGTCTGACTGGAAGCGACCGGCAAAAAAATCCCGCTAACGGTTGCCTTCGGGCGACATGGGTGTTTTTCCGGCTTGTTTCAATTGGAAATACAGCGTTAGCATTCGTAACGGTATTGGCTGCATCGGGCCATGCCGCTTTCAAAAATACGGAGGAACCTTTCCATGATTCAGACAATCAGGCGTGCAGCCTTGTGTGCGGGCATCGCCACGTTGACCATTCTTGCCGGATGTGCCGGGCCGGCGCCCAACTATGCGCCGTCCATCGATAACGTTGAGGTGCTCAAGAAAATTGGCGGTACCACGACCGTCAAGACGGGCGTCATTGATGTGGCGGCGGGCATACCAGGGGGGAATTCCATGACCCTGCGTGCCAACACCATGATTTCCCCTGTGGGAAAAAACTATGGCGACTACATTGCTGCAGCACTGCGGCAGGAACTCGAGTTGGCAAAGCTGTACAACCCGCAATCTGCCATTGAAATCAGCGGAACCCTGCTCAAGAACAACATCGATGCAGGCAACATCAGCATCAATACCGGGCAGATCGAGGCGCGTTTTCTGGTGAAGGCCAATGGCAAGGTGCTGTTTGACAAGATCAAACGGATAGAACGCAAATGGGAAAGCTCCTTTGCAGGTGCGGTGGCTATTCCCCTTGCCGCAAATAACTATCCACTGATGGTTCAGGCGCTGGTGTCCTCGCTGGTGACCGATCCGGATTTTGTCAAAGCCATTCGCAACTAGGCGAGGAGGAATCAATCATGAACCGTTTAATGAGCCTTGTTTTTTCCTTGATGGCCTGCGTGTTTTTGTTCGGCTGTGCGCACCCCATCACGATGAATCCTGATCTTGCCGTCGTTGCCGCACCCGCCGGAGTGAAGCCCATCAATAAAAAAGTGGGCTATCACATGCCCGACGTGCTACGCGCGGTTGAAGTGACAACGCCCGGTGGCGGTGGCGACAAGGTGCGCTACTTCCCCTACCGCGACATTGAGCCCGGGTTTTACAAAGCCCTGTCCGAGGCTTTCACCGGTGTGAGCAAGGTGCAGAACCCCAAGGACGCAGCGGCGCTGCAGGCCGACGGCATTTCCTTGTTGATTACGCCCGAAATCACCACCAACTCGTCCTCCGACGGTGCTTTTACCTGGCCGCCGACCCAATTCACCGTCAGGCTGGTGTGTGCCATCGTTGATGCGAACGGCAAGCCGGTTGAGACGATACGTGTGAGCGGCGAAGGTGCTGCGACGTTTGGGGAGTTCAAGAGCAATTTCTCCCTGGCTGCGGTGCGCGCGTCCAATGATGCCCTGGTCAAGCTGATCAAGGCGCTCGGCGAATCACCAGCATTGCGCAAATAGACCAGCGTCAAGGCACGCTGGCCGGACCACCTCTCAACCGGTGGTGCCGGCCGCGTATTTGCAGTGCATCCGCCAGCAAACTTTCCGGCACAGGCATCGGGCCGCCTCGAGCAGGTTGATGTCTGTTGGAAGATGTTTGTGAGTGCTATAAATTCAGTAGCTATTAACGCCCGTATTTATTGGGCTAACAGCAGTTTCGGCTCAAATTTCGAGCGCTTGACGCTGAAAAACGCCTTGACGTTACGCACATTGGCGTCGCCGGTAAACAGCCGCTGTGCCAGTGCCAGGTAGCCCGGCATGTCGCGCACATGCACCACCATCACGAAGTCCGGCCCCGGTGAGACGCGGTAGCACTGCTGCACCGCTTCGTCTTGCACCACGCGTGCCTCAAACGCCTCCTGTTGTTCGGTGCCTTGGCGGTCCAGCGTGATTTCGGCAATCGCCGTCAGCCCGTGCCCGGTGAGGGCTGCCAGCTTGTCGGGGCTGAGTAATGCAATTTCACGCTCCACCAGCCCGGCATCGCGCAGGCGCTTGACGCGGCGCAGGCAGGTGGGCGGCGATATGTGCACGCGCTCGGCCAACGCCTGATTGCTTAGCGAGGCATCGGTTTGCAAGCTCCCCAGCAGCTTGAGATCAATCTCATCAATGGTTAATTGTTCCACTAAATGAATATAAATGAAATCAGATTCCAGTATGCATTATTGATGAAATTTAATTTCAATAATAGATAAAAATCAATCACATAACAAAATAACAAGTACGTAGCATCACCGCATTGTTCTTCAGGAGACTTCCATGTGCGGCATCGTTGCGTCAGTTTCGACGCGAAATATTGTTCCCATCCTTGTGCAAGGTTTGCAGCGGCTGGAATACCGCGGCTACGACTCTTGTGGCGTCGCGGTGTATGCGGACGGCCTGAAAAGGGCGCGCAGCACTTCCCGCGTAGCTGAGCTCATGGAACAGGTGAGCGCTGACAAACTGGAAAGCGGCACCGGCATTGCCCACACCCGTTGGGCCACCCACGGTGCGCCGGCAGTGCACAACGCCCATCCGCACTTCAGCCACGGTACCGGGGACGCCGTTCACAAGGCAGGCAAGGTGGCACTGGTGCACAACGGCATCATCGAAAACCATGACGAATTACGTCTTGCGCTGCAGGCCAAGGGTTACGTGTTTACCAGCCAGACCGACACCGAAGTCATCGTGCACCTCATGGACAGCCTGTATGACGGTGACCTGTTCGAAGCCCTGAAAGCTGCCACCCGTCAGTTGCACGGTGCCTATGCGATTGCCGCATTCTGCAAGGACGAACCACACCGTGTGGTGGGCGCGCGGGCCGGGTCGCCGCTGATTCTCGGAGTGGGCAAAGAGGGCGGTGAAAACTTCCTCGCCAGCGACGCGATGGCGCTGGCCGGCGTGACCGACCAGATCCTTTATCTCGAAGAGGGCGATCTGGTGGATATCCAGCTTGGTAAATACTGGGTCATCGATCGGGACCACAAGGCCGTGCAGCGCGCTGTCAAAACCGTCCATGCCCACAGCGGCGCGGCCGAACTAGGCCCTTACCGCCACTACATGCAAAAGGAAATTTTCGAGCAGCCGCGCGCCATTGCCGACACGCTCGAAGGTGTTGAAGGGATCGTTCCGGAACTGTTCGGCGACGATGCGTACCGCGTATTCAAGGACATTGATTCCGTGCTTATCCTGGCTTGCGGCACCAGCTACTACAGTGGCTGCGCGGCCAAGTACTGGCTTGAATCGATTGCCGGCATCCCGACCCAGGTGGAAGTGGCCAGCGAATACCGTTATCGCACTTCAGTGCCCAACCCCAAAACACTGGTTGTCACCATCACCCAAAGCGGTGAAACCGCCGACACGCTTGCCGCGCTGCGACACGCCCAGTCGCTAGGCATGAAGCACACCTTGACTATCTGCAACGTGTCCACCTCGGCCATGGTGCGTGAGTGCAAGCTGGCCTACATCACCCGCGCCGGCGTCGAGATCGGTGTGGCATCTACCAAGGCATTCACAACACAGCTCGCCGGTCTGTTTTTGCTGACACTCGCGCTGGCCCAAAGCAAGGGCAAACTCAGTGAGGAAGAAGAAGCCGGTCACCTCAAAGCCATGCGCCACCTGCCCGCAGCCCTGCAAGCCGTGCTGGCGCTGGAGCCGCAAGTCATCAGCTGGGCCGAAGACTTTGCAAAGATGGAGAACGCGTTGTTCCTGGGTCGCGGCCTGCATTACCCGATTGCGCTTGAAGGTGCGCTCAAGCTCAAAGAGATCAGCTACATCCACGCCGAAGCCTACCCCGCCGGCGAACTCAAGCACGGCCCCCTGGCCCTTGTCACCAGTGAAATGCCTGTCGTCACAGTGGCGCCCAACGACGCCCTGCTCGAAAAGCTCAAAAGCAACATGCAGGAAGTGCGCGCCCGCGGCGGCGTACTTTATGTGCTGGCCGACGCCGACACAAAAATCGAAAGCGGCGAAGGCCTCCACGTCATCCGTATGCCTGAACATTACGGCGCGCTGAGCCCGCTGCTGCATGTGGTTCCGCTGCAGTTGCTGGCGTATCACACCGCTGTGGCGCGCGGGACGGATGTTGACAAACCGCGAAACCTGGCGAAGTCAGTGACTGTCGAATGACGGTCAGCGTGCCTTGCACGCGTCGCGGTTTGGTGGGCACTCACTTGCGAAGCAAGTTAGGTGACCACACAAACCTCGCAATCTTGCAAAGAGCGTGACTGTCGAATGACGGTCGCGGTGCGCGTTAGCGTGTTATTCCGCGCAATTAAAGTCGTAAACAGGCTATTAAAGTCGTAAACACAGCCCTATCCACCTGGAAGGGCACGACTGCGATCTCAGTTGCGGTCCTAGCGCCGCTTGGGCCGACCTCCCACGCTAGCGCCTGTCCTTCAAAGCTGTATGCAGGTAGTCGTGGAACATCTTCGCCGGCGCGCGCAGGGTCGTGCCACGCAAAGTGGCAAGGCCCAGTACACGTGACACCGCGGGCGCAGTGAGCGCGACGCCGACTATCGACGGATGTTGTTTCGGCAAGGCCAGGCGCGGTACGGCAGCTAGCCCGAGGCCCGCGTCGACCATGCCGAGCAGCGTTGCAATGTGGCTCACCTCGAGACGGTAAGAAGGATTGACACCCGCCTTGGCCAACGCGTCGTCCAGCAATTGCCGGTTACCGCTGGTGCGCGCGACCGCGATCAGGCGCTCGGCTTCCAGGTTTTTCCACGACAGCGTCTTGCGGCCGGCGAGTGCGTGGCGACGCGGCATCGCCACCACGAACGGATCGGAGTGAATCGGCTCGAAGTCCACGCCGGGTACCTGGTTGCCCATGAAGGTGATGCCGAAATCCGACTCGCCCGACACCACAGTGGCCATCACCGTACCGGCGGCTTCGTCGATCACACGGACGCGGATCAGTGGGTAACGCTCCGCGAACGAGCTCACGACCGAGGGCAGAAAGTGGATTGCTGCGGAAGGCACACAGGCCACCGTGACCCGGCCAGTGCGGCTGCCGGCGATGTCGGTGATTCCGAGCATAGCGGACTCGAGGTCGTCCAGCGCGGCACGTGCGCGATCAAGAAAAACCTGCCCGAGAGCCGTCAGTTCGACGTCACGCGTGGTGCGGTTGAAGAGGCGGGCGCCCAGGATGGTTTCGAGCTTGTCGATGCGCCGGCTCAAGGCAGGTGGGGAGAGGTGAATGTGGTCTGCTGCCGCGCGAAAGCTCCCGCGCTCAGCCACCGCCACGAAGGCTTCGAGCTGCTGTAAATCGAAATTGATGCGTGCCATGCACCAATACTAGCAAAAATTGCACTTCACGGAACTCGTCCCCACGCCGATGATGCAGCTGTGACAAAAACGAAGGAGACAATTTTCATGAGAATCAATCATCCCTTTAGCGCTTCTCTCGCCCTGGCGCTCGGCGCCGGCCTGTCCCTGTCCGTGCCCGGCCAGGCGCTCACCCAGGCCTGGCCGGCCAAACCGGTCACCATTGTTGTGCCGACCGCCGCAGGCGGCGCCAACGACGCCATGGCGCGCATCATTGCCCAAGGCCTGAGCGCCAAACTCGGTCAGCCGGTCATCGTCGAGAACAAGGCCGGCGCCAACGGTGCCATCGCCAGCGACTTTGTTGTGCGTGCGGCGCCGGACGGCTACACCATCATGTTCGGCTACATCGCCACGCACGGCATCAACCCGGCGCTACAGAAACTGAAGTACGACCCCGTCACCGATTTCGAGCCCATCGGCATGGTGGCCGCGTCGCCCACCGTGTTGGTGGCCAACAAAGCCGTTCCCGTGAACACCGCCAAAGAACTGGTCAACTACCTGAAGGCCAAGCCCGGCACCTACAGCTACGCAACGGCCGGCAACGGCACGGCGCCGCATATCGCGGGCGAGTTGTTCAAGCTGTCGGCTGGCGTGGACGTGATCAGCGTTCCGTACAAGGGTTCGGCGCCCGCCGTGCTCGACACGATCGCCGGTAGCACGCAGTACATGTTCCCCAGCCTGTTCACCGCCTACCCGCAGATCAAGGGCGGTAAGCTCAAGGCGCTCGGCATCGCCGGCGACAAGCGCTCTCCCGTCTTGCCCGATGTTGCGACGCTGGCCGAGCAGGGCATCCCCAATGTCAGCATGTCGCAGTGGTACGCGATGTTCGCGCCCGCGAAGACGCCAAAGGCCGTGGTCGCCCGGCTCAATACCGAGATGAACGCCGTGCTGGCCGACAAGGGTGTGCAAAAACGCATCGAGGACCAAGGCGCCGAAGTGGAAACCGGAACGCCTGAGCAGCTCAAAACCCTGGTGCAAAAAGAAGTGATCCGCTGGAAGGCAGTTGTGTCGGCCGCCAAGATCAAGGTCGAGTAATTTTCCACGGAATGAACATCGCCATGAATTTGCAGGACTGGATAGGCCGCAGCGAGACGCTGGAAGATATTGCAACCGCCACGCCATACGCAGCACTCTCGGCTACGCTCGATCGCCCGGACACCGCGCGTCCCGCGCCGGGTACTCCGTTGCCCTACCTCTGGCACTGGCTGTATTTCCTGCCGATCCATGCCCAATCGGAGATCGGCCCGGACGGCCACGCGCGGCGTGGTGGCTTTCTGCCACCCGTTGCGCTGCCACGCCGGATGTGGGCCGGCAGCGACTTCGAGTTCCACGAACCGCTGCGCGTCGGCGATGCACTCGCGCGGACCTCGACCATCGTTGACGTGAAGGAAAAAACCGGCCGTACCGGTAGTCTGGTTTTCGTGAAAGTGCGTCACGAATTGCGGCGCAACGGCTCTGCGGATGTCGCGTTGACCGAGCACCACAACATCGTTTACCGTGCAGCACCGACGCCCGACGACGTAGCCCCGCCGCCGCAGGCCGCACCGGCTGCATTCGCCTGGGAACGCCGCATCGTCGCCGACGATGTACTGTTGTTCCGCTACTCGGCCCTCACGTTCAATGGGCACCGCATCCACTACGACCGCAAGTACGTCACCGAGGTCGAGGGTTACCCGGGCCTTATCGTGCACGGCCCGCTGATCGCTACGCTGCTCATGGACCTGTTGCGCCGGCATATGCCCGACGCCGCGGTGCGCAAATTCGAGTTCAAGGCGGTCCGGCCCACGTTCGACGTCAACCCGTTCTCTATCCACGGGCAGCCTTCAGCCGACGGCAAGAGTGTGCGTTTGTGGGGACGTGACCACGAAGGCTGGCTCACGATGGATGCCACCGCCACGCTGGGCTGAGGAAATATCATGCAACCACTCAAGGGCATCACCGTTGTCACGCTCGAACACGCCATCGCGGCGCCCTTCGCCACCCGGCAACTGGCCGACATGGGTGCGCGCGTCATCAAGGTCGAGCGGCCCGGTGTGGGCGATTTCGCGCGGGCCTACGACAGCCGCGTGCGAGGCCTGGCGTCGCATTTCGTCTGGACAAACCGCTCCAAGGAAAGCCTGACACTGGACGTCAAGCACGAGGAGGCGCAGAAAATCCTCATGCGCCTGATCATTGAAGAGGCCGATGTCGTGGTGCAAAACCTAGCGCCGGGTGCCGCCGCGCGGCTCGGCCTGTCGTACGAAGCCTTGTCCAGGCGCAAGCCCGGCATCATCGTGTGCGACATCTCGGGGTATGGCGACAACGGCCCTTACCGCGATAAAAAGGCCTATGACCTGCTGATCCAGAGCGAGGCCGGTTTCGTCTCGGTGACCGGCACACCCGACACACCGTCCAAGGCCGGCCCGTCGATCGCCGACATTGCCGCCGGCATGTATGCGTACACCAACATCCTGGGGGCGCTCATGCACCGCCAGCAGACCGGCGAAGGGCAGCGCATCGACATCTCGATGCTCGAGTCACTGTCGGAGTGGATGAGCTACCCGCTTTACTACGCCTTCGAAGGCGCGGCACCGCCCCAGCGCACGGGTGCCAGCCACGCGACCATTTACCCCTACGGGCCGTTTCTGGCCGGTGACGGCAAAACTGTGATGATGGGCCTGCAGAACGAACGCGAGTGGAAGCTGTTCTGCGAAAAAGTGCTGCTGCAACCCGCGCTCGCCAGCGACCCACGGTTCGCCGGTAATGCACAGCGCAGCGAAGCCCGCGGCGAGCTCTCGTCGCTCATCGTCGAAACCTTCAGCACCCTGACCGCCGCGCAAGTCGTCGAGCGGCTGGAAGCCGCCGGCATCGCTAACGCCCAGGTCAACACCATGAGCGAGCTGTGGAAACATCCGCAACTCGAAGCCCGCGGACGCTGGCGTGAAATCGATACACCGGCGGGCGCCGTGCCCGCCATGTTGCCGCCCGGTTCCTGGCAACACGGTGCCCCACGCATGGGCGCCGTGCCCGCGCTGGGTCAACACACCGACGCGATCCTGAGCCACTTTGGCTACGGCATCGAACAGATAGCTCAATTGCGAGCGGAAGGCGCGGTATGAGCATGCCGCTCGTGCCGCTGAGCTACCTGTTCGTGCCTGGCCACCGGCCTGAGCGTTTCGTGAAGGCATTGGCCTCCGGTGCGGACCGCGTCATCATCGATCTGGAAGACGCGGTCTCGTCCTCTGACAAGGCTGTTGCGCGCGAGGCCATCGCGGCGTGGATGCCCTTCGCGGGTGAAGAGGTTCTCGGCAAGCTGGTGATCCGTATCAACGACGCGAGCACGGATTGGTACACGGACGATCTGCAGCTCCTGCGGCAGGTGCAGGCCGTCTGCGTCATGCTTCCCAAATACGAAAACAAATGGCAGGTGGCTGACGTTCTCGGCTCGCTCAGTTCGGGCGCAACGGTGTTGCCGCTGATCGAAACAGCGCGTGGCCTGCTGGCTGCCCCCGACCTTGCTACCGCACCGGGCATCGCACGGCTGGCTTTCGGCTCGCTCGACTACATGGCCGATCTCGACATTCCTGCCGACAGCCCGGCGCTGCAGCACGCCGCGATTCAGCTGGCCATTGCCTCACGTGCCACAGGCCTGCCCTCGCCCGTGGCTGGCGTCACGCCCGACATCGATGCGGACCGCGTTGCCGCCGACATGGCGCAGGCACGCTGCCTCGGCTTTGGCGCCAAGATGTGTATCCACCCCGTGCAGGTTGCCGCCGTACACCGCGCGCTACGACCCGGTGCTGAAGAACAGGCCTGGGCACAACGCATCCTGAGCGCCTCGCGCGCAGCCGGCGGCGGCGCCATCCAGCTTGACGGGAAGATGGTCGATCGCCCGGTTGTGCTCAAAGCCGAGCGCATCGTGGCTCTGGCCGCACGCAACCCCTGATTTTTTACAAGACACATAACCCAACGGAGAACCTATGTCCGCAACCATCATCGACTCAAAAATTTTCGGCGACATGTTCAGCGATGCCACCATGCGGCAGGTCTGGTCGGACGAGAACCGCACCGCCAAATACCTGGACATCGAGCGCGCGCTCGCCAAGGTTCAGGGTTCCCTCGGCATCATTCCCAAAGAAGCGGCCGAAGAGATCGTGAAGAACTGCGAGCCCAGCCAGATTGACTGGGCCAAGCTCAAGGCCAAGACCGAGCAGATCGGCTACCCGATCATCGCCGTGGTCAACCAGATCAACGCGCATTGCAAGGACGGCCTTGGCGAATACTGCCATTGGGGCGCCACCACGCAGGACATCACGGACACGGCCGCCGTGTTGCAGATACGAGAGGGCCTCGCACTGGTCGAGGCCGACCTCGCGGACATCTCGGCCTCGCTCGCCAAACTGGCGCGCGACCACCGCGATACCCCAATCATCGGCCGCAGCAACCTGCAGCAGGCGACGCCCATCACCTTCGGCTACAAGATGGCCAGCATCCTCGCGGGCATTGAGCGCCACCGCGAGCGCCTCACGCAACTCAAGCCGCGGGTGCTGGTCGGTGAGTTCGGCGGCGCGTCGGGCACGCTGTCCTCGCTTGAAAAAGGTGCGATGGAAACCCAGGCAGGCCTCATGAAGGAGCTCGGACTCGGGCAGCCGCTGATTTCGTGGCACACCGTGCGCGACAACTTCGCTGAAGTTGGCGCCTTCCTCGGCATCGTCGGTGGATCGCTCGGCAAGATCGCGATGGACGTGAAGCTGCTGATGCAGACCGAAGTCGCGGAAGTGTTCGAGCCTTTTGCGCCCGGTCGCGGTTCCTCGTCAACCATGCCGCAAAAGCGCAACCCGATCTCCTGCCTCTACATCCACGCCAACATCTCGGTGGTACGCCAGCTGGCCGCATCGTTGATGGACGCGATGGTCGCCGACCATGAACGCTCCACGGGCCCATGGGAAATCGAATGGGTGGCAATGCCCGAGATCTTCTGCCTGATCTCGGGCGCGCTCAAGCAGACGAAGTTCATCCTCGCGGGCCTGGAAGTCGATGCCGCGCAGATGCGCCGCAACATCGACATGACCCACGGCCTTGTGATGTCGGAGGCCGTGATGATGGGCCTCGGTCCCTACATCGGGCGCGAGTATGCGCACGACCTGGTCTATGACATCTGTCGCGATGCGCTCAAGCAAAAGCGCCCGCTGATCGAGTTGCTGGCGGAGCACCCGGAAATCAAGAAGCATGTGACGCGCGAACAGCTGGCCTCGTTCTGTGATCCGATGAACAACCTGGGTCAGGCGGGCGTGATGGTCGATCGGGTGCTGGCATCGATCAAGGCACCTGCCTCGCCGCTCATGAGGATGTCGTAAAGAAAGTGTGAGTCAAGATTTGATAGAAGGACTGGGGGTGCGGACAAGTACTTGGACCGGTTTTATCCCGTAAGTCCAAGACTCTCTCGGTATTCGATGAGACTAAGAGAGCCAAGAGAAATCTTGATCCGCTTCTCGTTGAACCAGCGGATGTAGGCGATGGTTGGTCTGACGCGTTTGCCGAGATTGAGGTAGAACTCAATCGCCCGAATCCTGTCTTCGTACGAATATATGAACTACTTCCTGGTAGTCCAAGTTTTTGTCCGCATCCCCCTTGGGTCAGACTTCAGCGGAATTCAACAATATGAGGAATGGAGGGGGATGAGTGCGCCAGTCCTGACGCTAAACACTACCCTGGGTCTCAACGACCAGTATGCGCGCCGCGCCAATGGGTTTTGCAACGTGAACGGTCCCCACGTCTGCAAAGAAGATGTCTCCAACTTCCAGAATGGTTAACCCGGCGCCATCAGAGTCGCGGTAGTGCATTTCTACCCTGCCGTCGAGGACCACAAATACTTCTTCGCCGTCATTGACGTGCCACTGGTAGGGCTGGTCTGTCCAATGCAGGCGCGTTGTGATCCCGTTCATGTTGGCGATATCACGTGCGCCCCAGGCCTTGGCTGCGGTGAACTCTTTTGATCGTATGACTTCCATGGGAATCCTTTCGTCCAGGCGATTTGCCTTGCGACCGGAGAATAGAAGCCTTCCGCTGCCTGGTCCAATGACATCGATGGCGTGTATTGATTCCGGAATGGCACGAATGCCAGACTCCCCAGTGGAAAAAGGGGGGCGGGAGCCCTGGGCCGCGGACGCGATGACCCTGCGTCCTGTGGTTTTCCCTATGTCCGCGGTAATCCTGTGCGGCTGGGCTACGCCGAGACACAGGCGAAACCAGGTGAGACCAGTATCCACAGCAGCACGCCCACCCACCCAAGGGCTACACCAGCTACCTGCAATTTCGCAAAGGCATCGACTTGGCTCGCCTGAAGCGCCTAGAGAGTCCTCGCTTCACTCCTCGCTTTTGAATCCCGAGGCTTGGACGATGGGCCGCCAGAAAGCCAGCTCGGCGCGCAGTTGCTTCCTGACTGTTGCGCCGTCCAGCCCTGTGGGCTCGAGGCCCAAGCTCATGAGCTGTGCATACACCCGGCGCTCTTTCACGGCATCGACCAGCGCGCGTTCGAGTCGTTTGATGACAGCGGGCGGAGTACTCGCAGGCACATAAGCGCTGTAAGAAAAGGAGGCGTGATCGAAACCGTTGATGCCTGCTTCCTTCACTGTGGGGACATCGGGCAACAATCTATTGCGCCGCGTTCCGGAGACCGCGAGGATACGCACCTTGCCACCGCGATGAAGTTCCAGTTGGCTGGCCAACGCATCTGTGCCGATGGGAACTTGCCCGCTGATGATGTCCGTTACGAGAGGCGCACCTCCCTTGTACGGAATAGGCTCCATGGGAACACCGACTTCCTTGGACATTGCAAGGACAGAGAAGTGCAGACCACCCCCCAGGGAGGTGAGTCCAACCCACCCATCTTTCGGGTGGCGCCGGAGCCATTCGACATACTGGGGCAGTGTCTTGAAAGGCTGCGTGGTGCTCGTTGAAATGACGCTGGGGAATTCCACCAGATGCGCCACCGGAGCGAAGTCCCGCTCCACGTCATAGTTCACGCGTTTGTATGTCATCGGAAAGATGACGAACGGCGCCGAGGATGCAAGGAGCACCGTATTGCCATCGGGAGGTGCCCGCTTGACGTAGTCGATGGCCAGGCGGGTCGATGCGCCTGGCCGATTGTCGACCAAAACAGTTTGTCCGGTGGACTTCCGTAGCTGCTCGGCCATAGCCCTGGCCAAAGCGTCGAGAGCGCCTCCCGGTGCGAACCCGACAACCAGCCTCAAGGGCTCAGTTGGAGCTCCGACCGGCGGGTTCGACTGAGCGTGAACGCCAGCCAGAGCTCCGCTGAAAATTGTGAGGACAAATGCCCACTTGGAAAATCCGCGGTTCAGTATGTTCATGATTTACCCCAGGTTAAGTCAAGTCACATTGGGTCGGCGCAACAATAATCCCTGTGATGCTTCAAGCAGCGATGCGGCGTGAAGCAGGTCCGCCTCGCCCCTGAACCGACCAACCAGTTGCACACCGATGGGAAGTCCATCCACATCGAAGCCGCAGGGAAGTGTGATGGCAGGATGCCCACTGAGATTGAACGGCATCGTCCAGGGAAACCAGTTCGCACGGACCTCCGGGTAGCGCTGGCCGTCAATGTCCAGCGTGCTGAAGAGATCCTGGTCGATGGCCACGGCCGTACGTGACAACGTGGGCATGGCGAGGAAGTCGTTCTCCTGCAGCAGCCCCTGGACATGCCTGAACAGGCGGGTTCGATCGAACATCGCCCGCTGATACTCGACCCCTGTGACATGCTTGGCCAGCTCAAGCTGTTGGAGGAGAGAAGGGCTGAGGTCGTGCGGACGTTCGCGCGCCCACTCGCCAAACCGCGTTACCCATACCGTGTGGTTGATGGTGCGCCAGAGAGGCTCGATGTCAAAGTCGGTGGTAACGGGCATCGCGCACAACTCTGCCCCCATTGATTTCAGATGGGCGAGCGCATCCTCAAACGCACGCGCGACCTCGCTTGAAACAGGCCGGCCTTGAGGTGCCAGGCAGAACATGATGCGTTTGCCATGCAAGTCCCCGCCTGTCGTGGCTGCCTTGCAGTAGTCCGGCACGGGTAAGCCAATAGACCAGGGGTCGACCGCCGCCGGTCCGGCCATGGCCTGGAGCATCAAGGCGGTGTCTGCTACCGTGCGCGTCATTGGTGTGACATACGTGAGATTTCCGAAGACATCTTCGGTCTGCGAGTGAGGAACGACTCCAATGCTTTGCTTGAGGCCTACAACACCGTTGCATGCGGCGGGAATCCGGGTTGACCCACCGCCGTCGGTGGCGATGCCCATCGGTGCAATTCCCGCCGCCACAGCCACGGCCGCGCCGCCGCTGGATCCTCCGCTGGAACGATCGGCGCGCCAGGCATTGCGGGTACGGCCGAAGAGGGGGGCATCGGTCAGGCATTTGGCACCGAACTCGGATGTCGTTGTTTTTCCGATGAGGATGGCGCCTTGCCGACGCAGACGCGCCACGGCTTCCGCGTCTTCCGCGGGAACATTGTTTTCAAAAATCAGGGAGCCGAACGTCGTGCGAACGCCGCGGGTGTTGACCAGATCCTTGCATGTGTAGGGTATTCCATGGAGAAGACCGAGCGGTTCATTCCGCATCAGAGCTTGCTCGGCGGTGCGCGCTTCCTGCATTGCCTCGTCCGCGCAGATGGTGATGAAGCAGTTAAGCACCGGTTGAAGCCGATGGGCGCGATCAAGGACCGCCTGCGTCACTTCGACAGGCGACACCTCCCGCTGCGCGATTTTCTGACGCAGAACGGTTGCAGGCATCTGGCACAGGTCGTCACCCATTTATGGCTTTGTTTATTTGATGTTTCACGGCGCAAGCTTTGCACTTCGGAATTCATCCGTCTAATACCGATTTACGACAATCCCATACGCGTTTAATATGACTTCATGGACCTGAAGCACCTGCGCTATTTCGTTGCCGTTGCGGATGCCCGCAGCGTGGGCAAGGCCGCGATGCAGCTCCACATGGCGCAACCGCCCCTTTCGGTGCATATCCACAATCTCGAGGCACAGCTGGGAACCGCGCTCTTCCGTCGAGGGTCCAGGGGGATGGAACTCACCGATGCGGGCGGCGCCCTTTATTCGCGCGCGAAGGAAGCGCTTGCGCTTGCGCACGACGGCTTTGAAGCAGCGCGTGCGGTGGCTGCGGGACGCCGCGGTCGCTTGACCGTGGGTTATATGTTCGCGCTGGGCTATGCAGTGCTCCCCAGGTTGGTCCCGGAACTGAGACGCACTTTGCCTGGAGTTGACATTCAGTTTGTCGAGATGAGTGCCAGCACGTACGAAGTGCTGATCAGTGAGTTCAAAGTGACGGTCGGTCTTTGTATGCCGCCGCTGCAGCGCAGCGGGATTGCTGCTGTCACTGTCGGAAAGCAGCCCTTGCTCCTGGCCATGCCTGCGCGGTCACCGCTGGCCCGTCATAAAGTGGTCCCTATGGCCAAATTGCAAGGAATGACACTTGTTGGATTGCCTGGCACGAAGGTAGAGAACGGAGCGGACACCTCTTTCATCGGATCGCTTCTCAGGCGGAACAACATCACGATGCATGTCATTCAGAGGGTGGAGACAATTCACTCCGCCCTTGCCCTGGTATTGGCCGGAGAGGGTTTTTCCATCGTCCCGGCATGCGCCGCGATTGGCAGTCCCCCTGGCATCTCATTTCGCCCTCTGGAAGATGACGGTGGTGGAATGGAGATGGCTGTGTGCTGGCGTCGAGACCTGGACAATCCGCTCATCAAGCCTTTTATCGCCGCTGTTCAGGCGGCGATGGCTTAGCCAAACACCATGTCAGGTCAGTCAACAAATGACATCTGACTGTCGACGCTTCTTAAACAGCGCTGAAATCCTCGCTGGGGCTTTATTCACTGCAATTACGTCGAAGCAAACGGGCGCCGACGTCGAAGCTCCGGCAAACCCCGGTGGCGACCAGGCCGGTGACGGCGAGCATCGCCGCCATGTGAATACCTGCTGCTGCGAACGCCAGCGCCAGCGGCCCCGATCCTGTGATTTCCAGCACCGATGTATCCCCTGCGCAAAGCGGAACCAGTGCCGGCACCAGCATCAAACCTGCGCCGTGCGCGGTGGACATCACGAAGGACCAGAGCGCCAGCCCGGCGTGTCCGGCCGGCGCACGCGCCACCTTGGGCATGCGACCCGACAGGTGAGCGATCACGGTGACGGCAAACAGCCCACCCGCCACACCCTGGAGCAGTGCGCGATCCAGGCCCAAGCCGATCACCACTGCGCCGACCACCAGTGCGACCGATACGACATGCCCCACTGCGATAGGCACCAGCGCTCGCAGTGCATGCGTCCGGTCGCGTGAGCGCAAGCCCCAGGCAGCGGCCAACATCCAGCCGGTGGCCGGGTTCAACCCATGAAGGGCGCCGGCGCCTGCCACCACGAACCACGGCCAAAGGCTTGACATGCTGCGTGCACCTGTTCCGCGAGCCGGTCAGGCTTTCGCGCTGCAGCACGAATCGACTTCAGGCGCGGGTGTGAATGCGGTCGCGGCTTCGTAGCGGTCGTGGTGGCGCACCCAGTCCATCTTGTAAAACCCGTCATGTTCGTCCCGGCCCTTGGGCGTGAGGTCCAGCATGTTGTAGGTGCCCATCATCACTTCCACACCGCGCCCGTAGGTCGAGTAGGTGTGGAAGACTTCGCCTGCGTCATTTTTGTAGAACAGGCTGATGCCGGGTGCTTCCTCGGCTGGGAACTCCACCATGCCGTAGTTGTAGTTGACGGTGCCGTTGACCCGCTCCTCGGGCTTGAAGCTCACGTGGAAGTCGTAGTTGAAGTCGCTGCTGTTCGAAGAGACCCACTTGAACTGCCAGCCCATGCGTCGGCGAAAGCGCTCAATCTCGGGCAGCGTCGCGCGCGAGATGGCCACAAAACTCACATCGCGGTGCTCCAGGTGGATCCGCATGCCGGCCGTGTGGTCGGCCATGTAAGAGCAGCTCGGGCAACCCTGCTCCCAGCCCGGGCCGAACATGAAGTGCTGCACCATCAGCTGGCGGTGGCCTTCGAACAGGTCGGCGAGTGAACGTTTGCCTTCGGGTGTGTCGAAGACATAGTTTTTCTCGATACGAACCCAGGGAAGCGCGCGGCGTTCGCTGGCGATCTGGTCGCGCAGGCGCGTTAGCTCCTTCTCTTGCGCCAGCAGCGTCTTGCGCTCGGCCAGCCATTTGTTTCTGGACACGACGGGGTGCTTCATGGGGTTCATGGTGGATGTTTCGGTCATGGTGGTGGTCATGGTGTTCTCCTGGGTGAGTAAGTAGGTGAGTGGAATGCGGCTGGGATCAGGCGCTGGCCGCTTGTTCACGGCGCATTGCCGCTTGCACGGCAGGCCGGGCAGCGATGCGCGCCTGGAACGCCAGCAACTTGGGGAAGGCCGACAGGTCAAGCTTGACGATATCTGCCCAGCGTGTGATGACAAACAGGTAGGCGTCGGTCACCGTGAAACGGTCGCCCAGCAGGAAGGGAGTGCGGCCAAGTGCGGCGTCTATCAGTCGGTAGTGTTTGTGCAGATGGGCCGTGCGTGCGCTGCGAACCTCGTCGCTGCAGGCCGGATTGAACAGGGGCAAGTAACCCTGGTGCAGCTCTGAATTGATGTAGCCCAGCATCTCCTGCAGGCGATAGCGGGCCATGTTGCCGCTGGCGGCTGCCAGCTGCGCGTCAGGCTTGAGGTCGGCGAGGTATTGCACGACGGCGGGGCCTTCCGTCAACAGGGAGCCGTCGTCGAGCTGGAGGACGGGCACCAGGCCCTTGGGGTTGATGGCGAGAAAGTCTTCACCGTGCTCGGTGCGTTTGGCGACGAGGTCGACCTTCACGAGTTCAATAGGCAGGCCAAGCTCATTGGCCACAATGTGCGGCGACAGCGAACAGGCGGATGGGCTGTAGTAAAGCTTCATGGTTTTTTCTCCTTGGCTCAATGAGCCGTTTGCTTGGGTTTACGTTGCGTGAGTCAATGCGCTGCCCGACCCGGGCTGGAAACGGGTGCGCTGGTTATCGGTCCAATGACCGAATGGGGTTGTCAGCGCAAGGGCTATGCCCTGCGCTTCGTTCTATGCGGCTTTTTCAGCTTTGGGCCGCCGCACGGCGCGGACTTTGCCGCTCTTGCCGCCGCCGCAATAAAAGAGGTCCGCGCCGTCAGACTCCAGGCCGCTGACGCCGGCGCCGTGCGGCATCTCGAGTCGCTCGAGCACGGCGCCGCTTTGCGGGTCGATGCGGCGGATCTCGCTGTCGTCGCCCTCCCAGGTGCCGTGCCACAGCTCGCCGTCTACCCAGGTAACGCCAGTGACGAAACGGTTGGATTCAATCGTGCGCTGGATGGCGCCTGTCTTCGGGTCAACCTGGTGGATCTTCCGGTCGCGGTACTGGCCCACCCACAGGCTGCCTTCTGCCCAGGTCAGGCCCGAGTCGCTGCCGCTGCCGGGCGCCGGGATGGTCGCCACCACCTTGCCGGTGACCGGGTCGATCTTGTCGATGCGCGTCTCGGCGATCTGGTAGAGGTGTTTGCCGTCGAATGCCGTGCCGGCGTCGCCAGCGCACTCCAGCGTGCGCGTCTGCTCGCCGCTGGTGGGGTCGAAGGCAATCAGTGTTGCGCCGGTGGCGGCCCAGACGCGCTGGCCGTCGTGGGTGACGCCAGCGACATCATTGACGCCGGGGAAACCGTACTCGCGAACGATCTCGGCGGGGCGCGCCTTGGGTTCGGGTGTTTTCTTGAGGGTCTTGCTCGTCATCGTTGCTCCTTGTCGCGCTGTGAATCAGCGCCATGGAGACAACTCTATCCAATCGGCAGCGAAGCGGGGAGTAACAAGATCGTCGTGAATCCCGCCAGCGGCGGCGCCAGCCAACGCTGTGCCCGTGCCCGGCCGATGGAGCGCACCCGCCCGTCGGTTTCGAGATCGGCGAGTGCCCGCTGCACGGTGCGCTGGCTTGCTCCCAGGGCCAGCGCCAGGGCGGAGGTGGACCAGGCCGCGCCGTCAGAGAGCAGCGCTACCAGCGAGGCCTGTTCGCCGTCAATCGGCGGCGCCAGCACGGCGACGTCGCGACTGCCGAATGGCTTCAAGATAAACCCCCGCTCGGTTGCTTCGATGGTTGTGAGCGTCTTGACCAGCGCGCGCAGACGGCCGATCTCCACCCTCAGACGCGCCCTGTGCGTTTCGTCAGGGCGTTTGGTGCGAAAGGCGAATTCGATCAAGGCTTCGCGGCTCACGTCACCGGGCCATGCTTCAGCGAGTGAACGTGCCAGCGAGAACAGCACAGGCCGGCGCGCCAGAGGCCGCCATTGGTCGCCGGCGCCCAGCCCGCGGCGGCAGGCGTCGACCACCAGCGCATCTGAAGCCAGGAGCGCTGAAACCTCATCGAGTCGCAGCGCTTGCTCGCCATCGGCGGTGAGGCGCCGGGCGGCGGGTCGGTCAAGTGCAGCGCGCGCTTCAGTGACCTCGGCCATGAGCGCAGGCACCTGCGCGCGCTCAGCCGCCGCCTGCGCACGCGCCAGCGCCATCCGCGCCTCGCCGACGCGCAGCGAGCGCAAGGCCAGTTCGGCTGCGGTCAGCTCCGCCACGGTCCTCAGCGACGGCGGCAGGCCACGCGCATCCAGCTTCGCCAGCGCGGCCGCTGCCTCGCTCAAGCGGCCCAGCAACAACAGCCGACGCGCCGTGATGAGCCACGCCTGCAGCGCGTTGGCATTGTCGGCATGCGCCTCCAGCGTGGCCGCCGCTGCCGCCAGCGCGCGCGGCGAGCCGGCGAAGTCGCGCATGGCCAGCGCCACCTCGGCTTCTGCCACCACGCAGCGGGCACGTGCGAGTTCCTCATGGGCACCGAAGCCACGGGCAGCGCGCTTCAGGAGCTCGCGGGCGCGCGGGTGCTCACCCAATTGGGCCATGGCGATGCCGCGAAGGGCCAGTGCTGGCGGGTCGTCGCGAAGGGCCACCCGTTTGAGGGCGCCGAGCGCGTCGCCGGCTGCAAGCGCACGTGCGGAGGCGGTAATCAGCGAGTCCATGGCGCAAGGCTACACCACACCGCTGGTGCCTCGACGCCTGTGGCGGGTCCCGCGACAATGCATCCTTAACCCATTCAAGGAACTGCCAATGGACATTCTTCGCCAAGTTCTGGTTCACATGCGCGCAGGGCGCTGGAACGAGGCACATCAACTTGTGCAGAGCGATGAATCGCTGCTGTCTGCCTGGCTGCACGGCATTTTGCATATTCAGGAAGGCGATCTGGAAGACGCGGAGTATTGGTACGGCAAGGCCGACCGGAATTTCCGCAACCGCGGGACACTGGATGAAGAGCTGGACCTCTTTGAAGCAGAGTTGGCTAAATAATTCCATTTCTAAATCATCCGTGCACTTTGTCGGCTTCGCTAGCCGTACGTTTGTACTGTCGTCGCTTCGCCTTCGCGTTCACGAATGATTTAGAAACGGAATAGGCCAAAGCTCAGAACTGGCCCCAGCCCTGCCAGGCCGTGAACACAGCGCCCAGTATCAGCATCAGGCCCACGGCCCGCGCTGCGATGGTTCCTGCGGCCGGCTGGTCGGCCAGCCACTGGCGCGCTTCTCCCGCGGCCAGCGCCAGCGCTCCGTACACCCCGACTTGCGTGAAGGCAATGATCAGTCCGAGTGCCATTGCCTGGATCCACAACGCGCCGTATTCGAGGCGCAAGAACTGCGGAAAAATGGCGAGCATGAACAAGTAGGCTTTCGGATTGAGCAGGCAGGTCAGCGCCGCCTGGCGGAACGTGCGCCACGGGGAAGGGCGGCCGACGGCCGGCAGTGCGCCAAAGACTGAAGTGCTGCGCAGCAGTGACCAGCCTATCCAGGCGATATAGGCACTGCCCGCTACCAGCATGACCGTGACCATGCCGGGAACCAGCTGCAGCAACAGGCTCAAGCCCAATGCGCCGGCAATCACATGGCAGATGCCGCCGGCAACCACACCACCCACCGCAAACAGGCCGGACTTCCGGCCGCCGGTGAGCGAACTGGCCATGACAAAAGCCATGTCCATGCCCGGCAGGATGATGATGCCCAGCACCATGAGAAAGAAGAGCCAGAGGTGAGAGAAGTGATCCATCGAGTGAGTGCCTTTTTTCTAATTGATCTAAGTGGTTCAAGGGGTTCAGCAGGAAGCCGGGTGATAAACGGGCCGGGTGAGGGTCAGGACCGAATTCGTTTCCCAGTGGCGTCCGCCGTCTTCTGAAAATGCCTTTTCGCAGCGGGCGCTGCGGGGCGTGATGTCCGACCAGAGCGTGCGTACCCGGATCGCCCGTCCTTCATGCGCGCCGGGTCCTTCAAAGCGGCCCACCCCTTTGGCGAAGGTGCCTGACACCGGCGGATGCATGACGCCATCGCCGTGGTTGACCCAATAGATGCTCCATTGCCGGGTGTGCGGGTTGAAAAAGCGCAAGGCCATGCCGGTGGTTTTCTGGCCTTCCAGCACCAGGTCGTTCATGTTGCCCAGTCCGTCCAGAAGCAGGGCGCCGTCCTGAAATCCTTCAAGGTTCTCCCATTCGGTGCAGCCTTGCAGGCGTTTCACCAGGCGCTTGTTGCTGACAAGCCAGCGGCCGGCGATGAAGTTGAAGTCGTGCCTCCCGTCGGCAGGCGGGGCGAAATCCTGGGTGTTCCTCGAAGTGATTGTTTTCATGTCTGTCGGTTGCGTGGCGCTTCGCCGGGTGGGTGGACATGAAGCTTAAAAAGGTAACAGGGCGATATCAGTCCTAATTACCGGCTAGACTTTTTGCCATGTATTCACCCACGACGCGCGTACTCACGGTGCTGGAGCTGCTGCAGGCCCACGGCAAGCTCAGCGGGGCCGAGCTGGCACGGCGCCTGGAGGTCGATGGCCGGACGCTGCGCCGCTACATTGCCAAACTGGAGGACCTGGGAATTCCTGTGGTCGCCGAGCGCGGGCGCTACGGTTGCTACAGCCTGATCGCCGGTTTCAAGCTGCCGCCCATGATGTTCACGGACGATGAAGCCCTGGCCCTCTCCATCGGCCTGGTTGCTGCGCGCGGTCTGGGCCTGGCGGAAGGCGGGACCGCGGTTCAAAGCGCGCAGGCCAAGCTTGAGCGTGTGATGCCCGGCAAACTGAAGACCCGCATCCGGGCCCTGGCAGAAACGGTGTCGCTGGACCTCAGCCGTTCGGTTGCGCCGGGTGACAACACGGCGCTGCTGGCGCTAAGCGCCGCGGCGCACGGCTGGCAGCGTGTGCACCTGAGCTATCGCTCCGCGGATGATGTGGACACCGAGCGGGATTTCGATCCTTATGGCCTGGCTTACCGGGGCGGGCGCTGGTATGCGGTGGGCCGCTGTCACCTGCGGGAAGAGCTGCGCTCCTTCAGGCTGGACCGTGTGCGCCAGGTTCAGCCGCTTAATGCCGTGTTCACACCGCCGGTGGACTTCAATGCAGTGCAGCACCTGGCGCTGGGCCTGGCCACCCTGCCGCGTGCCACGCCTGTTCGCGTGTTGCTGAAGACAGATTTGCAGACCGCACAAATGGAACTGCCGGAGAGCATTGGTGTGTTCCAGCCGTCGGAGCAGGGCGTGCTGCTGCACAGCCAGACCGACAGCGTGCCCTGGTTTGCGCGGCAGCTGGCGCGGTTGTCCTTTGCTTTTGAGATCCACGAGCCGCCGGCGTTGCGCGAAGCCCTGCATGCCTGGGCGCAACAGTTGCTGGAGCAGCATGCGTGAGTCGGACTGAATTGCTATAAAAACAGGAGCTACCTACGCCCGTAACATAAGGGCTAAAGGCCGATTTCTTTTGAAGATTTCGCCAACAGCGCAAGCTGCAGTCGCCGCAGTTGCGCGAACAGGCGGCCGGGCTGATGCCGGCTACTCCGGACGGCGCCGGCGGGGATACCGGAAGGCTTGCACGGGCATGAGAAACTACCCACCTGCTACCGGAACGGAACCATGCCCACCCCCAGCCCCGCCTGCCCCCAATGTGCCCAGGAAAACACTTACCCCGATGGCGACAACCATGTGTGCGCCGACTGTGGCCATGAGTGGCCCAAGCTTGAAGCTGCGCAAGCAGACGACAGCGCCGACGCCATCGTCAGGGACGCCAACGGCCAGCCGCTGGCTGATGGCGATGCCGTGGTGCTGATCAAGGACCTGAAGGTCAAGGGTTCATCCATCACCCTCAAGATGGGCACCAAGGTCAAGAGCATTCGCCTGAGCGGCGGCGACCATGAGGTGGACTGCAAGATGGACGGCGGCAGCTTCATGCTGAAAGCCTGCTACCTCAAGAAAGCCTGAAAGCCCCGGTACTTGGGGTTTCGTGCCCGCCGGTGCTCAGTGGTGGTGGCCGTGTTCGCCATGCACATGGCGATGCGCAATTTCTTCTTCGCTCGCCTTGCGCACGTCTGTCACCGTTAGGCTGAAACGCAGGGCCTTGCCGGCCAGCGGGTGGTTGCCATCCAGCAGAACGGTGTCGCCCTTGATTTTTGTCACGGTAAAGGCGTGCGGCTTGCCGTCGTTGTCGCGGCCTTCAAGCTGGCCGCCTACCTTCACGCCAGGCGGAAACTGGCTTTTGGGAATGGTCCGCAGCAGGTCTTCATCACGCAAGCCAAAGGCGTCTTCGGGCTGCAACTCAAGCGTGGTCTGGTAGCCGCGCGTTTTTCCTTCAAGCGCTTCTTCAATCTTGGGCAGAGTGTTGCCATAACCCCCGTGCAGGTAAACCATGGGTTCCTTGCTTTCTTCGATCAGCTTGCCCTGGATTTCGGCGACCTTGAAGCGCAGGGTGACGGCGGTGTCTTTTTCGATGTTCATGGATGTGAAGAAATGCAGATGTTGGAAAAGCCGCCATTTTCGCCCAAAGAAAAAATCGGGCAGCGCACGGCGGTTTCAGCTCAGCAACTTGCCCGCCTCGGTGGACAGTGCGGCCGAAATCGAGTCCAGCACAGCGGATTCCAGGTTCCAGCAATGCCAGAACAGCTGCACCGGCAGCGTGTGCTTGGGTGCCACGTTGACCAACGCGCCGCTTTTGATCGCGCCGCGAACCAGCAGCTCTGGCAGAACGCTCACCCCCCATCCGGCCAGGGCTGCGCGTAACTGGCCTTCGGAGCTGGGAACAAACAGCTGGCTCAGCGCGACCCGCTTCAGGCCCACCGCCTTGGCGACAAACTCGCTTTGTCCGTCGTCTTTGCGGTTAAAGGCTATGTAGGTCACGTTGCGGAAATTGGAGGCATCCAGCCCGCCCGCCAGATGCTTTTTTGCGTAAGCAGGCTCGGCAACAGCCACATAGTTCATGGCGCCGAGATGGGCCACCTTGCAGCCGCGCAGTGCTTGCTTCAGGGTGGTGACGCAGCCCAGCACGTGGCCCTGGCGCAACCAGTCGTGCGTGAAATCCTGGTCGTCCACAATGATTTCAACCGGCAAGCCCTGCCTGACCAGGCCGGTCAGCGCATCCAGCGCCCAGCTCGCAATGCTGTCGGCGTTGACGGCGATCGAGATGCGCTCTTCTTCACGCACGCCTCCCGACAAACCCGGCGCCAGCTCTTTCAGGTCGCGCTCAAGATCGGCGCGTATCAGGCGTAGCTGTCGGGTGTGCTTGAGCAGCAGCTTTCCGGCCGAGGTGGCCTTCAGCGGTCGGCTGCGCACGATCAGGATGGCGCCGACTTGGCCTTCCAGCACCCGCAGGCGTTGCGAGATGGCCGACTGGGTGACGTTCAGGCGCTGGGCAGCGCGCTCAAAACCGCCTTCTTCGACGATGGCGGCCAGGCATTCAAGGGCAAGAGGGTCATACATGGGCGTATTAGCCTTCCTAATGATTTGGCAAAGAGTTTAACGAGACTGTTAATTTGCGGCAAGCTCGGCCAGACTAGCGCCCATGAAAATCATTGTGATGGGAGCCGGCATCATCGGCGTCAGTACCGCCTGGCATCTGGTCCAGCGCGGGCACGAGGTGACTGTGGTCGACCGCCAGGCCGGCGCCGCCATGGAAACCAGCTTCGCCAACGCGGCGCAGATTTCCGTGAGTTACTGCGAGCCTTGGGCCAACCCGGAAGCGCCGGGCAAGCTGCTCAAGTGGATGTTCCGCAACGACGCACCGCTGCTGTTCCGGCCCACGCTCGACTGGCGCCAGTGGCGCTGGGGCCTGCAGTTTTTGAGCCAGTGCACCGACGCGGCCTTTCGTCGCAACGTCGAGCAGATCGTGGCGCTGGGTGCCTACAGCCACGAGGCGTTGAAGGATATCGTCGAGCACACGGGCATTAGCTACAACCGGCTGGAGCGGGGAATTGCCCATTACTACACCGACCAGCAGTCGTTTGACTCCGCGGCCCAGGCAGCGGCCCTGATGCGCGACTTCGGCGTCAATCGCCGGGTGGTGAGCCGCAGTGAACTGTTCGAGATAGAACCCGCTTACCGCTCGTTTGCGGATCACATCGTAGGCGGCACTTACACCGCCAGTGACGAAAGCGGCGACGCACGCGTGTTCACGCAAGAGCTGGCCCAAAGGTGCGAGGCGGCCGGTGTTCGGTTTGTTTATGGGCACGACATCGTGCGGTTGGAAAAATCCGGCGGCGCGATCAGCTCGGTGCATCTGCGCAATCGCAGCAACGGTGAGGCATTGGCATGGACCGCCGACGCTTTTGTAGTCGCCTGCGGCTCGTGGTCTGCGCCCTTGCTGCGCACCGCTGGCGTGGACCTCTCCATTTACCCTGGCAAGGGCTACAGCGCCACCTTCAAGCTGCTCAAGCCGGAACTCGCTCCCTGGGTGAGCGCCATTGACGACGAAGTCAAATGCGCCATCAGCCGGCTGGGCGACACCTTGCGTGTTGCCGGCACGATTGAAGTGGCGGGTTACGGAATGTCGCTTGACACACCGTTGGCCAAAGCCCGTTGCCAGATGCTGGCCGATCGCATCGAACAGGTCTTGCCGGGTGTGTGCGACACGCGAAATGAAGAACAGGGTGGAGATCCCAACTTCTGGACTGGCCTGCGGCCTGCCACCCCCACCAACATCCCCTACATCGGCAAGACCCAGGTGAACAAGCTCTGGGTCAATGCCGGCCACGGCACATTGGGCTGGACGCATGGCGCCGGCTCGGGCAAGGCGATGGCAGAGCTGATAGACGGCAAGCGCCCCTTGCCGCAGTTCCGGTTCCTCGGTACGGTCTGATTGCCCGACACCGCGATGCTTTGTCTGTCTGGTGAATGTCAAACTGTGCCCGGCTGGTTTTAAGGCGCGGGCACAATACCGGTCTGCTTTCAGACTGACTGCCACACCACCATGCACACCACCGCTCTCGTCCTTTTCTCTGGCGGGCAGGACTCCACCACCTGCCTGGCCCAGGCGCTGTCCAAATACGAACGCGTCGAAACCGTGGGCTTCGACTATGGCCAGCGGCACAGCGTGGAGCTGCAGGCGCGTCTGGTGGTGCTGCGCGAAATCAGGGCGCAGTTTCCGCAGTGGGCGCACAAGCTGGGCGAGGACCACTTCCTGGACCTTGCCGTGCTGGGGCAGGTCAGCGAGACCTCACTGACACGCGATACGGCTTTCAAAATGGAAAGCTCAGGCCTGCCCAACACCTTCGTGCCGGGCCGCAACCTGCTGTTCCTCACGCTGGCTGCAGCGCTGGCCTACCGGCGCGATTTGCAGGTGTTGGTGACGGGTGTGTGCGAGACCGACTTTTCAGGCTACCCCGACTGCCGCGACGACACCATGAAAGCCATGCAGCTGGCCTTGTCGCTGGGCATGGACAAGCGCTTCCTGATCGACACACCGCTGATGTGGATAGACAAGGCGGCCACCTGGGCACTGGCCGAGTCGCTGGGTGGCCGCGAGCTGGTGGACCTGATCATTGAACATACCCACACCTGTTACCTGGGCGACCGCGAACACCGCCACGCCTGGGGCTACGGCTGCGGCCAGTGCCCGGCCTGCGAGCTGCGTTTGCGCGGCTATGCGGCCTACGCGGCTGCGCTGTCGAAGCCGTAGTCGCGTTCGACTTTGGCGATGCGCGTTTTGTACTGGCGGTACCAATCCCTGCGCCCCGTTTGCTGCGCCACCAGGTGTTCGGCATTGGCCTTCCAGGCCCGGATGGCCTCCAGGCTTTCCCAGTAGCTGACCGTAATGCCGACGTCTTCGCGGGCTGATTCCACACCCAGAAACCCGGGCTGTTGGGCCGCCAGCGCCACCATGCGGTCGGCCATGTCGCCATAACCTTGGTCAACGTCCGTGCGCAACGAGGTGAAGATCACGGCGTAGTAAGGGGCTGGTGGTGTGACGGCAATCACGCTGTTGTCTCCTTGAGCTGGTACAGCGCCGGCGAGCCCTCAGGCTGCTTTTCCAGTTCCCAGCGTTTGCCATGAAAGGCCGCCACCGTCGGCCGGTGCGCGATGGAGACAATGGCGCCCCCCGCCTGCTTCGTCTGTGCCAGCAGCCGTTCGTACAGCGTCTTTTCTGCGTCTTCGTCGAGTGCGCTGGTGGCTTCGTCCGCGAATAGCCAGGCCGGTTTTTTCAGCAGCACGCGGGCAATCGCCAGGCGTTGCTGCTCACCACCCGAAAGCTTCTGGCTCCAGGCGTCTTCGTCGTCCAGCCGGTGAGTCAGCTTTGGCAGCAGTGCGTCTTCCAGTGCCTGCTGAAGCTGCGCGTCGCTGTAGCTGGCGGCCGGTTGCGGATACGCCAGGGCGTCACGCAAGCTGCCGTTCGGGAAATACGGCCGCTGGGGAATGAACATCGCGTTGGCGGGCAGGGTCGTGCGACCCCGGCTGAAGGGCCAGATGCCGGCCAGCGCCCGGAACAGCGTTGATTTCCCGCTGCCCGACGGACCCTTAATCAATACGTTGTCGCCGGCTTTGGCGTGCAGCGAGAGCCCGGCCAGCAGAACAGCACCGGTGGGCAGGGTCAGGGTCAGATCCTGCGTGTCCAGGCTGTCGGTGGAATCATTGATTGCTACTGAATTAATAGCTGCTTGCGCCCGCCGTGCCTGGGCCAGGGCCACAAAACTCTCTTCAAATCCGGTCAAACGGTCTGTGGTGGCACGCCAGGCGGCCAGGCTGCTGTAGTTGTCGACAAACCAGCTCAGCGAGTCCTGCACGCGGCCAAAAGCCGACGAGATCTGCATCAGTTGCCCGAGCTGGATGGCGCCGCTGAAAAAGCGCGGGGCCGCCACGATGAATGGAAACACCACCGCGGCCTGGCCGAAGAAGTTGGTGAACCAGATCAGGTTTTTCTGCTTTTTGATCAGTGTCAGGTAGTTGCCGAGCACGGTGGAAAACCGTGTGTCCAGATGCACGCGTTCAACCGTTTCGCCCTTGTCCAGCGCAATTGATTCGCTGTACTCGCGCACCCGCACCAGGTGGTGGCGAAAATCGGCCTCATAACGTTGCTGCAGAAAGTTGAGCCTGATCTGGGGTCGCCCGATGTAATGTGTCAGGACACTGCCCACGGTGCAGTACAGCACCGCCATCCAGACCATGAAGCCGGGGATGTTGAAGCTGGTTCCTCCCAGCGTGAAGGCAAACGGGCCGGAAAGGCTCCACAGGATACCGACAAAACTCAGCAGCGTGACCACCGCGTTGAGCAGGCCCATGCTGAGCGACACGGTGTAGGTGGTGAACAGGTTCAGGTCTTCCTGGATACGCTGGTCGGGGTTGTCCGGCGTGGTTGCTGCCTTGTCTTCGTTGCTGGCATAGCGGGCCAGTTCCATCTGGTAGAAAGCGTGGTCGGCCAGCCAGCGCTTCAGGTAATGCGCAGTCATCCAGGCGCGCCAGCGAACCTCCAGCAACTGAGTCAAATAGAAGCGGTAAACCGCAATGATGATGAAGGCAAAAGCCAGATAAGTGAAGCGTCCCAGCTGTTCCCAGAACACCGGCTGGTTTTTCTCCTGCAGCGCGTCATAGAACACCCGGTTCCATTCGTTGAGCAGCACCAGCATGTAGACCGCGCCCAGGTTCAGCAGCACGATGGCCAGCAGCAGTCCGCGGGCTTTCCATTTGTCTTCGGACTGGAAATAGGGTTTGGCCAGGGCCCAGGACTTGCGGCAAAAGTCCTTGAAGCTGGCGAACTTGCCGAGAGCGGGGGAAAGCGGGGGCGTTGAAGCCATGGGTGTCATCCTTGAAAAGGCAATGGTTGCCAGTGTAGTGGGGCGTCCTGTCGCTTTGGCGAATGGTTGACTGCTGCGACGCCGCTAGGATGACCGGATGAACACATCGACGACTCCCCCCGCTACCTCAACACTTTCGGCCGAAGGCAGCATTGACTGCACGGTGCAGGGGTCGTTGCTGCTGATCGCCATCAACCGCCCGGCCAAGCGCAACGGCTTCACGCCGAAGATGTTTCGCGAACTGGGCCAGGCCTACACCCGCCTGGACGACGACCCGGCGCTGCGCGTGGGCGTGCTGCATGCCGTGGGTGAGCATTTCACGGCGGGTCTGGACTTGCCGACCATTGCGCCGCTGATGCAGCGTGGCGAGAAAGCCGTTCCCCTGGGTCTGGTCGATCCGCTCGATTTGGGCATGGAAGGTTATCGTCGCCGGACCAAACCCATGGTGGTGGCGGTGCAGGGCATCACCTACACGCTGGGCATCGAGTTGATGCTGGCGGCCGATATTGTGGTGGCGGCGGACGATTGCCGGTTTTCACAATTGGAAGTCAAGCGCGGCATCATGGCTACCGGCGGCGCCACGCTGCGCATGGCCGAACGCGCCGGTCTGGGCAATGCCTTGCTGCATCTTCTGACTGGCGACGAATTTGGTGCCGCCGAAGCCCTGCGCCTCAATTTTGTGCAGAAGGTGTTGCCCCGCGGGCAGGTGCTGGACGAAGCCGTACGGATTGCCGAAACCATTGCGGCGCAGGCGCCGCTGGCGGTGGTGGCGACGCGAAGGAATGCACTTAAGGCGGTGGAGCATGGCCCCGTGCTGGCGATGCAGGATTTCATTGCGGTGCAAAAAGGGCTGTCGCTCAGTGAGGATGCGGCCGAAGGAGTGCGCTCGTTTGTCGAAAAACGCGCAGCCCGGTTTCAGGGGCGCTAGGAGTTCACTTGCTGTCATCCCGGGCGTGACCCGGGATCCATGCCGCGTGAGCCACCGGCCGATCGGTTTGCAAGCATGGATTGCGGAACAAGTCCGCAATGACATACCTCGGGTAATGCAGTGTTACGACGGCTGGTTAGACACACCGCTGACCACATGGCCCGAAGGCACATGTTGCGAGGCGGAGTTGACATGACCGGTCTGGTCGTCAAAGAAGAAGTCGGGTTCGAACTCGCGCAAAAACTCGCCCTTGGGCAGGCCACCGAGGAACATGGCTTCATCAACCTCGATGTTCCAGTCCATCAGTGTGCGGATGGCACGCTCATGCGCCGGTGCACTGCGCGCCGTGACCAGCGCTGTGCGTATGCGCATGTTGGAGGTGCCGACCTGCTGCAGGCGGTGCAGGGCCTCCAGCAAGGGCTTGAAGGGGCCGGCCAGCAGCGGCTGCGTGGCCTTGTCGCGCTCATGCTGCTGGAAGGCCGTCAGGCCGTGCGACTGGAACACGCGCTCGGCCTCGTCGGAAAAGATGACGGCATCACCGTCGAAGGCAATGCGCACTTCATTCGGGTGTTTGTCGCTGGCATGGGCCGACTGCGGGTAAACCTGCGCCGCAGGCACGCCGGCCGCCAGCGCGTCGCGCACGTCGCTGAGGTGAGCTGACAAGAACAGGTTGGCATGCAGAGGTTTCAGGTAGCGCCACGGCGCCTCGCCGCGGTTGAAGGTGCCGCGCTGGATGTTCAGGCCGTAGTGCTGGGCCGAGCGGAACACGCGCATGCCCGACACCGGGTCGTTGCGCGAAAGGATGACCACTTCCACGCGCTGTGCAAGTTTGGCCGCACCGGCGGCTTCGTCGAGGCTGTCGGGTGCGTCGTTGAAGGCCAGCAGTTTTTTGACCAGTGAAAACGCCACACCGGGTTTGGCCGGCACGTCGAGCCGGGCCAGCTGCAGCTGCATGTAGGCAGCGTCTTTTTTGGCGCCGGGCACGGACGGCTGCCCCATGCCGTCTTCAAACACGCGGTTTTCTTCTTCGAAGTCAAACAGTGCGCGCGATGAAATCGCGACCACCAGTTGTCCGTCCAGAGTTGCTGCCATGGGTTTACCTGTCTACTGCGGAAGATAGCGCAAGTGTGCGCCATTGTCCGCAGGCCACGCCGTCCTCGGGCCACTGGTCGGCGCGGCTCACCTGGCGTATGCCCGCGTGTACCAGCTGGGCGGCGCGGATGATGCCGGCGTGGGTGACCCAGACGGTGTCCGGTTTGGCCGGCAATTCGTCGAAAGCTTCGGCCACGCGCGTCATCAGGGCGCTCACGGTTTCGCCATGGCCGCCAACCGGGTGGCCGGCGAAGTTGGCGGTCCAGGCATCGAACTCGCTGCGCGCTATGTCGCTCCAGAGCCGGCCTTCCCAGGCGCCAAAATTCATTTCCTGTAGCCGCGCGTCAATTTGAAGAGTCAAATCGGGCCGCAGCCCAATCAGTGCCTGTGCAAGCTGCTCACATCTTTGTAGCGGAGAGGTTTTGACAAGCACGCCCTGGGGCAACACTTCGGCGAGTGCCAGCGCGCATTGGCGGGTGCTGCCGGGGTCCGCTTCGACGTCAAGTACGCCGTAGCAGGTGCCTGGCTCGGCCAACACCTGGGCGTGGCGCACCAGCCAGAGCTTCATAACGCAATGGCCAGGCCGAGGTAAAACGCGATCTCGCAGACTTGCTGCGTGGCGCCCAGACAGTCACCGGTGAAACCCTGCAGGCGGCGCGTGAACAGCCTGACCATCCACAGCAGGGCGAGCACGGAAAAACTGCAGGCCACTATCAAAGTGATAGCTGACAGTGCATAACTGGCAAGGGCTAGAGCCGAAAAACACCAGAAGAATGCAACCCCCAGGCTGGTCAGCGTGATTTGGTCGGCCAAGGGTTTGGACTTGGAGCCTGCGGCATCGCCGACATGCGGCAGCACACGGATCAAGATCAGCGGCAGGGTGCGCGAAACCACGTGCGCTGCAAACAGCGCCATCGCCACCAGCCAGCCGTTGAAAGGCGCCTCGGACGGGATTCCTTCCGCGCCGGACGCCATGCTTTCTGCAGAACCGAGCAGGGCCAGCAGCGCCACCTTGCACAACAGGGCCAGCACCAGCGCCATGGCACCAAAGGCGCCGACGCGTGAATCCTTCATGATCTCCAGTGCGCGGTGACGCTCGGAGCTGCCGCCCAGGCCATCGGTCACGTCGGCCAACCCGTCTTCGTGAAAGCCACCGGTCAGCAGCACGGTGGCCAGCGTGGACAGCGCAGCGGCCACCAGCGGCGCGAACGGCACGGGTGGCAGCAGGGCCAGCAGCAGCACATACACCCCGGCCGCCACGGCGCCGACCAGCCAGCCGATGCCGGGGAAATGCGCAGCACTGGCACGCAGCATGGCCGGGCTGTAGCCGACCCACTCGGCCAGACGCCCCGTGACCGGAATGCGGGTGAAAAACTGGACGGCCAGCAGGTAGTGGCGAATGAACTGGCTCATGACTTGGCTTCGGCATGGGCTGTCATTGCGGGCCTGATCCGCAATCCATGCTGGATCATTACGCTTGTTGGTAAATGCTGCATGGATCCCGGATCGAGTCCGGGATGACGAGACATGCACAGGAACGTCATCGAGCCAGTCATGACTTTACGTTTCCGTCTTCCCGCTGACCCCGGCCGAATCAAAACTCGCCATTTCCGCCATGAACAGGGCAGCTGACTGCAGCAGCGGCCAGGCCAGCAGGGCGCCCGTGCCTTCGCCGAGGCGCATGTCCAGGTTCAGCAATGGTGTGGCTTTCATATGGGCCAGCAGCAAATGATGGCCGCGCTCGGCCGAGCGGTGGCAGAACACCAGGTAGTCCTGCACCTGCGGCACCAGTGCCCGCGCCACGAGGGCCGCAGCGCCCGCAATAAAACCATCGACCAGTACCACGCGGCGCTCGCTGGCGGCCTGCAGCATGGCGCCGCTCATCATTGCGATTTCGAAGCCGCCGAGGGCGGCCAGTACGGCCAGCGGCTCGTGAACGTCTGCATGCCGGTCCAGCGCGCGTTGCAACACGGCCTGTTTGTGTGCCAGCTGCGTATCGTCGAGTCCGGTGCCGCGCCCGACCACATCGCTGACCGGCAGGTCGGCCAGCCGCGCCAGCAGCAGCGCCGCCGTCGAGGTGTTGGCAATGCCCATCTCGCCAAAGGCCACCACGTTGCCGGGCAGGCTTTTCATGACTGCCATGCCGGCTTGCAGCGCGGCAGTGGCCTGCGCCGGCGTCATGGCCGGGCCGGCGCAGATGTTGTTCGTACCTGCGGCGATTTTCCGTTTCAGCAGTTGCGGATGGTTGGCCAGCTCGGCGGCCACGCCGGCATCCACCACCTGCAGGGCAAAACCGTGCTGGCGCGCAAACACATTGACGGCGGCGCCGCCCGCCAGCATGTTGCCCACCATCTGTACCGTCACAGCCTGCGGGAAGGCCGACACGCCTTCACTGGCAATGCCGTGGTCGGCGGCAAACACTACCATTTGCGGCGCTTCGAAGCGGATGGCCTCGCTGCGCTGGATCAAGCCCAGCTGCAGCGCCAGGGCCTCGAGCTGGCCGAGGGCGCCCTGCGGCTTGGTCTTGTGGTCGATCTTGTGCTGCAGCCGGGCGGATAGCGCGGTGTTGGCGGTGGTCTCAATTACGGGCAGGCGGAGCGTCGTGTTGTCGGTCATTGGTGATTTTCTGGAGGCAGGCGGGGCAAAAGCAGGAAGCTCCCGCCGTGCCGGTTGTGGTTGTGGTTGTGGCGGGGATGGGCGGCACCGGCATGATGTGGGGCAGCTTGACGCACCAGCACTCAGCATCTCCCCCGACCATGCCGCAGCGGAAAGCGGCACCGCAGCGAGGGCACGACGAATTGGGTTCCGCGGTGGTGCCTGCTGCTGTCATTAAAAAGCCTCTTCAGGCCTGCAGAAACAGCCGGTAAACCGGATTGTCGGTTTCTTCCACATGCGGGTAGCCCAGGGTGTCGAGAAAGGCCTGGAAGGCCTTGTTGTCTGCCTTGGGTACCTGCAGGCCGACCAGGATGCGCCCGTAGTCAGCGCCCTGGTTGCGGTAGTGGAAAAGGCTGATGTTCCAGCCGGGTTTCATGGCGCCCAAAAACTTCATTAGTGCACCTGGCCGCTCGGGAAACACAAAGCGCAGCAAACGCTCATTGTTTGACAGGGCGGTGTGCCCGCCGACCATGTGACGGATGTGTTCCTTGGCCAGGTCGTCGTGGGTCAGGTCCAGCGTTTTGAAGCCGTGCTTGCTGAAATTATTGGCAATCTTTGTGCTTTCGCCCTTGCCATGCGTGGTCAGGCCGACAAACACGTGGGCTTCCTTGGCATCGCTGATGCGGTAATTGAACTCTGTCACGCTGCGCGGGCCGCCCGGCAGTTCGCCGATCAGCTCGCAAAAGCGGCGGAAGCTGCCGCGCTCTTCGGGAATCGTCACGGCGAACAGGGCCTCGCGCTCCTCGCCCACTTCGGCCCGCTCCGCCACAAAACGCAGGCGGTCGAAGTTCATGTTGGCGCCGCACAAAATGGCCGCGTAAGTCTCGCCTTTGGTCTTGTGGGTGGCCACGTACTGCTTGATGGCGGCTACGCTCATGGCGCCGGAGGGCTCGACGATGCTGCGCGTGTCGATGAACACGTCCTTGATGGCCGCGCACACAGCGTCGGTGTCCACCGTGATGAATTCATCGACCAGCTCGCGGCTGATGCGGAAGGTTTCCTCGCCCACCAGCTTGACGGCCGTGCCGTCGGCAAACAGGCCCACATCCGGCAGCGTCACGCGCTTGCCCGCGCCAACCGACAGCGCCATGGCGTTCGAGTCGTTCATCTGCACGCCAATGACCTTGACCTCGGGCCGCACAGCCTTGATGTAGTTGGCTACGCCAGAGATCAGGCCGCCGCCGCCAATGGCCACAAACACGGCGTCGAGCGAGCCTTTGCCTATGGTCTGGATCTGGCGCAGGATTTCCATGGCAATCGTGCCCTGGCCGGCAATCACGTCCGGGTCGTCAAACGGGTGCACAAAAGTCAGGCCGTTTTTTTTCTCGAGCGTGACCGCGTGGAGGTAGGCGTCGGAGTAGCTGTCACCGTGCAGGATGACCTCGCCGCCAAACGACTTCACCGCGTCAACCTTCACCTGGGGCGTGGTGACCGGCATGACGATGACGGCGCGGGTTCCGAGCTTATGTGCGCCGAGCGCCACGCCTTGGGCATGGTTGCCGGCCGAGGCGCAAATCACGCCTTTTTTGAGCTGGGCCGCGCTCAGGTGTGCCATTTTGTTGTACGCCCCGCGCAGCTTGAAGCTGAACACCGCCTGCTGGTCTTCCCGCTTGAGCAGCACCGTGTTGTGCATACGGCGGCTGAGGTTTTTTGCCGGCTCCAGGGCGGACTCGACCGCTACGTCATAAACACGTGCGGTAAGGATTTTTTTCAGGTAGTCAGCGGGCTGCAGCGCGCGCGCTGATACAGGCTTGGAGGTGCCTGGCTGGGGG
>NZ_MUNO01000027.1 GCF_002001015.1 Polaromonas sp. A23 | reverse complement strand
GTGTACACCCCGCCCGTCAATCCGTCGCCACCGCCTTCCGGTGAGCAACGATGGGACCCTGTTCCCGGTGCCACACCCACGCAGCCGGGGCAGGGCGGCGCCGTGCAGTCCACGCCCGGCGTGGTGATCGGCCTGCCGCCGGGACAGGTGCGTTAATTGGCCCGCACCGGCCTTGACGAAACCCTTACCGCCTTGACTGCCGCCGCCTCCGCTTCTCTTTCCGCTGCCACGCGGCGGTCCATACTCTTTCTCTCTTTTGCCACCTTTGCCAGCATGGTGGCGCAGCGCATTTGCGACGCCATGCTGCCCGAGCTGTCGCGCGTGTTTGCCGTCAGCCTGGTGCAGGCCGCACAGGTGGTGTCGGTGTTTGCCGTGGCTTATGGCGTGGCCCAGCTTTTTTACGGCCCGCTGGGCGACAGGCTGGGCAAGTTCCGCATCGTCACCTTTGCCACGCTGGGTTGCTGTGTGGGTACGACGCTCGCTACTCTTGCCACCAGCATCGATGTGCTGGTGTTTGCGCGCCTGCTGACAGCGCTGGGCGCAGCCGCGCTGATTCCGCTGGCCATGGCGTGGGTGGGCGATGCCGTGCCGCCCGAGGAGTTGCAGGAAATGCTCACGCGCACCGGGCTGGGCAGCACGCTGGGCATGGTGGGCGGCCAGCTTGCGGGCGGGCTGCTGACCGACACGCTCGGCTGGCGCTGGGCTTTTGCATTCCTGACACTGCTGTTTGCGGTGGTGGGCTTACTTTTGCTGATGGACTGGCGGCGCCAGCAAGCCGCGCGGGTGAACTTGCCCGCGATGGCCGTGCCCAATGCACAGGCCACGCGCCCCGGCTTTGTGCGGCAGGCGCTGCTGATCATCACCGGCCCGTGGTCACGTGTGGTGCTGCTCATGGCGTTGGTTGAAGGCGCCGCGGGTTTTGGCGTGCTCGCGATGTGGGCGTCGCACCTGCACCGGTCACAAGGTTTGTCGCTCTCGGTGGCGGGTGCCATCGTGGCGCTGTTCGGGATGGGGGGCGTGCTTTACATGGTGGTGGGCCGGCACATGATTCGACGCTTTGGCCAGCAAAAACTGGTGCTGCTGGGCGGAGCGCTGGTGGGGGTGTGTGCGCTGGTGCTGGCTTATGCGCCGCACTGGCTGCCGGCCATGCTGGCCACCTTGCTGGCAGGCTTCGGGTTTGCCATGTTTCACAACACCATGCAGGCCAACGCCACGCAAATGGCGCCGGGAGCGCGCGGCACAGCGGTCACGCTGTTTGCCTCCTTCCTGTTCCTGGGGCAATCAGTGGGTGTGGTGGTGGCTGCCAGCCTGATCGGTTGGCTGGGTACAGGCGCGGTGGTGGCCCTTGGCGGCCTGGTGATGGCGCTGGAAGGTGTGTTTTTTGCCTGGGTGCTGGGGCGGCGAGCCGCGCAGCTTGCCGGCCCTGTTGAACCGCCGGAGCGTGTGGAGCCTCATGGGGACTAAGCCGAAAAGCAGCACTCTGCTGAAACATCCGTCTGGCGTGTATGCGCGCGTCGGACAGGGGTTCTCATGGCCAGCCTTTTTCTTCGGCTCGCTCTGGGCCTTCGTCAAACGGGCGTGGCTGCTGACCGCATTGCTGCTGGTGCTGGAGGCAGCCCTGTGGGCGGCGGGCGGCTACGCAGCCACGGCGGGCAACCCTGCCTTGTTGACTGTTTTTCTACTTGCCAATGTGGCTTACGCCGTGGCGCGAGGCATCTATGGCAACCGCTGGTTGCTGGCGATGCTGCGCCGCCGCGGCTTCGTGCCTGTCTGACGCGTCAGGTTTCGCATTGATGCGCGTAGCGTGTCGCTTGTCTGCCAGCTTGACGCATACTTTCCATCATGGCTACCGCGCCCCGCAAGACCCGCACCAAACAATCACCAGCCAAAACTTCGGCGGTGAAAACTGCGCCGCGCGCGAAAACACCACGCACCCCGCGCAGCCACCACTACCACGTGTACGTGATCGAGCTGTCCGACGAGGTGTGGAACGTAGGCCGCTTTCGCCGCGCCAACCCCGACTACCAGCTCGGCAAACCCTTTGTGTACGTCGGCATGACGGGCCTGGACCCCGATGTGCGCTTTGACAAACACAAAGCCGGCATTCAGGCCAATGTGTATGTGCAGAAGTGGGGTGTGCGCCTGCTGCCTGCGCTGTACGTCATGTACAACCCGATGCCTTATGAAGGTGCGCGCGATATGGAGGTGGAGTTGGGTATTGCGCTGCGGGAGTTGGGGTATGGGGTTTGGCAGGCTTAGAAGCCTTTAGATTGCGCCCTTCGTTCATTTTTGGGATAGTCAGCTGAACCCGTAACGGCGACTTTGTCAAATTCAATATACCTGTATAAACACGAAGTCAAACACGCTAACTTCATGACTACAAACACATTTTTCGATTTTTCCGCGCCACGTTATCTGACAAGGCGCCATGTTATTCCGCAGTTTTGCGGGATATATCAAAGTTATACGAAATGATCGCGCGCAAATTTTTCCTGTGGACTGGCGTGGCAATCGCAATTGCGGCATCGTTCGCTGCAGGCCTTCGCACCGGGGTAATGGTAGGCGCCGAGCAATGGTTGAAGATGGACAGCTCCGCAAAAGCATCAGTCCTGACATCGGAACTTCGGGCATTGCGCGCCGGAAACGTAGGGGAAATTATCGAAATGAAGGAGATGGAGGTCGATAGCAATGTCGTGAGCGCTATCGAGTTTCAGAAATCCGGAATGCCTTGGCTGTTTTGGCCGAATGCTGGGGTCTGGAACCACACGCGGTCGTTAGAGTATGTGGCGCAGTATCGAAAACAGTACCCAGCAGTGGCGTCAAAGCTGGCACCTCCCGAGGGAACCCCTGACCCAGGCGATCTTCGAGGCTTCGCTATGGACGTAGAATTTTCCACGAAAGAACTGCTTGAACGCTATGGGAAGTAAACCGTATAACTGGTTGGCCAACACGGAGCCACAACTGCAAGTGGCGGCTGCGCCGCACATGTTGTGGCCCGATTGCCTTCAACGTTAGGCGGCATCGTGGCGCAGCTTCCATACTCAATCGAGCTTCACGACTCCACCTTGGCTGCAGTGCGCATGGAAGACGGCACGGCCGTCGTTGAATTGCGACCCGCGTACATTCATCGAGACGCAAAGGGGTGGACTCAGGACGCGGACCTTCGCATTGGGAATGCGCAGGTCGATCTGGCTGGTGTTGATCTCCCGGCGGAGCTGGCGGACGGGCGAATCAAATCCAAACTCGGCCCGTACCACAATCTGCTGGAGCTTCCGCTGGACGTACCTGGGCCGCTCACCGTCACCCTAGAGGTAGTGTTCTCCGAAGAACTGATTCGAATAGCCGGCGATGGAGCAAAGGTTGTGCTCCATGGCGATCCAACGTATGTGGAAGATGTCGCCTAACTCCAACGTTAGACAGCAATGAAGAGTCGCGCGCCCCTTGCGTTTGTCCTGTCTGCGGTGTTAGCCGCTGCCGTTTGGGGGCTCTCGATTTTTCTGACCGGTAAGAACGAGCCGTGGGACGCCGAGGGACCTTACTATTTGGTCGCGTTGGCTATCGCCGGCGCCATTTCAGGGGCGGCCGTTCCCAAGCATCCCGTGGTCCACTATGTTGGCGCTGTGGTGGGGCAGATGGCGTACGAACTGGTCGTTCTCAAGGTTGGCCCGCTATTTGTCCTGGGCCTGGCGTTCTTGGCCGCGTACAGCATCATCTTCCTGATAGCGATGGCGGTTGCCGCCTCATTGAGAAAGCGGATGTCCCGTGCAGCAAATGTTGTCTAACTTGTCGACACGGACGTGCTACGGCGAGCTGGGTTATGCCTCTCATCTCAAAAGTTAAGCGTCACATCCCACTTCACGTAGAAAGAGTGCAACTCCATGAATTCGGTCAACCTTTCCGCAGTGTTATCAAGCGTTTCAGAACCATGGCAGCCTGCAACGGTTGCGCGCTTCAATGGCAACGAAGTCATGGTTGCCAAAGCCATGGGCTCGTACGCCTGGCACAAGCACGAAGACACGGACGACTTTTTCCTGGTACTCAAGGGCAACATCACGATCGAAATGCGCGATCGCAGTGTTAGCCTCGGCGCGGGAGAGATATTCGTCGTTCCACGAGGTGTTGAGCATCGTCCCGTTGCTACCGAGGAGGCTCACTTCATACTCATCGAACCGCCGGGTACCGCGAAAGATGGAACGACGCTTGTCTAAAGTTTCATTGCCACGCCGCCAAGCGGTTCAGATCCCATATTAGACGTGAGAGGAGATCCATGATTCAAATCGTTCCGTTCTCTCCGGCAGGCTTGCATGAAGGCCGCCGGCTCGGGCAAACTGGGTGCATGCGTGTCAAATCCAGAACTCATTGCAACACTGGCGCCATCGCAGGGCGCCAGGCCGTCGGAAAACAGCTTTTGATACAGCCTCGTTAGGCATGAAATGAGTCAGAGTCCCGAACTATTGCGGAGATTGTTGCGATCGAAAGATCGGATGGATGGCGCACCTCACGAGGAGTGGCCTGTCAATCGGTTGGCCCAGGTTAGTGCTGTTTCGGTGGCGCACTTTGCGCGCGAATTCAAAAGAGCCTTCGGTGTACCTCCGCATCGGTACTTGCTCACCCGACGTATAGAACGAGCCATAGCGCTACTCCGCGACACCGGCCAACCCATTACAGAAATTGCACTCCAAACTGGCTGGAACAGTGTTGGTACCTTTGGGCGCATTTTTCGTGATATTACCGGTGAGAGCCCTGGAGAGCTTCGAGCCCGTGAATGCTCGGCTTTGCATGATCGTAAGGAAATACCCGAATGCGTCATGCGCGCTGTCGATCGGCCAGATCTCAATACAGCAGTTTCGGAGAAGCGCCGACTGACGGCGACTAGTAAGCTAGGGCTCCAATCTGATTGAGGAGGTTCTATGACTACAGGTGTAAACGCGGCAGGTCTGTACGTGCGAGATCAAGATGAAGCACTCACGTTCTACGTCGAGAAAGTGGGATTTATCGTCCATACCGATGTTCGCAATGGCGACTATCGCTGGCTGACGGTCCAACATCCGGAGCAGCCCTCTTTCCAACTCGGCTTGTTCAAACCTGGTCCGCCAGTGCATGACGCAGCAACAGCACTGACTTTGCATGAGATGGTAGCAAAGGGTGCCATGCCGCCGCTGGTATTCTTGGTGGATAACTGTCGTGCTGCTTACGAACGTATGAGAGAGTGCGGCGTGGAGTTTACGCAGGAACCTGTGGAACGCTACGGCACGGTGGATGCCGGCTTTCGGGATCCGTCTGGCAACGGATGGAAGATGATCGAGGCAGTGTCCAATCCACAGTCAAGGAGTTCGAAATGAACTGGAACCTCTGGATTCGACAAAGCCACCGTTGGTTGTCTATGGTTTTTACGGCGACTGTGGTTGCCAACTTCGTTGTCAGAGTCGTAGATTCGACAGAGCCGTCGTCGTGGATAACATACTCGCCATTACTTCCGCTCTTTCTAATGCTGGTTACTGGTCTATACCTGTTCGCGTTACCACATATAGCCAAGTGGGAAGGTAGATCCAGTGTCTAACAAGGCGCACCAATCGCCTGCGGCGGCCGGACACTCGCTGCGCTCGCGTCTTTGTGCGCGACGCTAGATGGTATCGACGTACTGTTAACACCCTTGGGGGATCACATGAAGAAAGCCGGATGGTCGATGAGCGCACTTTTTGCGCTTTTTATGATAGTGGTTTCGGCTGCACCTAAATTGCTCGGAGCACAGGTAGCTGTGGAGTCGATGGAAAGTATAGGGTGGCCGTCTCAGCACTTACTGCTCATCGGAATTATTGAACTCACCTGCACTGTATTATTTGTGATTCCCAGAACCGCATTACTTGGAACAGTGCTGCTGACAGGGCTGTTGGGGGGAGCGCTCGCAAGCCACTGGCGGGTTGGCAGCCCGCTGTTTAGCCACACGCTCTTTAGTATTTATTTGGGCGCATTTATGTGGTGCTCATTGTGGTTCAGAGATGCCGCTATTAGAAAATTACTGCCGCTCATGAATAGCGCCAAAATGGAGTGACACATGCCGGAAAAAAGAAAAGGTGAAAGGTCCAGCAGTGCGAGGAACTGTACGGGAAGAAGTTCGACACCGAGCAGCAGTTGCGCGGTACGCTAAACAGCTACATTCGTCGCTGCAATATTTGCCGCCGGTCGGAGGCGAACGTCGCATGTAGGGAGAAACCAGTGTCAACTAAACCGAATCAAGTTCCCCCACAACAGCAGAAGGCGGCTTCGCCGCAAGTGTTGGTGGGTCGGTCCTTTTACGTTAGACGGCAATGCACCGACTAGACCTGTGAGCGACCCTACCTACTTCTTCGCACCCATCGGTGTCGTTCGCTCTTCGCTGCGAAGCGCCAAGGCCGCTCCCAAGCAGGGCTCGGAGGGCGCGCCTACAGCCTGGATCGAGCTTGATTCGCGCTTTGCGGAGGCGGTCCTGGGGCTTACCATCGGAGATCAACTGATCTTGCTGACGTGGTTGCACGAAGCACGGCGCGATCTCCAACTGGTGCACCCGCGGGATGACTTGAGCGCTCCTCTCAAGGGCGTGTTCGCAACCCGCTCGGCTGATCGGCCCAATCCAATTGGCCTGCATCCTGTGATTCTCCTCGCGGTCGAGGGCCTCCGCCTCAATGTGGGTCCACTGGAGGCCATCGATGGAACCCCGGTTCTGGATCTCAAACCAGCTTTGTAGGCACCCCAGTGGCGCAGGAAGGTCAACGTTGCGTCTTGACCATGTCCTCCCATTGCCGTCATCTCGCTGGCGCGCACACGTGAAAGATAGAGTGCCAAGTTCAAATAGCCGGGCATGCGGCGCTCAGCTCAACCGTTGAAGCTGTATTTTTAGTCCCACCAAGTCGTTAATCTGGCGCGCGACTTTCATGTGTTGCTGAACTCAGCATCAGGACATTGCCATGGCCCGCTATCGACTGGTTGACCGATCGCCCAAGTTCATCCCCATCGTGCTCGATGCCCAGACCCAGCCCGGCAGCTTCGAATACGCACTGGACTATCTTGTGACAACGATGACGTGCCCTGCGAAGCCCCGCTTTGCAAATAGGTGCGGTTCGATCGAATTCTGCTTGCTATCAACTCTATAGCTGGTAGCGCCCGTCATTATTGGAGTATCGACCGATTTTCTCTGAAATTCTGCCGAATGCTGCGTGCAGCAGGTGCAGCAGGAGTGCCTCACTTGAGTTCGTCAGACCAGTCGCTTGCCTGCTGTCCCACAAAAATCCTGTTCTAACGCTTACACCTGCATTTGCGCGAAGCAGTTATGTTGGAGGTACTTTTTGCGTTGGCTGACCGTTGGCTGACCGTTGGCTGATGGATCCCCGAACTGGCAAGAGAAGGAGATAACACATGGAAACTGACAGCATCACTGAAAAGAAGGCCGTGCTTGTGGACCACCGTGCAGCGCCGCGTTTTGGCGTTGCCCTGCGCCTGACGGTGGAGGGCAACGAGGGCGCCACGCATGACCTGAGTGCGACCGGTCTCAGTTTTGCTTCTGACCGCGGCTACGAGGTGGGTAGCCCGCTGGAGCTGGTGCTGGAGTTTCCGGATGGCACGACCCCCCACCCACTGACCTGCGAGGCTGAGGTGGTGCGCGTTACACCGGTTGGCGACGGTTTTAACGTCGCCGTGCGGCTGCTGACGCCACTGTTCAAGAATTAAGCTGACAGGCAGCGCAGCTGGGGAATCGCCGCGCTGAGCCCGCCGGAAGCGGCCCGGCCTGTCACCGCCGTTGCACGGCGGCCCGGCAGGTAGGCATAAACTTGGAGTCATCAAATCAGGAGACTCTTCATGCTTACCCTTTGCGGCTTTCCCGTTTCCAATTACTACAACAAGGTCAAGCTGGCGCTGCTTGAAAAAGGCGTGCCTTTTACCGAAGAGTACGCGGCCACGCACAGCAAGGACGAGGCCATTCTGGGTGCCTCGCCGCTCGGCAAGATTCCCTTTATCCGCACGGAGCAGGGCGGGTTGTGCGAAAGCCAGGCCATCCTGGACTACATCGAGGCGGCCTATCCGCAGCCGCCGCTGATGCCGGCCGACACCTTTGCCGCGGCCAAGGTGCGCGAGCTCACCACCTATATTGACTGGCACCTGGAGATCGTCGCGCGGCAGCTGTATGGTTCGGCATTTTTCGGCGCCGAGCCGCTGAGTGAAGGCAACCTGGCGCGCATCCGCAAGCAGCTGGAAACCAATATTGCGGCCTTCAAGCGCCTCGCCAAATTTTCGCCTTATGTGGCGGGCGAGAGCTTCACCCAGGCGGACTGCGCTGCATTTGCCAGCCTGCCACTGGTCGGTATGGCCACCAAGGCGACGTTTGGTGAAGACCTGCTGCTGGCCGGTGGCGTGGACTACAAGGGCTACATCAAGTTCATTGGTGAGAGGCCTTCCGCACAGAAGGTGGTGGCCGACCGCAAGGCTGCGCAGACCAAGACTTGAGGCTGCATGCACGCCTGAATTTTTTTCACAGCCTGCATTGCATTGTTCAAACCGCAACCGGCCGTGCCGTGACAGGATCATGCTTTTTGGAGACGATGCATGAGCCCTGAAGATCTGCTGGAACACCATGACAGCGCGCGCTTATGGCCCGTTGAGCCCGGCAACAGCGGGCTGCAAGATGTGCCTGCGGCTTACCAGCGGGCGCTGGCCGTGCGCGCATTGCGTATGGCGCGCGGCGAGCAGCCGCGCGGTTACAAGGTGGGTTTTACCAACCGCGGCATCTGGCAACGCTACAACGTGTTCGCGCCCATCTGGGGAACGATCTGGAACACCTCGTTGAGTTTCTGCGAGGGTGAAGGAGATGTGGCGCTTGCAGATACCTGCCAGCCGCGCATCGAGCCCGAGGTCGTTTTCTGCATGCGAGCCACACCACCGCAAAAAGCTTCGCTCGATGACTTATTCGCGTGCGTTGACTGGGTGGCTACCGGTTTTGAAATTGTGCAGTCGCACCAGGCGGGCTGGAAATTTGCCGCGCCTGACGCGGTAGCCGATGGTGGCCTGCATGCCCGCTTGCTGGTGGGCCCGCGTATGGCAGCAGCCGGGCTGGCGAAAGATGCGCAGGCTTTTGGGTTGGCGCTGGCCGGGGCGGGTGTCACCTTGTCATGCAATGGCAAACCCATGGACCGCGGCACAGGCGCCAACGTGCTGGGCGACCCGCTGCAGGCGCTGCTTTATTTTCTGCAGGAATTGCGCGCCTGCCCCGGCGCCGTTGACCTTCAGCCGGGTGACGTGATAACCACGGGCACCTGGACGGACGCCTGGCCGGTGGCGCCCGGCGAGCAATGGGTGGCGGCGTTTGATGCGCCGCTTGCCGGCCCGAAAGTAACTTTCGCCTGACGGGCTGTTCCACCGGCTCTGGCGGGCCCTTGGGCGCGGGGTTTGTTGATATGCATCAAGCGGCCCGCGCGGGCGGCAAACTACATTGGCGGCATGACTACCCCTGCCGTCACGCCCGGTTTGCATCATTCCAGCGAACCGCTGGCCGACTTTTCGCAATGCCATATGGGCATTTTGTCGAAGCTTGAAGCCTTGAGGGAACTGCCGGCGTTGCAGGCGGCAGCGGCCCAGGCCCGAACCGTTGCCACCCAGACGCTGGCGCTGTTTCAGGATGCGGTCCTGGAACACCATGCCGACGAGGAGCGAGAGCTGTTTCCGGCCGTGTTGCGCAGTGCCACGCGGGGTGAGGAGTCTGATTTTGCGCAGGCCATGGTGCTGCGCCTGACGGCAGAGCACCGCACTATTGAAGCCTTGTGGAAAAAGATCGAGCCCGACGTGAAGGCTGTGGCAAAGTCCCGCACGGTAGACCTTGACCTGGGGGCCGTGGAAAAGTTGGTACGGCTGTACACCGCGCATGCACGCTTTGAGGAAGAGCATTTCCTGCCTCTGGCGCAGACTGTGCTGAGCCGCAATCGCAACCACATGGAGGCGTTGGACCTGTCGCTGCATCTGCGGCACACACCAGCGCCGCTCGGGCATATCTAGGGCGGCGAGTGCCTGAGCTACGGGGAGGCAGGCAACAATGCAAAGCTCACAAACTCGGGAACAGCCCCGCGCGTCTGAACGCGTCCCAACCCGCAGGTGTAATGCTCACGGTCCGGGAATGCCTGGAGCGCAAGACGAGTTCGCGGTTGACGCAGATGTCAAGGAATGAAGCGGCCAGGGCACCCCCAAGATGGGGCGTGCCTTCGGTGATGTCCGAGCAGGGGCGCGCGAAGACGCGACACTGCATTCGCGCTTGGCCGAGATCAACTCCAAATTCGGTAAACCCTGCTACCCCGGCAGCAGTCAGTTGAAACTCGGACTCCTTGCGCTCAAGCCATCCTGAAGACAACATCCCCTTGAGAAGGTCCACAGCAAACTTTCCTGCGAAGTGGTCGTAACAGGTACGTGCCTGCTGGAACTGCGCTGGATTGTTCCTGGGAAGGCGCGAAAGCAGAGACCGGTCTGCGGCAACCTCTGAGGCCAGCGCTGCCATGCTCTCGATCATGCACGCCACTTCCGAATTGGCGATGCGGTACTCGCGCGCACGCCCGTTGGTTTGCACTTCGAGCAGTCCGCCTTCGAGCATGAGGGCCAAATGTCGACTCGCGGCCTGGGCTGATACGTCAGCGCGGGTCGCCAACTCGCCCGCAGGGCGTTTTGAGCCGTCGATCAGTGCCCAGACCATGCTGGCGCGCACCGGACTGGACAACAAGGAGGCTACGGCGGCGATGTTGGGTAATGCTTCCATGCTTAACAAGTTAATGAGTCGTCATGGAGTATTGGCTGCCAATCGCACAAGCTCAAAGCGCAAAATTTACCGAACCGGGCATCGAATAATTTGATATTCAAGCCAGGTATGCCGCGCTGGACCGGACAACAACGAGGCTGCGGCGGCGATGGCAGGTAATTCTTTCATGCTTAACACGTTTGTGAAGCGAGAGCGCCATGTGCGAACGGACACTGAGGTCTTCATTCACTCCAGGAGATCTTATGAACATCACCGAAATCCAATCGACTTTGCAAACCTATTTCGACGTCATGTACGAATGCGACATGGAGAAGTTTGACCAGGTCTTCCACCCCTCGTGCTCGCTATTCACTGCCGGCGGTGCGGAACTGGTAGTCAAACCCTTTGAGCAGTACCGGCGCGAGATGAGCACGAGGACTCCTCCGAAATCCCGCGCTCAGTCCCGGGACAAGGAGCGAATCATCAAGATCGACTTTCTTTCCGATGAAATGGTGCTGGCGCAGGTCCGCGTGCAGATCCACGACAAGCTGTTTGCTGACAATCTCAACCTGGTGAAGGTGGGGCCAAGGTGGATGGTTGTAGCGAAGATCTACCACCTGGTGGGACTCGTTTCATAGCTCCACTGTTAAAGCACCCTGCAAGACGGTTTGTACCGGGCTCTTCGCGGCGCTCCGTCGGGGAGCCCGCGGGGCCAGGACCATAAACCGTATCTTTTACGCCGTGGCGGCGTTGTAAATCCGCGCGACCTTGGGTATGGTTATGGCCAGCGATGACATCCTGGCGAATAACACGAAGAGGGCGGGCATGAAAACAATGGGAAGCAGCTTCAAGCGGCGACTGGTGCGGTATTGCCTGGGTGCCGTTGGCGCCTTGTGGCTGGTGGCGGCAGGGTCGCAGCCCTTGCGCTTTGATGCCGATCCAAATCTGTTTGCAACCCTTGCGCTGGGCGAGGAACCCGGGTCTGTCGACGTTGGCGTGCTCACGGGTGGCCGGGTGGCCTACGTCGCCAGGCAGAACGGCATGGACGGCAAAGCCGTATCGGCAGACGCATCTGGCGCCGCATCCCAGGGCCGGCGAATTTACGAGATCGGCTCCATCAGCAAGGTCTTCACCGGGCTGCTGGTAGCTCAGGCTGTGGAGCGGGGCGACCTGGGACTGGACGACAAGCTGGGTGTGCTACTGCGTGGGAAGGTCAGGTTCGTTTCTCCCGAGGTCGAAGCGATCACGCTGCGGCAACTTTTGACGCACAGCGCCTGTGTGCCGCGCCTGCCGCCGGACTTTTCCGAAGACCGGACGCCGGAAAACCCCTATGCCGTGTATAACCGCCAGCGCCTCTGGCTGGCATTGGGCGGGTTGAAGCTGGAGAGCCCGGCGCCTTGCGCTGCCTCGTACAGCAACTTCGGGCTGGGCATTGTGGGAGAGATCTTGTCCGAGCACTATGGCAAGCCCTGGCACGTGCTGGTCCGCGAGAACATCACCGCCCCCTTGGGGATGTACGACACGGTGCAATTGCTGGGCGACAAAAGTACGCGCATGGCGCCCGCCTTTAACCATGCGGCAACTGCAGGGGTGTGGGATTTTCAGGCCCTGGCCGGGGCGGGTGCCCTGCGTTCGACGGCTGCAGACATGCTGATTTTCAGCCGCGCCGTCATGGCCGGCCGTAACGGGCCGCTGGGCCCGGCTGCGGAACGGATGCTGACGCCGCTGGGCGTCTTTCAAAGCAACCGGATTGGTTACGCGGTGATGATGCGCGGACCGGAAGGCCGGCGCACCTATTTCCACGAAGGGAGCACGGGTGGTTACCGGACCTTGTGGATGGTGGCACCGGATACGCAAGATGCTCTGGTGGTGCTGACCAGCAACGCCCATGCGCAGCCGGGCAAGGCGTTCGTCGCCATCACCGCCATGCGCTATCCGATCGTCACGACGCCCGTAGCTGCGGATGCCGGGGTGCTGGCGGCCTATGCCGGCGTGTTCAGAGTCGACAAGCTCACGGCTTTCACTTTTGTGCCGCAAGATGGGCTGCTGTACCGGCGCATCACCGGTGGTGGGTTCCGGCCGATGGTGCAGACGGGACCGGACACTTTTGCAGATACCGCCTTCGGTGTGCAATATGTGTTCACACGACGGGACGGGGCCATCACTGGTGTGGACTACACCCAGGGCGGAGGTGGGATGAGCGGCGTTCGTACCGGGGAAGCCGCACCCCCAACCGCAGTGGTGCCCCTTGATCGACAGAAGGACTACGTGGGCAGGTTTTCTCTGGACCGGACCTTGCGCCGGCCCCTTGACTTTGACGTGAAGACAGAAAACGGCCAGTTGGCTGTCCGATCGGGAAACTGGTCGCGGCGGCCGGTGTTTCCCGTGCCTGGCCAGGCCGACCGGTTCGTCTACGAAAACCCGAATGCCCAATTGCTGTTCGAGCGTGATGCCGGCGGCAAGGTGGTGGCGCTCGTGCTCTTTGAGGGCGGTGTCATGCGGATGCATCGGATGGCCGACTAGCAGCCCCCGGCTCTTTTTTTGCTTCAGCAGTTGAGGGCCGTTCGGGGAGGGCTGGCATCTGCTATAAAAGGCGCGGTGTCCCCCAGAAACCGGCTCGAAGCAGTGCCCTCGTGAAAAATATCTTCACGCTTTTATGCATCTTCTGTTGCACCTTGGCCAGCGCCCAGGCCAACTGGTTTACCGTGCTGGGTGATCGCAACGACCCTGCTGTCAATACCATTGAAGTGGATCCCGTGCCCATCGCGGTCGGCGGGAGCCTGCGCACCATGCGGGTCCGGGTGAGCCGTTCACTCGACCGCATCAGTTGGGATGGCGTGCCCTACCGTTCTTATGTGTCCGAGGTGGTGGTTGACTGCGCGAGCAGGACGGCGCGATACAGCGCGCTGAATTTTTATCGCCAGCCTCTGTGGGCAGGCGAATCGCATAACACGTCGGTGTACACCAAGGCCAATCCGCGCGCCATGCAGTTTCTTGATGTCAGTCCGAATCCGACGGCGCGCATCATCCGCGCGGCCTGCGAAACCGGCAATGTGCAGGTCAACTAGCAAGGCTTGCAGAGTAAAGGCGTTTGGGCACCGCAGGAGGTGCTTTTGCTTTATTGCGCCCCGCGCGCCTGGCTTACTTCGGCGTGATGAGCACGTCCACCCGGCGGTTGCGGGCGCGGCCTTCGTCAGTCTTGTTGTCGGCCACCGGTTGTGATTTTCCATAACCCTTGACGCTGAGCCGCGCGGCCGGCACGGCAGCGAGGTTGACGAAATAGTCGCGCACGGCAGCTGCGCGGTTTTCGGACAGCAACTGGTTGGCGGCGTCGTTGCCGACGCTGTCGGTGTGGCCCGAGATGGCGACCGGTGCGTCGGTGAACTTTTTCACCCGCGCGGCGGCTTCGTTCAGGGTCTTGCGGGCTTCCGGCTTGAGCACCGACGCGCCCGAGTCAAACAGCACGGCGGCGTCCAGCGCAATGGCGATGGCTTTGGGCGCCACAAACTCCTCGAAATCGTAAGGGCCGTCAAACCGCGCGCGGAAGTCCACGGTTTCGGCGGACAGGTCCAGGCGCAGGATGACCGGCTGGCGCTTGTCAACCTTGCAGGCCACCACACCCCGCTTTTCCAGCGTGGTGTTGCCCAGTTCAATCTGGCAAATTCGCTCCGAGCGCAGGGTGTAGAGGCCGCCCAGCAAGGCTTCGGTGGTGGCGGCAGAGGTGTTTTTACCGTCGATGGTGAGGGTGAGCTCGCCCGGCCCTGCGTTGAAGGCGTAGTAATAAGCCACCGCCTTCTTGATGCCTTCACCCTTGACGCGGTTGGTTTTCAGGCGCGTGGGTTCGTCAATGTCGGTTGATCCCGGCCCGGCAACGCTGGTGGTGGTGGCTGCCTGCGGTGCGGGCAGTTCGATGGTGCCGTCGAGCAGAACGCTGTAGTCGATGGTTTCTTCAGAAAGATCGAGCCGCAGGATGAGGGGCTGGGCTTTTTCGATCTGGCAGTTGAGCATCACCGTTTTGTCGCTGTTGGTGTTTCCGCTGGAATCAAAACACAGGCGGTTGGCCTTTTTGTCGTACAGCGCAAAACCCAAGGCCTGCGTGGCACCGCTGGGTGAGTTTTTGGAAACCGTGGTGATCTTGATGGGGCCGGCAGGTGCGCTGAAGCTGTAGTAATAGGACAGCTTTTGCTTGACGCCTGTGCCTTTGAGCTCGCGCGACGGCAACGGGGTGGGGTTGTCCAGGTCGGTGGATGCGGCGGGCGTGGGCGCTGAAGGGGCCGGGGCAGGCGCGGCCGGAGCGACAGGCGTGGCGGGATTGGCAGGAGCGCTTGCCGGGGCCGCCGGCGCAGCCGGCACGGCGGCTTGCGGTGGGGGAGTAACCACTGTGGTGGTGGTTCCTTCCTTGCCGCAGCCTGTCAACGCAGCTGCAGCACAGACGCTCAGCAGCCAGAGAGAGTTGTTGGGGTGTGACGGATTCATGTGGCCTCCTTGTTTTTGTACAGACAGTCTAGTGCAACGCTGCACTATGGATGTTCATGACACCTCACCGTTCGGGCTGAGCCTGTCCTGAGCTTGACGAAGGACCCTTCGACAGGCTCAGGGCGAACGGTGGGGTGTCATGATTTATGGAAGCATCAATAATGGCTAGAGCTGCGCCTTGAAGAAGGCGACGGTGCGCTCCCAGGCCAGCTTTGCGGCCGCTGCGTCATAACGGGGAGTGGTGTCGTTGTTGAAGCCGTGCTGGGTGCCGGCGTACTGGTGTGCCGCGTATTTCGCCCCGGCGGTTTTCAGTGCCGCCTCGTACTCGGGCCAGGCGGCGTTGATGCGTTCGTCTACCGCGGCCAGGTGCACCAGCAGCGGGGCCTTGACTTTGACGGCATCCGCGGGGGCGGGGGTGTTTCCGTAAAAGGGAACGGCGGCGTTCAACTCGGGCAAACGGGTGGCGAGCAGGTGGGCGATGCCGCCTCCATAACAAAAGCCCACCACACCGATTTTTCCGGTTGCGTCCGGCCGCCCCTTCAGCCAATACGCAGCGGACACAAAGTCTTCCCGCGCTTTGGCCTGGTCCAGGGTGGCAAAAGCGGCGCGTGCCTTGTCTTCGTCGCCGGGGTAGCCGCCCAGCGGTGTCAGTGCGTCGGGTGCGAAGGCCATGAAGCCGTCCAGTGCCAGCCGGCGTGTGATGTCTTCGATATGCGGATTGAGGCCGCGGTTTTCGTGCACGACCAGCACGGCCGGCAGGCGCATGTTGCCAGCGCTGGCGGGGCGAGCCAGGTAGCCCTTGACGGTGCCGGTGCCTGCGGTTGAGGGGTAGGTCAGGAATTCGGTTTTCAGTCGCGCGTCATCTTTGGCCACTTGCTGGCCGGCGGCGAAGTTGGGGCTGAGTGCGGCCAGCAAACCGGCTGCGGTCATGCCTGCCTTGGCAAATTTTTGCGCCTGATTAAGAAACCCGCGCCGGTCCAGGTTGCCGTGCACATAGGCGTCAAAAAGAATCAGCAGCTCCTGGTCGAAATCCTGTGCGGTCAGGCGTGGCGGCATGGGGTTCTCCTTGGAAAAGGGTGAGGGCAGGGCGCAGCATACGCTGGCGGCGGAAAACGCTCAACCGGAATTTTTCTGTATTCAGGCGTACGGGTGCTATTAAAAAGGAAGCGAACTATGCCCGTGTGGAAAGGGCAAAAGCCGGATTCAATTCATAAGTTCAGTGCGGTGCCTGTTCGGCCGCCATTCAGAACCCGGGTTCGTTGCGGCGCCGTCGCACCTGCGCAGTGTGCAGGGGTTTGATGGCGTTACATTATTTGCCAGGGAGGATGCTCCACGCATCCCGTCACAACAACAGAACGGAGGAGCTTTATGAATGATTCAGTGTCGAACCCGGAACGGACGTTGACCAACCCATCCGGGGCTGGTGATTCCCAGGCGTACCACCTGCGTATTGAGTTCACCGGGTCCGGGAGCGAGTATTTCCGGATATGGATTGTCAACCTGCTGCTGTTGCTGGTGACCCTGGGCATTTACTTCCCGTGGGCGAAGGTGCGGCGCCTTCGCTATTTTTACGGCAATACGCTGGTCGATGGTGAACCGCTGGACTTTCATGGAAACCCGCTGAAGATGCTGAAAGGTTATCTGCTGGTAGGCCTGCTGTTCGGGCTGTATTCGGTGGCGGGGAATTTTTCGGCAATGGCTGGCCTGATCGCCTTTGTCATCGTGACGGCCATCTGGCCCGCGCTGCTGAAATCTTCCATGCAGTTCCGCATGGCCAACACCAGCTGGCGCGGCCTGCGTTTCAGTTTCAGGGGTTCGCTGGGCGATGCCTATCGGGCCGTGCTGCCCATGTTTCTTCCCGGCTTGGTGATTCTTGCGGCCGTCACAAGGGTGGCCGACCCCGAGAAACCGCCGAACTGGTATTTGTTTACCGTGCTGGGCGTGGTGCTGGTGGGCGTGGCCGTGGCGCCCTGGTTGATGTGGAATCTCAAGCAGTATCAGCACAACCATTACGCATTGGCGTCCCTGCAAACAAACTTCAAGGCGACGCTGGGCTCCTTCTACAAGGTGGTCTTCAAGACTTTGGGCGTGATGCTGCTGGCAGCGCTGCTGACCGCGGCGGTGTTTGCAGCCATTGCTTTTGCGGGCGGGGTCATGGGCCGGGCGGGCAAAGGGATGATCGTTCTTGCTGTGAGCCTCGGATTTCTTGCCAGTCTTATCGCCATGCTGGTGGTGGTCAAGCCCTATGCGGTTTCGCGCATGCAAAACCTCGTATGGACGCGCACCGGCAATTCCTCGCTGCGGTTCCTGAGCAACCTGCGTTTCAGGTCGATGCTGTGGCTCAGTGTTCAGAACTGGCTGCTGGTAATTGTTACGCTGGGCCTGTATTGGCCGTTTGCCGCGGTGGCGCTTGCGCGCCTCCGGCTGGAGGCGGTGACCGTCAAGAGCCGGGTTAGCCCGGATACGCTGGTGAGTCAAATGCGGGCTGCTGAAGGGGATGCCGCCGGTGACGCCGCTGGCGATGTGTTCGGCATTGACATCGGGCTTTGAGCTGCAACGTGATGGACACCACGCCAGAGCCAAGGCTCCATGCCACTTATTTTGATGGCATCAGTGCCCGTGCGCGGCCGGTCACGCTGCAACTTGACGGTGCTGTCCTGCAGATCGCCGGCGAGGGAATTCACCGCACGCTGGCGATTGCCGACGTACAGTGGCCGGAGCGTACCCGCCATGGCATGAGGGTAGCGCACCTCAAGGGCGGAGGTTCCGTGCAGTGTGCTGACGCCTCTGCGTGGGACAACTGGTGTCGAAACCATGGACTGCGCGATTCCCTGGTGGTCACCGCACAGCAAAGCTGGCGCTGGGTGCTGGGCAGCGTGGTAGCGCTGTTGGTGATCGCGGTGGCGGTGCAGCAGTGGGGCTTGCCGGTCGCTGCCCGCGCCGTGGTGGCCGTGATGCCGTTGAGTGTGGATGTGGCGCTCGGTGAGGCGTCGCTGGCGTTGATTGACGAACACCTGATGCGACCCAGCAAGCTGCCCGCGAGTGAGCAGGCGCGGCTGCGGGCGGCGCTGACGCAGGCGGCCGGCGCTGCACCGGCAGGTACTGTGCCCGCCTGGCAACTGGTGTTTCGCCAAAGCCGCATCGGCCCGAATGCGTTCGCTCTGCCCGGCGGCACCCTGGTCATGACCGATGAGCTGGTGGCGCTGGTGGGGCGGGACGAAAAGGTGATTACGGCCGTGCTCGCCCATGAGCTTGGCCACGTGCGGCATCGCCACGGTGTGCGCCTGCTGGTGCAAGCCACCGTTTTGAGCGGGCTGGCTGCCGTGGTGCTGGGAGACTTCAGCACCGTGCTGGCAGGCGTGCCCGTGTTGCTGGGGCAGGCAAGCTATTCGCGGGAGGCCGAGCGCGAGGCCGACGCCGAGGCCGTGCGCATTCTCAAGGCTGCGGCTATTTCGCCCGACGTCATGGTCACCCTGTTCGACAAGCTTGAAGAAGAAATGAACAAGGAAGAAATGAAAAAGGCAGGCCAGGACCCGACCGGGAACAAGGGCCAGAGCGAACGCGGGAGCAGGGCGCCGGTGCAGGACTCATGGTTGGGCATTGCTTTTGCGTCCCATCCAGCGGATGCGGACCGCGTGCGTTATTTCAGGGAAGCGGCTGCCGGACGCTAATGGAAAATCGCGGTAGAGCGAAGAACCCGACATGAAAAGTTATCCATCAGGCGGAGGCCTGGTTTACTCCACGGATGCTGGCCGGATGTGCCCCGCCTGCCGGCAGCCGGTGAGTGCCTGCCTCTGCCGGCAAGCCAGGGTTGTTCCACCCGCCGACGGCATTGTGCGGGTGTCGTGCGAAACCAAAGGCCGGGGTGGCAAAAGCGTCACCGTGGTTCGCGGGCTGCCGCTGGATGCGCCGGCGCTGATCCAGCTTGGCAAGCAGCTCAGGTCTGCCTGCGGCTCGGGCGGTACGGTGAAGGAGGGCGTGATTGAAGTGCAGGGCGATCACAGCGTGCTGGTGATCGCCTGGCTTGAAAAGCATGGCTGGACGGTCAAACGGGCAGGTGGAAAAGCGGCATGAAGCCCGAAGACCTGCAACTGCTGGTAACGCGCGAGATGCCCTTTGGCAAGTACAAGGGCCGGCTTATCGCCGACCTGCCGGGTAATTACCTGACCTGGTTTGCCCGCGAAGGTTTCCCTGATGGCGAGATCGGCCGCCTTCTTGCGCTCATGCACGAAATCGACCACAACGGCCTTTCCTCGCTGCTCGAGCCGCTACGCAGGCGCTGACAACCAGGGCCTTGTGTCGCTGCGGCGAGAGTACTACGATGACTGGAAGCCAGGCCGCTGCGCGACAGGCGTGCAGCGCGGTCTTGACGCAGCCGGGAGGCCTTATGCCGCAACTTATTGCATCGGTCGAGGGAGTCGAGATCAAACATGTCTACCTGCACAAGGACCGGACCACGCTCGGGCGCAGGCCGCACAACGACATTGTGTTCAACAACCTGGTGGTCAGTGGCGAGCACTGCGTGTTTGAACTGGAAGGGCTGGCGGATGTTTATGTGGAAGACCTGGCCAGCACCAATGGGACCTATATCAACGGCACCATGATCAAGTCGCGGCAGTTGCTGCACGACAACGACGTTATCGCGATCGGAAACTTCAGGATCCAATACCTTGCGGCTTCCGAAGACTCGGGTTATCACGAAACCGCGGCCATGAAACTCGAAGCACATGCTTCGCCGGGTGGGGGCGGTGCCCTGCACGCGAGTTTTCAGGTGTTGTCCGGTTCATCGGCCGGGCTGGAAGTGCCCGTGGTGAAAGCGGTAACGACTTTCGGCAAGCCCGAAGTCAGTGTGGTGGCGGTTTCCCATCGGCGTTACGGTTATTACGTGGCGCACCTGGCGGGCGACGCGAAGCCCATGCTCAATGGTGTGCCGATTGGGGAGGACGCGGTGCCTCTGGCGCACAACGACGTACTGGAGCTGGCGGGAACCAGCATGCAGTTTTTACTCAAAAACGCCTGACGCGACGGCCGCGGTGGGGTGCAGCCTGTGGGTGCGCCGCCGCTTGGCGGAGTCTGTCCGGGTGTGTAAATAAAAGCAACTTCGAGTGTGCTAATTTATCTATCTAGTGAACAATTTTCTATCGGTTCAGAGGAATACCCTCTAGACTATGAGCGTTCATACACTGATCCGGGAAGGCCGCAAGCGCCTCGCCATGAGCGAACAGCAATTTGCTGACGCCGTCGGCGTGAGCCGCGGGGCTGTACAACAATGGGAAAGACCAGGCGGAACAGCTCCGAAACGATCCAACCAGCGCAGGGTGGCAGAGCTGCTCGGGATTTCCGTGGCGGAGCTGGTCTCCGGCGGATCGAACGTCAGCCCGGGCTTCGACGTGCGGGCTGAAGTGCCCCTGATCTCCGATGTTCAGGCCGGAAACTACACGGTGATCGACAATTTCAAGCCCAAAGGTGGGCTTGAAATGGTGCCCGTTACCGTTGCAATCAAGCGCCACACCTTCGCGTTGCGCGTGCAGGGAGACAGCATGGTTGGGGAGAGCCTGGACTCCTTCCCCGAAGGATCGCTGCTCATTGTGGAGCCGGATATGGAGGCGATGCCGGGTGACTATGTCATTGCGTTGAACAGCTATAACGAAACCACCTTCAAGCAGCTGATCAAGGACGGCGGCGAGTTCTACCTGAAGCCGCTCAATGTTCGCTACCCGATCAAGCCCTTGGGCGACGCCGAGATCATCGGGGTGGTTAGAGAGTTCACCAAAAAATTCCGCTAGCGGGTCAGCATTGCCGGCATCGTTTTTGCGGCGACGGTTGTTGCAGGCGGTGGCAAACGCCATCGCCGTCGGGCCGTCCGGTCGGCGTGCCTCTGGCTGCGGGATTGAAAGAAAGCTTATCTTTCGCCCGATATTTGGTTAGACTACCCAAAAATGTGAGCATCGGAGCCTTGTTTCGCGGGGCTTGGCGAGGCATGAGTCTGGTGCATGCCCCGTCCCGGTCAGAGGTTTCAGTGGTGATTTCTCGCCACGCCGTCAGATGGGGCCATATCCCCAACGGTTGGCGGTGTGTTGATTTAGTAACTCACCCGGCAACCTATGCTTTGACCTACCGGCCCTTTGTGATTTATGCTGGCCCTTCGGAACTGTTGCGCTTGAGCAACTTATTCACACCAGGAGAGAACTTTGAACCTACAAACATGGCTGATGACTGTGCTTGGTATTGCCGTGGGCACGGTGCTCGGATGGTGGGTGCAACGGGAGTGGCAGCGCCGCCACGCGATGAAAAAGCAAAAGCTGCCTGCCAAGTGGTTGCTCAATGCCCGGGCCATGGTCAATACCGAAGAGCAGGAAATCTGGAACTGGCTGCGCACTACGTTTGCAGACCACGCCGTCATGGTCAAGGTGCCGGTGATGCGTTTCACGATTCCCAGTACCAAAGACCGGCCTGAAAACAAGGACCAGAACTGGCACGAACTGCTTGAAGGTGTCTATTGCACGTTCACGGTGTGCACCCTGGGCGGAAAAGTAGTGGGCTGTGTCGATGTGCCGGGCAAACGCGGCATGACCAAGGCGCAAAGGGAAATGAAGGAAAGCCTGTTGCTGGAATGTGGCATCGGCTACACGACGGTACGCAACAGCAGCCTGCCTTCGGGGGGCGCCATGCGGGCGGCGTTTCTGGGCGAAGCGGTGCTTTCCGAGGCGGAGGCCGAGGAGACGCGTGGCGGTGACAGCAGCTTCCACGCGGCGCTCGACGAGTTCACCAGCGAGAAAGTCCGTGCTGCCAAGGCTGCTGCGCTGAAGGAACTCAATGCCAAACAGGCCGCCGATGCCGATCCCAAAGAGAAAAACCGCAACGTGGGATTCAATCCTGATGGAACCGGCTCTTTCATGACCAGGGACAAACCGGGCCGTTTTGCGACCCAGTGGGAAGACTCTTACACGCACGCGGACAACAACCGGCCGGGCAGGTAGTTTTCCTGAAAATTCCGCAGGCGCGTTGTCGCCCCGGCCATGACTGAGAGACCTGTCCTACAAGGGTTTGGGTGCGAGGCACCGCGCAGCGGGCGCGATATCCCTCACGGCTGGCATTCGATGCTTCCTAGACTGGTGATCTTTCACTGTCCAGGAGCAGAACATGAACATTACCCCTATTTTTCGCGCACGTCGGGCCGCTTCAAGCCTTGGCGTGTCATTGCTGTTGGCCGCAGGTGCAGCCTTTGCCCAGGTGCCAGTCACGGCGACAGGCAACACCGGGATAGATGCTTCCGGTGACGTACAGAAAGAGCGTGCCGCCTGCATGGCTGGACGCACCCAGCAAGACCGCGACACCTGCTTGCGGGAAGCCAACAATGCAGCGGCCGAAAAACGCAAAGGCAAGCTGGATAACGCCGGCGCCCAGTTTGGCGCGAATGCCCGTGTGCGTTGCGAGGCACTCAAGGGCGAAGACAAGTCGGCGTGTGAAGCACGTGTGATGGGTTATGGCAATACCAGCGGCAGTGTGGCCGGTGGCGGCGTGATCCGGGAGGTTGAAACCGTGGTTGTGCCTGCGGATGCGTCGAACGTACGTATTGAGCCGAAAACCAGCGCGCCAGTGTTGCTTGTACCCGTACCGCAAAAATAAGATTGCGGGTAACGTGCGGCTGCTGTTTGGAGGGCCAATGAAAACGCTAACCCGTGTCTGACAAAGCCAAACACTTCTCCATGTTGCGGGGCTTTCACCTCGCCGACTTCTTCACGCTGTGTAACGCGGCTTGCGGCGTGGCCGGGGTTTTTCTGGCCATGTTGTATGTGGTGGAAAACTCCAGGACGTATTTTTATGTGGCGGCGGCGATGGCGCCTGCAGCCTTCATCTTTGACGTACTGGACGGACGGGTGGCGCGCTGGCGGCAGCAGCATTCGGCCCTGGGCCGTGAGCTCGATTCCCTGGCCGATATCATTTCTTTCGGTGTGGCACCTGCTGCGCTTGCCTTTGCCGGTGGCTTGCGTGGAGGGTGGGACTGGGTGGCGCTGATCTATTTTGTGTGTTGCGGTGTAAGCCGCCTGGCGCGTTACAACGTCACAGCCGAAACCCTCTCCGAAGGCGCAGACAAGGTGCCCTACTTTGAAGGCACGCCCATTCCCACCAGTGTCGTGCTGACCGCCCTGTTGGCTGTAGCCGCCTGGCAGGGCCGTTTGGGAGAGCAGATTTATGGTGGCGTCTGGATGGCAGGGCCCTGGAGCCTGCACCCGTTGTCTTTGTTGTTTGTGCTCTCCGGATCACTGATGTTGAGTAAGACCCTGCACATTCCGAAACTCTAGGGCGTCTGCAACGGCTGGAACGAGCTTTCGTAACTACTCAGCTCGCTGCATGCGGCACGCTTTTCTTGCCCCCTCGCCCTCTGGGAGAGGGTTGGGGTGAGGGGGCCAGCAAGCCACAACATACGATAGCTCTACGCACAGACCGCCAGCCCTCACCCCGCCCTCTCCCAGAGGGAGAGGGAGTAACTCCAGCCCAGGCGAGCTGAGTAGTTACGAACTTTCTCATTAAATGACGGGTTTTCCCACAGTGTGTGCTGGTTATGTGCTATTGAAAACATAGCATTCCAGCGTAGTGATTGAGGCGCGGTTCTGCGTTTGTCAGCCGCCTCTGACAGCGCCAGGTAATTTTTTCCTATGGAGCTTGCATTGCGGGAGCTGCATCATCGGGCTATGTTCAACGTGTTCAACTTCAGCAATCAACCAGCACCGTCCGGCCATCCGGCCGAGCGTCGCCTTGCTGGTGCGCTCATTGCCTATCTTTCTGCGGTGTTGGCCGGGGTGGCGGCCGTGGTTGCATTTGTCAATGCCGAACTTCCGGTCGAAATTTTGACGGCAGTCATCTGAAGTCGCATGTCTGCAACCCATCGTCCGCATCCTTCCGAAGACGGCTCCCCGCTGTTGCCGGGAAAAAAAGAGCCTGCTCCCACTGAACTGCCGGTCGAGCCAGACTTGGGCCCCGTTCCCCCGTTGGCGCATCCGGAAGAGCCGGGCGCGGTTCAGCCGGCGCTGTGAGCTCAACCAATGTCGCTCCCACTTTCCAAAGCCCAGCAGGCACTCGCCGACTACGACGAAGCCCGCGCCGATTACGTGCGCTTTTTGAGCATGGATCCCCCGGACTACAGGGCGGTCAATGATGCAATGGTTGCCATGGACGAGGCGCATATCCGGTTCAAGCAGGCCATGGGCGACTTCGATGCACCGACATCGCTTCGACCGGTTTGATTTTTTCGCGATGTCGCCGCCTGGCCCTATTGGTCGCCGAGGCCGCCGACACACTGCGGTTGCAGGTAGGTTGTTTCCCACAGCTGGTGATTGCCTTGACCTATATCGTCATTCTTCCGAACTTTTCACAATGAATCTCAGAGAAGGTGGACAGACCGCCTTTGTGAATGAGCTTTTGTGAATGAGCAATAGGGAGATCAACATGCAGGCACAGGTCTTGACTTCGCACGCGCGGCCTACGGTCGCATTGGCTGACTATGATTTTCTCAGGGCGACCTACGACATGTTGTTGCGTGCACCCGCGCCCGATCAGCGTGCCATTAATGCAGCGTTTGCCGCACTCGATGCTGCCCATGAACGTTTGAAGGCGGCCCATCTGCAACAGCAGGTTGGTCTTTTGAACTAGGTAAGTGAGAAACACCTGAATGTCTTGAGCTTTTCGATTACCGCGTCCGCGACGACTCCATCCTGACAGGAAATCGCTTTGGCACTGATGACCTATCTCGTCGAGGACAACCCGACCATTCTTGATAACCTGATCGAAACGCTGGAAGAAATTGCGTTGGTCACGGTGGTGGGCCACGCTGCGACGGAGAAAGAAGCGACGCGCTGGCTATCCCTGCACGATGGGCAATGGCAACTGGCTGTGGTGGACATGTTTTTGCGCGAAGGCACCGGCCTTGGTGTGCTGGCTGGCTGTCGCGAGCGGGAGCCCTGCCAGAAAGTGGTGGCCCTGACCAACTTCGCGACACCAGAGATACGCAGCCGCTGCCTGGTGCTCGGCGCAGACGCGGTGTTTGACAAGTCCAACGAACTCGACGAGTTCTTCGCGTACTGCATCGCCGAAACTGACCAGCTGGCCAGGAAGAACTGAACCCGGGCCGGACCGGCAGGGTCGTTCAGGCATGCAAAAGAATGGTTACCAGCAGGGACGCATCGGTGCGGGCCTCGAGCCCATGCGGCTCGCGCGGGGGCAAGGCCGTCAATTGACCGACGCGCAATAAAACTTCACGTCCAGGCGTGGTGACCACAGCTTCTCCTTCCAGGCACTGAATGGTGATTTCTCCGGGCACGTGGTGTTCGGGGACGGTCTGACCTGCTGCCAATACCAGACGCATCAGTTGCAAGTTGCCGGTTTTGAGAAGACTGTGGGTTTTGACTTCATGCAGCTTTCCGGCGAGGGGATGCACGTTGATGACGTCGAGCGGTTGCGCGTGGACCAGGGCCATGATGTTTCTCCGTGAGGTGTCTGCTCCCACAGTAGCCACACTGCACCTGCTTGTCCAGAGGCGGAACACCCGAAGCCGTGCGGTGCGGAACGGCGTGGATAATGAGCCCAAAAACAGGGGCCTTGTGCCACGCTCATGCCGAACCTCCCGCGCTTCTGGTACGCCGTCTCTCCGATCAGGGGGGTACTTCGGTTCTTGCCATTTTTGGTCCTGTTTCTGCTGGTTTTGTTACCGGTTTCACAGGCCCACGCCCAAAGCGGAAAACTGGCGATTGATGCGGAGGGCAGCTATACCTTGTCGCGCGCCTTCACGGTGCTGGAAGACAGCACCGGGCAACTGACACTGGATGACGTGCTGAAACCGGGTCAGCAAGAACGCTTCAAACCGGTGTCCCAAAGTGGTTCAGCCACCAATTTCGGGCTGACGCTCTCGGCTTTCTGGTTGCGAATCAACCTGGAAACCCAGATTGATTCCCCGGCGCAATGGTTGTTTGAAGTCGCCTATCCAGCTCTTGACCAACTGGAACTTTTCACCCCCAGGCCGCACGGCGGGTATGACCGGCAGATCGGTGGCGATCTGCAAGCTTTCGAAACCCGGAAAATTCCCCACCGGAACCACGTCTTGCCGGTGACGCTGCAGCCCGGCGCGGAAAACGTGCTTTACCTTCGTGTGCAGTCGCAGGGCACCTTGTCCGCGCCGGCGCGGCTATGGCAGCCGTCGGCCCTCTGGCAGCACGACCAGGCCGAGTACGCCATGCTCAGCCTGTACTTCGGATTGTTGATTGGCTTGCTGCTGTACAACCTGCTGCTTTATTTTTCAGTGCGCGACAGAGCCTATGTGATTTATGCCGGTTTTGCGGGCGGAATGGCGCTTTCGCAGGCGGCACTCACGGGACTGGGCGGGCAGTTTCTCTGGCCCGGTCTGACATGGTGGAACAGTGTTTCCCCGCCGGTGGGCATGGCGGTGACGGCGACCTTTGGCATCCTGTTCGCGCGCAAATTCCTGGACAGCGCTACACGCATGCCCTGGATGAACCGCGTCATGCTGGCGCTTACAGGCGGATGGCTGCTCGCGCTGCTGGCCGCGCTGTTGCTGCCGTACACGGTGTCTTCGTGGATGGTGACTGTACTGGCGGTGGTGAGCGTGACCGTGGTGGTACTCGCTGCGGTGCTGAGCGTTCTAAAGAAATGCCCTGGCGCGCGCTACTTTCTGACGGCCTGGGCTGTGCTTTTGCTTGGCGTGGCCACGCTTGTCTTGCACAACACCGGGGTACTGCCTTCGAATCTGCTGACTTCAAACTCCCTGCTCATCGGCTCGGCGCTGGAGATGGTGCTGCTGTCGTTTGCATTGGCGGACCGCATCAACATGGAACGGGCAGAAAAGGAGCAGGCCCAGGCGGCCAGTCAAGCTGACCAGGCCATGGTGGAGGCTCTGAGCCAGTCACAAGAGCGTTACCGTACGGTGCTGCAGGAGCGGGAAACCATTCTTGCCAACTCCATCGTCGGCATTGCGTTTCTTACTCCGGAAGGGCGTTTCCGTTGGGCCAACCAGGCCATGCTTGAAATTTTCGGGGCTGGCGATGAGCCCTTGAATTCGATGGAGCCGTTTTACCTGTCGCGCGAGCAGTACCTGCGCGTCGGCGGGGACGTCGCGGCCTGCATCCGCGACGGCAAGACCTACGAGACCGAAATACAGGTCCGGCAATACAACGGCACCCTGATCTGGATTTCGCTGTCCGGCAAGTCGGTCAGTCCGCGCGACCTGACCCAGGGCACGGTCTGGGTGATGATGGACATCACCCGGCGCAAGGAGCTGGAGGCGGAGTTGGTCCGGACATCCTCCGAACGCGAGGCCATCCTGAACAGTGCACTCGTCGGCATCGTGCTGTCAGTGGCGCGCAGGCATGAATGGGTTAACGAAAAGTTTGCCGAGATGATGGGTTACCCGCGTACCGAATTGATCGGGCGGTCGTCCATGCACTTGCACGCCAACGTAGCTGCCTGGGAGGATTTCGGGCGGCAGGCGCGTGACGAGTTGCAACGCCACGGCACCTATGCCTGCGAGCGCGAATTGCGGCGGCGCAATGGCGAGCTGTTCTGGGTACAAATGGGCGGAAGTTGCCTGCAACCGAACGACCCCGATGCCGGGGTGATCTGGACATTTCTGGACATCACCGAGCGGAAAAAATCTGAAGAAGACACACGCGAGGCTCTGGAGCAGCAGAAGGAACTGAACGAGCTGCGCAGCCGCTTTGTGGCCATGACCAGCCATGAGTTCCGTACGCCGCTGGCCACCATCCTGTCGTCCGGGGAAATTCTCAAACACTATGGGGAGCGCTTGTCGGCACCGGAAAAGGCTGATGTCCTGGACAGCATCGCCGCCAGCGTGCAACGCATGATGCGCATGCTGGACAGGGTGCTGTTGATCGGCAAGGCCGAGGCGCAGATGCTGGAGTTTGATCCGCGTCCAACGGATTTGCGCCGGCTTTGCCTGGACCTGCTCGAAGAAGCGCAGGTGCAGCAACCCGAAAGCGCTTGCGAACTGCGGCTGGACTATGCCGGGGGTGATGAACCCGGCCTGTACGACGAAAAATTGTTGCGGCACATTTTGGGCAACCTTTTGTCCAATGCCGTCAAGTATTCGCCGCAGGGTGGTGAAGTGCTGTTCAAGGTGGTCAAGGAGCCGCAGGCCATGGTGCTGGAGGTGTCCGATAACGGCATCGGCATACCCGAAGACGAAATTGCCCATCTGTATGAGTCTTTTCACCGTGCCAGCAATGTGGGGGCCATCCAGGGCACGGGTCTGGGCCTGGCCATCGCCAGGAATGCCGTGAATGTTCATGGCGGAACCATCGACGTGCGTAGCCGGGTGGGGGCTGCTGCGTCAGGGACGTGTTTCACGGTACGCCTGCCACTTGCGGCGGGGGTGTCATCCTCCGGGCCAAGCCCGTTTCGAACGGAGGTCGAACCATGAGCAGTTCCTTTTCTGTCGGTCGTCGTGAACTGTTGCAGTGGGCGGCCGTCGCAGGCGCTGGCATGTACCTTCCCGGCATCGCCAGCGGCCAGCCGCGCCTGGCCGGCGACCCTTTCACGTTGGGCGTTGCCAGTGGTTCGCCAACACACGATTCAGTGGTGCTGTGGACGCGCCTGATGCTTGAAAAGGATCAAAGCCCGCGCCTGTCGGCGCAACCTCTGGAAGTGCGGTGGGAAGTGGCGCATGACGAGAAGTTTTCCCGCATCGTCCAGAGCGGCTCGGCCCCCGCGCTGGCGGAGCTGGGACATTCGGTGCACGTGGAGGTGCAGGGCCTGCCATCCGATCGCTGGTATTTTTACCGGTTCCTGCTGGGCCCGGCCGTGAGTGGCACCGGCCGCACGCGAACTCTGCCCGCAGCCGACGCGGTGGTCTCGCGGCTCCGGCTGGCGTATGCCTCTTGCCAGCGCTGGGAGCACGGCCACTTCAGCGCCTGGCGCCACATGCGCGAAGAAAACCTCGATCTGGTGATGTTTCTGGGCGACTACATCTATGAATACCCGAATACCGGCCATGCCGTTCGCGTCCCGACAGGGGGCTGGGTGACTACGCTGGACGACTACCGCCAGCGTTACGCCCTGTACAAGTCGGATGCCAATCTTCAGGCTATGCACGCAACCTGTCCCTGGCTGGTGACTTGGGACGACCATGAAGTGCAAAACGATTACGCAGGCGGAACAGAAGGCCTTAGCGGTGTTCCTGTATCGGACTTTGCTGCCAGGCGCGCTGCGGCGTACCAGGCTTTTTATGAACACATGCCGGTTCGCGCTTCGGTGTTGACTGGAGCACTGGCCGGACTGGCCAGTGGGGCGGAGATGCGCATTTATGACCGCTTGCAGTACGGGCGACTGGCTTCGCTGTACATGTTGGACGCGCGTCAGTACAAGGATGTGCAGGTCTGTACACGCGACGGCAAAAACGGCTCCAGCACCGTGAATCCGTCGATCTGCCCCGCATGGGGCGATCCGGCCCGGAGCATGCTGGGGCGCAAGCAGGAGCGCTGGCTTGAAGCCGAACTGGGCAAGGCCGCCAGTAAGGACAGCCACTGGAATGTGCTCGGACAGCCATCACTGTTCGGGCAGCGCGATTTTCGAGCCGGTGCGGCCCAGGTTTTCTGGAACGATGGCTGGGACGGTTATTCGGCGGCGCGTACCCGCTTGACCGATGCTTTGCAAAAACACCGCGTCGCCAACCCTGTGCTGCTCGGTGGTGACGTGCATGAGAACTGGGTCGGTCACGTCAAGTCCGACTATGCGCAGGCCGCCAGCCCTGCCATAGGCGTGGAGTTTTGCGGCACCAGCATTACCTCACGCTCGGGGGGAAACGAAAAAATTGCGCAGGTGCTTGCCGAGAATCCGCATTTTGTATTTGCGGACTCGGAGCGGAAGGGCTACGGGGTGGTGGAGTTCACGCCCAAGCGCCTGATGACCACGCTGCGCGTTGTGAGCGACGTCACGCGCGAGGACAGCGGCATTGAAACGCTGGCTCAGTTTTCAGTGCGGGCCGGCAGGCCGTTGGTTGAAAAAGCCTGAGGTCTTTTCTGGAGGCAGCAGGTAACTTCATCAAGCCTCAAGTGCTGATGGTGTGCAACACTGCACTTAACGGATGACATCCAGAAGCCGGTCCAGCCCGCCTTCATTGATGGCCACCATGGCCTGCTCACGCACCTTGGGCTTGGCGTGATAGGCCACCGACAGGCCGGCCACACCCATCATGGGCAGGTCGTTGGCGCCGTCACCCATGGCAATCGCCTGAAGGGGGTTGATGTCCAGCATGGCGCAGGTCTGAAGCAGCATGCGGCGTTTTTCGTCACCGTCACAGATGTCGCCCCAGGGTTGGTCCACCATGCGCCCGGTCAACAGGCCGTCCCTGACCTCCAGCACGTTCGATCGGGTGTAGTCGATGCCCAGTTCGTCACGCACACGGTCTGTGAAAAAAGTAAAACCACCGCTGACCAGCAAGACTTTCATGCCGGCAGCCTTGCAGGCGTGAACCAGCTCTGCGGCACCCGGATTGAGTTTGAGACGCTGGTGATAGACCTCGTCCATGCTGTCTACGCTCACACCCTTAAGCAAAGCTACCCGGCGACGCAGGCTTTCCTTGTAGTCGGTGATTTCGCCGCGCATGGCCGCTTCGGTAATGGCTGACACTTCGGCTTTGCGACCGGCGGCATCGGCGATTTCGTCGACGCATTCGATGTTGATCAGCGTCGAGTCCATGTCGAAGGCAATCAGCTTGAAGTCGCTGAGCTTGAGGTCTGGCGTGGCAACATTGACGACGAGGCCAGGGAGGTTTTCAGAAGGGGTCATGCAGGCGTGGCTTCCGTGGTGGTTTTGGGTTGTCCAAGGGATTTCAATACATCGCGAACCATATGTGCCCGGTCTTTGGGTTCCTTGAGTTCACGTTCAATGCGCAGCTTATCGTTGCCGGCCAGCTTGATGTGCTTGTTCTTCTGGATCAAATGCATGATGGCCATCGAATCGATGGGCGGGTCCTTCTTGAAAGTGATATTGATCAGGGTGGGGGCCGCGTCGACCTTGACCACGCCGTAAGGCCTGGCGATCACGCGCAGTCGATGCACGTCGATCAACGTCTGTGCCTGCGCTGGCATTTTTCCGAAGCGGTCGACGATTTCCTCAAGCAGGCTGTCGATCTGGTCGGTGGTTTTGGCGGTGGCAAGTTTCTTGTAAAACGACAGGCGCAGATGCACATCACCGCAGTAATCGCTGGGCAGCAGTGCCGGCGCATGCAGGTTGATCTCGGTGCTGACGTTGAGCGGGGCCAGCAGGTCAGGTTCCCGGCCAGCCTTCAGTGATGCAACGGCTTCGTTGAGCATCTCGTTATAGAGCTGAAAACCGATCTCCATCATGTTGCCGCTCTGGTTTTCGCCGAGCACTTCGCCGGTACCGCGAATCTCCAGGTCGTGCATGGCCAGATAGAAGCCCGAGCCGAGTTCTTCCATCTGCTGGATCGCTTCAAGCCGCTGGCTGGCCTGTTTGGTCAGGCCTTCAATGTCGGGCACCATCAAATAGGCATAGGCCTGGTGGTGGCTTCGGCCTACACGCCCGCGCAATTGGTGGAGCTGCGCCAGGCCGAACTTGTCGGCGCGGCTCATGACGATGGTGTTGGCGCTGGGCACGTCGATGCCGGTTTCGATGATGGTGGAGCAGAGCAGCAGGTTGTAGCGCTGCGCAATGAAGTCCTTCATGACTTTCTCGAGTTCACGTTCGGGCATCTGCCCGTGCGCTACCGCAATGCGCGCTTCCGGCAGCAAGGCTTCGAGCTTCTCGCGGCGGTTCTGGATGGTCTCGACCTCGTTATGCAGGAAGTAGACCTGGCCGCCGCGTTTGAGCTCTCGCAGCACCGCCTCGCGTATCACCCCATTGCTTTCGCTGCGAACAAAGGTCTTGATGGCCAGGCGCCGCTGCGGCGCAGTGGCGATGACGCTCAGGTCGCGCAGGCCTTCGAGAGCCATGCCCAGGGTGCGCGGAATGGGCGTGGCGGTCAGGGTCAACACATCGACCTCTGCGCGCATGGCTTTCATGGCCTCCTTGTGGCGCACGCCGAAGCGGTGTTCCTCGTCGATGATCAAGAGGCCCAGGCGCTGGAATTTCACATCCTGGCTCAGCAGCTTGTGCGTGCCGACCACGATGTCGATACTGCCGTCGGCGATGCCCTTGATGGCGGCAGTGATTTCCTTGCCCGAGCGGAAGCGGCTCATCTCGGCGACCTTGACCGGCCATTTGGCGAAACGGTCCACCAGCGTCTGGTAGTGCTGCTCGGCCAGTAGTGTGGTGGGCGCCAGGAATGCGACCTGTTTGCCGCCGGTAATCGCGATGAATGCGGCGCGCAAGGCAACCTCGGTCTTGCCGAAACCGACATCGCCGCAGACCAGCCGGTCCATGGGGCGCGGGCTGATCATGTCCTGTATCACGGCGTGGATCGCGGCGCGCTGGTCGGCGGTTTCCTCAAAGCCGAAGTCGTTGGCAAAGGTCTCGTAGTCGTCGGGCGAATAACGGAAAGCGTGGCCTTCGCGCGCGGCGCGGCGGGCATAGATGTTCAGAAGTTCAGCGGCGGAATCGCGCACCTGTTCGGCCGCCTTGCGCTTGGCCTTTTCCCACTGGCCGCTGCCCAGACGGTGCAACGGCGCTTCGTCGGCACTGACACCGGTGTAGCGGCTGATCTGCTGCAACTGGCTGACCGGCACATACAGCGTGGCGTCGTCGGCGTACTGAAGGTGCAGGAACTCCGTCGTGCCCTGGCCCAGGTCCATGTTGACCAGGCCTTTGTAGCGGCCGATGCCGTGCGCACTGTGCACGACCGGGTCGCCGACATTGAGTTCGGACAGGTCCTTGATCAGCGCCTCAACATCGCTGACCTGTTCCTGCTTTTTGTTGCGGCGTCGCGTGGTGACACCGGCCGCAAACAGTTCGGTTTCAGTGATGAAATCAATGTCGCCGGCCAGCCAGCTGAAGCCGGTGTTCAGCGCCGCTGTGGCAATACCCAGTTTTTCATCACTGGTCTGGAAGTCTTCCAGCGAGTCAAAAGCTGGCGGGCTCACGCTGCTGGCACGCAGGAAGTCGAGCAGGCTTTCGCGCCGCCCGTCGCTTTCAGCCAGCAGCAGCACACGGTGCGGCGTGTTGCGGATGTGGGTTTTCAGGCGCGCGAGCGGGTCTTCGGCGCCGCGCACCACAGACATCTCGCCGAGTTTCTGGAAGTGCGCGTTGTCGGCCACGTCTTCAATCGCTGGGCGGATGGCCAGTTGTGCGTAGTCGTTGGCACGCGCGTAAAACTGCTCGGTCCCCAGAAACAGCGCCTCGGGAGGCAGGGCCGGACGGTCCGGCGCGTCTTTCACCAGCCGGTAGCGGTCTTTCGTGTCCTGCCAGAAGCGCTGGAAAGCCGGTTCCAGGTCGCCGTGCAGAACCACGGTGGCTTCGCTGCCCAGATAGTCGAACACCGTAGCGGTTTCTTCAAAAAACAGCGGTAGGTAGTACTCGATGCCCGCAGTGGCCACGCCGTTGCCAATGTCCTTGTAGATGCGGCTTTTGGTGGGGTCGCCGTCCAGCAGTTCGCGCCAGCGGTTCCTGAAGCGGGCCCGGGCATCGTCGTCCATGGGGAACTCGCGGCCCGGCAGCAGGCGGGCTTCAGGGACCGGGTACAGGCTGCGCTGGCTGTCGGGGTCGAAGGTACGAATGCTGTCGATCTCGTCGTCGAACAGGTCCACGCGGTAGGGAACCGCCGAACCCATGGGAAACAGGTCAATCAGGCCGCCGCGCACGGCGTACTCGCCCGGGCTTACCACCTGAGAGACGTTGGTGTAGCCGGCCAGCGTGAGCTGGCTCTTCAGCTTGGCTTCATCCAGCTTTTGTTTGACCTTGAAGTGAAAGGTGTAGCCGGCCAGAAAAGAGGGAGGCGCTAGGCGGTACAGCGCCGTGGTGGCCGGCACGATGACGACATCGGCTCCGGTTTCCTTGTCGCGCTGGCTGATGCGCCAGAGGGTGGCCAACCGCTCGCTGATCAGGTCCTGGTGCGGCGAAAACGTGTCATAGGGCAGGGTCTCCCAATCGGGAAACAGGGCGCAGCGCAGGTCGGGTGCAAAAAAGGCAAGTTCGTCGAGCAGGCGCTGGGCCGTGCTGGCATCCGAGGTGATGATGGCGGTGAGTCTGCCATTTGCCTTTTCTTTCAGGCCCAGCTGCGCCAGCAACAGGGCGTCGGCAGACCCCGCGGGTTGCGGCAAGGTGTAGCGTTTGCCGGGAAGCAGTTTGGGTAAATCCATGGGGCAGTCGGAAAAGGTAACAGAATCGGGCAACAGAATTGGCGAACAAAAGGGAAACACCCCAAACCGGTTGGAATGGGGTGTTCGAAGCTTTTGCAGTCCCGATTTTAGAATCTATGATCAGCTCATGACGACGCCGCCGCCAAAATCCCTGATTCCCAGCCTTTTCGCACTGATTCCATGTGCGGGCCAGGGTACGCGCGCAGTGGCCGGTAGCGCGCCGGAGAAGGGCAGGACGCTCCCCAAGCAGTACCAGCCGATTGCTGGATTGCCGATGGTGCGGCACACGCTTCAGGCTTTTGCAGGGGTCGATCGCATTGACTCCTGTGTGGTGGTGGTGGCCCCGGAAGATTCCTTTTTTGGCGATCAGCCCGCAGACGGATTTGAAGTGGTGCCTTGCGGCGGCCCCACGCGCGCGGCCAGCGTGCTCAATGGTTTGAATCACCTCGCTGCCAGCGGCGCTGCACCCGACGATTGGGTGCTGGTGCACGATGCAGCGCGTTGCCTGGTCACGCCGGAGCTGATTGACCGCCTGATTGATGCCTGCCATTGCGACCCGGTTGGAGGCCTTCTGGCTCAGCCGGTCCCTGACACGCTCAAGCAGAGCCAGGATGAACGCGTGCTTGCCACGGTGGACCGTTCGGACAAGTGGCTGGCGCAGACGCCGCAAATGTTCCGCCTGGCTGCACTGACCCAGGCGCTGGAGATGGCCCGGACCTTGGGCGAGCCCGTGACCGATGAAGCCAGCGCCATGGAAGCGGCTGGCCTGGCGCCGCAGCTGGTTCGCGGCAGTGCGCATAATTTCAAGGTCACCTATCCGGAAGATTTTGAACTGGCCGAAGCGCTGATCAAGGCTCGCAGCCCCAAGCGGACCCGCAAAGCCGCAGCTCCGAAAGCTGCGCAGAAAGTTTTATCTGATGACACGAGCCGCGAATCCGCCTGACCCCTCACGTGGGGAGAACGTGGGGGCACCCTTCCGCATCGGCGAGGGCTGGGACACCCACGCGCTGGTGCCGGGCCGGCCGCTCATCATTGGCGGTATTACTGTGCCGCACAGTACCGGCCTGCTCGGGCATTCGGATGCCGATGTGCTGATTCACGCGATCATTGACGCCTTGCTGGGCGCCGCCGGGCTGGGCGACATCGGCGGGCTTTTTCCCGATACCGATGTACGTTTTCGCGGAGCCGACTCGGTCGTACTTCTGCGCGAGACCGGCCGCCTTCTGGCTGAGCACCAGCTGAGCATCGGCAACATCGACAGCACCGTGATTGCCCAGGCCCCCAAACTCGCCAGCTACATTCCCGCCATGCGCGAGCGCATTGCGCAAACCCTGGGCCTGGATGCCAGTCGCGTCAATGTCAAGGCCAAGACAGCCGAGAAGCTGGGGCCGGTAGGGCAAGGCCTGAGCATGGAAGCACGCGCTATTGCGCTATTGTTTTAGTAGCTGCTCACGCCCGCGGAATAAGGGTTGAGAGGCGATTTCATGCATAAGGTACTCAGCGGCCCTTTGACGACTTCCTTCGAAAGGCTCAGGACGAACGGGTAGAGCGGAGGCTCTTAAGGCAAGCCGGGGCCGCGGATCCGGCTTTGCCGGTCCGCAGGCGCAGCGCCCCCTCGGGGGGCAGAGAGCTACACGCAGTGAGCGAACGTGGGGGCCAACAGTCAACCCCTCCTTAGCTTGATATGCGCAGCCAGCCCGCCCGAACTGGTATTGGCCAGTGCAAACACCCCACCCATGCGATGCAGGGTTCTCTCGACAATGGCCAGGCCCAAACCGGCCCCGGTGGCCGCAGTGCGGGCCGCATCGCCGCGGAAAAAAGGCTTGGTCAGGTTGTTCAGCGCCTGCGGAGCGACGCCCGTGCCGTGGTCGCGCACCTTGATCAGCACCCACTGGTCGCGTTCCTTGGCCGCAATGTCGACCATGGCCATGCCGGTTTCCGGCGTTTTGCCGTAGCGCCGCGCATTTTCAAGCAGATTGGCAATCACGCGGGACAGCTCCACCTCGTCGGCCAGCACGGTGATCTGGCCCGGCAGCGTGACATTGACACGCATGTCTGTGTATTCGGCCACCGAATAAACGGCTGCACTGATGATGGCATTGAGCGATACCGACGCCAGCTGCGGCGGATCAGGGCGGGCGTAGTCCAGGAATTTGTCGATGATGGCGTCGAGCTGCGTGATGTCGGCGGCCATGTGGGCCCGGGCCTCTGCATCGGAAACGCTCATTTCTGTTTCCAGCCGCAGCCGCGCCAGAGGTGTGCGCAGGTCATGCGAAATGCCGGCCAGCATGATGACGCGGTCTTCCTCGATTTTTGAAAGTTGTTCGGCCATCCGGTTGAAGCCAATATTGACTTCGCGGATTTCGCTGGTGGCCACCTGTTCGTCGAGCAGGCTGGCGTCAAAATCGCCGTCGCGCATGCGGCTGGCCGCAAATGAAAGTTGCTTGAGCGGGCGGTTGATCAGCCTGGCAATGAGCGCTGCGCCCAGCAGCGAGAGAATCGCCGCTGTGATCAGCCAGATCAACCAGGTTCCGCCCTGCAACGGCCCAAGGCGGGACGGGTCAGTGAGCAGCCAATAAGAGTCGCCGTCGATCTTGAAGCCTACCCACAGGCCCGGCGTTCCGTTGACGGACTTGGCCACCACCGTGCCTTCGCCCATGCGCGCCGTGAGTTCTTCGCCGATACGCTCGCTCAGCGGATCGTTGACAAAATGCTCATATTTGTCGCGCGGTTCCCGAGGCGAGATGCGCACGCCTTCCTCCTCGGCCAGGGTCTTGATCAGCCAGACACGGGTGATGGCATCCGAATACTTCAGCGCGGCCCTGCTCAAATTAACCAGCGAGGCCAGCTGCTTGGCGCTTTGTACGGCGCGTGGCTCAAATTCCAGAGCACGGAAGGTCTGCAACCAGGCGACGATGCAACCAATCAGAAGCAGCGACAGGAACAGGAAGGTGCGCCAGAACAGGCTCAGGCCGACCCGCGGGCGCATTTCCAGCGGCGCTGGCGCAGTTTCAAGCGCTGCGGGGGCGGTTTCCAGGTGAGCAGTGCCTTGCATGCGGGGCCTTGGGAGACAGGAGAGGGTGGGGCGGCCCGTTCAGCCAGGGCAGGACTGGGCGGTCGGCAGCGAGGCTCGTCTTAGCTGGTTCCGTCCGGCACGAACACATAACCAATGCCCCACACGGTCTGGATATAGCGCGGTACGGCGGCGTCCACCTCGATGAGCTTGCGCAGGCGAGACACTTGGACGTCGAGGCTGCGGTCAAAGGGTTCGAACTCGCGGCCGCGTGCCAACTGGGCCAGTTTCTCGCGCGACAGCGGCTGGCGGGGGTGCCGCACCAGCGTCTTGAGCATGGCGAATTCGCCAGTGGTCAGCGGCAGCTCCTCGCCGTTTTTCTGCAGCGTGCGCAAGCCCATGTCGAAGCTGAAAGGGCCAAAATTGACCACTTCCTGCTCGCTCGAAGGGGCTCCCGGCACTTCCACCGCGGGGCGGCGGCGCAGCACGGCATGAATGCGTGCCAGCAGTTCGCGAGGATTGAAGGGTTTGGCCAGATAGTCGTCGGCACCCACTTCCAGGCCGACGATGCGGTCCACGTCCTCGCCTTTGGCGGTGAGCATGATGATGGGGGTGCGGTCGTTGGCGGCGCGCAGGCGGCGGCAAATGGAGAGGCCATCTTCGCCTGGCATCATCAAATCCAGCACGATGAGGTCGACTGCATCGCGCATCATGATGCGGTTAAGGGCTTTGCTGTCTTCCGCCAGGATGACTTCAAAGCCCTCCTGGGTTAGGTAACGGCGCAGAAGGTCACGGATACGGGCATCGTCGTCAAGAATCAGGATCTTGTCGGCACGGGTCGAATTGCTAGCTTGTGTCATAGGGCCATCGTAATTTGTAACAGAGCCGATTTTGAGGGCTAAAAACGCAGAATCGAATTTTTTTGTGCACTTTGACATACTGTTACAGAAGTTGCGGGCTGGTGCAAGCACGATAACGGCCAGATGCAGGCCAAAGCGATGATTGGCGTCAAAGATGACGATCAATAGCGACCAATGCTGACAAGGAAAGCAGAAAAAATACTCTAGGCTCGCGGTGACCTGCCTTCGGCCAAGCTCCACCAATTTCCTTTTTTCCTCAACCCAACGGAAGCCTTTCTTGAAAAATCAATCCCAACTCTTCGCAGCCTGCCTCTTGCTGGTCGGCAGCACCGGACTCCTGGCACAAGGTGTGATGCCCGTGCTTGCTGCACAGCCCCAAAACGTGGCGCAGCTTTCGGCCAGCGCAACGATTGAGGTCCAGCAGGACCTGTTGTCGATTGCCTTGAGCACCACGCGTGACGGAACGGACTCGGCTGCAGTACAGAACCAGCTCAAACAGGCGCTCGAATCCGCATTGGCTGAAGCAAAAAAAACGGCCCAGCCGGGCTTGATGGATGTGCGTACGGGTAATTTCAGCCTGTATCCGCGTTACGGCAAGGATGGCAAGATCAACGGCTGGCAAGGCAGCACGGAACTGGTCCTGGAGGGCAGGGATTTCCCGCGGATCACTGCGGCGGCCGGCAAGATTCAGACATTGACGATGGGCGGCGTCAGTTTTGCGCTGAGCCGCGAACAGCGTGCCAAGGTTGAGGGCGATGCGCAGGCGCAGGCTATTGAGCGTTTCAAGGCCAAGGCCTCGGAAGTTGCGCGGTCATTTGGCTTTTCCAGCTATTCGCTGCGCGAAGTTTCCATCAATGCCAACGACCAGGGACCCGTTCGTCCGCGCATGATGGCCATGGAGGCCAAAGCCGCCATGGCCGACTCGTCCATTCCTGTGGAGGCTGGGAAGAGCGCGGTTCTGGTCAACGTCTCGGGCTCTGTCCAGATGAAGTGACCCCGTTTGGTCCCTGCAGAGCGCGCGCATGAATGAGTGCGAGCTTTTGCAGTTGGCTTTGCGTTATCTATTTAACTTCCTGGCGTGCGAAGTCGTTCAGGGTTGGACCGGCCAGGCGATATCGCACCCACTCAGATTGCGGCTTGGCCCCTAGCGATTGATAGAACACGATGGCGGGCTCGTTCCAGTCCAGCACGCTCCATTCCAGCCGTCCACAGCCGCTGTCAACAGCCAGTTTGGCCAAGTGGCGCAACAGGTGTTTGCCGGCGCCGCCCCTGCGGTGTTGGGGGGAGATGTACAGGTCTTCGAGGTACATGCCCTTGCGCCCCAGCCATGTGGAATAGCTGAGGAAATACACCGCAAAGCCTGCGGGCTGGCCGTTGACCGTGCAAATGAGTGCCCGTGCGGGAGAGTCAGGCGCGAACAGGCTAGACTCAATATCCGCCGCACTGGCCACCACCTCATGCGCTGCTTTTTCATAAATAGCCAGCTCGACGATGAAGGCGTGGATCAAGGCGGTGTCGGGCGCTTGCGCCTCGCGGATGTCGATGTTCATGGGTTCTTTCCTGTGATCGTGTCGGGGTAGGGGGCTTGGCCGTCGACCTTGTTCACCGCATCCAGCAGCCACTGCCGGAAACTGATCAGCGGTTTGAGGTGGCTGCGTGATTCCGGGTAGCACAGGTAGTAGCCCATCTCGTCCATGTACCCGTCCTTGAGTGGTGCTGACACCAGCCCTGCCGCAATGTCGTCCTTGACCAGGCAATGCGGCACCAGTGCCAGGCCCATGCCCGCCATCACGGCACGGATCAGGCTGTGAAACTGGTCCAGCTGCGGACCCATGAGGGCGTTGACGCCGCTCACCCCGTGGGCTTCACACCAATGTGACCAGGCATGGGGCACGCTGACATGCTGAAGAAGGGTAAAGCCTGCGACGTCCTGGGCTTTGCGCAGGTGCGGCTTGCGCGGCACGGCCGGCGGTGCGATCAATACGACATCGCGGCCGGTGAGGTAGTCGGCCACCGCACCGGGCCAGTTGCCGTTGCCAAACAGGATGGAGCAGTCAAGGTCGGCGCGCTGGAAGTCGTAACCCTGCAGATAAGGCACGAAATTAAGCGCGATCAGCGGCTGTGCTTTCTGGAAGTCGGGCAGCCGCGGGATCAGCCATTTGGCGCCGAACGTCGGCAGCGTTGAAATGTGAAGAGCACCGCCGCCGTCGCCGCTGGTGATGAGGTCCAGCGTGGCCGCTTCGAGCTGGGCCAGCAGCGGGCGGATGGCCGCTTCATAACGCACGCCGGCCGGTGTCAGCGTGAGCCGCTGGCGTATCCGCTCGAAAAGCAGCACGCCGGTCATCTGCTCAAGCTCGCTGATCTGTTTGCTCACGGCGCTTTGCGTCAGATGAAGCGCTTCGGATGCACGCGAGACGCTGCCAAAACGCGCGGTGGCGGTGAAGGCTTTGAGCAAATGAATGGGGGGCTGCAGCCGTTTCATGACATTCATGGCGCGATCTTATCGCTAATTTCATTCCATTGTGGAATGACTTGAGTCGAATACTTCAGCTTCTTTGGCCTCTGAAGGTGGTTTCATTCGTCCACAATTCATTCATCAAATTACTTCCATGGAGTTCACATGCAGCGACGACACCTGATGGCATTGACGGCAAGTTCATTACTTCCAGGACTTGGTTCGGCCCAAGCCGGCAAGCCCCTGAGGCTGCTGGTTCCCTTTCCTCCCGGCGGAGCGACTGACATCACTGCGCGCGTATTGTCAGAGCCCCTGGCACGCGTTCTGGGGCTACCCGTGATCGTGGAAAACCGCGCCGGCGCAGGTGGCTCCATCGGCATGGCTGAAGTGGCGCGGTCTGCGCCGGACGGTTTCACGCTGGGCGTGGCAACCTTGTCGACGCATGGTGTGAATCCGGCGGTCTACACCAAGCTGCCCTATGACCCGATCAAGGATTTTGTGGCGGTGACCGAACTGGTTAAAGCGCCGGGCGTGATAGTCGTCAACGCCAGCCTGCCGGTGCGCAACTACGCTGAACTGATTGCCTACCTCAAGGCCAACCCGGGCAAGCTCAGCTATGCCTCACCGGGCAACGGCACCATCGGCCACATGTGGGGTGAGCTGTTCAAAAGCACCACCAATACCTTCATGGTGCATATCCCTTATCGCGGCGCCGGTCCGGCCCTCAACGATGTGGTTGCCGGCCAGGTGATGGTTTATTTCGACCAGGTGGCCGCTTCGCTGCCTTTCATCCAGTCGGGCAAGCTCAGGGCGATTGCGGTGTCGTGGAACAAACGCCTGGAGGTGTTGCCGAACACCCCGACCTACGCGGAGTTATCGCTGTTTTCCAACAATGATCCGTCCTGGTTTGGCCTGGTCGCGCCCGCGGGAACGCCGGTTGCCGGTGTCAGGCGGATCCACGAGGCGGTCGTCAGTGTGTTGCGCGAACCGGCGGTCAGCGCCAGGCTTTCGGGGCAGGGCTTGTTCGCTTCCGGCACGTCGCCCGACGAGTTCGCAGCGCAGCTCAAAAAAGAAATTGACAAGATGCAGCGCATCGCCAGATTTGCAAAAATCCGGCTTGATTGATGCCGTTCGCAAGATTGATGCATCCTGCGAGTCTGCTGCGCATCCGTACTGCCAGGCAGAGGCTTGCGCGGCAGGTCACAATGAAAGCCATGACTTCACCTGTTCGCCACTTACCAGGGGCCAGTGCACTGGTGCTGGACTCGCCGCATAGCGGCACTGTGTACCCCGCCGATTTCTCCCATGCCTGCGAGTTTCGCGTTTTGCGCCGCGCCGAAGACACTCACGTCGAAAAACTTTATGACTTCGCCCCGGGCCTGGGTGTGCACTGGATTGAAGCGCTCTTTCCGCGCAGCTATCTGGACGTCAATCGCGACACCACCGAGATCGATGTGGAGCTGTTCGACGAAGAGTGGCCCGGCCCGGTGGCAACCGATCCCACGGTCCTGTCCAAAGTCAGGCTCGGCAAGGGGCTGGTCTGGCGCACCACCGATGAAGGCGTGCCGATCTATCAGCGCAAGCTCTCGGTGGCCGAAGTGCAGGCGCGCATTGCACAGTGCTGGCAGCCTTATCACGCAGCGGTGGCGCGGGCGATAGACACCGCGCATGCGCAGCACGGCTACAGCATCCATATCAACTGCCACTCCATGCCCGCAGTCGCTTCCAGTTATTCCACGGATTTTCCGGGGGAGGAACATGCCGACTTTGTGGTCGGCAACCGCGACGAGACGACCTCCAGCCCGGCGTTGGGTATGCTGGTTTGCGAGCATCTGCGCGAACTCGGCTACAGCGTGGCCTACAACCACCCGTACAAGGGCGTGGAGCTGGTGCGGCGTTATGCCGACCCGGATGCTCACCGCCACAGCATCCAGCTGGAGATCAACCGCAAGCTTTATATGAATGAAGAGACGCTGGAACCCGGTGATGGCTTCGATGCGTTGAAGGCCAATCTCCGTTCATTGACAGAGCGGCTGCTGCACACCGATCCGCGGCTGCTATAAATACCCGGCGCCGATCGGGCGCCGACCTTGACCCCACGCTTCATGATTGCCCTCTTCAGCGACACCCACGAACTCCACGCGCCTGCCTTCGAGTTTTTCCGAGGCGAGCGCGTGCCCTGTTTTGAAACCCCTGCGCGCGCCGCCTTTGTCAAAAAAAGCCTGCAGCAGGCCGGGCATGCACTGCGTCAACCTCACGTCGACAGCCGTGCGGTGCTGGCGCAGATACACAGTGCGCGTTACCTCGCGTTTCTCGAGAACGCATGGAGCGACTGGCTGGCCCTGGCGCCGGGCAATGCCGGCCTGCAGCCTTTTCCCTCGGTATGGCCGGTGCGCACCTTGCGCAGTGACCGGGAGCCGGCGAACTTTGTAGCGCGCCTGGGTCTTTATTCGATGGACAACGGCTCGCCACTGTCGGCCGGCACCTGGGCCGCCGCCAAGGCCGGCGCCGATGCTGCAGCCAGCGCCGCAGCCTTGCTGGGCGAAGGCGCCAGGGCGGTTTTCTGCTGCAGCCGGCCGCCGGGGCATCATGCCGGCGCTGATTTCATGGGCGGTTATTGCTTTCTCAACAATGCCGCCGTGGCAGCTCAGGCCCTGCGCAATTCGGGCCGGGCGCGTGTGGCTGTGCTCGATGTGGACTACCACCATGGCAACGGCACGCAGAGCATCTTTTATGACCGTTCCGACGTCCTCTTTGTCAGCCTGCATGGCGATCCGCACACCGAATACCCGTTCTATCTGGGCCATGCGGACGAGACAGGCGAGGGCGCCGGGCTGGGTTTCAACCTCAACCTGCCGCTGGCAGCCGGTTCGTCGGCAGGCGCCTGGTTTGACGCGCTTGAACAGGGCTGCCTGCGCATCAGCCAATTTGGCGCTGAGGCGCTGGTGGTGTCACTGGGGCTGGATACCTTTGAAGACGACCCGATTTCCACCTTTGCCCTGAAGCTTGCCGATTTCAGACGCCTGGGGCAGAAGCTGGCCGCGCTTGGGTTGCCCACCGTGTTTGTGCTTGAGGGCGGCTACGCGGCCGAGGCACTGGGCACCAACGCGGTCGAGGTGCTTGACGGATTTGATCAGGGAGCGTGAATGGACCGTGTTGATGTGGTGGTGATTGGCGCAGGCGTGGTCGGGCTGGCGGTGGGGCGCGCCCTTGCCCTGCGCGGGCGCGAGGTGATGGTGCTGGAGGCTGCGGATGCCATAGGTACCGGAACCAGTTCGCGTAACAGCGAAGTGATTCATGCCGGTATTTATTACCCGCAGGGCTCGCTCAAGGCGCGGCTGTGTGTGGAAGGCAAGGACTTGCTATACCGCTATTGCGCCGAGCGCGGTATTGGCCACAGCCGCTGCGGAAAACTGATCGTCGCCACGCAGGCCTCACAAATTGCCCAGTTGCAATCCATCATCGACAAGGCCGCGGCCAATGGCGTGCATGACCTGAAGTTCCTGACGCGCGAACAAGCACAGGCGTTGGAGCCGAATCTGGAATGCGTGGCGGCGGTGTCTTCACCGAGCACGGGAATTGTGGACAGCCATGGCCTGATGCTGGCCCTGCAGGGCGATCTGGAGAATGCAGGCGGCATGGTGGTACTCAATTCGCCCCTGGCCCTTGCCCGATGTGCGCAGGCAGCTATCACTTTGGTAGCGGAAGATGGCACCGAGCTGGAAGCGCAAACCGTCGTCAATGCCGCCGGCCTGCATGCGCAGGCGCTGGCGCGGCGCTTCGAGGGCCTGGCTACGGAGCATGTGCCACCCAGCCACTATGCCAAAGGAAATTACTTCACGCTGTCAGGCCGCTCGCCTTTCAGCCGTCTGATTTATCCGGTGCCCGAAGCTGCCGGGTTGGGCGTCCACCTGACCATTGACCTCGGCGGCCAAGCCAAATTTGGCCCCGATGTGCAGTGGGTTGACTCACCCGATGATTTGGTGGTGGACCCACGGCGCGGCGACGGTTTCTACCAGGAAGTGCGTAAATACTGGCCCGCACTGCCCGGCGGAGCGTTGATTCCCGGTTATGCCGGCATACGCCCCAAGATCCAGTCGCCGGCTGAGCCTGCGAGGGACTTCCTGATCCAGGGGCCGGGCACGCATGGTGTTCCGGGCCTGGTCAACCTGTTCGGTATCGAGTCGCCGGGACTGACCAGCTCGCTGGCGCTGGGGGAGTGTGTGGTGGACATGCTGGCTGGTGTCCGATAGAAATTGGCCGGGGCACTTTGGGTTGGCACCCTGTTCGCTATCGATTTTATAGCTACTGGCGCCCGTGTTTAAAGGGCAAAGAGGTGATTTGATTCATGCTTTTGCCGGTTGAAGGCCTTGCGAGCCTGTCCTGGCATGCACGGGTTGGTCGAAAAGCAGCTTTCCGCCGTGTTGCCAGCAACCTCTGGCAGATGAGCCGCAGAACCGTGGCCGTTGCTGGCGCAAACTCGTGTCCAATAGGGGCATGGATACCGCACAAGAGATAGACAAGCGCCTGACCGACCTGGAGATCAAGGCCAGTTTTGGCGAAGACCTGCTGGAAGAACTCAACCAGGTGATCGTCCGGCAGCAACAGCAAATCGACTTGCTGATCCGGGAAGTCAGTGAGCTTCGCCAGCAAATCCCCGAAGCCGGCACCCGCCAGCCGGGCCTTGCCGCCAACGATCTTCCACCGCGCTATTGAGCGCTTGCCTTCCCACAGATTTCCACATCGACCGCACCGCATGGCCACCGCACAAAGCATTACCACCGACGACTACAAGCTGTTTCCATCGCCGCGCAACCGGCATCGCACGATTTTCCTGTATCAGGTCTTCGTGCCTTACCCCTACATGCTGATTGACATGGACAGCTACAACCTCAAGGGCAAATACAGCCTGTTCGCGGCCTGCCGGCTCGCCGACAACAAAATGGGGCAGTTGGTCACGCTGGAGCTGCCTGAAGACGAGCTGCGCTTCAAGCAGAAGTTTGTACCCGACTGAGCGCCGCGCGCCGCCGAATTTTTCCCTCCTACAATTGGAGGAGATGCCCTCGTAATTCCAACCAGGAGATTGTTGAAGTGCCCAATATCGCCAGCGTTTTAAAGGCAGAAATTTCCCGCGTCGCGCGCAAGGATGCCCGCGCAGAGTCCCAACCCCTCAAGAAAGCGTCAGCGCAATACCGTTCTGACATTGCTGCCCTGAAAAGGCGGGTGCTTGCCCTCGAAAAACAACTGGGCCGCCTGGCCAGGTCAGGCAGGAAATCTGCGCCGGCCGCCTCAGAAGAAGAGGACCCACGCAGTGGATTGCGCTTCAGCGCCAAAGGGCTTGTTGCGCAAAGGCGCCGGCTGGACCTGACGGCCGCTGCGGCTGCAAAGCTTCTCAATGTGTCCGTACAGTCCGTCTACAAATGGGAAGAGGGCAAGACCCGTCCCCGCGCCAGCCAGTTGCCGGCCATCGCCAGCTTGAGAAAGATGGGCAAGCGGGAAGTCGCGGTGCGGCTGGCCGAACTGGCGGGTTGATTTGCTACGAATATAGGAGCTGCTTGCGTCCGTATCTATTGGGCTAGCGGCTCTTTTTAATCGCCAATGCGGCCTGGGGGACGAGATCCGGCCCCTTGTAGATCAGCCCGGTGTAGATCTGCACCACGTCGGCGCCGGCCTTGATTTTGGACACCGCGTCCGGGCCGCTCATGATGCCGCCCACGCCGATGATGGGGAAGCCTTTTCCCAATGCGGCGCGTAGCTGGCTGATCACGCGATTGCTGGCCTCAAGCACCGGCGCTCCGCTCAGGCCACCGGCTTCTTCGGCGTGGGGCATTCCTTTGACGGCGTCGCGGCTGAGGGTGGTGTTGGTTGCCACCACGCCGTCCATGCCGTGGCGCTTGAGCGTCGCGGCAATCACTTCCACCTGAGCCTCGTCGAGGTCGGGCGCGATCTTCACAAAAATGGGCACCCGCTTGCCATGCTCTTTGGCCAGGCTTTCGCGGCGTTCCGCAATGCGTCCCAGCAGTGCATCCAGCGCCTCGTCGCTTTGCAGCGCCCGCAGGTTTTTGGTGTTGGGGCTGGAGATATTGACCGTCACATAGTCGGCATGCGGATAAACACCGTCCAGGCAGATCAGGTAGTCATCGACCGCGTTCTCAATCGGCGTGGCGGCATTCTTGCCGATGTTCAGGCCCAGCAGCAAAGGATGCTTGACGTTCTGGCGGCGAAAGCTGGACTTCTGCACATTGGCGATGAAGGCGTCCAGGCCTTCGTTGTTGAAGCCAAGCCGGTTGATCAGCGCATTGGCCTGCGGCAGGCGGAACATGCGCGGCTTGGGGTTGCCCGGTTGGGCTTTGGGCGTGACGGTACCGACTTCCACGAAGCCAAAACCCATGGCGGCCAGGCCGTCGATGCAGCGCGCGTTTTTGTCCAGCCCTGCGGCCAGGCCCACGCGGTTGGCGAACTTCAACCCGGCCAGCTCGATCGGATCGTCCACCCGGCTTGAGCAGTAAACCAGCGACAGCGGCGTGCGCTGGGTTCCGGCCAGCGAGGCCATGGTCAGTTCGTGGGCAGTTTCTGCGTCGAGCCCAAATAAAAAGGGGCGGGCGAGGGCGTAAGGCAGCAGGGACATTGGATAATTTGGGTTGTTCTGGCGATAGCGCGGTGCGCTTAGCTATTGTCGCAAACCTCACAACCTTCTTCACCATGACCCAAGACGAACTCAAAACACTGGTCGGCCAGGCCGCCCTCAGCTATGTCGAGCCCGGCAGCATCGTCGGTGTCGGCACCGGTTCCACCGTCAACAAGTTCATCGACGCGCTGGCCGGCATCAAGGACACAATCGCCGGTGCGGTGTCCAGTTCGGTGGCCTCCACCGAACGCCTGAAGGCGCTGGGCATCAAGGTGTTTGAGGCGGTCGATGTGGAGGAACTGGCGGTCTACATCGACGGCGCGGACGAGATCGACCATGCGGGCTACATGATCAAGGGCGGCGGCGCGGCCCTGACGCGCGAAAAAATCGTGGCGGCCCAGTCGCGCAAGTTTGTCTGTATTGCCGACGAGTCCAAGCTGGTGCAGACCTTGGGCCATTTTCCCTTGCCGGTGGAAGTGATTCCCATGGCAGCGCAGCGCATCCGCAGGCAATTTGAAGCCTTGGGCGGCACCGCCACCCTGCGCCTGAAAAACGGTGCGCCGCTGGTCACCGACAACGGCCAGCACATTCTGGATGTGACCGGCCTGAAGATCAGCGATCCGCTGGCCTTCGAGTCCCAGGTCAACCAGTGGCCCGGGGTGGTGACGGTCGGGGTGTTTGCTTTCCAGAAGGCGCATGTCTGCCTGCTCGGCACGGAATCCGGCGTCAAGACGCTGGTTTTCTAGGAAACTGAAGAAACCGGGGTGAACCCCCACAGGGCCAAAGACTGGATGTTGTAGAGTTGTACGACAAATTTCAGGCACCCATGACCCACCGTTTTCAGTCCATCACGCCCGGTGTTCACCTCTCAGAACAGGTAGCCGAGGCCCTGTCGGCCGAAATCCGCGCTGGCCGGCCGGCGGCGGGCGAGAAGCTGCCGACCGAAGCGGCGCTGGTCGAGCAGTTCGCCGTCAGCCGCACGGTGGTGCGCGAGGCGGTCTCGCGCCTGAAGTCGCTGGGCCTTGTGGAGTCGCGCCAGGGCAGCGGGGTGTTTGTGCGGCGTGCCGCTTTTGCGCCGCTGAATTTCGATACACGTTCGGCGGCCTCCAAGCAGGCCGTAATCCAGATGGTGGAGGTACGCCGCGCGCTGGAGGCAGAGGTGGCAGCGCTGGCCGCACAGCGCCGCACGGCCGCCGACGTCAAGCGCATTCGCCAGGCAATGGCGGCGCTTGACAAGGCCGTCAAGGCCGGCGGCGATGGCGCCGAAGAAGATGTGAACTACCACCGCGCGATTGCGGATTCGGCACAGAACCCGTTTCTCATCAGCACGCTGGATTATTTGCGCCAGTTCCTGCGCGGCGTCACGCGTGTCACCCGCGCCAACGAAGCGCGCCGGGCTGACTTTGCAGGGCAGGTGCGGGCAGAGCATGAAGCCATTGCCAAGGCCATTGAGGCTGGCGACGCCTTGAAGGCACGACAGGCTGCGGCCCGCCACATGGACAACGCGATCCGGCGCATCGAACAGGCCGATCCGGCTTTCTGGCAGCAGGAGGGTGTGCAGTTGGCCAGTGCGCTGCTTCCACAAGCCCGCGCGCACTGATCCCTAGGAGTCTGGGCGGCAGAAGGAACGTCGGCTGCAAAGTGGCCGCGACGGTCCATTTTTCACCGGCTTTTTGCCCCATAGCTACGGCTATGGCGCTGCAAACCCGGCAAAAACTGGCCTCGCCGGGGCCACTTCTCGCTTCGACGCCTTCTGCCGCCCAGACTCCTAGCCGTTTTCTGCAGCGCGGCCCCGAAAGAAAGCCGCCATGCTGCTCGCTATAATTTGTATGATAACAATATGAATAGAGCAAATCAGAAATCGGGCATGCCCCGGCTGAAGGAGTGAGTCAATGAGCCAGATTGCAGGAGTGATCGGCCTCGGTGCCATGGGCAGCGGCATGGCGCAGTCGCTGCGCCGCGCCGGCTACCAGGTGCATGTGTTTGATGTGCGGCCAGAAGCCGGGCTGGTATTTGCCGAAGGTGGCGGTGTGGCCTGTGCCTCGCTGGCAGAACTCGCCGCCGCCTGTGACGTGGTGGTGTCGGTGGTTGTCAATGCCGCGCAGACCGAGGCCGTGTTGTTCGGCCCTGGCGGCTGCGCGTCGGCCATGAAACCCGGCAGCGTGTTTGTGATGTGTTCCACCGTCGATCCGACCTGGTCGATCGCGCTGGAACAACGCTTGGCCGACCTGGGCCTGCTTTACATCGATGCACCAATTTCCGGCGGTGCCGCCAAGGCCGCCAGCGGCGAGATGACCATGATGACCTCAGGCGCGCCGGCCGCCTACGCGAAGGCCGAACCCGCGCTCCAGGCCATGGCTGCCAAGGTCTACAGGCTGGGCGAGACGGCGGGCGCCGGCAGCAAGGTCAAGATCATCAACCAGCTGCTCGCCGGCGTGCACATTGCCGCAGCCGCCGAAGCCATGGCGCTGGGCCTGCGCGAGGGTGTGGACCCGGCCGCGCTCTACGAGGTCATCACGCACAGCGCCGGCAACAGCTGGATGTTCGAAAACCGCATGGCGCATGTGCTGGCGGCCGACTACACGCCGCTTTCGGCGGTGGACATCTTCGTGAAAGACCTCGGCATCGTGCTCGATGTCGCGCGTGCCAGCAAGTTTCCGCTGCCGCTGTCATCAACAGCGCACCAGATGTTCATGCAGGCCTCCACTGCCGGTTTTGCGAAAGAGGACGACAGCGCGGTGATCAAGATATTCCCGGGCATCGAGTTGCCGAAAAAACCATGAGTGTCCACCCCCCTTCTTCAACAGTCAGGGCCGCGGGACCAGCTTTGCCGGCCCGCAGGCGCAGCGCCCCCTCGGGGGGCAGCGAAGCACACGAAGTGGCGAGCGTGGGGGCTCTATTTCTAGGTTGTATCGCGGACGATTTCACCGGTGCGACCGATCTGGCCAACAACCTTGTGCGTGCAGGCATGCGTGTGGTGCAGACCATCGGTGTGCCGAACGGCCCGCTGGGCGCGGAGGTCGATGCCGTGGTGGTGGCGCTGAAGTCGCGCACCGTGCCGCATGACCAGGCGGTGGCTGAATCGCTGGCCGCGCTGGCCTGGCTGCAGACGCAGGGCGCTCAGCAGATTTATTTTAAATACTGCTCGACCTTTGACAGCACGGCGCAGGGCAACATCGGCCCGGTGACCGAGGCGCTGATGGATGCGCTGCAGACAGGCTTCACGATTGCCACGCCGGCTTTTCCCGACAACAAGCGCACGGTGTTCAAGGGTTACCTGTTTGTGGGCGATGTACTGCTCAATGAAAGCGGCATGCAGAACCACCCGCTGACACCCATGCTGGACGCCAACCTGGTGCGCGTGATGCAGGCCCAGACCAAGCGGCGTGTCGGCTTGCTCGACCACAGTGTGGTCACACGCGGCGCGGCTGCGGTGCGCGAACGCATGGCGCAGTTGCAGGCGGACGGGGTTGGGGTGGCTATCGTGGATGCGGTATCCAATGACGACCTGCTGCGCCTGGGGCCGGCACTCCAGGGCATGCCCCTGGTGACGGCCGGTTCCGGCGTCGCCATTGGCTTGCCAGCCAACTTCGGCATCACGCCCTCGGATCAGGCCAGCCGCTTGCCAGCTGCGGGCGGACTGCAGGCGGTGGTGTCGGGCAGCTGCTCGCTGGCGACGAACCGGCAGGTGCAGGACTTCATGAAGCGGGGCAATCCTGCGCTGGCCATCGACCCCTTGCGCATCGCCTCAGGTGCCGATGTGGTGGCCGAGGTGCTGGCCTGGGCGCGGCCACTGCTGGCGCGCGGCCCGGTGCTGGTGTATTCCACCGCCGACAGTGGTGACGTGAAGGCCGTGCAGGGAAGGCTCGGGGTGGAAGAAGCCGGCGCCCTGGTCGAACGCACGCTGGCCGCGGTGGCGAGTGGCCTGGTGCAACTGGGCGTGCGCCAGCTGGTGGTGGCCGGCGGCGAGACTTCGGGCGCCTGCGTGCAGGCGCTGGGCATCACGCAGATGCAGATCGGCCCGCAGATTGACCCTGGCGTGCCCTGGTGTCATGCCGCAATAGAGCCCCCACGCTCGGCACTGCGTGTCCTCGCTGCCCCCCAGGGGGGCGTCGCCGACCTTGGGGCGGCCCGGCGGTCGTCGGCCACGACCGGCGATGGCGATGGCGGTCTGCATCTTGCGCTGAAGTCAGGCAACTTCGGCAGCGACGACTTCTTCACCAAAGCCTTTACGATGCTGGCATGACTGCACTCACCGAGAACCAGGCCAGAGAAGAGATTTGCCGCGTTGGCAAAAGCCTGTTCGAGCGCGGTTACGTGCACGCCACGGCCGGCAACATCAGCGTGCGGCTCGATGCCTCGGCGGGCGGCGGTTTCCTGATCACGCCGACCGACGCCTGCCTGGGTTTTCTGGACCCGGCGCGGCTGGCCCGGCTCGATGCCGATGCGAAGCAGCTCAGCGGCGACACCGCGAGCAAAACCATCGCGCTGCATGCCGGCATCTACGCGGCGGCGTCGAGGTTCGACCCCGCCACGCGTTGCGTCATCCACACCCACAGCACGCACTGTGTGGCGCTGAGCCTGCAAGCCACGGGCGAGGAATTGCTGCCGGCGCTTACGCCCTATTTCGTGATGAAGGTTGGCCATGTGCCACTGATTGGCTACCACCGCCCGGGCGATGCCGCCGCCGCAACCCGGGTGGGTGAAGCCATCACACGGTATGGTCAGCGAGGCACGCCGATACGCGCTGTCATGCTGGCGCGGCTGGGCCCCAATGTCTGGCACCACAGCCCGGCCGCGGCCATGGCCGCGCTGGAAGAACTCGAGGAAACCGCCAGGCTCGTGCTGCTTGCCGATGCGTCGCCGGAGCCGCTGACCGGGCCGCAAATCGACGAGCTGCGCCAGACTTTCGGAGCCCGTTGGTAAAGATGATTCGTAGGTAAATTGGCCTTCGGCCCTTTAAATACGTGCACAAGTAGCTATCAATTCAAGAGCGTTTCAGAGAATTTCTATGCCGAAATTTGCAGCTAATTTGTCGATGATGTACCCCGAGCTGCCCTTTCTGGACCGCTTCGAGGCGGCAGCGAAGGACGGTTTCAAGGCGGTGGAGTTTCTTTTCCCCTATGCATTCGGCAAGCAGGAATTGGCCGCGCGCCTGAAGGGCAACGGCTTGCAACAGGTGCTGTTCAATGCGCCGCCGGGCGGAACCGATGCCGCGTCCATCGCCCAGGCCTGGGATCAGTCCGGTGTCCGGGGGACTGCGGCGGTGCCGGGCCGCGAAGCGGAATTCCGCACTGGCGTGCTGTTGGCCCTGGAGTACGCAGAAGCACTGGATTGCCCGCGCATGCACCTGATGGCCGGCCTGCTGGAAGCGGGGAACGAACGCGAGGCGCTGCGGCCGCTGTATGTCGCCAACCTGCGCTGGGCCGCGGCCGAAGCCGCCAAACATGGGCGGGATGTTCTGATCGAGCCGATCAACACACGCGACGTGCCGCGCTTCTTTCTGAACCGGCAGGACCACGCGCACGAGATCGTGGCCGAGGTCGGCGCACCCAACCTCAAGGTGCAGATGGATCTGTACCACTGCCAGATCGTCGAGGGTGATGTGGCCATGAAGATACGCCAGTACCTGCCGACTGGAGCGGTTGGCCACTTCCAGATCGCCGGTGTGCCGGAGCGGCACGAACCCGACATCGGGGAAGTTAATTACCCCTACCTGTTCAGCGTGATTGACGAGGTGTCGCAGGCCTGCGGTTGGGACGGCTGGCTGGGTTGCGAGTACCGGCCGAAAAAAGGCGGCCAGCCGGGTGGAACCTCGGCCGGTCTGGGCTGGCTGCCGCGCTGAACGCGGCAGGCGCCTCGGGTCTAGAAGCGGATTCCGGCGGGGTTACTTGGCGCGGGCGCTGCTGGGGCTCCCGGGGTGTTGGGCTG
>NZ_MUNO01000039.1 GCF_002001015.1 Polaromonas sp. A23 | reverse complement strand
TCATTTGGGCGCGTGCGCTACAACCACGTGCAAACATGACAGTCTCGTGAGTCCGACCTGACGCGCTTCGCGCGTCAGGTCTCCCCGTATCCGTATCCGATTCCGCTCCCGCTTTCATCCCCCACCCTTCTGTATGCGCCGAGGAGCGCAGGCAAAAGCGGATCAGGGCTCGCGATTGTCTGAGCCGAAGGCGAGTTCGAGCGAGACCCCGCTTTTGCCGAGCACCGCAGGTTGCCCGTAGCGAAGCGGAGGGACGCAGACAGTAGGGTCGCCTTTTCTTTGGTGACTTTCTTTTGGCGAAGCAAAAGAAAGTTACTCGCCTGCCGGGGCGACTCCCGGCTTGCTGGAAGATCCACAGTCGCACAAGCTTGCACAGACTTCGACAAGCTCAGCCCGAACGATGTGAAGATCCAGATTGCTATCAATTGAATAGCTAATTGCGCCCGTGCAATAAGGGCAAAATGCACATTTCACTTAAGAAAAGTCGGATTCAGTGCCGAAAATGCCGCACACCGCTCAAAACCATCACCACCCCACGCTCATCAGCCGCAGCAATGACCTCCTCATCCCGCATGCTCCCGCCGGGCTGAATCACACAAGTCGCGCCCACGTCGACCACCACATCAAGGCCATCGCGGAACGGGAAAAAAGCGTCACTGGCCACCGCCGAACCGGCGAGTTCCAGGCCGGCATTCGCTGCCTTGATGGAGGCAATACGCGCCGAATCGATGCGGCTCATCTGGCCAGCGCCCACACCCAGCGTCATGCCCCCGCCGCAGAACACGATGGCGTTGGACTTGACGTATTTGGCAACCTTCCAGGCAAACAGCAGATCCTGCAGCTGCGCAGGCGTCGGCTGCAGCTTGCTGACCACTTTCAGGTCGGCCAGCGCCAGCTCGTGGTTGTCGGCGGTCTGCATCAGCAGGCCGGAACCGACACGTTTGACGTCCATCAGGTTGCGGCCCTGCTTCCACGCCGTGTCGCCGCCCGGCGGCAAGTCAATTTGTAGAATGCGCACATTGACCTTGCTCTTGAAAACTTCCAGCGCCGCTGGCGTGAAGGCCGGCGCCATCAGCACCTCGACGAACTGTTTGGAGATCTGCTGCGCTGCCGCCTCGTCGAGGGTGCAGTTCAGGGCAATGATGCCGCCGAAGGCCGAGGTCGGGTCGGTCTTGAAAGCCTTGCTGTAGGCCTCGAGCGCATCCTTGCCGACGGCCACGCCGCAGGGGTTGGCGTGTTTGACAATCACGCACGCTGATTCGGTAAAACTCTTGACGCACTCCCAAGCCGCGTCGGCGTCGGCTATGTTGTTGTACGACAGCTCCTTGCCCTGCAGCTGTTTGGCCGTCACAAGCGAACCCGGCGCAGGATACAGATCGCGGTACAGCGCGGCCTGCTGGTGCGAGTTTTCACCGTAACGCAGATCCTGCACCTTGACAAAGCGTCCGTTGGACTGCCCCGGAAACAGGCTATGCGTGCCGTCGGGCTGGATGCCCGAGAGGTAATCGCTGATGGCGCCGTCGTACTGGCTGATGCGGTTGAAAGCCGCTACGGACAGGGCAAATTTGGTGGCATCCGTGAGTTTGCCGGCAGCCTTGAGTTCTTCCAGCACACCGGCGTACTGTGACGCATCGGTCAGCACCCCAACATCCTTCCAATTCTTGGCGGCCGACCGCACCATGGCCGGGCCACCAATGTCGATGTTTTCAATCGCGTCTTCCAGCGTGCAGCCGGCCTTGGCCACCGTGGCTTCAAAGGGGTAGAGATTGACGACCAGCAGGTCAATCGTGTCGATGCCATGGGTCTTGAGGGCCGCCATGTGTTCGGGCACATCGCGCCGTGCCAGCAAGCCGCCGTGCACCATCGGGTGCAGGGTTTTGACACGGCCATCGAGCATTTCCGGAAAACCCGTCAGTTCGGCAACTTCGGTCACCGGCAGCTTTTCATCGGCCAGCAGTTTGGCGGTGCCGCCGGTGGAAATCAGCTTGATGCCCAGCGCATGCAGCGCACGAGCAAAGTCAACAATGCCGGTTTTGTCGGAGACGGAAATCAGGGCGTTCATGCTTGTCTTTGTTTCTCGGGGGGGTGGAATGCGGCTGCCGGATCACTTGATCAGTTTGTGTTCAACGAGTTTTTTGCGCAGGGTGTTGCGGTTCAGGCCCAGCCATTCGGCGGCCCGGGACTGGTTTTGCTCGGCATGCTGCATGACGACTTCCAGCAGCGGTTTTTCCACCACCTTGACCATCATGTCGTACATGCCGTCCGGCTCGGTGCCGCGCAAGTCCTTGAAATAACCCTCCAGGCTGGTGCGCACGCACTCTTCTATGTGTTTCTTGCTCATGCGAGCTCCCCCTCCTTCTTGTTCTGTCTGTCATTGTCGCCGGCCGCCGCCTGCACCATGCCCGCAATCGCTGCAGGCATGCGGTCCATGCGCGCGCCAAGCTCGTCAAAAAAATCTGCCACCGCCTGCCATTGCGCTTCGCAGTCTTCCAGCAGGTTCATGCGTCCGCGAAAGGCTTCTCCACCTGGCAAAGGCCTGACGTACCAGCCAATGTGTTTGCGCGCCGTACGCACGCCGCTAAAGGCGCCGTACAGCTCATAGTGGTCCAGCAAGTGATCGAGCAGCAAACGCTTGACCTCAGCCACCAGCGGCGGCGCAAGATGCGTGCCGGTCGCCAGGAAATGCGCCATTTCGCGAAAGATCCAGGGCCGGCCCTGAGCCGCGCGGCCCACCATCACCGCATCAGCGCAGGTGTAAGCCAGCACATCGCGGGCCTTTTCCGGTGTGTTGATGTCGCCATTGGCAACCACCGGAACAGATACCGCGGCCTTGACCGCAGCAATCGTGTCGTATTCGGCCTGCCCCTTGTAACCCTGCTCACGCGTGCGGCCGTGCACGGTCAGCATCTGCACGCCGGCGGACTCGAATGCGCGCGCCAGCACGACGGCATTTTTATGCGAGTCGGCCCAGCCAGTACGCATTTTCAGGGTCACAGGAACATTGCGCGGCACGCAGGCGGCCACCACGGCCTCGGCGATGGTAAGCGCCAGCGGCTCATCCTGCATCAGGGCCGAGCCAGCCCATTTGTTGCAGACTTTCTTAGCCGGGCAACCCATGTTGATGTCAATGATCTGCGCACCGCGGTCGATGTTGTAAGCGGCAGCCTCAGCCATCATCTGCGCGTCGGTGCCGGCAATCTGCACCGCAATCGGCGCCACTTCGCCCTCGTGGTTGGCGCGGCGCGAAGTTTTCAACGTCTCCCACAGGTCCCGCCGCGAAGTCACCATTTCGCTGACCGCGTAACCGGCGCCACCGGCCTTGCACAGGCGCCGGAATGGCCGGTCGGTGACGCCGGCCATCGGCGCGGCAAACAAATTGTTTGCCAAAACGTAAGGGCCGATGTTCATGGGAGTCAGGAAGTGAATGCTCAAAAAGGAGGCACGATTGTAACTGCCCAAAATTTCAGCAATCGAAATTTGAAGCCGCAGTTGTAAGCGCTTGCCCTACCTCCGTCTATGGACCATTCCCTATACTCGACTTCAATGGAAGCTTGGCTACGACACCTGATTGAAGCGCTGGCTTTGCCGGAATATGGCTTGAGCACGGTATTCGTGGTTTCCTTTATTTCCGCCACCCTGCTGCCCCTGGGTTCCGAGCCGGTTGTGTTCGGCCTTGTCAAACTCAGCCCCCACATGTTCTGGCCCGCGGTGCTGGTGGCGACTGCCGGCAACACGCTGGGCGGCATGCTGGACTGGTGGCTGGGTTATGGCGCACACAAGGTGGTGGACAAATACTCGCACTCATCCCACCACGGGCGCGCCATACGCTGGCTGGAAAAACTCGGCCCGAAAGCCTGCCTGCTGGCCTGGTTGCCCGCGGTGGGCGACCCGCTGTGCGCGGTGGCCGGCTGGCTCAAATTTCCGTTCTGGCCCTGTGTGGTTTACATGGCCATCGGCAAGTTTGCGCGCTACTTCCTGATGACGGGCGCACTGGTCTGGGCTTTTCCGGGCGGGTTCAGGTTTTAGCCCCCACGGTTGCTCACTGCGTGTAGCGCCCGAGGCCTTGCAGGCCGCAGCTCGCTAGAAGCTTCGCCTCTGTCGCCTGTCCAAAGCTGCTCAAGCAGCTTTGGAGCCGCAGGCTCCAGCCCCTCGGGGGCCGCTGCGCCTGCGGACTGGCAAAGCCAAATCCGCAGCCCCTGCTTGTATGGGAAGGCCTGTGCCACCCGGCGACGACCGCGCTAAAACCGCTCGTGGGGCTGCAGATAGCGCCACTGCCCGACGGGCAGGCTGCTCATGGGTACACGCCCGACGCGGATGCGCTTCATGGCCTGCACGTTCAGGTTCACGCTTTCGCACATGAAGGCGATCTGGCCTGGGCGCTCGCCCTTGAGCGCAAAACGCAGGCGGGTTTCGTTTTGCCAGCTGACCTTGGCCGGCGGCAACAGCACCCCGTTGAAGGTAAAACCGTGGTCGATGCGGTTAAGGCGCTGCAGACCGCCAGGGGCGATGGTGCCGGTCACATCCACGATGACTTCGTGCTCCATGACCGAAGCGTCCTCGCTGAGCTTGCGCGCCACCCGCCAGTCCTGGGTAAACACCACCAAACCGCTTGCAGGTGTGGCAAGTGGGGTTGCCAAAGTCAATGCACTGAAATGCTTTTTCAAAACGCGGATACCCGAGCGGTCATCCTTCGCCTGGTTGGCTGCCACCAGCAACTGCAGCGCCGGACTCGCTGCTCGGCCGGCACCCGCATCCAGGCCGGCCTCAAAACTTGCGGGCTTGTTCAACAGCAGCGTCACCGGAGTCAGTTCCAGCAAGCTCGCGTCGGGGTCGAGTTCGACTTTCTGGTCCAGCACGCGGTGCTGGGGTTCTTCAACCACCACGCCGTCAACCCGCACCCAGCCACCCTCGATGTATTGCTCGGCTTCTCGGCGCGAACAATTGAGCATGTGGGCCAGGTGTTTGGCGAGGCGGACGGGTTCTGTCATGGACAAGGGCCTCGTGGATGATGCGGCAATACGCTACTGAATTTATAGCTACTCGCGCCCGTCAATCAAGGGCAAAAGGCATAAATCGCTTTTAAAAAGGCAGCGTCACCGCCGAAATCAGCTACTGAACAGGAAATTCATCACGTCGCCATCCTTGACGACGTATTCCTTGCCTTCGCTGCGCATCTTGCCCGCGTCCTTGGCGCCCTGTTCACCCTTGTAGGTGATGAAGTCATCAAAGGCAATGGTCTGCGCGCGGATGTAGCCTTTTTCGAAATCGGTATGGATCACACCCGCGGCCTGGGGACCGGTATCGCCCACATGAATGGTCCAGGCGCGCACTTCCTTCACGCCGGCGGTGAAATAGGTCTGCAGGCCCAGCAGCTTGAAGGCGGCGCGGATCAGCCGGTTCAGGCCGGGTTCTTCCTGGCCGATTTCGGCCAGGAACATGGTCTTGTCCTCATCGCTCATGTCGGCCATCTCGGCTTCCATCTTGGCGCAGATGGCGACCACAGGCGCATTCTGGCTGGCCGCATAGGCACGCAGTTTGTCGAGGAAGGGGTTGTTCTCGAAACCGTCTTCAGCGACATTGCCGACAAACATGGCGGGCTTGGCGGTGATCAGGAAAAACTGCTGCAGCAAAGGCTGCTCTTCCTTGCTGAATTCCAGCGTCCGCACCGGCTTGGCCTGGTTAAGCGCCGCCTGGCATTTTTCCAGGATGGCCACCAGCTTGATGGATTCCTTGTCGCCCGAACGCGCGGTTTTGGTCACCCGATGCAGGGCTTTTTCCACCGCTGTCAGGTCGGCCAGGCACAGCTCGGTCTGGATCACCTCAATATCAGAGATCGGGTCCACCTTGCCAGCAACGTGAATGACGTTGTCGTCCTCAAAACAGCGCACCACATTGACGATGGCGTCGGTCTCGCGGATGTGGGCCAGGAATTTATTGCCCAAGCCCTCGCCGGTACTGGCACCAGCCACCAGGCCGGCAATGTCGACAAATTCGACGATAGCGGGCACGATACGTTCAGGATGAATGATTTCAGCAAGCTGGCCCAGCCTCGCGTCGGGCAACTCCACAATGCCGACATTGGGTTCGATGGTGCAAAACGGGTAGTTCTCCGCTGCAATGCCCGCCTTGGTCAAGGCATTAAAAAGGGTGGATTTACCCACGTTGGGTAAACCTACAATACCGCACTTCAGACTCATGAGAAACCTTCGAAAACAGGCTGAGAAGTGTATGCGATACGCGCTTGGCCTTCTGGCGGCCATGCTGCTCGTGCTTTTATCCGGGTTGCTGGGACCGGCGGCTTTTGCCCAAAACGTCGTGGTTTTGAATGACGACAACCCCGTGATGGACCTTCAGGCCAGCGGTCTGGCGTGGATCGACAAGGACGCTCAAACCACCATCCTGCAGCTGGCGTCGGGCGCAGACCCTGCCCTCCTCATGAGCCCTGCGCAGGCCCGCGCAGTCTATCCATTGGAGCCGGGGGTTGCGCTTTGGCAACATTACCGCTTCAGGAAATCGACTGATTCACAGCAGGAATGGACGCTGCAATTTCCCTCGCCTCTGCTTGACCTGGTGACCGTGTTTCAGAAAACCCGGAAAAACGGCTGGGTCTCCCAGACAGCGGGCGACACGGTCGCCGTTTCCAGCTGGCCGGAGCCCGGCCGGTATGCACAATTCCAGCTGGCCCTGCCAGACGACAATGTTCACGACGTGTACGTTCACATACAACACGCAACGCGCCTCAATATTCCTGTCAATGTCATTGCCAGCAAGGTGCGCAGCCATCGCCTGCAGGTTCAAGCTCTGGTGGTAGGGGCAGTTCTGGGCGCGCTGGTTTTACTGATTGCGGGCGGCGCGGCACAGAGCTGGGTCTACAGGGACCCGACCTACGGCTGGTATGCCCTGTATGTATCGGTCATGGCACTCACGATTGCGGCATGGACAGGCGTCGCCGCTCACATGATGTGGAGCAGCTCAGGCGCGTGGGCTGACCTGGCGCCGGGTTGCCTGAGTATTCTGGTTGGCGGTATAGCGCCAATGGTTGTGCACCACCTGTGCGGCGCCGATTCGCGACAGAAAGGGCTGGCGCCCCTGGCGTACTGGCTGGCTGGGGCGAGCCTGCCGCTGGCGGTCGCCTATGCTTTCCTGGAGCGTGAACCCGGCGTAGTCCTCGCGGGCACTTATGTCATGACGGTCCTGGTGCTGGGCATGCGCCGGGCCATCATTGTCTGGCGGCGCAGGGACATGGTGGGATTCTGGGTGCTTGCGGCCTTCACGCCATTGGCGTTGGTCGCCTTGCTGATTCTTGCGGGCACCGCAGGTCTGCCGGGAGTATCGTGGCTGCCCCAATACGGTCTTCTGGCCGGCCTGATCATCCAGATACCCTTTTTGCTGGTGGCATTGAACCTGCGTTCACGCGAAAGGCACAACGTCGAGGCGCGGGAAGAGGTCATGGCCAGCCATGACGCGCTCACAGGACTGCTGACTCTGACCTTGTTCAACGACAGGCTGGAACAGGCGGTGGCCCGCTTTACGAGGCACAAGGAACCGGCAGCCGTGGTCTATGCGGAACTGGTCAACTACGACTACGTCAAGCGCACCTACGGCATCGCCGTGGCCGAGCAGAGCCTGCTGCGCAGCGTGATCAAGTTGCGCCGTATCCTGCGCGACGTCGACACCGTCGGGCGGGTGGATGAAGCAAGGTTCGGGATGATCCTGGAGGGCGTGGCATCGCGCGAACCGGTCAATGAGATGGCTGCGCGGTTGATCGCCGCCGGCTTGATGCCTCTGAAGGGGCTCAAGCCGGAAATCGTTCTGCAGTTTCACGTCGTCGCCGTGCTTCTCAACGAAAAACCGATGGAGGGGCCTGCTCTCGCCACATCCCTGGCTGAGCTGCTTGACGGCATGGCGACGCGCACACGCCGGCCCATCCGTTTTCTGGAGCCCGAAGTGACCCGTCCCATGCCACTGGACGGAGAGACCATGGACGACAGCAACCGCGAAAGTTATCCGGCGCGCTGACTCGCAGATTATTCGAAGCAGTAGTTGGCCGCGACGCGCTGCCCCACTTTGAGCAGATGATCGTTGCCCTGCAACACAATGGCATTCATGCCAAAGCTCACGGCGCCCTTGAGCCGTGAATCCGGTCGGTAAGTCTGCAACATGTCGCCCACCTCAGGACTGCTCAAGGCCGTGGCGGGATCGATGTTCGGAATCGGGCAACGCGAACAGGGCTTAACGGGTTTCAGCTGCGCCACGCCTTGTTCCGTCGTGACCTCCAGCACTTCCAGACGGTCTTCGTCATGCGGTGACATGTCAGCGGAACCGGGTCTGTCACCCAGCACGATGTTGGGACGAAAACGCTGCATGGCAACGCCAGCATGGCCTGCAGCCTGCAATTTGCCGTTCAGATGGGCCAGCGAGGCCTCACTGATCACCAGGATCGGGTAGCCGTCGCTGAACTGGTTGAGCGCTTCCACCCCTTGCGTCCACTGCAGGCTGGACGCGCGTTTTTCCTCCGGATCAAACCGCACCAGCCGCGCAGGCCGCCCCAGAAAATCGGTGAACCATTGCGCCGCAACAGGCCCCATGTCGTAAGCCTTCACCTCGTCGTTCCAGACCTTCACACGCACCGGCTCCTGCACCTGGTCAAGCGCGATATGCAGCGCCAGCATGCCCGGAGCGCGCAACACCATGTCGTGGTACTTGAGCTGGGGCTGGATCAAAGCCATGCGCGGCAACTCACGCTGGGTCAGGAAAACGCCATGCTCGTCAACCACCATCCAGGCCCGGTCGAATTCAAGTCCGGTTTCGGTCAATACAACTTCATTCAGCTGCACGCCGGCACAGGACTTCACGGGATAAACCCACAAACCGGTAATGACCGCTTCGATGTCCGGCGCCGGCACGGCGGAGTTTTGTTCGGATGATTTACTCACGTGGCAAGTCCTTCACATTCTTCGGTTCAAGTAACAGCTTCACCGCCAATTTTGCACTGCCTTCTAAAATGAGCCATGTCCAAGCCTTTTGATGTGTGCATCCGCGGTGGCGGGGTGGTCGGCCGTACCCTGGCCCTGTTGCTGGCGCGCGAACGCCTGCGCGTGGCCCTGGTTGCCCGGCCGGTCGCGCCCGGCAACCCGACCGACTCCGGCGCCTCGCAAGACGTGCGGGCCTACGCCCTGAACAACGCCTCTCGGCAACAGCTGACATCGCTCAGGGCCTGGCCGGACGCGCCTTCGGCCACACCCGTGGTGGCCATGCAGGTCTGGGGCGACGACGGCGGCCGGCTTGATTTTTCGGCGCCACCAGGCAATGCAGAGTCAGCCCTGGCCTGGATCGTCGATGTGCCCGCGCTGGAGCAACAGCTGGCCGAGGCCGTGCGTTACCAGCCACAGATTGAAACCGTGGAAGCGCCTGTGCAGGCGGCACTCACCGTGATCTGCGAAGGACAAAAAAGCACCAGCCGCAACGAGTTCGGCGCCCAGTGGACAGTCAAGCCCTACCCCCAAAAAGCGATCGCGGCCCGCCTACTGAGCAGCCTGGGGCACCAGGGCATCGCCCGGCAATGGTTTCACGATGGGGAAATCCTGGCACTTCTGCCAATAGGGGGCGCGGAAGGGAACTCTCTGGCCCTGGTGTGGTCTGTCTCTGTAGAACGCGCTGGTGCATTGGAAAAATTGACTCCGGAAAACTTTGCAGCCGCGGTGCAAACGGTTTGTGGCGCTGAAGCAGGTCGCCTGGAACTGGCCAGCGGGCGCTCAAGCTGGCCACTGGCCCTGTCGCGCGCCGAGCGCTGGGTGGGACCCGGCTGGGCGCTGGCCGGGGATGCAGCCCATGCGGTGCACCCATTGGCCGGGCAAGGACTGAACCTGGGGCTGGCCGATGCAGCGAGACTGGCGGCCGTGATCCACGGCCGTGAGTACTGGCGAGGTTTGGGCGATGAAAAGCTGCTGCGGCGTTATGAACGCTCGAGAAAAGCGGACGTGGCAGCCATGGCGGCAGTGACCGATGGCCTTCACGGCCTGTTTGCGCAGGAAGATGCACGCTGGCAAGCCTTACGCAATTGGGGCATGAAAGGTTTTGCACGCAGCGGGATGTTCAAGGAGTGGGTGGTGCGGCAAGCCATGGGGTCTGCATCGATGCATTCCTGAAGTCAATCTCAGGTCAACCAGCCTGCGATGGACAGTGCACACGAACCGTGAGAAATGTATTTGTCAGGTTATAGATTGGGAAAAATGAAACTGCTTAAAACAATTCTGGCCGGCGCCCTGTTGTCGCTCGGCCTGGCCGCCGTTGCGCAGGAAGCAACCATCCGGAAAAACCTGACCGAACGCCTTCCCAATCTGCCCAAAATCGACGAGGTCAGCAAAACACCGATGGCTGGTGTCTATGAGTTGCGCGTGAATGGCAGCGAAATTTTTTATACGGATGCGGAAGGCAACTACCTGATCCAGGGCAGCCTGATTGACACCAAGGCAAGACGAAATCTCACCGAGGAGCGGGTAGACAAACTCAGCGCGGTGGCGTTTGATGCGCTGCCTCTCAAGGACGCTTTCACCATCGTGCGTGGCAATGGCAAACGAAAAATGGCTGTGTTTGAAGACCCGAACTGCGGTTACTGCAAGCGTTTTGAACGTGACATGCAAAAGGTCACTGACGTCACCGTGTACATGTTTTTGTATCCCATCCTTAGCGCGGACTCTGCCGAGAAATCAAAAAATATCTGGTGCGCCAAGGACAAGGCCAAGGTGTGGCAAGACCTGATGGTGCACGATCAGCCGGTGGCCAGCGCCACATGCGATGCCAGTGCGCTGGGGCGCAACATTGAGTTCGGCAAAAAATACCGCATCACCGGTACCCCGACCTTGATTTTTGCCGACGGCTCGCGGGTTCCAGGCGCCATTGGCGCCCAGCAGGTCGAAAAGTACCTGGCTGAAGCCAAACCCCAGTAGTTTCACTCAGAGTTTCAAGAAAAATAGGATGCAAGCCCTTTAAATTCGGGTGCCATAAGCTATTATTTTCATAGCAAAACACATTCTTGGCGCGTGGCCAGACAGGCCGCCCCTTCGGAGCGATGCGGCTTTCCGATGCGGTATTCTTTAAGCCATGCCCAAACCCCCCGTCAAGACCCGTACCCCGGCTGCCGCCATCCACTACCGCGTGGAAGTCGCCAACCTCCATGCCCACCTGTTCCGCGTCACGCTAACCGTTGCAAAACCCCTTTCACTGCAACGCGTGGCCCTGCCGGTTTGGATTCCGGGCAGCTACCTGGTACGTGAGTTTTCCAAAAACCTGCAGGGGTTGAAGGCCCGGCAGGGAACGCGAGCCCTGCCTGCCGGCCAGGTCAGCCAGCTGGATAAATGCAGTTGGCAAATCCGTTGCAACGCGGACCGCCCTTTGGTGCTGACCTACGAGGTCTATGCCAACGACAACTCGGTACGCACCGCCTCGCTGGACGCAACGCGCGGCTTTTTCAATGGCAGCTCCCTATGCCTGCAGGTCGAAGGCCAGGAGCGCGCCCCGCACCTGCTTGAACTGGTCACGCCGGCTGGCGTTTCCGGCTGGGCCGCAGCCACAGGTTTGAGCCCGCTCAAGGTGAACAAGCAGGGTTTCGGCACTTATCTTGCCGCCGACTACGACGAGCTGGTGGATTGTCCGGTCGAAATGGGGGCTTTCTGGAGCGGCTCGTTCGTGGCCTGCGGCGTGCCGCACCGCTTTGTGGTGGCTGGAGCCACGTCGGGCTTTGACGGAGAACGGCTTCTGGCCGACACCCGCAAGATCTGCGAGGCACAAATCCGCTTCTGGCACGGCAGCAAAAAGCCGCCGCACAAAAATTACCTGTTCATGCTCAATGCGGTCGACGACGGTTATGGCGGCCTTGAACATCGCAATTCGACCGCCCTGATCTGTAAACGGCAGGACCTTCCGCGTGTGGGCAGCAGCAAACTTCCTGAGGGCTACACCACGCTGCGCGGACTCATCAGCCACGAATACTTTCACACGTGGAACGTCAAACGGCTGCGGCCTGCAGAATTTTCCCGCTACGCCTATGACAGCGAGAACTACACGGAACTTCTGTGGTTTTTTGAAGGCTTCACCAGCTACTACGACGACCTGATTCTGCGCAGGGCCGGCCTGCTGGATGACGCCTCTTACCTGAAGCTGCTCAACAAAACCATCAACCAGGTCATGCAAACGCCGGGTCGGCTGGTGCAATCCGTGGCGCAAGCCAGTTTTGACGCCTGGGTCAAGTATTACCGACAGGACGAAAACACGCCCAATGCCACCGTCAGCTACTACACAAAAGGCGCGCTGGTAGCCCTGTGCCTTGACTTGAGCCTGCGTGCTGAAAGCAAAGCGGCAGTTCCGGTGACGCTGGACGATGTCATGCGCCGTCTCTGGGTGCGCTGCCGGGGCGGCATGATGACTGAAGCTGACTTTGCTGAGGTGCTGCAGGAACTCAGCGGCCGCTCTTACGCGCCGGAAATCGCCAGCTGGGTGCACGGCACGAGCGAGCTCCCGCTGCGCGACCTGCTGCAGCGCCACGGCGTAGGCGTACTCGATGAGCCCTCGCAGCTGGCGCAGACCCTGGGTCTGCGCGTGCAGGACGGTGCGGGAGGCGTACAAATCAAGACCGTGCTGCGCAACGGTGCCGCCGAAAACGCGGGGTTTGCCGCGGGTGACGAGTGGCTGGCTGTCGAGCCGGTCATTCCAGGCAAGAGTAAAACACCGGTCGATGCCTGGCGACTGGCCAAGCTAGAAGATGTGACGCTGTATGCCGGGCCGCATAAAAAGGTGGTTGCCATCGTCGCGCGCGACAAGCGCCTGCTGCGGCTGGAACTGTCCCTGCCACCTACCGAGAACACATGGCGCCTGGTCTCGCGTGATTCGACCCTGGTTTCACGTTGGCTCGCACCTGCTGCCTGAGCACAGCAGTCAACGAAGGCCGACACCTCCCCGCGGCAAGACTGTGAAAGCCGCCTCAGGCCTGTGGCGTATGCAACTCAACCTGCGCAATGAAACGTTCAGCCGCAGCTGCGCCCTTGATGTCACGGACCACGTCCCGGGCCCGTTTGATGGCACTGACAAAACTCGCCAGGTCGTTGGCCGCCTCGATCTTCAGGCACAGAACGTCCGACGTCGGTCCCAGTATTTGCTCCAACAGATGGGAAGAAAACCGCTTCGCCTCCGGAAGCGACGCTGCAATCAGCGGCGCTGGAGCCGTGGGGGCCATGTCGGCAGCAGAAGCCGTCGGAACTGCGCTAGCGGCGGGCGCACCGCCGATCACTTCGATCAGGCCCTCCTGTTGCAGCTGTAACAACTGTTGCTCGCAATCACCAACCACCGTGGCCAGCCCAGCCAAGTCGGCATAGCTGCGTTTCCCGTCCACCATGATCAGCAGGGAACGCAACTTGGGGGGCAAACCCGAATGCCGGTCCGCGATTGCCTCCGTACCTTTCGGTGTCTTGTGATAAATCACATGCTTATCAGTCATGAGACTCCCGCTAACTTGTTGTCGAGCCAGTCTAAAACTAAAGCAGCTCAACGTCGAGAGGGTTCTTACCCGGGAAAATCCTGTAGCTTTAGATCCGGGCAATCGCTCAGTGCCGCTTGTCCAGCACCCGACGGGCTTTGCCCATGCTGCGCTCCACCCCGTTTTCGGGCCGCAGCACAATCTCTGCGGTGGTGCCTACATAGGCCTTGATCTCGTGCTGCAACAGGCGCGCTGCGGCCTGCGCTTCGGCGCTTTCAGGCGCCAGGCCTGGACGGGTTTCAACCACCACGCTCAGGCAGTCCATCGCGCCTTCGCGTGTCAGGATGCATTGGTAGTGCGGTGCAAGTTCGCTGCGCTTGAGGATCAGCTCCTCGATCTGCGTGGGAAAGACATTGACTCCGCGAACAATCATCATGTCGTCGCTGCGGCCGGTTATTTTTTCCATGCGCCGCATGCTGCGCGCCGTGCCTGGCAGAAGGCGCGTGAGGTCACGTGTCCGGTACCGGATGATGGGCAAGGCTTCCTTGCTCAGACTGGTAAAGACCAGCTCGCCGATTTCCCCGTCAGGAAGCAACTCGCCGCTGACAGGGTCGATAACTTCCGGATAAAAGTGGTCTTCCCAGATGGTGGGGCCATCCTTGGTTTCCACACACTCGCTGGCCACGCCCGGGCCGACGACCTCGCTCAAACCATAGATGTCCACCGCATCAATACCCATGCGTTTTTCGATCGCATGGCGCATGTCGTTGGTCCAGGGCTCGGCGCCGAAGATGCCGGTACGCAGACTGGACCCGGCGGCTGACAATCCCTGTTTTTCAAACTCGTCGGCAATCGCCAGCATGTAGCTGGGCGTCACCATGATGATGTCGGGCTTGAAGTCGGTGATCAGTTGCACCTGGCGCTCGGTCTGCCCGCCGCCAAAAGGCACCACGGTCAGGCCCAGTTTCTCGGCACCGTAATGGGCGCCGAGCCCGCCCGTGAACAGGCCATAGCCATAGCTGATATGCACCAGATCACCCGGACGCGCACCGGCAGCACGTATGCTGCGCGCGACGCAGCCCGACCACATGTCCACATCGTTCTTGGTGTAGGCCACCACGGTCGGCTTGCCGGTGGTACCGCTAGAGGCATGAATGCGCACGCATTGCTCGCGCGGCACAGCCAGCATGCCAAAGGGGTAGCTGTCACGCAAATCGTGCTTGGTGGTGAAGGGAAACTTCGCCAGGTCGGCCAGCGACCTGCAGTCGCCGGGGTGCACGCCGGCCGCATCGAACTTGGCCTTGTACACCGGCGAATGGAGATAAGCATGCTGCAGCGTGGACTGCAGGCGTTTCAGCTGCAGGGAACGCAGTTCGTCGAGGCTGGCTTTTTCTATGGGTTCGAGCGGAAAACTTTTCATGGGGCCTCCGCGTCGGGGGCAGGAATTACGTTGCCCGGAATCTGCGCGCTCTTGCCACGGAACATTGCCACCACCTCGCCGCGCTGGTTGCTGACCTTCATGTCGTAGATGCCGTGCCGGCCCTGCAGGGTCTGCTCCACGCCTTCGCAGGTCAGCACATCGCCGAGCTGACCCGGTTTGAGGAACTCGATACTGCAGCCCGCCGCCACCGCGACCTTGTTATGGCTGTTGCAGGCAAAGGCGAAAGTTGAATCGGCCAGAGTGAAAATCAATCCGCCATGGCAGATCTTGTGGCCATTGAGCATGGGCTCGCGGACCGCCATGCGCATCACGGCGCGGCCGGGTTCGCAGGACAACAGCTCCATCTGCATGAAATCACGCGAGGCACTGTCGGTGGCAAACATGGATTCGCCGACGTGGCGTGCGAGTGTTTGGGCATCCATCATTCGCCGCCGGGCCGCCCCAAGGCAGATGACGCCCCCTCGGGGCTGGTGACTGCGGCTCCAAACCTGCCTGGGCAGGTTTGGACAGGCATCAGAAGCGAAGCCTCTGGCGAGCGGCGGCCTGCAAGGTGCAGTGAGTACATGAAATGACGAACGTGGGGGCTCATACTAGTCGCCCCTGAACGCCGCCGGGCGCTTCTCGAGAAAGGCCATCACGCCCTCAATGTAATCATGGGTCTGTCCAAGCGCCGACTGGGTGTCGCGCTCCTTGTCCAGCTGCGCATCCAGGTCGCGGCTGGCGCCCTCGTTAAGCAGGTGCCGCGTTTCAACCAGGGCGCGCGTTGGCATTTGCGCAAGGCGTGCAGCAAGCTTCATGGCCTTGTCCACGCAGTCTTCACCCTCGGCGGCCACGTCCCAGATCATTCCCCACTCTTTCGCATCCTTTGCGCTCAGCTTGTCGCCCAGCATGGCCAGCCCCAGCGCGCGCGCCAGGCCCAGCCGCTTGACCAGGAACCACGAACCACCCGCGTCGGGCACCAGGCCGATCTTGCTGAAGGCCTGGATGAAGCTGGCGCCAGGCGCAGCAATCGCCAGGTCGCAGGTCATGGCCAGTGAGGCACCGGCACCGGCTGCCACGCCGTTGACTGCGGCAATCGTCGGCACGCGCAGCTTCTGCAGGCGCCGCACTGTGGGGTTGAAGGCCTGGTCGATGATCGGCCCCGGATCGGCGCGTTTGACGAGGTCAGGGCCGGGTGCAAAGTCGAATTCGGCCAGGTCAGCGCCTGCGCAAAACCCGCGACCGGCGCCCGTAATGACCAGTGCGCGCAAAGAGGTGTCTGCTTCAATTCGGTCCAGCGCGTCCCAAAGCTGCTGGTGCATCTGGCGGGTAAAACTGTTCAGCGCCTGGGGCCGGTTCAGCGTCACAAGCGCCACGGCGCTGTGGACTGAAAACAGAACGGTGGATTCGGAAGGCGCATCGGTCATAAATGTCTCCTGTTCCGGAATTTAGCATTAACCGACCCATCGGTCGGTTAATGTTTTCCCTTGTCTGCAAATGGCTTCCCGCCAATGGGAGCCAGCAGGATCGTGGCATGATTCAGCGACCCCAAAGGACCTTTGACCATGACCTATGAACTGATTCTGACCAAAACCGAAGGCCGCGTCGGCATCGTGACGCTGAACCGGCCCAAGCAGCTCAATGCGCTGAATGACCAGCTGATGGATGAATTGGGCAACGCGCTCAAGACTTTCGATGCGGACGAGAACATCGGCTGCATGATCCTCACCGGCAGTGAAAAAGCCTTTGCGGCCGGCGCCGACATTGGCGCCATGGCGAGCTACAGCTTTGCCGACGTCTACAAGGGCGACTACATCACGCGCAACTGGGAACAGATCCGCAGCATCCGCAAACCGGTGATTGCAGCGGTCAGCGGCTTTGCGCTTGGCGGCGGGTGCGAACTGGCGATGATGTGCGACTTCATCATCGCCGCGGACAACGCAAAATTCGGCCAGCCCGAAATCAAGCTGGGCGTCATTCCCGGCGCCGGCGGCACACAACGCCTGCCGCGTGCCGTAGGCAAGGCCAAAGCCATGGACCTGGTGCTGACCGGCCGCATGATGGATGCGGTGGAGGCCGAACGCAGCGGACTGGCCAGCCGTGTCGTCCCGCTGGACAAACTGATGGATGAAGCGCTGGGTGCGGCGCTGCAGATTTGCGACTACGGGCAAATTGCCGTGATGGCCGCCAAGGAGGCGGTCAATCGCGCCTACGAGGGCACGCTGGCCGATGGCATCATGTTCGAGCGGCGCCTGTTCCATGCGGCCTTCGCCACCGAGGACCAGAAAGAAGGCATGGACGCGTTTGTCAACAAGCGCAAGCCAGTCTTTACTAATAAGTGAGCCCCCACGGTCGCTCACTGCGTGTAGCTCCCTGCCCCCCCCGAGGGGGCGCTGCGCCTGCGGCCCGGCAAAGCCGGTTCCGCGGCCCCTGCTTGAATTGAAGAGCCTCCGTGGCTGCTCGGTGCGTGTGGCGGCTTCCGTCAAGGGCCATTCAGGTTTGGCTATAATATTGGTCGCGCGGTGATATAGCTCAGTTGGTTAGAGCGCAGCATTCATAATGCTGATGTCGGTGGTTCAAGTCCACCTATCACCACCACGGTTTCCCGGAGCCCCAGAGGTGTGATCCTCTGGGGCTTTGTTACTTCACAGCCTCTGGACATACACCATGAAACGCTGCCTGCTTTCTTCTTCCACCGCCCTCCCTGCAACCATGCTGGCGCTTGTGCTGGCCGTCGGTAACCTGCTGGCGAACCCGGTGATGGCGCAAACCGACGAGGTTGCCGGCGTGCGCAACTTCCCCAAAAGCGCTATACGCGGCGTGATGGTGGTCAAGGCCCCTCCCGACATCAGCCTGAACGGCAAGGCCGACCGCCTCTCGCCCGGCGCGCGCATACGCAATATCAACAACAACTACGTTCTCTCGGGCACCCTGCTCGGTCAGGAACTGCTGGTCAACTACACGCGCGACAGCGCCGGCCTCGTCTACGAGGTGTGGATCCTCAACCCCGAGGAAGCGAAAGAAAAACGCGACGTTCCCACGACGCGTAATTTCAATTTCAGTTTCGAGTCGGACGCAGCCTCGTCGAAAGACGACGGGAAGACGCCCTACAACCAGTTGCCGCGCTACAAGCAGTAAATCTGCTTTTTTCAAGCTAAATCGGCCTTCCGCCCTTGTTTCACGGGCGCCAGCAGCTCCTAATTCGGTAGCAAATCATGAGCAAAAAAGTTTTTATCAAAACCTTCGGGTGCCAGATGAACGAGTACGACTCGGACAAGATGTCCGACGTGCTGCATGCGGCCGAGGGGTATGAGTCCACCAGCAATGTGGATGAAGCCGACCTGATCCTGTTCAACACCTGCTCGGTGCGCGAAAAGGCGCAGGAAAAGGTCTTCAGCGACCTCGGCCGCGTCAAGCACCTGAAGAAAAAAGGCGTGCTGATCGGCGTCGGCGGCTGCGTTGCCAGCCAGGAGGGCGACGCCATCATCGAGCGTGCGCCTTATGTCGACGTCGTGTTTGGCCCTCAAACCCTGCACCGCCTGCCCGATCTGCTGGCCAAACGCCTGAGCCTGGGCAAATCGCAGGTGGACATCAGCTTTCCCGAGATCGAAAAATTCGATCACCTGCCACCGGCCCGCGTCGAGGGCGCCAGCGCCTTCGTCAGCATCATGGAAGGCTGCTCCAAATATTGCAGCTACTGTGTGGTGCCCTACACCCGCGGCGAAGAAGTTTCGCGCCCGTTTGAAGACGTGCTGGTCGAGGTCGCCGGTCTGGCCGACCAGGGCGTGCGCGAAGTGACCCTGCTGGGGCAGAACGTCAACGCCTACCGCGGACCGATGGGCGGCACCGCTGACATCGCCGACTTCGCCACCCTGCTCGAATATGTCTCCGACATTCCGGGCATAGAACGCATCCGCTACGTCACCAGCCATCCCAACGAATTCACGCAGCGCCTGATCGACGCCTACGGCAAGCTGCCCAAGCTGGTGAACCACCTGCACCTGCCCGTGCAACACGGCTCGGACCGCATTCTGATGGCGATGAAACGCGGCTACACGGCGATGGAATACAAAAGCACCGTCCGCAAGCTGCGCGCGATCCGCCCCGACCTGGCCATGAGCAGCGACTTCATCGTGGGCTTCCCCGGTGAAACGGAGGACGACTTCAGCAAGATGATGAAACTGATCGACGACGTCGGCTACGACACGTCTTTCAGCTTTATTTTCAGTCCGCGCCCTGGTACGCCGGCAGCCAATCTGGCCGACGACACGCCGCATGCTGTCAAGCTGCAACGGCTGCAGACGCTGCAGGCCGCGCTTGACGACAGCGTACGCGCCATCAGCGCCAGCCGCCAAGGCACGGTGCAGCGCATCCTCGTCGAGGGCGCATCGCGCAAGGACCCGACGGAACTGATGGGCCGCACCGAATGCAACCGCGTCGTCAACTTCAAGGGCCAACCGCGGCTGATCGGCCAGATGATCGACGTCACCATCACTGAAGCCTCGCAACGTTCGCTGCGCGGCGACGTGTTGCGCCATGAAGAAGCTCTGACCGCTTGAGGCTACGCGCAACACCCCAGTCGGCACGGACGACCTATGCTTAAGCGCGTTTCCTTCCGGCAGCTGCTGGTCGTCGCCTTCTTGCTGATTGCCTCCCTGCTCGCTGCCTCCTCCCTGCGTGCACTGTTCACGCTGGAACAGCTGACGATGCAAAGCCGCGACGGTGCCGTACGCGCGCTGGACCTCAGCGCAGCCGCCCAGTCGCTGAACGAGCGCAGTGTGGCCATGGAGCGCACCGCGCGCCAGTCGCTGGTGCTCGCCGACCGTGTGCTGCGCCAGCGTTTTGACGAAGCTGCGACCGATGCCAAAGCCGTGCTGGCCCGCCTGGGGCCACAAGATGTTCCCCAGGTCCTGGCCAACGACTGGAGGGAACATCTCGAAACCATCACCCTGCTGCTGTCCGGTTCTCCCGACACGGCCCTCGACAGGGACAGACAGGTAGCAGACGAGTTTCGTGAACTGGACCGCATCAATGCAGCCATAGCGCAGCAGGTGCGGCAAACCATTGCCACGCAAAACCGCGACCTGCTTCACACGCTGGAAACACGCCGCCGGCAATTGGCGCAGCAAGTCATAGGTGCCATTGGGTTGTCCGTCCTGATGGCACTGGCCTTCGGCATCTGGCTCACGCGGCCCTTGAACCGCCTGGAAAAAGCCATCATCGGCCTGGGCGAAAACCGCCTGGACGAGGCCATTCGCATCAACGGGCCGGCCGACTTGCAACTTGTCGGGCAGCGGCTGGACTGGCTGCGCCTCAGGCTGGTGGAGCTGGACGCCGACAAGTCGCGTTTTCTGCGTCATGTGTCGCATGAACTCAAGACCCCGCTGGCATCGCTACGCGAGGGTGTGTCGCTGCTCGAGGACGGCGTCGCCGGCGATCTCAATGCCGATCAGCGTGAAGTCGCCAAAATCCTGCGCCACAACACCAGCTTGCTGCAGGGCCAGATTGAAGACCTTCTGCGCTTCAACGCCGCAGCATTCGAGGCACGCCAGCTGCGCCGGGAAAAAACGGATCTGCTGCAGCTGATCGAGGAACAGGTCGAAAGCCAGCGCTTGCAGTGGCGCGCCCGGGACCTGCAGATTGCCATTGAAGGCAGGGCAGTCCAGGCCGAGGTGGACCGTGACAAGCTCGGCACCGTGATTGCCAATCTGCTGTCCAACGCCATCCGGTTTTCTCCCGTGGGGGGCAAGATACGCATCCGGTTGCACCGGCTCGCCGAAGTCGTCCGTATCGATCTGGAGGACGATGGTCCGGGTATCGCCCTGGACGACCAGCCGCGCATATTCGAACCCTTTTTCCGAGGCGAGCGGCAACCGCCGCAGGCGGTGCGCGGCAGTGGCATCGGCCTGTCCATTGTCCAGGAATACATTGCTGCACACGGAGGCCGTGTGCAATTGCTGCCGGCCGGACCTGGTGCACACTTCAGGATAGAACTTCCCCATGCTTTCAAGATTTAAGGCCTCTGGCCTCTTCCTTTTTTGCCGCGCCGCGCCGTGGGCTCTGGCCATCAGCCTGAGTGCGGGCTGCGCCGCGCCCGCGTCGTCTCCCAACAAGCAGGGCAAAGCGGCAAACCCGACACCGTCAGCATCACCAGCATCTACCCAGCCTGCGTCTGTCGACAGGGACAGCGAAGCGGTGGCAACCGTCTTGGCTTATGCGGATCGGGTGCGCACCCTGCAAGGTGCCGAACTGACGCAGGAAATCGCCCGTCTGGCCGACCCCTCAGTGCCCGCCGACCAGATGCGGCTGGCCGTCGCACTGAGCCAGACCCGGCAGCTCTACGACCTGGTCCGCGCGCAGGAGTTGCTGCAGCGTGTGCTGGCCAACGCCAGCGCCGAAGCCCGGCCGCTGCACCCCGTCGCACGCCTTTTGGCTGCCCGCTTTTCCGAGCAAAGGCGTGTCGAGGACCTGCTGGACCGCCAGAACCAGCAGCTGCGCGACCTGCAGCGCCGCCTTGAGCAAACCCAGGAAAAACTTGATGCGCTCAAGGAGATTGAACGCAGCCTGAACAGCCGCCCGCCCGCCGCACCGGCAGCGCCCCCCGCAAGCCGTCCGCGGCCACCCGGATCGTGAGCACCACCGGCGCCCATCTGCTCGTCGTCGACGACGACGCCGACATGCTGCGCCTGCTGACCATGCGGCTGACAGCCGCAGGCTACCGCGTAAGCGCCGTGAGTTCGGCCGAGGCAGCCTTGACGCAGCTCGACATCGAGCGTCCGCAACTGGTTCTCAGCGACGTGCGCCTGCCCGGCAAGGACGGCCTGGCGCTGTTTGACGAGATCCGCAGCCAGCACCCCTCGCTGCCCGTCATCCTGCTGACCGCCCACGGCACGATTCCTGACGCGGTGGAGGCCACCGAGCGCGGGGTGTTCACCTACCTGACCAAACCCTTTGATGGCAAAGGGCTGCTCGACAAGATTGCACAGGCGCTGGCCTTGAGCGCACCCGCGCCATTGGTACCCGCGGGGCAGGCCCCGGCCTGGCAAAGCGGCTTCATCAGCCGCTCCAGCCGGATGGCCGAGACCCTGGCCGAGGCACGCATGGTGGCCCAGTCGGACGCCAGCGTGATGCTGCGCGGCGAAAGCGGCACCGGCAAGGAATTGCTCGCCCAGGCCATTCACCAGGCCAGTCCGCGCGCGGCCTACCCGTTTATTGCCGTGAACTGCGGTGCCATTCCCGAAGCCCTGCTTGAGTCGGAACTTTTCGGCCACGTCAAAGGCGCATTCACCGATGCGTCAGCCAACCACAAGGGGCTGTTCCAGGCTGCCGAAGGCGGCACCCTGCTGCTTGATGAAATTGGTGACATGCCGCTGGCCCTGCAAGTCAAATTGCTGCGCGTGCTGCAGGAGCGGGTCGTCCGTCCGCTGGGCTCCAGCCAGTCCATTCCGGTCAACGTCCGCATTCTGTCGGCCACGCACCGCGACCTGGACGCGGCGATGGCCGAAGGCCAGTTCCGCAACGACCTGTATTACCGGCTCAACGTCGTCACGCTGACCTTGCCCCCCCTGTCTGATCGGCGCGAAGACATTGCGCTGCTGGCCAACCACTTCCTGGTCAAGCTGGCAGACAAATACGGCAAACGCCTGAGCGGTTTTGCACCGGAGGCGCTCAAGGCCCTGAGCACCGCGGCCTGGCCGGGCAATGTGCGGCAGCTCTACAACGTGGTCGAGCAGGTCTGCGCGCTGGCAAGCACACCGCTGATCCCGCTGACCTTGATCCAGCGCGCTCTGCGCTCCCCGAGCGTGCAGGTACTCACTTTGGCGGAAGCACGCCAGCGCTTCGAACGCGAATACCTGGTCGGCCTGCTCAAGCTGACCGATGGCAACGTCGCCGATGCAGCCCGGCTGGCGGATCGCAACCGTACCGAGTTTTACCGCCTGATGCAAAAACACAGCCTCACGCCCGGCCACTTCAAGGCTGATGCGTCGCTGCCGCCAGAGTCTGTCGCCGGAGAGCGACACGGCCAAGTCCCTGATTCCAAATACTAATTTCGTCGGCCAGGGTCTGGCTGTCGCCGACAGGCGACAAAAACACGGGTAAACCCGCTGTTTCAGCCTTCCCCATGGACCAAAAACCGGCGAAATTGATTTAAGCCGTTGATTTAAAAGAGCTTTTCCAGGTTGGCACAGGGTTTGCCCCAGTCAACCCATGCAAGCTGTTTTACCCTGCCCTGCCGTGCCGCCCTTCTGGGTGTTGTCGGCCCGCTTTTTCGCCCTGCTTGGACTGTGTGCAGGCCTGGCCAGCGCCCATGCCTGGTCATTGGACGACGTCGCCAAGCTGGCCCGTGAACGGGCCCAAACGCCCCGCCAACAGGGGCGTCCCGCATTGCCGGCAGAGCTGGTCGGCATGGAATACGACGCTCTGCGCGATATCCGTTTCAAAGATGACAAGGCTCTGTGGCGCGCCGATCAGTTGCCCTACGAAGCCAAGTTTTTTCACGTCGGCCGACAAGCTGAACCCGTGCGTATCCACGAGTTGTCTGCCGTGGGCAACAAGACCCTGCGTTACAGCGCCGACAACTTCACCTATGGGAAAAACAAGCTGGACCCGGCTCGCTGGGGCGATATCGGTTATGCCGGCGTTCGCATCCACACCCCGCTGAACTCGCCGGCCTACAAAGACGAACTGATCGCTTTTCTGGGTGCCAGTTATTTTCGCGCCCTGGGCGCCGGCCAGCGTTACGGCCTGTCAGCCCGCGGCCTGGCCGTCGACACGACGGGCGCCAAGCAGGAAGAGTTTCCGCGCTTTACCGATTTCTGGCTGGAAAAACCAGCCGCCGATGCGAAGCAGATCACGGTTTACGCCCTGCTGGATTCGGCGCGCATGACTGGCGCCTACCGCTTTGACATCCGTCCCGGCGAACAGACCGTGACCGACGTGCATGCCCGCATCTTCATGCGTGCCGGTGCAGGCCCCCAGGTCGCCACCCTGGGCCTGGCACCGCTGACCAGCATGTTTTATTTTGGTGAAAACCAGCCCCGTGCCGGCGACTTCCGGCCCGAGGTACACGACTCGGACGGCTTGATGGTCGCCACCGGTGACGGTGAATGGCTGTGGCGTCCCTTGCAAAATCCGGCCTCTCCGCTGGTGACCTCTTTCGGCATGAAAAGCCTCAAGGGCTTTGGCCTGATGCAGCGTGACCGTGCCTTCAGCAGCTACGAAGACACCGAAGCCAGTTATGAGCTCAGGCCCAGCGCCTGGGTGACCCCGCTGGGCGAGTGGGGTGCAGGCCGCGTCGAACTGCTGCAGTTCGGGATACCCGACGAAACCCATGACAACGTCACCGCCTACTGGGTCCCCGAAAACATGCCGGCGCCCGGCCAGTCACTGGACCTCGCGTACCAGATTGCCTGGCAGGGGAAAAACCAGCAGCGGCCGCCCAACGGCTGGGTCGCCCAGTCACGCCGCGGCATTGGCTTCAGCAAGCTCAGCGCCGAGGAATTGGGACGGCAAACACAGTTTGTCATCGACTTTGCCGGCCCCGCCCTGGACGCCTTGCCCGCAGATGCCGAGGTCAAGGCCATCACCACGACCAGCAACAACGCCCGCGTGCTGGAAAGCATCGCCCACCGGAATCCGGCCACCGGCACCTGGCGCATGAGCCTGCGTGTGCAGCGGCTCGATGCGGCCCCCAACCAGCCCGCGCAGCCGATCGAGCTGCGCGCTTTTCTCCAACACAACACCAACACACTGACCGAAACATGGACCAACCTGATCACACCCTGAATGCCCCGAATCCGGGCCGGCGCAGCCTGCTGCGCGAAGAGCGTCATCCGAATTCCGTGACCGCGCCGCCGCTACACCGCGGCAGCATGGTGCCACGGCCATGGCGCGGTTTCTGGAACAGCTTGGGCACCGCTGTGTTGCTCCCGCTGCTGGGAAAAGGCAAAGCAACGGCACCGTCCGCGCCAGCCAGTGCAGAACAGCAGCCCTGGCAACTGGCAGCCCGGCGCCGGCGCGCAGTATTTGTGCTGCTGACCGTGCTCAGCACGGCAGTGGCCACCCGCCTGTTTGCCCACATGCAGCCCGACTATGACAACGCATGGCTGCAATACGGCCAGATCACGCTGTTTGCACTGCTGTCCGCCTGGGTGGTGACCGGCTTCATGACGGCCATGATGGGTTTTTACGTGACGATACGAGGGGACAAACATGCCCTGTCTGCCAAAAAAGTCCAGCACCACACGCTGGCGGCAGACACCCGCACGGCGATCATCATGCCAATCTGCAATGAAGACGTGCGCACCGTGTTTGCCGGCTTGCGCGCCACCTGCGAGTCGGTGGCAGCCACCGGCCACGTCCGGGCCTTCGATGTGTTTGTGCTGTCCGACACCAGCGATCCGGCCACCCAGAAAGCTGAACGCGCCGCCTGGGAAGACCTGCGAACCCAGCTGGCCACCCACCCGGACCAGCCGCAAATCGAGGTGTACTACCGCCTGCGCAAGCGCCGCACCGACCGCAAGGCCGGCAACGTGGCCGACTTCTGCCGCCGCTGGGGCAAAGACTACCGCTACATGGTGGTGCTCGATGCCGACAGCGTGATGAGCGGCGACTGCCTGGTGTCCATGGTCAAGCTCATGGAAGCCAACCCGACGGCCGGCATCATCCAGACCGCCACCCAAGCCATCGGCCACATGACGCTGCACGCACGTGCACAGCAATTCGCCTCGCGCGTGACCGGTCGCCTCTTCACGCTGGGCATGCAGTTCTGGCAAATGGGCGAGTCGCACTACTGGGGCCACAACGCCATCATCCGCATTGAGCCCTTCATGCAGCATTGCGCGCTGGCGCACATTCCCGGCAAGGGCGGCATGTCGGGCAGCATCATGTCGCATGACTTTGTCGAAGCCGCGCTGATGCGCCGCGCCGGGTACCACGTCTGGCTGGTCGCGGACCTGGTGGGCAGCTACGAGCAGCAGCCGCCCGACTTGCTGGCTGAGCTGCAGCGCGACCGCCGCTGGTGCCAGGGCAACCTGCAGAACTCGCGCCTGATTGCCGAGCCCGGCATTCATCCGGTACACCGTTCCATGTTCGGCACGGGTGCCATGGCTTACCTGTCGGCCCCTTTGTGGCTGTGTTTCCTCACCATGGGAACGGCGCTTTGGCTGTCGGGCTCGCCCATGGTCAGCAACTGGGCGCTGTTGCCCAGCGAACTGGTGACCTTGTGGGCCTGGACCCTGTGCATGTTGTTCCTGCCGCGCGTGCTGGGCCTTGCAGCAGTGCTGATCAACCGCCAGCAACAGGCTTACGGCGGCACGGCCAGCCTGCTGCGCAGCGCGTTGCTGGAAACACTGATCGCCCTGCTGCAGGCCCCCATCCGCATGCTGGCGCACTCGATGTTTGTGCTGGTCGCGCTGACCGGGCTCAAACTGGAATGGAAATCGCCTCCACGCGAGGCGACAGCGGTTCCATGGCGCACCGCGCTGCAGCAACTCTCGCCCATGAGCCTGGTGATTATTCTGCTGGCGGCCGGCATCACGCTGATTGATCCGAGCGCGCTGGTTTGGCTGTTGCCTGTGGGCCTGCCCCTGCTGCTGGCCATTCCCATGACGGTGCTGACCAGCCAGGTGGGCATGGGCATTGCCATGCGCACCAACAACTATCTGCTGATTCCGGAAGAGTCGAAGTCGCCGGCGGTTCTGCGCCGCGCCTGGCTGCATGCCAGCCAGCAACCGCGGCGCAGGATCAGGGCCATCTGACCCTGCGGGCGGCTCGGAACAAGCGCTATATATTTGATAGCTGCTTGCACCCGGACAATAAGGGCTGAGGTCTTTTTTCTCTTGTAAGAACGAGAGAAATCAGAACTTCGGCATGCCTTTCATACCGCCCATGCGTTTCATCATCTTCATCATGCCGCCGCCCTTCATCTTTTTCATCATGCCCTGCATCTGCTCGAACTCGTTGAGCAGGCGGTTCACGTCCTGAACCTGCACGCCCGAGCCGGCAGCAATACGGCGCTTGCGGGTGGCCTTGATCAGTTCGGGCTTGCGGCGCTCCAGCGGCGTCATGCTCTGGATGATGCCTTCCTTGCGGCGTATATCTCTTTCGGCCTTGTCCATGTCAACCTGCCCGGCCTTGGCCGCCATCTGCGCCGGCAGTTTATCGAGCAGGCTGGACAGGCCACCCATGCTTTTCATCTGCTGAAGCTGGCTTAAAAAATCGTTGAGGTCAAAACCGTTGCCGGACTTCATCTTGGCGGCGAGTTTTTGCGCCGCCGCCATGTCCACCCCGGCCGTGACCTGCTCGACCAAGGCCACGATGTCGCCCATGCCCAGGATGCGCCCGGCGTGGCGCTGCGCATCGAACACTTCAAGGCCGTCAATTTTTTCGCTGGTACCCGAGAACTTGATCGGCGCGCCGGTGATCTGCCGCACGCTGAGCGCCGCGCCACCGCGCGAGTCGCCATCGGTCTTGGTCAGGATGATGCCGGTCAGCGGCAGCGCTTCCTTGAAGGCCTTGGCCGTGTTGATGGCGTCCTGGCCTTGCATCGCATCGACGACAAACAGGGTCTCGACCGGGTTCAACGCGGCGTGCAGGCCCTTGATTTCGGCCATCAGGGCTTCGTCGATGGCCAGCCGGCCCGCGGTATCGACCAGCAGCACGTCGAAGAAATGCTTGCGGGCATAGTCCAGGGCCGCCAGGGCGATGTCCACCGGTTTCTGGTCGGCCGAGCTTGGGAACCACTCGGCACCGGCCTGCTTTGTTACCGTTTTGAGCTGTTCGATGGCCGCAGGACGATACACGTCGCCCGACACCGTCAGCACTTTCTTTTTGCGCTTTTCGATCAGGTGTTTGGCCAGCTTGGCCGTGGTGGTGGTTTTACCGGCACCTTGCAGGCCCGCCATCAGGATCACGGCCGGCGGCTGGGCCGCCAGGTTGATGTCGCTGACGCCCTCGCCCATGGTGGCCGCCAGCTCGCGGTTAACGATGCTGACCAGCACCTGGCCAGGCGACAGCGAAGCCATGACGTCCTGCCCCAGCGCCTTCTCCTTGACGCGAGCGATGAAGTCGCGCACCACCGGCAAAGCCACGTCGGCCTCCAGGAGCGCCATGCGCACCTCGCGCAGCATGTCCTGGACGTTGGACTCGGTGATGCGGGCCTGGCCTCGCATTTCCTGGACGAGGCGGGAAAGTTTGTCGGTAAGGGCAGAGGCCATGAATTAGCTCCACAACTGGAGCGAAAAGGAGGTGAAAGAAGGACCAGGCGTCTGGCCCAGAAGCTAAACTGTAGCCATGATTTTAACTTTGAGCGCCTGGTGGGGACTGTCCATGGCCATAGGCGCCGCGCTGGCCTATGCCATTCTGGCGTTGGCCACCCCGCGTTTGGGCAACGGAGCCACGCGTGGCGTGCTGTTCATGGCCTGGCTGCTCCACGCGTTGGCCCTGGGTGAGGGTTTGATCGGCAGCCCACCCCGCTTCGGGTTTGCGCCAGCCCTTTCCATGACCGTCTGGCTGGTGCTGAGCGTCTATGCCGTGGAAAGTCGGCTGTTTCCGCAGCTCAAGGCGCGCTGGGCGCTGGCCGGTCTGGGTAGCGTCGCCGTCACACTCTCGTTGGTATTTCCCGGCACCCCTTACCAAGTGATTGCGTCTCCCTGGCTGCCCTTGCACTGGGCGCTGGGCATTGCCTCCTACGGCCTGTTTGCAGCCGCCGTGGTGCATGGCTGGTTGATGAACCGGTCCGAGCGTTCCATCCGTTCTGCCGCGCAGCCCGACACGGGTGTGCCATTGCTGACACTTGAGCGGCTGACCTTTCGCTTTGTTCAGGCCGGCTTTGTATTGCTGACGGCCACACTGCTGGTGGGCTGGCTGTTTGCCGAGACCCTTTACGGTCCAGGTCGGGCCTGGCAATGGAACCACAAAACCATTTTCTCCGTGTTGGCCTGGCTGACGTTCGCCAGCCTGCTGGCCGGACGAGCACGCCTGGGTTGGCGCGGCCGCCAGGCGGTCCGCCTGCTTTACCTCGGCTCAGGCCTGCTGCTGCTGGGCTATGCAGGCTCACGCTTTGTCCTCGAAGTCATCTTGAAGCGTGCATGAAATATCTGCTTGTGATCATCCTGGCACTGGTAGTCCTCTGGCTCTGGCGGAGCAACCGGCGCGCCGATCAACAGGAAACACCTCCCCGGCGCGACGCGGCTGCCGGCAAGCCCGCCACCGAGATGGTGGCCTGCGCTGTCTGTGCCGTGCATCTGCCCCGTTCGGAAGCCTTGCCCGGCGGGCAAGGCTTTTACTGTAGCGACACGCATCGCCGGCAAGCCGAACCCTGATGGCAAACAAGGCGGCCGCGGACTCGCCCAATTCCTGGTTCGGGGCGGTGGACATGAGAACCAGCGCCTGGGAATCAGAACCCGGCGGAGAGTCCTTTGGGCGGTTATGGCGCGCCTTCATGGCGGCTCGCGTCACGCTTGCCAGTGTGCTCCTCACCCTGCAGGCCTTCATCTACGCCTTGGGCCAGCCCGTCAGCAAGGGCATGATAGTGTTGTGTCTGGCGTATTTTGTGGCTGCGATCGCCGTCAGGATATGGGCACACCCGAAACCGCCGGGAACCTCCTTCGATGCCCAGTGGGTGTCCACGGTCGGGGTCGATGTCCTCGCATTTTCCGCACTCAATTTCCTGCAGTCAGGTGCCATCAACTACACCGCGCTGTTTGCCCTGCCGGTATTGCTGGCATCGGTGTTGGGTCCCATTTTGTTGGCCCTCGGAACCGCAGCCAGCGTCACACTGCTGCTGCTGATCGACGCGTGGTGGGCATCCCTGCAACTGCCCGGGGACGCAACTGCCCGATTCCTGCAAGCCGGCTTGAGCGGTTCCGGTTTCTTCATCGTCGCCCTGCTGGCCAACCAGCTGGCCCTGCGACTGACGCGGGAACAGATCCGGGCCGAACGAAGCCAGTCGGCCGCACGCATGCAGACCCAGGTCAACGAGCTGGTCATTGACACCTTGGTCGATGGCGTGCTGGTCATCGACACGCACGGCATCGTGCGTGCCGCAAATCCAGCCTCGCGGCGGTTGCTAGCTACCGAGGGCACCGCCCGGTCAGCGCCTTTTGTCATCGCCGCTGAAGTGGCTTGGCAACCGCTGGCGGATTTGGCTCAATTGACGTTTGAACAACGGACACCCCAGCAAGCCGATGTCAGCCTGGAACATAGTTCACGTCGCGCACGGCGTCTGCAGGTGCGAACGCGACTGGCCGCCTCGCGCGACGGCTCGCAAGAAAGCCTGTGCGTGATGTTTCTGGAGGACCTCAGGGAAATGGAGGCCCGGGTGCGTACGGAAAAAATGGCGGCGATGGGACGCATGTCTGCTGCTGTGGCGCATGAAATCCGGAACCCGCTGGCCGCCATCACGCAGGCCAATGCCCTCCTGGAAGAGGATCTAACGGGCCCCGAGCACCGCCAATTAACAGGCATGGTCAGGCAAAATGCGCAGCGGCTTGCCAGAATCGTCGAGGAAATCCTCAATATTTCGCGTGTCCAGGAACAAGGGCCTCAAGTGGAAAACGCCACCCTTTTTCTGGATGAAGCCGTACAGCGTATTTGCGCCGACTGGACACAACAAACAGGGTCCAGCCAGCGCCTGCATCTGCGTTTGGGCGCCGGGCGGGCCACGGTGCTTTTCGAGGCAGAGCACCTGCGCCGCCTGATGGTCAACCTGCTGGACAACGCCTTGCGTTATGCAAGTTCAGCAGCCGATGCCATTCAGGTCACCACCGAAATGGCGGCCAGCGGGCAACCGCGACTCGCGGTATGGAGCGACGGACAACCGCTGGAGAAAACGGTGCAATCGCATCTGTTCGAACCTTTTTTCTCGTCCGAAAGCCGCTCCAGCGGTCTGGGCCTCTATATATGCAGGGAGCTCTGCGAGCGCCATGGGGCCTTGATCGGCTACCAGCGCGCCGCCCGCAACAGCGTGCAAGGCAACGAGTTTTTTGTGCTCCTCCGAACAACGGGTTAACAGTGACGGCACATCGCACCAGTTTTGACACAATGTGGCCTGCAATCACGGAAACACCATGACCCATCCGAATCAGGCCCACATACTGGTGATTGACGATGAGCCCGACCTGCGCACCCTCTACGAACTGACGCTGCTTCGTGAGGGCTACCAGGTTGAGGCCGCCGCCGACCTTGCGCAAGCGCGTGCGCAGCTGCAACAAAAACGTTTCGACGCCGTGATTACGGACATGCGCTTGCCCGACGGACTGGGACTGGAATTACTGCGCGAAATGGTGATCCAGCACCGGCCCGAACGATGTGTGGTCATCACAGCCCATGGCTCGGCCGAGAATGCCGTGGACGCGCTGAAAGCCGGCGCCTTTGACTATCTGACAAAACCAGTCGACCTCAAACAGTTTCGCAGTGTGGTGGCATCCGCCATTCAGGGGCCGGCAGACCATACAGGCATTCACGAAAGGAACAAGCCTGACGGCGACGCGGGCACGACGACCGCCAAAGCAGTTGTCCGCATCACGGAAACCTCGCCGACCTTGCAACGCCTGGTCGGCGAGTCGGCTGTGATGCAGGCAGTCAAAGCCCGCATCGTCAAGGTTGCGGGCAGCATGGCTCCCGTGTTGATCCAGGGCGAGTCGGGTACCGGCAAAGAACTGGTCGCCCGGGCGGTTCACGACTGCAGTCATCGTTCGGCCGGACCGTTTGTTGCCGTCAACTGCGGAGCTATTCCGGAAAATCTGCTGGAGGCCGAGTTTTTCGGAGCGCGCAAGGGTGCCTACACCGGATCGGCACAAGACAGGCTCGGCTATTTTCAGGCAGCCAAGGGCGGTACTCTTTTTCTTGACGAGATCGGTGACCTTCCGCTGGCCATGCAGTCCAAGCTGCTGCGCGCGATCCAGGAGCGTGTCGTCAGGCCATTGGGGTCGGCGCAAGAGGACACGGTAGATGTGCGCATTGTCAGCGCCACCCACAAAGATCTGGCGACCGCAGTGGCGGCCGCAACATTTCGCCAGGACCTGTATTACCGGCTCAACGTGATTGAAATCAGTGTGCCTCCGCTGCGCGAACGTCGCGAAGATCTGCCCGCCTTGTGCCGGGAACTGCTGGAACGAATTTGTCGGGAGTCAGGTTTTCGCGTGCCTGATCTCTCAGCCAAGGTCTTGTCCACCTTGCAGCGCCACCCCTTTAACGGAAATGTCAGGGAACTAGAAAACATCCTGCACCGTGCAATCGCACTTGGCGACAGCGACGACCTGCATCTCGAATCACCTCCGGCCGAGTATGTTGCAGTACCCGAGAACCTTCAGGATTTTCTTGACGGCCAGGAACGCAGCATCCTCACAAAGGTTCTACAGGAAACCGGGTTCAACCGTACAGCGGCGGCAGCCAAGCTGGGCATCAGCCTGCGGCAGATCCGTTATCGCATTGCCCGTCTGAACATCATCACGCCCAATGGCGATGAAGCTGCCGATGAACAGGCGTGAGGCCGCGCCAGTACTTTGGCAGGAAGGCTGGTACCGCTATGCGAAGGTGCTGGCCTCGCCCAACTTTGGTCCGCGTCCTTCATCGGCCTGCCTTGACCTGATCGTTATCCATTCCATCAGCCTGCCGCCTGGCGAGTTTGGCAATGGCCAGGTCCAGCGCCTGTTTACCAATACGCTGGACTGGGAGGCCCATCCCTACTTTCAAAGCCACCGGGGACTGCAAGTGTCTTCCCACTTTTTTATCAGCCGTTCAGGCGAACTGTGGCAGTTTGTGAGTTGCGATGACCGCGCCTGGCACGCCGGCGAATCCAATTACCGCGGAAGAAGCAACTGCAACGACGACTCCATCGGTATAGAACTCGAAGGCCTGGAGGGTGGGCCGTTCGAAGCCTCGCAGTACGAAACCCTGGCAAGCGTCTGCGCAGCCCTGCTGCAGCAATACCCTGTGGCTCACCTGGCCGGCCACGAACACATCGCCATCGGTCGCAAGCAGGATCCAGGCAAGGGATTCGAATGGTCGCGGTTGCAGGCTTCGCTTGGTTTGCCGTCTAAGTGTTTTCCCGCAAACACCGAAACGCGCGCACCCTGACGATCCCGCCGCCTAATTGCCTGAACGCCCCGGAGAGCGCACCAATGCTCGATTAGCGTGCATGAGATGGACAACTGCACCTCCCCGCACCACGCATTACGACCCGGGATTGTGCATTTTTACCCGCAAAAAAAAGCCACAAAAAGTAACCTGCGCGTGACGCAGCCATTCAGGACCGATACACTACCTGTAGTGCTTGAAATCACTCCAGACCCTAGGTATAGTGTCTTAGTCCTATATTCCCATGGATGGATTCAGGTGCCAAACAGCCCGAGGAAAGCCCGCCACCAAGCCAGTCACCGGCCACCGTCAGCCCTTTCCTTGCCCTGAATCACATTGAACTCACCAACAACAAGACACAACGAGGAAAACATGCAAACAGCCCAACATGCAGCACCCGCCCCCGCCGGCATGCCCATCGCACCACAGACTCCCGCCACCAGCGCCCACGCCAGTTCCCTGGCCCACTACCAGATCATCCGCCGCAACGGTTCAGTGGTCCCCTTTGAGCCAAACAAGATCGCCGTGGCGATGATGAAAGCTTTTCTGGCGGTGCACGGCACGCAGGGAGCAGCTTCGGCCAGCGTGCGTGAAACGGTGGATGGCCTGACCCAGGCCGTTATGCGCGCCCTGATGCGTTCGCGTCCAGGCGGCGGCACCTTTCATATAGAAGACGTGCAGGACCAGGTTGAACTGGGCTTGATGCGCGGCGGTCACCACGAGATCGCGCGTGCCTATGTGCTCTACCGCGAAAAGCGCACACAGGAACGTGCGCGCCAACCGCAGGCGCCTGTTGCAGAAGCGCCGCAGCTGCATGTGCTGGACGGTGGGAAAAAAGTCACGCTGGATATAGGCAAGCTGCAGGCGCTGATCGAAGCCTCCTGCGCCGGCCTGGGCGCCGAGATCAAGCCGGACCCCATCGTTCAGGAAACCATGCGCAATCTGTACGACGGTGTGCCGATCGACGAGGTCTACAAGGCGTCCATCCTGGCAGCACGCACATTGATTGAGAAGGATCCTGACTACACCTACGCCACGGCACGCCTGCTGCTGCACACCATTCGTCGCGAAGTGCTGGGCGAGGAAGTCACCCAGGAAAACATGGCCACGCGTTACGCGGAATATTTTCCGGAATTCATCGCCAAAGGCGTGGCCAATGAACTCCTGGATGAAAAGCTGCAGCAGTTTGACCTCGCCCGTCTGGGCGCAGCGCTTAAACCTGAGCGCGACCTGAAGTTTGATTACCTCGGCCTGCAGACCCTGTTTGATCGTTACTTCCTGCACGTACGCAAGCAGCGGATCGAATTGCCCCAGGCTTTTTTCATGCGTGTGGCCATGGGCCTGGCGCTCGACGAAATTGACCGCGAAGCCCGTGCCATCGAGTTCTATGAAATCATGTCGTCGTTTGACTTCATGTCCAGCACCCCCACCCTGTTCAATGCAGGCACCCTGCGCTCGCAGCTGTCTTCCTGCTACTTGACCACGGTGGCCGATGACCTGGGCGGCATTTACGATGCCATCAAGGAAAACGCGCTGCTGTCCAAGTTCGCCGGCGGCCTCGGCAACGACTGGACCCCGGTACGCGCCCTCGGTGCCCATATCAAAGGCACCAATGGCGAGTCGCAAGGCGTCGTGCCATTCCTCAAAGTGGTCAACGATACGGCCGTCGCGGTCAACCAGGGCGGCAAACGCAAGGGCGCTGTTTGCGCTTACCTGGAAACCTGGCACCTGGACATTGAAGAGTTCCTGGAGTTGCGCAAAAACACCGGCGACGACCGCCGCCGCACGCACGACATGAACACCGCCAATTGGATTCCCGACCTGTTCATGCGCCGCGTGATGGAAAAAGGCAGCTGGACGCTGTTCTCGCCATCCGACACACCGGACCTGCACGACAAATTCGGTGTCGAATTTGAGAAGGCCTACACCGCTTACGAAGCCAAAGCCGAGCGCGGTGAAATCAAGCCGGCCCGCAAGCTGCAGGCCATCGACATGTGGCGCAAGATGCTCTCGATGCTGTTTGAAACCGGCCATCCCTGGATCACCTTCAAGGACGCATGCAATGTACGCTCGCCCCAGCAGCATGCGGGCGTGGTGCACTCTTCGAACCTGTGCACGGAAATCACGCTCAACACCAGCGACACCGAAACTGCCGTGTGCAATCTTGGTTCCGTGAATTTGGCCCAGCATCTGAAAGATGGCGCCGTGGACCACGAAAAACTGAAGAAGACCATCACCACGGCCATGCGCATGCTGGACAACGTGATCGACATCAATTACTACGCCGTCAAGAAAGCGCGTGACTCCAACATGCGCCACCGTCCGGTCGGTCTGGGCATCATGGGTTTCCAGGACTGCCTGTATGAACTGCGCGTTCCCTACGCATCGGATGCCGCCGTCGAGTTTGCGGACAAGTCGATGGAAGCGGTCTGCTACCACGCCTACTGGGCCTCGACCGAGTTGGCCAAAGAACGCGGCAAGTACACCAGCTACAAGGGATCGCTCTGGGATCAGGGAATTTTGCCGCTGGACACCCTCGACATGCTGGCCAAAGAGCGTGGCGGCTACGTGGAAGTCGACCGTTCGTCTACGATGGATTGGGTTGCACTCCGCAAGAAGATTGCAAAAGACGGCATGCGCAACTCCAACTGTGTTGCCATCGCTCCAACAGCCACCATCTCCAACATCATCGGTGTGGACGCCTGTATCGAGCCCTGCTTCGGCAACCTCTCGGTCAAGTCCAACCTGTCCGGCGAATTCACCGTGATCAACCACTACCTGGTGCGTGACCTCAAGCGCCTGGGTCTGTGGGATGACGTCATGGTGGTAGACCTGAAGCACTTCGACGGATCGCTGCGTCCCATTGACCGTGTGCCACAGGACATCAAGGCCCTGTACGCCACGGCGTTCGAGGTCGATGCCACATGGCTGGTCGAAGCTGCCTCACGGCGCCAGAAATGGATTGACCAGGCACAGTCGCTCAACATTTACATGTCGGGCGCCTCAGGCAAAAAGCTCGACGACACCTACAAGCTTGCATGGCTGCGCGGCCTGAAGACCACGTACTACCTGCGCACCATGAGTGCCACCCATGCAGAAAAATCGACAGTCAAGGCCGGCAAGATGAATGCCGTCGCTTCGGGAAATACCGACGACACTGGCAGCATGAATGCACTCGACGCGGCAGCAGCAACGGCTCAGGCGCAGATGAATTCATCACCTGCGACGGACATCAAGTTTTGCGCCATCGACGACCCTGGTTGTGAGGCATGCCAATAAAAATCGAGTCAGGGTATGGGGAATCCATTACCCGATTCGATGTAATTGAGCAACACTAATTTATAGCGATGTGAATGAACACTTTTCATTTTGTATCGCTGCTTTCATAATCCAACCTATTGGAAACATCTATGTTGACCTGGGACGAAGAAGCTAAACCATCGTTGCAAAAATCTTTGACCAGCGGCCTTTCTGAAGGCCGCTCGATGGAGCTTCCGCCTCTTTCTTTGCAGCCCCATGCTGCACCGCGCATGCTGGACGACAGCGCGCTGACCTCTCCCACTCCCCGCGCAGCAGCAACACCCACTGCCCATCGCGTCAAGGCTGCCGACAAGCGGATCATCAACGGCCAGACCGATGTGAACCAGCTGGTGCCCTTCAAGTACAAGTGGGCTTGGGAAAAGTATCTGGCCAGCTGCGCCAATCACTGGATGCCGCAGGAAGTGAACATGACGCGCGACATCGCGCTCTGGAAAGACCCGAACGGCCTGACGGAAGATGAGCGCCGCCTGGTCAAGCGCAATCTTGGTTTCTTCGTCACTGCCGACTCGCTGGCAGCCAACAATATTGTGCTGGGTACCTACCGTCACATCACGGCGCCAGAATGCCGTCAATTCCTTCTGCGCCAGGCCTTTGAAGAAGCCATTCATACCCACGCCTACCAGTACATCACCGAGTCACTGGGCCTGGACGAAAGCGAAATTTTCAACGCCTACAACGAAGTGCAATCGATCAAGGACAAGGACCAGTTCCTGATTCCGTTCATTGATGCAATCTCCGATCCCAATTTCAAGACCGGAACTCAGGAAGCCGACCAGACACTGCTGAAGTCCCTGATAGTGTTTGCCTGTCTGATGGAAGGCCTGTTCTTCTACGTCGGTTTCACCCAGATCCTGGCGCTGGGCCGGCAGAACAAGATGACCGGCGCAGCCGAGCAATACCAGTACATCCTGCGCGACGAGTCCATGCACTGCAACTTCGGCATCGACCTGATCAATCAGCTCAAACTGGAAAATCCGATGCTCTGGACTGCCGAGTTCAAGGCCGAGATCAAGGCCCTGTTCATGAAGGCCGTCGAACTGGAATACCGTTACGCGGAGGACACCATGCCGCGCGGCGTGCTGGGCCTCAACGCCTCCATGTTCAAGGGTTATCTCCGTTACATTGCCAATCGCCGCGCTACGCAAATTGGCCTGGAAACGCTGTTTCCGAACGAGGAAAATCCATTCCCCTGGATGAGCGAGATGATTGACCTGAAAAAGGAACGCAATTTTTTTGAAACCCGCGTGATCGAGTACCAGTCCGGCGGTGCTCTTTCGTGGGATTGACAGGCACAACAAGATACAACAATGATTTCCAGACTTGCATTGACCAGCGACGCCACCGAAGAGTGCGCGTTGGGCTTTGCTCCCGTGTTCGCGGCGCTGGGCCCGGTTCGCCGACAGCCCAACGCCGTGAATCGCTTCGCGTACTCCAAACGTGAAGTGCTCTTTGCAATGTGATCAAGGAGAAAACTATGGCAACTGCGAAAAAACCTGCGGCTAAAAAAGCTGCTCCAAAGAAAGCCCCTGCGAAAAAAGTAGCGGCTAAGAAGGCTCCTGCGAAAAAAGCAGCAGCTAAAAAAGCCCCGGCCAAAAAAGCGCCAGCGAAAAAAGTAGCAGCTAAAAAAGCTCCTGCGAAAAAAGCGCCAGCGAAAAAAGCCCCGGCTAAAAAAGTAGCGGCCAAAAAGCCAGCTGCAAAAAAAGCTGCTGCGAAGAAGCCTGCTGCCAAGAAGGCTGCGAAAAAAGTAGCGAAAAAAGCACCGGCAAAGAAAAAAGCCGCTGCCAAAAAGCCTGCAGCCAAGAAAGCAGCGAAAAAGCCCGCTGCGAAGAAAGCCGCGAAAAAACCCGCTGCCAAAGCTCCTGCTGCTCCGGCTGCCCCTGCGGCTCAGACTACTCTGAACCCGCAAGCCGCTTGGCCGTTTCCGACTGCCAGCAAGCCGTAATCAGTAAGGCACTTGTGCTTGAAGCCCGACATCGCAAGATGCCGGGCTTTTTCTTTGGGCGAAGTGTTTTGAGACGACGCACTCAATCAGCTATCAAATTAATAGCTGTTCGCGTCCGTTGTTCGTGGGCTAGACGCCGATTTGGTCTGAATTCAGCGTGTAGTTCTGGCCACCGCGGAAAGCAATCTTATGGGCTCCGACGCGATTGCCAAGCTCAGCGCAGCGTGCCAGAGACCACCCCTGCTCCAGGCCGAACAGCAAGGCTCCCCGAAAAGCATCCCCGCATCCGGTAGGGTCCACCACCTCTTTGGCCGCCACTGGCTCCACCAGCGTTTTCTCCCCGTCAACCCAGACTTCGCAGCCCTGTGCCCCCAGTGTCACCACAAGGCCCTGCACCTGCCGGGAAATCTCGGCACAGGACTGACCAGTCCGGTCACAAAGCAGCTTGGCCTCGTAATCGTTGACAGTCACCCAGCTCGCCAGCTTCACAAAATGAGCGAGCTCCTTGCCGTCAAACATTGGCAGGCCCTGGCCGGGATCAAACACAAAAGGAATGCCGGCCGCCTTGAACTGTTCAGCGTGCTGCAGCATCGCGTCGCGCCCGTCCGGAGAGATGATGCCGATGTTGATGTCGGCGCGCGCCGCAATTTTTGTCATGTGCGCCTGGCCCATCGCACCCGGATGAAAAGCGGTGATCTGGTTATTGTCGCGGTCGGTCATGATCATGGCCTGGGCAGTGTAGGAGTCACTCACTTCGCGGACAAATTCGGTGCTGATGCCCAGTGTATTCAGGCGCGCCACATACTCGGCACCGTCGCTGCCGACGGTTGCCATGGGCAAGGGTGTGCCACCGAGCTGCCGCAGGCCGTAGGCGATGTTGCCGGCACAGCCGCCAAATTCCCGCCGCAACGCAGGTACCAAGAAGGACACATTGAGGATGTGCAATTGATCGGGCAGGATCTGCTCGGCAAAGCGCCCTTCGAAGGTCATGATGGTGTCAAAGGCCAGGGAACCACAAATTACAGCAGGCATGGAGATCTCAATTCAGTCAGGGATAAAAAGCAAGGACACGGTAGCCAGCAATGCGCAGCGGGCCGGCGGGTTTTGCTGCGGATGCCGCAGTGGGTACAGGAACCTCGGGCGGAACATTCAAAAGCCGGATGGTGGCAACGCCGGAAAATTCAGCGCCGGCGGCCAGTGTGGGAGCCTTGGCACCGAGTTCAATCGGTGTCAGCACGCGACGCAATTTGGCTTGGTCCTGCGTGTCGGTCAGGGTCAATTCGAGCGAAGGAAGCGCCAGTGTGATCGTGCCCGTGTTCTTGATGACCACATGGAGTCGATAAACATCCGTGGCCAGCTTGTTGAAGGATGAGCTTTCAATCACAACCGACTCGATCTGTTGCGGCGGCCTGATCTCGCAACGCAGAGTGGCACACAAAGCGTGCAGTGCCGGGCTGAGCCATGGCTGCGACATGGCGAAGGTGTTCCGCTGAAACACGGCGATCTGGAGCAACAGGACTGACAACAATACGAACGCTGCCAGACCGAGAGCCCAGCGCAATGCAGGCCGCCGCCAGAAGGCATCACGTCTGGCCTCGCGCACAAACGAGACCTCCTGAACATCGTGAAGTTCAGGTACTTCTGCCTCATCAAAGGCGCTTTCCCCACGCCTCGTTCGCTCGGCCGGCGCTACCACGCCGGAAAAATCTGACGGCTCCGGGCTTACGGAAAATGCAAACACATCAGCGGCGAGGTCAGGCGAGGGAGACACCTGAACTTCAGGCAGGGAAGCAGGTACCGCGAGGGAAGCGTTTTCCGCCTCAGGCTCCGGCTCAGCGGAAGGCGCCACCAGCATAGGGGCGACAGATTCAGTGCCGCTGGTCTCTTCTTTCAGTGCATCAGCAGCAGCTGGAAGGGGGGCGGGGGCAGTCTGGGAAACGTAAGGCTGCAAATTGGCGGCAGCATCGAAAACCTCAGAGCAATTCCCGCACCGCACCCACCCTTGGGAAATTCTGAGTTGGTCAGCCACGACTTTGAACATCGTGCCGCAAGCGGAACAGCGGGTAATCAGGCTCATTTAGGGCCTGATTGTAAATCGGCGGCTATCCAGGGTTTCGGATCGAGGCCACCCGCCATGCCACCGGTCACAGACGCGCGGTCATCAAAATCCAGCCATCTTCCCGGTCAGCTACTTCCAGCAGACAGTAAGGTGCATAAGCTGTTTTGAGCTCATCCGCCTGGCGCTCCAGGATACCGGCCAGCACCAACGCGCCGCCAGGGGCAACATGCGCGCACAACAGCGGCGCCAACACCTTGAGCGGCGTGGCCAGGATATTTGCCAGCACCGTGCGATAGGCGCCTTTGGCCTTGTCGGGCAGGCCGGCATTCAAGCTGACATGATTGGCTTCGGCATTGGCCTGCGTGGACTGCACTGCGGCCTCGTCGATATCCACTGCATCGATGTCGGAGGCGCCGAACTTGGCAGCACCAATGGCCAGGATGCCGGACCCACAGCCATAGTCGAGAACACGACCCAGAGGCATACGCCGGGGAGCCCCATCCGGTGGGACGGAATTTTCCGACGGGCCGCCCCTAGGAAAATTAGCCCCCTCGGGGGGCAGCGAGGACACGCCAGTGCCGAGCGTGGGGGCACCAGCTATCCAGCGCAAACACATGCGCGTCGTCGGATGTGTTCCTGTGCCAAAAGCAAGACCCGGATCCAGCCGAATCACCTGCCTGGCCTCTGCGGGAGGCTCATGCCAGGTCGGAACGATCCAGAACTCTGGCGTGATTTCTACCGGCGCGAACTGTGACTGCGTGAGGCGCACCCAGTCCTGCTCAGGGACCGGCTGAATGGCTACCAGCCGGCAGCCGGCAAAAAAGTCCTGCGCGGCCAGCACCGTTGCGGCATCTCGCGCAGCAGCCTCGTCCGAAAATAACGACACCACACGGGAGCGCTCCCAGCCCGCTTTCGGCGGCGGCATGCCGGGCTCGCCGAACAAGGCCTGTTCGGCAGGCGTCTGGGCATCAGCGTCTTCCACCGACACGCTGAGCGCGTCCAGCGCATCGAGCGCGTCGCTGAGCTCCTCGACCTGCGCCACCGGCGCCAACAGGATCAGTTCAAACATGATGTATCGCCTCGATGAGAAAGCGCGGTTGCCAAATACTCTTATTCAAGCCGGGGCCGCGGAACCGGCTTCGCCGGGCCGCAGGCGCAGCGGCCCCCTCGGGGCAGCGCACTACGCGAAGCGAGAAGCGTGGGGGCTAACGATCACGTTTTGACAGCCACTCTTCGAGGTAGTGGATGTTGGTGCCGCCATCCATGAATTTGGCGTCGACCATCAGCTCGCGATGCAGCGGAATGTTGGTGTTGATTCCCTCGACCACGGTTTCGGCCAGCGCCGTGCGCATGCGGGCGAGTGCCTGCTCGCGCGTATCACCGTGAACAATGATCTTGCCCACCATGGAGTCATAGTTCGGCGGCACAAAGTAGTTGGCGTAAATATGCGAGTCCACGCGCACACCCGGCCCGCCCGGCATATGCCAGGTGGTAATGCGCCCCGGCGATGGAACAAACTTGTACGGGTCTTCCGCGTTGATGCGGCATTCAATCGCGTGCCCCTTGATTTCAATCTGACGCTGGGTGAAGGGCAGTTTTTCGCCCGCGGCGACCTGAATCTGCGTTCTGACGATGTCGACGCCAGTCACCCATTCGGTCACCGGGTGCTCCACCTGAACCCGCGTGTTCATCTCAATAAAGTAGAACTCGCCGTTTTCATAGAGGAACTCGAAAGTCCCGGCGCCGCGGTAGCCGATCTTCTTGACGGCGGCGACGCAGCGTTCGCCAATACGCTCGATCAGCTTGCGCGGAACGCCGGGGGCAGGCGCCTCTTCGATGACTTTCTGATGGCGGCGTTGCATGGAGCAGTCACGCTCGCCCAGCCAGACGGCATTCTTGTGCTGGTCGGCCAGGATCTGGATTTCAATATGGCGCGGGTTCTGCAGGAATTTTTCCATGTAGACCTCGGGGTTGCCAAAGGCAGCGCCCGCTTCGGCCTTGGTGGTCTGTACTGCATGCAGCAGTGCCGCCTCGGTGTGCACCACCCGCATGCCGCGTCCACCGCCGCCGCCCGCCGCCTTGATGATGACGGGGTAGCCGACCTGCTTGGCGGTGCGCTTGATCACCGCAGCGTCATCGGGCAAGGCGCCTTCGGAGCCAGGCACGCAAGGAACACCAGCCTTGATCATGGTCTGCTTGGCCGAGACTTTGTCACCCATGATGCGGATCGATTCCGGCGTTGGACCTATGAACTTGAAGCCGCTTTTCTCAACACGTTCGGCAAAGTCGGCGTTTTCACTCAGAAAACCGTAGCCAGGGTGGATGGCTTCTGCGTCCGTTACTTCGGCGGCCGAAATGATGGCCGGCATGTTGAGGTAACTCTGTGCCGAAGGTGCGGGACCGATGCAGACCGATTCGTCGGCCAGCTTGATGTACTTGGCCTCGCGGTCAGCCTCCGAATAAACCATAACCGCCTTGACGCCGAGCTCCCGGCAGGCGCGCTGGATGCGAAGTGCGATTTCGCCGCGGTTGGCGATCAGTATCTTTTTGAACATGCAGCGATCACTCGATCATGAAGAGCGGTTGTCCATATTCCACCGCCTGACCGTTTTCGCAAAGGATGCGGGTGACGGTGCCGGACTTGTCGGCTTCAATTTCGTTGAGAATTTTCATCGCCTCAATGATGCAGATGGTCTCGCCTTCCTTGACCTGGCTGCCCACCTCGACATATGCCTTCGCCCCCGGGCTGGAAGAACGGTAAAAGGTGCCGACCATAGGCGACTTGACGGCATGACCGGCCGGTGCCGCCTCTGCGGACGTAGCCGGCACACCGGCAACAGGAGCTGCCGCAACGGGCGCAGGCGCCATGGCCACTGGGGCTTGCATCACCATGGGCACCCCACCGGACTTGACAATACGCACCTTGCCCTCGGCCTCGGTGATCTCCAGTTCCGACACATTCGACTCCGAGACAAGGTCAATCAGGGTCTTGAGTTTTCTTAAATCCATGGTTTCTCCAACGACAGTGGACGCCTTTGGGTGGCATCTCTCTGAGATTTTTCAGTCGAAAAGTCTATAAACGGTTTACCTTGATTTGTATCCAAGCTCCGCTTTGTACACCCTTCAGCGCTTAAAAGTCAGTTAATTTTGTTAATTCAGGCAGTTTTAGCCAGACGCGAAATGGCGAAGTCTACCGCATAGCCATAACCCGCAGAACCGAAACCAGCCATCACAGCCTCGGCAAGATCGGAAAAATACGAGTGATGCCGAAAGGCTTCGCGCCTGTGCACATTGGAAAGATGCACTTCGACGAATGGAATGGCCACTCCGGCCAGCGCATCACGAATTGCCACGCTGGTATGGGTAAAGGCCGCCGGGTTGATCACAATGAACTGGGTACCGTCGGTCCGCGCCTGCTGGATGCGGTCAACGATCAAGCCCTCATGATTACTTTGAAAGGTTTGAAGGAGAAATCCGCGATCTGCTCCTAATTTAACCAAATTTTCATTAATTTGATCCAACGTTGTAGAACCGTAAATTTGCGGTTCGCGCGTCCCAAGCAGGTTCAGGTTGGGGCCGTGCAATACAAGTATGCTCATTTGACGCTCTCTCCTTCCGGTCGGTGCCCGGGCAAGGACGAACTTTAACCCAGAACCAGACCCCTGCAAGGCCTTGACAAACAACGCCAGTCAGGCCAGTCCAGCCCATTGCGCCAGGTCTTCTGGCGAGACTTTTCCACTTCTTCGATGCAACAACCGGCCGGAAGCACCAAAAACCACCGTGAACGGCAGTGATCCTGACAAATTACCCAGCGATTTGCTGAGCTCGGTACCCCCAAAGCCCGCCATCAGCACCGGAAAAGCCAGCGGTTTGCGCTGCAGCCAGCCGCGGACAGCACCGGGCTGGTCCACAGCCAATCCCACCACTTGCCAGCTTTTAAGTTTGTTTTCACGGTAGAAGCTGTCAAGAAGAGGCAATTCCTCCACGCAGGGCGGACACCATGTTGCCCAGAAATTGACGAGCAGCGGGCGTCCGTGGAAGGAGTTCATTGCCACGCTGGCACCGTCAGGTGTCTCGAAAGACTGCCCCCAGAAAGAATCCGGCAAAGGTGTTGAGCCCGCCTCGCCGTCCGCTTGACCGTGGGGTTGAAACTGCTGCCACGCCACCCCGGCACCCGCCAGGGCAGCGGCTGTAGCCACGCCGCCAAGCATCACCTGCCTGCGATTCATGAAGAGGACTCCCGACTGGACATCAGCAATTTTTGCACGTCGGCCAGGTCCCCACGCGGTTTGCGGCCTTTGGCATCGGGTCGCAAGGCGCCGCGCAGCTGGTCGTGGTCGTACACCATCAGGTGCACGACCACGGTCTCCTGAAGGGGTTTGCACAGGCTGCGCAAGCTCAATGCCTCGACATTGCTGCCGGTGAAGCCGGTGACCGTGCGCGGTTCGTAGTCCACGTTGTGCTCAATCAGCGCAATTTCGGCGGATTTGGGGTCATCGCAAAAAAGCTGGATATAGATGTCGGACAGGCGAGTGGCCGTGCCGTGCCAGACGGCGCCGCCCAGGTAGGGACGAAACTGCGCCATGCGTGTCATCCAGGTCAGCGCCAGTTCGCGCAGGGCGGCCAGTTCGGCCGGCTGAGTGTCGGCGCAGAAGAGCGCAATGTATTCGCGGACGGCGTCCTCCACCTCGTCGTTTCCCGGAAGCTCGCTGCGCTGGGGCAGGTTCATCTGCTTGACGGCACGATGTTTGGCCGGGCCGTACTCCAGCCCCTCTTCCACCACCAGCGCGGCAGCGGTGGCGGCAATTTCCAGTTTCAGGGTGGTCGGGTTCAAGGGAGTTCTCGGAAAAAGCTGCCCAATGCAGGCAAGCTGTCGATTTTGCACGGATTGACTTGGCGCCCACCCGAAAGTTGCAGACAGCAGCCCCGGTGACGGCGGATCAAAACGATTCACCCCATGGTTGCTACAAAATAAATAGCATGTTTTGACCGGTACTCAAGGGCTGGAGACTGATTTCGTTCAAAAAATGTGTAAAAAGACCCGCAACGGGCCGAAGCGGGAATGGGCAGCCACCCTCCTAGAATATCCCCATGCACATACATATTCTGGGAATTTGCGGCACCTTCATGGGCGGCCTGGCGGCTCTGGCACGTGAGGCCGGACACAAGGTGACCGGTTGCGACACCGGGGTCTATCCCCCCATGAGTGATCAGCTGCGCGCGCTGGGCATCGAGCTGACTGAAGGTTATGCCGCCGACCAGCTGGCTTTTTCGCCGGATGTCTTTGTGGTGGGTAACGTGGTGTCGCGCGCGCATGACGCCAGTGGCAAACCCCGGTACCCGTTGATGGAAGCCATTCTCGATGCCGGCTTACCCTACACCAGCGGCCCCCAGTGGTTGTCCGGCCATGTGCTGCATCACCCTACCCACCATGCCACCGGCCCACGCCATGTGCTCGCCGTGGCAGGCACCCACGGCAAAACCACCACGACGGCCATGCTGACCTGGATTCTGGAATGCGCCGGCCTGCAGCCGGGCTTTCTGGTGGGCGGTGTACCGCTCAATTTCGGTGTGTCTGCCCACCTGGGTGCCGGCAACACCTTTGTGATCGAGGCAGACGAATACGACACCGCGTTTTTCGACAAGCGCAGCAAGTTTGTCCACTACCGGCCCCGCACGGCCATCCTGAACAACCTTGAGTTCGACCACGCCGATATCTTTGACGACCTGGCTGCCATTGAGCGCCAGTTTCACCACCTGGTGCGCACAGTACCCAGCTCTGGCCGGCTGGTGGTCAATGCCCGCGAAGAAAGCCTGGCCCGGGTGCTGGCCCAAGGCTGCTGGAGTGAGCGTGTACTCTTCGGAGGCTCCTTGGCTGAAGGTTTTTCAGCCCAGGGCGAACCCGCAGCTTTCGACGTGCTCAAGGACGGCCGAAAAGTCGCCCGCGTCGAGTGGGCCATCAGCGGCGTGCACAATCAGCTGAATGCGCTGGCCGCCATCGCTGCCGCAGAACATGTCGGGGTCGCGCCGCAGGCGGCTGCTGAGGCCCTGGGCAGCTTTGAAAATGTCAGGCGCCGTATGGAAGTACGCGGCGTGGTGGCGCGCGACGGGGGCAAGATCACCGTGTACGACGACTTTGCACACCATCCGACGGCCATCCACACCACCATCGACGGCCTGCGGCGTCAGCTGAACAGCCAAAGCGGTGGCCAGCGCATCCTGGCCATCTTCGAGCCGCGTAGCAACACCATGAAGCTGGGAACGATGACGGCGCAATTACCGTGGAGCCTGGAGCAGGCGGACCTTTCGTTTTGCCACGCAGGCGGACTCGACTGGGATGCCCGGGCTGCGCTGGCACCCATGGGTGAACGTGCGCAGGTGGCGGACAACCTCGACCAGCTGGTGCTCCAGGTCAAGGCGGCTGCCAGACCTGGCGATCATTTGCTGTGCATGAGCAACGGAGGCTTTGGCGGCATTCACGCCCGGTTGCTGGATACGCTGCGGGTTGGTTAATGCTATTATTTTTATAGCTAATGGCGCTCGAATTCATTGGACAAAAGGCCAAAATCATCCATAAGAGTTAGTAACTGAGACTCATCGCCCCTATGTCGATGTGAATCACCGGCTTGGCCAATGAGGCGCTGGCGGCACGCGCAAAAGCCTGGGCCCACGCGGCATCGGCAAACTGCTGCGGACCCGCCGCCTGCGCCACGACCAGCACCTTGTCGGCCATCAACAGCTTGCCGGTCGGCCGAAGTGGCTCGCAACCCATCTGTGTAAATTGTCCATCGAGCCACGCCCTCGCAGCGTCGTGGGGCATGGGTTGAACCTCGTTGAGGTCCACGCGCACGGGTGGGCTGTTTTGAAAGGCGACGGTAACTTCGCTGCGCATGGCGGCTCCGGTGTCAAGGTGAATGCACCAGCATGCAGGCCACCGGAGCATCCGGCAATCCTCTAAAACCCGTGCTCACGCGCTACGGGTTTTGCCCATTTTCTTTCTATTTGCGGCCCAGCTGAGCCGGAGCGGTCAGATCCCGTATGGGCATCGCGCCCACAGGCGGAGAAACCTGCAACGGCGGGGTCAACCTGTTCTGTTTCCTGCCGGGCAGGCTGTCTTCGTCGCTTCCAGAAAAAGCGGCCGTACCGGCCTTGTCCTGCGTCGTGGTCACCGAACCGGCGAAATACAGGCTGGCCAGGTCCCGTCCCAGCTGGCTGGGGGCCAGACCGGTGCGCCGCTGAAGGGCGTCAAAATCCCCTCCCGCCACAGACAACTCGCGCAAAAGCAGCAATTGCGAGTCCTTGAGCCAACGTGCAGGCACTGCCGGCGAGTGGCGAAAATAAACCGCTTTGCTGCGATAACGCGGGGGCAACACGTCGCGCTCGGTCCGCTGGGCGTAAATCCAGCGCAGTTGGGTCAGGCTGCTGCGCACAAAATGGCCGGGGATGTCGTGCGCCTCCAACGGCCGCCTGTCCCACTGGGCCAGCTCAAAGTCGACCGGTTCAGCCTTGCGCGCTATGCCGATGCGCCACTCGTGAAAGTCCATCACGGCCAGCAATGTGCTCTTGTTACTGACGTGGTAAATGCCGGGAAGCAGCTCACGCTCGCGCGCAATCAGTTGTCCGCCCAGCACAAATTGCGAACGCAGAGGCCGCAGCCAGTTCTCAAACTGCTGCAGCACTTTGTGAAGGCTCGCGCCCGAGTTCAGGTCGAACGTGTGTTTGGGATCAAATTCACTGGAAGCCAGCGGCAACGAGAAAGCAATCGGGCGATCCACCTCTTCCAGATCCAGTTGCACCGTGCGCTCGGTCGGCAATCCGGCCAGGATTTTCAGGGTATTGGCGCCCACCAGGCGGCATTTTTCGCCGCTGACCAGCCAGGCATCGGCTTCCGCGAAAGGGCTGACGCGCCACAGCGGCCCGCCTTTCGGAAGCTGCCCCAGCAGCAAATTGAGAGGCTCTCGCTGCTCCGGGGTAAAACCGGCCAGCCCCAGCCAGAGAATGGGTTGCTCAGAAGACATGATGCTTTCAGGGAACGCGTATTTTTGTGTGCCAGGAACAAAAACGTCCCATGGAGCATGTCCGTAACGGCTATTAACAATCTAGCATTAAATGGTTGGCACGCCATCCCCAATATAGGGGAGAACCCTTTATTGCGCACGTCTGGCTTTGACCGACTCCGACAACACGTCCAACAAGTTGAGCGAATCATCCCAGCTCAGGCAGGCATCCGTGATGCTTTTTCCGTATTCGAGCTGACTGGCCTTGTCCTTGCCCGGTGTGAATTTTTGTGCGCCGGGCTGCAGATGGCTTTCAACCATCAGGCCAAACACCTGGCGGGATCCTCCGGCCACCTGGGCGGCGATGTCACGCGCCACATCCAGTTGTTTTTCATGCTGTTTGGAGCTGTTGGCATGGCTGCAATCGACCATCAGGGTGGCTGGCAGCTTGGCCGCCTCCAGCTCTTTGCAGGCCGCGCCCACACTGGCTGCATCGTAGTTGGGCGTCTTGCCGCCGCGCAGGATCACATGGCAGTCCCGGTTGCCGTTCGTCTGCACGATGGCCACCTGGCCGTTTTTATGCACCGACAGGAAATGGTGGCCGCGGGCTGCCGCCTGGATCGCATCGGTGGCAATCCGGATGTTGCCATCGGTGCCATTTTTAAAACCAATCGGCGCCGAGAGTCCTGATGCCAGTTCGCGGTGCACCTGGCTTTCGGTGGTGCGCGCGCCGATGGCGCCCCAGGCGATCAGGTCGCCGATGTACTGTGGCGAAATCACGTCAAGAAACTCGCTGCCGGCCGGCAGGCCCAGGCGATTGATGTCGATCAGCAATTGACGGGCAATGCGCAGTCCTTCGTCGATGCGGTAGGTTTCGTCGAGATAGGGATCATTGATCAGCCCTTTCCAGCCCACGGTGGTGCGTGGTTTCTCGAAGTAAACACGCATCACGATCTCCAGCGTGTCGGCGTATTTTTCACGCTGCACCACCAGCCGGCGCGCGTACTCCAGGGCAGCCGCAGGATCATGAATGGAGCACGGGCCGATGACCACCAACAGGCGGTCGTCCTTGCCCGCCATGATGCGGTGAATATTGCCGCGCGTCCGGGTGATCAGCGACTCAACGGCCGTTCCGCTGATCGGGAAGAAACGGATTAAATGCTCTGGCGGGGGCAACACTGTGATGTCCTTGATGCGTTCGTCGTCGGTCTGGCTGGTTTTATCGACGGGGCTCGCATACCAGGCATCGCTGGTTGAGGTGGCTTTTGCATTCATGGCTGGCTTCCTTTTCTGAACTTCAACAATCACATCGGTATTTCGGTATCCGGCAGGGCAAAAAAAAACCGCCGGGCATCCGGCGGTTTTCAAGAATCTGTTGCGTATTTATCAGCTACGCGAGGATCTCTCTACCGCCGGAGGCGCTTGAGAACCAAAAGTAAGCAAAATAAAACTTTGCGGCTGACATGGCTGAAATGTAGCACAGCAGCCGGGTCATGGATTTTTTGACGGCCCAAGCCTCGGTGAGCCAATCGCGGGAAGAGCATCCTCTCTTGCAAGCCAGGGCCGCGGAACCGGCTTAGCCGGGCCGCAGGCGCAGCGGCCCCCTCGGGGGGGGGCAGGGAGCTACACGCAGTGAGCGACCGTGGGGGCCACACTCAGCCCCGCAGGCGCTCCCACCAGCTTTTGGCCCGCCTGACGCGCGCATCCTCCAGCACGCCGGCGGTCGAGTCGCTTGCGTCTCCACCGGCGAGCTGCTCATACATGTCGATCAGCAGCATGCCTTCGCCCAAAGTCCGCCATCCCACCAGTTCAAAGTCTTCAAAACTGATGGCTTGCGGCGTCGGGCTTGACCGGCCTTGGGGGGCAGCTGCGAGCAGCCACTGACCAATCAAGACCCGAAAATTGTTCAGGGCGGCCAGGTAGGACGCATACTCGTACAGACCACGCCAGGCCGGTGACAGTGCAATGACCAGCGCGCGGTGCTCGCGCAGAATGGTCATCAGGTCCATCAGCGCCGGCGCCTGCGCTGCTGGATCGGCTTCACTCTTGAGGCCGTTCAGCACAGCCTCAATACGGGCAGCCAGCCCACCCAAGCCGTCGGCCAGTTGCAGCAACTCCTCGTCGGCCATGGCCGAACGCAGAAAATGGCTCAGCTCGCCAAAACTGTGAATGCTGGGAAGCTGGGTGGTCGGGTCAATCGCCAGACGTGGGCCAGTTGCTTCTCCCATATTTTCCCCCGTCAGGCCGTGCCGCCCACGGTCAACCCATCAATGCGCAAGGTCGGTTGCCCCACACCCACCGGGACGCTCTGGCCTTCCTTGCCGCAGGTGCCGACGCCACTGTCGAGTTGCATGTCGTTGGCAATCATCGTCACGCGGGTCAACGCATCGGGGCCATTGCCGACAATCGTCGCACCCTTGACCGGGTACAAAATCTTGCCGTTTTCCACCCAGAAAGCTTCGCTCGCCGAAAACACGAACTTGCCCGAGGTGATGTCGACCTGACCGCCGCCGAAGTTGGTGGCGTACAGGCCCTTTTTGATGCTGGCGACAATTTCTTCCGGTGCCTTGTCGCCGCCCAGCATGTAGGTATTGGTCATGCGCGGCATGGGCACATGGGCATAACTTTCGCGGCGGCCGTTGCCCGTGGGCTTGACGCCGGACAGGCGCGCGTTGAGAGAGTCCTGGATATAACCTTTGAGGATGCCGTCCTCGATCAATACATTGCGCTGGCTGGCATGGCCTTCGTCATCGACGTTGAGCGAGCCGCGGCGGTCGGCAATCGTGCCGTCGTCTAGTACAGTGACGCCCTTGGCCGCCACGCGCTCGCCGATACGCCCGGAAAACGCGCTGGAGCCCTTGCGATTGAAGTCACCTTCCAGCCCGTGGCCAATGGCTTCGTGCAGCAGGATGCCGGGCCAGCCGGGACCAAGCACCACGGTCATCTCGCCGGCCGGGGCCGGCCGCGCCTCGAGGTTCGACAGGGCAGCCTTGACGGCGTCATTGACGTATTCATTGATTTGCGCTTCGTCGAAATAAGCCAGGCCAAAACGGCCGCCGCCGCCGCCAGAGCCCATTTCACGGCGGCTCACGCCAGCGACTTTTTTCTCGGCAATCACCGTCACGGAAAGACGCACCAGCGGACGCACATCAGCGGCCAGCGTGCCGTCGGCGCGCGCCACCATCACCACGTCGTATTCGCTGGCCAAACCGGCCATGACCTGAACAATGCGCGGGTCTTTGGCCTTGGCCAGTTCTTCAACTTTTTCAAGCAGCTTGACCTTGGCCGTGCTGTCCAGCGTGGCAATCGGGTCCATGTCCTTGTACAGCGACCGGCTGGGCGCTACCTTGCGGGACGCTACCTTGACCCGCCCCGCGCGCGTGGCAGCAGAAATGGTGCGCACGGTACGCGCCGCGTCGAGCAGCGAGGCCTCCGAGATGTCGTCCGAATAGGCAAACGCGGTTTTTTCACCGCTGACGGCGCGCACACCGACGCCCTGATCGATGCTGAAGGAGCCCGTCTTGACGATGCCCTCTTCCAGGCTCCAGCCTTCGCTGCGGGTGTATTGAAAATACAGGTCGGCATCGTCGACGCCATAAGAAGTGATCTCTCCCAACGCCCGGCTCAGATGCGCCTCCGTCAACCCGAAAGGAGCGAGCAACAACTTTTGTGCAATGCCCAACCGCTCGGATGTCGCATCGGAGTTGGGTCGGGCGTTGGATACAGAAGCAGGCGCAGTCTTGCGGGTCGAGGCCGGCGAGGATTTGAGTAAGGTCATGGTCTCATTGTAGGCAGTCTGCCCCCAACTGCGTCCCCGCAAAGCTTCTGCACGTCGCAGCCGCTATTTGCCCGGGAAACCGGCCCGGCCATCCAGGCGGATGGCCCGTGACGCAGTGCAGCAAGAAGCTAGCGTTCCGCCAGGTATTTGAAGATGGCAGCGTCGTCCAGTCCGCCCAATCCCGCCTGGCGGGCATCGGCAAAAATCTGGCTGGCCCGCGCACCCAGCGGGCCCTCGAAGCCGGCGGCGCCGGCGGCTGCAACGGCCAGGCGGGTGTCTTTTTCAAGCAGGGTCACATGGGCACGCGGCTCGTAATCGGCCGCCAGCGCGCGCCGCATGCGATCAGAACCTATCCAGCTTTGCCCGCTGGATTGCTCGATCACGTCCAGCGTACGGCCCAGGTCCAGCCCCAGGCGCCCAGCCAGAGCCAGCACCTCGGCCGCACCCACGAGATTGATACCTGCCAGCAGGTTGTTAACCAGCTTGGTACGCGCACCATCGCCCGGCCTTTCGCTGATACGAAACAGCTTGCTGGACAAGGCTTGCAGCAAAGCGGCCTGAGCCTGGTACACCGGTTCAGCACAAGCCACCATCAGGCTCATGGAGCCATCCCGCGCACGCGCCGGACCACCCGACATGGGCGCATCCACCGTGTACACACCCAAAGCGGCAAGGCGGCTCGCAAAACCCTCGACATCCTGCGGCGAGATCGTCGGGCACAACACCACGGTATGGCCGGGCTGAAGCATTCCAGCCAGCCCTTGTTGGCCGAACAGCACCTCTTCGGTCTGGGCCGCATCCACCACGCAAACAATAAATACTATTGAATCAGGAGCAGCCTGCGCAGGAGCGGTAAGGGCTACAGCGCCTTTTTCTTGTAAATCTGCGACCTTGACCGGATCAATGTCACAAACACTCACCGGCCACCCGCGCGCCAGCAGGTTGGCAGCCATGGCACCGCCCATGTTGCCAACGCCAATGATGGTGACTGTGGGCCTCAAGTTGACGCCTCAGCGGCGCTACCAGCGAGCATGCCTGGAAGTTTCGGCGTCTTCGCAGTCCTTCGCCTTGTCGATCCCCGCCTTGCGGGGCTTCGGCGCAGCGCCCGTGCCAGCGCAGCTGCACAGCGAAGCCGAAGCACTGCAGCGCCTCCACTGCGCCCGTTCCGGGGCGCGACGTTCCGGCGCTGCCTCGCCAGGAGGCTCATGACTGCACCAGACGCTTGGCCTTGGAGATCGACATCAGGATCCCGACGGCAAAGCCCAGGGTCACCATGGCGGTGCCGCCGTAGCTGATGAACGGCAAAGGCACGCCCACCACCGGCAGGATGCCGCTGACCATGCCCATGTTGACAAAGGCGTAGGTGAAGAAAATCATGGTGACCGCCCCCGCCAGCAGCCGCGCAAACAGCGTGGGTGCTTCCACCGCGATGACCAGGCCCCGGAAAATCAGGAAGATGAAACCGGCGATGAGAGCAAGGTTTCCGACCAGTCCGAACTCTTCGGAATAGGCGGCAAAAATGAAGTCGGTGGTGCGCTCGGGAATGAACTCGAGGTGGGTCTGTGTGCCCTGCATGAAGCCCTTGCCCAGAATCCCACCCGAGCCGATGGCGATCATGCCCTGGATGATGTGAAAACCCTTGCCCAGCGGGTCCCGGGTCGGGTCCAGCAGCGTGCAGATGCGCTGCTGCTGGTAGTCGTGCAGCACGGGCCAGCGCACGCCGTCGGCACACAGCTGCGGCTCGAACCAGACCACCAGAAAGATACCGGCCAGCCCCAGCAGGGCCGGGGGCGCAATCAGCTTCCAGCTCAGCCCGGCGAAAAAAATCACGGCCAGTCCGGCGGCCAGAACGAGCAGCGACGTCCCCAGGTCGGGCTGCTTCATGATCAGCCCCACCGGCATCACCAGCAACAGGCAAGCCACCACAAAATCCAGCGGCCGCAACTGGCCCTCGCGCTTCTGGAACCACCAGGCCAGCATCAGCGGCATGGCGATTTTCAGGATCTCGCTGGGCTGGATCACGATGCCCAGGTTGATCCAGCGCCTGGCGCCTTTTTTGGTGATGCCAAAAATAGCCACCGCCACCAGCAAGGCCACACCCACCACATACATGGGTACCGCAAAAGCCATCAGGCGCTGCGGCGGGATCTGCGCCACAACAAACATGATGGCGCCCGCAATCAGCATGTTGCGGCCATGGTCCACGAAACGGGTTCCGTGGTCGAAACCCGACGAATACATGATCAACAAGCCCGCGCTGGCCAGCAAAAAAACAGCAAACGCCAACGGACCATCAAAGCCCTGAAACATCGGGGCGGCGCGCTGAAAAATAGAGGGTTTGTCGAAAACGGCGGACATGAGGGGGGATTATCTGCCAGCTGGTGCTGGCGGGGTCCTCAATTCCAAGTTACCCCCGCGTCACGCTCCGTTCCCGGTTTGCGTAGGGCAGTAGGCGTAACTCCCCACTCCCACCC
>NZ_MUNO01000013.1 GCF_002001015.1 Polaromonas sp. A23 | reverse complement strand
GGGCGGCTCGATCTCGATGATGTGTGTGAGTATTTCAGCGGGAACAACGTGCTGCACGGCGCGGCGCAACAGGCCGTTTTGCATCGCCCACAGCACAAGCACGTGGAAGATGACCACGCTGGCGGCAATGAGGAAGTTGCGGCTGAAAGGTAAGCGCACGGATGTAGTCGGAAGTCCGATGGCGTTGGGGCCCGGAATGGCGGAAGCGTTCATCGGAAGTCTAGTGGATGCAGAAGTAAGAACGCGTATGCAGGAAGAAGGTGCACTATCGGCGGAAAATCCACCAGAGCGGGCTGACCGCGAAGATCAGGCTGCCGGCGAGGGTTGCAAAAAGGGTGACTGAGGATTCCATGTGCTGCCTTCCATTGGGTGGTCGGCGCGCTTGATGTGGGCCGTGGGGCAGGTAGCGCCGCATTGCGCGACCACGTCCCGGGCACACCCTTCACACTGACCGCACTGGGTGGCAATACCGAGTTCGAACTGGATCTCGTCAAAGCCCAGGCCCGCGCGGGCATGACGAGCTATTTCGCGGTCAGAAATTCGGCGGCAGACACAGACGATCATGGATTGGCTTGCTGGTGATTAATTCGACGTATTAAGTATAAATGCGAATCGGTCGCATTTGCAATAAATACTTGATACTCCTGACAAGAATCAGGGAATCTGGTCGAAAAACAGCTCGGATGTAGCCTGGTCCAGATTAACGCAGCCGCACAGAGCCATGGCTATCTCCAACTCGTCGCGCAGCAAGCGCAGCACATGGGCCACCCCGATCGCACCCGCGTTGGCCAGCCCGTACACGCACGGCCGGCCCACCAGCACGGCGCGCGCACCCAGGGCCACGGCCTTGAGCACGTCGGTGCCGCGGCGAATGCCACCGTCAACCAGCAGCGGCAGGTCGCCCTTCACAGCAGCGGCGATGCGCGGCAACACCGCTGCAGTCGCCGGCGTGGTGTCCAGCGTACGGCCGCCATGATTGGAGACGATCAGCGCAGCCACTTGCAGCGCCGCCGCCTGGCGCGCGTCTGCCGGGTGAAGCACGCCCTTGAGCAGCACCGGAAGACGTGTGGTCTCTTGCAGCCATTGCACGTCGGCCCAGGTGGGCGCATGCGCGGGTAGGCTGTCGAACAGGCTGCCGCTGGTGTTTGCAGGGGGCGCAGCAAGCTGCGCCAGATTCACCGCCGAAACACCGGCTGGCAATTTGAAACCGGCACGCCGTTCCCGGTCGCGCGCGCCACTGACCGGCGCGTCCACCGTGAGAACCAGCGCTTCATAACCAGCGGCCTCCGCACGTTGAACCAGCTGGCGCGTAAAGCCCCGGTCATGCTGCAGGTAGAGTTGAAACCACAGAGGGCCGCGTTCGGCATACGCACCGAATGCGCTGGCGACGGTTTCCAGGGAAACACTGGCCTGCGTGCTCAGCACCAGCCCGGCTCCCTGCGAGGCGGCTGCATGCGCCATGGCAATTTCCCCGTCAGGATGTGCCATGCGCTGGTACGCCACAGGCGCCACCAGCAACGGGTGGGCCAGAGTGCGTCCCAACAGCTCGACACGTGTATGCCCGCCATTCAAGGGCCGCAACACGCGGGGCAGCAGGTGCAGCTTGTCCCAGGCACTGCGGTTGGCGCGCAGGGTCAGCTCGTCTGCCGCGCCACCGCTGAAATAGGCCCAGGCCTGGTCGTCGAGCCGTGTACGTGCAAAAGCTTCATGGTCGGCCAGATTCACCAGGCCGGGCGGCAGCGCCTGAATGGCAGGAACCGGAACGGGGCCAGCTGCCTTCACGTGTCGGCCCACATGCGCAGGAGGTTGTGGTACGTGCCGGTCAGCGTGGTGGTGCCCGCACTTTCCCCGTGGGTCTGGCGCAGTTGCATCAGGGCCATGTCCATCTCGAACAGCAGGCGCCGCTGCTCGTCGCTGCGCACCAGGCTCTCCACCCAGAAAAAGCAGGCCAGGCGTTCGCCGCGCGTGACTGGCTGCACCTGGTGCAAGCTGGTGCCGGGGTAAAGCACGGCGTGGCCGGCCGGCAGCTTCACGCGTTGTTCGCCATAGGTATCTGCGATGGTGAGCTCTCCGCCCTCGTAGTCCTCCGGGTTCGACAGAAAGACGGTGCAGGACACATCGGTGCGCACACGCTGCCCGTCCGGCAGGGTGCGTATGGCGCCGTCGATGTGGTTGCCATAATGATTGGCCGCCCCGCTGTAACGGTTGATGCGCGGAGTGAATATCTTTTTGGGCAAGGTTGCCGTCAGAAACAGGGCGCTGCGCTCCAGCCCACGGGTCACCATCGCGCTGATCGTCCGCGACGCTTCACAGTCATACGGCAACTGGGCATTGTTTTTCACCTGCGCCGCCTGACTGCCTGCACTGGCCTTGCCATCGGCCCAAGGTGCGTCAGCTAGCAGCTTGCGGGCCACTTGCAGGTCATTGGCATCAAGGATGTCGGGCAGGGAGTGCAGCATGGTCAGGGTTATACAAGTAAGAACTCAAGTAAAAAAGCCGCCCCGGGATGGAGCGGCAAGAACCTTGGAGAAAGTTGCGCTATCAGAACTTCACGTTGGCCGTGACCTGGAACAGCCGGCCTGCGCCCGGTATGTAATGCCCGGTGTACAGCGAGTCCGCGTAAAGCTTGTTGGTCACATTCGAGATGTTCGCTTTCACGGCCAGCATCTGGTTGACAACGTACTCTGCCATCAGGTCACCGGTCACGTAGCCAGGCACTTTCCAGCCCGGGTTGCGGATGGGCGTCTGTTCGCCGCGGAAGTTCAAGCCACCGCCCACGCGGAATTTAGGTGTGAGCTGGTAAGTGGTCCACACCGTACCGCTGTGCAATGGTGTGAGCGAGGGACGTGAACCCTGGCCTTCAGCGCCGGCAGCCCCGATGTCGATGCGGGCGCTGGGCATCCACATGTAGGAACCATAAACCTCCCATTGCGGTGTCAGGCGCCCGGTGATGTCAATCTCGGCGCCGGCCGCATGCCGCTTGCCGGACAACACGTCAATATTGAGCAGCGGGTCGGTGTTGCGTTCATGCAGCTTGGTCGAGTGGAAAATCGCCATGCGTGTGGTGAAGCGTTTGTCAGCCGTGTCCAGCTTGGCGCCCAGTTCGATATTGCGGCTCGACTCCGGCGGTGTATTCACCGTCGTGGCGCTGTAGGAGTAGGTGTCGCCCGAGGTGTTGAACGACGTGCCGTAGGAGAAGTGGAAAGAGTGCAGCGGGTTCGGCTGGTACAGCAGACCCACACGCTTGCTCCACTCTGAAATTTTCTGGCTGTACGCGGTGGTGGTCACAGGACCGGGCGCCGCGGTTGGAATTGCGTAGGTCTTGTAGTCACCTTTCATGCTGTCATAACGCAGGCCCACCAGCACCTTCCAGTGCGGTGCCACCTGGATCAGGTCCTGTGCATACACACCCATGCCACTGGACACAAAGTCGCTGGAGGTACGCAGCACGCGGCGGGATTCGTCAATGGAAGCACCGTCATCAGGTGTGCCCACAAGCGTGTTGGGTTTTGTCAGATTCACGCCGCCCTGGGCCGCCGTACGGGCCGCATAGACGTTTTTTTTCTCGTTGGCAAAGTCAACGCCGGTCAACAGTTCATGCTTGAGCCCCAGCGCGTCAAATTTCTTGCTGAAGTCGCTTTGCAGGTGCACGGTTTCCATGTCCTGGATTTTTAGTTGTGTGCCGCGCGTGAGCACGGTGCTGGGCCCGAAGTTGTCCAGGGTGACGGCCCTGCGGCCTGGCTGCAGGGCGGCTGCGGCGATACGAACCGTACCGGCCCGCTGGTCGCGGTCAAATTTTCCGATGCGCAACTGTGTTTTCAACTCGCTGTCGCTGCTGAAGCGGTGCGTGTGGCCCAGGGTGGCCATGGTGGCGCTGCCATTGTTGTAGTCGCTGGCCATGCCGTAGTAGGCCTTCGGATCGAGCGGCAGCATGGTGGTGTCGCTTGCAGGTGAGCTGGCGTTCGGGCGGATCCACGGCATGCCGTAGTTCATGCCGTTTCGGTTGTCCAGATGGTAAAGGCTGGCCAGGAATTCGTCTGCCGTGCCAATGCCCAGCCGATAACTCACGGCCAGCCCCCGCTTGTCGAGGCTGCTGCCGGCGCCGTTGTTGTCGGCAGAGGTGGTCATGGCGTTGATGCGCAGGGCCGCGTTTTCGCCTGTCTTGATGTTGAAGTCGCCCGTCACGCGCTTGTAGTTGTGGTTGCCCAGCGTGGTGGAGACCTCGTGTTCGGTGATCAGGCGCGGTACTTTGCTGACCTGATTGACTGCGCCGCCTGTAGAGCCGCGGCCGAACAGCATGGAAGCCGAGCCGCGCAGGATTTCCAGGCGGTCCAGGTTGAAGGTGTCGCGTTCATAAAAAGCCGGGTCGCGTATGCCGTCGATGAACAGGTCACCGGTGCTTTGCAATGGGAAGCCGCGCAGGCGAATGTCTTCTTCGCCACCCTCGGCGGCCAGGAAGCTGATACCGGCGGTGTTTTTCAGTGCTTCCTTGATCGTATCAAGGTTGCGGTCGTCGATGAGTTTTTCAGTGACCACCGTGACGGATTGCGGAATGTCCCGCAACTCCTGGTTGCCCTTGCCGATGGTGGAGCGGTTCACCCGCAGCGAGTCCTTGCCGTTGTCGTCAGCTTTTTCCCGCACCACGACAGGCGTCAGGGTATCGGTTGGCGAGACCTTGGCTGCGGGAGCGGTAGCGGGGGCGGTGCTGGTTTGTGCCCAGCTGGAAAAGGAAGCGGCCAGCATGAGCGCGCCCAAGGGCAGCAGGGCTTTGCCAGTGGGGGCTGACGCGGCGGGTGTTTGCACAGCAGCATTGGCGAAGCGTTTTTTTTTGTGACGCGCTGAACGTGCGGCGCGTGTAGAAGGGTTTGCCACGATGGCCTCCAAGCGTGGTCCGGCCGGTTTCGGCAGCGGACCTGGTTTTCATGAAATGGCTTGGCTGTGCTCGGGGCTGCCCGGAGGGGTGCGAGTTGGCTGGCTGACTGGGTAAGTTACCGAGTGTATGTCAAATGATAATGATTCGTAATAACGTGTGAGGGCGCCGGCCAGAAATTTTGAAAAACAGGGCGTTGCTGTGGCGTAAAAGCCATGCGCCAATGAAAAGCGCTTCAGCCTGGTGGTGAGCGGCGTTTTTTTGCCCAGTGAACCTGGTGTTCTTGTGCTGGCGGACGGGCGCCTGCGCTGGCGCAATTGCCGCAGGCCGAGCCGCAACCGGCGGGGTCCCGGGTTGCGGCCTGCAGGGTGCTCCATGCTTGCAGGCGCGGGAAGCGGCGCAGCAGGGCATTGGCCATCCAGCGTTTCATGGTCGCCGGCATGAACAGCCAGACACAGTAGACCGCGCAGAAGGCGACTACCGTATAAACCACCACGGCTTCCAGTTGCGTTGGCATCATGTGGTCAACCCCAGCACGGCGCGGTAGGTGACAAAAGACGCGGCGTAGGCCAGCGCAAACAGGTAGGCGGCCATCAACAGCGGGTAACGCCAGGAATTGGTTTCGCGTTTGACCACGGCCAGCGTCGAGATGCACTGGGGCGCAAAGACATACCAGGCCAGCAGCGAATAAGCAGTGGCGACCGACCAGCTCTGCGCAATCAGCGGACTCAGCGCTTCGGCCGCATCGTCACCGGCGGCGGACAGCGAATACACCGTGCCAAGTGCGCCCACCGCCACCTCGCGCGCCGCCATGCCAGGCACAAGCGCAATCGAGATCTGCCAGTTGAATCCGATCGGTGCAAACACCACCTCGAGCGCCTTGCCAATCATGCCGGCAAAGCTGTACTGGATGGCCGCGCCGGTGGCGCCGTCGGGTGGGCTGGGGAAGGTCGAGAGAAACCACAGGACCACCATCAGCGAGAAAATAATCGTGCCCACGCGGTGCATGAAAATTTCCACCCGTTGCCACAGTCCCAGCAACAGGTTTCGCAGGTTGGGCAAACGGTAGGGCGGCAGTTCCAGCATCAGCGGCTGGTAGCTGCTCTTGGCCCAGGTGCGCTTGAAGACCCAGGCCACGGCCATGGCCGACACGATGCCGAGCAGGTAAAGCGCAAACAGGGTCAGGCCCTGCAGGTTGAAGAAGCCGACTTCGCGGTTTGGAATGAAGGCGCCTATCAGCAGCGCATACAGCGGCAGCCGGGCCGAGCAGGTCATCAGCGGGGCGATCATGATGGTGGCGAGCCGGTCGCGCCAGTGCGGAATGGTGCGTGTGGCCATGATGCCGGGAATCGCGCAGGCAAAACTCGATAGCAGTGGAATGAAGGCGCGGCCTGAGAGCCCGACCTTGCCCATGAGGTTGTCGAGCAGGAAGGCGGCTCGCGGCAGGTAGCCCGAGTCTTCCAGCAGCAGGATGAAGAAAAACAGAATCACGATCTGCGGCAGGAAGACCAGCACACCGCCCACACCGGCAACGATGCCGTCAACCAGCAGGCTTTGCAGCAGGCCGGGTGCGACGTTCGCCTGGACCAACGCGCCAGTGGTGGCAACGGCCTCCTTGATCAGGTCCATCGGCAGGTTGGCCCAGGCAAACACCGCCTGAAAAATCAGGAAGAGCACAGTGGCCAGCAGCAGCAGGCCAGCCACCGGGTGCATCACGACAGCATCGATGCGGTGGTTGAAACGTTTGACCTGGCCGGCATTGGGCACGGCCACAGCCAGGATGGCCCGTACCCGCGCCTGCAGGGCGATCGGGTCTTGTGCTTCAATTGCTATGTTTTTAGTAGCTGATTGCGCCCGTGGAATATGGGCTGAGGCCGAAAATGATGCATTACCCGATGCTGAAATGGCCTTTTGGGCGGCTTGCAGCAGCGCCTCCCGTCCGCTTTGCCCGGCCTTGCCGCGCAAGGCAGCAAACCAGGGGTTGTGCACCGCCACGGTTTCCACCACAGGCATGCCCAGTTCCGCCGAGAGCCGCGGGATGTCGATCTGCAGGCCGCGTGCGCGAGCCACATCCATCATGTTGAGCGCCAGCACCATGGGCCGGCCCAATGCGCGCAGTTGCAGTACCAGGCGCAGATTCATGCGCAGGTTGGTGGCGTCCACCACGGCGATGATGCCGTCGGGCGGGCTTTCACCTTCGCGCAGGCCCATCACCATGTCGTGCGTGACCGCTTCATCGGTGGTGGCCGGGTTCAGGCTGTAGGCGCCGGGCAGGTCCATCACCGCCAGCTCGCGGCCATCGGGCAGGCGGGTGCGGCCTTCCTTGCGCTCAACGGTGACGCCGGCGTAGTTGGCAACCTTCTGCCGCGCGCCGGTGAGCAGGTTGAAGAGGGCGGTTTTGCCGCAGTTGGGGTTGCCGACCAGGGCAATGCGCAGGGGGCGCAGGGAGGCGGCGTTCATTGCGGTGCCTTCACCTGGACGAAGCCGGCCTCATGGTGACGCAGCGCAAACACCGTGTCGCCGACCTGCACCGCGATGGGCTCGCGCCCGCCCGGGCCGCGCTGCAGCACGCAAATGCTTTCGCCGGCCATGAAACCCAACTCGGCCAGCCGGTGCAGTACAACAGCACCGGCCTCGCCGCCACGGGCAGCAAGGCCGGTGATGGTGGTAGGCCGGTGCGCCGCCAGCTCGGCCAGACAGATGCCGCCTGCGTTGTCTTGAGGGTGGAGGGGAAGGGGGGCGGCGTCAGTGGTCAGGCCGTTCGCGGCGCGCGCAGAAGACAAGAGGGTCATGCACTGGGCTCCTTGCAATGCCCATTCTTGATGAGAATCATTGTTATTTGCATTGTATGACAGTGGAGCCAAGCCGGAAAGGACTCCTGTCCCCTTTTTGAGCCCTCCTCAGCCTTTTGCACTGGCGTCTGATGTATATCAATTGCCTGTGCCGCTCTATGGGCGCCCAGAGCGTCAAAGGGCCGGTCTGTACCGGCTGGGATGGGTGCCCGCCTTGCGCATCAGGCGGCGCAGCGCGGTGGCGTCCCCATAGCCCACTTGCTCGGCCACCCGCTCGATGGTCATCCGGCTCGACTCAATCAGCATGCGGGCGCGATTGAGCCGCACGCTTTGCACCAGGGCCATCGTGCTTTTGCCGGTGGCTTCGCGCACATGGCGTGAAAGCGTTCGCTGGGACATTGCGAATTCCTGGGCCAGAGCTTCCACGCTGGGCGGCTGCGGCAAGGCTGATTCAATCCGCGCCACCAGGCGGGCCACCAGCTCGTTTCCGTTGGACAGCATTCTCGGCACCACGAAAGGCGATTGCGCCTGCCGCCCGTCGATCAGCAGGATCCGCCCGATGGCGTCGGCCAGGGCGGCACCGAACTGGACCCGCAGCAGATGAAGCATCAAGTCAGTTTGCGCAAATGCAGCGCCTGCCGTGCTCACGGCACCGTCGGCGCAAACCATCCGGTCGGCGTCGACGATGCAGCGAGGCTCTAGTCGCCGCAACTCTGCTGCCAGCCACCACGAGGTGGTGACCCGGCGCCCGGGCAGCAGCCCGGCGGCCTGAAGCAGGAATACTGCAGAGCAGGAAGCAGCCACCCGGCCGCCCGAAGCCGCATGCGCGGCAACAGCGGCGATCGCCCGCTGCGCGCCCGCGCTCGCCAGGCCGGTTGCGAGCGCCTGGGCATTGTCCAGTCCCAGTCCCGGCACGATCCAGGTGGATGTGTCGGGCCGATGCCGTTTGGGCAATGCCGTGGTTGCCAGGTGCATGCTGCTGCTTAAAGGTACGGAGCCGCCGGATGGCGACATGACACGCCATGTTGGGCGCGCCAGCTTCAGGCGCGGCGCCAGGGCCGACGCTGCATGCAGGACATCCAGCGTGATGGCTACGCTGGCGGCGTAGGCCCCAGGCAGGACCAGAACGGTGAAATCTGTCATTGGCTGAAAACGCATCAAACATGTCGAAATAGACACTCGCAGTTTAGCGGCAAGCTGCATCTAATTCAGGTATCCCATCACCCAAGGAACCCGATGACCCACCGCAGCATGAAAGATGACGATGCCCTCGAAGATTTCAAAGTCCGCGAGATCACCCTCGACAGTGTGACGAAGAAGGTCTACGTGGGCGGAAATGCCGGCTTGGGCCCGGCGGTGATTGTGATGACTGAAATGCCGGGCATCAGCCCGCACGTCGCGCGGTTTGCCCGATGGGTGCGCGATGCGGGTTTCACCGTCTACATGCCCTCGCTCTTCGGGCGTGACGGCGCGGTTCCCGGCGCGGAGGAGGGTGCGGCGATCTTTCAGCGCGCCTGTGTCAGCGCCGAGTTCCGTGCTTTTGCGGGCAAGGGGGGCGTCAATGCCTCAAGTCCGGTGACGAGATGGCTCAGGGCGCTGGCAAGGCTGGCACACCAGGAATGTGGCGGCCCCGGCGTCGGCGCCATCGGCATGTGCTGGACCGGTAATTTCGCGCTTTCCATGATGCTGGAGCCCGCCATGCTCGCGCCCGTGCTGTGTCAGCCTTCGCTGCCGTTCGACAACCCGGGTGGCATCGAGATATCGCCGGAGGAAGTCAAGATGGTGCGCCAGCGGCTTGACCAGGAAAACCTCACGGTGTTGGCTTACCGGTTTGAAGGCGACAAGTTCTGCAGGGCCCAGCGTTTTGCGGCTTATGCCGAGGCGTTGGGCGACCGCTTCGAGCCGCGGGTGCTGCCGGACCAGGCTGCCAACCCTGATGTACCGCCTTTCTTTGCACAACATGTGACGACACCTCACAGCGTTGTGACAGCCCACCTGATTGATGAGGCAGGCCAACCCACATTGGCTGCAAGGGACGAGATTCTCGGGTTCTTCAGCCGGCGTCTGGTCGGGCAGACGCCGGCGCCCGACTGAAGCGCTGGCAGCAATCCGCGGTGGCAGGCAAAGAAAAAGCGGGGCCAGGCCCCGCTTTTTGCTTAAATGAATGCGCCAGCTTCAGCTCAGCTCGCCCATCTGGCTTTGCAGGTAGTTCTGCAGGCCGACTTTGCCCACCAGCTCGATCTGGGTTTCCAGGAAGTCGATGTGCTCTTCGGTGTCGTCCAGGATGCCTTGCAGCAGGTCGCGCGACACGTAGTCGCGCACGCTTTCACAGTGGGCAATGCCGTCCTTGATGGTCGCCTGGGCGCCGGTTTCGGCTTTCAGGTCACAGGCCAGCGCTTCCGGAACGTCTTCGCCGATCATGAGTTTGCCGAGGTCCTGCAGGTTGGGCAGGCCGTCGAGCGTGAAGATACGGTCCATCAGCTTGTCGGCGTGTTTCATCTCGCCGATGGATTCTTCGTATTCCTTCTTGGCCAGCTTGTCCAGGCCCCAGTGCTTGTACATGCGGTAGTGCACGAAGTACTGGTTGATGGCGGTCAGCTCATTTTTGAGTTGAGCCTGCAGGTGTTTGATGACTTGTGCGTCGCCTTTCATTGCTTATCCTTTTTTTGTTTTGAATGCGCTGATTGTCCGCACGGAACTCCCATTGGGCAAGAAGAAATGCATAACCCTTGTACGCGGTCTGAGCACGAATGGGATTGATAGGCGTTCTTCTTTGCCGGCATGAAGCGGTGCCCTGCACACCGCTTCATGCACTGTCAGGCCACCGGTGCCGAGGTCCGGATCAAATGATCGAAAGCGCCCAGCGCCGCCTTTGCGCCGTCACCGGCCGCAATGATGATCTGCTTGAAGGGCACCGTGGTGGCGTCGCCCGCTGCAAACACGCCGGGCAGCGAGGTCTGGCCCCTGGCATCCACAATGATTTCGCCGTGCCTGGACAGCTCGACCACACCCTTGAGCCAGTCGGTGTTGGGCACCAGGCCGATCTGGATGAACACGCCTTCCAGCGGCACGGTTTTCAGCTCGCCGGTCGCGCGGTCCTTGTAGATCAGGCCATTGACCTTCTGGTCGCCGGTGATCTCAGTGGTCTGTGCGTTGGTGAACACATCAACGTTTTTCAGGCTCAAAAGCTTGCGCTGCAGCACAGCATCGGCGCGCAGCGCGGTGTCGAACTCGATTAGCGTCACGTGGCCAACGATGCCCGCCAGGTCAATCGCCGCTTCGACACCCGAGTTGCCGCCGCCGATCACCGCCACGCGCTTGCCCTTGAACAGCGGCCCGTCGCAGTGCGGGCAATAGGCCACGCCCTTGTTCTTGAACTCCTGCTCACCGGGCACGTTGATGTTGCGCCAGCGCGCGCCGGTCGAGATGATCACCGACCTGCTTTTCAGCGAGGCGCCGCTTTCCAGCTGGATCTCGATCATGTCTTTGCCCGGGCCGCTGTTGGGCACCAGTGCCTTGGCACGCTGCAGGTTCATGATGTCCACGTCGTAGTTGCGCACGTGTTCTTCCAGCGCGTGGGCGAATTTCGGGCCTTCGGTTTCCTTGATCGAGATGAAGTTCTCGATGCCCAGCGTGTCCAGCACCTGGCCGCCGAAACGCTCGGAGGCCACGCCGGTGCGTATGCCTTTGCGCGCCGCGTACACGGCCGCTGCCGCTCCGGCCGGGCCGCCGCCGACGATCAGCACGTCAAACGGTGTCTTTTCAGTGATCTTCTTCGCTTCGCGCTCGACGCCGCTGGTGTCGATCTTGGCAAGGATTTCTTCCAGACTCATGCGGCCATTGCCAAACATGGTGCCGTTCAGGAAGACCGTGGGCACGCCCATGATCTCGCGCTCCTTGACCTCATCCTGGAAGGTGCCGCCTTCGATCATGGTGGTCTTGATGCGCGGGTTCTGCACCGCCATCAGGTTCAGGGCCTGAACCACGTCGGGGCAGTTGTGGCAGGTCAGCGAGACGTAGATTTCGAAGTCGAGGTCGCGGTCGAGCGCACGGATCTGCTCGAGGATGGCCTGCTCGACCTTGGGCGGGTAGCCGCCGATCTGCAGCAGCGCCAGGATCAGCGAGGTGAATTCATGGCCCATGGGCAGGCCGGCAAAACGCGGGCCGTGGTTTTCGCCCGGGCGGTTAATCGAGAAAGACGGCTTGCGATGTGGGTCGTCCCGGCTTTCGGTCAGCTTGACCAGCGGCGACGACTCGGCCACGTCTTTCAGCAGCGACAGCACTTCGCCAGAGGCTTCGCTGTCGTCCAGTGAAGCGACGATTTCGATGGGCGCGGTGGCGCGTTCGAGGTAACTTTTCAGTTGGGCTTTGGTGGCGTCGTCGAGCATGGCGGACTCACTTTCGGTATCAATATCGTGTCAAAAGGGAACAAAAAAGCCCGGGTCGCACACCGAGGTGTGCATCGCCCGGGCTTGGACCGCGGGGGCTTAGATCTTGCCGACGAGGTCGATGGACGGGGCGATTGTCTTGGCGCCTTCGTTCCACTTCGCAGGGCAGACCTGGCCGGGGTGCGCGGCGGTGTATTGGGCGGCCTTCAACTTGCGCAGGGTTTCCTTGACGTCACGTGCGATCTCGTTGGAGTGCACTTCAGCGGTCTTGATGATGCCGTCCGGGTTGATCACGAAGGTGCCGCGCAGTGCCAGGCCTTCTTCGGGAATGAACACGTCAAATGCCTTGGTCAGCGTGTGGGTCGGGTCGCCCACCAGCGGGAACTTGGCCTTGCCGACGGCGGGGGAGGTTTCGTGCCACACCTTGTGCGAGAAATGGGTGTCGGTGGTCACGATATAAACCTCTGCGCCGGCCTTCTGGAATTCGGCGTAGTTGTCGGCGGCATCTTCGACTTCCGTGGGACAGTTGAAAGTGAATGCGGCCGGCATGAAGATCAGGACCGACCATTTGCCCTTCAACGATTCGTCAGAAACGTCGATGAACTTGCCATTGAGAAAGGCTTGAGTTTTGAAAGGCTGGACTGGGGTATTGATCAGGGACATCTAGATAGCTTCCTATAGGCTGGTTAAAAATACTTGCGAAACGATAGTATAACTCTTGAAGTTGATGTAAGTCGATAGTCGTTGGCTATTTGTGAAATAGACATCACGCACCGGGCCCGGCCATTCGGCTTCTGTACCCGTCAGCGGTGCTGCGACGGCGCATACGACTGCAACCCCCGTTCTATAAGAGAAAATGGCCGGTAGCCCTTGTCGGGCGGGCGCAAACAGCTATAAAAAGAAGAGCGGCGAGTGCTGTCAGTACTCCAGCCGCTCGGGCCGGATTTCCTGCAGGATGGTGGTGGCGATTTCCTCAATCGACTTGGTGGTGGTCGACAGCCAGCGAATGCCTTCGCGCCGCATCATGGCTTCGGCTTCGTGGATTTCCTCGCGGCAGTTCTCAAGGCTGGCGTACCTGGAGTTGGGCCGGCGTTCGTTGCGGATCTGCGCCAGGCGCTCGGGCGCAATCGTCAGGCCGAAGATTTTTTTGCGATGCGGCACCAGCGCCGGCGGCAGCTGGCGGCGCTCGAAGTCTTCCGGAATCAGGGGGTAATTGGATGCCTTCAGGCCGTATTGCATGGCCAGGTAAAGCGTGGTCGGCGTTTTGCCGCTGCGGCTCACGCCCACCAGGATCACGTCGGAGCCCGCCAGGTCCTTGTTGCTCTGGCCATCGTCGTGCGCCAGCGAGAAGTTGATGGCCTCGATGCGGTCGTCATATTCCTTGCTTTTGGAGGCATCCGAAAAGCGGCCTACCCGGTGGTTGGACTTGATGCCCAGCTCGATTTCCAGGGGCGCCACAAAGGTGCCGAACATGTCCAGCAGCATGCCGTGGCAATGCGCCTTGATGACCGCCAGAATCTCCATGTTGACCAGCGTGGTGAACACAATCGGCCGCGTGCCCTCCACCGTGGCCGCATGATTGATCTGGCGGATGACCTGATGCGCCTTGTCGACACTGTCGATAAAAGGCAGGCGAACATGGCGTGCCTTGAACTCGAATTGCGCCAGGATGGCGTTACCAAAGGTTTCGGCGGTGATGCCGGTGCCGTCGGAAATGAAAAATACGGTGCGGTTTGGCATGTCTGGGCTTCAGGGTTATGAAAGGTGGGGGCGGCTGCCAGAGGCGGCAGGCCCCTACAATCGAGGCAATTATCCAGATTCTCAAGCCATGCCCCGCACCAACCCCCTAGAACAACAACAAGGTTGCCCGCCGCGCATGCGCCACGTCCCGGTTTTTAAACCTCCCGGAGTATTTTCATGTCCAAGCTATTTGAGGCGACCGCCCTGGTCGTGCCGTTTGAAAACCTGAGGATGACAGACGTCGAGGCTGTCGGCGGTAAAAACGCCAGCCTCGGCGAAATGATCTCGCAATTGCCTACCGGGCCCAAGGGCGTGCAAGTACCCACCGGTTTTGCCACCACCGCCCACGCTTTCCGCATTTTCCTGGCCCACGATGGCCTGGACAAAAAAATCAACGCAGTGCTCGATGCACTCAACACTGATGACGTGCGTGCGCTTGCCGTCGCCGGCGCCCAGATTCGCGGTCTGGTCGAAGCCCAGCCTTTCCCGAAAGAACTTGAAAAAACTGTCCGCGACAGTTTTGCGGCGCTGAGCGCAGGCAACCCCCAGGCCAGCTTTGCCGTGCGTTCCTCCGCCACGGCCGAAGACCTGCCCGACGCCTCATTTGCAGGGCAGCAGGAGACCTTTCTGAACGTGGTGGGCATCGAGGACGTGCTGCACAAGATGAAGGAGGTATTTGCCTCTCTCTACAACGACCGCGCCATCAGCTACCGCGTGCACCAGGGCTTTGCCCATTCCGACGTGGCCCTGTCGGCCGGCGTGCAGCGCATGGTGCGCAGCGACATCGGCGCGGCCGGCGTGATGTTCACCATCGACACCGAAAGCGGCTTTGAAGACGTGGTCTTCATCACCTCCAGCTACGGCCTGGGTGAAACCGTGGTGCAGGGCGCTGTGAACCCCGACGAGTTTTACGTGCACAAGCCCATGCTCAAGGCCGGCAAGCGCTGCGTGATTCGCCGCAACCTGGGCAGCAAGCTGTTGCAGATGGAGTTCACTTCGGCTGAAGAAAAGAAAGCCGGCGGCAAGCTGGTCAAGACCACCGATGTGCCGGCCGAGCTGCGCAACCGTTATTCGCTGACCGATGCCGACGTCGAGCAACTGGCGCGTTACGCGGTGATTATCGAAGACCACTACGGCCGTCCCATGGACATTGAATGGGGCAAAGACGGTACCGACGGTCAGCTGTACATCCTGCAGGCGCGGCCCGAGACGGTGAAGAGCCAGTCCAAGGGCAAGGCCGAACAGCGCTACAAGCTCAAGGGCACCGGCACCGTGCTAGCCGAGGGCAGGGCAATTGGCCAGAAAATCGGCACCGGCCCGGTCCGCATCGTGCGCGACATCAAGGACATGGACCAGGTCCAGCCTGGCGACATTCTGGTCACCGACATGACCGACCCGAACTGGGAGCCGGTCATGAAACGCGCCAGCGCCATCGTGACCAACCGCGGCGGGCGCACCTGCCACGCGGCCATCATTGCGCGCGAGCTGGGCATTCCGGCCGTGGTCGGCTGCGGCGACGCCACCGAGTCGCTCAAGGACGGCATGCTGGTGACTGTCAGCTGCGCTGAAGGCGATACCGGCAACATCTATGACGGCCTGCTCGAGACCGAAGTGACCGAAGTGCAGCGCGGCACCATGCCGCCCATCGACATCAAGATCACGATGAACGTCGGCAACCCGCAGCTGGCTTTTGATTTTTGCCAGATTCCCAACCACGGCGTCGGCCTGGCGCGGCTGGAGTTCGTCATCAACAACAATATTGGCGTGCATCCCAAGGCCATCCTTGACTACCCGAATGTTGATGCCGACCTGAAAAAGGCAGTTGAAAGCGTGGCGCGCGGCCATGCCTCGCCGCGTGCTTTTTATGTCGACAAGGTGGCCGAAGGTGTAGCGACGATTGCTGCAGCTTTTTGGCCCAAGCCGGTGATCGTGCGTTTGTCGGACTTCAAGTCCAACGAGTACCGCAAACTCATTGGCGGCTCGCGTTACGAGCCCGAAGAAGAAAACCCGATGCTCGGCTTTCGCGGTGCATCGCGTTACCTCAGCCCCGATTTTGGCGAAGCCTTTGCGATGGAGTGCGAGGCGCTGCGCCGCGTGCGCGACGACATGGGCCTGGTCAATGTCGAGGTCATGGTGCCGTTTGTCCGCACCCTCGGGCAAGCAAAAAAGGTCACCGACCTGCTGGCCCAGCATGGCCTGAAGCGCGGCGAAAAAGACCTGCGCGTGATCATGATGTGCGAGGTGCCGAGCAACGCCATCCTGGCCGATGAGTTCCTTGAATTCTTCGATGGGTTCTCGATCGGTTCGAACGACCTGACCCAGCTCACCCTCGGCCTGGACCGCGACTCCGGGCTGGCCATTCTGGCGGAAGACTTCGACGAACGCGACCCGGCTGTCAAGGCCATGCTGAGCCGCGCCATCCAGGCCTGCAACCGTCAGGGCAAGTACGTTGGCATCTGCGGTCAGGGGCCCAGCGATCACCCCGACTTTGCGTTGTGGCTCAAGGAGCAGGGCATTGGTTCGATCTCGCTCAATCCCGACACCGTGATCGACACCTGGAAGCAACTCGCCTCCTGAACCGGCTAAGCACCCTCCGCATCGCCCCGGCGAACCCGCGCGAGCACAGACCGCAGGGGATTTGCGGAGGTCCTTAAGCCCTTGGTTTTACAGCCGGCCGCTTCAGCGGTGTGAATCGGCTGAAACCAAGGGAAAGTCCTAGGAGGGTTTGAACGGGGGCTGTCAGCCTCTGCGTCAATTTGTAAGAAGTCGGTAAGGACCGGGGCAACAATCAAGCCATTGTTGCCAAAGGCCCTATGCTTTTCTTCGCATCCACTCTCAAATTGATAGCTGAGATTGCCCTGTTGGCGTTGCTCGGGCAATGGATACTTGGGTTGCTCGCAGGCGCCAGGAAAGACACCAATCTCTTCTACCAAATCCTGCAGATCGTTGGCAAACCCTTTGTGGTGGCCTCCCGCTTCATCACTCCCAAACAGATCATTGACCGCCACGTACCGCTCGTGGCGTTTTTGTTGCTGCTCTTCATCTGGATCGCTGCAACCCTCATGAAAATCCGCATTTGCCTGGAAATCGGCGTGGAGCTGTGCAAATGAACGCCGTTGCCGCTTATTGGTATCTCAAACTCCAGGCGCTTGTCCTGCTGGTATTCGGCAGGCAGGCGGCAGCCCTGGAGAAGTTCACCCAGATGCTGCTGGTGCGCCCCGGCGACCGTTACGCGCTGGCGAGTCGTGCCCATGTGCTCGCGCAGCTGGGCGACAAGCACGGTGCCATTGAAGCCCTGCGCGAGCTGGCGGCACGCTTTCCCGATACCGCCGCGGCTTGGTTCAACCTGGCCTACATGCTGGAAGACATAGGCGGCCATCCGGACGCTGAACCCGCTTTTCGCCGCGCGCTGGATATCGAGCCCAAGATGGACCGGGCCTGGTACGGCCTGGCACTGCTCCTCATTCGCGACCGCCGCTTTGACGAAGCGGTGCAGGCGCTCAAGAAAAACACAGAACTGCAGCCCATGAGCCCGTTCGGCTGGTATCAGCTGGCGCGGGTTCATGTTGACAGGCAAGACCCTGAAGAGGCGGTGAAAGTCATTCGCCACCTCAAAAGGTTTGAGCCTAAAGTGGCCGCCCAGCTGGAGCGCGAGACGGGGCTGAGCATCGCTCAGCCTTCCTGAACGCAAACCAACTGGGCGGGTATTTGAAGGCCAGGGTCCTGCCCAGGCTTATAAGACGCGATCCGGCTTGCAGGCCACGCCGGGACTGGTGGTGATCGCGATGTGCCCGAAAGGGCGTTGTTGATGGAGGCAAGTGTTATGCAGTTGACTGACAACCATCGCCGTTATTGGCGGAAGAACCTCAACGTCACGGGCATCCTGCTCGTGATCTGGTTCGTCGTGACGTTCGTCGTGAGTTATTACGCACGTGAATTGAACTTCAATTTCTTTGGCTGGCCCTTTAGCTTCTGGATGGGAGCACAAGGGGCTTTGGTGATTTACGTGGCGATCATCGGGTATTACGCCTGGTACATGGGCAAGCTCGATATTGAGCACGGCGTCCAAGAGAGCGAGGAATAATCATGGCTGGAATGTTTGGTTCTGATAACGGCGGCGGTAACACCAAGGCCTCCAACGCCGCGTTCAAGTCTGGCTTGAACAAGGTTTACAAGTGGTACACCGGGGGCTTTCTCGCCTTCGTGGTGGTACTGGCCGTCCTCGAGCAGATGGGCTTGTCCCGTCAATGGATCGGCTTGATCTTCCTGCTGGCCACCATTGGCCTGTATGCCGGCATCGGCATCATGAGCCGTACAACGGACGCTGCCGAGTATTACGTGGCAGGCCGCCGCGTACCGGCTGTGTACAACGGCATGGCCACGGGTGCTGACTGGATGTCTGCCGCCTCCTTCATCGGTATGGCCGGTACGCTCTACCTGACAGGTTACAGCGGCCTGGCCTTCATCATGGGGTGGACGGGCGGTTACTGCCTGGTGGCCCTGTTTCTTGCGCCCTACCTGCGTAAGTTCGGCCAGTTCACGATTCCCGACTTTCTGGGTGAACGCTACGGCGGCAACCTGCCGCGATTCATCGGTATCGTCGCTGCGATTCTGTGCTCCTTCACCTATGTGGTTGCGCAGATTTATGGCGTCGGCATCATCACGGCCCGCTTGACGGGTGTGGCTTTTGAGCTGGGGATTTTCCTGGGCCTGGGCGGTATTCTGGTTTGCTCTTTCCTGGGCGGCATGCGTGCTGTGACCTGGACACAGGTGGCCCAGTACATCATCTTGATCGTGGCCTACATGATTCCTGTGGTGTGGTTGTCGGTCAAACAGACCAGCGTGCCGGTTCCGCAGGCCATCTACGGCTTCCAGCTGCAAAAAGTGACGGCCAAAGAAAAAGAGCTGACCACCAACGCCAAAGAAGTGGAAGTTCGCGAGATCTTCAAACAGCGTTCGGCAGCCCTGGCCGCCAAGCTGAAAGATCCTGCTGCGGCGCTGGCTGCAGACAAGGCAGCGGCGGAGAAAACCGTGGCTGATCTGAAGGCTGCCAATGGCGCGCTGTCGGAGATTTCTGCCGCTGAAAAAGCGCTTGCTGCTGTGCCGAAAGATGCTGCCGCTGCCACGAAAACCTGGACGGCCGCCAAGGCTGGGGCTGACGCTAAAGCCAAGCCGCTCAACGGCATGCCACCGCACGCCCAGCAGTTTGCTGGTGATCCGAACGGCGATGCGGCTGCCCAGAAGGCTTACGACGTGTCACGCCGTAACTTCCTGGCGCTGATCTTCTGCCTGATGGTGGGCACTGCCGCGTTGCCGCACATCCTGATGCGCTACTACACCGTTCCAAGCGTGAAAGAAGCACGGCAGTCGGTCACCTGGTCGCTGTTCTTCATTTTCCTGCTGTACTTCACTGCGCCGGCCCTGGCCGTGCTGGTGAAATACGAGGTCTTCACCCTGGTGGTGGGAACACCGTTCAACGCACTGCCGGAATGGATTACCGCCTGGAACAAGGTTGACCCGACCCTGCTGTCGGTGGTGGACATCAACAAGGACGGCTTGCTGCAACTCAACGAAATGTCCATCGGTGGTGACATCATCGTGCTGGCGGCTCCCGCGATTGGCGGCCTGCCTTACGTGGTGTCCGGCTTGGTGGCTGCCGGTGGTCTGGCCGCTGCTCTGTCTACTGCTGACGGCCTGCTGCTGACGATTGCCAACGCGTTGAGCCATGACCTGTACTACAAAATGATCGACCCGAACGCCTCCACCGCACGCCGCGTGACCATCTCCAAGGTCTTGCTGCTGGTGGTAGCCCTGTGTGTCGCTTATGTGGCGGCGCAGAAACCGGCCGACATTCTGTTCCTGGTCTCTGCGGCGTTCTCGTTCGCTGCGGCTGCGTTCTTCCCGGCCCTGACATTGGGGATCTTCTGGAAACGCGCCAGTGGCATTGCTGCCTCCCTGGGCATGGCAGCCGGTCTGGGTACCACGTTCTATTACATGATCACCACCCAGCCATGGATGCGCGGCCTGTTCGGCATCACCTCCCCGATCCAGCTCTGGTGGGACATTCAGCCGATCTCGGCCGGCGTGTTCGGCGTGCCGATCGGCTTCGCTGTGATCATCCTGGTCAGCTTTGTGACCCCTGCGCCCAGCCGCAAGGTCCAGGAGCTGGTTGAGCATGTACGCTACCCAACCCTGCGCGCGGCCTGATATGGCCCCGCATATGACCTGAACCGAAGCTGTTCAGGTTCAAAAGCCCGGCAACGCAAGTTGCCGGGCTTTTTTATTGGGGCTTGGGAGTTTGGGCCGCAGGCGCAGCGCCCCCTAGGGGACACCTTTCGACAAGCTCAGGACGATCGGTAAAAAGGCAACCTCCGCAAGGGCTCTCCAGCCAAGCAGGGGCCGCGGGTCCGGCTTTGCCGGCCCGCAGGCGCAGCGGCCCCCTCGGGGGGGGCAGGGAGCTACACGCAGTGAGCGACCGTGGGGGCAATATTCCGGTGGTATATAATCATGGGCTTCGCCTTGCTGCACCCTTAACGACGCTGGGGCAGCTTTCATTAACCACAAGGAGAGTTTATGCGTCACTACGAGATCGTCTTGCTGATCCACCCGGATCAAAGCGAGCAAGTCCCAGCCATGCTGGAACGTTACAAGGGCATGATCACTGCCGGCGGTGGAAAAATCCATCGTGTTGAAGATTGGGGCCGCCGCCAGCTGGTGTACCTGATCCAGAAACTGGCCAAAGCCCATTACCTGTGCATCAACATTGAAGCCAGCCAGGCCGTCATGGACGAAATTGAACACGCGTTCAAGTTCAACGACGCCGTGCTGCGCCACCTGACTGTTGTGAAGAAAAAGGCCGAAACCGGTCCTTCCCTCATGATGCGCAATGTCGAGCGTGAAGAGGCCCGCAAGGCCCAGCAGCAGGAGTATGCGGCGTCGTAATACGCCAATGCTGTTGAACGACTCGTTGCTGCCGAATAATCTGCAGTGAACCGCGTTGAATTGACCGCCTGTATCGCCGAGGTTAGTCCTCTTCGCTACACGCCCGCTGGAATCCCCGCCGCCAACTTCGTTCTCGAACACGAGTCTGAAATGGAGGAAGCAGGTTCCACCCGGCAGGTCAAATTGACAATGAAGGCGGTGGCTTTTGGAACGCTGGCTGAACAAACAGGCCGGCTGACTTTAGGCAAACCCTTCAGGTTTACCGGATTTCTGGTTAACGCCCGTGGCAGCAAAAGTGTCGTGTTTCACATCCAAGCTTTTCAACCAGTTTCTGAACAAGTACTGAACCCTATTTAAGGAGTCCATCATGCCCGGACCAAAACGTTTCAATAAAGACAAGCGCCCCAAGCGCAATACCCAATCCCTGCTGTTCAAACGCAAGCGTTTTTGCCGTTTCACAGCTGCTGGCGTTGAAGAAATCGACTACAAAGACATCGACACCCTGCGCGATTTCGTAGCCGAAAACGGAAAAATCATCCCCGCACGCCTGACCGGCACGCGCGCGATTTTCCAGCGCCAGATCAACACCGCCGTCAAGCGCGCTCGTTTCCTCGCGATGCTGCCTTACAGCGACCAGCACCGTAGCCTGTAAGGAGCACGAACATGCAAATTATTCTGCTCGACAAAGTCGTCAACCTGGGCAACCTGGGTGAAGTCGTCAAGGTCAAAGACGGTTACGCACGCAACTTCCTGATCCCTTCCGGCCGCGCCCGTCGCGCAACCGCAGCGGCCATCAAGGAATTTGAAGTCAAACGCGCTGAACTTGAAAAAGCCGCCGCTGCCAAGCTGGCCGCATCGCAAGCCCAAGGCGAAAAGCTCGGCGGTACCACCGTCAAGCTCACGCAAAAAGCTGGCGTTGACGGTCGTCTGTTTGGCTCCGTGACCAACCACGACATTTCTGCCGAACTGACCAAACAGGGCTTCCCTGTGGCCAAGTCGCAGATCCGCATGCCAAACGGTCCGTTGAAGACTGTGGGCGACCATGCCGTCAGCGTGGCACTGCACACCGACGTGACAGTCGACATCACCGTGACTGTGTACGGCGAATCCGCTTAAAACATTCGCTCTCCCGAAAAAGCCGCTCGCTGAGCGGCTTTTTTCTTTGCGATTGCATTTTTCGGGTTGTGCACACGCCCAGTCACGATTTACACCGTATTTCCCACGTTTATTCACAACCTTGTCCACAGCCGTTCAGGCCGTGGCGGCGTAGTATTTAGCACCTCTCAGGAAACCCATGTCCGCCGTACTTTCCACCATCGACGACTCCCGCTACAGCGCTGACAAGCAAATCGCACAGTTGCGCATTCCCCCGCATTCCATCGAAGGCGAATCCAGCGTGCTGGGTGGCCTGCTGCTCGACAACGGCGCTTGGGACCGGGTGGGCGACCTGCTGGTGGACGAGGACTTCTACCGTTACGAACACAAGCTGATCTACGCGGCCGTGGGCGCCCTGATCAACGCGACCAAGCCGGCCGACGTGATCACGGTGTACGAGCATCTGCAGAACCAGGGCAAGGCCGAAGAAATAGGCGGTCTGGGCTACCTGAATTCGCTGGCCCAGTACGTACCCAGCGCCGGCAACATCCGCCGTTATGCCGAGATAGTGCGTGAGCGCTCCATCCTGCGCAAGCTGGTAGCCGCCAGCGACGAGATTGCCACCCAGGCCTTCAACCCGCAGGGCAAGGCCGTGGCCATGATCCTCGACGAGGCCGAGCAGAAGATCTTCAAGATCGGCGAGCAGGGCTCGCGCATGAAGCAGGGCTTCCAGAGCATGGACACCCTGGTGGTCAGCCTGCTGGACCGCGTGACTGAAATGTCGGAAAACCCGAACGACGTCACCGGCGTGCCCACGGGTTTTTATGACCTCGACAAGATGACCTCCGGCTTTCAGGCTGGCGATTTGGTCATCCTGGCAGCACGCCCGTCCATGGGCAAAACCGCACTGGCCATCAACATTGCCGAACACGTGGCGCTCAACGAAGGCCTGCCGGTGGCGGTGTTCTCCATGGAAATGGGCGCCTCACAACTGGCCGTGCGTATCGTCGGCTCCATCGGCCGCATCGACCAGACCCATCTGCGTACCGGCGCCCTGACCGACGAAGAGTGGCCGCGCCTGACCGAAGCGATTGAGAAGCTGCGCAACATCTCGCTGCACATCGACGAAACCCCGGGCCTCACCGTTAGCGAACTGCGCGCCAACGCCCGGCGCCTGGCCCGCCAATGCGGCAAGCTCGGCCTGATCGTGGTCGACTATTTACAGCTCATGAGCGTGTCTTCCAGCATGAGCGAAGAAAACCGCGCCACCGCCGTCGGCGAAATCTCGCGCGGCCTGAAGATGCTGGCCAAGGAACTGCAGTGCCCCGTGATTGCCCTGTCACAGCTGAGCCGGGGGGTGGAGTCCCGCACCGACAAGCGTCCCATGATGAGCGATCTGCGTGAGTCCGGCGCCATCGAGCAGGACGCCGACATCATCATGTTCATCTACCGCGACGAGTACTACACCAAAGACGCCTGCAAGGAACCTGGGGTAGCCGAGGTCATCATCAGCAAACAGCGTAACGGCCCGACCGGCACAGTGAAGCTCGCATTCATTAATCGGATCACAAAGTTTGAATCGCTTGCGCATGGCGGTGGTGGCGATTTCTGACACTCCGTCATTACAAGCAGGCCGTCTTGCGGCCGACTTTTCCAGAGGGAAAATGAGTTTCGAGCCTTCTCATCTACAGGGATAGCTTCTTCAGCTCAGCGACCTTCAAAATTGCGCAGCCGGTGAAGACGCCGCCGTGGAATTCGCGCAGTTCTTCATCAATCATGAGAAAGCGAGGAGCTCATTTTCTTTACTGCGGAGCTGTTCCCACTCGCGCTTTAGCCTCTGTTTTCGAAGCACGTCTTCATTGTATTTTCAGAAAATTTGAAATGAAAAATAGAAGACACTCCTTGGAAAACTTTTCTGAGCGTTTTGAAAGTGGCTGGCTCAAGCTTGGAATGAACCGGCAACTGGGGTGAAAAGTTCCCGATAAAAAGAGGGTGTGCCGGCTCGTGTGCCAGTCGGTTTCAGAGGGGAAAGCGGGTAGGCACTAAAAGAATTCATACCAATAAAAAGATATAAAAGCATCTGTGCCAGTTATTTTTTTGTTGCCAGTTCTCGGTTACCACACATTTCCATCCGGTCCCTCTTTTTTCAGGTGCTGCACACCTCATCTTGAAGATCTCCCCCAATGGGATCGCGAAGAATTTTCTTTTTGGCCTAGACCTTTCTGGCTATTGCCAGATAGGTTGGCGAATGACGGCCAGAAAGTTTGATAGGGGGTTCTGAGACCTGCGCAGGGGGGGGGGCTTGGCCCTTACCCGTGGCTGCTAGGCTCGGTTTGAGATCAGGCTTGGGTCAAAGGGCATGGCCCATTTTTTGCGGGAGGTTGCTACCCTGGCGCCAAAGCTGGCCAAATCGGATTTTGAAATGGGCACCTGAAGCGACCCGTCGATGGTCGGATACGCAAAGCGGCAATCTGATGAGATGAGTGTAGGATTCCCGTAGTGGCATCAAGAATGGTCTGCTGCCGGAGTAGGCGCCACAGGTCATTGAGGCGGGATATGTAAGATCGGCTGATTATGTCGAATTGGGCCGGTTGCTAAGGAGCATTGATGTGTTTTAGTTATGCTAGGAGACCTACGGCCTGTTAGGGCTTGTCCCAATTATTCCCTTATATAGAGGCTATCGTGGCACATAATCTTGATCGGCTTGACGCGGAGGAACTCTTTTCTCTGGCTTTGGAAAGAGTAAACAGCAATGCCCACGGCGAAGCAATTGACTATCTCAAACGTGCTCTGGATTTGAATCCTTCCGATGCCGGGGCTTGCTATTTGCTCGGCGCTGAATACGCTCAGATCGGCATGATGGATCGTGGGCTGGAATTTATGGCCAAGGCAGTCAAGCTGGATCCTCAATTACATACAGGGGTTTTCCAATTGGGGTTGTTATATCTCTCATCGGGGCGGCAAGCTGAAGCGGCGATTACCTGGCAAGGCCTGGATGGTCTGGGAGAAGATCACCCGTTGGTATTGTTTAAATCCGGTCTTGAAGCCCTGGAACGGAGTGAATTTGATATCTGCCGCCAAATGCTGGAGCGCGGCATCAAAGGTAATATGGTAAATCCTGCGTTGAATGTTGATATGACTCGGGTACTTGAGAAGCTGAGCACAATGCTTGGTAACCAAGCTGTCGTTGGCGACAACGAAGCTTCCATTCCCGGCGCGAAACCTGAAGCGGCGGTCCCGGGCGAGCATTTCTTTATCTCTGCCTATCGTGATAAAGAGTCTCACTGAGCTAGCAGGGTACATTAATCAGGCTAACCCTGCTTAAACGCGTCTACGTGTATCTATGTGCCTCGCATAAATAACGCAAATTTATGACTATAAATTCTGTTTCACATGTTGCCCAGTTAATCGAAGTCCTGCGGCGCGAGATGGGTTCCGTCAAAGAATCCCAGAAGGCTGCACCAACCGAGCAGATTGCGCGTCAAATGCTGGCGCTGGGAAACCCCCGCTTTGACCTGGAGGCTCTTGAAAAGAAGATGCGAGCACGCATCCAGAAGCTGTCGCCCGATGTGGATCGATCTCTTGATGCCTCAGTGCGGGTATTCATCGAAGGTGTGTTGTTGTGGGAGTTCGGTGACGATCTGAATCAGGATCCACATTTTTATCAAATGCTGGATGAAATTGTGCCCAAAATTTGTGAGAACAAGGACTTGGCGAATAAATTCCATCAGCTATTTTCTGACATGCAATCCAGGCAACGCTGAAGCCAAAAGCCCGCAGAGGGGTTAGAAGAACTTCCTGAAAATCCATAAGGGTTATTCAGGGGATGGAGTGATTGGACCAAGGGAGTTCCCTTATTTCGTCGGTATGTCTACTTGGGTACACTAATCGCCTCTGTTAGATCGTGAGACTTTGGCGAAAGGGCTTAGCGGTTTATCAAGAATAATTAGTGTAACGATACAGATGCCGGGCCATATAAGAAATACCGTTGCAACGGTATTTTGAAAAACTTACGAGGAGGAGCGAGCTATGGGAAGTGATCTAGCGCTTCAACTCATGGGAGAAATGCTGTGGACGGCGGTGCTCGTATCCGCGCCGATGCTGTTGGGTACTTTGCTCATAGGCCTCTTTATCAGCATATTCCAGGTTGTGACCCAGATTCAGGAAATGTCTTTGGCGTTTGTTCCAAAGCTCATTACAGCGGTAATAACGCTTGTGGTATTTGGGCCATGGATGCTGCGGAGGATGATTCAGTTCTCCACCTCTGTCATTAGCAACATTCCCCAGTACTTCTGATACCTGATACGCGCCGTGCATCTAACAGTCGCACTGTCGGTCGTCTTAGCAACACTTCTGGTTAGTGTCAGACTTTCTCCGCTTTTTATTCTCGCGCCCGTGTTCGGGAGCATGCAGGTTCCAGCACACCTGCGGGTTTTCCTGATATTGGCTTTGTCATTGCTGATGGCATTGGCCCTGCAGTTGCAGCCGGTAAGTTTTCCGCTGACTCCGGGAGCATTGATAATCGCAATGGCCGGTGAACTCCTGGTTGGAGCAGCACTTGCTGCGGGAGTGATGATTCCTTTCGCCGCTTTTTCCTTCGGGGGACGCCTGCTCGATTTACAAATTGGTTTCGGGGTGGCTTCGCTGCTCGACCAAGCGACTCGCGCTGCCACACCTTTGATTGGTACAGCCTTGCAGATGATGGCTGTGGCAATGTTCTATCTGCTGGATGCGCACCATGTCCTGATTCGTGGGGTCGCATTTTCATTTGAACGCATTCCGCTCGCCAGCGGAATTGCACATCTGGATATCGGTTTTCTCGTTGCATATGGTGGGACGCTTTTTTCGCTGGGCTTTATCCTGATTGCACCTGTAGTTGCGGTACTGTTTTTTGTGGATGTGGGAATGGCCGTGATGTCCAGAACCATGCCACAAATGAATATTTTCGCTTTGGGTATTTCGGTCAAGGTCTTGGTCGGCATGATCCTTCTTGCCATGAGCATCCGATATATGGGGGGCGTTGCGATGAAGATATTCATGGCGACATTTCAGTTCTTTGACCGGGTATTGCAGTAATGGCCGAACAAGAACAAAACCCTAGCGAAAGCGCCACGCCCTACAAGCTTGAGCAGGCACGCAAGCGCGGCTCTGTCTCGCGCAGTCCGGAAATCACTACTGTGGCCATCATGTTGTGGGTAGCTGCGAGTACGCTGTTCATGGGCCACATACTTGTGCGCAACTCCCTGGATATCTCAAGTCAACTATTCAATCAAGCTGGCCGGCTCAGTTTTGCGGAAACGCAGGTTGGACACTGGTTTCCAGGCGTCATACGAGATGGAGCCATGCTGATCATTCCCTTTCTTTTGGGTACCGTGATTGTCGGGATACTCATTAATTTCATCCAATCCGGTCCCGTCTTTACTACCTATCCGCTGAAACCTGATTTCAACCGCATTAACCCCATAGCCGGATTTAAAAAAATTCTTACCGTCCGGATATTTGTGGAGGCATTCAAAACCACGCTTAAAGCCGTCCTGATGGGGACGGTGCTCTACTTTTTCATTCTGGGGATTTTGCCTTTGGTTACCCGCATGTTTCAGGCGGAGATTGTGCAGTATCCGGCTTTCCTGATCGACAAAAGTAGCGGATTGCTATTCAGATTGGTTGCCATACTTGCGGTTATTGCCCTGCTTGATTTGATTTACACGCGCTGGGATTTCGCCAAGCGCATGCGAATGAGTCGCAGAGAAGTACGCGATGAGCACAAGCAGCGTGAGGGAGATCCGCGCATTCGCCAGAAAATTCGCGAGTTGCAGCGTGAAATGCTCAAACGCGCATCAGGACTTGGAAAAGTAAAGGACGCAGATGTTCTGATTACCAATCCAAGACGTCTTGCCATTGCATTGCAATACAAGCGTGGTGAAATGGCTGCTCCCAGAATTGTTGCCAAGGGAGCAGGTGAATTGGCGGATCATATCCGGTCGATGGCAAGGCGGCATCGAATTCCCATCGTTGAAAACAGAAAGCTGGCGCGTGCCCTTTTTCGGGATAGTGGAATTGAACAACCATTGAAGGAAAAATATTTCTCGGAGGTTGCCCGGATTCTGGTCTGGGCAGAAACCCTGCGTAAGCAACGTAATGCTTCCGCTCTTGAGGTCACGGCATGATCGACGCATTGAAAAAGGGGTTCGGGCGAAACACCGACATGATTCTGGTCGCGATTCTGATCGGGATCATTGTGGTTTTGTTTGTACCGATCCCGACATATCTTCTAGATATTCTGCTGATCGCAAATATCAGCTTTGCGCTGCTCATCCTTCTGCTGACGTTCTACATGGAACGGCCGGTGGAATTCTCCACATTCCCATCACTGTTGCTGGTAGCCACTTTATTCCGGCTGTCGCTGAACATTGCCGCTACGAGATTGATTCTGGGCGGTGCTGATGCGGGGAAAGTTATTGAGACAATTGGCAGCTTTGTTGTTGGCGGTAATTACGTTATCGGTCTTATCGTTTTCTTGATTCTCGTTGTCGTGCAATACGTGGTTGTTACGAGCGGTGCGCAAAGGGTCGCTGAAGTTGCCGCGCGATTTACGCTGGACAGCATGCCGGGCCAGCAAATGAGTATTGATGCCGACTTGAACATGGGTTTCATCGATCAGGTTGAGGCCCAGAGACGCCGCAAGAACATCATGAAGGAAGCGAACTTCTATGGCTCCATGGATGGAGCCAGCAAATTTGTAAAAGGCGATGCGATCGCCGGCATCATCATTCTGTTGATCAATATCGTGGCTGGTCTGGCAGTTGGTGTTGCGCAAATGGGCATGCCATGGCTTGAGGCACTGCAGACATTTACATTGCTGACGATCGGTGACGGAATCGTGACCCAGATACCGGCTTTGATTATTTCCATCGGTACAGGGATCATAGTGACCCGATCGGGAGCCGATACCCATCTGGGTCAGGAGGCGCTTGATCAGGTCACACATTTTCCAAAGACGCTGTTTATTGTCATGGGCATGCTGTGCATTCTGGCTGTGTTGCCGGGAATTCCAGTCCTCCCCATTCTTGTTCTGTTACCCATTTTTGGTGGCCTGGCCTGGTATGCAACCAATCGGGCCACGGAGCACGCGCTGGAAGATGAAACAGAATCAGAAGCCATCATCAAGGCAGATGAAGCCTCAATCGAGGAGCATTTGCTGGTTGAGCCAATTGAAATCGAGGTTGGACAGTCATTGATTACGATAGCGGCCGGCGAGGATTCGGCGCTCATGGAGAGAATCGCGACCCTGCGCAAACAGCATGCGCTTGATTCCGGTTTCATTATTCCCAAAGTGCGTGTGCGCGACAATAAAAAATTGGCTCCGGAAAAATATCAGATTGCGATTTATGGCGCACCTGTTGCAGAGGGGACCATCCATCTTGGTTTCCTGCTGGCCATTCACCCAGGTGGACAGAGAGTGAAGCTGGAGGGTGTAGAGACCAAGGATCCGACATTCGGACTTGCAGCCACCTGGATTTCAGAGGATCAACGCGAAACGGCAAAAGCCGGTAATTACACATTGGTTGACCCGCTGACGGTATTCATGACGCATCTGGGGGAAGTCATACGCAAGAACGCTGCAAACCTCCTTACGCGTACCGAAACAGAACGGATGGTTGAGCGCATGCGCAAAAAACAGCCCGGGCTGGTGGAGGAACTAATCCCTGGGATTCTTTCATTAAGTGAGGTGCAAAAGGTACTGCAGAATTTGCTGCGTGAAGCAGTTTCCATACGTAATCTTGAGGCCATTCTGGAAGTCTTGGTAGATGCAGGTCGTTCGAACAAGGACCCGGAGCTACTTACAGAACTTGTGAGACAGCGGCTTGCGACAACGATCTGCCGAGGTCTTCAGGGCAACGCTCCACAATTTAATGTTTTGACACTGGATCCAGCCATTGAGCAATCCATCGCAAGCAGTATAAAAAGTGTTGACTCGAAGACCCGGCTGATACTTGAGCCTCGTTTTGCAGAACAGGTACTGACGGGACTGGCGGCTCAAGTGGAAACGATGGCAAAAAACAATCTGATGCCGGTTCTGCTTTGCGCCCCGGAACTGCGACGTCATCTGAAAAGAATCACGGAAAGGGTGTTGCCCCATCTGGCAGTCATATCCATGTCGGAAATTCCGCAAGACATGGACATCAAGTCGTTTGGCGTTGTTACCCTCTGATTCGTCGGCATTGCACCGGTGCGCGGAGCAAGACGGGGCGCAACCGGTAACGCGGCGGGTTTGCAACCACGGCGGGCTCCATCCCCCACGCGCAACTTGCAGGCGCGCAATCACGTCCGCGGCTTGCTTTGCTCGATGACCCACTGCTCGAACCGATCGGCAGCCATGTGCGGGCCGAGCGACCGCCGCCGGCAAAGGTAATAACCGCGTCCAGTGGATGTCCTGATGGGCAAGGGCGCGACCAGGAGTCCGGAGCGCAGCTCGTCCTCGATCATGCAGCGCTGGACAAGGGCCACGCCTAAACCCGCCAAACCGCCAATCACGAGATTCATGACCGAATCGAATCCCGTGGTGAGGGAGCCGTTGCGCAAAACGATACGCGCCTTGCGCGCCCAGACGGACCAATTCTCGGGATGGCTCGAGTGATACAGAAGCGGTTGCGATAGGAGATCCTCCGCAAATCGGATCCTCGCCGCGATTTCCGGCGTGCAAACCGGAATCACCTCGCGCCCGATTAAATACCGTGCGGAAATCTGTCGAGGCCAGGTGCCTTGCTGAAGGAACCCGCCCTCGCGACGGCCAGGAAAGCCTGGAGTTCGATCAAGGACGGGGTGCGAAGACGCGCCATGGCTGTATTACCGCGCCATGGCTGTATTACATCATGACATAAGCCTTGTGTAAGAAGTTGTTTGTCCCTTCGCGTCCCGCAGCATACATTTTGCTACTCCATACACAAAAGATACCAACATGACAAATCGTCGAACATTGGTCCATGAGTCTGGACGACGCCAGGGTAAAGATCGAAGCAATCAAACCGCCGGAATTTCTACCTTCTGACTGGTACTGACTTGGGGTCAGGGGCACCCCCATATAAGCCAACTCCGCGCACCATTGCTCTGCCAAATTTTTCTAAACCACATCACATCAACGCACGCAGTAAGCCCCTAAGCCGTCAGCCTGCCGTCAGGTACTGCAATGGAAATCCCTATGCTTGTTATGGTGCTATTGTAATACGATTGAGTATACCAGGTAGCGTGAATAGCACACAGGCATAAGGTGAATAACACACAGACATGAGTCCACAGTCAACAAACATTCATAAAAAAAACCCCCAGATACAGAGAATCTCCAAGAGCTCGGATAGGCCCGTCCGGCCGGCCAAGGTTTGTTCCCTTTAGCCAAATCCCGCTCCATAAATTTAAGAGTGAAAGCCCGGCGATTAGCAGTGGCTTAACTGAGGCTTTCAGACGACATCGCGGGGATCTCGCAACCGACAGGTATAAAAAAATGAATCATGGAGATAAGAAATGAACGAAGTGATGGCGATTGCAGCGGAGAGCATGACTCTGGACACCGCCAGATTGCAAAGCATTGCGCAAAATCTTGCCAATGTCACGACTACCGGCTTCAAGCGTTTGGCCGTATCGAGAAGTCCTTTTATTGTGGCATTTGATGACGCCCTATCCGCAGTTTCGATTTCTGCAGCGGAAGAGAGATCGTCGATGGATTCCAAGGCCGGCGCTATGCGCAGGACGGACAATCCGCTTGATCTTGCTATTGAAGGCGGGGGATTTTTTGAGGTACAGACACCTCAAGGCACCCGGTATACCCGTGCGGGCATGATGCAGATCGATCATGATGGCGCTCTTGTTACACAGGCGGGTGATGTAGTCGGTGGAACACAGGGAAAAATTATGCTTTCCTCGGCGAATCCCATCATTGACAAATTGGGCCGAATTTTTGAGAAAGACAAACAGATCGGCCAGATCAAGATCGTGCAGTTTTCCGATGCACGGCCTCCCGACTACTTGGGCGAAGGTCTTTATTCCGCAAGTGAATCCTCAATTGCCAGCGAACAGGGGCTGCCTAGCCTACGCCAGGGTTTTCTTGAGGCGTCAAATGTCTCGTCAACACATGAAATGATCAAAATCATCGAGACGATGCGACATTTTGAATCCATGCAAAAGGTGGTTCAGGGCTTTGATGATTTTTCTGACACAACATTACGCCGTTTAGGCGAATTCTAGGAGGCAGCATGAATGACGCACTCTATATCGGCGCAACTGGCATGGCCGCTCAGCAAAAGGCCGTCGATGTTGTTTCAAACAATATCGCCAACGTCAATACCACGGGTTACAAGAAAGATCGAGTCTCCTTTCAGGATCTCATGTACCGAACTGTTGTTCCGAAAAATGTACTGGACAGCGTAGGGGCGGCCGGTGACAGATTCGGCACGGGCGTAGCCGTCGCAGGCATCGGTAAAGCTTTCTCGCCTGGTGAACTTAAAAGTACCGGTAATGCGCTGGATGTCGCAATCAACGGCCAAGGTTTTCTGGAAGTGATCATGCCCGATGGCAATACGGCGTATACCCGCGCCGGCACGCTGGAAGTAACGTCCGATGGATTGCTGGCAGTGACCGGTGGCTTGCCACTGAAGCAAATGTTGCACATACCCCCGGATGCCCAAAATCTGAAAATTGGTCCGGATGGTGTTATGAAAGTAACCGTTCCGAATACAACAACTCCAATCGAGATCGGCAAACTTGACTTGAGTCTCTTCACCAACCCGGTTGGACTCAATCCCATCGGCAGCAATCTGTATCTGGCCACCGAGCGATCGGGCGAGGTGATTGCAGCGCGGCCGGGTGAATCAGGTGCAGGGTTGTTTGCACAGGGCTTTACTGAATCCTCGAATGTTAGTCTCGTGGAGGAAATCGTCAATTTGATGCTGGCACAACGCGCATACGAAGTGAATTCGAAGGTGATTCAGGCGGCCGATGAAATGATGGGTATGAGCAACAACCTGCGGCGATGATAAATGTTTTCAAGACTTGCACTTGTCGGTTTGATGTTTCTGGGATTGAGTAGCCCGTGCAGGGCAGCGATCGTGCTGTCCTTCATGGAATTTTCCGAAGTCAGCGCGGAGCGTATTCGTGTTTCCGATATTGCAACGGTGAAGGGAGACATGCCTGGCGTAACCGAGCTGCTCAATCTTGATCTGGGACAGGCGCCTTATCCTGGAAGGGTCGATCGCGTGAAGGTAGCTAGCGTCATTGCCTGGATTAAACGCCGATTGCCCCAGTTTGAACAGTTGCAGTGGGAGGGGCCTGCGGAAGTTGCATTGCGCACGAAGGAACATACGATCCCATTTGTTGAAGTGGCAGACCTGACTCATAAGACCCTCATCGCGCGACTGGGTATTGCGGGAAAAATAATTGAACTGGATTCAATGGCACGCAGAAAAGATCTTGTGGTCCCTGATCGGGCATACCAACTGACTGTGGCGCGCATTGAAATGGATAGAAAATGTCAGCGACTGACAACTGTGACGCAGGCAGTTGCAAATAGTCGTATTGTTGCTTCATTGCCTTTGCAGTTCGCGCTGGTTGCCGAACCGAAGGATGCGCAGCTTAACGAGATGGCTGATTCTGAAGAAAGCAATTTGTCATCGCAATCGGATGAAGCATGCAACAAAATCAGGAAAGCCATACTGGAGCAGCAACAGCAAGGCAATGGATATGCAATCAGGCAACTTTCGCCCATAACGGTTGAGCTGCGTACCGCCGGACTGACACTTGAGACTTCCGGCATAGCACTGGGTAATGCGAGCGTAGGCGATTTGGTCAGAGTTCGTCCGACAGAAGGTCCAGGACAGTATTTGGCAAAAGTAATAGCACCCGGACGCGTTTTCGTAACGACAGGGATATCGCGATGAGCCCATATCGATTCATGGTTGCCTGTAGTGTCTGCTTGGCTGGAATTGCATCACCAGCAATTGCAGATTCTCTGTTCGACCAATCGGCCTATCGTTCTGCAGCAGCGGACCGGAAGGCCTATCAGGTGGGTGATGCTTTAACCATACTGATCCTGGAGAACACAAGCGCGCAGACCTCGGCACAAACTGTCACCACAAAAAGTGGTGGCCCTTCATTCAAACTCTCACTGCCCAGCGTTTCCGGGATAGGTCTTAAAGAGACCAGCAAAAATGCGTCCATCGGGATGCAGGAAGATTTCAGCGGGCAAGGGAATATTGCAAGATCCGGAAAGCTGTTGGGCACGATTACTGTAATCGTGCAGTCGGTTGAAGCTAACGGTGACCTGAACGTCAAGGGCGAGCAACTGATAGAAATCAATGAAGACAAGCAGGCGATCAAGCTGGAAGGTCGGGTGAGGACGTCAGACATACGGGAAAACAATACGCTTGACTCAACGCGCATCGCGAGCGCGAAGATCAGCTATGTTGGCGATGGCGTTCTTGCGACGCGTCAACGTCCCGGCTTTTTGAGTACCTTGCTGACGATGCTGGGACTGCTATGAAAGCAGTTTTATTTTTTGTGCTTTTTATGTTGGAGGTATGTGTGGCATTGCCCGCGCATGCGGTAGGCGAATACTTGCGCATCAAGGATATTGCTCGCCTGCAGGAGTGGAGGAGTAACCAGCTTGTTGGCTATGGCCTGGTAAGTGGTTTGGCGGGTACGGGCGACTCTATGCGCAATCCCGCGACCCGGCAATCGCTGGCCAATATGCTCAAGCAGTTTGACCTGACGGTGCCTGTAGATCAGATTCAGAGCCGTAACGTAGCGATCGTGATGATCATGGCAGATTTGCCGGCTTTCGCTCAAAAGGGTGATCGTGTTGACGTGACGGTTACCTCTGCAGGAGATGCGCGCAGCCTCGTAGGCGCTAGCCTGATGATGGCCCCGCTCAAGGGAGCAGATAACAAGGTACATGCACTGGCTCAGGGGGCTGTCTCGGTTGGGGGATACAAGTACGATGCCAATGGCAACGTGTTGCAAAAAAATCATCCGACGGTCGGCATGATCCCCGCCGGGGCAATCATCGAGGTGCCAGTCAATACATCGATGCTTGATGCACCAACTTCTGTGCGCCTGAAACTTTCAGAACCTGATTACACCACGGCAAGCCGTGTGGCGCGTGCAATCAATAGTGCCTTTGCTCGCCCCATTGCTATAGCGCGTGATGCGGGAATGGTCGAGGTCGCGGTTGACGAAGGCGAAAGCCAGCGCTTCGTGGAGTTCATGACCAAGCTTGAAAACGTGATGATCGAGCCGGATTCGCGTGCGCGGGTTGTCGTTAATGAACGTACCGGTACGGTCGTTGCCGGCGCTGGCATCAAATTGTCCCGCGTCACTATTGCGCATGGCGATATCAAGTTATCGATTGTTACCGAAAATCAAGTTTCGCAGCCGACCTTTATAGGTAGAGCCGGGTCTGGTGTGCACACGGTAGTCGTACCCAGTTCCCGAATTGAAGTAGCTGAGGCAAATCAGTCGATTACGCAATCAGGTACTTCTGTCGGTGATCTGGTGCAGGCGTTGAATAAGGTCAAGGTCAGTACGCGAGACATCATTGCAATTTTGCAAAGCATCAAGGCGGCAGGCGCATTGCATGCCGATCTGATCATTCAGTAGATTGATTGCGGTACCTGTGAATGCGTAGGTACAAAAGGAGAATAGATATGGCCGACAGTTTATTTGGAAGCGGATTCGCACTGGCAAGGGTAGCACTGGATGCAGCAACGATGCGCCATGAAACGATCGCTGCCAATATTGCAAATATCAATACTGAGGGCTACACGCCACTCAAGGTTGGTTTTGAGGAGTATCTCGATAGGGCTGATATTGCCCGCGCTGACTGGTCGTTGAGCCGAAACGCGGTGACGCCGGTAGTCGAACCGGATTTATCGACTGCAAGCATATCGCCCCAAGTGGCATTGAGTACCGAAATTGTGAAGTTGAATGCAAACACAATTCAGTATCAGGTGCTCGTGAAGGCCATGTCTCGCGCAGCCTCCGTACTGCAAATCGCTATCTCGGAGGGAAAGTAAAATGGATTATCGAACAGCTTTTGCAATTAGTGCAGCAGGCATGCAGGTTGAACAGACGCGCTTTAACATTTCGGCCCTGAACCTCGCGAACGCCAATTCGACGATGGGCGCGGACGGCCGCGTTTATCGCGCTCAGCGAGTTATCACGAGCGCCGGGTCTGGAAATATTGGAGGTTTCAATCAGGTCTACACCGCATGGAAAAATGCAAATGCGGGGCTTGCAGGTCCTCACGTAGAAGACGTGGTTGAGCAAAATTTGGCTCCGCGTCGTGTGCTTGATCCGGGACATCCCGCTGCAGATGAAAAAGGATTCGTCGAACTGCCTGGTGTAAACCCCGCGACGGAAATGGTGACACTCATGAATTCATTGCGCGCTTACGAGGCTAATGTCGTTGCGATGAATGCAGCCAAGAGCATGACCCTGAAGGCACTCGAAATTGGAGGCAAATGATGATTGATATTGTAAGTGCGATTCAAAGCCCGAATGCCTCGCTTGCTGTGCAGCAACCGACACAGAGTGATTTCTCAACATGGTTCAGCAATGAGATTGCTCGGGCAAATCAGGCGCTTGGTACGGCAGACAGTCAGCTGAAACAATTGGCAGCAGGCGATCCGATTCCCGTACATGAGGTGATGCTTTCACTGGAAGAAGCTCAACTGACATTTCAGCTTGTAACTCAGGTGAGAAACCGCCTTCTTGAAGCCTATCAAGACATTCTCAAAATGCAGATATAAGAAATATCGTGTTTCAACAGCTTAAGCTTCGCTGGGAATCCAGCACAACGCGATCTAAAACTTTCCTGCTAGGCGGGGTGGTGGCGATTTTCCTGCTTTTCTGCAGCCTGACCTATTGGGCAATCAGGGACGATTATCAGGTTCTGTTCTCCAACATGGAGCCACAAGATGCCGCGCAGATGGTCGCGGAACTCGACAAACAGAAAATCCCCTATCGTCTGGCAAACGATGCGACAACTATCCTTGTAGACAAGGACGTTGTACATAAAACCCGTCTGAAACTGATGGGGAAGGGGATGACCCTGAAAGGAAATGTCGGATTCGAGCTATTCAACAATACCGATTATGGGACCACCGAGTTTGCGCAGAAGGTCAATTTTCAGCGTGCACTGCAAGGTGAATTGTCGCGCACCATCTCGGCAATGGACGAGATCAAGTCCGCACGCATTCATCTGGTCTTGCCGGAGTCCGGTTTGCTACGCCGTCAGGGCAGCAAGGCAAAGGCATCTGTCAGCCTGCTGATGAAGGGGGATGCGCAGTTGTCTGCCGAGCAGATTGCTGGAATACAGCGGCTAGTTGCGGCAGCTGTTCCAGAGATGGATTCCGGCGCAGTCACTATTCTGGATCAGCGTGGTGTCGCGTTGACACCTCTCAATGGTACGGATAGTGCAGCGGCATCAACCAGCGGCAAGCTAGAAGTTAAAAAGGAAATCGAATCCTATCTCACCAGAAAGGTGGTGGGGTTGCTGGACAAGGCATTGGGTCCGGGAAAGGCCTTGGTCAGTATAGATGTCACATTGAATTATGACCAGATCAAGATCACGACGGAAGACGTTTTTCCGGAGGGCGGTGGAGTGATCCTGAGGCGAAAACAATCACAGCAATCACAGCAATCACAGCAGGGTTCGTCGCTTCGGCTTGGGAATGTCACAGATCCAAAAAACCATTCGACCGACCGGCCGATACCAGACAGAAGCTCTCCTTCGTCCAGCATGGTGGATGTTGAGTATCAAAACAGTCGGCGTGTCGAACAAATCGTTGGCGATCCGGGAAACGTAAAGCGAATCAGCGTTGGCTTGCTGTTACCGGGCGGCGTCAGCAAAGGTCAGGTCGTGCAGATCAAGGAAGTTGTTGAAATGGCTGTTGGATTGAATTCATCGAGAGGCGATGCAATTGCGGTGCATTCGGTTGATCAAATCATGTCTGCTCCGAGCGTGGCCGTCGAGCGAACAGACAATGCGCCGATGGTGGACAAAAATGTTCCGAAAAAAGTCATGCATCCGGATGCTGGGTATACCGTCATATGGCTTCTGGCGCTTTTTATGGTGTGTCTCCTCATAGCTGGTGGAGTAATTGCGACAAGCAGATTGCGCAAATCGAAAAAGAAAGGATCGCTATCGCCGACAGAACGCGAGCGCGCCTTGCAAAAAATCATGGAATGGGCCGACAGTGAACTTTCTGAAATACGGACGGTGGACTCAAGATGAGCGGCGCAATTAAAAAAGCGGCGCTGCTGCTGCACGGGCTCTCCGATGCGGATCAACGCTGGATACTCAGTCGCTTGCCGCTGGACATACGCGGGAGAATGACGCCATTGCTGATTGAACTTAATGAATTGGGTTTTGACATGACCGAATTCCGGGACATCAGTGCAGACGCTGTTGTGCAACAGCTTTCAGTTTCTGATCCGGATAAGTGGAATGAGGGGCTGAAAAACTACAGGCGGGCCGTCGATCGCGTCGACAGTTGTTTACCGCGGACAATAATTCACTGGGCTTCGGGCGAAACAGACTGGGTTATCAGCCAGATACTGACGCATCGTGAATGGTCCTGGACCATTCACTTCACGAATGCACTACCGCCCTATCGGCGAAAACGGATCGAAAAACTATACAAGGAAGTTACTCGGCTCCCCCAAAAACTGGGGGAACGGCTTATACAGCAGCTGGATCTTACACTTCAACAAATTGAACCGCTTGCTTCGCATTCCGATTTGGGATGGAAACTGAATTCCGGGGCAAGAAACGGAGGAGTTGGGCAATGGCTTCGATCATTCGTGCTACGCACATAAGTACTGACGCCGTTACGCTGGGTGTTCCGTTGCCTTTTGGTCCCGGTGGCAGAAAGATGCGCCCGGTATCAATGAAAGACCGCGCAGCGGAAATGCGCAGTTTTGACGGGGGCGACGATGAAGTTATTGCTGTCGAAGCGCGCAGTGAAGAATTTCGCCTTGGCGAAGAGAAAGCCGACGGAGGTTTTGAAGAGTTAGAACACGCTCCAGCTGTAGATCCTATGGAAGGAACGGGTGAGGGGGTAGGGGAGGCATATGGCCATCCTGAAGAACCTGAAGATAGTGCCCCAAATGAATACGAAGAAGAGTCGCTACGGCATGTCGCGGAGATTGAGGAACTGCAGCAGCGATTGATCGCCTCAGAAGAAATGCTCGCGGATGTCCGTGCGCAGATTGAGTCGGAATCTGAAGAGATTCAGAGCGAGGCGAGAAAAACCGGATTTGAGCAAGGTCTTGCGGAAGGGATGGACGCTGCGCAAGAGCAGATAGAAATGGAAATTCAACAGCTGCGGAGTATCGCGGAACAACTTTCTGGACTTGAGCAACAGGCCATTGAAGTTGCAGAAGATAGCCTGATCGAAATGACCTATATGGCTGTATGCAAGCTGCTTGGAAACGCAATTATTGATGGCGATGCCATCAAGGGTGTCGTGTCCCAGCTGATTGAACGAACAAGAGGAATGCGAGTAACCAGAATCCGCTTGCGTTCGGAAGATTGCAAGAAAATCCTTGATCTTGTGGCGTCCGGCGCATTGGGCGGAGATTGCAAAAGAATCGAATTCCAGCCAGATGATTCGATCGAGATCGGCGGCTGCATATTGGAAGGGGACGCAGGGACTCTGGACGGGCGTCTTGAGAGCCAGTTGGAAAATCTGAAAGCTACGCTGCTTGCAGCGCGTGCAAGCAGTATTTGAGAGTGCACATGATGCGCATGGAAAATCTTGGTCGATATACCGATATTGTTCGAGATACAGACCTCGTAACTCGATCAGGGCGGGTGAGCGATTGCCATGGGTTGATTATTGAATCCGTGGGCCCGCTTGCGCACATCGGCGAGATTTGTGAAATTCAGCCTCAATTCACCGATCTTCCAGTACAGGCGGAAGTCGTTGGCCTGAGAGCAGGCAAAGTGCTGCTCATGCCATATAGCGATCTTCGAGGCGTAGGTGGGGGCAGTGAAGTTGTTGCCAGGGGACAATCGCCCGGAATTTGCGTGGGGGATGGGCTGCTGGGGCGTGTAATAGATGCGTTCGGCAAGCCGATGGACTCAAAAGGGCCTATTGCTTCGGAGAAAAACTATCCGATTCGACCGCATCCCATCAACCCGCTGTCAAGATTGCCCATCAAGGATGTTGTACATACCGGTGTCAAGGCGGTTGACGGTTTTTTGACGATCGGCAAAGGGCAAAGAATAGGTATTTTTTCCGGAAGCGGGGTTGGCAAGAGCACCTTGCTCGGCATGATTGCTCGTAATGTTGATTGTGATCTTGCAGTTATTGCCCTGGTGGGCGAGCGTGGAAGAGAGGTGCCGGAGTTCATCGAGAAGAATCTCGGGGAACGCGGGTTGCAGCGATCTGTAGTCGTTGTGGCAACGTCGGATCAGCCGGCCTTGACTCGAACAAGAGCTGCCTTTGCTGCTACCGCAATCGCTGAATACTTCCGTGATCGCGGTAAGAATGTTCTGTTGATCATGGATTCAGTGACGCGTTTTGCCATGGCGCAACGTGAGATTGGTCTGGCCATTGGGGAGCCGCCAACCGCGCGGGGTTACACGCCCTCTGTTTTCAGCTTGTTGCCGGCGTTGCTTGAGCGATGCGGCACTTCAATTTCCGGCGGTTCGATTACTGCCTTATATACAGTATTGATGGAGGGCGACGACCCGCATGACATCATGGTTGATACTCTGCGATCGATTCTTGACGGACATATTGTTCTTTCCCGTGAACAAGCCAATCACGGCCAATATCCGGCGATAGATTTGCTTGCCAGTATTAGCCGACTAATGCCAGTCATTATTAGCGGTGAAGAATATCAACTAGTTCAGCGCGCGCTTAGCCTGCTTGGTACGTATCAGAGAAATAGGGATATGGTTGAACTTGGCGCGTATAAAGCCGGAACGAACGTCGAAATTGACAGGGCGATTCAGTTCTTCCCAAAAATACAGGAATTGCTGTGTCAGGGACGAGACGTAGCAGTATCCCGCCAGCAGGTCATCGCAAATCTGAGCAGCATATTAGCTTAGGGATTTAGAAAATGACTGTACCCGCTTTTAAGTATGGACTTGCCGCACTGCGGCGCCTGGAGACTTGGCGGCGCGATGAATTGTCAAATGAGCTGACCGGCTTGAAAGGGCAGCACAAGCAACAAATTGATGAACAGAGGCAACTTGAAGCGTTGATTCTTGAGCTTGAAGGCTGGCTAATCAGCTTGCTTGAAGAGCAACCCATGTTCTGGATCGAAACGCGAGAGGCGGTAACCAGCTATCTGGTTGAGCAGCGTGATAACAAGGAACGCCTACTTGATGAAATTCAGCGTCTGTCCGATGCAATTACGGAGGTCACGGAAAAGGTCGTTGAAAAACGGCAGTCTGAGCGCATTCTTGAGAAGCATTACGAGCGAGGGCTGGAGCGGTTCCACAGGGAGGGGCAACGTCAGGAAGCAAAGATACTGGATGACCTCTGGCTGAATAAATTTGTGCGTTTCCAGGCCGGAATGAAACATGGAAATTAGTAAGGCAATTCGGGGACTTTTGGGTGAAGTTGCGCGCATGCCAAGTCAGGAAAGACTTGCCAGCGAGCGGTGGCAGCGGGAATTCGAACGCATGAATGCAGAGGCGCTGGCTAAAACCAAGGTTATTCATCACGCACCGGTTGTTGGTACCTCGGAAGTGAATACTGCAGTTGATTTAAGCGGCGTAGAAAAACTGATGCGGCGCGATGTCCATGTTCATCCTGATCCATATGGAGAGACATCGCCGATTGAGCGCTCCAACGATACGGTTCAACTGGCTAGTGAGCAGGGCGCTACAGGCGCTGGAAACAGCATTTTCAATGCGTCAACGGATTTTCCGTCTGCCGTACAGAAAGATAATGTTGCAGGCGTGATCGAGTCCAAGGTTGCAGAGTCGATAGCTGAAGAAAAGCTTCGCGCAATCCTGAAAAACATGGAAGCGCTTCCAGCGTTGTGGAAAAAAAAGAACATTCATTGCGAATTGACCAAGGATGGCCTTGTTGTCTGGGTCCGTAACGCGGGCATCAATAAAAGTATGGGATATCAGCTTGCCAGGAAACTGAGCAATGAGCTTGAATCCAGCGGATTGCATCCGATCCGGATTTATCTTAACGGCAGACTTTCGTATTCAGGCGGAACCGTCTATCAAACCACTACGCCAATTAATGATTTAACAAATGGAGGCTTGAAATGACAGTCGCATTGCTCGGTAGTTCGGCATCACAGGCGCCATCGACGGCACTGCAGTCCAGCAGCATCAACCAGGAAGATTTCCTCAAGCTGCTGTTGACGCAATTGAAGTTTCAGGATCCGCTGAAACCTGTAGACAACACGGCATTTCTCGCGCAACTGGCGCAATTTTCCTCTCTGGCACAGACCAAGGCTCTCGATGACAAGATAGGCCAGCTTCTGAGTATCCAGTCCGCCACGCAGTCGATCGGACTGCTTGGGAAAACGGTAGAGGTGACTACTTCGACGGGCAACGTGGTTGGCCAGGTGACAACATTAAGTCTGCCCGATGGCGTGCCGTCATTGACAGTAACGGATTCCACGGGAGCCGTCCTGACAGGAATCTCTCTGAGCCAGATCACGGTTGTACGTTAGGAGAAAAAATGCTTGATTCAATTTATGTCGCGTTGACCGGCTTGTCGACCTTTCAAAAAGGGCTGAACACCATCAGCAATAACGTCGCCAATCTGAATACGCCCGGATACAAGGGACGAGAGCTTCTTTTCTCGGATCTCTATTACCGTTATGAAGCTGGTTCAGATGGTGGAAACACGACGACACCCTATACAAAGGGGAGCGGCGTCACGTCGGGTGGCGAGCATCTTCTGCTGGCACAGGGCACGATCAATTCCACCGGCAACGATCTGGATCTTGCAATCAATGGCAATGGTTTTTTTGTGCTGAACCAGAACGGGGAGCAGGTTTATACGCGTGATGGACAGTTTGAGTTCAATAGTCAGGGGATACTGAAATCCAGGGGCACGGATAACTCTGTGCTGTTTTTGAACGGCAGTGGCGGATTGAACGAACTGGACATTAACACTTTCCGGACGAGCCCAGGAAAAGCAACAACGACCGTTACGTTCAAGAATGGCCTGTCGACCCTTACGACCCCAACATATACAACCACTGCCAGCGTATTTGATTCCGCAGGTGGAGCACATACGATTTCCCTGACATTTACAAACAATACGGGAGTAACCGCAGGAAGCTGGCTTGTCGATGTTGCGGAAAACAGCGTACCGCTGACGCCGCAGCAAGAAATACGATTTAACGGTGTGGGCTTGCCAATTGCAGGTTTTGATCAATTCTCCTTTGCATATCAGCCTTCAATTTCGGTAGCCAGCACAACACTGAATCTGAATTTCAGTGGTACGGCCGGTCTTACTTCGGGCGCATCGAGTCTGGCATTGAATTCGCAGAATGGCTTTGGGCCCGGTGCGTTGTTGAAGGCAACTTTTGATACAAAAGGCACTGTCAAATTTGCCTATTCCAACGGTCAGACTGTCAACGGGCCGCGCATAGCATTGGCGGCATTCAATTCGATTTCGGCACTGCAGCCACTCGGCGGAAATCTGTTTAAAAATGCAAACGATCAACCCATAGTTCTGGGAAATCCCGGCGACTCACTGTTCGGTACAACGACCGGAGGGAGCCTCGAATCTTCAAACGTGGACCTTGCCGGGCAGTTCAGCCAGCTGATTGTCGCGCAGCGTGGTTATCAGGCTGCATCGGAAGTGATTACCGCTGCCAATGAAATGCTGCAGCAGCTGCTTCAGGCTCGCAGTGGGAAATAATGATGTCAACCTATCCTTTCAGGCTTCACGGGCATTCTGCTCTGCAGAAAGTGGTCGTCGTTCTGGAGACACTTCTAGGTACATGGACAGAAAACTGGTTCGGCAAGAAAGAAGTAGCTGCAATTACTCTGGAGCCAGCCGGTCAATCCATTGACATGGCGGTTCTTTCTGCGCTCGACTGGTACGAGTATCGGCATGAAAAGCATACTGTTTTTTATGCAATGAGTGCCGGCTTCGCGAGCAATCTGGCAGCGATTAATGGGTGGGGCGGAACAAGAGCCCAAAACGATGAATCCACGGTGTGGAAAGAGGTCGTAGTTAGCGCTGTGGAATCGCTAGCGTCCATGATGATTACTTCTGCAGTGTCTCAGTCAACAGATCCAGCCGGCAATACGTCGCCTTCAATTGTGTTGCAAACCAAATGGTTCTCGCGTGGTTCAGGCTATCTTGTTGCCCGGATAACGCTGGATGCCGGATATCTCTGTTTTATTGTCGCACCCGCCCTGGCATCTGCATTGATTGGACCTAGAAATTTTGCCCGGCCTATTTCGAGGATGGAATCCAGAATAAGTGCATTGAAAGCACAGCACGTTGGCATTGATGTTGTCGCCGAGACCATGGAAGTGTCGTTGGGCGAAATTCAGAATCTAGCGAAGGGAAATGTGATTCGACTGAATATCCCTGTTAACCAATCATTTGATTTAAGGAACGGGAATGGCGTATTGGTTGGCAAGGGTTATCTTGCCGACGTAGACGGATACAAGGCAGTTCAGCTTGCACACATGGAATGAATTTAATTAACGAGGGCTATCAGGAATGAATAAAAGACTATCTATTGCACAGGCGCAGGATGATGAACCAAACGTCAGTCCAGTGCACTTACAGAAAATAGAAGGAAGTCCCGGGAGCGGGGCCGCGCTATTCGGCGGCGATATTTCTCTGATCAAGGATGTCAAGGTGAAGCTGGAGGTATTTGTAGGTCATGCAGACATCACCGTTGGCGAATTATTTGCGCTCAAAGAGCATTCGGTTGTAAAGCTGGATGCCTCGACGGATGCCTCCGTTGAAATCAGGCTGGATGGAAAAATCATTGCGCGCGGTTCCCTGGTTGTCGTTGACGACAATTTAGGCGTGAATATCGAGGAAATCCTCTCCGCATCCAATTAACAAGTTGGTTAGGGAAAATGGTGCAAATCCGCTTAAGAAAAGCCATCTTTTCGTGCATGTGGCCCGCGCTGCTTGCTTTGACATTATTGCCCTTGCAGGTTTTTTCGGCGGGACAGGTGTCTCCATCCGTCGAGAAACATCCCTTGCCATTCAAAGTCGATGCAACCGGAACGGGAACTGACGAATGGAGAGTTCTTGGAACTTTGCTGGTGCTTGTCGGGGGAGCGGCAGCAGTTCTCTTTTTCTTGCGAAAACGCTTTCCGGGAATCAGCAGTTTTTCAACAACCGGAAAAATAATCAAGATCGTTGAATCCAGGCATATATCGCCTCGGCTTGCGTTGTATCTCGTGGAAGTAGGGCGCGATCGAATTTTACTAGCGCAATCCGGCGATCGTATTACCCCATTACCTCTCTCAAAAGAGGCAGCGGTGCCAGACGAAGAGAATTTTTGTGGCTAATTCGCTGTCCTTTTTTTGTGGACAAAAAGGCCTGCGTATTGCCGTCGGCGCGGCATTCGTTCTGCTATTCGCTTCAACAGGCGCCATAGCTGCAATAGAGATAGTGCCCGGAATTTCGCTTGACGTCATTTCATCAAAAGCTGGACCTGGCCTGGCGACACCGCTAAAAATACTACTGGGACTCACGCTGCTGAGCCTGATCCCGGCTCTGCTTATTGCAGTCACTTCGTTCTCCCGCATTATCATCGTTCTATCAATGTTGCGACACGCGCTCGGAACGCAGGAAACCCCTCCAAATACTGTTCTGATGAGCTTGGCGCTTTTCCTGACATTGTTCACGATGACTCCTGTGCTGGAAGAGATCGACAAAACGGCATGGCAACCTTATCAAGCCGGGAAATTTACCGAGCAGCAGGCGCTGACGGCAGGCATCGACCCGCTTCGTCAATTCATGCTGCGCCAAACACGTGAACAGGATCTTGGCCTGATGGTCGAGATAGCGCGCGCCGAGATTCCAACAACTATTTCCGAAGTCAAGTTGCTGCATTTGATCCCGGCTTTCATGCTGAGTGAATTGCGAACCGCATTTCAGATCGGGTTCGTCATTTTTCTGCCTTTTTTGTTGATCGATCTCGTGGTTTCCAGCGTGCTTATGGCATTAGGGATGATGATGGTGCCGCCGATGACAGTATCCCTGCCGTTGAAAATCCTGATGTTCATCCTGATTGATGGCTGGGGTTTATTGATCAGAGCTCTGGTGGGAAGCATAAATTGACTTCGTTGCGGGAACAGCTGTCCAAAGGCGCACAGAGAGATCCCCTCGAACTCAATGCGCTGTGGCATTCGTTTGCTGGAAGCCGAGACGGCCATAGCCGCGAAATGTTGATTGAAACGTACGCCGAATTTGCGCGAATGTTGACTGCGCAGCTCTATGCCAATCGCCATGTCAGGGAATTGGAGTTTGATGATTTCTTTCAGTATGCACTGGTTGGTTTGATGGAAGCCGTTGACCGTTTTGATCCGATTTTCGGTGTGGATTTCAAGGCATATGCGAGCGCCAGAATCAGTGGCGCGGTACTGAGCGGCGTAGACAAGCTCTGCGAGCAGCAGCAGCAAATATCATTGCAGAGTCGGATAAAAAGGGAACGCATTCAGTCTCTGACCGAAATAGGAGAAGACGCAGGTATCAACGGATCTCTTTTCCAACAACTTGCGGAAACTACCATCGGACTTGCGATTGGCTATTTTTTGGGTGAATCCGGCATGTATCGGGCCCATGAGCAGCAAACCGACTGTCCAGGCTATCAGAGATTCGAGCTGAAGAAGTTGTGCGAAACTATGTCCGCACTTGTGGAAAAATTACCTGTTCAGCAAGCGCATGTCATCAAGGGCCATTATTTTCATGGCCATGCTTTTGTGGATATTGGCCGCAGTCTTGGTATTTCAAAAGGGAGAGTTTCCCAGATTCATAAAAGGGCCTTGATAGAACTTCGGCTCTTATACGAAAAGGGCGCGCGACTAAATAAGCTGTTGTGATTGCCTTGCCGCTGTAATGCTTAATCCGCAAGATTTACCAATCAGACTAAATAGATGCGATTGCATTATCAGTGGATATTTATACAAAAAGCCCTGTAATTGGAGAGCAACCGCTTGAGGGTGGCGTACTCAATCTTCGAATCTCAGGATTTTCCAGTCAAGCGATTGTCTCAATTGCCGATATTGTTTCTGCGGTAGATGCGCTTCCGGGCCATCATCTGAAAGGTTTGCGCGAAATTGTCTACGCACCTTATCTATCGTCTACATTACGCAGCCTTTATACCGGCCGTCCAGGCTACTCTCCGAAGGCCGAATTTATTCAACGCGAACGCAAGATTATTTTTTACGACCTATGCGGCTACGATCTTTTTCATCACATTCTTTACCACGAGATAGGGCATTTTGTTTTTTTTCTAGCGCTCAATAGCCAGGTGAAAAAGCGCTGGGTAACTAAAATTTTTCCGCAGTCCCCATGCATCACGGATTACGGCGCACTTAATGCCTGTGAAGATTTTTCGGAAACCTATGCCAGTTATATGTGTAATGCTGAGGCACTCAAAAAATTTCCTCGAAAATATGAATTCATGCGAGAGTTTGTTTTTTCTGGGCGACGGGAAACTTTCAAGGAAAAAAATTGTTCCCCTTGACGGAGCTATTCAGAATTCAGGAATTTTTACTAACTTTACTGAAGTACTTACCACGTGAGCCGTATTCTGTTCGCATGGGAGCTCGGCGCTAACCTTGGCCATATACGCCCGCTTGTCAGCATCGCCAATGCTTTACGCCAGAATGGCCATGAGATAGTCTTTGTGCTGCAAGACATTCGCGGTTGTGGCGAATTTTTGCGCCAGCACGAATTCGCTTATTTTCAGACCCCCACACTGCCTGGGCGTCTTCTGCCTGGAATGTCGCCTGAGCAGGTCAGTTATCCAGAAATTTTGCTTTTACATGGTTTTGGTAATGAGAAGGAACTGGCCAGCGTCCTGCAGGCATGGCGTAACCTCTATAGCGTGTTGAAACCTGAAGTGATGGTATTCGACTACGCGCCAACGGCATTGCTCGCGGCGCGTGATCTCGGAATTCCGAGAGTCGCGTTCAGTACGGGTTTCACGTCGCCGCCGCGTGTCACGCCGCTTCCTTGCTTTCGTCCTTGGGAGTACGTTCCTTCGGAGCGTCTACTAGCGGCTGAAGCTCGTGTTCTCGACGCCGTTAATGGTGCGTGTGAAACGCTGGCAATTTCAACTCTGAGCGCCCTCCATGAAATGTTCGGCGTAGAGGAAGACATATTGGCCACGCTGTCTGAGCTCGATCACTATCCAGGTCGGCAAGGTGCAGAGTATTGGGGACCGATCCATGAGGCGACAGAAGGAGAAGTACCGATTTGGCCCGAGGGAACGGGTAAAAGGATATTTGTTTATTTGCGTCCAAAATCCCCCGCATTCAAACCGCTGGTCTCTATTCTTGCTGGAACGGAGTTGCGTATTCTCTGGTTTGCGCCGGGACTGGCGACGCAGACCATGGAGAGTCTACAGACGAAGAATATGTGTTTTTCGTCTAAGCCCTTCGCTATGACACAGGTGGCCGATTCGGCCGAGGCCGCGGTTTTGCATGGTGGGCATGGCACTGTGGCAACCCTTTTGCTCGGCGGAGTACCCATGCTGCTCCTACCTGCAAACGCAGAACAACTGCTAGTGGCCCGCAATGTATCAACCCTTGGTGCAGGTCTCATTGCCGCTCCACGCGTAGTCGGCGATTTTTTGCCGCTAGTCACGCAACTTGTACAAAGCAAGGTACTGAGCGAACGTGCAAAGGCTGTCGCCAAAAAATATCAGGGTTTTGATCCAGTCAAACAAATACAAATTGTCGTTGCTCGCATAGAGCAGTTAATGCTCTGACCATCGCTCTGAAATGCCTTGAAGGAAAATACTGGAATAACTAAACATCTGGAAAGGCAGACGAGCATGCCGGCTTGACTCGGAGGAGTTGTATGCGCTTGCGCTTACGGATTTTGAAAAGAGCAATTTGGAGGGTGCCCTAGAAAGTTGAAGCCTGTTCTCGCAGCAGAACCATTGCCGGAGGCCTTCGCACTGGGGAAAGCGGCAATGTTAATGAAGCCCTGGAGTTCAAAGTACGCCCCAGTTATCCGCCAGCCCCTTTTTTTACTGGACTCGCTCTGGCAAGGAGAACAAAATCCAGGAGGAAACGCTTGCCGGACATATTATTGCAATCTACCGCGATGGATAACCTGTATTTCAACAAGGCTGAGCAGTTGCAGGGAGACCATTGGAAATGTTTTCCAGCAACTGCTCAGATGGCTAACTCCGACGTGCGGAATAGCGTACCGCTTGACAAGCTGTATGGTGGCAAGCACTGAACATATCTCTCACGCTATTACTGTCGATGCCGAGAACATCGCACATTACACATAACACTGGAAACTAGGAGAATAGGTCATGGCTACCCAAAGTGATACCCATGCATGGTTTGATTCCTTCGAATCTGACGAATTGTTTGCTCTCGCCCAACTCGATCTTGAAAAGGGCAATACGGGCGAGGCGCTGTGGAAACTCAAACGACTGACAGATGCGGCAGATACGCCGCCGGGCGTTTTCAGCGTATGCGGTCAAATTTATGTGCAACTCGGGCTTTGGGACCGGGCCCAGCAGATGTTCCAGAAACATCTTGTGCTTCATCCTGAATCAGTAGGCGAAATGTTCCAGATGGGTTTGGCCCACAGCAATGCAGGTCGTGGGTCCGAAGCTATGAAGATCTGGGACAACCTGCTGCAAAAATATCCTACCTATCCGCCAGCGCTGTTTTATCGCGCTTTGATGCGGGCGAATCAGGGGCAGATCGCAGCGGCGAGAAACGATCTCGATGTGCTGGTCAAGTATGCAGCGGTAGACAATCCTTTCTTCAAGCAAGCCAAGGAACTGCTGCAGAATCTTGATTTCCAGATGCGCTCCGCAAATGCCAGTGCGGCGGCGGCTCCCGCTGCGGCAATCGCTACAACAAAACCGGATGCGCCTGCCAAACCGGCGGCCCCCGCAAAACCCGCGGCGCCAGATGTATTGACTGCGCGTGCGAGAAATGCATACAAGACTGAACCCAAGGAATGAAGATCCAGGCAATGCTGGTTAAGGCGCTTGAACTGCGTTGCCTTTTGGGGGCTGCTACTGGCCAGCAAGCAGGCTAGACAGTTGGGCGAAGGCATTGGCAGGCAGATCAGGCTGATGGTTGCCGTCCGTGGTGTGTAGGCACTGCCTATACAAGCACTGCTTCAACAACAGAGGGCGGGGTAAGCGTTCAGCCGAACTCTCTGGAACTTCCCCCTCGCGCGAATCCTGTCAGAAAATCGCAATCGTCCGGTGCATCATGATCAGGTTTTTTTCTTTTTCGGCGGCCCCTTGGGCTTCGCAGGCTGCGTTGGCTTCGCGTTTTTATTCGGCGATTGCATGGCCTGTTTTAGTCGCGGCGTAGGCTTTGGCGCTTCCGGCGCCTGGACTTCTCCATTCTTGGTTGCGTAAACACGTAGCTGTTCGATCAACGGCAGCATGCCTCCCGGGGGAGAGCGCTGAAGCATCCGCTCAAACAGATCCGTAGCTCCTTTTGTTTGCCCCTGAACAGCAAGAATGGTGGTTTCTGCGAATTCGGCACCAAAACCGTTGGGGTCGAGACGTCGCGCAAGCTTAATTTCCTGTTCGGCGCGTTCAAATTTTCGCTGAAATGCAAGCGCGGAAGCAAGACCGCCATGCGATTCGGAGAACGTGCGATTCACGCGCAGCGCCTGCTCAAATACCTCTTCTGCGCCGGCGGGATCTTTTGCGGCCAGCTTGGCCCAGCCGAGTGAAACAATAATGCCGGGGTTATCGGGGAAGACGCGTACTGCGTGTCCGAGTGATTCGATGGCCTTAGCGTGTTCCTGTTGATAAAGCTGTACAAGGCCCAGTCCGAGCCAGGCGCGCCCGTTTTCCTTGTCCTGCCGCAATGCAGTTTCAAAATGCAGCCGGGCCGGTCCGACATCCTGCTCACCTGCGGACACCATGCCGGCGACTACATTTGCATCAATATCATCGGGACTTTCCGCTAGCACTTCACGTGCCAGTCTGCTGCTATTTTCAGCATCGTTGTTATCCATGTACAGCAATGAGAGATAGCTTTTGCTTTTGCTGTCCTGAGCTAGTTCGCTCCAGCGTTGGCCGGCCTCAATTGCCTCTGTCATCATGCCCAGATGGTGCAAAGTGCGTGCCAAATAGGCAAAGGCATCCGGTGTGGCAATGCCTCGCTCAATGGTGTCAGTAAAGCATTTGCGCGCTTCCTCCCAGCGTTGCTGGTAATACAGCGTAAGTCCCAAATTGTGAAGCAGCGAGGTGTCTGAATCGCCACCTTCAATGAGGGCCCGCAAGGATTGCTCCGCTTCGGAGAAGCGATGTTGCGAAATCATGACCGAGGCCAGTCGCCCGCGCGCAATGGCGTCGCCTGGCGCCTGGAGAAGACGGTAGTCGTAACAGGCATTTGCCTCGTCCATGCGACCAGCCTGATGGTACAAATCCCCGAGCGTCAATCTCAATAAAAGATTGTCTGGATCGACCTTGACGTAACTTTCATGCCGCTGGATGGCGTGCTGTAACTCTTCTAGAGTTTGCATTGAACTAATCCTGCTAAATAATTTTAAGTAAGTCTTGCAATTGAGGCTGTAGCCAGTGGTCTTCTGGCATGCGCTGTGCAGCTATATCAAACAGGGACCGTGCCTCATCTGAACGCCCTAGTTGCAATAATGCCAGACCGCTATAAAAGTTCAGCAGAAAATCGTTGGGATCTTCAAGGCAAGTTTTCCAAGAATTGAGCGCGTCTTGTGGCTGTTGATTCGAGAACTGTAGCAAACCCATTTGGACATGTGCCAGCGGATTTTCCGGATTAATCGCAAGAACGCGCTGAAAATATTCTGCTGCGCGCGCTGTCATCTTGAGGTCGGAATAGAGCGCGGCCAGCATGCCGGTGGCAATTTCGTGTTGAGGATTGTGATCCAGAACAACTTTCAGGTGCGCCATCGCATTGCCGAAATCGCAATCTTCAATGCATGTGATCGCGAGTCCGAGGGTTTCGTTCTCGTCGAAGCTGGTTTCGGTTGTGGGCTTATTTTTCATATAAATAGTTAACAGGCCTTAGCCGGCAGTCCGCTGTTTGGTAGCGGCAACGTGGCGCCCGTACCCCATCCCATCGATTCTGAATATCGGTTTTAGATTTAAACACGCGACTGTGCGCCATGACGATGCACGTTTGTAAATCGATTTTTGACTTCTTTAGGGTGACATGCACTGAACAACGCCAGCAGCATGATGGGGTGACGGCATTTACTCAATGCGATGGGCCTTGCTCTCATAAAGTAATCGGCCCTACAACCGCAAGAATAAGCCAAGCGCTATATTTTTAGGGGCTGATGGCGCTCTATTTACTTGGCCTACGAGCCTTTTCTATTTTAAAAGCGCCTCCAGAAAATAGCCAGCCCATTTAAAACGGCCTGCCCGTGCATTGCGGTGTGTCGCCCGCCGCGATGTAACCCTTAACTTTGATCTCGCCAGCGCTGAGAGCTCAGTCCTTATTAATCACGCGTCTTCCCAGGGTCTAGGGTAAACACTTACCTTAAAAGCTAAACCCTTTCAGAAATGTCTGGATGTATTGCTGAGATAGGGTTTCTTGCACGAAATAGGCGCAAGCTGCCGAGCGAATAAGTATTCGCGAGCAGATAAAGACTCTAAAAACGCGAGCACACCGAAAGACTAAGCATGACAAGCATCATCACTGGAAGCGGATTGGGACTGATCAACACCTCGGCGGATTTGCTGGGGACGGGCGGAAATCCGCTGGTTGGTCGAGCGGGTCAATCGGACGGGGTGTACATCAACGGTGCGACGGGCAATGTGGTGATCCGCGCTCAGGACGAGTTTGTCGCTGGTCTGGGGATCGATACCAACCTCTTGCGGACCTACAACTCGCTGGGTCTGACTGATGGTGATAACAATGACGGTTGGCGTGCGGGCGTGTACCGCAAGGTCTACAACGTCCAGGGCACGCTGGGCAATGCGGGCTCGACGGTGATGAAGGTATTCCAGGATGGCGCCGAGCTTGTCTACAGTTTTGTAAGCAAAGTGGGAACGGTATCGACGTACAGCAGTTTTGACGGAAGCGGCGCGACGGACACGCTGGTGTACGACAGCGCGGCGGCCGCGGACAAAAAATGGGTGTGGACCGACGGCAGCAGCCGGATGACCGAGAGTTACGACTGGAGCGGGACCGCCGGCAATATTCGAAGTGAAGCTGACAAAGACGGGAACAGCAGCCGTTACAGCTATACGGGGAGTCTGCTCACCCAGGTTGTCGATCCCTCTGGTCAAACGACCAAGCTCATCTATACAGGCAACAATCTGCAAAGGATAGAGGTTTACCAACCGGATGGCACCACCAAACAGACAGTGGTGCACTACACCTACGATGGCTCGAACAGGTTAGATACGGTCAAGGTTGATTTATCGCCGGAAGACAATTCGATCACAGACAACAAGGTCTACACCACCACCTACAAGTATGACGGCGCCAGCAAACGCGTGGCCTCGATCACGCAGGGTGATGGCACCACGATTAGTTTTGCTTACTACACCACAGCGCCGGATATCGGCAAACTCAAGACCTGCACCGATGGCGCGGGCAAGATCACCACGCTGACGTACACCGCAACCTCGGTGACGGTACCCGTGAGCGCGGCGCCCACGGCAGGCCTGACCACCGTCACACCCGGCTGGGATGCTGCGACGTTGATTGATCCCAACTCCGTCATTCTTGGTTTCGAAGACGTCAATGGATGGTCCTCATCCATGGGCTCGCTGACGGAAAGCAGCGTTCATGACCAAGGCACAACAGCCGTCGCATATAACGGCGGCGGCTACGTGCGCATTACCAGTTCGTCTCTTAGTTCCCTGGGTACAGTGGGATCACAACTCAGTTATCGGCTTTTTGTGCCGGCTGCCCAACCGAACCCGTATTGGTTGGGCCAAACGCAGTTGTTCATTAATGCCCCTTCGTTGGGCATCAATGACCAATTTATTGGACAGGTCGAACTGACTAACAACGTTCAACTGGGTGCCTTCAACACGATATCGTTTACCTTGCCTAATGACGTGAGGAACAAACTGTCCACCCTCAGCTACTCAGATTTACAGATCACGCTGTCTCTGAACGTTCCCACCGACGCGCCTGGCCCCTACATTCTTGACGGTTTGAAGACAGGGACAAATCAAGATGGTGCTTCTACTCTAGGGACCAACCCCAAGACCGAATTTGATAGCAAGGGCAACGGCATCGCCGTGTTTGATCGCGGCGCGGATCTCATGGTGAGCTTTTACACCAAGGTCACAGACAGTTGGACAACGCCCGTAGCCATTGATGGCAGCAATTCGGGCAACCCCGGTATCCCCAGCCTGTCAGTGAGCGCCAACGGCAACGCATTTGTGAGCTGGGTGCAGGGCAACAATTTGTACGGACGGCGCTACATCAATGGAGCATGGGCGGATGCCAGTCCGGTTTTGCTAGAAAACGTTGCGGCTGCGGTGACAACCCCGGTCGGTGCCATCAACGACAACGGCACAGTGGTTGTGGGGTTTGTGCAAGACGGCAACCTCATGCTGCGCACGTATGACGGCAGCGTCTGGACGGCTGCGGTGGCGGTGGACGATCTTGGTGGGGCCAACACCAATGCGGTCACAAGTCCCGGCATTGGGATGGATGGCTCAGGTAACGCGATCGTGGTGTGGGCGCAAAAGGTAGCCTCCAACGATGCGGGTGAGAGTTTGTATTACGCCAGGTACGACGCCATAGCGGGAAGTTGGAGCACGCCAAACAGCTCCGCTTTAGAAAACGTCACCACTGCGATCACTGCCCCCCAAATCGCCATGGACGCCAATGGTGATGCCAGTCTGGCTTTCATCACCAACGGCACCTTGTACGCCAACTTTTATTCGCTGGCCAATGACACGTGGGAAGGACCGCAATCTTTGGGGGCGGGGGCCACGGGTACGCCGAGTGTGAGCATCAATAACACGGGCCAAACGTTATTTACCTGGATCAGCTCCAACCTTGTCGTGGCGCGCATTTGGAATGGGGTTTGGGGTGCACAACGCACAGTCAGTAACGTGACGGGTGCGGTGTACGACCCGATTGGCAGCATCAATGATGCGGGGCAAGCGGCGGTGACCTTTGTGCAGAACAATGGTACGGCCGACCACGTCTACGTCAACCGCTACGTCAATGGCGCGTGGCAGAGTACGCCCACGGCGGTGGAGGCCAACCCGGTTGCCGCGCCCAACAGCCAGCAACCCTGGGTGGCCATTGATGCGATGGGCGACATCCACGCCATGTGGGCGCAAAAGACGGCCTCGGGCGAGGCGGGCGAGAGCGTGTACAGCGCCCGCTACAACAACGACAGCGGCAAGACCTACAAGCTGACCAGCACCCCGGCGAGCTGGGCGGCCTTGGCCGGCACCTTGTACGGCAGCAGCCACAACAATACAGACGCGGGAGCGGCGCTGCAGGCGGCGCTGGGCAACATTGCATTGCCCACCTCGGGCAAAACAATCATCGTCCCGACGCAGTTGGACTACAGCGCATCGGTTGCGGGCACTCGGCTGAATGTAGTCGATCCCCTTGGGCTCACGACCACCTATTTCTCCGACACCAAAGGCTTGCTGCGCCAGGTTCTGAGCCCCACCGTAGGTGGGGGGCGTCTGAGCACCAGCTACGTGTACGACAGCAATAACAACGTCATCGAAGTGATTGACGGCAATGGCAACATCACCGCCTTCACCTATGACACCACCAACAACAATCTGTTGACCCGTCGTGACGCGGTGGGTAACACGGTGGCGTACACCTATGACACCAGCACGAACCAAATTCTTTCTGAAACACATTACTTGAGCCCGGACATTGACGGTGCGGGCGCAGCACAGGCAACACTGCCGGTAACCACGCGTTATGTCTACGACAGTGAGAGCCACCTGCGCTTTGTGATCTCTGCGACAGGGCGTGTGACTGAATCGCAGTACAACAACGCCAATGGCACGTTGGCCGCGACCTTGCAGTACACCGACAGCACCTACACCGCTGCCGGCTCCAGCGAAGCGAACCTATCCACCTGGACCCAGGGTCAGACCAGCGTGGAGCGCACCGACTACGACTACGACTTTCGTGGCAACGTCCTGAAAACCACCGTGTGGGACAAGATCAAACTGGAGCCCGACAACTCCACCGGCAAGCCAGTAGGTGATGCTAGCGGTGGCAACGCGACCGTCACCTGGTTCGTCTACGACCAGCGTGGGCAGTTATTGCAAACCGTAGACGGCCGCGGGACGGGCGCCAATGGCACGGACACCAGCATAGCCTATGCGACCACCTATACCTACGACGGTCTGGGTCGACTGCGGACACAAAGCCAGTGGATCCAAGGCGGCGAGGTGCGTTCAGTTCTGAATACCGTCTATGACGACGCCAACAACAAGGTCACGACCACCTTGGCCAATGGTTTGGCCACGACCAACGTGTACGACAAGCGTGGCTTGCTGATCAGCACCGCACAGGCTGACGGCACCAAAGCACTGGGCACCACGACCTACGCCTACGACGCCGATGGGCGGCTGTGCATCACCACCGACCCACTGGGCTACAAGAGCTACGTCATCTATGACGCGGCAGGTCGCGTGGTGGCCACGGTAGACGCCATGGGCGCGCTCACAGAGCTGCGTTACGACCAGGACAGCAAGGTCGTGCAGACCATTGGTTATGCGACGCTGCTGACCACGGCGCAGCTGGCCTTGCTGGTCAGTGGGAGTGTGCCGCTCAACCCGGCGGTATCGACCCTGCTGACCACCAACGGCACGACCGGCAGCACGGCCGATGCGAGCAAAGACCGTGTGGTGCGCAAGGTCTATGACGCAGCGAACCAACTGGTGATGATGATCACCACCACCGACACGGACGCCACGCAAGGCTATGTCACGCAGAATTTCTACGACGGTGCGGGGCGTCTGACCGACACCATGGCGTATGCCACGGCCATTGCCATCCCGGCCACGCCCACGCCGGCGAACATCACCGCGCTGATCCGGGTCTCGGGCGATGACCGGCACAGCCGCCTTTTTTACGACAACGCGGGCTTGGTTGTAGGTTCGCTGGACGCCGAAGGGTATTTGACAGAAAACCAGTACAACGCTGCGGCGGAGTTGACGCACACAATTCGCTATGCAAACGCCGTTGCGGGGTACCTGCGCGATAGCGGGAGTTTTGCAGCGCTCAAAGGTGCGACCACGGCGGGCGGGGTGGGTACGAATGCTCTCAACGACCAACACGAATACTACTTTTACGACACCAAAGGTCAGCTCGACGCCAGCGTGGACGCCGAGGGCTATTACACCAAGTACGGCTACGACTCAGCGGGCAACCAGACCAGCGTCAAGCGATTCTTCACCCCGAGCACGACGCCTTCCACGAATACGGCGCCGACGACGGTGCATCCCAACGACGACGTGACGGTGACCACCTACACCGGTGCGAACGAAGTCAAGACAGTGACGTCGAGTCTTTCGGGTACGACGAACTACTACATCTACAACAATGTAGGCCAGTTGATCCAAAGCGAGCTGGGCTGGGAGAGTACTGGCCGTATGGATGCAGGTGATGTGCGCTACTACCTGACACGGTACGACACACAAGGTCGGGTCATCCAAAAACTCACGGCCAAGGGCGGCGATTTGATTGCGACGATGGCCTCGCCAACGCAGACAAAGATTGACGCGGTATGGGCGCAAAACAGCACGCTGTACACCTACGATCTGGACGGGCGCATGACGTCGGCCACGGATGAGAACGGCAACAAGACGCTGTACTACTACGACGCCGATGGGCGCTTGCGTTACACGGTCAACAGCATCGGCGAGGTGAGCGAGACACGTTACAACGCGTTTGGGCAGGTGAGCGATACCTTGAGCTACACCAACCGCATCGCTGTGCAGGGGGCCTGGGGCACGCAAAGCCAGCTCAACTTGGACACAGCCACGAGCACGACCAACGCCACAGCCACGAGCACGGCGTTTGACAAATACGGCAACGGCCTGGCGGTGTATGTACAGAATGGCACGCTGTACGGCAGCATCTATTCGGTAGCTACCAACAGCTGGAGCACAGCGCAGCAGCTCGATACTGCCGTCAGCGGTACCCCCAGCCTGTCGGTCAGCGCCAACGGCAACGGCCTGGTGACGTATCTGCGCAATGGCGGCGCCAACAATCTGGCGGCGGCTGTGGTGTACTCGCTGGCCACAGGCTGGGGAATCGCCAAGAAGGTGTCGCCGGACAGCACAGCCGTGTACAACCCCGTGGGCAGCATCAATGATGCGGGGCAGGCGGTGGTGGCCTTTGTGCAGAGCGACGACACGCGCAACAACCTGCTGACCAACATCTGGAGCGGCACGGCATGGGGGACCGCGAAGAATGTCGATGATTCTGTCTTGATAGGTAACAACGATCCCATCGCAACAACGATGGTGCCTAGTGTGTCCATCGACGCCGTGGGCAACGCGGTGGTAGTGTGGCTACAAAAGGGCATTGGCGAGACGGTCAATAGCCTGTGCTACTCACGCTACAGCGTGGCAGACGGGACGTGGGATGTTCTTGCAAGCAGCACAACGTTCGAAAGCGACACCACGGTGGCGGTCACAGCCGCGCAGATCAAGTTCGATGGCAACGGCAACGGTGTGGCCGTGTTCATTCAAAATGGCAAACTCTACGGTAGTACATACTCTCAGGTCGGTGGTGGCAGCTGGAGCGCGCCCAAGCAGCTTTATGCCGAAGCAGTCAACGCCACACCCCTGAACCTGGCCATCAGCAGCAACGGCAACGCCGTGGTGACCTGCCTGACCCAAGTCTCTGGCATCAATGCGGCCATCGCGGTGGTTTATACCCCCGCGACGGGCTGGGGTCTTGGTGGCGTCATCTCCAGCACGGCGAATGCGGCGGTGAGCAGTCCTGTGGTCAGCATCAACGACGCGGGTCAAGTGGCTATAGCGTTTGTCAAGATCAACAACCTGTACGTGAGCCGTTACACCAACGGCGCTTGGGTGGCCGCTGCGCTGGTCGAATCCAGCGCCAATGCGATTGACCCCGCCATGGTGCCGGGGATCGACATCAGCGCTGCGGGCGAGGTGACGACGCTCTGGCTGCAAAAGGCCTTAAACACCGACTCTGGCAACGCCGTCTACAGCAACAAATACGCCATCAACGGCGGCGTGGCGACGGCCGCGCTGACCACCGCGGTCAATGCCATAGCTAACCAGGCTGTGGACTACCACAGCAGCTTCAACTACACCCTGCGCGGCGCGATCAAGGATGCGCTTGAGACGTTGAGCGCGAGCGCGACCTACACCACCAGCAGCACCTACAACGCCTTCGGCAACCTGATCGGGCGCGACCGCCCGGTGGTCAATGTAGCGGGCGCGAGCAACACCTCTACCCGCAGCCTCGATGCGTTCACCTACGACCGCCGCGGCCAGCTGGTCAAGAGCGTGCTTGACACCGACAACGGCGCCTACACCGGCATCAAGCAGACCAGCAGCACGGTCTACGACGCGTTCGGGCGTGTGACGCAGACCACGGATGCCAACGGCAATACCCGAAGCGCCACCTACGACCGGCTGGGGCGCACGCTCACCAGCATCGACCCCAGCGGCACGACCACGATGACGTACGACGCGCTGGGGCGCGTGCTCACGCAAGAGGATGCGCTGACCAATCAGGTGGCGACCTACGTCTACAACGACACGAGCCGGCAGTTCACCATGACCAGCGCCGAGGGTGTTCAGGTCACCACCAGCATGAACCGCCACGGCCAGAGCGTCTCGGTGGTGGACGGCAGCGGCAACACGAGCACCTACGAGTACGACAAAGACGGCAACCTGACCAGCACGGTCGAGGGTGCGGGCAGTCTGAACCTCACGACCACGCAGGCGTATGACAATGCAGACCGGCTGATCAGCACGACCAACGCCAAGGGCACGGTCACAACGTTCCAGTACGACGCGGCCAGCCGGGTGATCACGCAGACCGTGGACCCGTTCACGGACGCCAACTTCAAGGGGCTGAACCTCACCAGCCGTGCCAGCTACGACGGCCAGGGCCGCGTGCTGACCACGACCAACGCCCAGGGCGTGGTCACGCAGACGACTTACGACGCCAAAGGACAGGTCACGCAGATCGCGGTAGACCCGACCGGGCTGAACCTCAGAACCACCTACAGCTACAACGCCGATGGCCAGACCATCTCGGCCACCGAGGCCTTCGGCACCACCGCGGCGCACACGGTGAGCTATGTGTACGACAACCTGGGGCGGCGCATCGAGGAGCACGTCGATCCGGCCGGCCTGAACCTCACCACCAAGTACAGCTTTGACGCCAACGGCAACGTCAGCACCCGGACCGACGAGCTGGGCAATGTAACGCGCTACTACTACGACGGCTCGAACCGGCAGACCTATGTGCTGGATGCTACCGGCGGCTTGATGCAGACGGAGTACGACGCCAATGGGCGCGTCATCAAGCAGGTGGTGTATGCGAACTCCCTGACGGGTGGGGTCTTCCCGGCCTTCCCAGCGGTACCGACCGAGGCAGATATCACTGCACGCCTTGCAGTGGCCTTGGTCAAGGACAGCACGCGCGACCATGTGGTGCAGTACCTGTACGACAAGGACGGGCGGCGTACCTACAGCGTCAACGCGCTGGGCGAGGTGAGCAAGTTCGTCTACAACGGCGACGGCACGCTGGCTGTGAGCGTCGAGTTCTTGTCCACCGTCAGTGTGGGCGACCTCAATACCGCCACCCAGGATGCGGTGCGTACCGCGGTCGAGGCGCTGACGGTGGACATGACCCGCGACCATGTCAGCTTCAACGTCTATGACGCGGCCGGGCGGCTCACGCGCAGCGCCAACGGCCTGGGCGAGCAGGTCAGGCGCGCCTACAACGCGGACGGCACGGTGGCCTACAGCGTCCAGTTGGTCGATCGGATCAGTGGCCTGAACAATATGACTGGCCAGACGCTCTCGTCACAGGACTTTGCGACGCTGACGACCGACATGATGATAGCCATGAAGACAGGCTCCCTGCTGCTGGACATGACCCGTGACAAGGTCGTCTTCAACGTCTATGACGCGGCGGGTCGCCAGACCTTCAGCATCAACGGCCTGGGCGAGGTCAGCCAGAACATCTACAACGCCGACAGCACGCTGGCCGCGAGTGTTCAGTACGCCAGCCGCCCCTCCAGCATCACCGATACTGCCAATATGGGCAGCACGTCCATCTCCGCATCAGGGTTGCGGGCGCTGGGCAATGCATTGAGCACGGCCGCGGCCAGTTTGACGGTGGACCTCACCAAAGACCACGTCGTCTTCAACGGCTACGACGCCGTGGGACGCCAGACATCGAGCGTGAACAACCTGGGCGAAGTAAGCGAGATCGTCTACAACGCCGACGGCTCGGTGGCGCAGACGATAGGCTACGGCACACGCCCGAGCAGCATCACGGACGTGATCACGGGCAGCGCGCTCACGGCCAGCGAACTGGCCACGATGAGCGCCACAGTGGGCACCAAGGTAGCGGCGCTGCCGGTGCCCAACCTGGCCAACAACGACCACCTCACCTTCAACCTGTACGACGCTGCTGGAAGACAGACCTACACAATCAACGGCCTGGGGTCAGTGAGCCAGGCGATCTACAACGCCGACGGGACGGTGGCGGCGAGCGTGCAGTACATGACGCCGATGAACGGCATCAGCGGCACAACGACGGCGGAGGACATTGCCGGCACACTGGTAACCACACCCCTGACGGTGGATGTCACCAAAGACCACGTCGTCTTCAACGGCTACGACGCCGTGGGACGCCAGACATCGAGCGTGAACAACCTGGGCGAAGTAAGCGAGATCGTCTACAACGCCGACGGCTCGGTGGCGCAGACGATAGGCTACGGCACACGCCCGAGCAGCATCACGGACGTGATCACGGGCAGCGCGCTCACGGCCAGCGAACTGGCCACGATGAGCGCCACAGTGGGCACCAAGGTAGCGGCGCTGCCGGTGCCCAACCTGGCCAACAACGACCACCTCACCTTCAACCTGTACGACGCTGCTGGAAGACAGACCTACACAATCAACGGCCTGGG
>NZ_MUNO01000024.1 GCF_002001015.1 Polaromonas sp. A23 | reverse complement strand
GCCCCAAGATTCCCCCCTAATTTCCTGTCATAATGACCCTGTTCGCTGACTGGCCGCTGCCGGTTGGTTCGAGTTCCCGGTTTGTGAAGCGCCTCTAGCTTTCCTTTCAAACCTCCCCCGTTTTTATCTGAACTCCGCGAGGAGTTGACTTCACGCAAGGTTTCCCCATGCATTTAAACGAACTCAAGGCACTGCACGTGTCTGAAGTCCTCAAGCAGGCCGAAGAACTCGAGATCGAAAACGTCGGCCGCATGCGCAAGCAGGAGCTGATGTTCGCCATCATCAAGAAACGCTCCAAAACGGGTGAAACCATCGTCGCCGACGGCGTGCTCGAAGTGCTGCCGGACGGCTTCGGCTTCCTGCGGGCGCCGGACTCGAGCTACACCGCATCCACCGACGACATCTACATCAGCCCGAGCCAGATCCGCCGCTTCAACCTGCACACCGGCGACATGATCGAAGGCGAAGTGCGTACCCCGAAGGACGGCGAGCGCTACTTTGCACTGAACAAGCTCGACAAGGTCAACGACGGCGCGCCCGAAGCCAACAAGCACAAGGTGATGTTCGAGAATTTGACGCCGCTGTTTCCGCGCGAGCAGTTCAAACTCGAGCGCGACATCAAGGGCGAGGAAAACCTGACCAGCCGGATCATCGACATCATCGCCCCCATCGGCAAGGGCCAGCGCGCCCTGCTGGTGGCGCCGCCCAAGTCCGGCAAGACCGTGATGATGCAGAACATCGCCCACGCCATCACCGCCAACTACCCTGAAGTGGTCATGATGGTGCTGCTGGTCGACGAGCGCCCTGAAGAGGTCACCGAGATGCAGCGCAGCGTGCGCGGCGAAGTCATCTCATCGACCTTTGATGAACCCGCCGCACGCCACGTACACGTTGCCGAAATGGTGATCGAGCGCGCCAAGCGCCTGGTCGAACTGGGTAAAGACGTCGTGATCCTGCTGGACTCCATCACCCGCCTGGCCCGTGCCTACAACAACGTGCTACCCTCCTCCGGCAAGGTCCTGACCGGCGGCGTCGATGCCAACGCGCTGCAGCGACCCAAGCGCTTCTTCGGCGCCGCCCGCAAAATTGAAGAAGGTGGCAGCCTGACCATCATCGGCACCGCGCTGGTCGATACCGGCAGCCGCATGGACGAGGTGATCTTTGAGGAATTCAAGGGCACCGGCAACTGCGAAATCCACCTGGACCGCCGCCTGTACGAAAAGCGCGTGTTTCCGGCGATTCACCTCAACCGCAGCGGCACCCGCAAGGAAGAGCTGTTACTTGCACCCGAAATCCTCCAAAAGTCGCGAATTCTGCGTCAATTCATGTACAACATGGACGAAATCGAGTCCATGGAGCTCATGCTCAAGAACATGAAGGCCACCAAGAACAACCACGAGTTCTTCGACATGATGCGAAGGGGTGGTTAGCCCCCACGGTCGCTCACTTCGTGTAGCTTCCTGCCCCCCCCCAAGGGGGCCGCTGCGCCTGCGGACTGGCAAAGCTAGATCCACGGCCCCGGCTGGCATAAAACCTCCAAAATTGCGCTAAGTGGTTGATTCCATGGCATAATGTGAGGCTTAACGGAAAGTGCTCAAAACTGGTTTGAGTGGCTCCCGAAACGAACAAGGAAAGATCATGAAAGAAGGCATTCACCCCAATTACCGCGAAGTTTGTTTCCTGGACATGTCCAACAACTTCAAGTTTGTGACCCGCTCCTGCGCAAACACCAAAGAAATGGTGAAGATGGAAGACGGTCGCGAACTGCCTCTGTACAAGCTTGATACGTCCAGCGAGTCGCATCCCTTCTACACCGGCACACAGAAATCCGTGGACAACATGGGTGGCCGCGTCGAGAAATTCCGCAACCGCTTTGGCAAAACACCTGCCAAGGATGCTGCTGCAGAAGCTTCCAAGTAAGCTGCAACACTTTCTCCGGCACACATGAAAAAAGCAGCCTGACGCTCAGGCTGCTTTTTTTTGCCCCAAAATCGGGCACTCTGTCTTCCTGATCTGCCTTGAATAAACCATCCCCAGCCATCATTGCCCAGTCTGCAGTCCGCCGGTTGCCACGGCTCGCACTGCTGCTGTTCTGTGTGGCTTACATACTGCCCGGCTTCCTGGGCCGCGGCCCCTGGAAAAATGCCGATCTTGCAGCCTTCGGCACCATGCGCGCCCTGGCCTCGGGCGCGACCAGCTGGCTTCATCCACAACTGCTCGGACAGGCCGGTGAATTTGAAGCGCTGCTGCCCTACTGGCTGGGCGCACTGGCCATCAAGGCATTGCCTTTCCTCGACCCTGCTTTTGCAGCACGTATTCCGTTCGGTTTTCTGCTGGCCCTGACGCTCCTGACGACCTGGTACGCGGTGTATTACCTTGCCCGCAGCCCGCAGGCCCAGCCTGTGGCTTTCGCCTTTGGTGGCGAAGCCAGCCCGGTCGACTACGCCCGGGCCATTGCCGATGCGGCCCTGTTGGCCCTGATCGCAAGTCTTGGATTGGCCCAGCTCTCCCATGAAACGACGCCGGCCCTTGCGCAGCTGGGTTTCACTGCGCTTGTTCTGTATGCCGTGGCAGCCAGCGCCTATCGCAATGCATGGAAGGTGTTGGGCCCAGCGCTAGGGCTCATTCTCGGCCTTGCAGGACTGGCGCTGAGTGGCGCCCCCACGGTCGCCGTTATGTTGGGTGCGGGCAGCACGCTGGTCGCCCTGATCAGCACCCGGGATGAGCGGGGAAACAAGCAGACTCAGGCCCATGCTTGGCGATGGGTCATTCTTACTGGCGGGCTGACACTGGCCGTCGCCGCTCTGGCCTACGGAATGAATCTCTGGCGATGGCGCATAGAGATTCCTGGACTGGAAAGCCCGGCAGACCGTAAAGAGTGGCGGAGCATGGGGCGCCTGCTGATCTGGTTCACCTGGCCTGCCTGGCCACTGGCAGCGTGGACGCTCTGGCGCTGGCGGCAACAGTTGACCAGCCGGCACGTGGCGCTGCCCTTATGGTTTGCGCTTGTAGCGGTAGCCGCCACATTGACCACCACCGCGTCGGACCGCAGCCTGCTGCTGAGCCTGCCACCGCTCGCCGCCCTTGCCGCTTTCGCCCTGCCCACGCTCAAACGCAGCGTGGCCTCGCTGATCGACTGGTTCACGCTGCTGTTTTTTACCGGTTGCGCCATCATCATCTGGGTGATCTGGATCGCCATGCAAACCGGCATGCCGAGACAGCCCGCGGCCAATGTTGCCAAGCTGGCGCCAGGCTTCGAGCCGAGTTTTTCCTGGTTGGCCTTTCTGGCAGCGACGCTGGCCACCCTGGCCTGGGCCTGGCTGGTCAAATGGCGGGCCGGCCGCCAGCGGGCCGCGGTATGGAAATCCATGGTGTTGCCTGCGGGTGGCGCCACGCTGTGCTGGTTGTTGCTCATGACGCTCTGGCTGCCCCTGCTCGACTATGCGCGCAGCTATGCTCCCCTGTCACGGCAAGTAGCTGCCCGCGTGAACACCCAGGCCTGCGTCGAAGTTTTTGGTCTGAACAGCGCGCAGATTGCGGCCTTTCAATACCACGGCCACATGGATGTACGCCAGGCAGCGAGCCAAGCTGCATGCCCTTACCTTGTCGTCGATGCTGATGCCCAGGACAAGCTGAGCACCGCGGTCAACATGCCGGACTGGGCATACCTTGCCACCCTGCGCCGGCCTACTGACAAGAACGAAAACGTAGCACTCTACAAACGCGTCAGCGTGCCATCCAGTCAGGCTGCCGCCAGGCCAGCGCAAACCCGGCCGTGAGCGAACTCAAGGTCATTGGCCACCACGCCGGTACGGTATTGGTGGGGCAACTGGCCGTCATGGCCTTTGGCGTCGCCGATACGGTCATCGCAGGGCGCTACAGCGACCATGCACTGTCGGCTCTGTCTGTGGGGGCCGCCATTTACATCAGTGTTTATGTGGCCCTGATCGGCATCGTGCAGGCTCTGCTGCCGATCTGGGCGGAACTCCGCGGTGCGCGGCGGCACGTAGACCTGGGCCGCTCGGTACGGCAAAGCCTGTACCTGTGCGGCGCCCTGACCGTGGCAGGCATGGCCGCCCTGCTTTCCCCGGGGCCTCTCTTGCGCTGGGCGGAAGTGCCTGTCGCACTACAAGGCGAGATCCAGCATTACCTGGCCGTGCTCGCTGCAGCATTGATGCCCTCCCTGCTGTTTCGTGCTTACAGCACTTTCAACCAGTCGCTGGGCCGTCCGCTGCTGATCACCTGGTTGCAGACAGGCGCACTCGCAGTCAAGGTACCGTTGTCGGTGTGGCTGGTTGCAGGCGGCGCAGGAATGCCGGCTCTCGGTGTGGCGGGTTGTGCGTGGGCCACACTGGTCGTTAACTATGGGCTGGCCTTGCTTGCGCTTGTCATGCTGCGCACACAGGCCTTCTACCAGCCCTATCGGATCTGGCAAAAAATGGAAGCCCCTGACTGGCAGCAGATCAGCGGGTTCGCCCGTCTGGGCATACCGGGCGGCCTTGCCTATCTCGTTGAGGTCACGTCCTTCACGCTGATGGCCGTATTCATTGCACGTCTGGGCACTGTCGCTTCTGCCAGCCACCAGATCGCCGCCAGCGCGGCCTCGGTGCTGTACATGGTGCCGTTTTCGATAGCAATCGCCTGTAGCGCTCGCGTGTCCTTCTGGCTAGGCGCCGCGCGCCCAGACCTCGCCAGCCACGTCGCATGGATAGGATTCAGGCTCACAGCCCTTTTAGCAATTGGTTTTGGTGCTCTTTTTTTAGTAGCAAACCATGTTTTAGCCGGTCTCTACTCGAAAAGTCCGCAGGTCGTCGAGGCAGCGTCAGCCCTCTTGCTCTGGGTGGCGGCATTCCACCTGGCGGACGCCGTACAGGCTGTTTGCGCCTTCCTGCTGCGCTGCTACCGCATCACGCTGACGCCGCTGGTGCTTTACAGCGTTCTGCTCTGGGGATTGGGCCTTCTGGGGGGTTACCGGCTTGCCTATGAAGGTCTCGGCTTTTGGGCGGCCACGCAATCTGCAAAGAGTTTCTGGATGGCCAGCACATTCGCACTCTGGCTTGTGGCCCTGTGTTTTTCTGCGTTGCTGTGGCGCGCAGTGCGGCACAGCGCCCGTGTTGGCGTCAAGCCGGAAGTCGCCGTACCCGCGCAGCAGGAAAAACAATCGTAAATCGTGAACCGTGGCCGGGCTGACTGTCAATGCCCAATTCCGCGCCGTGCCGCTGTGCCACATGTTTGACGATCGCGAGACCCAGACCCGTACCGCCCGTCTCCCGTGAACGGCTGCTGTCTACCCGGTAGAAACGTTCGGTCAGGCGCGGAATGTGTTCGGGTGCGATGCCCGGCCCCGAATCCCTGACGGAAAACTCCGCACGCCCGTCGGGCAGCCTTTGCCACTTGACTTCGATGCGGCCGCCTGCAGGCGTGTAGCGAATGGCATTGTTCAGCAGGTTGGACATTGCGCTAAGCAATTCAACGTGTGAGCCGGCAATCTCTGCGTCTTCTGCGTCCTCAACCTGAAGGTCGTGCAGCATTTCACCCTGTTCTGTAAGCACAGTCGACAATGCGCGCCCTTCCTGTTCGCAAAGCGCCAGAAGTGCATGCACGGACACCCACTCCTTGCCTCCCGGCGGCGGGCTGCCCTCCAACCGGGAAAGCGTCAACAGGTCATTGACAAGAGTCTGCATGCGACCGGCCTGGGCGGCCATCAGGTTGAGGTAGCGGGTGCGCTCCTCTTCATTGAGCGGTAAGGTCTGCAGTGTTTCCACAAAACCCGTGAGCACGGTCAGTGGCGTGCGAATTTCGTGCGAAACATTGGCCACGAAGTCCCGCCGCATGGCTTCAGCCTGCTCCAGCGCGGTAACGTCGCGCGAGAGCAGGAGCTTTCGCCCTTCTCCATACCGGTGCAGATGCACGGCCAGCCTGACCGGCCGGCTCGCCGTGCTCCTGGGGCCAAGGATGACGACTTCATGCAAGTAATCTTCGCCGGCGAGGTAGCCTGCAAAAAGCGGATCCCGCAGAAGATTCCCGATGTGCTGCATCACATCCTTCTTCGGGTCAAACCCGAAATGGACTGCAGCGGTTTCGTTGCACCATTCGATGCGGTGACTCCTGTCGAGCAAGATCACCCCGTTCGGGGACGCCTGAATGGCCGCGAGAAACTCCTCAAGGCGAGCCTCGCTGTCAGCGACTTTCCGTTCGCGCGCTTTGACCAGCCGCCAGATCCGGTCAGCCACCTCCCCCCACAGTCCATCCACTCTTGCTGGAGTGGCGGTCTCACCGCGTTTAAGCCACAGCAGGAGTTTCGCGCCACGCCGAAGGTCGATCAGCACCCACAGCAAACTCGCGGCCAGCAGGCCCAGGACGGCGCCCTGTACCGGACTAACGCCGCGAAGGAGAAACCGGCCCAACAAGGCACCGGCCAGCTGAAACAGGAAAAAGCGGAAGAGGCGCCACGTCATGCGCGAATTGTGAAGGAAAAACCCTCCATCACTGGGACCGGGGACGGGCCGTCAGGCGATAGCCCGCACCGCGCACCGTTTCCACCAAGGATCCGGCAGGCCCCAAGGCTTCGCGCAGGCGCTTGACGTGAACGTCCACGGTCCGTTCCTCAATAAACACATGATCGCCCCAGACCTTGTCGAGCAGTTGGCCCCGGCTGTGAACCCGCTCCACGTGTTTCATCAGGTAATGCAACAACTTGAATTCCGTCGGTCCCAGCTTGAGCTCCTGGTTCTGGAAGGAAATGCGGTGGGTGGCCGCATCGAGCACCAGCGCACCAACTGCCACACTGTCATTCACCGTCTCGGGCGCCCGGCGCCTGAGCACGGCGCGAATGCGGGCCAGCAGCTCTTGTGTAGAGAAAGGCTTGGTGATGTAGTCGTCCGCCCCGGCATCCAGGCCAGCGATCTTGTCTGGCTCATCGCCTCTCGCGGTGATCATGAGAATCGGAACCTGCTTTGTGCGGGCGTGGGATCGCCATTTTTTTGCAAGGGAAAGACCACTCTGCCCCGGCAACATCCAGTCCAGCAAGATCACATCCGGCAACACCGCCTCCAGCTCGCGCTGGGCGGCGTCGCCATCGATCGCCCAGATCGGCTGAAATCCGTTGTGGCGAAGGTTGACAGAGATGAGCTCGGCGATGGCCGGCTCATCTTCAACAACCAGGACTCGAGGCACAGTTTTCATCGGCACAGCATTTACAGTTAGCGAACCACGGATTCGATGGTCTCCATGGAGGTGTGACGGACATCCGCACCTTTCACCACATAGATAATGAACTCGGCGATGTTTTTGGCGTGGTCGCCGATGCGCTCTATGGCCTTGGCCACAAACAACAGATCCAGGCTGGACGAAATGGTGCGCGGATCCTCCATCATGTAGGTGATCAGTTTTCGCACGAATCCGTCGAATTCCTTGTCGATGGCATCGTCTTCCTTGAGGATGGACACGGCCACGTTCACATCAAGCCGGGCAAAGGCATCGAGCGCCTTGCGCAACAAGCCGGAGGCCAGGTCGGCAGCGATGCGCAGCTCGGAAGACGGCAACGTACGGGCGGCTCCGCTGTCGATGATGGACTTCACCATTCGTGCAATTTTTTCCGCTTCGTCGCCTGCGCGTTCCAGGTTGGCGGTGGTCTTGGAGATGGCGATCAGCAGGCGCAAATCGCGGGCCGTGGGTTGGCGGCGCGCAATGATGGAAGACAGCTCCTTGTCAATGTCCACTTCCATTGCATTGACACGTGTCTCCATATCGGTGACCTGGGCCGCGGCTTCGGCGCTGAACTGGGCAAGCGCATAGACGGCATTACGGATCTGGGATTCCACCAGCCCGCCCATTTCCATGACACGGGTGGAGACGCTGGTCAGTTCGCTGTCGAACTGGCTGGACAGATGTTTATCACTCATGATCAACCAAACCTTCCGGTAATGTAGTCTTCCGTTTCCTGCCGCTTGGGCTTCATGAAGATGTCGTTGGTGACACCGTACTCCACCATCTCGCCCAGGTACATATACGCAACGTAGTCGGACACGCGGGCTGCCTGCTGCATGTTGTGCGTCACGATCAGGATCGTGACCTGGTTCTTCAGCTCGCCGATGAGCTCCTCGATGCTGCCGGTGGCAATAGGGTCCAGGGCCGACGTGGGTTCATCAAACAGGATGATTTCGGGGTCGGTCGCCAGCGAGCGCGCAATACACAGGCGCTGTTGCTGGCCGCCGGACAGGTTGGTGGCCGACTCGGTTATCCGGTCCTTGACCTCGTTCCAGATGGCCGCGGCCTTGAGCGCGGCCTCCACCTTGTCTTCCAGGTAGCTCTCCGATTTTTCACCACGCACACGCAGGCCGTAAGCCACGTTTTCGAAGATGGATTTCGGAAAAGGATTGGGCTTCTGGAACACCATGGAGATACGCATGCGAACCTCGATGGGGTCCACCGCGTGGTCCAGGATATCCACATCGTCGGGGTAGAGCTCGATCTTTCCGTCGTAGCGGTGGCCCGGGTACAGGTCATGCATGCGATTGAAGCAACGCAGGTAAGTTGATTTGCCGCAACCGCTGGGCCCGATCAGGGCCGTCACACGGTTCTCGTATATCGGCATGCTCACACCCTTCAGGGCTTTGAAGGCACCGTAATAAAAATCAAGATTCTTGGACTGAGCCTTGAGCCCGGGGGCGTTCTGGGGAAGCGTGATGGTAGATGGCATGGTGTTGTGTGTTCTCTGAGGAATTACCACTTGATGTTCTTGCGAAGGCGATAACGCAGCCAGATGGCCAGGCCGTTCATGCCCAGGGTCAGGAACACGAGGACAAGACTGGCCGCAGCGGCGTTGGCATGGAAGGCCGGGTCGGGCCGCGAGGTCCAGTTGAAGATCTGGATGGGCATGACGGTGAACGGTGAGAAAAGCCAGTCAAACAGGCCCGCCGCGGGATCACCGGCGAAGGGCACGGGCGGCAAAAAGGCAATGAAGGTCAGCGCACCAATAGTAATGATGGGTGCCGTCTCACCGATGGCCCGTGACAGCCCGATGATGACGCCTGTCAGGATGCCCGGCATGCCATAAGGCACCAGGTGGTCGCTGACCACCTGCCACTTGGTGGCGCCGCAGGCATAAGCGCCTTCGCGCACCGTCTGGGGAATGGCCCGCAGCGCCTCACGTGTCGTCACGATCACGATGGGCAGAATCAGCAGGGCCAGCGTCAAACCGGCTGACAGGATACTCTGCCCAAAGCCGAAGGTGTAGACAAAGAGGCCAAGCGCCAGCAGACCATAAACAATCGAAGGCACGCCGGCCAGGTTGCTGATGTTGATCTCGATCACATCGGTGAACCAGTTTTTGCGCGCGTACTCTTCCAGGTAAATCGCGCTGGCAATACCGACCGGAATGGCGAACAGCGCGGTGACAATCATCACGAAAAAGGAGCCGACCCAGGCCGACAGGATGCCAGCTTCTCCTGCCCTGCGTGACGGAAAGTTGGTGAAGAACCCCGAAGACAGGCGCGGGAAACCCTCAATGACCATTTCCGCAAACAGGGCCATCAGGGTCAGGATGGCCAGTGCGATGGCAGCCAGGCCCATCAAGCCAAAAATAATGTCCCAGCGCTTGTGCGACTTGATAATGGCGCGGAGTTCATCCGTGCGTTTGACATTGGGATTCATATCAATAGGCCTCCCGATATTTGCGGCGCATCCAGTGGCCCAAGAGATTGAACATCAGGGTAATGAGCATGAGCGTCAAACCTGCCGCAAAAATGGTCTGATAACCCACGCTGCCGTGCGGCAAATCACCCAACGCCACCTGCACGATGAACGACGTGATGGTGGCTGCGGGCTCCAGCGGATTGAGCGTCAGGTTGGGCTGCATGCCAGCCGCCACCGCGAGAATCATGGTCTCGCCCACAGCGCGCGAGATACCCAGGATGTAAGCCGACGCAATACCGGAGAACGCGGCCGGTACCACCACCCGGGTGGCCGTCTGGAACCGTGTGGCACCCATGGCGTAAGACCCCTCGCGCAGGCTCATGGGCACCGCGCGCATGGCGTCTTCGGACAGGGACGACACATAGGGAATGATCATGATGCCCATCACAATGCCCGCCGAGAGGATGTTGAATGTGGGCAGGTCGGGGTAGATCGTTTGCAGCAGCGGCGTGATGACCAGCAGGGCAAAAAAGCCGTAAATAATCGTCGGCACACCAGACAGCAACTCAAGCACGGGTTTGAGCACCTCGCGCAGGCGATGGTTGGCAAACTCGGACAGATAAATCGCGATGATGGTTCCCAGCGGTATCGCAATGGCCAAGGCGACCAGCGAGCTCGACAGCGTGCCCGAAAGCAGCACGATGATGCCGAAGTGCGCGTCGTCGAACAACGGCGTCCATTGCGTATCGGTCAGAAAGGTCCAAAGCGGGACATGACTGAAAAAAGAGAGCGATTCCTTGACCAGGATATAAACGATGGCCAAGGTGGTGAATACCGAGACACAGGCTGCCATGAGCAGCACAAACTCGATGATGTGGTCCTTGCGCTTGCGTGCAGCCTTGATTTGCGCAAGTTCGGCGAGGCGGGCAGCGCCCGTCAGTCGTTCAGCGATCACAATGCGGTCCGAAGTGGTGGAGGCGCTCATTGTAGGTTTCGTTTCATGAAAGCAGCTCTACAAAAAAGCTGCCTGAAGCTTCGGGGGAAGCCAGCAGGCAGCTCATGTTCAAGCCGTTGGGTAAATAGGCTTAAAGCTTCGCTTCGCGCTTGGCCAGCTCTTCGATGCTGATACCCACTTCGTTTTTACCGCCAAAAACGCTGCCTTTCCTGACTTCGGCGATGTGCTTCACGTTCGAGGCATACACGCTGGCCGGCAGGGGAACGTACTTGACCTCTGCGGCCATCTTGGCACCATGGGTCATGTAAAAGTCCACAAACTTCTTGACTTCAGGCTTGGCCAGCGATTTGACATTCACGTAGATGAAAATCGGACGGGCCAACGGCTGGTAAGTACCCTTGATCACTGTTTCAGCGCTTGGCGAGACGGCAGGCTTACCTTCTTTTTCGACGATGGGCAGGGCCTTGAGCTTGCCGGTATTTTCTGCGTAGTACGCATAGCCGAAGTAACCGATGGCATTGACGTCGCCTGCAACGCCCTGCACCAGCACATTGTCATCTTCCGAGGCCGTGAAGTCGCCGCGGCTGGACTTGGACTTGCCCACGATGGCTTCGGTGAAGTAATCAAAGGTGCCGGAGTCGGACCCTGCACCGAACAGCTTCATCGGCTGGTCAGGCCATGTCGGGTTGATCTGATTCCAGCGCATGATCTTGCCCTGGGCTGCGGGTTCCCACATTTTTTTCAGCTCGGCGACCGTGGCCTGCTTGAGCCAGGTGTTCTTGGGATTGATCACAACGGTCAGCGCATCAAAAGCCACTGGCAGCTCGACGTACTCGACACCAATTTTCTTGCAGTCGGCCATTTCAGAAGCCGTGATTGGTCGCGAGGCGTCGGAGATATCAATCTCGCCGCGGCAGAACTTCTTGAAGCCACCGCCCGTGCCGGACACGCCGACAGTGACCTTCAGGCCCTTGTTGGCCTTCTGGAACTCTTCGGCAACCGCTTCGGTCACGGGATACACCGTGCTGGAGCCGTCAATCTTGACGACTTGGGCCAGGCCAAGCGCGGGCATGGCGCCCAGAAAAGCCAACGCAGAGGTGGCCAGCAGGGATTTGAGAGGGGTAGATTTCATGATTTTCCTTTCAGGAAAGTAAGAAGCACTGGGAGAAGTTTATGACTCTAATATGACAAAACGGTGACAGAACTCAGACTGCCTTGCAGTTCTTCTGAATGGTTTTGCCGTTGTGAATCAGTTCCGCTGCGCCGGGGCCTTGTGTCACCAGTTTCCAGCCGTCGGATTCATAAACGCCGGCGCCTTTGTTGTCCAGTTCGTAGCCACCGTCATAACGTACGCGCACCGTGGAGCCGTCGGCGGCAGCACGTGCCTGGAAGCTCTTGCCACCTTCGCAATTGAAGGTGACAAACTGGCCTGCTTTCATGCCCGTGGGCACGGCAGGGCCGGTGGCGCAGCCGGCGAGCAGGGCAAGCGTGATCAGGGGGGCTGTAAATGCGAACTTCATTTCCGGAATCTCCTGTAGTAGGTTGGTAACAAGGCGTAGTTTCAAGGGCCCGCGTGACAAAGGCGTGACAAAACCATGAAATCCCGCAAGCTCAAAGCGCAAAAAAACAGATGCCCGGACAGACGGACTAGGAGTCTGCGCGGCAGAAGGCGTCGAAGCGAAAAGTGGCCCCGGCGAGCACAGTTTTTGCCGGGTTTGCAGCGCCATAGCCGTAGCTATGGGGCAAAAATCCGGTGAAAAATGGGCCGTCGCGGCCGCTTTGCAGCCGGCGCTCCTTCTGCCGTGCAGCCTCCTAGGCTGAGCCGGCCTTGCCCATGCGCACCACCAGATGCGCCTCATACCGGTCCCACAACATGGGAATCACGAAAGGTGCCGCCGCAAAACCGGGGGGTGCTACGCCCTCGCCTTGCGTGATCACACGAGGTGGCGAGATATCCATAGCCTCGCCAAAATGCCGCCGTGCGTAACCTGACATCTGGTTGGTGATCTCGCCGACTACATCGCGGTGGCTGGCATCGGTGTAGCTGCTCTCTCCCATGGTCAACAGCAGATGCGTCAGCAGACCCCGGGGCGCCGAGAAGGTGACGCTGCCGCGGTAATGCCCGCCGAGTTCGATGCGCCCCTGGAAATCATTCCAGACCACCGTCTCAGCCCCCTCCAGCAGATAGGCCGTTCGAACGGCCGCCTTGTGCCCGGTGGTCTGGGAGAAAAAAGCCATGGCTGCATCGGAAAAAATCTTGATGTCGTCGACTTTAAGCCGGTTGGTTGTCATGCCATCAACTCCTGCAGGGATTCGACCAATTGCGTATCCGAAAAAGGTTTCAGCAAAAACCCGTGGGCTCCTTTGGTCATGGCCTTCAGTGCGGTGGCCCGGTCACTCAGCGCCGACACGACCAGGACACGCGCATCCGGCAGTACCGTACGCAGGGCCTCCAGGCAAGCCGGGCCGTCCATCACAGGCATGGTCAAGTCCATCGTGACAAAGTCCGGCTTGTGCAGCTTGGCTTGCGCAATGGCCTGGCTGCCGTCTCCGGCCAAAGCAACCACCGTGACTCCGGGAAGGCGCTGGTCAGTCGCCAGCCGGGCGATCCGGTTGCGGAAGATCATGGAATCGTCCACCACCATCAGGCTTCTGGTCTTCATGACACCACCCCAAACTTGAGCACAAACTGTGTAGATACGTTGGGCCGGGTCATCACCCTCAATTTGGCTCCAGCCTTCTCCGCAATCTGCTTGACCAGGGACAGGCCCACGCCACGGCCCGCATGTTCAGTCACTTCGCTGGCTGTCGAAAAATGGGGGTCAAAAATAAACCCGAGCACCTGGCTGTCGGTCAGCTGGGTGGCGTCGGTCCGCAGTTGAGCCACGCGCTGCCGGACCTCGGGAACCATGATCCCGCGCCCGTCGTCGCTCAAGGTCACCTGGATGGCACCGTCCTCGGCTCGCCCGATATCCAGCCGAAGTTCACCTACGGGTGGCTTGCTGAGTTTTTGACGCTCCAGCGGCAATTCAATCCCATGGACCACCGCGTTGCGAACCAGTTGCGGCAGCGCCTCGCGCAACACCTGCTCCACCCCGGCGGGCAAAACCGTCTCGTTGACGTAGGCGGTCAAGCGAACCTGCTTGCCGAGCGAAAGCGCTACGCGCTCCGACAGCGACCGGAGATTGCCGACCATGGCGTCCAGCAGGCGCGGCTCATCCTGCTGGACCGCAGGCGATGCCTGGCCAATGCGTGCAAACACCCGGTGCAGGCGCTCAGCCTGGTCCTGTACCTTGGAGAGCTCAAACACGATCGGAATCAGGTCTTCACCGGACAGGTCACGACGCTTGAGCAGGGGTGCCAGTGCATTTTCCATTTCATGGCACTGGCGCGCGATGGCCGTGAGGCTGAGCGCGGCGCCCTCGCCCTTGATGCCGTGGATCAGCCGTGCTGCATCATCGACCAGGGCCCGGTAGGCCTCGGGGCGCCGCCCGACGGTGCGCATGGACTGGTTCAGGTCCGCCAGCCTGGCACGGGCACCGAGCAGGAACTCCTGCAGCAGCAGTGGCTCCTGCTCCAGCACACGTATCAGGTCTTCCACATCGCTCTTCGCAGCCTCCTGGGTCGCTGCCAGCTCGCGCTCCAGCTGGACTTTCCGTGTCACATCAAACACGGTCACCAGCAGTTCCTTGATGCGGCCCGCCTCGCGCAGCTGCGTGATCTGGAATGTCAGGAACCGGACTGCGCCGGAAGCGCCTGGTGCGGTGACCTCCACATCTTTCAACGGGTCCAGTTGCGTCAGCAAGGCCGGTTTGACCTTGGGGTCAAACAGCAGCTCCAGGTAACTCTGCGCCTCTTCGGCCCGCTCCGGCGTCAACACGCTACGCAGCAATTGGCGGAAGTCCTCCCCCGGCCGTATCTCGCGCATAAACAGTTTGTGTACCGACGCTGAAAGCTGGGTGCCCACACTGCCATCGGAGCGCACCAGCAGCAAACCTTCGGACACCGTTTTCAGGATGTCATCGGTTTCCTGACGGGCCGCGTCCGCCACGCGGTCGCTGGCATTGAGGCGTCGCAGAAACTTGAAAACGATGTAAACAAAATTGATCAGGGCAAGAACAATGGCCGCCACCTGAATCTGCCGCATGCGTTCCGTCTTGGTTCTGGCCGCAGCCTCGACACCGGTCGCGAGGTCATCACTGAGCGCCATCAGGCGAATGTTGCGGGCCACCGCCTTGGTGGCGGCAATATCAGTGTCTTCAAGCGTAGGGTCCTGCGCGGCGATCACCGGGTCAATGCTCTCCTTGAGCGGCAGCCATTCCCGCTCCAGTTTTCGAAGGGTGTCACGCAAATCATCCGGGTTCAGCCCGAAGATGGTGAACTCGGCATCCCGGCTCATGGCGTTTTTCAGTCCCGCCAGACCTTCAACAAAGGCGCCCGTTCCCTGGGTCAGCTGGGCCATGCTGGTCTGGATCGGAAGCTCTCCTTTTTTTTCAACCTGCAGGGTCAGCAGCGATTTGGTGATCTGCTGCGTGAGCATGCGAAGCTCACCCGCAGTATTGATGCGGCTGGCGTCGCGCTCCAGCTGCAAGGACGCAAAGAAGTTGAAAAACAGGATGCCCAAGTCCAGGACAATAAATAGGAGAATGGCGAACAGAAGATCGCGGTACTTGCCCAGGCCCAGGGAAGATTTCATTGTGTGGTTACGGAGTTGGAACGCACAATGTTGCAACTTCCAGGTGACCGAGCTGTGACAAACACAGAAATTTTCACGCCGCTGGTTTTCATTTTTCCCTGAATTGCTATCTTTTTAATAGCTGATTTCGCAGTATGGACGGCGGCTACAGCTCGATTTGTTCATGAAATGGCGCAGCCGCTCGATCTGGAGGCAGGCAACTGCCACGCGCGGCAAGTCCAGTTACCCCTCAAGGTGGGTTCATCCTTTGAAGTACACAACTCCCGGAGGATTCACAGTCTGGTCACATGGTGGCAGCACAATGCGCCTTTTGCCATTCCCGGGACGGCTCCGGCTGTCCGCGCTTTCCGCCTATGAACGCCAGCCCATGAGGCTCCCGCGCGAGTGCTATGCTGGTCGCGCCTCCAACAGCCGCACACTCTCCCCTACATGCAAAATGGAACTCGCCTCGCTGCGGTGGACCTCGGGTCCAACAGCTTTCGCCTTGAAATAGGCCGCCTCGACCACGGGCGGATTCACCGCACCGAATACCTCAAGGAAACCGTTCGCCAGGGCAACGGCCTGGACGAAGACCGCAACCTGACACCCGAAGCCATGCAACGCGGCTGGGAGTGCCTGGCGCGATTCGGGGAACGCCTGGCGGGCTTCAAAAAAGGCGAAGTCCGTGCCGTCGCTACGCAAACACTGCGTGAAGCGCGCAACCGCGACGAATTCCTTGCCGGTGCGCACCGCGTGCTGGGATTTCCCATCGACGTAATTTCCGGCCGCGAGGAAGCCCGACTGATTTACCAAGGCGTGGCGCACATGCTGCCGCAGTCCGATGAGCGCCGCCTGGTGATCGACATCGGCGGGCGCTCCACCGAAATGATTCTGGGCAAGGGCCTGGACGCGCTGGTCATGGAGTCCTATCGCGTTGGAAGCGTGGCCTGGTCCATGAAGTATTTTCCGGAGGGCCAATTCAATACACGGGCCTTCAATGCCGCCGAGGTGGCCGCCAAGGCGGTGCTCGACGAAGCCCTCAACCTGTACCCGGCCGGAAGCTGGGAGGTCGCCTATGGCTCGTCCGGCACAGTTGGCGCCGTCGCCGACGTGCTGGGCGCAGGGGGCTGGCCGCAGGGCCTGGTCACCCGCGAAGGCCTGGACTGGTTGCTGGACCGGCTGCTCAAGGCCCAAAGCGCAGACCGCCTCAAGCTGGAAGGCATGAAGGACGACCGGCGGGCCGTGATCGGCGGCGGCATCAGTGTGCTGCGGGCCGTATTCGATCTGTTGGACATTACCCAGATGCAGGCCGCACAGGGCGCCCTGCGCCATGGCGTGCTGTACGACCTGCTGGACCGCGAGCACGACACCACCGACCTGCGCTCGACCACGGTTCAGAGGCTCGCGCGCAAGTTCGACGTGGACGCGGCCCAGGCCCAACGCGTCAGCAAGACGGCCCGCACCTTGTTCCAGCAGGCCAGCAATGCCCTGCCACCGGCGGAACTGGCCCGTGTACAGCTCAAGCTGAACTGGGCGGCGCAACTCCATGAAATCGGCAGCCACATCTCGCACAGCGACTATCACAAGCACGGCGCCTACATCCTGGACAATGCCGACGCACCAGGCTTCGCACTGCCTGAACTGCACCGGCTGAGCCTGCTGGTGCTGGGCCACCGCGGAAAACTGCGCAAGCTGGATGTTGACTTCGAAGACCCTGTCTTCGTGCAACAACTGCTGTGCCTGCGGCTGGCCGTGATCCTGTGCCATGCCCGCCGGGACCCCGACCTCAAGGGCATGCAGATCGACAGCACTGCGGACAGCCACCGGTTCGTGCTGGGTTGCCGCACCGGGTGGGCAGCCGCTTATCCGCAGTCAGCGCATTTGCTGCGTGAAGAAGTGGTGGCCTGGCAAAAAACGCCGTGGACATTGATTGTGGCCAACCTGTAAATTTGCCGGATTGACCTCCCCGAATTGAACGGTATAAACTATATAAACCGTTTAACCAAAAGGACATCACCCATGGCAACCACGAAAAAAGCAGCGGCTCCCCGCAAACAAACAAGCACCACCGCCAAAAAAGCGCCGGCAAAAAAACCGGCACCGACTCGCCCAGCGGCAACACCCAAGCCGGTCAGCAAAACTGCCATAGCCAAAAAGCCCGCAGCCAAACCATCCCCGGTGACCAAGGTGGAAAAACCGGTAAAGACAAAAAAGCCCAAGCTGGTCCGCGACAGCTTCACCGTACCCAAGGCCGAGTATGTGGTGCTTGACGAACTCAAGCAGCGCGCCGCCCGGCTGACCCGTCCTGTGAAGAAAAGCGAATTACTGCGAGCCGGTATCAAGGCGTTGGCCGCCATGAGCGACACAGCCTTTCTGTCGGCACTGGACCAAGTGCCGGCGATCAAGACCGGCCGGCCCGCGGCCTAAGGCTTATTAGCCCTTAAAGCAGTTCCGGCGACTGCACCGTCACCACCACGGTCTGCAAAACCGCTTCACGGTCGCGCGCGCGCAACCACCAAAGTGCGCCCTTCTTGACCGCGCACTCCTCTTCCCGCAGGCCGAGTAACTGCGAGATCACCTGACCCAGCGTGGGCTGATGGCCAATCACAAGAATAGGCAACTTGTTGATCGGCCATTGCACCAGCTCCAGCAGCTGCGAAGGAGGCGCGTCGGGACCAAGCTCCGCGCGCACCTTGTACTTGCGGCCCAGCGCCAGTGCCGTCTGTTCACAGCGGCGTGCCGGACTCACCAGGATGCGTGTCCGCTCGGGCAATTGCCTGTCCAGCCAGCTGGCCATCCGTGCCGCCTGCTTTTCCCCGCGCGAAGTCAATGATCGCTCCAGGTCGCTCGCATCGCGAGAGTCTGCAGTCAACTCTTCGGCTTCAGCGTGGCGCCACAGGATCAGGTCCAAGGCTTAGCTCCGTGTGACGGCGCCACCGGCCGAGTAACGGGCCATCAATGCCTGCTGGGCGCCGTGCTGCTCCGCGGAGCCGCTGGCCCCAACCCGCAGATAGCTGCCATCGGCCTGCAGGTCCCAGGCGTCCCGGCTGTCGTGCAGGTAAGCCACCAGGCATTCGTCCACGATGCGCCTGAGCAGCAGCGGGTCGGTGACGGACCAGGCAAGTTCGACCCGCCTGAACATGTTGCGGTTCATCCAGTCGGCACTGGAGAGATACAGTGCCTCGTCTTCCTCGCAACGGAAATAAAAAACACGCGAATGCTCAAGAAAGCGGCCAATGATGGAACGCACGCGGATGTTGTCGGTCACGCCCGGCACACCGGCCGGCAGCATGCAGGCGCCGCGCACCACCAGATCAATCTTGACGCCGCGCTGTCCGGCCCGCACAAGTGCCAGCATCAGAGCCTCATCGGTCAGCGCATTCATCTTGGCGACGATACGCGTGTCCTTGCCGCCGGCCGCCGCCTCGCCCAGCGCATCGATTTTTTCAATCAGCTTTTTATGCAGCTGAAACGGCGCCAGCCACAGGCGATTGAGCTTGGGTAATTTGCTCTGGCTGGCCAGGTGCACAAACACGTTGTCCACATCTGCCGTCAACGCCGGATCAGCGGTGAAGTAACTCAAATCGGTGTACAGGCGGGCAGTCTTGGGGTTGTAATTGCCCGTGGACAAATGCGCATAGCGCCTGAGATGCTGGCCTTCGCGGCGCGTCACCAGCAGCATCTTGGCGTGCGTCTTGAGCCCGACCACGCCATACACCACCTGCGCGCCTATCGACTCCAACATTTCGGCCCAGTTGATATTGGCTTCTTCGTCAAAACGCGCCTTGAGCTCAAGCACCACCATGACTTCCTTGCCGCGCCGCACCGCCTCACGCAACAACACCATCATTTCGGAATCGGTGCCGGTGCGATATATGGTCTGTCGAATGGCCAACACCTGAGGGTCATTGATGGCCTCGCGCAGGAAATCAAGCACCCCGTCAAAGCTCTCAAAGGGCTGGTGGACGGAAACGTCGCCGCGCTTGAGCCGTTCAAAAAACGACTCGCCCGGCACCAGCTGCGTCGGATAGCAGCCCTTGTGCGGGGGAAACAGCAGGCGCGGATCGTTGACCAGATCCACCAGTTGGGTCAGGCGTACCAGGTTGACGGGGCCATGCACGCGGTACAGCGATGCTTCCGGCAGGTTGAACTGGCTCAGCAGAAAGTCCGACAGGTGCTTGGAGCACCCAGCCGACACCTCCAGCCGGACAGCCTGGCCGTAATGCCGCTGCTCCAGGCCCAGACGCAACGCAGTGCGCAGGTTCTTGACGTCATCCTCGTCCACCGCCAGGTCGGAGTGCCGCGTCACGCGGAATTGCGAGAACTGGCCAACCTCACGGCCGGGAAACAGCTCGCCCAGATGCGCGCGGATCACGCTGGAAAGCGACACGAAACAGGTGCGTTTACCCGCCACCTTGTCGGGCATGCGGATCAGGCGAGGCAACACCCGCGGCACCTTGACGATGGCGATGTCGTTCTCGCGTCCAAAAGCATCGTGCCCGCCCAGACGGACAATGAAATTGAGCGACTTGTTGGCCACTTGCGGAAACGGATGCGAAGGGTCCAGTCCAACCGGGATCAGAAGAGGCCGGACCTCTCGCTCGAAATAGGCCTGGACCCACTGCCGCTGCGCGCTGTTGCGCTCACCGTGCGAGACAATTTTGATGCCCTGCTTTTCAAACAGCGGCATGAGTTCGTCGTTGTACAGGGAGTACTGCCGCGCCACCATGTCATGCGCGGCTCCGGCCAGCGCCTCGAAGGAAGCCGAGGTGTAGGCGCCCTTCTGCTCCCCGGCCTGCGCGGCGGTCAGATGCGGGGCAGCGCGAACCTCGAAAAACTCGTCCAGGTTGGAGGAAACAATGCACAGGAAGCGCAGCCGCTCCAGCAAAGGCACCTCCGCACGCTTGGCCCAGTCCAGCACCCGCTCGTTGAAGGCCAGGATGCTGTGGTCGCGGTCCAGAAATTCAACGGTCGCTGCTGGCGGCACAGCCGGATCCATGGGGGGAGAGGAAGAATTCTGAAACATACCGGGCAAAGTGTTTTTTGTCATCTGTTTGACTTGTCAGTGTGCGCCGACTTGATGACAAATGCGTGACAAAGGCATGACAACCCTTTCATGCGCGTGCCTGTGCCGCAAGAAGTTCACCGCCCCTGGCCTTTTCGTGGGCAGACACCAGGTTGCCCTCGAAAAGCCGGGCCGCCTGCAGCCAGCTGAAATCCAGCGCTCGGGCTCGTGCCGCATGGCGTGGCACGGCCATTGCGCTGTAACAGGCTTGTTTCAAATCATCCTGCATGACACCGCCATGACAGCTGCCGTCAGGTTTTCCCAGCACTTCCAGCGGGCCATCCACAGGGTAGGCTGCCACCGGTGTGCCGCAGGCCATGGCCTCGAGCATGACCAGACCGAAAGTTTCGGAGCGGCTGGGAAAAACAAACACGTCGGCGGCGGCATAAACCCTGGCCAACTCATCCCTGGGCAGTACGCCGAGCCAGCGCACCTGCGGGTAGCGCTCTTTCAGCGAAGCTTCCAGCGGCCCGACGCCGCAAACCACCTTGGTGCCGGGAATATCCAGCCCCAGAAAAGCTTCAATGTTCTTTTCATAAGACACCCGCCCCACAAACAGAGACACAGGCCGGACCAGCGTGCCCATGCGCGGATACAGGCGCGCCTCCGGCTGATATGAAAACAACTGCGTATCCACACCATGTGTCCAGTTGCGCAAATTGCGGAACCCGCGTTTCTCAAGCATGCGCAGCACACCCTGTGTAGGCACCATCACCCCCGCAGAAGGTTTGTGGAAATGCCGGAACAGCGCATACCCCCAGGAAAGCGGAATTTTCAGGGCAGCGTTGAGAATCTCGGGAAACTTGGTGTGAAAGGCGGTGGTGAAACGCAGGCCACGCTTGACGCAATAACTGCGCGCAGCCCAGCCCAGCGGCCCCTCGGTGGCGATGTGCACGGCCTCGGGCGCAAACTTGTCGAGCTTTTCACGCAGCAGTGCTTTGGGACGCACCGCCAGGTCAATGCCGGCGTAGCCGGGGCAAGGACGCGTTTTGAACAAGCCCGGATGGACCACCTCGACCTGGTGCCCCAGGGCTTCCAGTTCGCGTACGAGTTCGACCAGCGTGGTGACAACCCCGTTGACTTGCGGCAGCCAGGCGTCGGTGATCAGCGCGATCTTCATGCAGTCACCATGGCGGCAACATGGCCACGGCCCTGAGTCTCGTGGGCGGGTGCCCAGTGCAGCAACTCCAGCTTGCCGTCGTAATGCTCGACCAGCGCGGTGCGGCTTTCGACCCAGTCGCCGTCGTTGCAGTAAAGCACGCCGTTGATGTCGCGCACCTCGGCCCGGTGAATGTGGCCGCAAACCACACCCTGGTGACCGCGCCGGCGCGCTTCGTTGGCCACAGCCACCTCAAAGTCGGTGACGTAATTCAGCGCACTCTTGACCTTTTGCTTGAGGTAAGCGGAAAGCGACCAGTACGGCAGGCCCATGCGCGCTCGCAGGCCGTTGAGGTAGCGGTTGAGCTTGAGAGTGAATTCATAAAGGTTGTCTCCCACGATGGCCAGCCATTTGGCGCACTGCACCACAGCGTCGAAGTAGTCGCCATGGACCACCCAGAGCCGGCGTCCATCGGCCGTGGTGTGAACCGCCTCGTCAATAACCTCAATGCCGCCAAACTGGTGACCAATAAATTCACGCGCAAATTCATCATGGTTACCGGGCACATAGATTACGCGGCAGCCCTTGCGCGCACGCCTGAGTAGTTTTTGAACCACGTCGTTGTGCGACTGCGGCCAGTACCATTTGCGCCGCAACTGCCAGCCGTCCACGATATCGCCCACAAGATACAGGTAGTCGCTCGGATGTGCTTTCAAGAAATCAAGCAACGCGCTAGCCTGACAACCCGGCGTACCGAGATGCAAGTCCGAAATGAAGATAGTGCGGTAACGCTTGCGCAACAGACCTTCGTCATGGTCGTCGCCGCCTTCCGGCAGATAACCTTGATTCAGGGGCCCCAACTTGTCAAACAGCGTGCGCATCAATCCCCCTTGCCCGAGAAGTGCTTGCGGTAGCGGGGCGGCAAATCGGCAATGCGCATCATCATGGGCAGGTCGGCCGAGTTGAACTCCGGGTCCCAGGCCGGTGGGCCCAGTACTTTGGCCCCGAGCCGCAGATAACCCTTGATCAGCGCAGGCGGTTCAACATCCAGCGAGTCATCAAGCCGGTCTATCGGCAACGGCAGGCGCGGCGTCACGTGAAACTCGATCGGGGCCAGATGCGCCTGGCGGACCTGGCGCCAGATACTGGCAGCGGCCTGGCCCATCGAAGCACCACTGTGCTGCATCGGAATACTGGCGCAGCCGATCATGGTGTCGAGCTGGTTGCGTGCCATGAACTCGGCCAGCGCCCCCCACAAGGCCAGGATCACACCGCCGTGGCGGTGATCGGCATGCACGCAGCTGCGGCCCAGCTCGACCATGCGTGGCCGCAAGAACCGCAGGCGCGTTAGGTCGAACTCGGTGTCGCTGTACGTGCTTCCGGCGCGTTTCGCCTGGGTAGGCGTCAGCACGCGGTAGGTACCGATGACCTCCTGCGTGGCTTCGTCGCGAACCAGCAGGTGCTCGCAGAAATCGTCGAACAGGTCGATGTCGTGACCGGGTAAGGTGTTGGGCAGTGTCGCGCCCATCTCGAGCGCGAAGACCTGATACCTCAGACGCTGCGCCTGCCGGACCTCATCCTGGTGCCTGGCCCAGCTGACCTGGATTTTCCCCAAGACAGGCCCTTGAACAGCGGCTGGAAGGGGAGCATGAGAGCTTTGATGAAGTAACCCCCGTGGCATTGCGACTGGCGACAATGCAAAGGTGGGATTGGGCAGTTCTTTCATGGTGGACTCCTTGTTGTCTTTCGATAAATCAAGTGAAAACGCTGTAAAAAAAACCCGTTGCAAGGACTGATGGAATGTTGAATTTCACTTAACGGCATTTGAATAATTTGCCCGACACAACCGTCGCGGCGCGCCCGGCAACATGGTGCCGGCACCCGGGAGACCGTCAAGCCAGGGGTGGGCCCCCGGCCGATACCTCAAACCACCGGGACTCGCAGCCATGGCTTTGGCTGTACACCGCAAAACGCGCAGACACTGCGCATAAAAATCGTGCGCATCGAACAAGGCCTGTCTATAGGTAGATTGCTTATCGGTGTCGAGATCAAATGTCATTGAGCACTCCAGGTCATGCTGTGGCGTAATTTTGCGCAGTGGAAGTGACGCGGACATGTCATTTGAATGGCACTTCCATGACAAATGACGGATGCTCGAAACGGATGGAGACGCCTTGTCTGTCACCGATTTGTCATGCCCGTGCTTCAGACTGTCGACGCCTTGATGCCTTGCAGGCTCCGATTTATCAACCCTCTCTGAAATATAAAAAATGACGCACACCCCTCCACGCCCATCCGATATCTTCAACAACGAAGACTCCAACACCACATCCAACCCCACCTTTGACTCGGTCCTGAGTGCTCGCCTCAGCCGCCGCAACATGCTGCGCGGGGGCGCAAGCGCTGCTGCATCCGCCGTGTTGGGTGGCGCCGCGTTGACCGGTTGCGCAACCGGCGCTGGCGATGCAATGACCCACTCCATGGCATTGCCTGGCGAAAAACTCCTTGGGTTCCCGGCAGTCGCCAAAAGCCTGGCCGACGTCGTCAGCGTGCCACCGGGCTACAAGGTAGAAATCATTTACGCCCTGGGTGACCCGATTCTGGGCAACGCAACCCCCTTTAAAAACGATGGCTCCGACGCTGATTTCGATAAACGTGCTGGCGACCATCACGATGGCATGGAGTGGTTTGGCCTGAGCGAAAGCGGTCAGCCCTCGCGCTCATCCGTGAGCCGCGGCCTGCTCGCCATCAACCACGAAGCCACGACCGACGAAAAGTTGACTTCTTTTTTCATTCACACCGATGGAGGCAAGGCCAGCCTGCCCCGACCGGCCGCCGAAGTGGACAAGGAAACAGCCATTCACGGCATTGCAGTCGTCGAGGTGCGCAAGTCTGGCGACAAGTGGAACTACCTGGCCAGTTCACCATTCAACCGCCGCCTGACGCCGCAGAGCGACATCGAAATCTCCGGCCCGGCACGCGGTAACCGCTTGCTGGTCACCAAGTATTCTCCGACCGGCACAAAAACACGCGGCACCATCAACAACTGCGGTACCGGTCTCACGCCGTGGGGCACCTTTTTGACGGGCGAGGAAAACTGGGCGGGCTACTTCCACCGCACCGCTGGTGACGACGCGCGCCGCAACAACGACAAGTCGGCCACTTCGCTGCGCCGCTATGGCCGCGGGCAAGGTGCAGCGTCCCGTCACGGATGGGAAACCGCTGGCACGGAAGACAAATATGCCCGCTGGAACAACAGCAAAACCGGGACCTCTGCCGACGGCAGCGATGACTACCGCAATGAATTGAACGGTCAGGGCTATGTGGTCGAGGTCGACGTGTATGAGCCCACCAAGCTGGCCAAAAAACGCAGCGCACTCGGTCGCTACGCGCATGAAAGCGCAGTGTTTGGTAAAGCGGTCGCTGGTCAGCCATTGGCTGTGTACATGGGTGACGATTCCCGCAACGAGTACATCTACAAATTTGTGTCCGATGCGAAATGGGATCCGGCCGATGCCAACCCAGCCAACCGCATGGGTGCCGGCGACAAATACCTGGATAGCGGCAAGCTCTATACGGCCAAGTTCAACAGCGACGGCACCGGTCAGTGGATCGAGTTGTCACTCAACACCCCGGCTGTCAAAAACTACACCGCCTATCCCTTTGCAGACCAGGCCGACATCTGTGTCAACACGCGCGTGGCCGCTGACGCAGTGGGCGCCACCAAGATGGACCGGCCTGAGTGGTGCGGCGTCAATCCAAAAAATGGCGAGGTTTACTTCACGCTGACCAACAACAGCAACCGCAGTCTCACCCCCACGGGCTCGTCGCAGTTGCTGCCTGACGCGAGCAACCCGCGTGTTTATACCGACATGAAGAACGGCAAGCCACAAAGCGGCAACCCCAATGGCCACATCCTGCGCCTGCGGGAAGCCGGCAACTCGCCATCGGCCACCACCCTGACCTGGGACGTGTACCTGTTTGGCGCAGAGGCGGGTGCACCTGCAAGCCCTGTCAACCTGTCCAACCTGACCGATGACCAGGACATGTCCAGCCCTGATGGCCTTTGGTTCAGCCCATACACCGGCATCTGCTGGATCCAGACAGATGACGGGGCCTACACCGACAAAACAAACTGCATGATGTTGGCCGCCCTGCCAGGGCAAGTAGGTGATGGCAAACAGGTGACCCTGAACTACCCGGGCGCCAATGGCAACCTGGCCGTTCAGACCCAGGTTGGCAAGGCACCAACCGCCAACACGCTCAAGCGTTTCCTGGTGGGCCCTGCAGGTTGCGAAATCACCGGCGCGTGTGAGACGCCGGACGGCAAAGCGCTGTTTATCAACATCCAGCACCCTGGTGAGGGCACTCCCATGGCTGCGATTTCCGATCCAGCCAAGTACCAGAGCCAGTGGCCGGGCAACGCGGGTTATGGTCCAGGGAAGCGCCCGCGGTCAGCCACCATCGTGATCACCAAGGCTGACGGGGGCCGCATCGGTACCTGAGGGATCCTGTTTCCGCCAGGTTATCGAGTGAAGAAGTGCAATCTGGCTTTTGCGGCCACGTGGCTTCGTCTTGGGAAGTAGTGGTCGCCCTCACTGAATGCTAAGCCCCCACACTTCCTCCCAACGCTCGCTGAGCCTCGTTTTCGAGCGCGATGGCATCGTCGAAGTGGCGAAGGCCGGTTTCGTTGAGCACCCGCTTGAACCTGGCAGCAACCGCCGGTAGAAGCGACGCCAGCTTGGCGCTGATTTGCTGGGAAGCCGATTCGAGCTCCTGATCGGGAACAACTTTCCAGACAAGTCCCCAAGCCTGCGCCTGTGCTGGCGAAAATTCCTCGCCCAGAAGCATCAGGGCCTTGGCTCGCGCAACACCTGCGTAGGCAGATAGTGTTGCGGTCAATCCGCCAGTCACGAAAACCCCGATCGATGCCTCCGGCAGCTTGAAGCGAGCGCTCTCCCCTGCGACCACGATGTCGGCATTGAGCATCCACTCGAACCCGGCACCAACGGTCCAGCCTTGAACGGAAGCGACGACCGGCTTGGGCAAGCTCACAAGCGCTTTGGCCACAGCCTGAACCAAAATCAGGTCATCCTCTGTTGGTGGACTGGTGACGTCCCTGCCTGCACAAAATGCCCGGCCGTTACCGCGCAGCAGAAGCACCCGAACAGCAGCATCACGCGAGGCCAGGTCAATGGCGGCAAGCAGTGCACGGGCAAGCTCATTGTCAATGGCGTTGAGTTTTTCGGGGCGGTTCAAGGACACAGTCATGATGCCGTCCGCGAACCCGGTCAGTAGCTTGGGAGTTGTCATGGGTGCGATTCTGGCCTACGCCCGTCTTCACGGTTCTAAGGACGAACCGTGGTGTGGGGCTCAAATCCGTCGAGCTTACCCAACACGTCGCAAAGAATGTCAAGGTAGGCATTGATTCGCGCTGGTCGAAAGCGGCCCGCTACAGTGACAGCTTCGATGGAAATCGGTTCCAGTTCCCATCCAGGAAGGATCCGCTTGACTCGCCCCTTTTCCAGATCGCCTTCGCAGAGCCAGCGCGCGCTGGCGCCAATTCCCAGTCCGTCGAGCACGGCCTTGTAGCTGGCCAGCAAACCATCGGTGGACACTGGCGTTTTGATGGCAATCTCTCTGCGATCTCTGCCCTTCGCTGAAACCAGAACCAGCTTGTCCGTAATATGTGGAATAAGGCCGACAAACGGCAACGCCAGCAGATCATTGGGGCCTGCCACCTTGTGTTTGGCGGCAAACTCCTTCGAAGCCACCAGGATTCTGCGCATTTTTCCAATGCGTCTGACGTGCAGCGACTGGTCGGGACTGCCGCCCACCCGAATCCAGCAATCAACGCCTTGGCCAATGACGTCAACATGCCGGTCAGTCAGACATAGTTCCACCTCCACTTCCGGATAAGTCTTGCGAAAAATTGTTACCGCGTCCATCAGGAAAGCATTCCCGTATCCATAGGGACCAATCAGCGTGAGTTTTCCTTTGGGCAGCATGGATGTCGTCTTGAGAACCTGCTCCCACTCGTTCCAGACGTCGGCCCAGGACGCAGCCCGGCGCAGAAGTTCATCACCTTCAGGGGTGAGATAAAAGCGATGCGTTGTCCGCGTAGCCAGGCGGGCTCCAAGCAATTGTTCAAGGTCCCGAAGCCGCCGGCTCACGGTGGGTTGTGTGGTTCCCAGTACCCGCGCCGCCAGCGACAGATTACCCGCCTCCGCGACGGCCAGAAAGGTCGTGATCAGTTGCAAACGGTCCAGCTTGGTGGTCATACGCGCCGTGCATGAGTGATATTGGCATCAGCATACTACCCGCCGGAAATCATTCACCAGACACTATGGTTTCATCCGCAACCCAGCGGCGTCTTTACCTGCTCATGTCAAAGGATTGGTCATGAATGTTTTCAAATTCCTGCTTTGCGCAAGTGCGTCCGTAATGGCATTCAGCCCTACCCTTGCCCAGACGCAGGATCGCCCACCACTGCGTCTGGTCGTCGGCTATGCCGCCGGCGGTTCCTCCGATGCTTTGGCGCGCATGGTGGCCGAGAGGCTTAAGGACGAACTGGGCCAGGCCATCATTGTCGACAACCGGCCAGGCGCGGGGGGCCAAATAGCGGCGGACTATGTGCGTAACGCGACCGGGGACGGAACGACCATTCTGGTGGCAAACAGCCACATGATGGTAATGCTGCCGTTGACTTCGCGGGCCGCGAAGTACAACCCTACGACAGACTTCAAATCCGTCGGACGGATGACGAGCTTTTACGAAGCTGTCACTGTCCCGGCCTCATTGCCCGCCACATCGGTGGCTCAATGGCTGGAACTGGCGCGCCGAGACCCCAAGAATGGGAATTTTGGAGTCCCTGCCCCAGGTAGCGTCTCTCATTTCCTCGGTTATCGTCTCGGCGTGGACGCAAAGGTTGGCCTGCAAGCCATCCCGTATAAAGGTGCCGCCCCACTGGTACAAGACTTGTTGGGTGGACAGATCAACGCCGGCATTCTCCCGGTCCTTGACGTCGCACCGCATCATGAAGCCGGCAAACTCCGGGTGCTGGCTGTGAACGGAGATAAGCGCGCACAGCTGCTGCCCGGTGTCCCGACGCTCAAAGAGCTGGGCATCCCTGGTTTCGAAACCCTAGAGTGGACCGCCTTGCTTGCTCCCGCTTCCACAGCCAGGCCGGTTGTCGAAAAACTGAACGCTGCACTCAACAAGGTGCTGGCGCAGAAGGAAATCCAGGAGCGACTTCTCAAGCTGGGCATGGAAGCCAACCCGAGCACTCCCGATGAATTGGGGCAACTTGTTGCGGGCGACATGAAGCGATGGGCGCCCGTCATCAAAGCTTCCGGCTTCACCGCCGATTAGTTACACCCAGCCTCATCGCCTGAGTCCCTGCGCCGCAGGGACGGTTTCTCTTCGACCCTTCAAAATCCATGTCACAACATACAAGCGCAGCACGAACTGTCGGCGACACACCGAAGGGTGGCTCGGTACTCGGTTTTTACGCTCCCAAGGGGACGCCCCGGCCACCACAGGTTGCGCACGCTGCAGGCGTGTACCTGTGGGACGTGCACGGGAAACGCTACCTTGACGCGACATCGGGCGCCGTGGTAACCAACATCGGGCACGGCAACCCCCAGGTTCTTCAAGCGATGCAGGAACAGGCGCGAAAGGTCACCTTTGCCTATCCGCGCTTCTTTGAAAGCGAGTTGAGCATCCGCCTCTCGGACAAGGTGTGCGAGCTCGCTGGCGAAGGATTCGATCGCGCATTCTTTGTGTCCGGTGGTTCAGAAGCCAACGAATCAGCCATCAAACTCGCGCGTCAATACGCGGTGGTAAGCGGTCAGGCAAGTCGGGTCAAAGTCATATCGCGCAACCCGAGTTATCACGGCGCCACCCTGGGAGCACTGGCAGTCACAGGAGACTCGAGCACGCTCGCTTTGTACGGGCCCATGGTCAAGACACTCCCCAAGGTAGCAGCTCCGCTGTCCTATCGCCTGCCCGAGGGTCACAGCGTTGAAAGCTTTGAAGAAGCCTGCGCAGCCAAGCTGGAAACGATCATCCTGTCGGAAGGGCCGGCGAGCGTACTCGCTTTCATCATGGAGCCGATCGGCGGGCTCTCCACCGGTGGGGTTGTTTCTTCACCCCGCTATTTTCAGTCCGTGCGAAAGATCTGCGATCACCATGGAGTGCTGCTGATTTTCGACGAGATCATGTCCGGGGCCGGCCGAACCGGTGAGTTCCTGAGCGCCCACCACTGGGCCGATTCGCGGCCCGACCTGGTAACGCTGGCCAAAGGTTTGGCCGCCGGGTATACGCCGCTGGGCGCAGTTCTGGCACCCAACCACATCGTTGATGCAATCGCCGGTTCCGGCGGGTTCGTCCACGGCCACACTTATTTCACCAACCCCCTGTCGTGCGCTGTTGCAAATGCCGTATTGGATGAGGTAACCCGGTTGAATTTGGTCGAGCAAGCCCGCGACAACGGCTGTTATCTGGAAAACAAACTCCGGGCGATGGCTGAGCGCTCTGCGCTGGTCGGCGATGTGCGGGGAAAGGGCCTTCTCCTGGCTATCGAACTGGTTGGTGACAAGGAAAGCAAAAAACAGCTCCCTGTTTCGTTCAACGCACCGGCTCGCTTGACGGCCCATGGGCTGAAGCGGGGCATTGCGCTGTACAACCGTCGCGCCAACAAGGGGGAATTTGGAGATTTTCAGATGATCACGCCTCCGCTCACATCAACGCGTGCAGAACTCGATGAACTGGTCGAGTTGCTGGAGCAGTCGCTATCCGATCTGCAGGCTGAAATCCATTCGGTGGGCCTGATTTGAAACTCGGAATATCGCTGGAACGCCGTGCGGACGGCACGCTGATCTTTGGCGACAACCAGCCGCTCGGCGACTACCAAAGAACGATGGTGGATTGGCTGGAAATATGGGCTGCCCAGTACCCGGATCGGGTCTTCATCGCCGAGCGCAAGTCGGAAGGTGGGTGGCGTACGCTGAGCTACGCACAGGCGTTGGATGGTGCCGCTCGCACGGCTGAACGATTGCTTGAGCTGTGATGGTCAGATGAAATCTCCTATTCCCCCGCACCGGGCGATCGAGCTGCCTGGGTTGCACGCCTATTCAAGCCGCATCAGTATTGCTGCCGGTGACAGCATTGGTTTTCACGTCAGCAGCACCGTCCCGTATCGATTCTCGCTCTGTCAACTGGGACCCGACGTTGACAATTTCTCAAGCGATATCGTTATCCACACCCTGGAATGTTCATCGCCGGTAGTCCAGGCCATTCATCCAGGCTCGTATGTGGCGGTTGATCAGGGGTTGCCCTCCGACGTGGTACTTGATGCATTGACACTGGAATGCTGGATCAAACCCTGGAGTTTTGAAAAGCGTCAGAGTGTCATTAGTCAATTTGACTGGCCACACCAATGCGGCTTCCAGCTTTCCATCGCACGTGACGGCGGTATCGAGTTCTATTGCGGTTCAGGTGGTGAATACGAGCCTGCCTGCCTGCTGACTGGGCCGAGGCTGGTGGAAATGCAGTGGACTCATGTCGTCGCCACCTTTGACCGGGGTGCGTTGACGCTTTGGGTCAACGGCCAAAATGCGGCCGTCGGGCGTGGCCCGGTATCCTGCTTGCCGGGACGATCGCCTCTGCGACTGGGTGCCTGTGCGATACACGGTTCCGCTGAGCATTTTCTTGATGCCGATCTCACCATGCCAGTCCTGTATGCAGAACGTCTGAATGATGCAGCGATCCGGCAGCGCTATTCCGAGTCAGGGTTGCACGCCGCAACGGGTAACAACGTGTTGGCATGTTGGCCTCTGTCTGAAGAAAATGGAGACTGTATCTGCGATGTGAGCCAGTACGGCCGGAAAGGCCGCATCATTAATCACGCCACCTGGATGATCGTCGGTCCGGCTTTCAATCCCGCCAAAGTGAACCGTTTCACCGGCCGAACCGGCGCCTACGAACCCAGCGACGATCCGAGCCGCGGCCACGGGTTACGGCTGGCCAGCGACGACCTTGTCGATTGCCGCTGGACCGAAACCCATCGTGTCGCCATCCCCAGTGACGCCAAGCCTGGGATCTATGTGGGTCGTTTCGATTTCGAGCTGGACGGCGACCGCATGCGCAATGACGTTACCTTTATCGTCAAGCGGTCATCGGAGCGCTCTGCTGCACCATGCATGGTGCTGTGCGCTACCAACACTTGGCTGGCCTACAGTTCATCTCCATTCGCAAAAAACCGGTCGGCGCCAGCGACCTGGCCGCGGCGCGGCGTGGGCCTTCCCAACAGCCACCCCGAGGCTCCCACCTACAACACCTACACAGCGCATAGCGGCGGACAGCCAACGTATTACGCCGGGCTGCGCATGCCCTGGCCCAATGCTTCGCCCACGGCGCTGTACGCCCCGGATGGAAGTGGCTTCAGTCAGTGGAGCCGTCTTGAGCGCCATTTGCACGTATGGCTGGACAGTCACGGCTACGACTATGACGTTATCACCGACCTGGATTTGCACCGCGATCCTGACTTGCTTACCGCCTACCGCACTGTCATCGTCAACGGGCACAGCGAGTATTGGTCGGCACCGGCTTACCAGGGCCTTGACGACTACCTTGCCAAAGGCGGCACGGCGATTGTCCTTTCGGGAAACACGATGTACTGGCGAGTCAGTTTCAACGCCGACGGCACCGTGATGGAGCAACGCAAGACAAACACACCGCAGCATCCCGGCGAAGGGCCCGGTGAAAAGCACGCAGCCCCCGGTGGGATTCACGGTGAGCAGTACCACAGTCAGGACGGCAAGCGCGGTGGGCTGTGGCGCTTTAACGACCGCACCTGCTCCAATGTCATCGGACTTGAGTCGGCTGGCTGGGGCTTTGCCAGCGCAGAGGACTTCGGCACCTACAGGGTAAAGGACGCAAAGCACTTCCTTTTTCATGAGCCATTTGAAACCAGCTTGACCGCCGGCGCCTCGTTTGGGCATGGGCCTGGCGGGTCTCTCCCCCGCGCCGTGGGTCATGAGTGGGATCTAACCATGGCAAGCATTTCCAAAATGACCCGGCACATTCCCCCAGATGCAGTGCTTCCTGCCACACAGGACGGCATCCAGGTCATTGCCCAGGGTATGCGACCGGTGCCGGGTCCCATGGACGCCTACATGGACTACTTCGAAGGATCGACAGCTTCGCTGGATGGGTTGTCAGCCGAGATGATCTATTGGGAGCGGCCCCAAGGTGGCCGGGTGTTCAATGCCGGAGCGGTCGGCGCAAGCTGGGTGCTGGCAGTTGACCCACATATGGATGCACTGGTGCGTAACGTACTGCATCACTTCGGCGTTTGTCCTGTGACAACACCATTGCCGAAGCCGTAGAAAAGCCCCCCATTAACGTATGGTGCATTCACGTTCGGCCCAAAAGGAAAGTATCTTTGCAACCCTCGTTCGCCGGCAGAGCGTCACCAGAGAGCCGAGTCGCGCAAGCTTTCGGTTTGCTCACGCTCTCGCCAGAGCCGGTGCCGTCGCCACAACTCCAAAAGTGCAAAGATCGCGACAGCAACAACAACCCCTTCCCAGAGCATGAGGGGGCGCCCCATAGCGACTGGAGCCACCGCCCAGAGCAAAGCGCCCAGCAGGACGGCGAGGACAAAGGTGCTGATAGGCGTAAGACGCATGGTTCGAATAGTCACAAGACCATTCTCCACATGAAAGGCGTCAAATTGTTGGGGAAAACTCAGATCGTGGCCTGAACGCAACGCGAGCGAATGTGACAAAAAGTGTTTTTCGATCGACCGACGCTATGTCATCCGGCCACCTCACACCTTTTCGCATTTTTAGGGGGGACAGATTAAAGTGGGACGCCATGGAAGCTCACCGCGTTGCTGCACACTCCACTCATGCTCATCACCCTCGCCCTTCCGGAACAACGTTTGAACAGCCGCCTCTCTCGCGTCGGTAGCATGCAGCGCCACAGTTTGGGCAACCTGAGTCAACTCAGGCACCCCTGACCATGAACCTGCGCAAGCACCTTCATCTTTTCCTGCAGGCGGTGTGTGCCTGGGCTGCGTTCTGGCTTGCCGGCCTGCCTTCCTACTACCAGCAGTACTCGCCGGTCGGGCAGGCTGTTGGCGCTATCCTTTTGTCAGTCGCCATTTCACTGGCTGCGATCTTCGTGCTTCAGCGTGGAAGAGTCGAAACCAGACTTAGCCGTGCCTTCTGGATCTCCACTTACTACACCATTCCGTTTGCCGTACTCGACGCGTTGTATTGCGGCGTGTACCTTGGCCATGGCCCGAGCTTTTTGTACAAGTACTGGTATCTCTCGGTCTTCTATGTCACGCCATGGTTGACCTTCATCCCCACTGCGCTGCTGCTTCGTAAAGAAGTTGTGCGCCCAGGAACGCAGCCTGCCCGGCTGCGTAAGGACGCCTGAGTCTTCCGACTCGGCTACCGGGCCGATGAGCTGTTCAGCGCGGCGGCGGCGCGTATGAGCGTCTTCAACGCCTTTTCATCAATCTTGTCACCTTCGTGGAAATCGATGGCGCGCCTGGTGTTGCCTTCGAGGCTGGAATTGAACAGGCCTGAAGGATCCTCCAGCGATGCGCCCTTGGGAAAGGTCAGTTTCACGGCTTTCTTGTACGTCTCCCCGGTGCAGATGATTCCAGCGTGAGACCAGACCGGAACGCTCCACTTCCACTCCTCAACGACGTCGGGGATGGCCTGCTTGACGAGCGTCCGGACCCGGGCCAGCGTCTCGCCCCGCCAGTCACCCAGTTCGCTGATTTTTGCGTCTATCAGCTGGGAGGCAGAGGCTCCGTCTTTTTCTTCCGTTGAGCTGCTCTTGCTTTTGCTCATGCCTGTTGCTCCATTTCTCATGGTTGTTGTTGTTCGCCCTTTCGCACTTGCGAAGGGAGATGACCGGGGTCCGCTCACATTCGTTCGCCGGGCAATTGGCTTGCCTGCTTTACCCAGTCGGAAAGCTGAGCTTCGTCGAACAGGTCGTCCTCGTGGATGTCGAGATAGCGCACTTCCTTTTGCTTGGACTCCCCGGGCGGTACAGGTCGTAGCAACGTGCCGCGGAAGAAAGCTACTTTGACGTACTTCGTGAAGACATGGATGCTGAGGAACCAGCCCTCGTCTGCGACACCGTAAACCGGCGAGTTCCATTTGACGGCCTTGCGCACACCTGGCACGGTGCGAACAATGAGCGCATCGAGGCGGCGCCCGAGCTCGCTTTTCCAGCCCGGCATGGCCGCGATGTAGGCCTGCACGGGGGCGTCGCCGTAGCCCTTTGCGATCTGCGGATTGCCGCCTGAAAGAAGAACCGGCTTGGCAGCCTGGGGCGGCTGCACCTTCGGCGCCGTCTTGCCCGGTTTGGCTACCTTGGCGCTGACTTTTTTTGCGGCCGCCCTCGGTGTCTCTGATGTACTTTTAGCCATTGCGTTCACTCCACGGGTTGGCTTTGAATGGTACTGCCCATGGGTTTCGTGTTTTATATTTGAATCACGAATATCCATAGCTTTCGACAAACGCAGGACCATCCTTTGACATAGTTTTCATTAAATTGTCCCACTCCGCCGACAGAACATTTCCATCTTTACGGACCACTCTTTGCATCAGTTCGCACATGCACAGAACACATAAGGAACAGAGCATCTCAACTATTGCTGCGATCTCTTGCATGCTTTTATCCCGGGGAGACCATTCGCCGTGTAATAGCGCGGAGCGCGCCTCATACACCTTTAACGGATCGTTCTGGAAGTCCACATCTTGGTAGTCTTCAAAACAGTTCAAGACTGCTCGGATAAGGACATATATCGCTACTCGTCACTATAGCGACAGGTCCATCCGGCAAAGGCACAAGGCAATCCGCTATAAATTAAATAGCTGTTTCTGCCTACCCCTGAAGGGCCAGATGCGGATTTAATTCATAAAACTCAGAGACCCCACTGATTCACCGACTTGGCCAGCGCCTTCTTGCGCTCGCCGTACCGGCCCAATCATGTAAGACGCGACGTCGCGCTTGGTCAGTGTGAACTTAACGATCTCTTCCATCGCGCCACCACGTGGCCGCAATACGAAGAAAGTTCCACACACCCGCCGCATCGAGCTACACAAACGCCTTGACCACTGGCGATTGGTTGAGCATCGTCAGTACGCGCAACTGGTTGATGTCGCCACACTACCAATTTTGGTGTGATTTATTTACACCCTCATTCATAACCGATGCAAGCGCCACGAAAGCGGACTAGCATGAAATCGAACGCATCGTCCCCAACGTCCCCGACATCCGCACGCCCGGCGTCTGAATATGTCGACGTGTGAAAGATAAAAGCCATGAACCACAAGCGCCATTCCCGGCCTGATTTGAAGTACCAGGCTGCAGCCTGAACCAGACAAACATGCGCAGTTTGACCTCTCAACAATTGGAGACACTCAAGGAAGCCGGCGCCTCTGAACCGAAGCCGTTCCACCTTGCCGATCTGAGTCGTCCGTTTGTTTACGACAGGGCTTTTGGTGTTTTTTACTGCGTTCCAGGCCACCATCGCTGCACCATGTCACTTCTGCTCGCTTATGCCAAAGGATATGAAAGCGGAATTGACGCCGCTGAAGATCTCGATTTGGACTTCCCCGACGAGACAGCAGACAGATGGCTGGAAGAAGTTCAGGGAACCGCTTTTCGCAGCTCTGTAGGTCACCGGGTACAGGTTGGAAAGCGGGCCAATCTCACGCTCATCGAAAAGCGCTGGTTGGGTGAGGTGGAGTATGTATTTGACTGAGATCTAAGTCCGCTCGACCACGCGCTACCAATTCAATAGCTGCTTGCGCCCGCACCTAAAGGGCTAATGGCCGATTTGGCTTATAAACCTCACAAACCTCGCTGGTTCACCCTTTTCGCCAGCGCTTCCGCACTCTCCTTGCGCTCGCTGTACCTGTCCACCAGGTAAGGCGCCACGTCACGCGTGAGCAGCGTGAACTTTACGAGTTCTTCCATCACGTCCACCACGCGGTCGTAATACGCCGAGGGTTTCATGCGCCCTGCCTCGTCGAACTCCAGGAAGGCCTTGGCCACCGATGACTGGTTGGGAATGGTCAGCATGCGCATCCAGCGACCCAGCACGCGCAACTGGCTGACGGCGTTGAAAGACTGCGAGCCGCCGCTGACCTGCATCACCGCGAGAGTTTTGCCCTGCGTCGGCCGCACCGCGCCCTGCGCCAGCGGGATCCAGTCGATCTGCGACTTCATGATGCCGGTCATGGCGCCGTGGCGTTCGGGCGAGGTCCAGACCATGCCTTCGGCCCACTGCGCAAGTTGCCGCAGCTCCTGCACCTTGGGGTGGCTGTCGGGTGCGTCGTCGGGCAACGGCAGGCCGCTCGGGTTGAAGGTGCGCGTTTCCGCGCCCATGGCCTGCAACAGGCGCGCGGCTTCTTCACTGAGCAGGCGACTGTAGGAACGCTCGCGCACCGAACCATACAGAAGCAGAATGCGCGGCGCATGCGCCGAAGGGCGAAAGGCCTGCAGTGCGCTGCTTGATGGCGGCGCAAACAGGGCTTTGTCTACGTTGGGAAGATCTTCAAGCGCCGGCAACACGTTCTCCCTTGTCATTGATGACTTGCTCGCCGTCTTCCTTGGTGAAAGCGCCCCGCTGCGGCGCAGGCAGGATGTCCAGCACCGCTTCAGAGGGACGGCACAGGCGCGTGCCCAGCGGCGTCACGACGATCGGCCGGTTAATCAGAATGGGGTGGGCGAGCATGGCGTCCAGCAGTTGTTCGTCGCTGAGGGCCGGATTGTCGAGCTGGAGTTCGGCATACAGCTTTTCCTTGCTGCGCATCAACGCCCGCACCGGCTCACCCGTCTGTGCCGCGAGCTGCTTCAGCGTTTCACTGCTGGGGGGTGTCTTCAAGTACTCAATGACTTCGGGCTCGGCGCCGCTGTTGCGGATCAGCGCCAGGGTGTTGCGGGAGGTTCCACACTGTGGGTTGTGATAAATCGTGATGTCGGCCATGCGCATTTCTCCTTGTTCGATTGCTTCAATTCGATAATTCAATTATATTTGAATTATGAAAATAAAATCCCTCGATGAAGCCGCCGCCGTCAAGGCGCTGGCCGCACTGGCCCAGGCGCAGCGCCTGCGCACCTTCCGCGCACTGGTGGTTGCCGGCCCGGACGGCCTGACCCCGGGCACCATTGCCGAGCAACTGGAAGTGGCGCCCAGTGCGCTGTCTTTTCACCTGAAGGAGCTGGCGCACTCCGGCCTCGTCAGCAGCGAGCCACGCGGCCGCAACCTGATTTACCGCGCCAACTTTGAGCACATGGTGGAGCTCATGAACTACATGACCAAGCACTGCTGTCAGGGTGAGGCCTGCGAAGTGGCCGACGCTGCTTCCTGCGCAACCTGCTGACAAGGCCGCCGCCATGAACCTCGCCGAGACCTTGAACCTGGGGTGCCTGTGCCGCACCCTCAACCCCGACCGCTTGCGCAAGCAGCTTGAAACCGACCCCTGCCTGCAAGGCATGCTGGACGGGCTGGCCACGACCCACCCGCACCTGTTTTCTGAAACTGCCGTGTTTGTGGACCCGGGCATGCGCGCCGCATTGGGACAGGCCATTGCGGCCATCGAACGTGTGGTCGCCCTGCCCGCCTACCAGCAACTGGTGCTGGCCCATGCACCCGAAACCGCCCAGCACAACTTTGGGCCCGCGAGCGTTTTCATGGGCTACGACTTTCACCTGGGTGAAGACGGCCCACGGTTGATTGAAATCAACACCAATGCCGGCGGCGCGTTGCTTAACGCCGCGCTGGCGCGTGCGCACCGCGAATGTTGTGAGCCGATGCAGGGGCTGATGGACGCGTCCGGCGACCTGCCGCAAATCAACCAGACTTTTGTGGACATGTTCCGCGCCGAGTGGCAGGCGCAGCGCGGCACGCAACCACTGCGCAGCATTCTGATCACCGACGATGCGCCCGAAGCGCAATACATGGCGCCTGAATTTGCCCTGGCGCGGCAGCTGTTCATCGCGCACGGCATCACGGCGGCTGTGGGCGATGCGAGCGAGCTGCAGTGGAAAGACGGCGCACTGTGGCACCCGGCCCTGCCGGGCGTGGCGGTCGATCTGGTTTACAACCGCCTGACCGATTTCAGCCTGTCTGAACCCAGCCATGCCGCACTGCGCAGTGCCTATGTGGCCGGCGCGGCCGTGGTGACGCCGCACCCGCGTGCGCATGCACTGTTTGCCGACAAGCGCAACCTCATCACCCTGGGCAACGATGCATTGCTAGCCTCATGGGGCGTGTCCACTGAAGATCGACGCGTCCTGCAAGCCGTGGTTCCGCACACCGAACTCGTCACAGCCGAACATGCTGATGCGCTCTGGGCCAAGCGGCGCCAACTCTTCTTCAAGCCCGTGGCAGGTTACGGCGCCAAGGCCGCCTACCGCGGCGACAAACTCACACGCGGCGTCTGGACCAACATCCTCGCCGGCGGCTTTATCGCGCAAGCCCTGGTGCCGCCGAGTGAACGGCTGGTGGATGTTGATGGCGTGCCCACCCGGCTGAAGCTGGACCTGCGCGCCTACACCTATCGCGGCCAGGTGCAGTTGCTGGCGGCGCGCACCTACACCGGGCAAACCACCAACTTCCGCACCGCCGGCGGCGGCTTTTCGCCGGTGGTGGTGTTGCCTGCGGTGGAGGGGCTTTCGCCAGCACCGCGACCGGGCGTGCCCGCCAGCGAAGGCCCCTGCGCCACGGCAGCAGGCGCGGTTTGCTGAGTTACGAACACTGCAATGAAAAGACAACGCGCCCCTGTCATACCGCCGTCATGGATTCCGGATCAAGTCCGGAATGACAAGCGGGCGAAGAGCTTCTCTGATCGATCGTCCTGTCAACAACCATTCTTGATGGAGAATTTCCGATGCCCGCGCGCCCCCTCAATGTCCTCTTTTTATGCACCCACAATTCGGCCCGCAGCATCCTGGCCGAGGCCACGCTGAACCACATTGGCAAAGGGCGCTTCCGGGCCTTTTCCGCCGGCAGCAGCCCGCGTGAGAACCAGCAGCCGAACCCGTTCGGGCTGAAGGTGCTGCAAAACGCGGGCATCTCCACCGAAGGCCTGCGCAGCAAAAGCTGGGACGAGTTCGGCAAGCAGGACGCACCCCACATGGACCTCGTGATCACGGTTTGCGACAACGCGGCCGGCGAGGTCTGCCCTTACTGGCCCGGCCAGCCGGCCACCGCGCACTGGGGTTATGCCGACCCGTCCGAAGGCGACGGTGACGACGTGCAAAAACTGGAGGCCTTCCGCAAGACCCTGATCGAGATACGCCATCGCCTGGAAATTCTGATCAACCTGCCGCCCGAGAAGCTTGAGCGAAACATGGTGCAGCAGACCGCACGCGATCTGGCCGGATCCTCCTGATTTTTCTTTACATCACTTCTTACCTGTCTCATGAAAAACATCATCTCAAGAAGCCTGTTGCCTGGCGCGCTATTGATCAGCGTTGGCAGTTTTCTTTATGCGCGGCACATCGGCGCCAACCTGGAACTGCCAATTTTGCTGAGCAGCCTGGGCGCCCTGGGGCTGGCCATGCTGCTGGAGCGTTACATGCCGCACCAGGCCGCGTGGAATGTGCCGCGGAGCGACGCCAGAACCGACTGGGTGAGCTTCGGCTTGCTGGCCGGAGCGGTGCAGCCATTGCTTAAATGGCTGTCGCCGCTTGCCGTCGTGGCGCTTTACGGAACGAGCGAGCCGGCAACCGGCGTGTTTCCCGATGGCACGCCCTTCGCCTTGCAGGTGCTGCTGGTCACGCTGTTGGCCGAGTTCGGAAAGTACTGGGTACACCGCTGGCACCACACCCAGACCAGCCTGTGGTGGCTGCACGCTCTGCACCATGGCAGCGAGCGTCTTTACGCCATCAACAATTTCCGCGTTCATCCGCTCGAATACGCACTGAAGCACAGCTTGAGCATGCTGCCCTTGATGCTTCTGGGAGTCCCCGCCGATGTTTTGCTCGGCTACATCGCGCTGACCCAGCCGGTGCAGATGCTTCAGCACGTCAACCTTCCACTGCGCCATGGCTGGCTCAACTATGTTTTCAGCACCAACGAGCTGCACCGCTGGCACCACTCGAACCGGCCAGAAGAAGGCAACAGCAACTACGGCAGCGCGTTGATGGTCTGGGATCAGATTTTTGGCACCTTCCACTACCCGCGCGGCGCCACAGGACCTGAAACCATCGGGCTGTTTGCCACCAGCAAATACCCCTCGCGCCGATCCTATTGGGCGCAGGTGCTGTCGATGTTCAGCCCGGCGTGCTGCAAGGCATGAGCGCGGCCACCACGCCGCCGCTGGTGCAACGCCTGTTGGCAGAGTTTCTGGGCACGGCCGCCTTGCTGTGCACCGTCATCGGCTCGGGCATCATGGCCGAACAGCTGTCCGGCGGCAACATGGCGATTGCGCTGCTCGCCAACACCCTGGCGACAGTGTTTGCGCTTTATGTGCTGATCGAGGTTCTGGGCCCGATCAGCGGCGCCCACTTCAACCCGGTGGTGACGCTGGTTATGTGGTCAAAAGGCATGTTCCCCCACGAACGACGGGCGCAAGCAGCTCTCTTTTTCATAGCAGCCCAATTGCTGGGCGCTGTTGCCGGCGCCTGGCTGGCGCACGCCATGTTTGACATGGAAGTGCTGCAGTTCAGCAGCAAGCTGCGCGGCGGCTGGAATGCCGCCGGCCAGTTTGCAGGCTGGGGCCAATGGCTGGCCGAAGCGGTGGCCACCGCCGGGCTGGTGCTGGTGATTCTTCGTGCACCGCCTGGCAAAGCTTCGGCACTGGTGGCCTGCTACATAGGCGCGGCTTACTGGTTCACGGCCAGCACCTCGTTTGCCAACCCGGCGGCGGTGCTGGGCCGCATGCTCTCCGACAGCTTTGCCGGAATCGCGCCCGCCAGTGCGCCCGGTTTCGTGATGGCCGAAGTTGCCGGCGCTGCGATAGGTACGTTGCTGGCCCGAGGGCTGGGAAGGACTGAAGCCAAGACCGGCTAGTGCCAGGTCAGCACGCGCCAAGTTTCACGCCAGCCACTTCTGAAGAAATTGCGCCTGCCCCATCGCCGGGTCAAGCTGGTAGCCAGCAAAGCCAATTCTCTCGTAGAGCGTGATGGCACTCCGGTTGCCCTGCAGCACTTCCAGCGTCAGCTTGCAGGCGCCGCGTTCGCGCGCAATCTGCTCAACCAGCGCCAGCATCTGCGCGCCGACGCGCTGGCCGCGGTGGCTGGCCAGCACCACCACGTCATGCACATTGACCAGCGGCCGACAAGCAAAGGTTGAAAAGCCTTCGATGCAATTGACCAGCCCGACCGGCTCCGTGCCGTCAAAGGCCAACACGCTGAAGGCCTGGGGCCGCGCGGCCAGCTCCGCCACCAGGTGGTTTTTGGCAAAGTCGCTGAGCGGCTGGCCGCCGCCTGCGGCGTCGCGGGCATAGGCGTCAAGCAGAAACACCAGCGCTTGGGCATGCGCGGATTGGTGGTAGTCGGCGCGGCAGATGCGCAGGCTGGAAGCAACAGGGTCGGTCACAGGCAGGTCTCGGTCAAAAGGGATGCGTTGATTCTAAGCATGCCCTCCTGATTCGCAGTCGTCGCCCCTGTTCCTTTTTTGCGTCCAATCTGCCTCTAGCCAAGACGATACGGACGCGAGCAGCTACCAATATGATAGCAATGCGCTTTAACACACAGTCGGCCTGCGGGTTCGTGCCACGGTAGGGAAACCGTCCCGCTTCTTTACAGGACGTTTACTTGGCTCTTTCGCACGCTACATCTCCCTGCGAGGGCTTGAAGTGATAATTCCTGAGCGCTGACGCAAGATCCCTGAGATCGCCAGCGGTGCCGATGACAGCACCATCAAAACAAAAATGCCGCATTGAATAGCGGCAGGCAAAAAAAGGACAGCTGATGGACCCGAAACTTGAGGCGCCTCCCGGCCCTGAAACTCTTCCCCACAAACGTCTGAGCCGACGCGCCATCATCATCGGCAGCCTGATCGCCGTGTTGTTCCTGGCCGGCATGGGCTGGCTGGCCTGGCACCTGACCCGGCCCGCATCCGACACGGCCACCGCAACCGGCCCGGGTGCACCCGGCGGCGGTGCCCGCCGCGGCGCACCGGCCACCACGGTCGGCATTGCCACCGCCGAAAAAACCAGTATTCCCATCATCCTCGACGCATTGGGCACGGTCACGCCGCAGGCCACGGTGCGGGTGCGCCCGCAGGTCACCGGGGTGATGCAGAAAGTCCTGTTCAAGGAAGGCCAGATGGTCAAGGCCGGCGAACTGATGGCCGTCATTGACCCGCGCCAGTTTGAGTTGGCCCTGCAGCAGGCTACCGGCCAGCGCCAGCGCGACGAGGCGCAGCTCGACAGCGCCCGCGTCACGCTGCAACGCTACAGGACGCTGCTGGGGCAGGATTCGATCGCACGCCAGGAAGTCGACACCCAGGCAGCCCTGGTCAAGCAGCTGGAAGGCACCGTGGTAATCGACAGGGCCAACGAAGGCGCTGCCCGCCTGAACCTGGGCTACACCCGCGTGGTCGCACCGGTCAGCGGCCGCGTCGGCCTGCGTGCAGTGGACATCGGCAATGTGGTGAACCCCAGCGATACCAACGGCATCGCCCTGATCACCCAGGTCATGCCGATCGACGTGGTGTTCTCCATCCCGCAGGATCAGGTGGGCGAGCTGCAGCAGACCGCAGCTTCGGGCGCCACGATGAAGGTAACGGCAATGGACCGCACGCGCGCCAACACGCTGGACACCGGCGTGTTCGCCTCGCTCGACAACCAGGTGGACACAACCACCGGCACCGTCAAGGCCAAAGCGCGTTTTGCCAACAGCAAGCTCGCCCTTTTTCCCAGCCAGTTTGTGAATGTGCAGTTGCTGGTCCGCACGATTGAAGACGCCGTGGTGGTACCCGTCACGGCCATTCGGCTGGGCAGCAGCGGCGACTATGTCTATGTGCTCAATGCGGCCGAACGCACCGTCAGCCTGCGGCCCGTCAAGCGCGGGCCAGCCACGGTGGACAAGATCGTGATCACTTCCGGGCTGGAGGCGGGCGAGCGCGTGATCACCGAGGGCGCCGACCGGTTGAAAGACGGCGCGCGCGTTGTGTTGCCGGGTGATGCGCCAGGCGCTGGTGGTGGCATGGGCCGCCAGGGCCGACGGGCACAGGGCGGCGCGTCGGCACCGCGCGGCAGTGATGCCGGCGCAGCAGCACCACAAGGTGCCGCGTCCGCAGCTCCCCCGTCTTCGGCTGCACCTTCTACCCCGGCCGCGGCTTCAGCTTCACCGACCGCTGCAGTGGCAGCGCCCTCTCCTGCGCCAGCACCCGCGCCGGCTTCCGCCAGCGCAGCGCCCACGCCCGAGCAACTCAAGCGCTTCCTGGACCAGGTCAAGGACGACCCGGAAGCCCTGGCGCGCCGCAAGTCGCTGGTCGAAAAAATCCAGAAGGGCGACCCTGCCGCGCTGGAACGCTGGCAGCAAATCAGGGAGCGGCGGCGCCAGGGTTCCGCTGCACCGGGCCAATGACGGCCGCCGGGCGGCTGCACCCATGAGCCCATCCAGTCCTTTCATCCTGCGGCCGGTGGCCACCGCGCTGCTGATGGTCGCCATCGTGCTGGCCGGCTTGCTGGGCTTCAGGTTCCTGCCGCTGTCAGCCCTGCCGCAGGTCGACTACCCGACCATCCAGGTGCAGACGCTGTACCCCGGCGCCAGCCCCGAGGTGATGGCGCAAACCGTCACCGCGCCACTGGAGCGCCAGTTCGGCCAGATGGCCGGCCTGCAGCGCCTGAGTTCCACCAGCGCGGCAGGTGTTTCCATCGTCACGCTGCAATTCGGCCTGGGCTTGGCACTCGACGTGGCCGAGCAGCAGGTGCAGGCCGCCATCAACGCCGGTGGTTCGCTGCTGCCGGCAGACCTGCCCGCGCCGCCGGTGTATGCCAAGGTGAACCCGGCCGATGCGCCGGTGCTCACCCTCGCCATCACCTCCGACAGCCTGCCGCTGACAGAGGTGCAGAACATCGTCAATACCCGGCTGGCACTGAAGATCAGCCAGGTCAGCGGTGTGGGCCTGGTATCGCTCAGCGGCGGCCAGCGCCCGGCCGTGCGCATCCAGGCCGACACGCGCGCGCTGGCTTCTTACGGCCTGGGGCTGGACTCGCTGCGCAGCGCCATCAGCTCGGCCAATGCCAATGCGGCCAAGGGCAGCATCGACGGGCCGACGCGTTCGTATTCCATCAATTCCAACGACCAGCTGCTGGCAGCGCCCGACTACAAAAACCTGATCATCGCCTGGCGCAACGGCGCTGCAGTGAGGGTGACCGATGTGGCCAAGGTGGTGGACAGTGCCGAGAACGTCAAGCTGGGTGCCTGGTCAGGACTGAAACCCGCCATCATCCTGAACGTGCAGCGCCAGCCCGGCGCCAATGTGATTGCCACGGTGAATGCCATCAAGGCGCGCCTGCCCGAACTGCAGGCTGGGCTGCCGACAGCCATGAAGGTCGATGTGCTGAGCGACCGCACCACCGGCATACGCGCCTCGGTGCTGCATGTGGAGATCGAGCTGCTGCTGGCTGTGGTCATGGTGGTGCTGGTGATTTTTGCGTTCTTGCGCAACCTGCGCGCCACCGTGATCGCCAGCCTGGCGGTGCCGATCTCGTTGATAGGCACCTGCGGCGCCATGTACCTGCTGGGCTACAGCCTGAACAACCTGAGCCTGATGGCGCTGACAATTGCCACCGGCTTCGTGGTGGACGATGCCATCGTGATGATCGAAAACATTTCGCGCTACATCGAAAAAGGCGAAACCCCGATGGCCGCCGCACTCAAGGGCGCACAACAGATCGGTTTCACCATCATTTCGCTGACGGTCTCGCTGATCGCCGTGCTGATTCCGCTGCTCTTCATGGGCGACGTGGTCGGCCGGCTGTTCCGCGAATTCGCCGTGACGCTGGCCATCACGATCCTGATTTCTGCTGTTGTCTCACTCACCTTGGTGCCCATGATGTCGGCTAGATGGCTCAAGCGTGATCCTGAAGCCGACAGCAGCCCGACCGGTGCGAAGCTGCAGAAATTTTTCGATGGGGTGATCACGCGTTATGACGATTGGCTCAGCTGGGTGCTCAGGCACCAGGGCGCCACGCTGGTGGTGGCACTGGCCACCCTGCTGCTCACTGTGCTGCTGTATGTGCTGATTCCCAAAGGCCTGTTTCCGACACAGGACACCGGCCAGCTGCAGGCCCGCATAGAAACTGCTCAGTCGGTCTCGTATGGACGCATGGCCGATTTGCAGCAGGCGGCGGCGCGGGCCATCCTGGAAGACCCGGATGTGGCCAGCCTGAGCTCCTTCATCGGTGTGGACGCCGCTAACAACACCATGTTGCACACCGGCCGCATGCTGATCAACCTCAAGAGCGCGCGCACCACCAGCCAGCAGGAAACCATGGACCGGCTGCAGCGCCGCGCCGCCGCGGTGGCCGGCGTCACCATGTATCTGCAGCCCACGCAAGACCTGACCATCGACGCCGAAACCGGGCCAACGCAGTTTCGTGTGTCTGTGGAAGGCTCGGACAACGCCACGGTGGCCCTGTGGGCGACCAAGCTGGCGCAGCGCATGCAGCAGTCGACGGCCCTGCGCAACATCGCGTCGGACGCCGGTGCCACGGGTGCGTCGGCTTATATTTCGGTCGATCGCGATACCGCTTCTCGTTTAGGCGTTACCACCTCGTCAATTGACGACGCGCTGTACAGCGCTTTTGGCCAGCGCATCGTATCGACAATTTTTACCGAGACCAACCAGTACCGCGTGATCCTGGAAGCCCTGCCGGACCCGCAGATGTCGGTCGCATCGCTGGGCACCCTACCATTGAAAACCGGCTCGGGTGCCACCACGCCGCTGGCGAGCATTGCCACCATCACCGAGCAGCCCGCACCGCTGCAGATCACCCGCGTGGCCCAGTACCCGGCCACCACGCTGGGCTTCGACACGGCGCCCGGTGTCTCCCTCGGCAAGGCGGTGAGCGAAGTCAAACAGGCCGCCAAGGACATCGCCCTGCCGGCCAGCGTCAGCCTGACCTTCCTGGGCGCAGCCGGCGCTTACCAGTCCTCGCTGTCCAGCCAGCTCTGGCTAATTTTGGCGGCTGTGATCTGCGTCTACATCGTGCTGGGCGTGCTGTACGAAAGCTACATTCACCCACTGACGATTCTCTCGACCCTGCCCTCGGCCGGCGTGGGCGCGCTGCTGGCGCTGATCATCAGCGGCTCCGACCTCGGGGTCATCGGCATCATCGGCATTATTTTGCTGATCGGCATCGTGAAGAAAAACGCGATCATGATGATCGACTTCGCCATCGACGCCGAACGCAGCGAAGGCAAGTCGCCGCAGGAAGCCATCCACCAGGCAGCGCTGCTGCGCTTCCGGCCGATTCTCATGACCACCCTGGCCGCGCTGTTTGCCGCCGTGCCGCTGATGCTGGGATGGGGCGAAGGGGCGGAGTTGCGCCGGCCCCTGGGCCTGGCCATCTTCGGCGGGCTGATCGTCAGCCAGATGCTCACGCTGTTCACGACGCCGGTGATTTATTTGGCGTTTGACAGGATGGGGCAGAGGTTTGGGCGAAGGGGTTCGGTGTGATTCCGAGCCCTCCCCGGCTTGTCATCCCGGACTTGATCCGGGATCCATCTGCATGTGCCTGTTCGCCGCTCAACGTCGGTGCAAGCCCGCGCTTTGCAAGTGCTTCGAACAAGCCGGGTCTCGCCCCGGCGGGCGAGGCACTTTTCTTTGCGTCGCCAAAGAAAAGTACCCAAAAGAAAGGCGACCCGATGGTCCGGGTCCCTCCGCTTCGCTGCGGGCAACCTGCGGTGCTCGCCGAAAACGGGGTCGAGCTCGAACTCGCTGCGCTCAGACAATCGCTCGCCCTGATCCGCTTTCGGCTGCGCTCCTCGGCCCAGCCCGACGGGTGGGGGAACAAATGCGCGCACGGGTTCGGGGAGGCGGGGACGCGCTTTGCGCGTCCCCGCCGGAGCCCGATGGCGTATCCGAATCCGATCCCGACCCCACCCCCCTTCTGTATGCGCCGAGGAGCGCAGGTCCAGACGGATCAGGGCGAGCGATTGTCTGAGCCGAAGGCGAGTTCGAGCTCGACCCCGGCTGGACCGAGCACCGCAGGTTGCCCCGTAGCGTTAGCGAAGGGGACGCAGACAGTAGGGTCGCCTTTTCTTTGCTTACTTTCTTTTGGCGAGACAAAAGAAAGTGAGTTGCCGCCGGGCAACCCCCGGCTTGCAGGCACACCACAAACAGTAGAAACAAAGACAGCTTCGACAGGCTCAGCCCGAACGGTTGAAGCAACACCTCCCGGCCAAGCGGCTGAGGCACCACCCTCAAAGCGGCAAACCGCCGCCGATGCAAGGGGCGCGAAGAAATGAACCTCTCCGAACCATTCGTCCGCCGCCCAGTAGCCACAGTCCTCCTGACCATAGGCCTCGCCCTGGCCGGCATAGGCGCCTTCTTCGTACTGCCAGTCTCTCCGCTGCCGCAGGTTGATTTCCCGACCATCTCGGTCAGCGCTTCGCTGCCGGGCGCGAGCCCTTCCACCATGGCCAGCAGCGTGGCCACGCCGCTCGAGCGACGCCTGGGGACGATTGCGGGTGTCAACGAGATGACGTCCAACAGCAGCAACGGGTCGACGCGGATCAGCCTGCAGTTTGACCTGAACCGCAAGATTGACGCGGCGGCACGGGAGGTGCAGGCGGCCATCAACGCCTCGCGCGCAGACTTGCCCTCAACCCTGCGCAGCAACCCGACCTACCGCAAGGCCAACCCGGCTTCTGCGCCCGTCATCATCCTTGCGCTGACTTCCAAGACCCGCGCGCCCGGGCAGATCTACGACGAGGTCTCCAACCTGGTGCAACAAAAAATTGCGCAGGTCCAGGGTGTGGGTGATGTCGAACTCGGCGGAGGCTCGCTGCCTGCCGTGCGGGTGGACTTGCTGCCGTTTGCGCTGAACCGTTACGGCGTGAGCATGGAAGATGTGCGCGCAGCGTTGCAGGCCTCCAACGCCAACCGGCCCAAGGGTGCCATTGAAGGCAATGGTCAGCGCCTGCAGATTTATTCTGGCGCGAACACCGCCAGTGGCGGACGCAAGGCAGCGGACTACCGCGACCTCATCGTCGCCTGGCGCAACAACTCGGCCATCCGCCTGCGCGATGTCGCCGAGGTGGTCGATGGCGTGGAAAACATCAACACCCTGGGCCTGTTCAATGGCGAGCCGGCGGTGATCGTGCTGGTCACGCGCCAGCCTGATGCCAACGTGATTGCCACAGTAGACGGTGTGCGTGCGCTGTTGCCCGAACTGCAGGCCCAACTGCCGCCGGACGTGGTGCTGCATGTGGCATCGGACAGCACCAACTCCATCCGCGCCTCGCTGAAAGAGATTGAGATCACGCTGCTGATCTCGATAGTGCTGGTGGTGCTGGTGGTCAGCGCCTTTTTGCGAAGCGCGCGTGCGACCATCATTCCCGCCGTGGCCACGGTGGTCTCGCTGCTGGGCACTTTCGGCGTGATGTATTTCCTGGGCTTCAGCCTGAACAACCTGAGCCTGATGGCGCTGACGGTGGCCACCGGCTTTGTGGTGGACGACGCCATCGTGGTGCTGGAGAACACCAGCCGCCACATCGAAGCCGGCATGGACCGCTTCAAGGCCGCGCTGCTGGGCGCGCGCGAAGTTGGCTTCACCGTGCTTTCCATCAGCCTGTCACTGGTGGCGGTGTTCATTCCGCTGCTTTTCATGGGTGGGCAAACCGGGCGGCTGTTCCGCGAGTTTGCCGTCACGCTGTCGGCAGCCGTGCTGATCTCACTGCTGATATCCCTGACCACCACACCCATGATGTGCGCCTGGCTGCTCAAGCCCGATGCGCACACGCGTCCGCCGGGACGGCTGGCGCGCTGGTTCGACGCCGCGTTCAAGCGCGTGCATCGCGTCTACGAGATCAGCCTGGACTGGGCACTGGCCAGCCGCGCAATCGTGATGCTGAGCCTGGTGGCGGTGATCGCGCTCAATGTCTACCTGTTTATCTCGATTCCCAAAGGTTACTTTCCGCAGCAAGACACCGGGCAGATCAGCGGGGGCATACGCGCCGACCGCAGCATCTCCTTTCAAGCCATGCAAACCAAGCTCAAGGCCATCGTGGACATCATCCGCGCCGACCCGGCGGTCGACACCGTGGTCGGCTTCACCGGCGGCTCGCGCGCCGGCGGCGGCTTCATGTTCATCAATCTCAAGCCTGTGAACCAGCGCACCGACAAGGGCCAGGCAGTGATCACCCGACTGCGTCCGCAGTTGGCACAAATTACCGGCATCAGCATCTTCCTCAACCCGGTACAAGACCTGCGCGGCGGCGGGCGGGCCAGCAACTCCACCTACCAGTACACCCTGAAAAGCGACAACAACAACGACATGAAAATCTGGGCCGTGAAACTGGCGGAACAGATGAAGCTGCAGCCCGCGCTGACCGACGTGGATACCGACCAGCAGGAAAACGGCGTGGAGACCATGGTTACCGTGGACAAGGAAAGCGCCGCGCGCATGGGCATCAGCTCGCGCGACGTCGACAACGCGCTTTACAACGGTTTCGGCCAGCGCCAGGTGGCCACGATTTATGCCGATTTGAACCAGTACAAGGTCATCATGGGCGTGGCGCCACGCTACATCCAGAGCCCGGAGGCGCTGAAAGATATTTACATTCCCGCCAAGGGCGGCAGCGGCACGACGCTGGCCAGCGCGGCACCGGCCGCCAGCACCAGCGTGGTCAACCCGGCCCTGCGCGACCCTTCTTCCGGCCAGGCACTGAGTGCAGCGGTCACCACCATGGTGCCGCTGTCGGCAATTGCGCGTTTCAGCGAGAACCCCACGGCCGCATCGATCAGCCATGAAGACGGCGAGCTGTCGACCACCGTGTCTTTCAACCTCGCGGAAGGCGTTCCGCTCAGCGAAGGTCAGGACGCGGTGAAACAGGCCGAGGCAGAAATCCGTATGCCAAGCAATGTGCGCGGCAGTTTCTCCGGCACTGCGCGTAATGCGCAGCAGTCGCAGAACGAGCAGCCGCTGCTGATTCTTGCGGCGCTGGTGGTGATCTACATCGTGCTGGGCATCCTGTACGAAAGCCTGGTGCACCCCGTCACGGTGTTGTCCACTCTGCCCTCGGCCGGCGTGGGTGCCGTGCTGGCGTTGATGCTGTTCAAGATGGATTTTTCCATCATCGCGCTGATCGGCGTTTTCCTGCTGATCGGCATCGTCAAGAAAAACGCCATCCTCATCATTGACTTTGCCATTGAGGCGGAACGTTCACGTGGCCTGTCCGCCGTGGAGGCGGTGCGGGAGGCCTGCCTGCTGCGTTTCCGGCCTATCCTGATGACCACGGTGGCCGCGATCCTCGGTGCGCTGCCGCTGGCCATCGGTTTCGGCGAAGGTGCCGAGCTGCGCCGCCCACTGGGCATTTCCATCATCGGCGGCCTGATTGCGAGCCAACTCCTGACCCTGCTAACCACCCCGGTGGTCTACATCCTGATGGACAAGCTGCGGCGGCGCAGTCCGCTGGAGCGCCAGCTCGGCCGCCACCCTGACGAGCCCGGCATGCCTCCGCCCGGCGCCCCGCTGCAACTGCAATGACAGGTACCGCCATGAACACCCTGAACACTTTCCCGGACACCCACTCCGCGCGCTCCCCGCGTAGCCATCGCTTTCCACTCCGCCTGATCACTGCAGCCTTGATGCTGGCGCTGGCTGGTTGTGCGGTTGGTCCGGACTACAAGCGCCCGGCGACCGTCGATGTCAGCGCTTTCAAGGAGGCTGAAGGCTGGGTGCCCGCTGCACCGGCTGATGCGCTGGAGCGCGGTCCGTGGTGGTCGCTGTTCAACGACCCCGTGCTGAACCAGCTGGAAGCGCGCGTGGTCGTGTCCAACCAGAACGTGGCATTGGCGGTGGCTGCCTATGCGCAGGCGCGTGCGCTGGTTCGTGAGCAGCGCGCTTCACTTTTCCCAACGGTCACGCTGGACGGCGGCGCCTCTCGCTCGCGCAGCAGCGGCAATACCACCACCGGGACTACCGGCCGCGTCGGCAACAACTACCAACTCAGCATAGGCGGCAGCTGGGAGCCCGACGTGTGGGGCCGCCTCGGTCGTGCAGTGGACAGCGCCACCGCGGGCGAGCAGGCCAGCGCCGCCGATCTGGCCTCGGCCAAGCTCTCGGCGCAGGGAGAGCTTGCGGCCAACTACTTCTCGCTGCGCCAGACTGACGCGCAAAAGACACTGCTGGAAAGCACACTGGCCGGCTACCAACGGGCGCTGGAGATCACGCAAAACCGTTATGCCTCCGGCATTGCCGCCAAGACCGACGTGTTGCAGGCGCAAACCCAGCTTGCCAATGCGCAGGCCGACAACGCCGGGCTGCAGCGCCAGCGCGCGCAGCTTGAGCACGCCATCGCCGTGCTGGTGGGCGAGGCGCCCGGCAACTTCACGCTGCCGCCGGCAGAGTGGAAGCCATCCGTTCCCGACGTTCCCCTGGTCGTGCCTTCCGAGTTGCTGCAGCGCCGGCCTGACATCGCCGCCGCCGAGCGCCGGGTGGCTTCGGCCAACGAACAGATCGGCATTGCCAAAAGCGCCTACTTCCCCAGCCTGTCGCTAAGCGCTTCCGCCGGATCCAGCGCCAGCCGCGTCGCCGATCTCTTCAAGGCTGCCACCAACGTCTGGTCACTGGGCCTCTCGGCCGCCCAGCTGATTTTTGACGCAGGAGCCACCGGCGCCCGTGTAGACGGCGCGCGCGCCGCGCACGAGCAGGCGGTGGCGCGTTACCGCCAGACCGTACTTGTTGCCTTCCAGGACGTGGAAGACCAACTGTCGGCAACCCGTGTGCTGCTGACCCAGCAGGAGCTGCGTCGGCAAGCCTCGGAGGCGGCCGACCAGGTGGAGCAACAGGTGCTCAACCGCTACCGCAGCGGCCAGGTCGGCTACACCGAAGTCATCACCGCGCAGGCCACAGCACTGAGCGCACGCCGCGCGCTGGTGCAGGCCATGGCCGACCGCCAGACCACCGCCGTGGCGCTGATCCAGTCGCTGGGTGGCGGCTGGCAGGTGCGGCCGGCGCCCTGAGCAATCAGGCCGCAGCTGGTTTCAGGCACCAACTGTTGACCTGCGTCAGGATGTATTTCAGGCAGAAAAGCCATAGTGATGGCAACACCAACAAGGAGTTTTTGCCATGAAACTGCTGACTGACCTGTTTTCCACCGACTACGGCCTCATGAGCATCATCGGAATTGCCTTCATGATTGGCATGGGTGTATTTTTCCTCATGCTGTTCATGGGCAAGATGGATCAGAATGCAAAACGCAACGGCAAATAGGTCGATCCGGCTCATGCCGCTTCCCCGGCGGCATCGAAGGGGCGGATCAGCGCATCGCTCTCTGGCAACCGCGCGTGGCTGGTGCCCAGCGCCAGGTTCAGTGCCGGCTTAAGCTTCAAAACTCCGGCTGGGGGACTCGCCGGACAGCGCAGCGAATGTCGCAGCTACGCGGTGTTTCGCTGCCTGAAAACACGGGCTGAGCCGGATGGCGAATAGGCTTTCAGCCCCGGGTGAATGCCTTCTGGCGTATGCTGGACGGTCTCACCCCCGATCAACAGCAAGCCGTGATGAGCGGCAATGCCCTGCGTTTTTACCGCATTGATCTTCCACCCTCTCCGGAACTGACACCATGAACGACTTCAACAACCTGATCAATGGCCAATGGCTTGCCGGTACCGGCACCAGCGCCAACCGCAACCCGTCCAACATCGCCGACGTGATCGGTGAATACGCCCAGGGTGATGCCGCCCAGGTGGACTCCGCGGTGGCTGCGGCCCAGGCGGCTTTTCCTGCCTGGAGCACAGGCTCCATCCAGGCCCGCTCGGACGCGCTCGACAAGATCGGCACGGAAATCCTGGCGCGCCGGGAAGAGCTGGGCACCCTGCTCTCACGCGAGGAAGGCAAGACCAAGGCCGAAGGCATGGGCGAAGCCACCCGCGCCGGCCAGATTTTCAAGTTCTTCGCGGGTGAGTGTTTGCGCCTCTCCGGCGAAACACTGCCTTCGGTGCGCCCCGGCATCGGCGTGGAAATCACGCGCGAACCCGTCGGCGTGGTCGGACTGATCACACCCTGGAATTTTCCGATTGCCATTCCGGCCTGGAAAATTGCGCCAGCACTGGCCTTCGGCAATTGCGTGGTGTTCAAGCCGGCCGACCTGGTGCCGGGCAGTGCCTGGGCGCTGGCGGAAATCATTTCGCGCTCGGGCATCCCGGCCGGCGTGTTCAACCTGGTGATGGGGCCCGGCCGAGTAATCGGCGATGCGCTGGTCAACCATTCCGGCATCCAGGCCATCAGCTTCACCGGCTCGGTTGGCGTGGGCAGCCGCATTGCCGAGACTTGTGCCAAAAGCCTCAAGAAGGTCCAGCTCGAAATGGGCGGCAAAAACCCGCAAGTCATTTTGGACGATGCCGACCTGACCCAGGCGGTTGAGCTGAGCGCGCAGAGCGCCTTTTACTCCACCGGCCAGCGTTGCACGGCTTCGAGCCGGCTGATCGTGACCGAGGGCATCTACCCGGCGTTTGTGAAGGCGCTGCAGGAACGCATGGCGCGCATCAAGGTGGGCGACGCGCTGGCGGCCGGCACCGACATCGGGCCGGTGTCCTCGCAGGCACAGCTTGAGCAGGACCTGAGCTACATCGAGATCGGCCAGTCCGAAGGCGCAACGCTGTCATTTGGCGGCGATCGCGTGCAGTGCCACACCGCCAGCGGCGCGGAAGGCTACTTCATGTCGCCCGCGCTGTTCACCGACAGCACGCCTGCCATGCGCATCAACCGCGAGGAAATTTTCGGCCCGGTGGCCAGCGTGATCCGCGTGAAAGACTACGAAGCAGCGCTGGCCACGGCCAACGACACGCCCTTCGGCCTGTCGGCCGGCATTGCCACCACCAGCCTGAAATACGCCACCCATTTCAAGCGGCACAGCCAGGCCGGGATGGTCATGGTCAACCTGCCAACGGCGGGCGTGGACTACCACGTGCCTTTCGGCGGTCGCAAGGGTTCAAGCTACGGCCCGCGCGAACAGGGCCGCTATGCGCAGGAGTTTTTCACGACGGTGAAGACGGCGTATACGCTGGCCTGACGCGGAGCGGGCGGTGGGCGGCATTTTTCACATCTGCGGGCAATTCCGCGTGGAGTAAGCTCATTACATGAACCACCCGTTGCGCTGCCAATGCGGCACTTTACGCGGCCACGTCAGCCGCCCCGAAACAGTATGCCGAGGCGTTTGCTACTGCAAGGACTGCCAGGCTTACGCGCACTTCCTTGGCAAGGCCGATGACATTCTGGATGAGATAGGCGGATCGGACGTGATCGCCACGCTCCCCCAGCATGTCACCTTCACCCAGGGCCTGGAAGCGCTGACCTGCATGTCGCTCAGTGACAAAGGCATGCTGCGCTGGTATGCAAGTTGCTGCAACACACCTGTTGGCAATACGGCGCGGGATTTCAGGATCTCACATGTCGGCCTGCTGCACAACTGTCTGGAAGACCCGTCGACCAGTCTGGACAGCGCTTTCGGCCCCGTGCGGATGCGCGTTGGCATGAAGAGCGCCAAGGGTACGCCCAAGGCCATGCCGGTCAGCACCACCGTGTCCCTTCTCCGGTTCATGGCGACGCTGGTACGCACAAGACTCAATGGAAGCTACAGGATCACGCCCTTCTTTAATCCGGACGATGGGACACCACGCGTACAGCCCAAGGTGCTCACGCCAGACGAACGGGCTCGCTTGACGGAGGCCCTCTAGGCCTTCCGGTTCGTTGACAACGCGCTATCGATTCGATAGCAACCCGCACCCATATTTAAAGGGCTACAGGTACTTTTTTCTGTAAGTGCGAGGTAAAAAGCCCCTCACATCGCCATGTAGCGGCCGGGCCGGTGGTTGATGGCCAGCGCCAGATTCAGCACCACCGCGCCCAGGACCGACAATGCAACGCGCTCCCAGTCGGTGACCCACAGGGCACCCAGCACGATCAGGCCGTCCATCACCATCTGCACTTTGCCGGCGCGCCAGCCGAAGCGTTCCTGCAGGTACAGCACCACGATGTTCAACCCACCCAGGCTGGCACCGTGGCGGAAGATAATGAGCATGCCCGCGCCGCATAACAAGCCGCCCAACACGGCTGCCAGTGCCGGCGACAGATGACCAAAGGCGAGGCCTTGCGGCAGCAGCCAGCTGAAAAGCGACAGCAGGCCCACGGCGGCAAAAGTCTTGAGGGTGAACGCCGGACCCATGCGCCGCCAGGCAAACGCGTAGAACGGCAGGTTCACCATAAAAAAAGCCAGGCCGAAACTCAGGCCGGTGGCGTAATGAATCAGGAAGGCGATGCCGGCCGTGCCACCCGTGAGCAGGCCGGCGTGGCCGAACATCACCACGCCCAGCGCCACGAACAGGGTGCCCGTGCTCAGGGCCTGGATGTCTTCGTGCAGGCGGTGGCGCAGTACCGCCGGTGCGCGGACGCATGGCACGGTGCTGGCCGGCGCGGTGGTCATGCCGCTTGGGCAGCGGGGACGGCAGGCTGTGCGTCGTCGGAGCAGCTGGCGCCGCCGCAACCGTGAATGATCTCCCTGGGCAAGGCCTCGGGCATGCTCACCACACCCGTGGCCGGGTCGTACCCGATGCCGCGCAGGTGCAGGGCCAGTGCGGCGTCCATGGTCTGCGCATGCTGTGGAAACCAGAGAGCCAGCTCGCGCGCCATATGGCGCAGCGTCTCCTGCTTGCCCGCCTCGGCAGCCGCCAGCCCTTCACGCATGACCTGCAGAACCACCTTGTGCTGCACGCTGTGGCAGTTGGTGGACGAAAAGCGCGTGTCCTGCATCCAGCGGTCTTCGCGGGCGAAGTGCTCGCCGGTGTGGTCCAGCAGCACGCGCCAGTGGTCCAGCAACGCGGCGTCTGCCGCCGTTTCCACCTGCGCCAGCAGTTCCACAAATTCACGGTGGGTGTCGTCCATGGCGGGCAGCTCGAGCGCCAGCGCATCGGACCATTCAAGACTCGGCATGTTCAGGGCTCCTTCAGGCAATGCACAAGCTTACGAAAAGGCCGCCTGAGGAAATTTGATCCATGTCATGGTTTCATGCGCCGGACACAATGAGTTTGCGTCTGCAGAAAGACCGGATTACTATGCTTTTTATAGCTACTTGCGCGCGAAATGATTGGGCTAACGGCCTGTTTGGCTATTGGATATCGGCTAGACCGGCACCAATGACCGGTGCGGCTGGGGCGGCAGCGCGATGCGGATGACATCACCTGCACCGACGTCGCCGCCGGCAAGCACCACCCCCATCACACCGGCCTTGCGTATGAGCTGGCCGCTGCTGTCGCGGTCCAGCACGGCGGCCATCAGGCCTTGCTGGAAGCGGTCAATCTGGCTGCAGGGGTTGCGCAGTCCGGTGATTTCCACCACCGCATCGCGGCCCAGATGCAGCAACGTTCCCGCGGGCAAGGCCAGCAGGGCCACACCATGCGTGGTGAAGTTTTCGCCGAGATCGCCGGGGCGCACGGTAAAACCAGCGCCCCGCAGTTCTTCGAACAGTTCGGCGTGCAGCAAGTGCACCTGCCGCAGGTTGGGCAGGCTCGGGTCGCGCGCCACGCGCGAGCGGTGCTGAACAGTCACTCCTGCATGGGCGTCACCCTCCACGCCCAGGCCAGCCACGAGTTTGACGGTGGCCTCTGGAAATTTGCTGAAATCGTGGCGGCTGCTGCGGTGAACCGCAAGAACCGTGGCCATGCCCGCAGCACCCGCCATTTGCTTTTAGCCGGCCTTGACCGCCGCGACCAGGCGCTCGGCGCAGGCCAGCGCCTGCTGCGCTTCGCGTGCTTCCACCATCACGCGCAGCAGTGGTTCGGTGCCGCTGGCCCGGATCAGCACGCGGCCGTTGTTTGCAAGCTCGGCCTGCACGGCCCTGGTTTCCGAGGCCAGCAGGGCATTGCTGGTCCAGTCCTGCCCCGGCTGCAGTCGCACATTGAGCAGGGTCTGCGGAAACAGGGTGACGTCGGCCAGCAACTGGGCCAGGCTTTTGCCGCTGCGCACACAGGCCTGCAACACCTGCAGGGCGCTGATCAGACCATCGCCGGTGCTGTGTTTGTCGAGGGCCAGCAGATGGCCGGAACCTTCGCCGCCCAGAAGCCAGCCTTTTTTCTCAAGCTCTTCAAGCACGTAACGGTCGCCCACCTTGGCGCGGACAAACTCGACGCCCCTGGCTTTCAGGGCCACTTCAACCGCCATGTTGGTCATGAGCGTGCCGACTGCCCCGGGCACCACTTCGCCGCGCGCCAGTCGCTCGGCCACCATCAGGTAAAGCACTTCGTCGCCGTTGAAAAGCCGGCCATCAGCGTCTACCAGCTGCAAGCGGTCGGCGTCGCCGTCAAGTGCCACGCCATAGTCCGCACCATAGGCCTTGACGGCCTTGATCAGCGCCTCGGGATGGGTCGCACCGACCTCGTGGTTGATGTTCATACCGTCGGGCGAGCAGCCGATGGCGATGACCTCGGCACCCAGCTCATGAAAGACCTCGGGTGCAATGTGATAGGCCGCACCATGGGCGGCGTCCACCACGATTTTCATACCCTTGAGCGTGAGGTCGTTGGCGAAGGTGCTTTTGCAGAACTCGATATAACGGCCAGCGGCATCGTCGAGGCGGCGCGTTTTGCCCAAACTCGGAGAGTCCACCCATACCGGTGGTTCTTCGATAACGGCTTCGACCTCCTGCTCCCAGTTGTCCGGCAGCTTGGTGCCCTGGGCGCTGAAGAACTTGATGCCGTTGTCAGGAAAGGCGTTGTGGCTGGCACTGATGACCACGCCCAGGCTGGCACGCTGCGTGCGCGTGAGGTAGGCCACGCCGGGCGTCGGCAAGGGCCCCAGCAACACCACATCGACACCGGCGGAGTTGAACCCCGATTCGAGGGCGCTTTCAAGCATGTAACCGGAAATCCGGGTGTCCTTGCCGATCAACACGGTAGGCCGCGCTTCGGTTTTTTTGAGCACCCGGCCAACTGCGTGCGCCAGGCGCAGCACGAAGTCTGGCGTGATGGGCGCCTGCCCTACCGTGCCGCGGATGCCGTCGGTGCCGAAGTATTTTCTAGTCATTGTTGTTGTCCCTTGGGTTGTCCTTGTTCTCTATCCCCGAATTTTAGAGGTGTCTACCTTGGCTCTACCGGGGGCTTCAGAAATTTGATTTCCGGGATGCAGGGCAAGACGCGCGGCGCGCAGGAACCGGAACGTACTCAGGTACGTGAGGATTCCGAGCACCGCGCAACGCCGCCATGCGCCCGGCAATCGGATTTATGAAGTCACCCGAGCGGCCGACCAGACTTTGAGCGCCTGCACGGTCTCCCGCACATCGTGCACCCGCACGATACGTGCACCGCGATCCACCGCCAGGACGGCAGCGGCAATGCTGGGCACCATGCGGTCCACGATGTCCAGCTGGGCGACGCTGGCCAGCGAGGTGCTGGTCACCGCGGCCAGTGAGGACTTGCGCGACCAGCCTGCCAGCAGCGGATAACCGGCAGACAGCAGCTCCCGCTGACGCGCCAGCAATGAAAAATTCTGCGCCACGGTCTTGCCGAACCCGATGCCCGGGTCCAGCACGATGCGGTTGGCGGCCACGCCCAGGGCCTGCAGCTCTTTGGCCATCTGCGCGAGGAAAGACAGCACCTGCGGCAGCACGTCGCCCGCCATTGGCTCGGCCTGCATGGTCTGCGGCTCGCGGTGCATGTGCATCAGGCAAACACCGCAGGCCGGATGCGCGGCCACCACGGCAGCGGCCCCCGGCTGGCGCAGGGCCCAGATGTCATTGATGATGTCGGCCCCCAGGTCCAGCACGGCTTCCATCACTTCGGGCTTGTAGGTGTCCACCGAGACCGGCACGCCCAGGGTGACGGCATGGCGTACCACAGGCAGCACACGCGCCAGTTCCTCGGCCAGCGGCACCGGGGGCGCGCCGGGGCGGCTGGATTCGCCGCCTATGTCGAGCATGTCTGCGCCGTCTTTCAGAAGCTGTTCGCAATGCTCAAACGCGGCCTGCTGCTGTCCGTTCACGGAGAAAAACTTACCCCCATCTGAAAAGGAGTCAGGCGTGACATTGACGATGCCCATGACACGCGGCTGGTTCAGGTCAATTTGGAAGCGTGAGGTTTGCCAGATCATCAAGTTCTCCTCCAGACAAAAAAACCGGGGACTTGCCCCGGTTGTTACTTTGGATTGCAGCTGTATCAGGCTACGGTGGTTGCCGGGTCGGTGCTGACCGCCGGCGTGCCGCCGCTTGGACCACCGCCGCCCACGGAAGGATTGCGCGGTGTCCAGTCTTTAGGTGGGCGCGGGTCTTTGCCGGCGATGATGTCGTCGAGCTGGTCCCCGTCGATGGTTTCCCATTCCAGCAGGGCCTTGGCCATGGCGTGAATCTTGTCCTTGTTGTCTTCAATCAGCGTGCGTGCCACGGTGTACTGTTGATCGATGATCCGGCGAACTTCGCCGTCGACTTTTTGCAGGGTGGCTTCGCTCATGTTGTTGGTTTTGGTCACCGAACGGCCCAGAAACACTTCACCTTCGTTTTCGGCATAAACCATGGGGCCCAGGGCCTCGGTCATGCCATAGCGGGTGACCATATCGCGGGCCAATGCGGTAGCACGCTCGAAGTCGTTGCTGGCGCCAGTCGTCATCTGATTCATGAAGACTTCTTCAGCGATTCGGCCGCCGAACAGCATGCTGATCTGGCTGAGCATGTACTCGCGGTCGTAGCTATAACGATCCTGCGCCGGCAGGCTCATGGTGACCCCCAGGGCGCGGCCGCGCGGGATGATGGTGACCTTATGCACCGGGTCACACTTGGGCAGCATCTTGCCGAGCAGTGCATGGCCGGACTCGTGGTAAGCCGTGTTGCGGCGCTCTTCCTCGGGCATGACCATGCTCTTGCGCTCGGGGCCCATGAGAATCTTGTCCTTGGCTTTTTCGAAGTCCTGCATCTCCACAGTGCGTGCACTGCGGCGCGCGGCCATCAGCGCGGCTTCGTTGCAAAGATTGGCAAGGTCAGCGCCGGACATGCCGGGTGTGCCGCGGGCGATCACGCTGGCGTTCACGTCCTGGCCGAGCGGAACCTTGCGCATGTGCACATTGAGGATCTGCTCGCGGCCGCGGATATCGGGCAGCGTTACATAGACCTGGCGGTCAAAACGGCCGGGGCGCAGCAAGGCAGCGTCCAGAATGTCGGGGCGGTTGGTGGCGGCCACCACAATCACGCCGACATTGGTTTCAAAGCCGTCCATCTCGACCAGCATCTGGTTCAGGGTCTGCTCGCGCTCGTCATTGCCGCCACCCAGGCCGGCGCCACGCTGGCGACCGACAGCGTCGATCTCGTCAATGAAGATGATGCAGGGTGCGTTTTTCTTGGCGTTGTCGAACATGTCGCGCACGCGGGCTGCGCCCACGCCGACAAACATTTCAACGAAATCGGAGCCGGAAATCGAAAAGAAAGGAACCTTGGCTTCGCCGGCAATGCCTTTGGCGAGCAGGGTTTTGCCGGTGCCTGGAGGGCCGACCAGCAGCAGGCCGCGCGGAATGCGGCCGCCGAGTTTCTGGAATTTCTGTGGGTCTTTGAGGAAGTCGACGACTTCCTTGACCTCTTCCTTGGCCTCGTCGCAACCGGCGACATCGGCAAAGGTCACGGGATTGGTGGACTCGTCCAGCATGCGAGCCTTGGATTTGCCGAAGCTGAATGCGCCGCCCTTGCCGCCACCCTGCATCTGGCGCATGAAGTAAATCCAGACGCCAATCAAAAGCAGCATCGGGCCCCAGCTGACCAGCAAGGTCATGAGCAAGGAGCCTTCTTCACGTGGTTTGACGTCGAACTTGACGTCGTTGGCAATCAGGTCGCCGACCAGGCCGCGGTCAAGGTAAGTGGCTGTAGTGCGGATTTTGCGGTCGTCCGTGGTGGTTGCCGTGATTTCGGTGCCGCCCTGGCCTTCTGCAATCGTCGCCGTCTTGATGCGCTTGCCGCGCACCTCTTCCAGGAATTCGGAATATCCAAGGTAGTTGGTACCAGCGCCGCCGCGTGTATCAAATTGCTTGAAAACGGTGAACAGCACCATGGCGATCACCAGCCAGATTGCAATTTTGGAAAACCACTGATTGTTCAAGGATGTCTCCGATAGAGGAACACAAGGCACATGCGCCTGATTTTAGGCGTTTCAAGGGCAGAAACCGTCCCGGCGTCCCGGGACATCCCTTGGTTTGGGACGGGATTGCGGTAATTGTTGCGTTTCAGCAAGCTCAGGAGGCTTCTTTGGCTGGCCTGTTTTTGAGACCCATGCCGACCAGAAAGGTTTCCGATGAATTGGAGCGTGAGGCCTTGGGTTTGAAGGGTTTGACCACCTTGAAAGTCTCCTTGAACAGCTTGACCAGGGGGCTGTAGGCGCCGCCATGAAACAGCTTGGCGACCAGCGCGCCTTCGGGTTTGAGGTGTTGCACGGAAAAATCCACTGCCAGCTCCACCAGATGGGCAATGCGGGCCGCATCGGCCGAATCAATGCCCGAAAGATTCGGCGCCATGTCGGAAATCACCACATCAACCTTGGTAAACCCTTTGTCGGCGGACAAAGTCTGCTCCAGAACCTGTAGCACCCCGGGCTCCCGGAAATCACCCTGGATGAAAGCCACACCCTCGATCGGATCCATCGGCAGGATATCCAGCGCGACGATACGGCCGTTCAGGGCGCCAGCCGCGGCGCCCGACGGCGACAGCTTGCGCCGCGCGTACTGGCTCCAGGCGCCGGGCACGCTGCCCAGGTCCACCACGCAGTTACCGGGCCTGATCAACCCCAACGTTTCATCAATTTCCTTGAGCTTGTAGGCCGCCCGCGCCCGGTAGCCCTCTTTCTGGGCCAGCTTGACGTAGGTATCGTTGACGTGGTCGTTTAACCACGCTTTATTGACCTTTTTGCTTTGGGTTTTTACTTTCATGCCCGTATTGTCCTCTCACCGATAATCGGGGCATGGCTCAAATACTACTTACCCCCGCCCAACGCAAAGATCACCGCGCCGAGGCCCACCACCTGGATCCGGTTGTCATGGTCGGCTCGGACGGCCTGACGGCTGCCGTCAAAAAGGAAATCGACGCCGCTCTCAAGGCGCACGGCCTGATCAAGGTCCGCGTGCAGTCAGACGACCGCCCCGGCCGCGAGGCCATGTTCCAGGCTCTGGCCGACGAACTTGGCGCTGCGCCCATCCAGCACATCGGCAAACTGCTGGTGCTCTGGCGGCCCATGCCGGAGAAGGAAAAGAAGGTCAACGAAGACCGCATGCCCGGCCCGCGCGACGTGAAAGTCCTGAAAAACAGCAGCCGCTACGGCCAGCGCCCTGAAGTCAAAACCCTGCGCGTGCTCGGCAACCAGCGCCTGACACCGGGTGGTACGGTCAAACGGGCCAAGCCCAAAAAACAGCAAAGCGTCAAGAAACGTGCTCAGGGTTAAACCACAGGCCGGGTCTTCTGGCCCGGCTTTTCCTTTTTAGTCACCACATCTCTTTAGATCCGGTGCCAGCGCCCACAGTTGATTGCCATGACCTCCACGCCCTCCATGTCCGCATCCAACCCGCTCCTCGATTTTTCCGACCTGCCGCTGTTTGATCGCATCACGCCTGAGCATGTCGGGCCCGCGATCGATGTGCTGCTCGGGCAGGCTGAAACGGCCCTTGAACAGGTCACGGCAACGGCTTTCCCGGCGCGCTGGGCTGACATTGCCGGAGTGCTCGACATTGCCACCGAGAACCTGAGCCGGGCCTGGGGCGCCGTTAGCCATCTCAACAGCGTGGCAGACACACCCGAACTGCGCGCAGCCTACAACGCGGCCCTGCCCCGTGTCACCGAGTTCTGGACGCGTCTGGGCGCGGATGAGCGGCTTTACGCCAAATACAAGGCCATTGATGTCGCCACGCTGAACCCCGAACAGCGCCAGGCGCACAAAAACGCCATGCGCAACTTTGTCCTGTCAGGCGCCGAGCTGGTTGGCGCAGCCAAGGAGCGTTTTGCCGCCATTCAGGAACGCCAGGCCGAACTGAGCCAGAAGTTCAGCGAAAACGCGCTGGACGCGACCGATGCCTACGCCTACTACGCCAGGGAAGACGAGTTGGCGAGCGTGCCGGACGACGTGGTTCAAACGGCACGCGCGCAGGCTGCAGCCGAGGGCAAAGATGGCTACAAGCTCACGCTCAAAATGCCCTGCTACCTGCCGGTCATGCAGTTTGCCGACAGTTCCGCGCTGCGCGAAACTCTTTACAAAGCCTACAGCACCCGCGCCAGCGACCAGGCAGCGCCCGAGTTCAGCCGCTTCGACAACAGCGCCGTGATGCAGGAAATCCTCGCGCTGCGCCTGGAAGAGGCGCAGTTGCTGGGCTATCGCAATTTCGGCGAAGTGTCGGTGGTCGCCAAGATGGCCGATTCGCCGGACCAGGTAATCAGCTTTCTGCGCGACCTGGGACAACGCGCCAAGCCTTATGGCCTCAAGGACGTGGCCGACCTGCGCACCTTTGCCGCGGAAAAGCTGGGGCTCAAGAATCTGCAGCCCTGGGACTATGCCTTCGTTGGCGAAAAGCTCAAGGAAGCGCGTTATGCCTTCAGCGAGCAAGAGGTCAAGCAATACTTCACCGCACCCAAGGTGTTGGCCGGCCTGTTCAAGATTGTCGAAACGCTGTTTGAAGTGGCGATCCGTCCCGACAGCGCCCCGGTGTGGAACCCTGGCGTCGAGTTTTACCGCATTGAGCGGTACCCGGAAGCAACAAGCGACCGCTCGTTGCCGGGCCAGCTGGTCGGCCAGTTCTACCTGGACCGCCCGGCCCGCACCGGCAAACGCGGCGGCGCCTGGATGGACGACGTGCGCGCCCGCTGGCTGCGGCCCGACACCGGCAAGCTGCAAACACCGGTGGCGCACCTGGTCTGCAACTTCGCCGACGGCGTGGGCGGCAAACCGGCCCTGCTAACGCACGACGACGTGACCACCCTGTTCCACGAGTTCGGCCACGGCCTGCACCACATGCTGACCCAGGTCAACGAGCGCGATGTCTCGGGCATCAGCGGCGTTGAGTGGGACGCGGTCGAGCTGCCCAGCCAGTTCATGGAGAACTTCTGCTGGGAGTGGGACGTGCTCAAACACATGACATCCCACGTGGACACCGGTGAACCACTGCCGCGTGCGCTGTTCGACAAGATGCTGGCCGCGAAAAACTTCCAGAGTGGCATGCAGACCCTGAGGCAGATCGAGTTTTCGCTGTTCGACATGCTGCTGCACACCCGGTGGCAGCCGGGCGGCGACGTGATGGCCCTGCTGGCCGAAGTTCGCAAGGAGTATGCGGTGATCACACCGCCGCCTTACAGCCGCACCGCGCACACATTCAGCCACATCTTCTCGGGCGGTTACGCGGCGGGCTACTACAGCTACAAATGGGCCGAAGTTCTCTCGGCCGACGCCTATGCCGCCTTTGAGGAAAGTGCACAAATCGCCACACCTGCAGGTATAAACACCGATGCCGAAGCCCTGCCCAGCACCGTTACGGTAGAAACTGGCAGAAAATATCGCCAGGCCATCCTGGAAGCGGGCGGCAGCCGCCCGGCGATGGAATCCTTCAAGGCCTTTCGTGGCCGCGAACCCTCGATCGATGCGTTGCTGCGCCACCAGGGCATGGCATAAGAGACCCAAACGGAGCTGGTATGACCCTATCGAACGCTATTAAATTTGCAGCAATCACTGCAGCCGTGGTGCTGGTTTCTGGCACTTTTCCTTCCCCTTCACAAGCCCAGCAGGTGTACCGCATCGTCGGCCCGGACGGCAAAGTGACCTTCTCCGACCAGCCGCCGCCGGCTACAAGCAAGGCCAAGGTCACAGCGGCCGGTGCCGGTGGCGCCGGGGGTATCTCGACCGCTTCGCTGCCTTTTGAGTTGCGCAAGGTCGTCGGCCAATACCCGGTAACCCTGTACACGGGCGCGAACTGCGGCCCCTGCGGCTCGGCTCGCACGATGTTGACTGCGCGCGGCATCCCATTCGCGGAAAAAACAATCTCAACAATTGAAGATCAGCAGGCCTTGCAGCGCATCAGCGGCGACAGCTCCGTGCCCTTCCTGACCATCGGAAGCCAGCAGCTCAAGGGCTTCTCGGATGCGGAATGGACACAGTTTCTCGACGCGGCGGGTTATCCGAAATCATCGGTGCTTCCGGCCAATTACATCCAGGCCGCTGCCACGCCCCTGGTCACAGTCGCTCCAGCACCCGCCCCCACCGCGGC
>NZ_MUNO01000026.1 GCF_002001015.1 Polaromonas sp. A23 | reverse complement strand
ATCTTGGGGCCGGGAAGGGGGCGGGCGCGGTGCCCGCCGATCCGGTTCATGCCGCGCAGGTCGTCAGAACTTTACGGGGTCCGTGTTCGGCAGCTGCGGGCAAAGCCAATCAGGCCAGTTGCTGGTCGATAAATGCGGTCAGTTGTGCCTTGCTCATGGCACCAACCTTGGTGGCGGCGAGCTGACCGTCTTTGAACAGCATCAGCGTCGGGATGCCGCGAATGCCGAATTTGGCCGGAATGTCGCGGTTTTCGTCGACGTTCATTTTGGCGATCTGCAGGCGGCCGTCGTAGCCGGTGGCCACTTCGTCCAGAATCGGGGCAATCATCTTGCACGGACCGCACCACTCGGCCCAGTAGTCCACCAGCACGGGTTTGGAGGCTTGCAGCACGTCGGCTTCGAAGGTGGCATCAGTGGTATGTTTGATCAATTCGCTCGCCATGGCGGCTCCTTTGTCTGGTTAGGATAGTTACGATACGGTACGGCTGAAGTTGCAGTCATTGTGGCAGAAAGCAAGTGGCCGGGTCGGGCGCACGGAGGCTATGGCTCCGATAGCGATTGTTCAAACTGCAGCTCCAGGCCACTGATGGCCTGTTTCATTCACGGCTCTTTTGCCTATTTTTTCCTGCGGCTTCCTTCCCCAAATCCCTGTATGCCACTCGCCCCGACCGCTGACGCCGCATTGCCTACGCCTGATGCGCTGTGCTGGCAGCAGGCCATCGCGCAACTGGCAGCAGTGGTGCAGGCGCGGGGCGTTCACCCCTCAGAGGCGGTGGTGTTGCTGCCCTATGCCCAACTGATCCAGCAGGCGCGCCGTGCCTGGGCTGCGCAGGCGGGCGAGACTTTTTTTGTTCCCCGCTTTGAAACCACCATGAACTGGGCCAGCGGCCTGGGCGGCACCTTGGGCCTGCATGTGCCTTCGGGCGATGATTTGCGCATGGATGTGGCGGTCGACATGCTGACGGCCGCATCGCTACTGGGCCGCGCGGGCCTGGGCGCCCAGCAGGATGCTCTGGCCGGCCGGCTGGTCGAAGCGGCCTGGAGTCTGGGTGGCGTTGCCGCTGCCGTCGTGCCGGCCGGGCGCCGGGCCTGGAGCGAGCGGCTGGCGCTGACACTGGGGGCTGGCCTGGAATCGCCGGTGCTGGCACTCGAGGCTGCCGTGGGGCGCATTGCACTGGCCTGGGCGGCGGCTTCTTCCTATCCCACAGACCGCCTTTTCCAGGCGGAACCGCAGCTGTTCGCCGTGCTGGAAGGCTTCCAGGCAGACCCGCTTACCGAAGCCCTCAAGGCGCATTTCGGCGACCGGGCGGTTTCCATTCCGCTGTGCGTCTCGCTCGAGGAGCCCTCGGCAGCACCCGCGCTGCATATTGCCGAGGACGCTGAAGACGAAGCCGGCCGCGCAGCTGCCTGCGTGCTGGCGCATCTGGCGCAGGGCCGCAGCCCGGTTGCGTTGATTGCGCAGGACCGGCAGCTCACGCGCCGTGTCGGCGCCATGCTGGCCGAGCGCGGCATCGCCATGCGCGATGAAACCGGCTGGAAGCTGTCCACCACCCGCGCCGCCGCCAGCCTGATGAGTCTGCTGCGCGCCATGCCCTGGGATGCATCGACGGACGCCGTGCTGGACTGGCTGAAAAACGCATCGGCGTTTGACGCCGCTTTGGTCACCGCTGCCGAAACCGAACTGCGCAAGACCGGCGTGCGCGCCTGGCGCGATCTGCCGGACTTTGCAGAAAAAGCCATCTTGCCGCCCGCCTTTGCAGCAACGGGACCATTGGCGCGCGAGGTGAACGCCTTGCGCAGCCCTTTCGCCCGGGCCCGCCCGCTGGCGATGTGGCTGCGCGACCTGCGGAGCTTGCTGCAATCCGCTGGGCGGTGGGATGAACTGGCGCAGGACGAAGCCGGGCAGACGGTGCTGGACGTGCTGCGCCTGCATGAAGGCGCCGAGACCGAATTCGAGGCATCGCCGGTGATGCGGCTGCATGACTTCACGCAGTGGGTCAACCAGGCGCTGGAGGGAGGCAAGTTTTCCCCGGTGCATCCGCCGGCAGAACAGGTGGTCATCCTGCCGCTGCCGCAGCTGCTGGGCCGGCCCATGCAGGCCGTGGTGCTGCCCGGCTGCGATGAAATCCGCCTGCCGGTGTCACCGGAACCTGCCGGCCCCTGGACGCCCGCCCAGCGCGAGCTGCTGGGCCTGCCATCGCGGGAAGTGCTGGCCGCAGCCCAACGCCAGGCTTGGCACTATGCCCTGCACATGCCGCATCTCGATGTGCTCTGGCGCACCAGCGAGTCGGGCGAACACCTGATCCCCAGCGGCTTTGTGCAGGAGCTGCTGCTGGACCAGGACGAGGATGCCGCGCGGCGTATGGCCACCGATCCCCGCAGTCTGCGTGCCGTGACCACCCAGCCCACGTCCCATCCCTTTCCGACCGGCGAGGCTTTGCCCGTCACCCGCCTTTCGGCCAGCGCCTATGAAGATCTGCGGCGCTGCCCCTACCGCTTTTTTGCGTTGCGCCAGCTCCGGTTGCAGGAGTCCGAAGAACTCGAAAGCGAGCTGGGCAAGCGCGACTTCGGCAATTGGCTGCACAGCCTGTTGCGGCATTTTCATGAAGCGCTCAAGGCGGCGCCAACGCCCGATGTATCCGCGCGGGTGGCGCTGCTCAATACAGCGGCTGAACGCGCCACACAGGAGCTGGCGCTCAGCGACAGCGAGTTTTTGCCCTTTGCCGCGGCCTGGCCCGGCGTGCGCGAGGGCTACCTGAAATGGCTGGCCGAGCATGAAGTCACGGGCGCGGTGTTTGAAGAGGCCGAAGTATGGCGCGAAGTGCCCATCGGCACGCTCACACTGCTGGGCCAACTGGACCGCGTGGACCGCCAGCCCGATGGGCACGCCCTGGTGATCGACTACAAGACCGAGCCGCGCACGACCACGAGCGAGCGCATCAAGAACGGCCAGGAAGACACGCAACTCGCGTTTTATGCGGCCCTGATGAGCGATGACACGCTGGCGGCGGCCTACGTCAACCTCGGCGAAAAAGAACCCACCAAAACCTATGAGCAGCCGGACATCGTCGGCCTGCGCGACGAGCTCATCGACAGCATCCTGACCGACATGGCGCGCATAGCACGCGGTGCGGCGCTGCCGGCGCTGGGCGAGGGCAAGGCCTGCGATTACTGCGCCGCCCGCGGCCTCTGTCGCAAAGACTTTTGGAGTGAATGATGCCCCCACGGTCGCTCACTGCGTGTAGCTTCCTGCCCCCCGGGGGGGCCGCTGCGCCTGCGGCCTGGCAAAGCCGGTTCCGCGGCCCCTGCTGGTATGGGATACCTGAGCCCGTTGGGGTCGGACTATGAAAATTCCCCACGCAGCCGCCTACGAATGCAACGGCGAGCCGGTCTCGGCCGAGACCTTCTACGCGATTGCCTGCGACCCGCGCCGCAGTGTGGCGGTGGAAGCCTGCGCCGGCGCCGGCAAGACCTGGATGCTGGTGTCGCGCATCGTCCGGGCCTTGCTTGACGGGGCCACGGCCGCACCCGGGCAGCAGGTGCTGCCGCACGAGATCCTGGCCATCACCTTCACAAAAAAAGCCGCTGGCGAAATGCGCGAGCGGCTGGACGAATGGCTCAAGGCCTTTGCCCACGCCGACGATGAGACCCTGCAGCGCGAACTGGAAATGCGTGGCGTCAGCGTCGATTTCTCAAGCCAAAAAGGGCTGAAGTCCGCACAGGCCGTGCGCGAGCAGCTATCAAATTTATACCGCTCCATCCTGTCCAGCGGCCGCTCGGTGCAGATTCGCACCTTCCATAGCTGGTTTGCAGCCTTGCTGCGCAGCGCGCCGGTGGCGGTGCTGCAGCGCCTGGAGCTACCGGTGAACTACGAGCTGCTGGAAGACGACGCACCGGCGCGTGCGCTGGTGTGGCGGCGGTTTTACGCGGCGGTTTCGGCTGACGCGTCACTCAAGGCCGACTTCGAAGCCGTGGTGTTGGCGTACGGGCGTTTCCAGGCCGACAAGGCCTTGCAGGCCGCGCTCGACAAACGCACCGAGTTCACGCTGGCCGACGAAAAGGGCGTGATCGACACCTCGGTGCAGGCCTTCAGCGCACAGTTCACCGAATTTGGCGGCCTTGACGAACCCGAAGAGCTGCTCAGCACCAACCGTTTTCATCGGCAAACCTTGCGGGACGCCGCCATCGCGCTGGGCCGCGCGAGCGCGCCGACTTTTTCGGCCAAGGGTGTGGAGCTGGAGCAGGCGCTGACGGCCGGCGACTTCCCCGCGGCCATCGCAGCCCTGCTGACCGAGAAGGGCACGCCACGCAAGTTCGGCGAAAAAATCGTCGGCATCGAACAGGTGCGCATTGCGCAAGACCTGGTACTGCGTGTGGTGGCGGCCCGCCAGCAGCACGATGCCTGGCTTTACCAGCAGCGCATGGCGCGCCTGACGCGCGTGCTGATCGCCCAGTTCACCGCCTTGAAGCATGACCGTGGCTGGGTTGACATGAACGATGTCGAACGCGCCGCGCTGCTGATGCTGGCCGACCCTGTGCTGTCGGGCTGGGTGCAGGAGCGGCTGGATGCGCGCATCCGGCACCTGATGATCGACGAGTTCCAGGACACCAACCCGCTGCAGTGGCAGGCGCTGTATGCCTGGCTCATTGGCTACTCGGGTGCGGGCAGCGCACCCAGCGTGTTCCTGGTGGGCGACCCCAAACAAAGCATTTACCGCTTTCGCCGCGCCGAGCCGCAGGTGTTTCGCGCCGCGCAGGCTTTTGTGGTGCATGGCCTGGGCGGCGATTTGCTCAGTTGCGACCACACCCGGCGCAACGCCGAAGCTGTGATCGACACCGTCAACTCGGTGATGGCCACGGCGCGTGAAACCGACGGCTACGACGGCTTTCGTGAACACACCACGGCCTCTAGCCTGGCTGGGGCGGTGGGCCGGCTGCCGCCCATTGCACGCAACAAGGATGAAGAGGAAACTTCGCCGCTGGCCGCTGGCTGGCGCGACAGCCTGACCACGCCGCGCGAACTGCCCGAGGAAACCCTGCGCACGCGCGAGGCCCGCCAGGCCGCCGCATGGATCTCCGAACAGGTTGCCGCCGGACTGCGCCCCCAGGACGTGATGGTCCTCTCGCGCAAGCGCGCCGGCTTGCTGCCGCTGCAGGACGAGTTGCGCGCGCTGCACATTCCCGCGCAGGTGGGCGAAAAAACCGAGCTGATCGACTGCTGCGAAGTGCTGGATGTGGTGGCGCTGCTCGACGTGCTGGTGTCGCCGCAGCATGACCTGTCGCTGGCACGCGCACTGCGCTCGCCGCTGTTCGGGCTGGCCGACGATTGCCTGGTGCAACTGGCCCTGCTGCAGCGCGAGCACCACCAGCCGTGGTACAGCCTGCTACAAAAAGAGGAGCTGCTTGCGACCGTCCTGAAAGGGCTGGGGCCTGTTTTGGCCAAATGGAGGGGCTGGCTGGACCGCTTGCCGCCGCACGATGCGCTGCAGGGCATTTACGACGACGGCGACGTGCTGGCGCGTTTTGGTGCTGCCGCCCCCGCGGCGCAGCGCAGCGCGGTGCTGGCCAACCTGCGCGCGCTGCTCGGTGTGTCGCTGGCGCTGGACGGCGGGCGTTACGCCACGCCCTATGGTTTTGTGCGCGCCCTCAAGGCCGGCGGCACCCAGGCGCCGGCTGCGGTCAGCAGCGAGGCGGTCCGGCTGCTGACCATCCATGGCGCCAAGGGCCTTGAAGCCGAGGCGGTGCTGCTGCTGGACACCGACACCGTGGAACGCAATGCCGACAGCATGGGTGTGCTGGTTGACTGGCCCGGCGAGGCGACCGAGCCGCGCAAGTTCGTCTTCCTGGTCAGCGAAAGCCGCCCGCCCGCCTGCGCTGCCGACACTCTGGCCAGCGAGCTGGCTGCCCGCAAGCGCGAGGAGCTCAACGCCCTGTATGTGGCGCTGACGCGCGCCCGCCATACGCTGGTCGTCTCGTCGATAGAGCCGCACCGCGTGACCACCGAGAGCTGGTGGCAGCGCCTGCAGGCACTGGTGGGCGAGCTGCCTGTGCCGGTGGCCGACGGATCCGCCGCGGCGCGGCCGGACCTGGCGGACGCCGGTGTGTTTTACCTGCCTGAGCTACCGGCCTTGCCCGAAGCCCTGATGCCTGTCGCGCTTGCGGTGGAGCAGATGGACGAAGACTCCCTCAAGGCGCGTATCGGCAAGGCCATGCACCGTTTGCTGGAGTGGGGCGGTGCGCTGTCAGACCCGCAGATCAAGGCCGCGGCGCGCGAGTTCCGCCTGAGCCCAGCAAAGGGTAAAGAGGCGGCCGATTTGGCGCGACGCATTTTGCTGGGCGAGGGCGCCTGGGCCTGGAATCCGGGATCGGTCGCCTGGCAGGGCAACGAGGTTGACCTGGTCTATGCCGGCCAGGCGCTGCGGCTGGATCGCCTGGTGCAGCGCAAGGACGCCGGCCATGAAGGCCACTGGTGGGTGCTCGATTACAAATCGGCCGTGGCGCCGGAGCTGCAACCCGCGTTGGTGGCGCAACTGCAGGCCTACCGCGCGGCGGTGCAGCTGATTTACCCCGGCGCGCCGGTGAAGGCGGCTTTCCTGACGGGGCGGGGAACTGTGGTCGAGCTGCAATAATCGGGGTATCGGCAGATTGGCCTGAAGCGGTAGCTTCCCATGGCTTCAGGTCTTTTTGCACTGCAGCCCTTGATGGCTGTGCGCTTGCAGCTATTAAAAACAGAGCAGATCGGCTGCGGCCGCCAAATCCGCTTCCTCCCGCTTCCTGTTTCATCCCCCATTGCCATCACGTGCAGACGGACACTTCCTTGAACGATTCAACCTCTCCCGCTCCCGCATTGCGTATTGCCGTCATAGGCGGCGGCCCCGCCGGCCTGATGGCCGCCGAGGTCCTGGCCGCTGCCGGCGCGGCCGTGAAGGTCGAGGTGTATGACGCCATGCCTTCGGTTGGCCGCAAGTTTTTGTTGGCCGGCAAGGGTGGGCTGAACCTCACGCATTCCGAGGCGGCCGGGCCATTCCTCAGTCGCTACGGCGAGCGCAGCGAGCAACTGCAGCCACTGTTGGCTGCCTTCGGCCCCGACGAATTGCGTGCCTGGGCCCACGGCTTGGGAGTGGAAACTTTTGTAGGCAGCTCGGGCCGCGTGTTTCCCAAAGACATGAAAGCCGCACCGCTGCTGCGCGCCTGGCTGCACCGTCTTCGTGTGGCCGGCGTGCAGTTTTCCATGCGGCACCGCTGGCTGGGCTGGGCGGATGACGGCGTGCTGAAGTTCTCAACGCCCGCCGGCGAGGTGCTGGCACAAGCCGACGCGGTGGTGCTTGCCTTGGGTGGCGGGAGCTGGGCCCGGTTGGGCTCTGACGGCGTGTGGGTTCCCTTGCTGGCTGAACGTGGCGTGGCGGTGGCGCCGCTACAGCCTTCCAACTGCGGCTTTGATGTTGCGGCACGGCCGGACAGCCCGGCGCAGCTTGAAGAGGCGGCTGCAGATACGGGTGAGACCCGCCGCGAATTCCTGCAGGAACTTATCGGCAAAAGCCCACAGTCGCGCATCGGCTGGACCGAACACTTTTCCAGCCGTTTTGCTGGCCAGCCTTTCAAATCCGTCGCCATCAGCTTCACCGATTCACATGGCCGCAGCTTCAGTCGCAAGGGTGAGTTTGTTGCCACGGTGTCCGGCGTCGAAGGCAGCCTCATTTACGCTGCGTCCAGTTTGCTGCGCGAAGAGATTGCGCTGAACGGCAGTGCTACTTTTCTGCTGGACCTGCTGCCTGATAAGTCTCCCGAGCGGGTGTTGGTTGAGGTTCGCCACCCGCGCGGTTCGCGGTCGCTTTCGAGCCATCTCAAAAGCCGGCTAGGTCTGGAAGGCATCAAGGCTGCCATGTTGCACGAGTTGCTGGGCAAGGATGCGATCAATGACCCGGTGCAACTGGCCCGCGCGATCAAGGCCCTGCCGGTCAGGGTGGTGGCCGCCCGCCCCATCGACGAGGCGATCAGCAGCGCCGGCGGCGTGCGCTTCGACGCGATGGACGGTCACTTGCACCTCCAGACGCTGCAAGGCGTGCCGCAGCCGGTCTTTTGCGCCGGTGAGATGCTCGACTGGGAGGCGCCGACTGGCGGCTACCTGTTGACCGCCTGCTTTGCCAGCGGTCGGCAGGCCGGGCTAGGTGTTCTGAAGTATTTCGGTATTTAGCCCATACGTTGCGACAATAGTTTGCTACATAGTTTGTAGCATCTTCGGGGTGATCTGAAAAACTGCATTTGCAACTGCGGAGCCTGTCGCAGGCGCTCGCCGTGTTGCACGGTCTTATTTCCCTTGCTGTGATGGTTAGCCCGACCTATATTGGTACAAAGTGTGCAAGGCCCTGCCTGGTCAAGACTTGCCTCGTCCTCGCGCACCTCCACACCAAGAAGACAGGTAAAGGTTTGTTGAAAGCAAAACGCGTTACCTCCATACGCTCCAGCCTGGCCTGGCTGGTTGCAGTTTGCCTGCTGCCGGCCATCGTGATGGCCGCCGTGCTCTTGACATACGACTATCAGCGTCAGCGCGCTGAATTGGTACGCGACACCCTGGCCCACGCCCGCGCCATGATGTACCTGGTTGACCGGGAGTTTGCCGGCGCAGAAATGTCACTGCGGACGCTTTCAACATCGCCCTCGCTGGCCGGTCGGGATTTTGCAGCTTTCCAGTCCCAGTCGATGGATGTACTGCGCAAGCACTATGCCAACAATATCGTGCTGATCGATGCCACCGGGCAGCAGCTCATCAATACCGCGCGGCCCTATGGGCAGGCCTTGCCCAAGGCCAACAACATGGCCCAGCTCGAACGTGTCTTGAAGTCGGGACGCCCGGACGTGTCAGACCTGTTTATCGGGCCGGTCCTCAAAAGACCGCTGATCAATGTAGCGGTGCCGGTGTACAGCGGCAGCGTGGTCACCCACTCGTTGGTGGCCGTGGTTTTGCCTGAGCACCTGCAAAAGATGCTGGAGGGCTACCGTTTTCCGGAGGAGAGAATCGCCATCATCGTCGACCGGTCCGGTGCCATTGTGGCCCGCAACAGGGATGCCGAGCGGCATATCGGCGAGAGAGTCAGCGCCCAGCTCACCCAGCGCATGGGCGAGACGGAGGAAGGGCTTCTGGAGTCGGTTTCGCGTGACGGCATTCCCGTCTTGACCGTGTTTGCCCGCTCGGCAGCAACGGGCTGGGGGGTGGTCGTAGGGATTCCGATCGCCGTTCTTACAGCGGATTTGTGGCGGTCCCTGTCCCTGTTGGTTGGCTTGGCCGCGCTGTTGCTGACGAGCAGCGTTGGCCTGGCATGGTTCATGGGTGGGCGTGTGGTCCGGCCGGTGCGCGCGTTGCGGTCCGTGGCGCTGGAGATCGGGTACGGCAAGGCTGTTGCGGTGCCGGAGCTCGGCATCCGCGAAGTCGATGAGGTCGGCCGGGCGCTGGCTCAGGCTTCGTCGAGGTTGGCTGCGGCGAATGAGGCGCTGATCGACAGCGAGGCACGCATGCGTGGCATTGTGGAGTCAGCAACCGACGCCATCGTCATCCTGGATGACAGCGGAAACATCGTACTGTTCAATTTCGCCGCGGTGACCATGTTTGGCTGTTCGCGTGAGCAGGCCATTGGCACGCCCTTCAACCGATTCATTCCGGAACGCCTGCGCGCTGACTTCGCCGCCCAGCTTCTGACGCAGAGGGAAGAAAGCCATCCGGAGCAGGGGGGTGCCTCTGCGGAAGTGGCCCTTGCCATGCGCAGCAATGGCGAGGAGTTCCAGGTCGAAATATCGTTCCCGCAGGTTCTCGCCGGAACCAGTGAAGTGCGCACCCTCATCCTGCGGGACATCACGGCGCGCGTACGCATACAGAAGGCCCTTGAGCGCAGCAATCTGGATTTGCAGCAGTTTGCCTTTGTGGCCTCGCATGACCTGAAAACACCGCTGCGCTCTATCGGTGGTTTTGTGCAGATTCTGGAAAGAAACCATGCAGCCAGCCTTGACGACAAGGCCCTTGCGCTGATTCGCCGCACGTCGGACGCGGTTCGCCGGCTTGAACAGCTGACGGATGATCTGCTGTCCTATGCGCGTGTGAGCTCCCATCCGAAGCCCTTCATTTTGGTGCAGGTCCGCGAAGTGGTCAATGACGTGATGCAATTGCTGGGCGCCGCCATCGACGACAGCGGCTCAGTGGTGACCGTGGGCGACATGCCGGAGGTACTGGGCGACCGCACGCAACTGGTCCAGTTGCTTCTTAACCTGATCGGCAACGGCATCAAGTACTGCCAGGGTCGTACGCCGGTAGTGCGCGTGTCGGCGCACAGGGCCGAGCGTGAATGGGTGTTTTGTGTGGCTGACAACGGCATAGGCATTGATGCCCGGCATCATGAAAAGGTATTTGAAGTTTTCAAGCGCCTTCATACCCAGCAGGAGTACCCGGGCACGGGTATCGGCCTGGCTGTTTGCCGCCGTGTTGTAGAGCACCATGGCGGCAGGATCTGGGTAGAATCGGCGCCGGACGAGGGAAGCACGTTCAGCTTCACCATCCCGGACACCTCTGCAGAAAGCAGCTCGCCATGAAAATCAGTCCCCTTGCCGAAAGCCGGATTGCCGAGATTTTGCTGGTTGAGGACAATGCTGACGATGTTTTCCTGACGCGGGAGGCCTTCGACGCTGCGGGGCTGCGCGTCAATCTTCACCATGTGGACAACGGTGAAAAATGCATGCAGTTCCTGTCCCGCAAAGGTCCTTATGCGGATGTCCCAACCCCCGACCTGATCCTGCTTGACATGCACATGCCGGTGATGGACGGCTACGAAGTGCTGACGGAAATCGTCAAGGACGAAAAACTTCGCCACTTGCCGGTCGTGGTGCTGACTACTTCTTACGAAGCGGCGGATATCCAGAAAATGTATGACTTGCGTTGCAATTCCTACATCACCAAGCCGGTCGATTTTGACAACTTCGTCAAGGTGATCGCGCAGTTGGCCGGTTACTGGTTAACCGTTGTCGTCACGCCAGACAATGGCCGCCGCTGAACTCTGGTGCAGCTTTTGCCTTCGGCATTAATGAAAGAATTTTTGTGATCGTTCGTTTCTACATTGACCCTGTTGGGGATGACGGGTATGAGTACCGTGTTACCTACGAGGGGCAAGAGCTTTTTGGCGATGCAGGTCTCGGCAGCATCGAAGAATGCATTGTGGCCGCCACAGAAGGATTGGGAGCGGATGCGATTGCCGCAGAAGTGGCCTACAAGGGCATTGTCAGCGGCACGTATGCACTGGCTTCACTGGCGCTGGTTTCAGCGCAGATCGCACAGCATGCACTGCAGACGACCGAGGCAATTGAAGAAGCAGCCCGATAGCCGCGCTACCGTATGACTGTGCTCTTCTTGTGAAGTCATATTCCATCCTCTTTGTTTGTATGGGCAATATTTGCCGCAGCCCGACGGCCCACGGTGTATTCCGGCAAAAAGTCATGGATCGCGGCCTGGCTCACCAAGTGCAGGTCGATTCAGCCGGTACCCACAACTACCATCCCGGCAACCCGCCGGACGAACGTTCCCAGGCCCACGCATCCAGACGAGGTTATGACCTCTCAGGCCTGAGGGCCCGGCAGATTTCAGACAAGGATTTCGAGCGCCACGACTTGATTCTGGCCATGGACTGGGACAACCTGGCCTTGATCCAGGACGAATGCCCCGCTGTGCATCTTCATAAAGCGCGCAGGCTCACGGAGTTTTGCTTAAGGCATGACAGTCCGGTTGTGCCCGATCCCTACTATGGAGGCAAGGACGGCTTTGAGCATGTGCTGGACCTTGTGGAGGATGCCTGCGAGGGGCTGCTTCGGCATGTTGAACGCCAGTTGAAGCTGGCGTATTGACAGGCAGCGGCTGCGTGCGCTGAAAATTTGAATAAGGTGACGAGCCTTGACCCCGGCACTGGCTCCACAGTTAGGGCTGCTTGGTTCCCCATCTGACCCGGTTGGCCGCTTTACCATGCGGGAAGGCCCGTCGCTTTGTATTGTAAGGGCAGGGGTCCAGACTTAAAGGTGCCCGGCCAGAAAAACCCATGGGGCCCTCTGCCTGACTCCCACCGTGCGCGGCGGGGCTTTTGCGGGATGAGCCGTGAGGCGCAAAACCCAAGGCAAGGCTGGCCGCCTTGCCTGGTTTTGTAACGAAACGGATCGCCCGCAAAACCACGCCCCTCCGGGTTCGGACCAAAACGGGCGCTTTCCTCACCAAACCCCTTGCGTGTGCTTCAGCACACGCTGCACGGTGTTGGCGAGCAAATCATCCCGTTGTGGATCCGAACGCGCATGGCGGGAGTCAGGCAGAGGGTCCCCGGCGCTTTAGAATCCAGAGCATGTCCTATCTCGTGCTTGCCCGCAAATACCGCCCCCGGAATTTTTCTGAAATGGTCGGGCAGTCGCATGTGGTGCAGGCCCTGAGCAATGCGCTGGGTACACAGCGCCTGCACCATGCCTACCTGTTCACGGGCACGCGCGGCGTCGGCAAGACCACCATCTCGCGCATCCTGGCCAAATCGCTCAACTGCCTGGGCACGGACGGGCAGGGCGGCATCACCGCCACGCCATGCGGTGTGTGCCAGGCCTGTACCGACATCGACAGCGGCCGGTTTGTCGATTACACCGAGCTCGACGCGGCATCGAACCGCGGCGTTGACGAAATTGCGCAGTTGCTCGAACAAGCGGTTTACAAGCCGGTGGTGGGCCGCTTCAAGGTCTTCATGATCGACGAGGTCCACATGCTCACGAACACGGCGTTTAACGCCATGCTCAAGACGCTGGAGGAGCCACCCGAGTACCTGAAGTTTGTGCTGGCCACGACCGACCCGCAGAAGGTGCCGGCCACCGTGCTGTCGCGCTGCCTGCAGTTCAACCTGCGCCCCATGGCGCCCGAAACCATTCTGGAGCATCTGGGCCAGGTGCTGCAGACCGAAAACGTCGCGTCCGAGCCGCAGGCCCTGCGCCTGCTGGCACGCGCCGCGCGCGGCTCCATGCGCGATGCGCTGTCGCTCACCGACCAGGCGATTGCTTTTGGTTCCGGCCAGTTGCAGGAAGCCAGCGTGCGCCAGATGCTGGGCAGCGTGGACCGCAGCTATGTGTTCCAGCTGCTGGATGCGCTGGCGCGCGGTGACGGTAAAAGTGTGGTCGAGACCTCCGAGGTCTTGCGCCTCAATGGCCTGAGCGCGGCGTCCACGCTGGAAGAAATGGCCACCGTGCTGCAGCGCATGGCGGTGCTGCAGGCTGTGCCCGGCATAGGCGCAGGAGACGATGACTCCGACCCGGAGATCGCCGCCACGGCACGGCTGGCGCAAACCATGCCGGCCGACGAAACCCAGCTGCTTTACAGCCTGTGCCTGCACGGCCGCGCCGAGCTTGGCCTGGCGCCCGACGACTACGCGGCGCTGACCATGGTGCTGCTGCGCCTGCTTGCATTCAAGCCCTCCGGCGCAACAACGGCGACTGCTGCTGCGGGAGGCGCCGTCGAGCTTCCAAAAAAGCCGCAACCTGACAGAGCCCCGGTGGCCGTAGCAGCGGCCCGTCCCGCAGCGGCACCCGCGGTGCCTGTGCCGCCGGCACCGGCCACCCGCCCAATTGTTGAACAAAATCGGCCTCCAGCCCTTGCTGGCCGGGCGCCACCAGCTCCTGATTTTGTAGCGAAAATGGAAGCGTCCATGCCCCCGCCCTGGGAAGATGCGTTCCCGTCAGTTGCTCCCGCACCGGCTTCTGCTCCGGCAGAGCCAGCTGTCGCAGTTCCTGCGCCGCTGGCAGTGCCCGTTCCGGCGGCAGGCATCAGCCCGCTGGGCGATGCCTGGACGGCGCTGGTCAACCGCATGGTTGCCGCCGAGATGATAGGCGCGCTGGCGCGTGAGCTGGCGCTGCAGTCCGAGCTGCGCTCGCAGGCAGATGGGGTCTGGATGCTGCGCGTGGAGCGCGAATCGCTGAACCAGCCTGCCGCGCGCGAAAAACTCCAGCTGGCCCTGCAAGCAGCGTTGCAGGACAGCGGACAGGCGCCCAGGCTCGCTGTGGAGCTCGGGCCCGTCGGCGACTCGCCGGCCCGGCGCAATACCGCCGCTGCGCAGGAGCGCCAGCGCCAGGCAGAGGAAACCATCCACAACGACCCGTTTGTGCAGGACATGGTGCGCGAATGGGGCGCCAAAATCGTGCCCGGCAGCATCAAGCCGCTGGCACCTGCAGCAGGCAAACCGATATGATCAACAGCAATTTCTAAAGGAAAAAGTCATGTTCAACAAAGGACAACTCGCCGGCCTGATGAAGCAGGCGCAGGCCATGCAGGACAACCTGAAAAAAGCCCAGGATGAACTCGCTTTCATTGAAGTCACGGCGGAGTCGGGCAACGGTCTGGTCAAGGTCACGATGACCTGCAAGCACGACGTCAAACGCGTCGAGATCGACCCCAGCCTGCTGGGCGACGACAAGGACATGCTCGAAGACCTGGTGGCGGCGGCTTTCAACGCGGCTGTGCGCAAGGCCGAAGACCTGAGCCAGGAAAAGATGGGCAAGCTCACAGCCGGTATGCCCGGCCTGCCCGGCGGCATGAAGCTGCCCTTCTGATGGCGGCTACTGCGCGGGCTCATGGCGGCCATACGCGGTTCAGGGGTCCCGTTCAGGCCATCCTCATGCACCTCAAGTGCATTCCGGTGACCTGACACCCGCGCCTTGCCCTGAACCCGCTCGCTACGCCGCTGATGCTGCCCATTCTTTTCACCGTCCATGGCTGATTCCAATGCTCTCGAAGGCCTGACCCAGGCGCTGCGGCGTCTGCCGGGCGTGGGCGCCAAGTCGGCGGCGCGCATGGCTTTTCATCTGCTGCAACACGACAAGCCCGGCGCCCTGCAGATCGCGCGGGCGCTGGAGCACGCGGTGCACAGCGTCAAACACTGTGCGCTTTGCAACACGCTGACCGAGCTCGACATCTGCAGCACCTGCGCCAATCCCGCGCGCGACCGCAGCAAGCTGTGTGTGGTGGAAACCCCGGCCGACCAGGCAGCGCTGGAACGCACGCTGGCGTACCGCGGGCTTTACTTTGTGTTGATGGGCAAGCTCAGTCCGCTTGACGGTATCGGCCCGCACGACATCGGCCTGCAAAAACTGTTTGACCGCGTGTTGCCAAAGGACGCGCAAGGCGAGCCGATGGCCGGGCAAGAGCGCGACGTGCAGGAAGTGATCCTCGCCACCAACTTCACCGCCGAGGGAGAGGCTACCGCGCATGTGATTGCTCAAGCACTCAAGAGCCGCGGTGTACAGGTCACGCGCCTGGCGCGAGGCGTTCCCGTGGGCAGCGAGCTTGAATACGTGGACCTCGGCACCATTGCCCATGCGCTGGTTGACCGGCGCTAGGGCAGCCAAACTGATTCCGATTGCTACTATTTAGATAGCTGAACCGTGACCACCCATAACGACTGAAAGCCAGAAAGGCACTTTGACAATGACCTATGCACGATTCACTGTGGCCTACTGGTGCCTGCTTGTTGCGGCGCTTTTGCCTTTTGCCTGTGCGGCGCTGGCCAAGTGGGGAATGTGGCAGGTGTCCCCGCGCCAGGGCGGCTACGACAACAACAATCCGCGGGCCTGGCTCGCGCGGCAGACAGACTGGCGGGCGCGTGCCAACAGCGCGCAGGCCAACACTTTTGAAGCACTGCCATTTTTCTTTGCGGCCGTCATCATTGCGCACCTGCTTCAGGCTTCGCAGGTGCGGCTTGATGTTTTTGCGTTCGTATTTGTGGTCCTGCGCATCGCCTACATCATGATGTACGTGGCGGACATGGCCAAGAGTCGAAGCGCCATCTGGTTCCTGGCATTGCTGGTCAATATCGGCATTCTTTTTCTGGGTTATCGGTAACGTCTGGTAACCAAGGACTCTTTGCCTAACACCCGCCTTGCGCGGCGCGAGTTAGGCAGAGAGTCCCCGTTCCGTACAAACCCGCACGGGATGATACCGATGCGTGGTTTCTCCCTGTTGGCTATTCTCTTTGTGAACACATAAAAAATCGCAGAGAGGCTTCCAGCATGAACCACAGCACCATCAATCGCAGAACATTCGCCAGTGCCGCAGCACTTGGTGCGGCCACTCTGGCTTTCCCCGCTTTGCGCGCGCAAGGCAAGCTCGAAAAAACGAAGATTGCCCTGGCTGTTGGTGGCAAGGCTGCCTTTTACTATCTGCCGTTGACCATTACCGAACAGCTGGGTTACTTCAAGGCTGAGGGTCTTGAAGTCGAGATCAGTGACTTCGCAGGCGGTGCGCGTGCGCTGCAGGCGGTGGTGGGCGGCTCGGCCGATGTGGTGTCGGGTGCTTACGAACACACCATCAACCTGCAGTCGAAAAACCAGATGTTCCAGGCCTTTGTGCTGCAGGGCAGGGCACCGCAGATTGCTTTTGGTGTGTCCACCAAAAACATGCCCAACTACAAAACGGTGGCTGATCTGCGCGGGAAGAAAATTGGCGTTTCGGCACCGGGATCTTCGACCAACATGATGGCCAACCTGGTGCTGTCGCGCGCCGGGCTCAAGCCCGGGGACGTGAGCTTCATCGGTGTCGGCACGTCGGCCGGTGCGCTGGCGGCCTTGCGTTCGGGCCAGATCGATGCCATGAGCAACACCGATCCGGTGATGACCATGCTGGAACAAAAAGGCGAGGTGAAAATCATCTCGGACACGCGCACGCTCAAAGGCACGGTCGATGTGTTCGGCGGACCCATGCCGGCGGCCTGCCTGTATGCACCGACTGATTTCATCCAGAAAAATCCCAACACCTGCCAGGCGCTGGCCAATGCCATCGTGCATGGCCTGAAGTGGCTGCAAACCGCCGGCCCGGGCGACATCATCAAGACCGTGCCCGAGAACTACCTGCTCGGTGACCGCGGCCTGTACCTGGCGTCGTTCAACAAGGTGCGCGACGCCATTGCGCTGGACGGGCTTATTCCGGACGAAGGGGCCAGGACGGCACTCAAGGCCCTGGCCAGTTTTGACCCCAGCATCAAGGCCGACAAGATTGATCTGGGCAAGACCTATACCAACGAGTTTGCGCGGCGGGCAAAGGATAAATTCAAAGCCTAGAAATAGGCCCCTACGCTTGTCGCTTCGCGTACTGCGCTGCCCCCCGAGGGGGCCGCTGCGCCTGCGGCCCGGCTAAGCCGGTTCCGCGGCCCCGGCTGGTATGGAACTTCCACAGCCACTTCGCTTGTCGCTTGCCTCTGTCTAAGCAGTCCGGTTCGCGGCGACAATATTCACCCATGACAGACACAGCCGAAAATCACGCCAGCAATTACGCGCTTGAGCTGCTTGACATCAGCTGCACCTTTCGCTCGCCGGGTGACGCGGGGCCGGGTTACACCGCCGTTGGTGAAACCACATTGCGCATCCGAGCGGGTGAGTTTGTCTCTGTCGTCGGGCCGACGGGCTGCGGCAAGTCCACGCTGCTCAATATCGGCGCCGGCTTGCTGCCCCCGACCTCGGGCACCGTGAAGGTGTTTGGAAAACCCCTGGAAGGCATCAACACCCGCGCCGGCTACATGTTCCAGACGGAGGCACTGATGCCCTGGCGGAATACGATCGACAACGTCATGGTTGGCCTGCAATACCGCGGCGTGCCCGATGCCGAGGCGCGCGTCCAGGCGCAGGCCTGGCTGGACCGGGTTGGCCTCCGTGGTTTTGGCGACCGTTACCCGCACCAGTTGTCCGGTGGCATGCGCAAGCGCACGGCGCTCGCGCAGGTGCTGGCGCTGGACCCCGACATCATCCTGATGGACGAGCCTTTTTCGGCCCTCGACATCCAGACTCGCCAGCTCATGGAAAACGAAGTGCTGGACCTCTGGGCTGCCAAAAAGAAGGCAGTCCTGTTCATCACGCACGATCTTGACGAAGCCATCGCCATGAGCGACCGCGTGGTGGTGCTGTCGGCCGGGCCGGCCACCTTCCCGATGGGCGAGTTCGACATCGACCTGCCGCGCCCGCGCAATGTGGCAGAAGTCAGGACGCAGCCGCGCTTCATCGAGCTGCACACCCAGATCTGGGATGTGCTGCGCGACGAGGTGCTCAAGGGTTACGCTCAGCAACTCCGCAAGGCCGCCTGATATGTGCCCCTACGGTCGCTCACTGCGTGTAGCTCCCGAGGCCTTGCAGGCCGCCGCTCGCCAGAGGCTTCGCTTCTGTCGCCTGTCCAAAGCTGCTCAAGCAGCTTTGGAGCCGCAGGCTCCAGCCCCTCGGTGGCCGCTGCGCCTGCGGGCCGGCAAAGCCGGTTCCGCGGCCCCGGCTGGTATTGAGAGTCCCCTCGCTCGCCGTGCAGGAGTCTGATGTGTGGCACTACCTCAAACCCTCTGACCGAAACCTGCGCGTCTGGCAAATTGGCATGCTGGTCGTTTTTCTGACCGTGTGGCAGCTCGCTTCGCGCGACCAGCAACTGGCATTTTTCCTTGGTGAACCGGTCAAGGTGGCGGGGCGTGTGTGGTCCTGGTTCATGCCTTTCGGTTTCGGACCCAGCCTGCTGTTCCCCGATGGGCTGCCGGGCAATGCCGACATCTACCTGCACCTGGGTACAACGCTGCTCGAAACGGTGCTGGCCTTCGGCATAGGCACGGTGCTGGGCCTGGCCTGCGGTCTGTGGCTGGCGCTGGCCCCCATGGCCAGCGCAATCATGGACCCCTACATCAAGGCCGCCAACTCGATGCCGCGCGTGATCCTGGCGCCCATCTTTGCCATGTGGTTCGGCCTGGGCATCTGGAGCAAGGTGGCACTGGCGGTCACACTGGTGTTTTTCATTGTGTTTTTCAATGTCTACCAGGGGGTCAAGGAGGTCAGCCCGGTGGTGCTGGCGAACGCGAGGATGCTGGGTGCGAATCAACGGCAACTGCTGCGCACGGTGTATTTGCCGAGCGCGACCAGCTGGGTTTTTTCCAGCCTGCATACCTCGGTGGGCCTGGCTTTTGTAGGTGCCGTGGTGGGTGAATACCTGGGCTCGGCGCGTGGGGTGGGTTACCTGATCTTGCAGGCCGAAGGCACGTTTGATGTCAACACTGTGTTTGCCGGCATTGTGGTACTGACGGCGTTTGCGCTGGTGCTCGACGGTATTGTCGGCCGCATCGAGCGCCGGCTCATGAAGTGGCAGCCGCGCACCGGAGAAACGGAGAAGCTGTGATGGAAGGTCATCCACCCCTGATTCTTTATTCCGGGCCGCTGAGCATGTTTGGCGCCAAGGTTCAGATTGCCGCGCTTGAAAAAGGAATCGATTTCGAGCTGGTGATGGTGCCCTTCGAAATGAAGCGCCTGTACCAGCCCAGACATCCTGAAGTGGCACGCATCAATCCCAAGCAGCAGGTGCCGGTGCTGGTCCACGGCGAGCTGGAGATTTTCGACTCGACGCAGATCTTTGAATACCTTGAAGAGTTGCAGCCTGAACTGCCGCTGTGGCCGTCAGGCAGGGCGGCCAAAGCCCGGGCACGGCTGCTTGAGCATCAGTCGGACGAGGTGTATTTCCCGCCCATCATCCGGCTGATGAGCCTGCAGGACCAGCCGCAGGACCCGGTGGCCATCGCCGCGCGCGAGGCCTCGATGAGCTACTACCGGAAGATGGACGCCTTGCTGGCCGAGCGCGACTACCTCGCCGGCCCGTTCTCGTTTGCAGACATCGCCTTTTACATGGCGCAGCTTTTCGGCGAGCGCATGGGCGCCGCCATGGATGAGGGCACGCCGCGCCTGCTCGCCTGGCGCGAGCGGATTTCCCAAAGACCGGCGGTGCGGCAGGTGGCCGGGGCCATGGCGGCCTACCTGTTGTCGCAGAACCGGCCACTGCCGGCCTTCCTGGCAGCCTTGTTGCCAACCCGCTGAGGGCGCCTGCAGGCGGGCCAAGCCTGAGGGGGCCTGTTTGTTTCGTCCTACATACACGCTGGCAGCCGCTCGTTACATTGGGATCTGCATGCTCGCAACACCCAAGGTGCCGGCGGCATCCTCTTTCATCACCGCAAGGAACCCATGAACCTTCACCTTACCATCGGCCCTGTTGTTTCCCTGATCGCCGGCATCCTGATCCTGATCATGCCGCGCCTGCTTAACTTCATCGTTGCCATTTACCTGATCGTCATCGGCTTGCTCGGATTGTTTGGTACGGGCGCGCTAGAGCTCTAGAACGCTCAGGCTTTTTCCTGTACCCGCGCGAGCAGCGCCTGTTGCTGGGCTGGCGTGCGCCGCGTGATCAGGTCCAGCACGGCGTTGCGGTCCAGCAGGTTGATGCCTTTGAGCTTGGCGAACTTGCGCACGCTTTCGGTACAGCTGGACAAAGTGGCACAGGTCCCCCGCGTGAGATGGTGCGCGCTCATCAATTCAAGCAGCGGCTGCAGTTCGCGCGGACCTACCGATTGCCCCGGCCACTGTCTGCACAGCACCACCGCGACGGGGCTGCCCTTGCCCTGCTGCGCATGGCGTGAATACAACCAGATGGTGGCGCCACCCGCGGCGCCATGCGACTGGCTGCGGGTTTCAAACCCGCCCTGGCCCAGCAGGGCCTCGCACAGTGCGTCAAATTGCTGCGGCGACATGTGGTCAAACATCGCGGATGTCCAGATCACCGTGGCCGGTGGGCTGGCAGGTGCCGCGACTCGCGCTGGGGCTGTTCTGGGCTCAGCCCTTTCGGCTGAAGCGGATGGCCGGGCACCGGCCGCCAGGACAGGAGTGGCCCGGGCGGGGGGCTGTGCCGGTGTGTACGCATCGTTGACGGGCAGGCTACCGTAACCTGCAGCGCCGTGCGCCGGCTTGCGCCAGGCGGGTTCGAGGGCCAAGTTGTCGGCAGACATTTCGGCCTTCAGTCTGCCGACGAAATAGCTACCCGCCAAAACCAGGCCGAACAGCAACATCACCGCGCCCACGGGACGCAGCGCAGGTTCCATGATCGGCAGCAGCAAGATGATTCCCAGCCCCATGGCGACCAGCCCCAGCACATAGAGATACCTGCCGCCGCGTTGGGCTGGGTTGTGAGGTGTGCGGGCGGCCATGGCGGATGCACTCAACTATGCCATTGAGTCGATAGCTAACAACGCTTGGCGAATGCGGGCCAGGGGACGATTTTCCTTGAAATCATGGAAAACTAGCGCCTTTTGCTCTTGACGATGGCCTTGGCCGGGGCGCGCCGAACCGCCTTGATCGTTGCACGCTTTGCTGGCGATCCTGCAACGTTGCGGGTCTTGACAGGCAAGAACACCACGATCTGTTGTCCTGCCTTGAAGGCGGCGGATGCGCTGACCTTGTTCCAATCCGCGACGCTTGCTGCACTCAAGCCGTAACGCCGCGCGATGCTTGCGACTGTCTCACCCTTGCGCGCCTTGATGGTGCTGCGGCGTGTCACGATTTCAGGGGCGAAAGCCATCTGGGCGTTGTCGGCAACCTGGCTGGTGACATCGTCGTCCATCCTGGCGGTACGCGGCACCAGCAGTGTTGAACCGGCCTTGATCAGCATGCGCGGCGGAATGTTGTTGACTCCTCGCAGATCCGCTTCGCTCATGCCAACTTTTTTCGCGGCCTCGCCCACGCTCAATGTGGTGGGCGCGGTCCAGGCTGTCCAGCTGGCGTATTGACCTTGTGTGTAAGCGTCGAAGTTACGCTGAAACACCTTGGCGTTATCCCAGGGCAGGAGGATGTGCGGCGTGCCGGCTGCGAGAATCACCGGGCGATGCGCCGCGGGATTGAGCGCCTTGAAGTCGGCAATGCCGACGTCGGCCAGCCTTGCGGCCAGCGTCACGTCGATATCGCGATTGATCTGCACCTGCTGGAAGTAGGGGTGATTTTCAATCAGCGGCAGCTCGGCGCGGTAGGTTTGAGGGGCGGCAATGATGTTTTTGACCGCCTGCAGCTTGGGCACGTACAGTCGGGTTTCGTCAGGCATGCGCAAGTCCAGATAACCAGTCCCCAAACCGAGTTTCTGGTTCTTCGCGATTGCACGGCCCACACTGCCTTCGCCCCAGTTGTAGGCAGCGAGTGCCAGGTGCCAATCGCCAAACATGCCGTGCAGTTTTTGGAGGTAGTCCAACGCAGCGCGTGTTGACGCCAGCACGTCGCGACGGTCATCACGGAAGGCGTTTTGTTTCAGGTCGAAGTATTTACCGGTGGCTGGCATGAATTGCCACATGCCGGCAGCTTTGGCGCTGGAGACAGCCTGCGGGTTGAAGGCGCTTTCAATGAAAGGAAGTAGCGCCAGCTCGGTCGGCATGTTGCGGCGTTCGAGTTCTTCAACCACATGAAAAAGGTATTTGCTGGAACGCTCCGTCATGCGCTGGATATAGTCCGGCCGGCTGGTGTACCACTGCTCGCGGTCGGTGACCAATTCGCTCTCAAGATTGGGCATGGCAAAGCCGCGGCGTATGCGGTCCCACAAATCGGCCGGGGGCTGCAGAGAGGCCACGCCGCCGGAGGCCGCCTGCGTCTGCCCAATGGCCGACAAGGGGCCGGTAGGATATACCGGTGTGGCAGCAGGTGCTGTGGAGGAGGTACTCAGAACGGGGTCGCCGGGCATGCCGGGCGGGCTGGTACTGGCACAGCCCGCAACCAGGACGACGGCGGCAGCAAGAAGGAGGGATTTCAGCGGAGAGGTCAGTCGAGAGATCAGTCGAGAGATCAGTTGGATAAGGCTGGGTCGAAGGGCAGCGAGGGGAGAGGGGGAGGTGAATGTCTGCTGCAGCTCGGTCATTTGAATTGGTTCTTCCATTGCCTGATGGCGGCAAATACGGTGTTGTCGTCGTGCGCCGCAGGATCAAAGCGGTGGGCAGCGGCCACGACCACGGGCTGTCGGGTACGTAAAAACGGGTTGATCAGCAACTCCTGGGCTATCGAGGTGGGCAAGGTGGGCTCCCCGCTGTCTCTCAGGGCAGCACAGCGTGCATGGTAACCAATCAGCTCGCTGTTGTCAGGTTCTACTGCAAGTGCAAAAAGCAGGTTGCTCATGGTGTATTCATGGGTGCAGCACACTCTGGTGTTGCCTGGCAGCGCGGCCAGACGGTCCAGCGATGCCAGCATTTGCGCGGGCGTGCCCTCGAACAGGCGCCCGCAACCGCCCGAAAAAAGCGTGTCCCCGCAAAAGAGCAGGGGCCGTCCATCCACGTCGGGGGTGTAAAAAGCGATGTGGCCTGCGGTGTGGCCGGGCACGTCCAGCACCTGAAAATCAAGGCCCAGCGCCCGTACCGTGTCCCCGTCCCTGAGCCGAGTGAGGGGCTCGGGGATGCGCTCGCGGGCCGGACCGAAGACTTTCGCACCGGTTGCATCGCGCAGGGTGTCGACGCCGCCGATGTGGTCGAGGTGGTGGTGCGTGACTAGAATCGACTCTAATTGCAGTTGCCGGGCCTTGAGGACCTCAAGCACGGGCTGGGCATCGCCAGGATCAACGATCAGGGCACGCCGGCCGTCTTGCAACAGCCAGAGGTAGTTGTCGTTAAAGGCGGGAATGGGAGTCAGGTGCATGCGGCGGTCTCGATGGGCTCACAAATTATAGGTTTCACCGACTGGTTCAGGACCCCGCCCGGCGAGTATTTGCTGGCGTGGGAGCGCGAGCGATTCGACCTGGCTGTGGCCGACATGTTCGGTTACCACGCGCTGCAGCTGGGGTTGCCCGAGCTTGATGCCTTGCGCAGCAACCGCATGCCGCACAAATGGCTGGCGCTGCAGGGTCCCGAGTCGGCTCTGCTGGATGGTTTGTCGGGTGCCGATGAAAAACCGCCAGCTTCCCCGCGCGTCGCCTTGCTGACCGACTCGGCTGCCTTGCCGTTTCCGGAAAGCAGCCTCGATCTGGTATTGCTGCCGCACACGCTGGAGTTGAGCAACGATCCGCATGCCACGCTGCGGGAAGTTGAGCGTGTGCTTGTTCCTGAGGGCCGTGTGGTCATCAGTGGCTTGAACCCCGCCAGCCTTTGGGGCTTGCGTCAGCGCCGCGCGCATTTCTACCGTCGCCTGGGTTATGGCGAGCTGTTTTTGCCCGAGGCGGGGGAGTTCATCGGCTACTGGCGGCTGCGCGACTGGTTGCGGCTGCTTGATTTCGAGGTCGAATCGGGGCACTTTGGCTGCTACCGGCCCGCCGTGAGCAGGCCGGCTTCGCTGGAGCGGTTTGCCTGGATGGACCGCATGGGCGAGCGCTGGTGGCCAATTTTTGGAGCCCTGTATTTTGTAGTCGCTGTAAAACGTGTTCGCGGCATGCGTCTGCTGGAGCCCAACTGGAAAGCGCAGAAGGCGCCCGCTACCGCGCCAGCGGCCCTGGCTAACCAGATCCGCCGTCCTGGCTCTTTTTGAGTCTTCTTTTTTCACAACGACAACATCCGGAATTCGGCAAAGCATGACTGATTTTTCTCAAATCACGGCACAGCAACACGTGGTTATCTACACAGACGGCGCCTGTAAGGGTAATCCCGGCCCCGGAGGCTGGGGTGCCATGCTGACTACCGGTGACAGCGTCAAGGAACTGTTTGGCGGTGAAATGGGCACGACCAACAACCGCATGGAAATGATGGCCGTGATTGAAGCGCTGGCCGCGCTCAAACGCCCCTGCCGGGTAACGCTGTACCTCGACAGCGAATACGTACGCAAGGGCATCACCGAGTGGATCAGCGGCTGGAAAGCGCGTGGCTGGCGCACCGCAGCCAAGCAACCCGTGAAAAATGTCGATCTCTGGCAAAAGCTCGATGCTTTGGTTACCAGCAGTGGCCATGCCATCGAATGGCGGTGGGTCAAGGGGCATGCTGGCGATCCCGGCAACGAGCGTGCCGATGCCCTGGCCAACAAGGGTGTGGTTCTGGCGCTGTCCAGGGGCTGATGCGGCGTCGGCGGGGGGAGGCGGTGCCAATGTAAAGCCAGCGTAAATCTGGCCTTGATTTTGCTCAGGATTCCACCTCGGTGACACTGGTGGCGCAACCTGCTGTTACATTGATCCATTGTCAAAGTTTGACCTTAATCAACCGTTCCTCCATGGCATCAAAAGCAATTTATTCTGTCGTCGCGGTGCTCGGCATTGCTGGTCTGTCCGGTGCCGCATGGTGGTATCAGAACAAGGCCGGCAGCCCGGCCAAGGCCGCGTCTGCGGGGCAGTCGCAGCCGGCAGCCGGTGCGCGACCGACGGTTGAAGCCGCCAGGGTGAAGGTCGTAAGCCTTGTGGACGACGCGCAGGCAGTCGGCAGCCTGCGTTCACGCCGCAGCGTGGTGCTGCGCCCCGAGGTCAGTGGCCGCATCACGCAACTCAATTTCACGGACGGCCAGCGCGTGCGCAAGGGCCAGGTGCTGGTGCAGTTTGACGACCAGTTGCCACTCGCGCAGGTGCAGCAAAGCCAGGCGGAGCTGTCGATCGCCCAGGCCAACCAGAAGCGCAACCAGGAACTGGTCGCGCAAAACTTTGTCAGCCAGCGTTCCCTTGATGAAAGCGCGGCCAACCTGCAGGTGGCGCAGGCGAAGCTGTCGCTGGCCAGGGCCACCGCGGCCAGGCTGAAAATCGTCGCGCCCTTCGACGGCATTGCCGGCATCCGCCTGGTCAACCCCGGGGACTACCTCAAGGATGGGGCCGACATCGTCAATATTGAAGACATTGATGCCGTGTTTGTCGACTTCCGGCTGCCCGAGCGTTTTCAGAACAAGCTCAAGCGCGGCCAGACCGCCGTGGTGGACATGGACGCGCTGCCGGGCCGGAAATACGCCGCTGTGGTGCAGGCGATCGATCCGCTGATTGACGCCAACGGGCGCTCGGTGGCGGTGCGGGCCTGCATCGACAACCGGCAGCTGCAGCTACGCCCCGGCATGTTTGCCCGTGTCAACGTGGTGTTCGGCGAGCGGGACAACGCCAGAGTCATCCCGGAAGAGGCTCTGGTGCCTCAGGGTGACCGGCAGTTTGTCATCAAGCTCGTACCCGGGCCGGAGGCGCAAACCTGGATCGCCCGGCGGGTGGCGGTGCAGGTGGGTATCCGTCGGCCTGGCCAGGCGGAAATCGCCAGCGGGCTGGAGTCGGGCGACATGGTGGTCACCACGGGCCAGCAACGGCTTCAGCGCGACGGCATGACCGTGCGGGTGGTGGATCTGAGCCCGCCCGCTGCCGCACGGCCGTCCGACGGTGCGTCCGCCGCCGCTCCGGTGGCGGTGGCCCCCGAGGCCTCGCGCGTGCTGGCGGAAAAACCCTTGGGTGGCGCCAATCCCTGCCTGGTGGGGATGCGTGAGACGGGTCCCACGCCCACAATGTCCGGAGCGCCACGCGGCAGCGCCGTGCCGGCTCCGACCGAAGCCATGCCTGAAGCCAGGGCCCGGGCGACACGCAAGCCTGCCTGAGCCCGAAGCTATTCCTTGACTGGACCCCTCTGATGCAACTGGCTGAAGTCTCCGTACGCCGACCGGTGTTTGCTACCGTGCTGTCCCTGCTGATTGTGCTGGTCGGCGTGGTGAGTTTTCAGCGCCTGGCGGTGCGCGAGTACCCGAAGATCGATGAGCCGGTGGTGACGGTCAGTGTGCGTTACCCCGGCGCTTCGGCCGAGGTGATCGAGTCGCAGGTGACCAAGCCGCTCGAGGATTCGATTGCCGGCATCGACGCGGTGGATGTGCTGACCTCGATCAGCCGCGCAGACCAGAGCCAGATTTCCGTGCGTTTCCGGCTTGAGAAAGACGCCGACGCCGCGGCCGCCGAGGTGCGCGACCGTACCTCGCGCGTGCGCAACAAGTTGCCGCAGGCCATTGAGGAGCCGGTGATTGCCAAGGTTGAGGCCGATGCGTTCCCCGTGATCTGGCTGGCCTTCACCAGCGACAGCCTGACCAGGCTGCAGATCAACGACCTCGTCACCCGTGTCGTTAAGCCGCGCCTGCAAACCGTGACCGGTGTGGCTGACGTGCGCATCTTCGGTGAACGCAAATACGCGATGCGGGTCTGGCTCGATCCCCGGAAAATGGCGGCCTACCGCCTCACGACGCAGGACATCGAGGACGCCATCCGCCGCAGCAACCTGGAGGTTCCGGCCGGCCGCATTGAGTCGCAGCAACGCGAGTTCAGCGTGACGTCCGAGACCGGCCTGGTGCGTCCTGAGCAGTTCGGGGAGGTGGTGATACGCAGTGTCAACGGCTTCCCGGTCAAAGTGCGTGATGTAGCACGTGTCGAAGAAGGTGCGGCCGACGAGCGCAGCGGCGTGCGGCTCAATGGCCGGGCGGCCATCGGAGCCGGCGTGATCCGACAGGCGACGGCCAACCCGCTGGACCTTTCGCAGGGCGTGCGCAACATGATTCCGAGGCTCAAGGCCGATCTGCCGCCGGAAGTCAACATCGACATCGCCAACGACAACTCCGTTTTCATCGACCGTTCGGTCAGCAACGTCTACAAGACCATTGCCGAAGCGGTGGCGCTGGTGGCGCTCGTGATTTTTGTGTTTTTGCGCACCTTCCGCGCGTCCATCATTCCCATCATCACCATCCCGGTGAGCCTGATCGGCACCTTTGCCCTGATGGCGCTGGCGGGCTTCACCATCAATACCCTGACCCTGCTGGCGCTGGTGCTGGCCATCGGATTGGTGGTGGACGATGCCATCGTGATGCTGGAAAACATCTTTCGCCACATCGAAGAGGGGCTGGATCCGTTTTCAGCGGCCATCAAGGGTGCGCGTGAGATCGGTTTTGCCGTGGTCACCATGACGGCGACGCTGGTGGCCGTTTATGCGCCCCTGGCCTTCACCCCGGGGCGGACCGGCCGGCTGTTTGTCGAGTTTGCGCTGGCGCTGGCCGGCGCGGTCGTCGTGTCGGGCTTTGTGGCGTTGACCCTGACGCCGATGCTGTGCACCAAGCTGCTCAAGCATAACCCCAAGCCCAATGTCTTTGACCGCGGCATGGAGCGTTTCCTCAATGTGGTCTCTGACCGATACGCCAGCATGCTGCGCTGGGTGCTTACCAGGCGCTACCAGCCGGTGCCCGGCACGGGTGCGGCGGGCGGGAAGGTCAGGGCGTTTTTGCTGCAGGCTCGCTGGATCGTGGTGGGCGTCATGCTGGCCAGTGCGCTGGCGATCCTGTTGATCTTCCCGACCATGAAGCAGGAGTTGTCGCCGCTGGAAGACCGGGGCACCATCCTGGCCACCGTCAATGCGCCCGACGGCGCCACGCTGGACTACACCAACCGTTATGCGCAGGCGCTGGAGAAAATGGGTCAGCCCTACAAGGAGTTCGACCGGATTTTTGCCAGCATCGGCAACCCCACCGTGTCGCAGGCCAGCGTCATTTACCGCACGGTGGACTGGGATGACCGCAAGCGCAGCACGCTGGAGATGGCGCGCGAACTGCAGCCTAAATTCGCCAGCCTGCCGGGCGTCACCGCGTTTCCGATTACGCCTCCCTCGCTGGGGCAGGGCTTCCGCGAGCGGCCGCTCAACTTTGTGATCCAGACTTCGGACAGCTACGCAAACCTCAATCTCGTGATCGAGCAGATGCTGGCCGAGATAGCGAAGAACCCGGGCATCCAGTCACCGGTGTCGGACCTGCGCCTGAACAAGCCCGAGCTGCGGATCGACGTCAACCGCGACAAGGCCGCTGATCTGGGCGTCAGCGTGGAAGTGGTGGCCAAGGCGATTGAAACCATGCTGGGCGGGCGCAACGTGACGCGTTACAAACGCGACGCCGAGCAGTACGACGTGATCGTGCAGACCGAGGCCAGTGGCCGCAGCACGCCGGAAGACATCGAGGGCATTTATGTGCGGGGGCGCAACGACGCGATGATTCCGCTGTCCAGCCTGGTCACGGTGCGCGAGGCGGTCTCGCCGCGCGAGCTCAACCACTTTGGCCAGCGACGGGCTGCTTCCATCACGGCCAACCTGGCACCCGATTATTCACTTGGCCAGGCACTGACCTTCATGAACGAAACTTCGGCCAAGGTGCTCAAGTCCGGCTACAGCACCGACCTGAACGGCACCTCGCGCGAGTTCAAGAATTCCCAGGGTGCACTGGCCATCGTGTTTGTGCTGGCACTGGTCTTCATTTTCCTGGTGCTGGCCGCGCAGTTCGAGAGTTTCATCGATCCACTGGTGATCATGCTGTCGGTGCCGCTGTCCATGATTGGTGCGTTGATTGCGCTCAAGCTGTCAGGCGGCTCGCTCAACGTGTATTCCCAGATCGGGCTGATCACCCTTGTCGGGCTGATCACCAAACACGGCATCCTGATTGTCGAGTTCACGAACCAGCTGCGCGGGCAGGGCATGGACATGCTGGAAGCGCTGGTCAAGGCGTCCGCGCAGCGCCTGCGCCCCATCCTGATGACCACAGGCGCCATGGTGCTGGGCGCCTTGCCACTGGCGCTGGCTACCGGCGCCGGCGCGGAAAGCCGCGTCCAGATCGGCTGGGTCATCGTGGGCGGCATGTCGCTGGGCACGCTGCTTACCGTGTTTGTAGTGCCTACGATGTACGCGCTGTTTGCCCGCAAGAAAATTCCGGGGGCGAACAAGGCAGAGGCCGTGGAGCTGCCTTCCGGCGGCAGCCACGGCGAACTCATCGCCAAATAGATGCTCGCTGCGCGCACGCAGCGCACGCAGCAGATACCTGTTCTGTAGATTCAGGCTGTGCCGTCCTCCGGGCGGCACAGCGCCGGTTGCCTTCGCAGCCGATTTTCACTACAGACCAGGAAAAATCATGTTGCTCAAACAAACTGCCCGACAGGTTCAGCTTCAGCCGAAATCCGCGCCGCTGCCGCAGCTGCTGGTGGAAGCTTCAAAGACCTTCCACCACACCATCGACATCTACCTCAAGGATTCGAATGCCTATGCCAACACCTATTTTTCACGCTACTTCGAGTGGCAGGGCGTGTGCCGCGAGCGCTGGTTTCACCGGTGTATTTCGGCCGACATGCTGCAAAAGGCCGGCGTGTTCATCACCAAGTGCGCCCACCAGGAGTATGTGCACGAGACCTTTCCGTTCCAGGAGGTGGATTGCCAGCTCAACACCTTCGAGGTCAAGCAGTGTTCGTTTTACCTGCTGTTCCAGTTCATGGTGAGTGGCAGCGTGGTCTCTACCGGCTACCAGCAGGTGGTGTTTGCCAGCCACGACAAACGCATCCAGCGGCTGCCGGAAGACATCCTGCGCAAGGTGAAGGAGTACGAGTTGCCCACCGCCGCCATCAGAAACTGAGAAGCCGCCGCCGCGTCACGCAGCAAGTACCCCCGGGCGCGTGCTGCGTGGTCCGGATGCCGGCATACAGGCCGGGAATTCCATGGCAAAAAGGGTGTATTGCCCCTCGACGGATTCGCAGCGCATCCTGCCGCCGAAGGATGTGATGACGCGCCTGCAAAAAGCCAGGCCGATGCCGGCCCCCGCCGAATTCTTGGTGGTGAAGAAGGTGTCGAAAATTTTCGGCAGGGTCGCGGCCGAGATGCCGGTGCCGGTATCGACAAAGCTCAAGGTGTGCATCGGCGTACCGGCGGCGAGGGTGAGGGTGATCGAGCCCTTGCCTGCCACCTTCAGGGCATACAGCGAATTTTTCAGCAGATTGAACAGCACAAAAACAAACAGCGGGCTGGAGCCGTGGAACTCGAAGTCTTCCACGATATGCACGCTGACCCGCTCGCGTTCCCCTTTGGCAAACGGATAGGCCTCCAGTGCTTCTGCCACGCATTCGCTGGCCCGTTGACGCCCGAAGGTGCGGGTGTCTATCTGTTCCATCCGGGCCGAGGCCAGCATCATGTCGATTACCGCGTTGGAGCGGTCTACCTGGTGCCGGATGGCCTGCGACAGGTCGGCCATTTTCTGCGCTGCCCCGGGGCTGAACGTGGACTCGCACAGCCCGTGCGCCACTGCCAGCTCATAACCCTTGTGCAACTCCGGAAGGAATTGCGCCAGAGCTTCGGCCTGCAGGCGGATGGTGGCCAGTGGCGTGCGCATTTCGTGGGCCACGCTGGCGGCAATCACCACCGGGCTCATCAGGTCGTACTTCATCACGGCGACGGCGATCAAGCCCAGGCTGATCGCGATGAACACGACACCGGGCGGGTAGAACTCCACGCCGTAATTGCACAGGTAGTCCACCGCCGCAAAAAAATAGATGAACACGCTGGTAATACACAGGCGCAACTGCTGGCGCTGACCCGGCGGTGCGACCTGCTGCTGCCGGAAGGTGATGTACAGGCCCCGCGTCACCACCACGACGGTCTGCAATACATGCAGGGGGTGGAGGGGTCCGGCCTTCGGGTAGTAGCCGAAGAAGTAGTCGTAGTAGCCATTGACGATCCAGGGGGTGGTCAGGTCCAGGATGCCCAGGACAGCGGCGATGGCGTAGGACGTGACGACAAAGCGGCGCTCGCCCTTGCGGCCGGAGATTTCGGTCAGGAACTGGTAGAGGCTGGTTGGCAGGAAAAGTATCAGCAGGTAGCCGGACTTGACGAGGATGCCCGCCCATTGCGGGTCCTGAACCTGGAACAACACCGCCCAGGTGGCCTGCCAGAAGACAGTGGTGATGCAGAGAATGAAAAAACTGGTGCTGACGCGGGTAAAGCCTTTTTCCGCAACCACGTACAGCCCGTAAGCCAGAAACAGGGCCGATACGATGGCGGGCAGTATGGAATACATGAGTTCTCCTGATGCGGCGCCAATGTCGATGGACGTGTGCTGGTCAGGTGCGCGGGTTCACAGGACACCCTCAAACATCATCACATCCACCTCGTCGCCGGGGGCCACATTGCCCTGGCCATGGTGCAGCACGATCAGGCCATTGGCCTGGGCCATGGAGCTGAGCACACCCGAGCCCTGGTTGCCGGTGGTCTTGACTTGCAGCGAGCCGTCGGCAGCGCTGCTGACCGTGCCGCGCTGGTATTCGGTGCGGCCCGGCTTCTTGCGGATGGGCTCGAGGCTGCGCGCCTTGAGCAGGGGTGCCGGTGTGGTGTAGCAGCCCATCATCTGCAGCAGTGCAGGGCGTACAAAGGCGAGGAAAGTCACCATCACCGCGACCGGGTTGCCGGGCAATCCGAACAGGATGGCGGCAGGGGAACTGCTATTGTTTTGGGAGCTGACAGCGCCCGTATCTACTAGGCTGGAGGCCGATTTGCCTTGAGAAATTCGCCCCACAGCCATAGGGCGGCCTGGACGCATGGCAATTTTCCAGAAAGCCACATCGCCAAGCTTTTTCATCATGGCCTTGGTGTAGTCGGCTTCGCCCACACTCACGCCACCCGAGGTGATGATCGCATCGGCCCGCGCGGCTGCGTTGGTGAACGCCGCTTCCAGCAGCGCCGGGTCGTCGCGCACCGCGCCCAGGTCGATCACCTCGCAGCCCAGGCGTTTGAGCATACCGAACACGGTGTAGCGGTTGCTGTCGTACACCGCGCCTTCGCGCGGAGGCTCGCCCAGCGAGAGGATTTCATCGCCGGTGGAAAAGTAGGCCACCCGCAGCGGCCGCCAGGTACGCACGGTTTTGAGGCCCAAAGAGGCCGCCAGCCCAAGGCGCGCGGGCGTGAGAAGCTCACCTTTCAATAGCGCGGAGCGGCCCTGCATGAGGTCTTCGCCGCGCCGCCGGCGGTTGTCGCCGGGCTGCAGGAGTTTGGCGGGCAGGGTGATGGTGTCCGCCTGGACGCTGACGAATTCCTGCGGCACCACGGTGTCCAGTCCGGCCGGCATGATGGCGCCGGTCATGATCTTCACGCACTCGCCGTTTTGCACCGTGCCTTGCCAGGCTTTGCCAGCGAGGGCTGTTCCCACTACCTTGAATGTCAATGCCGTGCCAGCCGCGAGCTGGCTGCCACCGAAGGCATAACCATCCATGGCCGAGTTGTCATGTGGTGGCACGTCAAAAGGCGAGACCACATCGGCAGCCAGCACCCGGCCCAAGGCTTCGAACAGCGGCAGCTCCAGGACGTCCTGCACCGGCTCGACGAGCTGCGATAAAAAGCGCAGAACGTCGGCAGCAGGCAGGGCCTGCGGGTCGTAGCCTTGCAGCTCGGCGGCTATCTGGGCGATGCTTTTCACGGGCGCAGGGCTTCGAGCTGGTGAAGTTCCGCCAGCGTGTTGGCATTGAAGAAAGCGCGCGGGTCGTCGCTCGGCAGGTTGAAAGGCACCTGCACGGTCTTGTGCTGCGCCGTCCACGCATCGATCTTGCGCCCGCCGCCGGTGGTGAACAACATCAGGCTTTCAAGCAGGCGGGTGCGCAGCAGGCAGAACACCGGCTGCGCGCGCAGCTGACCGTCTTCCTCGGGCGCTGCCACCACGGCAATGTCGGCCTCCTCGTGCGCCAGCGCTTGCGCCAGGCGGGCGACCAGGTCCTCGCTGAACAGCGGCGTGTCGCAGGGCACCGTCAGCAGGTAAGGGGTTTCACAGCGTTCCATGCCGGTCAGGAAACCAGCCAGAGGGCCAGAGAATTCACCAAGGCCGGCCGCATCGGGCCAGACCGGCACGCCAAAGGATTCATAGGCAGCGAGGTTGCGGTTCGCATTGATCATCACTTCGCCGACCTGGGGCTGCAGCCGCAGCAGCGTGTGCAGCGCCAGCGGCACGCCGTTGAAATTCTGCAGGCCCTTGTCGGCGCCGCCCATGCGCGAGCCGCGTCCGCCCGCGAGGATCACGCCGGTGATTTCCGCGCCGTCTATCGTATCTATCATGGGTTTCCAGTTTTCGTGGCGAATAGCAGTGCGACGGACATCCCCTTCAAGCCAGGGCCGCGGAACCGGCTTTGCCGGGCCGCAGGCGCAGCGGCCCCCTCGGGGGGCAGCGCAGTACGCGAAGCGACAAGCGTGGGGGCCATACTTCTAGCCGCCTATGTAGCTCATCTCGACGCGTTTGCCACCGTCGCTGCCGGGCACTGACGCGTCCGGGGGCAGCGCGGCGCGCAGTTCCGAATAACGGTCATCGCGGCGGTGCCAGATGTGGGCGACCGCGCTGGAAATCTGCTCATCCGAATACTTGCCGTCGCGCAGCAGCGCACGCAAATCGTGGCCTTGGCTGGCGAACAGGCACAAGAACAACTTGCCTTCTGTCGAGAGCCGGGCCCGGTTGCAGTCGCCGCAAAAAGCTTTGGTGACGCTGCTGATCACGCCGATTTCTCCCGCGCCGTCTGCATAACGCCAGCGTTCAGCCGTCTCCCCGAGGTAATTGGCGTCGATGGCTTCAAGGGGGAATTCCTGCTGCAGGCGTTCAATCACCTGGGCCGAAGGCATCACCTCGTCCATGCGCCAGCCATTGGTGGCACCGACGTCCATGTATTCAATAAAACGCAGCACCGTGCCCGAATTGCGGAAGTGCCGGGCCATGGGCAGGATCTCGGCATCGTTGGTGCCGCGCTTGACCACCATGTTGACCTTGATCGGTGCCAGGCCCACCTTGTTGGCCACCTCAATGCCCTTGAGGACATCGGCGACCGGAAAATCCACATCGTTCATGCGCCGGAACACCGCGTCGTCCAGCCCGTCCAGGCTCACGGTGACGCGCTGCAGGCCGGCATCTTTCAGCGCCTGGGCCTTTTTGACCAGCAGGGAGCCGTTGGTGGTCAGCGTGATGTCGAGCGGCTGGCCTTGGGGTGTCTTGAGCTGGGCCAGCATCTCGATCAGCACTTCGAGGTGTTTGCGCAGCAGGGGCTCGCCGCCGGTGAGACGGATTTTCTCGACGCCGTGGGCCACAAAAATCTTCGTGAGGCGCGTGATCTCTTCAAAACTGAGCAGCGAGCTCTGCGGCAAAAAGGCATAGTCCTTGTTGAAGACCTCGCTGGGCATGCAGTAGCTGCAGCGGAAGTTGCAGCGGTCAGTCACACTGATGCGCAGGTCGCGCAGCGGCCGCGCCAGCGTGTCGGCCAGCAGGCCGGTGGGCGCCAGCAACTGCGCAGGAATATGCGGCACGCGCGCGGCGTAGCGGATGTCTGCGATGGGGATGATTTTGTCGGTCATTGGTAGGGGCCCAAGGGAGAATTTACTCCATCAGGTGCTTTGGCCGCGAGCTTCAGGACTTTGACCCCACCCGGAGCACCCTGTGGCCAGCCAAGGTGGTTCAGACACAGCGCGCTCCATCTACCTCGATGCACACGCCGCTGATGAAAGCCGCTTCGTCGCTGGCCAGGTAAAGCGCGGCGTTGGCAACGTCGAGCGCAGTCGAAAAGCGTCCGAGCGGAATGCTGGCCAGGAATTTCGCGCGGCGCGCTTCTCCTTCGGGGCCGGTGACCGTGCCACCGGCAAACTGGGTGGAGAGTGCCGTGTCCGGATTGAACACCGGGTTGATGCAGTTCACGCGGATGTTGTCCGGGCCGAGCTCGGCCGCCAGCGATTTCGACGTGGTGATGACGGCGCCCTTGGAGCCGTTGTACCAGGTCAGGCCAGGACGCGGTCGCACGCCGGCGGTCGAGGCGATGTTGATGAAGCCGCCGCCGCCCTGGGCGCGGAATACCGGCGTGGCGTGGATGGTCGAGAGGTAAATGCTTTTGACGTTGATCGCGTAGCAGCGGTCGAACTCTTCTTCGGTGGTTTCCAGCGCGGGCTGGTTGCGATGTGTCCAACCGGCGTTGTTGACCATCACGTCGAGCTTGCCGTAACGCTGCACGGCTGCGGCGACCAGTGCCTTGACTTCAGCCGTTTTTGTTACGTCGGCCCAGAAGAAGGATGCGGTGCCACCGGCCTTGATGATCTCGGCGACGACCTTTTCGCCCTGCGCTGTGTTGATGTCGTTGACGATGACGCTGGCGCCTTCAGCGGCCAGCCGCTTCGCAATGCCTTCGCCGATGCCGCCGCCGGAACCGGTGACGATGATGGATTTGTCCTTCAGGCGCATGACGTGTATTCCTTGCAAAGTGTGGGGTTTCTTGTGGCGCTGCGACGCATTGGGGCTCTGGTTCCGCGCCGGGCACATTTGCCCGGAGTCTTCAACCGTTTGTTGATGCTCGTCACAGTCAGCGGCATGTTGCAGCGCAATACTTGCGGCAAGTTCAACCAATCCGGATTATTGCTTATGCACGTCACACCATGCTATCGGGGCCACAGGGCAAATCGCCGCGCCGTGGTTCGGGGGGCCGCCGCCATGATGCTGATGTCCATTTTTCATTCGTCGGCCCAGGCCCAGATGGCGCTTGCCAGTGCCATCAACCGCACGGCGCGGTTCCGTGCGTTGTCGCAGCGTATTGCCAAAGCCTATTGTCAGTTGTACCTCAATGTGCAGCCGGCGTTGGCTCGCGATGTCCTGGTGTCAGCCCGTCACATGGTTGCCGCAGGCGGAGAGGAACTGGCCAAAGGCCTGAATACGGGTCCCTGGCCTGCGGATATTGCAGCCCTGCTCGGCGTTATTCAGAAGCATGTTGATGTTCTCAACAGCCTTCTCACCATGCCGCCTACCCACGAATCGGTCAGGGCCGTGGCCCTGCAGGTGGACAAGTTTTTGATCACCGCAAATACCACCACCGAGACGATTGAAAAACTTTCCGCGGCCGGCTCTGCGAGATTGCTCAACACAGTAGGGCGCCAGCGCATGTTGTCCCAGCGGCTGGCGAAAAACTATTTTCTGGTTGCAGCCAAACTGGGAGAAACAAGCACCCCGCAGCAAATGAATGCCGATGCAGCGGAGTTCAAATCGACCCTTTCCAGCTTGGCCAAGCTACCCATTACCACCGCAAACATCCGCAGCGAACTCACCCTTGGCGAGCAGCAATGGGTTTTCTTTGAAGCGGCCTTGCGCAACAAACCGGATGAATCGGGGCTGAGAAATGTCGCCACGGCCAGCGAACGCCTGCTGGAAGTCATGGACAAACTGACGGGCCTTTATGAGGTTGCGCTCAAGGATGTGTTGGGGTAGCAGGGGAGGAGCGCGGGGGCGCAAAAACCTCCCTCTTTGATGCGAAGAAATTTCCTTAGGCTCTAGCCGTGTTTGATGGCCACCGTCTTCAGCGTGGTGAAGCCATACAGCGCCTCAAAGCCTTTCTCCCGCCCATAGCCCGACGACTTGACGCCGCCGAAGGGCAGTTCGACGCCGCCGCCGGCGCCGTAGTTGTTGATGAAGACCTGGCCGCTCTGAACGCGTTTAGCCATGCGGAACTGGCGTGAGCCGTCACGGGTCCAGATGCCGGCCACCAGGCCGAACTGGGTGGCGTTGGCGAGTTCGACGGCGTGGTTTTCGTCCCTGAAACTCATGGCGCAAAGCACCGGGCCAAACACTTCTTCCTGCGCCAGGCGGTGCATCACCGGCACATCGCGCAGCAGCGTGGGTGCCTGGTAAAAGCCGGTGTCTGGCGCTTCGTCGACGATCTCGCCCTGCGCGACCATCGGTATGCCTGCCACCTGCGCGTCGCTCAGGAAGTCCCAGACGCGCTGCTGCTGCGTCTGGCGGATCAGCGGACCGACGTCCAGGTCCATCGTGGCGGGGCCGACGCGCAGCCGTTCGAAGGCCTGGCCCAGGCGCTCCAGCAGCGGCTCGTAAATCATCTCGTCTACCAGCAGGCGGGAGCCGGCCGAGCAGGTCTGGCCGGCGTTTTGCACGATGGCATTGATGACGGCCGGGATGGCAGCGTCGAGGTCAGCGTCGGCAAACACGATCTGCGGGCTTTTGCCGCCCAGCTCCAGCGTAACCGGGCAGTGGCGTTCGGCCGCGACCTGCTGGATCAAAGTTCCAATCTTGGGGCTGCCGGTGAAGCTGATGTGGTGAATGCCCTTGTGGCGCGCGAGAGCGTCGCCGACTTCATGGCCGTAACCGGTGACGATGTTGATGGCGCCGGCCGGAAAGCCGGCTTCGGCTGCGAGCTGCGCCACGCGGATCAGCGACAGGCAGGCGTCTTCGGCCGGCTTGACCACGCAGACATTGCCGGCGGCCAGTGCGCCGCCCACGCTGCGGCCGAAAATCTGCATCGGGTAGTTCCACGGAATGATGTGGCCGGTCACGCCGTGCGGCTCGCGCCAGGTCATCACGCTGTAGCCGTCCAGGTAGGGCAGGGTCTCGCCATGCAGCTTGTCGCAGGCGCCGGCATAAAACTCGAAGTAACGCACCAGCGCAGCGGCGTCGGCCTTGGCCTGCTTGGTGGGCTTGCCGCAGTCGCGCTGCTCGATCATCGCGAGCTCGTCTGCATGCTGCTCGACCTTCTCCGCCAGCCGCATCAGCAACCGGCCACGCTCGGCGGCGGTGATCTTGCGCCAGACCGTGTCCATGCAGTCATGCGCGGCCTGAACGGCGTGGTCAATGTCCTGCGCATTGCTGCGCTGGATCTCGTCAAAGGCTTGGCCGTCAGAGGGATCGATGACCGGAATCGTTTTCCCCGAAGAGGAGCGAACCGACGCGTTGGCAATGTAATTGAGTTGCATGCCTGCGATTTTGCGTGAAAACACGCCCGCGACCGGATGTCAGGCCCAATCGGGGCTCAGCCCTTATTTAACGGGCGCGGCATGCTACAAAATAGATAGCAGATAAAACCGCCTTCGAAGCGTGGCAATTCAGGTTGCAGCGCCGACAGCGGTATACGCTTTGATGTTGTCTGTCAGCCAACGTGCCGACAGCTCGCTGGCCTGCTGGTCGGGGTGGAAGCCTTCACGCAGGTATTCGCGCCAGGGCTTGAAGGTCTGGCGCACCAGGCCGCGCTGGCCAAAAAGGAAAGCGGCCGCGCTTTTCCATGTGCGCCATTGCCACAAGGTACCGTCGTGATGCAGGTTGTTGACGGTCTGGCGCAAGGTGTCGGTCAAGAACACGGTGGTGATTCGGCGGAACCACTTGATGCGCCACTCGTGGCTTCCGCCGAGCGCGGTGTACACATCGAAGGCCGTATTTTTATGCTCCGACTCTTCGGCGCAATGCCACAGCCACATGGTTTTCAGGCGCGGCTCGCAGCCGTCGAGCATGTCATGGTTGCGCAGCATCCACTCGGCAAGAATCGCGGTGAAATGTTCGTTGGCGGCGGTGATTGCCAGTGCATGAAGCGGATTGGTGTCGGCAAGCAACTGCATGTTGCGCTCGGCGCGGGGCGCCCAGTCGTTGACCAGGCCCTGCTTTTCGAGGTGCCCATTGAACAGGCTGTGAATCCGGCGGTGGGTGGCTTCCTGGCCGATGAAACCCTGGACTTCCGCTTTGTACTTGTCCTGCAATTCGGCGGGCAGGGCTTTCAGGCCGTTGCGCACAGAATCAATGAAAAACTGTTCACCGACCGGAAAACTCATCGAGAGCGCATTGAAAAAGGCCGTGCGAAACGTATCGCCTTCGCACCAATGGCGCGGCAACGGCGTTTCAAGGTCAATCAGCAGGCGGCGCACCACAAGTTCGCTCATGTCTTCTCCGGTCGATAGTTTGGTACCGGAGGGTACCATGGGCTGACTATAGGGTGAGCTTGTGGTACTGTCAAGTACCAACAAGTATTCATACCAGGTTCCAAGGGGTGATATGGTTTTAACAATGCGCACCGACCCAATACCGCCTGAAGTCGCGTCCCTGGACCGCGATCCCGTCACCGCCTACCGCTCCCGCCTGCTTGAAGGCATGGCGTACAGCGTGGCCCTGAAGGGCTACGCCGACACTACGGTGGCAGACATCGTGCGTGAAGCCGGCGTTTCCAAGCGCACCTTCTACGAATGTTTTGCCACCAAGAAAGACTGCCTGATTGCGCTTTATGTGGCCTCCAGCCATGGGGCGTTCAAGGTGCTGAAGGAAGCCATTGATCCCAGCCGCGACTGGGAGACGCAGGTCGACCGCGCGCTGAATGCCTACCTGGGCTGCCTGGCCAGCAACCCGGCGTTGCTGCGTACCCTTTTTATTGAAATCCTCGGCCTTGGCGCTGAAGGCCTGCAGGTACGGCGCCGCATGAACCAGGAACTGGCCGACTTTGTGGTGCAGGTCGTTCACGCCGGCCACCAGCACAGCCCGCAGGACGAGTCGCTGACAGCGGCCATGGCCATGGCGGTGGTGGGCGGCATCAATGAACTGGTGCTGCAGGCCATCGAGGGCAACCGTACTGCAGAGCTGGCCACGCTCACACCCGCGTGCAGCGCGCTGGTGCGTGCCGTGTTGGCCGGGCCGCAGCCATAAAAAAGGCCCGCCGAAGCGGGCCGAAGTAAAGCGTGGCTTTTTCTTCTTTTATTTGGTGGCTGGCGTCGGCGTAGCCGCTGCCGCCGGCGCCTGGGTGGGCGCCGGTGCGGGCATGGCCGGTGCCACGGGTGTTGCCACAGGTGCGGCCGGTGCGCTCATCGCAGCGGGGGCTGCCACAGGGGTGGCCGGTGCTGCATTGGCGGTGCCGCCGTGGAACTTCATCATCAGCGGCACGATCAGCAGCGCCACGATATTGATGATCTTGATCAGCGGGTTGATGGCCGGGCCGGCCGTGTCCTTGTAGGGGTCGCCCACGGTGTCACCGGTCACAGCGGCTTTGTGCGTCTCGGAACCCTTGCCGCCGTGGTTGCCGTCTTCAATGTACTTTTTGGCGTTGTCCCAGGCGCCGCCACCGGTGCACATCGAGATCGCCACGAAAAGACCTGTCACGATGGTGCCCATCAGCAGGCCGCCCAGCGCTGCGGGCCCCAGCAGCAGGCCGACAAGAATCGGCACCACCACAGGCAGCAGCGAGGGGATCATCATTTCCTTGATGGCCGCGGTGGTCAGCATGTCGACGGCGGTGTCGTACTCGGGCTTGCCCGTGCCGTCCATGATGCCCTTGATGTCGCGGAACTGGCGGCGTACTTCAACCACCACTGCACCGGCTGCGCGGCCCACGGCTTCCATTGCCATGGCGCCGAAGAGGTAGGGAATCAGGCCGCCGATGAAGAGGCCAATGATAACCATCGGGTTGCTCAGGTCGAAGGTGATGGCCCGGCCGTAGGCTTCGAGCTTGTGGGTGTAGTCGGCAAACAGCACCAGCGCAGCCAGGCCGGCGGAACCGATGGCGTAACCCTTGGTCACGGCCTTGGTGGTGTTGCCCACGGCGTCCAGCGGGTCGGTGATGTCGCGAACGCTGGCCGGCATGTCTGCCATTTCAGCGATACCGCCGGCGTTGTCGGTGATGGGGCCGTAAGCGTCCAGTGCCACCACGATACCGGCCATGCTCAGCATGGATGTGGCCGCAATCGCGATGCCGTACAGACCGGCGAGGTAGAACGAAACCCAGATCGCGATACACACAAAAATCACCGGCCAGGCGGTCGAGCGCATGGAGACGCCGAGGCCGGCAATGATGTTGGTGCCGTGCCCGGTGGTTGATGCCTGGGCAATGTGCTTGACCGGTGCGTACTGCGTGCCGGTGTAGTACTCGGTGATCCAGACCAACGCGCCAGTCAACACCAGGCCAACGGCGCAGGCGCCGAACAGGGCCATCTGCGAACCAGCGGCCTTGATGGCGTTGTCGGGGATCAGCCAGGTGGTGACGAAGTAAAACGCGATCAGCGACAGGCCGCCGGCGACGGCCAGGCCTTTGTACAGCGCTGGCATCACGTTGGTCATGCCGGGCGAGGCCTTCACGAAGAAGCAGCCGATGATGGACGCGATGATGGACACCGCGCCGAGCGCGAGTGGGTACACCACCGCGCTGGTGCCGGCGTTGGTGACGAGCAGGGCGCCCAGAACCATGGTGGCAATCAGCGTGACGGCGTAGGTCTCAAACAGGTCGGCAGCCATGCCGGCGCAGTCGCCGACGTTGTCGCCCACGTTGTCGGCAATCACGGCCGGGTTGCGTGGGTCGTCTTCCGGAATACCGGCCTCGACCTTGCCCACCAGATCGGCGCCGACGTCAGCGCCCTTGGTGAAAATGCCGCCGCCCAGACGGGCGAAGATGGAGATCAGCGAGGAGCCGAAGGCAAAACCGATCAGCGGGTTCAGCAAGGCGGCCAGGTTGCTGTCGGGCTTGTAGTTGCCGTTGCCGACGAGGAACCAGTAGAACGCCGTGACGCCCAGCAGGCCCAGGCCGACCACCAGCATGCCAGTGATGGCGCCGCCGCGGAAAGCGACGTCAAGCGCGGGGCCAATGCCTTTGGTGGCGGCCTGCGCGGTGCGCACGTTGGCGCGCACCGAGACATTCATGCCAATGAAGCCGCAGGCGCCGGAAAGCACGGCGCCGACCACAAAACCGATAGCGCTGGGTACGTCCAGGAAAATGCCGATCAGGATCGCCAGCACGACGCCGACGATGGCAATGGTTTTGTATTGGCGCGCCAGGTAGGCGGCGGCGCCGGTCTGGATCGCGGCTGCGATCTCCTGCATGCGCGGGTTGCCGGCGTCCTGGGAAAGAATCCAGCTGCGGGCCCAGAAACCGTAAGCTACGGCGACCAGTCCGCAAATGAGCGCAAGAATGAGCGCTGAGTTGCCTGTCATAGAGAAATCTCCTACGTTGTTTTTCGCTTGGAGGGGGCGCCACGCTAGCGGTGCCCCCGCTGCGTTGCTTCCTCGTTGCTCTCAACATGCGTGGAGACGATTGGCCAACCTTTGAAATTTAACGCCAAAACGTGACAACTTGGCGAAGCGTCAGGTGTGAATCAGTAAAATGAGGGTAAATACCAACTGATCCTTTTACTTTTTTCATTACTTCAACACAAAGAGACCATGTCCCTCGATAAAGTTACCCCCGGCAAAAACGCCCCCGAAGCTTTCAACGTCATCATCGAAATTCCGATGAACGCCGACCCGGTGAAGTACGAAGTAGACAAGGAATCCGGCGCCATTTTTGTCGACCGCTTCATGAGCACCTCCATGCACTACCCGACCAACTACGGTTATGTGCCCAAAACCTTGAGCGGTGACGGTGATCCGGTGGATGTGCTGGTGATCACGCCGGTGCCATTGATTCCCGGCGTGGTCGTCACCTGCCGCGCCATCGGTATTTTGAAGATGACCGACGAAGCCGGCGAAGACGGCAAGGTGTTGGCGGTTCCCGTCGACAAGAAATGCTCGCTGTACACCCAGTGGCAAAAGCCTGAAGACATGAACCCGCTGCGCCTGAAAACTATTGCGCACTTCTTCGAGCACTACAAAGATCTGGAAGAAGGCAAGTGGGTCAAGATCAACGGCTGGGAAGGCACGGAATCGGCCCACAAGGAAATCACCGACGGCATCGCCAACTACAACCGGGAACAGGCCAAGAAGGCTTGAGCCGCCAAGCTCAAGACCAGATCTGGTAGACCCAGTAGCTTTCGTCGTCCCTGATGCGCCGCGCCAGTTCGCCCGGCGGCAGGCCGGTGATGGCGCGCACCTCGCGGCTCAGGTGCGGCTGGTCGGCATACCCGCCCTGGGCGGCCGCCTCCGCCCAGGAGACGGTGCCCGCTTCCAGGTCGGCGCGGCTTTCCAGTAAGGATCGCTCGGCGCGTCGGTAGCGGCGCAGGACGCGCAAGGGCTGGCCGGCCCAGATCTTGATGCGCCGCTCAATATTGCGCGCGCTACGGCCCCAGCCCGAAGCCGCTACATGGATCGCCAGGCTGTTCACCCAATCTCCCAGCACGCTGCCGGGCGCCGCTCCGGCGCTGCGCGCTGCCTGCCAGCGTGGTTCCAGGAAGTTCGCGATCAAGGCCACGCGCGTGGCGTCGTCCGCGGCGGCTAAGACTTGCTGCGACAGCGCGAGCCAGGGACCATCGAGCACGTCGCCCAACGCGACGAAACGGTCAACCTGGCGTGACATGTCCAGCCCGGTCAGCGCATGCAAGGCCTGCGGAAAGAACAACACGATGAAGACATGTACCGGTCCCGGGTTCTGGCTGACGCGCGGCTGGGTCTGCGGTCCGCCCAATGCTGCTCGTGGTGTGGGCAGCCCGGTTTCCAGCGCCATCACCTCGCCCTGGATGATCCAGCTGATGCTGCACATCGGCGAAGCCGGAAAGCGGTTCAGGCGCTGTGCTGGCGGCAACGGTGTGCGACCCGTGGTGTTGCGAATGACATAGGCGCGCACGCACGAGGCGAGTGGTGTAGTCGGCGCGATGACCCGGGCCGTGGCAGCGAAGTCGTTCTCGGGTGGCGGCATGTTCCCGGATCGTACAGCAGCGGAATGCCGGAATCGTTCAAGACGGCGCGTGGTCACGCGGGCACAGTGGCGGCTTCTATTGAAAGGAAGCGAAATGAAAAGATGGATAGGCCGCTGGATCATGGCCGTCGGCGTTGTGCACATGCCCGTGGCAATGGTTAAACACCACGCCGCTTGGGTCGATATCTTGGGGGCAGGCGTTTTCGATGTGGTGGCCGGTGATGTAGCACGCGGGCATGCCGCTTGGTTCCTGATCGCAGGCCTGCTCCTGTTGGTGGTAGGCGCACTGGTCGACAGTCTGGAGAAAGCGCATGTTCCGCCGCCCTTGCCAATGGGCGCTGGCATGCTGCTCGTGGTGGGACTGGTGCTCTTGCTGATGCCGCGCTCGGGCACCTGGTTGCTGCTGCCGCCGGCGCTGGCCCTGCTGGGCCGCGCGTTCAGGCCGGACGCTGTGGGTCCGGGTAGATAAAGCTCTTGAGCCCGAACAAGCCTGGGCGGTCAAACGGCTGCCACTGGCCTTCGGGCTGAGCCAGCCGGTCGGCCACAGCCCACCAGGCGCTTGGGTTCACGCCCAGGCCGATATGGCTGGCCACCACCTCGATGTTTTCGGTTTGCGGATTGTGGGAGGCAGGTTTTTGCACGCTGCCTTGCCAGGCCACGATGCCGTCGCTGCGGGAGTAAATGCTGGTGGTCGGCACCGGTGGTGCCGTCGGTAGGTCGTAGCTCTCTGTTTCTCGAGCGACCTTGCGTCCGCTGGCCAACTCGTAAATGCGCCAGGCGTTGGTGGACTTGTGTGAACCGGCAAACGGGGACCCGAGCGTAATGACGCCGCGCACCATGTGCGGCAGCTCCTTGGCCAGTTCACGGGCATACACCCCCCCGAGGCTCCAGCCAACCAAGCTGACCTTGCGCCCGCTGCTGTCAAAAGCACGCTTGACACCGGCCCTGGCCGATTCCAGCACCCCCGCACGGGGGCCAAAATTAAAACCTTGCTCCCATCCGCCGGTCTGGTAGCCCAGGGAGTCCAGGTAGCGGCGTAATGGGATGGTGGAGCCGTCATTGGCTGAGAGGCCAGGGAAGACCACCACACCGTGGCCGTCGCCGCGCGGTGCCCGGGCCAGCATGGGCCAGGCAGGCAACAGCGCGCCAAACTCCCAGATGGCGCGAAACTCCAGCGCCAGCAGCCAGGCGTTAGGTGGCGGTCCGTCGTGCAGCTCTTGCTGCTGGTTTTTTGACTGCTTTTGCGCTGACTGCTTTGGTTCCGGTCGTGCCATGGTGGGGAGCATTGCTTGTTTTTCTGTTGTTCTTACCAGCAACAGTATTGGGGTGGCGGGTAGCTTTTGTAGAGAGAGGCTTCTCTAGTGGGGTCTCTTAGGCGACAGTAGTCTTACGGGTTTTCACTGGGCTTGCCTGCCTCGTAGGTGATGCGGCAGTTGCCGGTGCAGCCCCCAGCAGGGCCTGCGCCTGTTGGAAGGCGTCTTCAATGGCCTGCGCCAGGTCTTGCGCCTGCGGCAAGGCCTTTTTACCGGCGACGATGCCAAAGTCGACATGCCCCGCATAGGTCTGAATAGTGATGTTCAGCGCCAGCCCGTGCAGCACGATGGACAGCGGGTGAAAACTCAAAATGCGCGCACCCGCCAGGTACAAGGCCACCGGTGGGCCCGGGACGTTGGAGATGGCAAGGTTGGCCACCATGGGCAGGCGGCTCGCCAGGCCGGTTTTGCCGTAGGCATTGAGCGCTGCCTTGGCCGCGCCGCCCACCAGCCAGGGTGCCAGCAGTGACGGGTAGTCCGTTGGCAAGAGGCCCTTGAGGCTTTGCATCGATGTCTTCACCTTGGCGGTGGAAGCCATGATGGCGTTCATGCGTTTGAGCGGATGGGCCAGGTGAGTGCCCAGCTCCACCAGGCTCATGCTGACCTGGTTGCCCAGCTCGGCGGCATTGCTTGCGCCCGCTTCGCGCAGCGACACCGGCATGGCCGCGACCAACGATTTGCTTGGTACACCGCCGTGATTAGCCAAGTAACTGCGCAGTGCGGTGGAGCAGATCCACAGCGCCACGTCGTTGAAGCTGCCGCCGACGGCCTTGCCCATGGCCTTGCATTCGGCCAATGGCACGCTGGCCGCGACAAACACACGGCCCTGCGTGACGCCGGTGTTGAACGGGCTTTTCGGCGCCAGCTTCATCGGCATCTTCGGCCGGCCACCGTCGCCTTGCATCGACTGTTTGGCCAGCGTGCTGCCCAAGGTGCCGGCTGCAGCGGGCAGGGACTTGGCCAGCTTGGCCACCTGGGCCAGTGAGTTAGAAAACACCGAGCCAATCATCTTGCCGATCTTCAGGTCCGCCGCCGTTTTGCCGCGCCGCGCCGGGTCGGGCGGCGGGACTTCGCGCGGCACCGGCCCCATGTCCAGCATCGCGTTGGCCAGCATCACGCCACCTTTGCCGTCCAGCGCCGCATGGTGGATTTTCGAGAAAAAGCCACCAACGCGTTCACCCGAAGGCAGCTTGATTGCGTCAAAGACATAAAACTCCCACAGCGGGTGGGCGCGGTCAATCAACTCACTGTGCAGCTTGGCCACCATGGTGTGCGCTTGCGCCAGCGTCATCGGCTTTTGCGCGGAGCAGGGCACACGCCGTATATGAAAATCGATGTCCACCACATCGGCCTCCACCCACAGCGGGTGACCCAAGTCAAACGGCATGAACACCAGCTTGCGGCTGAATACAGGCGCAAGGTGCATGCGCCTTCCGATGTGCTCTTTCACAGCCTTGTGAAAGCTGCCCTTGAAACCGGCAGGCAGTTCGCACAGATTGAGCGAACCCACGTGCATGGGCATCTCGGGGGTTTCAAGGTAGAGAAAGGTTGCGTCCAGGCCGGTCAGGGATTTCATGAATTGTTTTGCGGTTTTGATGGAGCAGACGTTAACCGAGCCCGGCCGCTGACGGCACTAGGGTTTGCCGGGGCGCGTTATCCGTTATCGGAAGGAAACAAACCCTGTTCAGTCAGGCGCCCAAGAGAGGTTCAAACCGGCACGATTTCAAAGCGGGCGTCGCCCATGTCTTTCCCGAGCGGTCGAGACGCAGCCAGAATGGCGTCTGCTTCGGCGTTTTGCCACAGGGCAATGATCTGCTCTTCAGCTTCCGAATCCTTCTCAAGAGGGAGCCCGTCGTTGAGCGACTGGACCAGCATGTAGGTTTTGAGGGTGGGTAACACTTCGTCAGGCCCACCCAGCGCGAACTCAAGCGCCATGCGAAAACGCAACTCGGCGGCAGCGCGTTCGGCCGGGCTGAGGCCGGGGCATTCGAGAAGGTTGACCTTGTAGCCGCCGGCCGGAGTGTCTTGTTTGCTTGTCATGGTGTTCCTTTGTCCGGGGCGTCCGTGTCGCCGCATTCAATGTTTTCAATATCGGCGAGCAGGCCTTGCTCGTCGTCCCGCAGGCCGGCAACTGGTGTTGCCTTGGCCAGCGCCACCCAGACGCCAAAGGGCAGTTCTTGCCGGGTGCGGCGCGGGGCGGCGCGCACAACCGTTAGCTGGGTTCCCTCCATCTGCATCACGCCACATTCCGCCGGAACTTCGTCCGCGGTGGCGATGGGCCGGCCCCTGGCATCGCAGCCCAGCACATACCAGCACTCGCCGCCCAGGTCGAGGTAGGCGGCGCGCTTGTCGGGGCGCCTCAGATCGCCCAGCAGGTCGGAGCGGCGCACCTTGATCTCGTGGACGATGGGGTCCACGTAGGCGGCCACCGAGGTGTTGCGGATCGAAAAGACATCGGGCTTGGAGATGCACCAGCGTGCTTTGCTTTCCCCGTCGGCCGCTGGCAGTTGCGCCCTCAGGCTCAGGTCGCGCCAGGTGATGCGGCCGGCGCGCACCATGTCGCAGGCGACGCGCTCGACCAGCGCTTCATGCGCCGACAAGGCCGAGCGGTTACGCACCAAGGTGCTGGCCAGATAGCTGACGCCCGCATCAGTGACGCGCAGGGTTTCATGACCCAGCGGGCCCGCGATGCGCTCCAGCATGCCCCAGGCCAGCAGCTCAATTTCAAGCACGTCCTGGCAGGGCCAGCCGGCGGAGCGGTAGATTTCGCGCAGGCGCCGTGCGTGCAGGCGGCCCAAGGGCGCGGGTGCATCGACAGGCGCTTCTGAAGGGGGGAGGTCGGCTGGATGGTCGAGCATGGGTAAGAGCTTAAAACAGCGCCGGATATAAGCCAAATTGGCATCCAGCCCAATAAAAACGGGCGCCAATAGCTACTATTTACATAGCGGATGAGTCTGGGGGCGGCTTGGCACCGGCCTGCCGGAAAGGGTTGCGGCGCTCCAGCTCTTCCATGTAGCCCGCAATGCCTTCTCCCTCGCGTTCCAGAAAACGCTCGACTGCGTCGGAGAACGCCGGATGCGCCAGCCAGTGGGCACTGGTGGTTTTCACCGGCAGCAGGGCGCGGGCCATCTTGTGTTCACCCTGAGCGCCGCCTTCAAAGCGCTGGTAGCCGTGTTCGATGCACCACTGCAGGGGCTGGTAATAGCAGGCTTCAAAGTGCAGACAGTCCACGCGCTCTGTGGCGCCCCAGTAGCGGCCGTAGGCTACTTTTTCCTTGTTTTCAAGGTCTTTTTTGGCTGTGGCCCTTATTCCACCTGCACCGACAGCTATCAAACTCGTAGCAATGGGGTGGCCTTCGCGCTCCGCCACGAACAGCAGCCAGTTCTCCGGCATGGTGTCCTGCATGCGCCGGAAGAAGTCGCGGCTGAGGTAGGGCGCGTTGCCGTGTTCGTAATAGGTTCGCTCATAACAGCTGTAGAAAAAGTCCCAGTCCGCGTTGCTGATATCTGCGCCCAGTGACCAGCGAAAGCGGACGCCGGCATCAAGAACCTTGCGCCGTTCCTGGCGGATTTTTTTCCGTTTCTCCTGGTTCAGCGACATCAGGAAGTCGTCGAAGTTTCGAAACAGGCGGGTGTGGCCGAGTTTGGCCGAGGAAATGGGGGAAGAACTGTGGCCTCCAGAGTCACTGTCTTTTTCAGTCAGGGCCGCGGGTCCGGCTTCGCCGGCCCGCAGGCGCAGCGCCCCCTCGGGGGGCAGCGAACCACACGTAGTGGGGAGCGTGGGGGCACTGTTAGTCCAGTGAAACTGCACGTTGTGCCGGAGCATCAGGCCGGCTTCCTCGCACGCGGCTACATCGGGATCACTGGCAAACAGCAGGTGCAGCGACGACAGACCTTCTTCCGCACACCAGGCCACGAGTGCCTGGACCAGCAGCGTGCGGGTTGCGGCATCGCGTGCCAGCAGGCGTGGGCCGGGCACGGGTGTGAAAGGCGGCGCCACCAGCGCCTTGGGGTAGTAGGGCAGCCCGTGCTGATGGTAGGCGTTGGCCCAGGCGTGGTCGAACACGTATTCGCCGTAGGAGTGGTCCTTGAGGTACAGGGCACAGGCGCCTGTCAGCTGCGTGCCCTCCCAGAGCGTGACGAAACGTGTCGTCCATCCGGTGGCCGGCGTGGCGCTGCCGCTTTCGAACATGGCGGCGAGGTACTCGTGGCGCATGAAGGGGTTCAGCCCGCCGGCCGGATCCTGCAAGGCGAGCAAGGCGTTCCAGTCGGCAGCATCGACCTGGCCGGGCGTGTCCAGCACACGAATGACATAATCGTTTTCAGCCAAAGCACCAACCGTATTTTTCTTTTTCATGACTCTCAAAATCTGCGTTGCTCAGTTGAACTATTGCGTTGGCGACATGCCGGGCAATGCGCAAAAAATCATCGAAGCCGCTCGCACCGCCTATGCCGATGGCGTGCGGTTGCTGCTGACGCCCGAGATGGCGATCTGCGGCTACGCGGCCGAAGACCTGTTTCTGCGCCGTTCTTTCATCCAGGCCTGTGATGATGCCGTGAATCTGGTGGCCCGCGAACTCGCCGGGTTAAAAGGGCTCACGGTAGTGGTGGGCACCCCCACCCATGGCGACAGCGGCAAGGCCCTGCGCACCAAAAGCGTGGAAGTGCAGCAGCGGCACAACGCCGCGCGGGTGCTTCGCGAAGGCCGCATCGTCGACACCTATGCCAAGCGCGAATTGCCCAACTACCAAGTGTTCGACGAGCGGCGTTATTTCACGCCGGGGCAGGGCGTCTGTGTGTTCGAGGCGGGCGAAGGCACCGGGGCGGTCAAGGTCGGCCTGCTGATCTGCGAAGACGCCTGGTTCGAAGAGCCGGCGCGGCTGGCCAAGAAGGCCGGTGCCGAGCTGCTGGCGGTCATCAACGCCTCGCCCTTTCATGTGGGCAAGGGCGGCGAGCGTGAGCTCATGATGCGCGAGCGTGTGCTGGCCACCGGCCTGCCCATGGTTTATGCGCATTTGGTCGGCGGTCAGGACGAAATCGTCTTTGAAGGCCATTCGTTTGCCCTGCAAGCTGATGGGGCACTGGCTGGCCGCGCTGAAAGTTTCAAGGAAAATCTGTTTGTAGCCCAGGCGGTGCGGGGGCCAGCAGCTATCAAACTGGTAGCAGATCGCGTTCCCGAACGCAGCCCCGAAGCCGACCTGTGGGACGCCCTGGTGCTGGGGGTGCGCGACTACCTGGGTAAAAACGGTTTCCCCGGCGCCATTCTGGGCCTGTCCGGCGGCATCGATTCGGCGTTGGTGCTGGCCATTGCGGTCGATGCGTTGGGCGCCGACAAGGTGCGCACCGTCATGATGCCTTCGCCCTACACGGCTGACATCTCCTGGATCGACGCACGCGAGATGGCGGCGCGCATGAAGGTGCGTTACGACGAGATCTCCATCATTCCGGAATTTGAAGCCTTCAAGGCCTCGCTGGCCGGGGAGTTCAAGGGCTTGCCGGAAGACACGACTGAAGAAAACATCCAGGCGCGTATCCGGGGGGTGTTCCTGATGGCGCTGTCCAACAAGTTTGGCTCCATCGTGCTGACCACCGGCAACAAGAGCGAAATGGCCACTGGGTACTGCACGCTTTATGGCGACATGGCCGGCGGTTTCGCCGTCATCAAGGATTTGCTGAAAACCACGGTGTTCCGCCTCGCCGAGTGGCGCAACCGGAATGATCCCTATGGCACCGGCAGCAACCCGATCCCGGAGCGCATCATCACGCGGCCGCCTAGCGCCGAGCTGCGCGCCGACCAGACCGACCAGGACAGCCTGCCGCCCTACGAGGTGCTGGACGCGATTTTGCAGCGCTACATGGAAAACGACGAAAGCGTGGAAAACATCATCGCCGCGGGTTTTGACCGCGCGGTGGTCGAGCGTGTGACGCGGCTCATCAAGATCAATGAATACAAACGGCGACAGGCTCCGGTGGGTATTCGGGTTACCCACCGAAGCTTCGGCAAGGATTGGCGCTATCCTATTACCAGCAAATTTAACAAATAGAGCCCTCACGCTTTTCACTTCGTGTAATGCGCTGCCCCCCGAGGGGGCGCTGCGCCTGCGGCCCGGCAAAGCCGGTTCCGCGGCCCCTGCTGGTTTGGGAGGGGATGCCCCCGACGCTTTGATGATATTTAGAACTAACGGAGATAGTCAGTGAAACAAATTACCGCCGTCCTCAAGCCTTTCAAGCTGGAAGAAGTCCGTGAAGCCCTGGCCGAATGCGGCGTGACCGGGCTGACCGTGACGGAGGTCAAGGGCTTCGGCCGCCAGAAGGGCCACACCGAGCTGTACCGCGGCGCCGAGTACGTGGTGGACTTCCTGCCCAAGGTCAAAGTTGAAGTGGTGGTCAAGACCGAGGATGTCGAGCGCTGTGTGGACGCCATCGTGCGCGCCGCCCGTACCGGCAAGATCGGCGACGGGAAAATTTTCATCACAAGCGTGGAGCGTGTCGTGCGCATCCGCACCGGGGAAGAGGACGAAGCGGCAGTCTAGATGTGTGCCCCCACGGTCGCTCACTTCGTGTAGCTTCCTGCCCCCCCGAGGGGGCCGCTGCGCCTGCGGGTGCGTTAAATCTGGTCCAGCCGCAAACCTTCGGGCGCCATGCCCGCGAGCTGCACCAGTTGCTGCAGCAGGGCCTCCGGCTCGCTGTCCACATGGATCAATTCCATCTGCCAGTCGCTCATGAAGCCGCTTTTCACCGATGAGGTCAGAAAAGCCAGCAGTTCGGTGTAATAACCGTCCAGGTTGAGCAGGCCTACCGGTTTGGCATGGTAGCCAAGCTGGCGCCAGGTCCAGACCTCAAAAAATTCTTCCAGGGTGCCGATGCCGCCGGGCAGTGACAGGAATGCGTCTGCGTGTTCGGCCATCATGCGTTTGCGGTCATGCATGGTGTCCACGATGTGCAATTCGGTGCACCCGGTGTGCGCCCATTCCTTTTCCACCAGCGCCTTAGGAATGACGCCAATCACGCGCCCGCCAGCCGCGAGCGTGGCATCGGCCACGATGCCCATCAGGCCGTTGCGCCCGCCGCCATAGACTAACTGGCCGTCATGCTCGCCGATCCATTCGCCCACGCGACGCGCGGTTTCGGCAAATACGGGGTCGATTCCCGGGCGTGAGCCGCAGTAGACGCAGATTGAGAAAGCCGGCGTCATGCGAAAAAGCGTTGAAAAAGCGCCATGGCCCAAGTACCGCCGCAGAGCAGCAGGCTCAGCAACACGGCCGCGCTACCCATGTCCTTGGCGCGTTTGGACAGGTCGTGCCATTCCGGCCCGATACGGTCGATAGCGGTTTCTATGCCGGTATTGAGAAGTTCAACAATCATCACAAGAATTACCGAGCCTGCCAGCAATGCGGCTTCTACCCAGCTGCGGCTCAGCCAGAACGCGGTGGGGATCAACACCATGGACGCGATGGCCTCCTGCCGGAAGGCTGTTTCGTGCCAACCAGCCTTCAGGCCGGCCAGGGAGTAGCCGAGCGCGTGGACGACGCGGTTCAGTCCTTTTCGGTCTTTCTGCGGATTGACGGGAGGCTCGACGGGCGAGGGGGCGCTCAAGGAGGGCGGCATCATGGGGACTGGCAAGGGCTGAGGCATTTCTGCATTGTCCCGCACCTCTGTGGCAATTTGATGTGCCGTTTTCATGGCGGAGCCGGTTCCGAAGTTTCAGCCCTTGCGGGCCAAGATGCTTGCTTGCAGGCTACTGACCAGCCGCGTTCCCGCAAGCGCGTCATGCCAGAACTGCCGGTCAGGATGAAAGCGGGAGAGGATGGCCCAGATGGCAATCCATCCGCCCGCCAGGACAAGCGCCTGCTTGACATCCAGCGCCAGCAGCCAGCTGGCTGCCAACGGTGGCAGAAACCAGAGCCAACTCAGGGTATAGCGGACAAAGGCGCGTTTCTGGCTGACCGGGTTCCCCTGGAGATCGGTCAAGCGGATATTCCAGGTTTTCATGGCCAGAGTCTGGCCTTTGGCCCAGAACCATACAAAGTAGATGCCGAACACCACAAACAGAAATGACTGCTGTGCGTTGCGGTTATCCATGGCATTGCGAGTCTGGCTCAGGGTGCTGAAGAGGTAGTCGGCAATGAAAACCACTCCGAACATCAATATGCCCTCATACAGCCAGCAGGCCATGCGGCGACGCAGTGAGGGGGTGGGAAGGGCTGAAAAGTCCGGAGGCATCAATTTTTTTTTCGTGGATGGAAGCGGCAGGTATGGCGGCCAGTTATGACAACGCCGACGCGCACCAAACCGCCCGAAGCGGCCAGTTATCACTTTTGACAGACTTGTGAGCTAGGGAGTCTGGGGTGTAGTTGCGCCAGGCACAGCAGCTGGCGTTGCAGCTGCACCCAGGCCGGTACCGGGTTGGGCATCGGCTATTTTAGGTGCTGGTTTGCCCTTGGGCTTGTCTGCACGCGATGGCACGCTGGCCAACTTTTGTGGCGCAACGGGTTTGGCGGTGGCAGCAGCCCCCACAGGCTTGGCCGGGGCTTTGGCGGCGAGTTTGCGTTTTTCCTCTTCACTGAGCGCCTGGTAGGCCTGCCATTTGGCCTTTTTTTCCTCGGCAGTCAACTCTTTGGACAGTTCCTTGGTTTTTGCAAAGTTCAGCCTGGCCAGGGTCCGCTGCTGCGGGCTGAGCGCCACCCACTCCTTCATTCGGCCCTGCATTTTGACCTGCTCTTCGGTCGAGAGCGTTGGGTAGCTTTTTGTCATCTGCAGCCACTTGCGCTTGTGGCCCTGACTCAGGCCATTCCAGCTCGCTGCCAATGGCTGCAGGATGTTGCGCTCAACTGGCGTCAATTCTGTCCATGCTGGCCCGGAGACGGACTGGGCGACCACCACTTTGCTGGCTGACGCCTGGGTAGCAGGCACTGGCGCAGGTTTGGTCGGTGGAGTTTGGGCTTTCGCCAGGTTGCCGAGGCTCAAGCCTAGCGCCAAGACGAGAAAACCGAGAAACAAACCGTATGGCGCCCATGCTCCGCCCGATCCGGGCAATGCCGCTCCGTTGATGCTGGTCGGCACCCCGCGTACGGTAAAACAGTGGCGAGGCTGGGACATGACCTGGTTTTTGTCAGTCACGGCACCGGCTTAACGGGTCGCTTTGAGAAACTGCACAAATCCGGGGTCGGAAAAGGCGTCGGGCGGCAGTTCATCGGTTAGCAAGGCCGAATCGACCTCGGCCAGTTCCTGGACAAAACTATCGGTTTGCAGGGAGTTGATGGTAAGCAGCCCCACCACCAGCGCAATCAGCGGCACGATGGAGCCAATACGGTTCCACAAACTGAATCCTTCGTCTGTGCCCCAAGTCAGCACAGGCCCCGCCCCTTGCCCTGCGGTCACAGGCGAAGTCTGGAAGCGGGCTATCTTTCGCGCGGCCACAGCCTGGGCCCGCGCGGCGCGCAGCCGCTCTGAAACGTCGTAAGACAGGTCCGCGGCGGCGGCGGAAAGGTAGGAGGCAGTTTTCAGGCCATAGCGGTCCTGAAGGATTTCGGTACGTTTTTGCAGAGAGTGATTCATAGTTGTATTCCCTTGGCGGCCAAAGCCTTGCTGAGCGCATGGACAGCCCGCGAACAGTGCGTTTTCACGCTTCCCTCGGAACAACCCATGGCGGCAGCCGTTTCAGCTACATCCATTTCTTCCCAATAACGCATCAGAAAGGCTTCTCGTTGACGGCCGGGCAGCTCCTTGATCTCTATCTCGATTTCTTGCAGGATCTGTGCCCGTTCCGTGGCGTCTTGGGCGCTTTCCGTTCCTTCAGAGTTGGTGGAGCTCTCTAAAGTTTCAAGCAAATCGAAATCACCGTCATCACCGGCTGATTCGAAGTCACTCATGTTGGAAAACAGGGCGTTGCGCGTCTTGCGGCGCCGGAACCAGTCGAGGGTGGTGTTGGAGAGGATGCGCTGAAACAGCATCGGCAACTCAGCCGCTGGCTTGTCGCCGTAATGCTGGGCCAGCTTCATCATGCTGTCCTGGACGATATCGAGCGCTGCCTCCTCGTCCCTGACGTGATAAACGCTGCGTTTGAAGGCACGTTTTTCAACGTTTTTCAGAAAATCGGAGAGTTCTAGTTCAGTTGCCAACGGATTGAGTCCCGATTTGTCCCAGCGCTGTCATTGTTGTACTTTTGCCTGACTGCAGTGCTCCCCCGGCCAAGCCACAAAATTATCGCATCAAGTGTTGGTTGAGCCGCGTTTTTTTGGGTTGTTTCCAATGGCGGGGCCCTGTGATGCCATAATGCGGGTTGCAATTCAAACAGCAAACGGGTCATGACCCGGCGGATTATGTTTTCGCCCATGGTTTTGGCCTCAAGTCTCGACGCCGCTCCACAAGAGTGGGTGAAGAGGCACCCAAGGTATTTCGTTAGAGAAATTCACAAAGGTTCATCATGGAAATCACAAAAGCCGAAATCGCTTCGGCATCAGCGGCAGCGTCTGCCCATTCAAATTCTCAAGAGCTGCGTGGCGCAGAGATCCTGATCAAAGCACTGCAGGCCGAAGGCGTCAAGCACGTGTGGGGCTATCCGGGCGGTGCCGTTCTGCACATCTACGACGCTTTTTACAAGCAGGAAACGATTCAGCATGTGCTGGTTCGCCACGAGCAGGCCGCCGTGCACGCAGCTGACGGGTACGCCCGTGCCACCGGTGAAGTTGGCGTTGCGCTGGTTACCTCCGGTCCAGGTGTGACCAACGCCATCACCGGCATTGCTACGGCCTACATGGACAGTATTCCGATGGTGATCATCACCGGCCAGGTGCCGGTGGCGGCGATCGGCCTGGACGCCTTTCAGGAGTGCGATACCGTCGGCATCACGCGTCCCATCGTCAAGCACAATTTTCTTGTCAAGGATGTGCGGCATATGGCCGACATCCTGAAAAAAGCCTTCCATATTGCCCGCAGCGGTCGGCCTGGGCCGGTGGTGGTGGACATTCCCAAAGACGTCTCCTTCAACAAGACCCTCTACACCGGTTATCCGCAGACGGTTGAAATGCGCTCCTACAACCCGGTGCGCAAGGGCCATGGTGGGCAGATTCGCAAGGCTCTTCAGTTGCTGATGTCGGCCAAGCGGCCTTACATCTATACCGGCGGCGGAGTTTTGCTGAGTAATGCTTCGCAAGAATTGCGCACTTTGGTGGACATGCTGGGTTATCCATGCACCAACACGCTGATGGGCCTGGGTGCCTATCCGGCCAGCGACAAGAAATTTCTCGGCATGTTGGGCATGCACGGGACGATTGAAGCCAACAACGCCATGCAGAACTGCGACGTGTTGCTGGCTGTCGGCGCCCGTTTTGATGACCGTGTGATTGGCAATCCCAAGCATTTTGCGCAAAACGAACGCAAGATCATCCACATTGACATTGACCCGTCGAGCATCTCCAAGCGCGTCAAGGTCGACATTCCCATCGTTGGCGACGTCAAGGACGTGTTGACGGAGCTGATCGCCATGATCAAGGAGTCCGGCCTCAAACCCGACGCCCATGCTCTGGGAGGTTGGTGGGACACCATTGAAGACTGGCGCAAGCGCGATTGTCTCAAGTACAGCATGGGTGCGGGCGACGTGATCAAGCCGCAGTACGTGGTGGAGACCCTGTGGAACATGACCAAGGACGCTGATACCTACATCACGTCCGACGTGGGCCAGCATCAGATGTGGGCTGCTCAATACTACCGCTTTGATGAACCTCGTCGCTGGATCAACTCTGGCGGCCTGGGGACCATGGGTGTGGGCATTCCGTATGCCATGGGCATCAAGCTGGCCAAGCCTGACAGCGAGGTTTATTGCGTTACCGGTGAAGGCTCTGTACAGATGTGCATCCAGGAGCTCTCCACCTGCCTGCAATACAACACACCGATCAAGATCGTTTCGCTAAACAACCGTTATCTCGGCATGGTTCGGCAGTGGCAGGAAATTGACTACGAAGGCCGCTACAGCAGCAGCTACATGGACGCACTGCCCAATTTCGTGAAGCTGGCCGAAGCCTATGGGCATGTCGGCATGTTGATCGAAAAACCGCAGGACGTTGAACCTGCCCTGCGCGAGGCTCGAAAGCTTAAGGACCGTACCGTGTTCATGGACTTCCGCACCGATCCTACGGAAAACGTGTTTCCGATGGTCAAGGCCGGCAAGGGCATCACGGAAATGTTGCTCGGGTCTGAAGACCTCTAAGCCACACGAATTCATTCATCATCCGTCTCCTGACGAATCTATTGTTTGCCGAGCCCGTGCATTACCGTGCACGGGGGAGGGCAGCGAAAAGAGGAATCTTCTTATGAAACACATCATTGCAGTTTTGCTGGAGAACGAGCCCGGTGCTCTTTCACGCGTGGTCGGCCTGTTCTCTGCGCGCGGCTACAACATCGAGAGCCTGACTGTGGCACCCACGGAGGACGCCAGCCTGTCGCGCATGACCATACAGACCACCGGGTCCGACGACGTGATCGAGCAGATCACCAAACACCTGAATCGCCTCATTGAGGTCGTCAAAGTGGTGGACCTCACCGAGGGGTCCTATACCGAGCGCGAATTGATGATGGTCAAGGTCCGTGCCGTTGGCAAGGAACGCGAGGAAATGAAGCGCATGGCTGATATATTTCGCGGTCGAATCATCGATGTGACCGAGAAGAGCTACACGATTGAGCTCACCGGTGACCAGTCCAAAAACGACGCGTTTCTGGAAGCGATAGACCGCACGGCGATTCTGGAAACAGTGCGTACCGGCTCCAGCGGCATAGGCCGCGGCGAGAGAATTCTCAGAGTGTAATTTTCAGCTGTCCGTGCGCGCGTTTCGACAGGCTCAACGCGAACGGATTTTGAGTGGCGACAAGCGTTTAACCGTTCGCCCTGAGCCTGTCGAAGGGCATTTTCGCCAGAACCCGTTAACGATATTCGGAGAGAAAAATGAAAGTTTATTACGACAAAGACTGCGACCTGAGCCTGATCAAGGGCAAAACCGTCGCCATCATCGGTTACGGCAGCCAGGGCCATGCCCATGCGCAAAATCTGAACGACAGCGGTGTCAAGGTCGTGGTCGGCCTGCGCAAGGGCGGCGCTTCGTGGCCCAAGGTCGAAAAGGCCGGTCTCAAGGTCGCTGAAGTGGCCGACGCCGTCAAGGCGGCCGATGTTGTGATGATCCTGTTGCCGGACGAGCAGATCGGCGCGGTCTACGCCAATGATGTGGCGCCCAACATCAAGCAGGGCGCTTCGCTGGTGTTCGCTCACGGCTTCAATGTGCATTACGGCGCCGTTATCCCGCGTGCTGACCTCGACGTCTGGATGGTCGCTCCCAAGGCTCCGGGCCACACTGTGCGCAATACCTACACCCAGGGTGGTGGCGTGCCTCACCTCGTGGCTGTTCACCAGGACAAAACCGGCAAAGCCCGCGACTTGGCCCTGAGCTACGCCATGGCCAACGGCGGTGGCAAGGCCGGCATCATTGAAACCAACTTCCGCGAAGAAACCGAAACCGACCTGTTCGGCGAGCAGGCCGTTTTGTGCGGTGGCACGGTCGAACTGATCAAAGCCGGTTTCGAGACTCTGGTGGAAGCCGGCTACGCTCCTGAAATGGCGTACTTTGAGTGTCTGCACGAACTCAAGCTGATCGTTGACCTGATTTATGAAGGCGGCATCGCCAACATGAACTACTCAATCTCCAACAACGCTGAGTACGGCGAGTACGTGACGGGTCCGAACATCGTGACTTCGGCCACGAAGGAAGCCATGCGCAAGTGCTTGAAGGACATCCAGACCGGCGAATATGCCAAAAGCTTCCTGCTGGAAAACCGCGTTGGCGCACCGACGCTGTTGAGCCGCCGACGTTTGAATGCCGAGCACCAGATTGAAATTGTGGGCGAAAAACTCCGCGCCATGATGCCCTGGATTGCCAAGAACAAGTTGGTTGACCAGACCCGGAACTGATGCCGAGAAAAGGGCTCCTCAGCCCTGTTTGAGCCAGCTTTCAGGCCGCGCAAGACATTTGCGCGGCTTTTTTGTTTCCTGTAATAGCCGTTTGGTATCCTCTCAGCATGAATCAATCTCTTTCCGCGTTACACCATGGACGTGCAAAATCTTCCGAAATCCGGAGGACCTTCCATGCATGATGGCCATGAGCCCGATATCGAGATCGATGAAGCCCTGCCGCGCAAGCGCCGCAAGGGCATCTACATCCTGCCCAACCTCTTCACCCTGGCGGCTCTGTTTGGCGGTTTTTATGCCATCGTGATGGCGATGAATGGCCGGTTTGACCAGGCTGCAATCGGTGTGTTCTGTGCCATGGTGCTGGACAGTCTGGACGGTCGCGTGGCCCGAATGACGAACACCCAAAGTGCGTTTGGCGAGCAGATGGATTCACTGTCCGACATGGTTTCTTTCGGTGCTGCGCCGGCTTTGATTGCGTACGTGTGGGCTCTGACCAGCCTTGGGCGTTGGGGCTGGATTGCGGCGTTTGTCTACTGTGCGTGTGCTGCGCTCCGGCTGGCCCGGTTCAACGTGAATACGACGGTTGTCGACAAGCGCTTTTTTCAAGGATTGCCATCGCCCGCGGCAGGGGCGCTGGTGGCCGGCTTTATCTGGTTGATGACAGAGGCCGGCGTGCGGGGCGAAGAAGTTCGTTGGATCATGTTTGGCTTGACGCTTTATTCGGGCCTGACCATGGTCACCAACGTGCCCTTTTATAGTTTCAAGGACCTGAGCCTAAAGCGCAGCGTTCCGTTCGCAGTGATCGTGCTGATTGCCCTGGGTATTGCGGTGATCAATATCGATCCACCCACTGTCATGTTCGGATTGTTTGTCATTTATGGTTTTTCGGGCTACGTGCTTTATGGCTGGCGCAAAGCCAAAGGGTTGCAGACGAGCGTGATATCGACTTCGACTGATGAGCCCGATGAGCGCGGCTTGCATAAATAGGTGGTTCTCCCGAGGCAATTCCTTCGCCGCAGGCTTACGAATGTTTTGTGATACATTGACAGCCATGAAACGAATTTCGCTAGCACTACTGCTATCTGCCAACGGGCGGAGACGGTAGCGCGCACGCGTACACCCAATTCAACGGCCCGTTTGCACCAGCAACGGGCCGTTTTTCTTTGGGTTGCTGGGTTTGAATTTCAGGATTGACGAAATGACCATGTTGAAAAACCCTTCGAGTAAATACAAGTCTTTTCCACCGGTTCGCCTGACTAACCGGAGCTGGCCCGATGCCGTGCTGAGTCGGCCTCCGATCTGGTGCAGTGTGGATCTGCGTGATGGCAATCAGGCGCTGATCGAGCCCATGGACATAGGGCGCAAGCTCAAGATGTTCGACACCCTGGTGAAGATCGGTTTCAAGGAAATTGAAGTGGGTTTTCCCTCTGCCTCGCAGGTGGAGTTCGACTTCGTGCGGCGGCTCATTGATGACAGGCTCATCCCCGACGACGTCACAATTCAGGTTCTGACGCAGGCACGTGAGCCACTGATACGTCGGACTTTTGAGTCACTTCAGGGTGCTCCCAGAGCCATTGTCCATCTTTACAACGCCACCGCGCCAGTGATGCGTCGCGTTGTCCTTGGCATGAGCGAGGATGAAATTGTCCAGCTCGCCACTGCCAATGCGCGCCTTTTCAAGCAATTGGCTGCCGAGCAGCCGGACACGCAATGGACTTTCCAGTATTCGCCGGAAATGTGGTCCGGAACGGAACTTGATTTTTCCAAACGAGTGGTTGATGCGGTGACCGAGGTCTGGCAGCCCACGGCGGAGCGCAAGTGCATCATCAATCTGCCCTCCACCGTAGAGCATTCGACGCCCAATATTTTCGCGGACATGATGGAGTGGATGCACCGCCATCTGGCGCGGCGCGATGCTATTGTTCTTTCCGTTCATCCCCACAATGATCGGGGCACAGGTACTGCGGCGGGTGAATTTGCTTTGATGGCCGGAGCCGACCGGATTGAAGGGTGTCTTTTCGGAAACGGCGAACGCACAGGCAATGTTGACCTGGTCAATATCGCCCTCAATCTCTATACCCAGGGCATTTCGCCTGATCTGGATTTCTCGGAAATTGACGAGATCCGTCGCAGCGTCGAATACTGCAATCAGCTGCCCGTGCACCCACGCCATCCCTACGCCGGGGACCTCGTTTACACATCGTTTTCCGGCTCGCACCAGGACGCCATCAAGAAAGCCTTTGCCGACCGCAAGGATGGCGATATCTGGAGCATGCCCTATCTGCCCATTGATCCGAAAGACCTGGGGCGAAGCTACGAGGCCATCATCCGGGTTAACAGCCAGTCGGGCAAGGGCGGCATTGCCTACCTGCTTGAAAATGAATTTGGTCTCGAGCTCCCGAGGCGCCTGCAGATTGAATTTAGCCAGATCGTGCAGGGCGTCATGGATGCAACCGGCAAGGAACTGACCGCGCAGGATCTCTTCGCCTTGTTTGAAAAGGAATACGGTTTGCGATCCACCGCTGCACCACAACATCTGGTCATCGAGGAAACAACAAAGGCAAACGCCAAGTCTTTCACCATCAAGGCCAACGTGGAAGTGGACGGCAGCAGCCATCAGATTGTGGGCGTGGGTACGGGGCCGATTGATGCTTTTGTTACCGGGCTGGAGGCTTCTACCGGCCGCGCTATCCGGGTACTTGACTATCACGAGCACGCCATCGGGGCCGGAGCCAATGCGCGGGCTGTGGCTTATCTGGAATTGCGAGTCGACGGGCAGACACTCTTTGGCATCGGCATGGACAGCAACATCGTGTCGGCGTCTCTCAAGGCTATTGTGTCCGGCCTGCAGCGGAGTACGGCCGGACAGGACACAGCGGCAGCTAACATAGCGCACTGAGTATTTTCTTTAAAGACAGCAAAGCAGCCCTGCAGGAGCCCGCCATGACCGACAAATTGATTATTTTTGACACCACCTTGCGCGATGGCGAGCAATCGCCTGGCGCGTCGATGACACGCGATGAAAAGCTGCGGATTGCCCGTCAACTCGAGCGTCTGAAAGTTGATGTGATCGAGGCTGGTTTTGCGGCCAGTTCCAACGGCGACTTCGAGGCGGTGCAGGCTATTGCCAATGCCATCAAGGACTCAACCATTTGTTCGCTTTCCCGTGCCAATGACCGTGATATTTCACGTGCGGCAGAGGCTCTCAAAGGCGCGAACAGTGCCCGTATTCATACGTTCATTGCCACCAGCGCTCTGCACATGGAGAAGAAGCTGCGGATGAGCCCGGAGCAAGTGCTGGAGCAAGCCAAGCTCTCGGTGCGCTTTGCGCGCAACCTCGTGGCCGATGTGGAATTCAGCCCGGAAGATGGTTACCGCAGCGATGTGGACTTTCTATGTCGCGTGCTTGAGGCAGTGATTGCCGAGGGTGCAACCACCATCAATGTGCCGGATACCGTAGGTTATGCGGTGCCTGAGCTGTATGGCAATTTCATCAAAACCCTGCGCGAGCGCGTGCCTAACAGCGACAAGGCGATCTGGTCGGTACATTGCCATAACGATCTCGGCATGGCGGTGGCCAATTCACTGGCTGGCGTGAAGATTGGCGGCGCGCGGCAGGTGGAGTGCACCATCAACGGCCTCGGCGAGCGTGCAGGCAACTGTTCGCTTGAGGAAATCGTCATGGCCGTGAAGACACGACGCGACTATTTCAACCTCGACATGAACATTGATCCGATTCACATCGTTGCTGCGAGCCGCATGGTGAGTCAGACCACCGGCTTTGTCGTCCAGCCGAACAAGGCCGTTGTGGGTGCGAATGCTTTTGCGCATGCCTCGGGCATCCATCAGGACGGGATGCTGAAGGCGCGTGAGACCTACGAGATCATGCGCGCCGAAGACGTGGGCTGGAGCTCCAACAAGATGGTGCTGGGCAAGCTTAGCGGCCGCAATGCCTTCAAGCAGCGCCTGCAAGACCTCGGCATCGAGATGGAAAGCGAGGCTGACACCAACGCTGCTTTTGCCCGGTTCAAGGAGTTGGCTGACGGCAAGAGCGAGATTTTTGATGAGGATATTCTGGCGCTTGTAAGTGAGGAAAGTCTTGCGCACGAGAACGAACAGTACGGTTTTGTTTCTCTCTCTCAGCATAGTGAAACCGGCGAACGTCCCCAGGCGACTGTTGTTTTTACGGTGGACGGCAAGGAAGTCCGTGGTCAGTCAGATGGCAATGGTCCGGTGGACGCGTCGCTCAAGGCTATTGAAACTCTCGTCAAAAGCGGGGCCGAGATGGTGCTCTATTCGGTGAATGCCATCAGTGGCTCCACGGAGAGCCAAGGAGAAGTCACAGTTCGCCTTCAAAACAGCGGCCGCGTGGTGAACGGGGTCGGTGCCGACCCGGATATCGTGGTTGCTTCGGCCAAAGCCTATTTGAGTGCCCTGAGCAAGTTACAAAATAAAGCCGACAGGGTTGCCGCTCAAGGTTAAGCCGAAGAACTTCAAAAAACCCTTTATATTCAATGGCTTAATAACTTTTTATGACTTTTTGGCCGTGTGAGGCCAGGATTCTCTGGTATTTGATTGTTGCGTTTAGGAAAGTTACGCAAGCTTTTGATATTGCGTGACTTTTTCTATTTGTATACACTCCGGCATTCGTACTAATCGAACCCGGAGACGAATCAATGTCCATTACGCTGAATTCGATTTTCAAACAGACCTTACAGGTCGTTGGAATTCTTACTTTTTCGGTGGCATTGATTTCGCCCGCGGCTGAAGCAGCGCCGGCCAAGCGCCAGGTTGTTAAAAAATCACACGCAAGCAAGACGGTTTCCAAGCAGGTCATCTCAGGCCGGAAAAGCGCTCGTTTCGTGACGAAGGCTCCCCGCAAATCCATAGTCACGGTGTCTTCGCCGCCGCGACCTTCTTTTGGGCAGCTTGCCGGCTTGCACGGCGCTCAGGACCCACTGGAGCTCAAGTCCAGTGTGGCGTTGGTGATTGACCAGGATACCAATGAAGTGCTGTTCAGCAAGAACGATCATGCGGTGCTTCCCATTGCTTCATTGACCAAGCTGATGACGGGTGTGATTATCAGTGGTGCTCGTCTGCCTATGGACGAGAGTATTACCATCAGCCAGGACGACGTGGACACGGAAAAGGGCAGCCGCTCCCGCCTGCGCGTGGGAAGCAGCCTGACGCGTGGTGAACTGCTTCATCTGGCTTTGATGTCCAGCGAAAACCGTGCGGCCCATGCCTTGGGTCGTACCTACCCCGGCGGCATGTCCACTTTTGTCAGCCTGATGAATGCCAAAGCCAAAATGCTGGGTATGAAAGACACCCGCTACGTTGAACCGACTGGCCTGTCCAGTCAGAACCAGTCCAGCGCGCAGGATCTGGCGACGCTGGTTAACGCAGCCCACAGTGATCCTGTCCTGCGCGAGTTGTCCACTTCCACCGGTTATCAGGTCGCGGTGGGCCGGCAGACCCTGCAATACAACAACACCAACCGGTTGGTCAAAAACCCCGAGTGGGAGATTGGCCTGCAGAAAACCGGCTACATCTCTGAAGCAGGCCAATGTCTCGTCATGCAGACAAAAATTGCAGGGCGCAAGCTGATCATGGTGTTTCTTGATTCGGCCGGCAAATTGAGCCGTCTCGGCGATGCCGAGCGGGTTCGTCGTTGGGTGGAGTCGCAGCCGGTCGGTGCATCCAAAATAAGTGCTGCCGCCCCGGCTACCAGTGGCGGCTAAAGCCAGCCCGCATCTCCTGCCGGTGCTATATTAATAGTAGCTACTCGCGCAGGTCGCATAAGGGCTGAAGCCCGTTTTTACTTGAAATTGTCGGACCTGTAGCCGAGCGCTGCCGAAATTTCGCTCGCCGTTGATTGCAGCTTCGGCAGCCAGTTTTCGTCCAGCCTGTCGGCCGGTGCCGAAATCGACAAACCTGCCACCAGCTTGCTTTGGTCGTCGTAAATACCGGCAGCCATGCAGCGCACACCCAGTTCCAGTTCTTCGTTGTCCCGTGCCATACCGTATTGGCGTGCTTTCGCCAGCTCGCGTTCGAGCACTGCAAGCTGGGTGATGCTGTTCTTGGTCTGACCAGGCAAGCCTGTGCGAGTAGCGTAGCTGCGCAGCCGCTGGGGATCGTCAAAAGCCAGAAACAGCTTGCCTACCGAGGTTAGATGCAGCGGCGCCCGCCCACCGATGGCACGTACCACCTGCATGCCGGAGCGCTCACTGTAGGCGCGTTCGACGTAGATGATTTCGTCGCCCTGGCGCATGCTCAGATTGACCGGTTGCTGGATCAGTTTGTGCAGCTCGCGCATGGGCGTCAGCGCAGCGTCACGAACGCTCAGACGCCCTTTCACGAGGTTACCGAGCTCCAGCAGACGCATGCCAAGACGGTAATTGCCCGCCACTGGCCGGTCTACGAAACGGCCGGTGGCCAGATCATTCAGGATACGGTGCGCGGTTGACGGATGAAGCCCCGATTTTTCGCTGATTTCCTTCAGCGAAACGGCTTCCTCGCGACCTGCCAGAATCTCCAGCAGGGTGAACATGCGTTCGATGACCTGAACCGTAGGCTTGGCTGGGGGAGTGAGGGGGTCGAGCTTTCTCATGGGTGATGTTGTGGATTTTAGCTGGTGAAATCAGCATTGCCTTGGCCCACGCTTGGATGCGTCCCTGAAACCTCCCAAACTCTTTCAGGTTGCGTTGGCCTGCGTCGCCTTGTCGGCTTCCACCCACTGCCCGTCTATAAGGATCTGGTTTGGCAGAAACCGGGCTTTGTAGCTCATTTTCGGGCTCTCCGCGATCCAGTAGCCCAGGTACACATGGGGCAGCCCCATCTGCTTTGCCTGCTCGATTTGCCACAGCACGCTGAAAGTGCCGTAACTCGCCCGTGCGTCGGGCTCATAAAACGTGTAAACCGCGGACACGCCATCTTCCAGCACGTCGAGAATTGAAACCATTTTCAGCGCGCCGGCCTCGCCATTGGGCAGAGTTTCGCGGAACTCCACCAGCCGTGAATTGACGCGGCTCTGCAAAAGAAACTGCGTGTACTGGTCGATGCTGTCATGGTCCATGCCGCCCCCGGCATGGCGTCCGTTCTGGTAGCGCAGGTACAACTGGTAATGCTCAGGCAGAAAGCACAGTTTGAGAACCCGAACTTGCAGGGTTTTATGTTGCTTCAGCGCGCGGCGCTGGCTGCGGTCTGGCTGAAAGCTCGCTACCGGCAAACGCAGTGGCACACAAGCATGGCAGCCATCGCAGTAGGGCCTGTAGGTAAACATGCCGCTGCGACGAAAACCGTTGGTCACCAGTTCCGAGTAGGCCGCGTTGTGGATGAGGTGGCTGGGCGTGGCGACTTGAGAGCGAGCCTGCCTGCCTGGCAAGTAACTGCAGGGGTAAGGCGCCGTGGCATAAAACTGCAGCGTCTGGAGGGGCAGGTCTTTGAGGTGCGTCACGTGGTAAGTTCGTTCTGCGTCTTGGCCTTCAGTATTTGATTCCAGTATAGGGCGTCAAATTCCCATCGGGGGGCAGTTTGAGTCATGTTTGTTGCTACAGCCGAGACAAATTCCGCGCGCGGCATCTCGGTGGCGCCGAATGAGGCCAGGTGCCCTGTGTTCTGCTGACAGTCGACCATAGGCATTTCCTTGGCACGGCAGAAAGCCACCAGTGCCGCCAGTGCAATTTTTGACGCATCGGTCTGGCGCGCAAACATGGACTCACCAAATACCATACCGCCCAGGTTCACGCAATACAGCCCGCCCACAAGCTCGCCGTGTATCCAGGTCTCCACGCTGTGGGCATCACCTGCGCAGTGCAGCGCTGTATAGGCCTTGACCATGTCCGGAACGATCCAGGTGCCCGGCTGCCCGTCACGTAAAGTGGTAGCGCAGGCGTGGATGACCTGGGGGAATGCGGTATCGAACCGGATCTCATGGCCGGGCGCGGCAACAAAGCGCAGCAATGTTTTACGAAGCGAACGATGCAGTCTGAAATGGTCCGTGCGCAGCACCATGCGCGGGTCAGGGCTCCACCACAAAATAGGCTGGCCGGCACCGAACCAGGGGAAGATGCCCATCGCGTAGGCCTGTCTCAGGGTTGAAACACCCAGCGACCGGCCTGCCGCCAAAAGCCCTGGGGCCGGGTCGCCTGCGGCCCATGCGGCCTCCACGGGGGGGAAAGGCTCGTCTGCATCAAGCCAGGGCAGGGGGTGAGGTGACTTGCGCATGGCAGGTATTGTGGTGGGCTTGATGCAGGCGCTGCAACCAACGCGTGGCCACAGTCTGCAAATAGTACCCTCAACAACGAAAAAAGCCTGAACGTTGATGACGTTCAGGCTTTGAATTTTGGCTCCTCAACCTGGGCTCGAACCAGGGACCTACGGATTAACAGTCCGGCGCTCTACCAACTGAGCTATTGAGGAATACAGCCTAAGATTATAGCCTGATTTTTCTGGGCGTTCGTCTCAAGGGCTGGTCCGCGGAGCTGCGTTCTGGATGCTTCCTCGGGTTCCGGGTGGTAAACCGCTTCACTGATAATCCTGCATTGCTTTCGCTTTGCCCACCACCGGATCTCTTTCTCCATGAGCAACGACATTTTCGAATTCCAGTACCCGCGCGTCCTGTCCATTGCCGGATCTGACAGCAGCGGAGGGGCGGGTATCCAGGCCGATCTCAAGACTTTTGCAGCGCTGGGCTGTTATGGCATGACGGCGGTCACCGCGCTCACTGCACAGAACACCCAGGGCGTGCGCGCCATTCATGGCGTGCCACCGGGCATGCTTCGTGACCAGATTGACGCAGTTGTCGAAGATATCGGTGTTGATGCGGTAAAGATAGGCATGCTGCATGCGCCCGAAATTGCGCTGACTGTGGCTGATGCCATTGATCGGCATGCACTGAAGAATGTTGTGTTTGATCCCGTGATGGTGGCTACAAGCGGCGCGGTCCTGATTGACAACCCGGCAATTGAAGTTTTGGTGCGCGAGCTGTTTCCGCGGGCCATGCTTGTCACGCCCAATCTTGATGAAGCGGCTTTGCTGGTGGGCAGACCTTTGCGCAATGCCGAAGACATGGAAGCTGCTGCACACGAGCTATTGAGTAAAGGTGCACGCGCCGTGCTGCTCAAAGGCGGCCATCTGCCGGGGGACACCGTCATGGACTTGCTGCTTACCGCAGCAGGTGAGCGCCACTGGATGCGCGCTGCCCGCATTCACAGCGCCAATACCCATGGAACAGGCTGCACCTTATCCTCGGCCATTGCTGCCGGGTTGGCACTCGGACAGCCATTGCTGGAAGCCGTGGAAGCCGCTCGTGCCTACGTTCGTGCGGGGCTGGAGGCCGGGGCCAAAGTGAAAACCGGCGCGGGCAGTGGGCCGCTGAACCACGGGCACGCACCGGTGGCCATGCGGTTAAATCGCCTCTGAACGCGTTGCCTCGCTTTTAGCGTCTAGCGGGCACGGGTCAGACGGGCTGCGATAAAAGTCAAAGCCAGCGTGGGCAGCGCAGCGCCCCAGTCAGGCGCGAGTTTTGCACACAGATGGTAGGTGGCGATGCCGAGAAGCCAGATTGCCACCGCACTCACATCGACCTTTTTTCTTCCCAGCAGGGATGAAACGCCGGACACGCCGCCCAGGCGCGCCAGGATCACGCCGTACAGGGGAACAAACACTGAACTGAGCATCAGCAGAAATGGCTCCAGGCTATGCATGGGAAGCACCAGTGCCAGGGCGGTGCACAGGACCGCCAGAACGACCCCCCAGCGGCGCAGGCTCCAGCCGGGTTTCAGGCTGTGGCCGGCCACCGAGCCCGAGTACAGGTCACCATAGGCGTTGTCCACCTCGTCGATCAGTATCAGGCCGAGGGCAATCAGGCCGCCCTGGGCCAGCAGCAAGGCGGCAACGAGGTCGGTACTTGGCGTGGTCAGCGCGATCAGCACTCCGAGGCCGTAACACCAAGTGTTGGCAATCGCATAACCGAGCCAGGTGCCACGCAGCGCACTTTTGCCATCGCGGCCGTGACGCGAAAAATCAGCCACCAGCGGCAGCCACGACACCGGCATGGCAATCACAAGATCCAGAGCCGACAGTGTGCTCATGCCGCCTGCGCCGGGACGATTCCATATCGTTTCCCAGCCCTGGGCTTGTGCGCGGCCAAGGAACTGCCAAGTCAACCATACCAACGATGCAATCACCAGCGGCAGGCCAAACCTGCCAATGAATTTGCGTACCAGCGCGACCATGGAACCCGTCAGCAACGCAATCAGCACGCCACCCCATAGCAAAGTGGCCAAAACAGGCCAGAAAGAGGCGGTGAATGCGCCGGACTGACGCGCGATGGCGACAGTGCCGTCACGCATGACGACGAGCTCGAACGTGGTCCAGCCGATCAATTGCACGATGTTGAGCAATACCGGCAGGCGCGCGAAACTGCTGCCGTAGGTGGCGTGCATCAGGCCAGCACTCGACAGGCCGCTGTCGCAGCCGATTTTTGCGGTCCAGGCCAGCAGCCCTGCGCCGAGGACGGAACCGGCAACAATGACCGCCATGGCCGCTTTCGCGCCGAGTGCGGGCACCAGGTAGGCGCCGATTTGCATCACCAGCAGGCCTACGCCCAGGCTGAGCCACAGCGCTGCATGGTCACGCCAGCCGAACAGGCGCTCGCCCTGCGGCAAAGGTGTCAGTGCGGTGTTTGAAGTGTTTGTAGGGAACGCCATCAACTTTTCCTTGTGTCAATGGCAGGTCGGCTTGCGTGGGCGCCGGCAGTGTCGAAAAGACTGCGTTGCGCCCTGTACATGCTTCCCTGCGCGAGGATTACCTCAGTCAGGTTCAAAGGGACTTTCTCAGTCGCCACTTTCATGGCAACACCCCCAGCGAATGCGATCTTGAAGACCGCAGCAGAATTGTAGCCCGCTCGCCTCAGGCGCCCAAAGGAAAAAGCCCGCTGAAGCGGGCCTTGTTTCCTGTTGGAGCGCAGCGGGTCAGTCGAAGACTGGCGACTCCACACCCAATACCTTGTGCAGTTTCGGGCTGGTGGTTGTGTATTGCAGATGGATTTTCTTGTCCGGGAAAATGAAAGGCGCAGCACCGAAAGCGGCGAGCGCGCACTCATGAAAGCCACTGAGGATCAGCTTCTTTTTACCGGGGTAAGTGTTGATATCGCCGACGGCAAAAATGCCCGGTACGTTGGTCGAAAACTTTTCGGTGTCCACCTTAAGCTGTTTGCGCTCGATGTCCAGGCCCCAGTCTGCAATCGGCCCGAGTTTGGGTGACAGGCCAAAAAAGACCAGCAGCACGTCAAGCGGTACCACGCGGGTGACACCGTCCGAGCCGGTAACCTTGGCACCCGTGAGCTTGCCGTCCTTTTCCTCGTAGCCCGTGATCTGGCCAACGATGAACTGCATCTCGTAGTTGTCGCAGAGCTCTTTCATCTTCGCGACGCTGGCCGGTGCGGCCTTGAAGCCGTCTCGGCGGTGGATCAGGATCACGCTTTCGGCCTTGTTCGGGCCTTCCTTGACGAAATTGAGTGCCCAGTCGAGGGCGGAGTCGCCACCACCCACAACGACCAGATTTTTTCCGGCAAAGTCTGCCGGCGACTTCACGCGGTAAAAGAGTTGCGTGTTGTCGAATTTTTCCAGACCATCAACCTTCAGCAGACGTGGCTGGAAAGCGCCCACACCCGCGGCGATGAAGATGGTTTTGGTCAGAAACTGCGTGCCTTTGGAGGTCTGGACGAAAAAGCGGCCATCTTCCTGCTTTTCAACGATGCAGACTTCCTGCCCGAAGTGAAAGGTCGCGCCGAAGGGTTCGATTTGCTTGAGCAGCGAGTCGGTCAATTCCTTGCCGGTGCACATGGGCACGGCGGGGATGTCGTAAATCGGCTTGTCCGGGTAAAGCTCGATGCACTGGCCGCCGGGGTAGGCCAGCGAGTCAATCACATGGGCCTTGATTTCCAGCAGGCCGAGTTCAAACACCTGGAACAGCCCGACCGGGCCCGCGCCGACGATGACCGCATCGGTCTCTATCGGGCCATCGTGTGCGGCCGCCGTGTTGATCACTTCCTGGTTCAGTTGAGGTTCCATAGTTTCTGGTTCTTGCAATTTTGAGCGGGCCGGGTGGGTGCGCGTCACGGTGCCGGGTGCGGCTTAACGGACGAGCTGGTCCAGTTTGCTGGTGACGTCTTTCCACTCTTCGGCATCAGGCAAGGCTTCCTTGCGCTTGGTAATACTTTTCCAGCCGGGGGCGTTGCTCAGCTCGGCATTGATTTTGATGAAATTGACCTGATCGGCGGGCACATCTTCCTCGGCATAAATGGCGTTGACCGGGCATTCGGGGATGCAGACCGCGCAATCGATGCACTCGTCGGGGTCGATCACCAGCATGTTGGGGCCTTCGCGGAAGCAGTCCACGGGGCAGACATCCACACAGTCGGTGTATTTGCAGCGGATGCACGATTCAGAAACGATGTGAGTCATGTTGTTCTAGCGGGATCGGTGGAAACCCTCGATTTTAAGAGGATTCCGTGAGCAGGGTTAAGTTGGCGTTGGGGCGGGCCTGATCCTGATCAAAGGATTAGCGCGGCACCAGAGGTCTTGTTCGAGGCTGTGTCCACCAGCACCAGCGAGCCCAGCACACGCGAACGTGCGTAAGGCAGGGTGGCCAGCGGTTCCTGCAGGCTCAGTTCGACGTGGCCAATCGCATTGGGCGGTAGCTCAGTGGCGTCTTCTTCGGCCAGGGTGTTGACATCGAGCTTGTGGACGATGCGCTTGACCTTGGCCTTGACCCAGCGATGGCCATGCAGCGCCCAGTAGGCACGGCCAGCGATCAGGGGTTCGTCATCCATCCAGGCGATGGTGACCGACAGCTCGCGCGAGGGTTCAAAGGTATCGGTCGCCAGCAGCCAGTCGCCGCGCGAAACGTCCACTTCGCGGTCCAGCACAATGCCGGCGCTGTGGCCGGCCAGGATGGAGCGGGGCTGGCGCGTGTGGTCCAGCACCTGCGCCACCACGGCGTTTTGCCCGCTCGGCAGCACGGTCACGGTCTGGCCAGGCTGCACACCGCCTGTTGCGACCCGGCCCCAGAAGACCCGGCGACCCTGCGTGGTGTCCGAGGAGGAAGAAAACTTCTCCACCCATTGCACCGGGAAGGCAAAGGCCTCGGTACTTTCGGCCGGCGTGGCAGGCAGGTGTTCCAGCAGTTGCAACAGCGACAGGCCGTCGTAGCCGCACCAGCCTGGCTTGGCGTCCACCACGTTGTGGCCAATCAACGCAGAGATGGGCACGATGGCCTTGACCGGAATCTTTGCGGCGAGCGCAAAGGCCGTCAACGCCGCACTGATATTTGTGAAAGCCAGCGTGGAGTCCTCCACGGCGTCAAGCTTGTTCACCGCGAACACGATGGACGGTACACGCAGCAGGTTGACCAGCAGCGAGTGGCGGCGGGTTTGCTGCAGCAGCTCCATGGACGGATTTTTCCAGTCCAGCTTGGTGGCATCGACCAGCACCACGGCGGCGTCGGCACTCGACGCCGCGGTGACCATGTTGCGCGTGTACTGCTCATGGCCGGGTGCATCGCCGATGATGAACTTGCGGCTTTCGGTGGCGAAGTAGCGGTAGGCCACATCAATGGTGATGCCCTGTTCGCGTTCGGCGCTCAGGCCGTCGGTCAGCAAGGCCAGGTCGGTTTCGCCCTGGCGCTGCACGCCGGCCAGGTGGTCCTGCAGCACGGCCTTGCTGTCCACCAGCAGGCGGCCGATCAGCGTGCTTTTGCCGTCGTCGACCGAACCGCAGGTGATGAACTTCAGTGCAGATCTGAGGTCGTTTTGGCCAGTAGCCCCCGTCGGTTGTGTGCTTCCAGCTATCAAATCAGTAGTGCTCATCAGAAATACCCATCTTTTTTACGCTTTTCCATTGAAGCATCGGAGGTCTTGTCGTCCATGCGCGTGGCGCCGCGTTCGCTCACATCGGCGGCCAGGGTTTCGATCACGATCTCGGCGGCGGTAGCGGCCGGGCTGTCCACCGGGCAGGTGCAGGTGATGTCGCCCACCGTACGGAAACGGACGGTTTTTTCAACCACCTGTTCGCCGTCGCGCGCGGGTGTGAGTTCGGTCACCGGCACCAGCAGGCCCTTGCGTTCGACCACCTTGCGCTGGTGCGCGTAATAAAGCGAAGGCAGGGCGATCTGCTCACGCTCGATGTACTGCCAGACGTCAAGCTCGGTCCAGTTGGAAATCGGGAATACGCGGAAATGCTCGCCGGGCTGCAACCGGGTGTTGAACAGCGTCCACAGTTCCGGGCGCTGGGCCTTGGGTTGCCACTGGCCGAAGCTGTCGCGGTGCGAGAAGATGCGCTCCTTGGCACGGGCTTTTTCTTCGTCGCGGCGTGCACCACCAATCAGCGCGTCAAAGCGGAATTCGTCAATCGCTTCGAGCAGCGTGACCGACTGGTGCACATTGCGCGACTCGCCGGGGTGCGCCAGTCGCACGGTGCCGCGTTTCATCGAGTCTTCCACGTTGCGCACGATCAGTTCGGCGCCCAGTTCTTTCGCGCGCAGATCGCGGAAATCGGTGACTTCGTGGAAGTTGTGGCCGGTGTCGATCATCAGCAGCGGGTAGGGGATGCGGCCCACACCAAAGGCTTTCTCGGCGCACTTGAGCATGACCAGCGAGTCCTTACCGCCCGAAAACAGCAGGGTCGGGCGCTCGAAGGCGGCTGCCACTTCGCGCAGGATAAAAATGGTTTCCTCCTCGAGCGCATCGAGGTGGGCATTGGACAGCCGCGCGATGGAGATCGCCGGGTCGGCTGGCAGCAGTTTGGATGGTGTGCGGGCGTTCATAAGTCTGTGTGTGGAGTCAGTGTGCGAGGTGCAGACCGCATTCGCGGTTGTCTTCGCCCTTGGTGGGGTCCACATAGTCGAAGTTGTTGGGCAGGCCGTTGATTTCACAGTACTGGTAAAGGTCCTTGGACGACCAGTGCAGCAGCGGCGCGACCTTGATCAGCCCGTCCGGATTGACGCTGACCGGGTCCATCTGGGCACGCACGGCGGTGTCGGTGGCGCGCAGGGCGGTGAACCAGACCTGGGGTGCGGTTTCACGCAGGGCGCGAGCAAAGGGCTCGAGTTTGACTTCATCAGTGAAGGCCGCGTGGCGTGGATCGTCCAGCGCCGGAGTCGGGCCTTCCACGGCCTCGCGGTGCGCACGTGAGCGGCGCGGCAGATAAATGTGCAGGTCCAGCTTGAGCAACTTGGTCACTTCGTCGGCGAAGCGGTAGGTGGCCTCGGTGTTGTAGCCGTTGTCCATCCAGATCACCGGAACCTTCGGGTTGGCGCGCGTCACCATGTGCAGTATCACCGCCTCGAAGGGGCGGAAATTGGTGGTGACGATGGCTGGCCGGTCGAGTCCGATGGCCCAGTCCACCAGGCCCTGCGCATTGCGGCCGAGTTCTGCGTTGATTTTTGCGAGGTCGAGGCTCATGGTGTTCAGGCCGTAGCCCCTTCCTTTGCTTCCTTGAAGTGGGGTTGTACGTCGACGGCGTCGCCCTGGTATTTGCCGACGCCGTAACCGGGGTAGGACGCCAGCACGCGTTCGGCAGTCGCCATGTCCTGGTCGGCGCGGAGTACGGCGACGTCAAAGCCGCTGCGCTCCATCTGGGCCAACTGGTCCACCAGCACATCGCCGGTGGCACGGATTTCACCTTTGAATTCGCGCCGGCGGCGCAGCAGGAAGGCCTGGCTGAAAGCGCGGCCATCGGTGAATTTCGGAAAGTGCAGGTCGATGCGCGTCACGCCTTCCAGCGAGGCTTGCAGTGGGTCGGCGTCGTTGGCGAGCACCAGAACGGAGGTGTTTTCAACAACGGCGTGGTCGGTAAATGGCAAAAGTTTCATGCAGTTCTCCTCAGGCGGCCACAGCGGCGGCAAAACGTGCGCCCTTGGCGGCTTCCTTGAAAGGATCCATGCCGACGCGGCGTAACGTTGAAATAAAGGTCTCGCCAGCTTCACGCTCGCGGCGGTAAGTGTCCAGCACGGCCTCAATCACTTCGGGCACTTCAGCTGCGGAAAACGAAGGGCCAACCACCTTGCCGGGCACAGGGTTGCCACTCAGCGCAGAGCCGTCCGAGCCGCCCAGCGACACCTGGTACCACTCCAGGCCGTCCTTGTCCACACCCAGGATGCCGATGTGGCCACTGTGGTGGTGGCCGCAGGAGTTGATGCAGCCGCTGATGTGCAGGTCGATCTCGCCCAGGTCATGCAACTCGTCCATGTCCTGGTAGCGCTCGGTGATGGCCTCGGCGATCGGAATGGAGCGGGCATTGGCCAGCGAGCAGAAGTCGCCGCCGGGGCATGCAATCATGTCGGTCAGCAGGCGGATATTGGGCTTGGCAAAACCGGCCTTGCGCGCGGCGCGCCACAGCTCGGGCAACTCGTCGCAGCGCACCCAGGGCAGCAGCAGGTTCTGGTCGTGCGTGACGCGCACTTCGCCAGCGCTGAAGCGGTCAGCCAGGTCGGCCGCTACATCGAGCTGGTCAGCGGTCGCGTCACCGGGCGCCTGGCCCAGGCGTTTGAAGGACAGCGTCACGGCGCGCAGGTCGGGGTTCTGGTGCGGCGCGACGTTCTGCTTGAGCCAGCGGCCGAACTCGATGTCGTCTTCCGCGGCAGCGCGCAGGATGTTGGCAATCTTCGCATCGGCGCTCTTGCGGTCGCACTTGAGCGTGGGCGGCACGAAAGAAGCCGCGACACGGTCCAGCTCGGCCTGCGTGATGGTGTGCGGGCCGCCGTCATGCTCCATGATCTGCTTGTATTCGGCTTCCACGTCATCGATGTACTTCTGGCCTTCGGCTTTCACCAGGATCTTGATGCGCGCCTTGTACATGTTGTCGCGGCGGCCATAACGGTTGTACACGCGCACGATGGCTTCGATGAAGTTCATGATCTGGTGCCAGGGCAGGAACTCGCGGATCACGGTGCCGATGATGGGTGTGCGGCCCATGCCGCCGCCGACCAGCACCTTGAAACCCAGCTCGCCTTCCGCATTGCGCACCAGATGCAGGCCGACGTCGTGCCACGCCGTGGCGGCGCGGTCTTCCTTGGCACCGCTGATGGCGATCTTGAACTTGCGCGGCAAAAAGGCGAACTCGGGGTGCAGCGTGCTCCATTGGCGCAGGATCTCGCCAAAAGGCCGTGGGTCGGCGATTTCGTCAACCGCAATGCCGGCACGCTCGTCGCTGGTGATGTTGCGGATGCAGTTGCCGCTAGTCTGGATGCCGTGCATGCTGACGCTGGCCAGCAGGTCCATCACGTCGGCCGACTTGTCGAGCGGAATCCAGTTGTACTGGATGTTCTGGCGTGTCGTGAAGTGGGCGTAACCGGCGGTCAGTTTTGAGCTGACGGACAGGCCGTTTTTCAGGTTGACGGGGCCAAGCTGGTCCTGCTTGGCCTGCGCTTCGTTGAACAGGGCGGCGTTAGGCTGGTCGTACTCGCGGGCAATTTTGGCCAGCACACGCACCTGCGCGCTGGAGAGCTCGCCATAAGGCACGGCCACGCGCAGCATGGGCGCATAACGCTGCACATACCAGCCGTTTTGCAGACGCAAGGGGCGAAACTCGTCTTCAGGCAGCTGGCCCGCCTGCCAGCGGGTCAGCTGGTCGCGGTACTGGTCAGCGCGTGCCTGGACGAACTGGCGGTCAAATTCGGTGTATTGATACATGGCTGTCAGAGATCAAAAAGTGGATTCAGATGGCGATTAATTTGGCGCCGGCATAAGCCAGCAGCAGGGAAAGGAGGGAGCGTATCCAGCGGTCGGGCGTGCTGTTGACCAGCCGCGAACCGAGCCAGATGCCCGGCAGCGAGCCGGCCAGCAGCTTGGCCAGCAGCACCCAGTCCACAGAGCCGATGGATGCATGGCCCAGGCCCGCCACCAGCGTCAGCGGCACGGCGTGGGCAATGTCCGCGGCCACAATGCGCGGCAGCGGCAAGGCGGGGTAAAGCAGCATCAGAACAATGACACCGATGGCGCCGGCGCCCACCGAGGTCAGGGTCACCAGGCTGCCGATGACCGCGCCGAACAGCAACGGCAGCGCCCAGTGGCGCGCCTGTGTGGCGGCGTGCAGGTCGGCACGGGCGATGTCGCGCGGTGCGGCCTTGCCATACACGGCCTTGTAGAGCATGGCCGTGGCTGTGAGCAGCAGCGCCACGCCCAGTGTCGTGGTCATCGCGGCATGGGCGGCGGGGCTGGCGGGGCCGACAATGTGCAATATATACAGCGTGAGCAGTGAAGCCGGAATGCTGCCCGCAGCCGTTTGCCCCACAATTTTCCAGTCCACCATGCGCGTGCGGGCCAGACTGACCGTGCCGCCGAGCTTGGTGAAAGCGGCAAACAGCAAGTCGGTACCAATGGCCAGGTGCGGCTTGATGCCGAAAAAGAAGATCAGCAGGGGGGTCATGAGCGAACCCCCGCCCACGCCGGTCAAACCCACCACGAGGCCGACGGCGAAGCCGGCAAAGACAAAAGCAAAATCATGCATAAGCCGCACACTTTAGGTGTACTGCTTATAAAAACAAACGACAGATTCGTTCTGCGCTTATGCGAATAAGCTTATTCACCAGTGTTTATGCGGCTCTCCGGGCTTTCGGAGGTCGAATTTCGTGTCATCCGGACAACGCTGTTGCAACAATTGGACACAAGCCCCGTATCATCCACGGCAATGACAAACACAGGCGGACCAGTGAAGCGGATATTCGTCAAGTATTACGGGTTCAGCGACGCTGAGCGCCATGCGCTGGAGTCCATGCTCCGCCTGTCAGAGTCCCGCGATGTCGTTTATACGGCCTGGACAGCACAGACCGCCGAGGCTGTTCATGCACCGGACGTCCTCATCATTGACGGCGAGAGCTGGGAGGCCGTGCTGGAGCTTGCCAACCCCTCTCATGACGCCGTCAAGCTGATCTGGGTTGGCGAAGATGCCCCGCTTGAAGCCTGGCGCGTTTTTCCGGCACCGGTCAAATGGTCGGCCGTACTGGACGCGATGGACAAGGAGTTCGCGCCGGCTGCCTCCGCGTCCGCACCGATTGATCTGGATATCTCCCATGAGCACGATCTCGACGTGCTGCTCGACGAAACCGGTGACGACACCCAGCCCCTGCCGTTGGAGCCTGGCGAATTGCCGGCGCCAGGACGCCGTGTGCTGCTGGTTGATCGCGGGCGCGATGACCGCTTGTATCTGCGTGCCAAGCTTGCCGCGGCCGGTCTGCACGAGGTGGACGAAGCGGCCACCGGCATCGAGGCGCTGGTGCTCCTGAACACCCATGCCTACCACCTCGTGACGGTGGACCTCGGCCTGTCCGACATGGACCCCTGGCAACTCGTCAAGGCGGTGGACAACACCCGGCCGGCCATTGCCCATATGTTTGTGACCGGCTCGGCACCCAACTGGCAGCAAGGCTTGCGGGCACGCTTCTCGGGTGCGCAGGTGTACCTGAAAAAACCCCTGCACCCCGGGCAACTCAAAAATTTGCTACAAAATATATAGCTGCTTGCGCCCGCGAACAAAGGGCGCAAGCCTGTTTTGTTCACAATCGCTGGTCAAGTCGCCTGAAACGCCCCGGCGAGAGGGCATTTGCCAGACGCGCCTCCATGGGCAGGGGTTCTCCGTGCAGCTGCGCGGCCAGCAGTTCGGCGCACATCAGCGCAAAAGTCAGCCTGCGCGAACCCATGGCTAGCAGGCGACTTCACCTCAACTTCACGTAGTTCATCAAGACCTCACAGACGCACATCAGACTGCACCCACCGAAAGTCGAGCGCATCAGTTAGGTGTTTTCCTTTCGGGGAAAGATCGGTCTGTGAATTCAATCAATAGCGTCGCTCCACTTCCACCCTACACACGGCTTTTCGGTCCGGTAACGAATGGAAAGATCTTCCGACTTCTAAAGCTGTATCTGCTGCTGGTGACGGTCGGCTCGGCTTTGCTGCTTGTCGCGCATCAGGACGCTCTGCAGATTTTCGGTCTGGGTTTGATGGTGCCGGGTGGCGGATTTCTGGCGCATGCTGATATCTGCACAGGCAGCGGCATAGCTCATATCGCTGCTTGGCTGTGTTCGGTGAGTGCCTTGGCATTGGCGCTGTTGATCTGGTTTGGCACGGGCAATGTGTTGCTGCCCCCGTTGGTGTGGCTCGGCTCGGCCCTGTGGGCCGCAAGCATGGGCCATGGCGCCATTCAGCCAGGAGTGGTCTATAACGTGTACCGCATGCTCGCGCTGCTTGCTGCGGCTCTCTGCCTGTCAATGCTGGCCTGGTTCGTGTTTGCAGGCCGACAAAGGCGCATCGATAACGAGTATTTGGTCCGGCAAACGGCTCGCTTGGACACGATCTTCACAGCCCACTCACCAAGCCAAAAACCAGAGATGTCCTTGGAGCATCTGCAACGGGTGAGATTCGCACTCGACCGCGCGCTGCAGCCTGTCGATGAATTTTCCGGGTTCGAGCAACGCGATCAATTTCAGACGGCGGCGCTGCGGTATCAAGTCAACTTTCTGGCTTATGGCATTGCCGTGACGCAGGCACGCTTCACACCCGCGTTGGGCGGATACATGAGCGACGCGCAAAGCAAGCTACTTCACAAGCAGACGCAGCACCGCACATGGGCTTACTGGTCGCTGGAAAATCTGTGGGGAAACCTGCGTTGGAATCCCGACCCGACCGCCCGTGAAAACATCATGTTCACGGGCTTCGCGGCGCTGCAGATGGCCCTGTTCCAGGCGAGCACAGAAAGTCAGGAATTTTCGAAAACAGCTGCCTTTACCTTGGCGCACCCGAACGGGCGACGCTACGAACACAGCTTTGAGTCCTTGCTGGCAAACTTGGAGAAAGAATACGAACGTGCACCTTTTTATTTGATGGCCTGCGAACCCAATTGGGTCTATCCCTTGTGCAACACCATGGGCGCCACGGCACTGTGTGCCCACGATGCGCAATACGGCCAGGCGAAATGGGCCCGTCACGCACCCCAGTTTCGCCGGCATCTGGACGCGGAGTTTCTGGATGGTAAGGGCCGGTACGTGCCATGCCGCTCCACGTATACGGGATTGGCCTTGCCCGCCATGGGTGGCGCCATGCCGCTGGCGATGCCCTGCTACTTTTTGAACGCGCTGGCACCTGATTTGGCACGTCGCCAATGGCTGTTGCTGAGACGTCAGCTGTTCGATAGTCATGGGCGACTTCGACGCAATGCGTTTTGGCCCATCGACACAGGAAACTATGGTTTCTCAAGAGGCAGTGCCTACGCAGCGGCGGCCTTGGCGGCGGCAGAGTTGGGTGATGCGTGTGTGTACCAAAACTGCATGGATGCCTTGGAGCACTCGTGTCCGACCATTCTCGAGCATGGGGTTGCCCACAGGAGTAAGGCCTCGGTATGGGCGCATGGTGTCGAGTTGATGGCGCTCTCCGGAGGGCGCAACAGTTTTCGAGACTTGATCAGCAACCCACTTCCATCAAAAGGTCCTCGGTTGGAAAACCTGTCCTATCCCGACGTGCTGGTTGCAGCAGCGCACTCCGATGATGCAAGCGGATCTTTGCAAGCGGTGCTTTACGGCGGAGCCGGCGATGGCGTTCAGAGCCTGGGTGTGTCGGGCTTGCGTCCGTTAGCAGCCTATCGGGTGACAGGTGCAAGCCTGACGCAGGTGCTGGCGGACGACATGGGTCAGGTGCGCTTGCAGGTTCCGCTGGCTGGACGCACCTGTTTGACGCTAGAACCGGCCGGCGCGCTGTGATGGCTTGTTGCATCTTGATGGCCGCGGTATGGGGCTGCTTGTATGGCTTGCAGGTTATGCGGGTGTGCACGGTTCGACGAACATGTGCTGCCCAGGCGTGGCGGCTGGTGAATAAGAAGGATGAAACATGAAAGAAGTCCCTCACGCCGGCGCGTCGCAGCGATTCACTCTGACCGCACGCTTCAAGAGCTTTGGCTATGCCTTCGAAGGCTTGGCTTTGATGCTTAAAACACAGCACAACGCTTGGCTGCATCTGATCGCCACGGTGCTCGTGACCGGGTTGGCCGTGTGGTGTCGAATGAACGCCAGTGATTGGCGCTGGCTGATTGGCGCGATGACTATGGTGTGGATGGCAGAGGCCATGAACACAGCCGTTGAGTCGCTCTGCGATGTGGTGTCCCCACAGTACTCATTGGCAGTCAAATGTGCAAAAGATCTTGCGGCCGGCAGTGTGTTGATAGCGGCTTGCGCAGCAGTAGCCACCGGTGTCATCACCTTCTGGCCCTATTTGGGAAAGGGGCTGTAAATTTGGTCAGCGAACACCACCCATCTGCCAGTCAAGGCGCCACATGAGCGCGGCAACGTACTCAATCCTGCCCGCGCTAAGCAACGGTCCACGTGCGATCACCAGGGACTTGCGTTGGCGGCGTTACGCAATGTTGGCGGCGTGGCTGATCGCCAGTTTCGAGCCCTTGCGTTGGATGTTCTTTGCGCTGGAACAACCCACACATGCCGTGCAACGGGTTGTCCTCATGGGTCTGATCTTGCTGGTTTTTTTCGATTTCGTGCGCAAAGCGCCATCATCACAAGCCCACCCCCGTGCATTGCCGATTGTGTTGGTCGGCGCCACGTTCGCAGCCATCGCCCGCATCAGCACCGATGTGCATTTCATCCAAGCCACGGCCGCGTTGCTGTTGCTCTATGCGATCAGCGCCACCTATATGGATGCGGCTACCTGGCGCCAGCGCCTGGTGCTGTTGCTGGTGACGCTGTTGTGCCTGCCCATACAAGCACACATCGACGCACACCTGGGTCTGCCACTGCGCTTGTGGACGGCGCACGCGGTGGCGCCATTGCTGCACGCGCTGGGCGTGGGCAATGTCACCGTGGAATCCATCATCGTCACCGAGAACGGCGTGGCCGATGTGGCCAGCGCCTGCAGTGGTGTGCGTACGCTGTGGTATGCCATGGCGCTGTGGCTGTGTGCACGTTTGGCCTGGCCTCAAGCCATGGCGCAGCGGTGGTGGCTGGCGGGAGCTTTCAGCGCCGCCATTGCCGTGGGTTTCAATGCATTGCGGGTGACCGCCCTGGTCGTGGCCATGCATCACCAGGCCCCGCCCTTGCTGGTCGACATGGCTCATACGTCTTTGGGGTTGCTGGCGCTGGCGCTGGTGGGTGCGGTCAACTTTTGGCTGTGCCGCGGCCCGGTCATGGCTCCGCTGTCGGCGAGTCAGGTACGCCAACTACGGTGGCAAACCTACACGCTGCTGGCGGGACTGATCGCCAGTATTGCGCTGTTGCCCACACCCACGCGCCAAGTGCAGGCTCCCGCAAACCTGCAGGCACTTAACTGGCCCGCGCAGTTGCAGGCGGAGTCCGTTGCACTGTCCAGCCAGGAGAAAAACCTGGTGTTGGGTTACGGCGCGACCATTGCCGAAAAGCAGCGTTTTAATCTGCGCGGCACACGTGGAAGCCTGTTGGTCGTGCAAAGCAACAACTGGCGCGCGCACCACGCACCCGAGCTGTGTCTGCTGGCACAGGGCGTACACATTGAACAACAGACGCGAATAAGCACACGCCACGGCGACTACCGCGTGGTCACGCTGCAAGCAGGCGCGCAAACCGCGGTCACCTGGTTCCAATCGGACGCGCAGGTTGCGCCCGATCTGGCCGCACGGCTGTGGTCGCAATTGCTTCACCCCCAACAACACTGGTCTCTGGTCACGCTGGTGGTCGATGGTCCCGCGTCCGACGCCGTTGTACAAGACCTCCACCGCGCCGTGCATGCGGTGGTGGCCTCCTCCTCCCACACAAGTAGAGAGCTCCCATGATGCGCATCCTAAAAACTATTGGGCCCTTTATTCTGAAGTGCGCCGTCGGCTTGTTCTGGTGCTGGAACCTACTGTTCATCTGCTCGACCTTGCCCATGGTCCCCGCCGTTCCGCTGTTACTTACGGAATGGTGGCAGGGCGACGTACCGTTTGACTACGTCTTCATTCTGTTGTCGTGGATGGTCGTGCCTTGGCTGTGCGTATTGCTGGCCAGTACCCGGTTGCGGGGGCGACCCGAGGCCCTGGCGTTTCTGTTCTTTGCCGTCGAAGGGCCGTTCTATAGCCTTTGCCTGTACCGGTTGATCATCATGCGCGAACTCAGCCCTGCCGTGTCGCAATGGCTGCTGGTTGCGATACTGGGCCTGTGCGTACACGGGTACCACAGCTGGGTCCGCCCACTGCCTGCAACGCGGGTATGGCATACCGTGCGCCTGATGGCCAGCACGGGTCTGGCGCTGGCAGCCCTGTATGCGGGAGCTTTGGTCTTGCTCGCCTGGTCGCCCGCTGCTCTGCGTGGCATCTTTGAGTTGTTCAACCCGATCAATTGGTTGCACCTGTTGCAGGCCTTGACGCAAGGTTTCTTTCTGCTGTTCCTGATTCCCATATTCGGCTTGCTGTTCGTGCTCACGGCGGGCAGCCTGCTGGCTATGCCACTGTGCATGGCCGTTTTGTGCCTGCGCGCACTGGTGAAGGCCTGGCGATCGGGTGCACTCTCGCTGCCGCAACGCATGGCGGCCGTCGCGACCATGTTGGTACTGCAAGGCCTGCTCTTCGTGCAAATCAACCACCAACCGCAACAGGAGGCCTTCGCGCTGCTGAGTTCTCCCACGCTGACAGCCGCACAATTTCAGGACAAGGCACCCATGCTGCGCGCCGGCTTGCTGAACGCCTACCTGGGCGCTTACCGCTATGCCTCGTCCACCGGCGAATCAACCGCCGTGGGCAACTGGTACCGCCAATTGCTTGGCCTTCCGTCCGATGTGGCCGCGCTACCCAACGCCGCGTTCAACGCGCTGGCCAAGCCCATGCTGTACGAGGGCAGCAACATGGCGGTGGACGCCAAGCGCGCTGCAGAGCTTTACGAACAGTACTTTGACACCCCCATCCAACGCGGCGAACGCAGCGCCATTGCACAAGCCCTGTCGGCCACGTACAACCAGGACGAACGCGAATCCGGCCTGATCAACATCGACCAGCGCAAGGTACGCGTGGCCGAGCAAAGCGCGCGTGTCGACGCGAGTGGAGACCTGGCACGCATCACGCTGGATGAGACCTATGTCAATCTCACCACGGAGCAGCAAGAAATCTTCTATCTGTTCTCCCTGCCGGAGAGTGCGGCCATCACCGGCCTGTGGCTGGGCGAAGACCGCGACCATATGCAGGCCTTCACCATCGCCAGCCGGGGCGCGGCGCAGCGCGTCTACAAGGCCGAGGTCCAGCGCCGTGTGGACCCCGCGTTGCTTGAGCAAGTCGGTCCGCGCCAGTACCGCCTGCGCGCCTTTCCGGTACCGCCACGCCCGCGAGCGCACCATGCGCGCGGTGAGACCGCCGGACCCAAGCTGTATCTGCGCTTGCAATACACCACGCTGGCGAGCCATGGTGCCTGGCCGCTGCCAGTGCTGGCCGAAAAGCGCAACGTCGCCTGGGACCGGCATACGCAACGGCTCTGCAATGGCAGCGCTTGCCCAGGCGACCTCTCAAACTGGTGGCCCAAGGAACTGCCCGTGGCGCTGAACGTCGCTCCGAGTCGCCACGCCTACCGCGTGGGCCCGCTCGGTCCCACCATCATTGCCCAACCGGCAACGGCCAGCCTGCCCACGGTAGCCGGCAAGAAGCTAACGCTGGTGTTAGACCGCAGCTGGTCCATGGCCGCACACCGCCCGGAACTGCTAAAAGCCCTGGACCAGTTCAAACAGCAATCGGCTGGCAACACGGTGTCGGTGCTGTTCACCACCACGCCGGTGATGCAAGAGACGACACGCCGGGTCCCCTTAGCCGACGTGACCCCGGCCCTGCTCACGGGGTTTATGGGGGGCGGCCATGTTGACCAATTGCTGCAACAGGCCGCCACCCACATCCCCGAGGCGCAAGACCTGACCATTGTCCTGACCGACAACGGCGCTTTCGATCTGAGCAAAGACAAGGCCCGTACCCGGTTCAAAAACGGCATGCTGAGCATGGTTCACCTGGGCGGCGCGATGGCCCCAGCCTACGACGACGCCACGCTGGAATCCATGCAAACCAGCGGTGGCTCCGCATTTGCCAGTCTGCAGGAAGCGTGGGAGCACTATGCACGCGCGCAGAACGCGGCGCCTGGCTTTTTGATGCAGCGAGACGGTTACGCCTTCTCGGTGGAAGACAGCAACGCCAGAACCGCGACCGACGAGGCTTTTGCACCCCTGGCTGCCCGCCTGTGGATTGCCCAGTCCACCCGACAAACGGCGCCACTGGCAGTGCCGCAACTTGCTGCTCTGCATGCCATTGCGCAAAACCACGGCGTGGTCACGCCCTATTCGTCCATGCTGGTGCTGGTTAACACCCAACAGCAAGAGGCCTTGGCCAAGGCAGAGGCAAGTGATGACCGGTTTGAACGGGCTCAGGAGTCGGGCACCGAGACACTGCAAAAACCCAGCAACCCGTTGACTGCCAACATCACGCCAGAACCTGAGGAATGGTTACTGCTACTGGTGAGCCTGGCCGTGGCCACATGGATGATCCGCGCGCGGCGCGCGGCTGGCTGCCAACACCGGGCCACCCCGAGGTATCGAGCAGCAGGGCTGGGGTGAGTGCCAAAGTGAGGTAAAGGAGGAGCCCGAAGGGCAGGGGACGCGAACGGCCGCGCTTACCCCAACTCTGCTGCGGGCGCACAAGTGGAACACTACCCTCCCCGAAGCGTCGGGGCCTAGATCCACAAAAAAGTCCGGTAATGCCCAACTTCTTGAACTCACCCAATTGCTACAAAATATATAGCGTACTATTCCCGTGGTTAAAGGGCAAAACCGCGAAAACACTCACGGTCGCTGATCAAGTCGCGTGAAACGCCCCGGCGAGAGGGCATTTGCCAGACGCGCTTGCACAGGCAGGGGTTCCCCGTGCAGCTGCGCAGCCAGCAGTTCGGCGCACATCAGCGCAAAAGTCAGCCCACGCGAGCCCATCGCGGTGTTCACCCACAATCCGGGCAGCAAGGCGACATCAAGCGGGCCCACCAAGGGCAACCTGTCGGGAGAGGCGCAGCGCACACCGGCCCAGTCCTGCACTGAGCCGTCTTCAAACGAAGGGGTAAGACAAGCCGCCACTTCGGGCAGCAGCAAACGCAGTTTTTCCAGATTGGCCTGCTGATCATGAGCGCGGATATCCGTGTTGTTTTGGTCCCGCTCAAAACTGGCGCCGCACAGCCACACTGGGCCCTGCGCTGTCGGCACGTCCGACACGAAGCTCCCATGGCCATTGACCGGAAACCCTGGAAAGGCCTTTACGGGACCGGTTTGCAAGCCCCAGGACACTTGTCCGCGAATCGCCTGCAGGGGCAGGCTGACTCCTGCCAGCAATGCGCTGGCATAGCCCGCAGCCAGCACCACGATGGAAGCTTGTGCCAGCGTGTGGCCCTTCGCGTCCTGCGCTTGCCACAGGTGGGTAGTCGCGTCTCGCCGTAGTTGAAATACCTGAGCGTTCCCCTGCCATGAAATGCCCGTTTGAGAGAGTAAGGCATTCACCAGCCGGGAGGGTTTAACCCAGCCCGCCCGCTGATGCCAGCAGGCTGCGGGTTCCAGCACGCCTACCTGACCGAAGCGCTCTGGCGCGGCGGTTTCGCTCCATTCGCGCCCAGCCTCCGGCCAGTCAACGGGAAGGCCTGCGCTCCCGTCCAGCCGCCGCTCCAGCGCGCCGGTTGGTTTCCAGTCGCTCCCCTCCTGCAAAAGCGCAGCCGCCTGCTGCAGTGTGGTCCGCACGCCGCAACGCGAAAGCCGCGACAGCAAACTGTCGTCCGGCGAAACATGCGGCACCAGCAGGCCCGCGGGCAGACCTGATGCGCCGCCTGCCGGTGCCTCATGCGCATCAAGCACTGTGACCTGGCAGCCGCGCCGGGCCAGGCTGGAGGCTACGGCTGCGCCGGCCAGGCCACCGCCTATGACCACGCAAGTTGTGGGTTTCACAGGCGTGAGTCGCTTGGGCTTGCACGGTTCCCAGCGCGGATCGAACTGCCCTTGCAGGTTGTCGCGCTTGGGCGGAAGGCCGGTGGTTTTATGAACCACAAAGCCGCACTGGGCCAGACTGTCCAGCACGGCGCGCGCTACCGTCCAGCTTGCTATGCGTGTGCCGCGGCGGCAGCAGCGCGCCACGGCTTTCAGGGTGTGGAGGTCCCAGATGTCAGGATTTTTTGAGGGGCTGAATCCGTCAAGGTAAACCGAGTCGGCCTCCATCACCTGTTCTCGCAAAACGGCTTTGGTGTCCCCGATGCAGAGCGTTAGCAAGACGCGCCCCTCTTCAAACACCAGACGGTGAAAACCTGGCAGCAAGCCCCAGAGCTGGCTGGCCAGGTGTTCCGCAAAAGGCAGCAATTCAGGATGGGCAGCCGCCGCGCGCAACACATCGGAGGCGCTGGCAGGGTGAGCCTCTGTCGAGACAAAATGCAGAATTCGAGGGCGTTGGTGGTCTGCCTTCCACGCATGCCAGGTGACCAGAAAGTTCAGACCCAGCCCAAAGCCAGTCTCCAGAATTCGCCACTGCGGCTGATCGGCCCAGGCTGCAGGCAGTCCGCAGCCGTGCAAAAAGACCTCACGCGCCTGCGCCAGCCCGCCCAACTCACTGCGGTAGCGGTCGCCATAACGCGGACTGTAGGGCGTGCCGTCAGCCAACCACTCGATCAGTTCAGCCATGAAAGGCTGTGACCTGGGTCATTCAGCAGGGGGAACGTAGCCCTGTACTTTGTCTGCGCCGGTGCCGAAGAAATGGTTTTCCATTTGGCGCGCCAGGTACTGGCGGGCGCGGGCATCGGCCAGGTTCAGGCGGTTTTCATTGACCAGCATGGTTTGCTGCTTCATCCATTCGGCCCAGGCTTCCTTGCTGACTTCTTCCCACAGGCGTTTGCCCAGCGGGCCGGGGTAGGGCGGAAAGTCCAGGCCCTCGGCTTCGCGGCCTAGTTTGATGCATTTGACAGTGCGTGCCATAGGTGGGTTTTCTTTCGTGAGATGTCGTTATGGATGCGTTATAGATGATTAGGGTATTAAGAACTAACTTCTTATTTGTTCCAGTTTTGGTCTGCGACTCCCAGAATCCAGTTTTTCATTGACTCGCATGCAAATGCACCAGATCAGAAAGCAGACCATGACCCCACGCCGCCATTTTATGAATGTTTCCAGCCGCCTGGCATTAGCCGTTGCGCTTGCAGGGTCGGCCACCGCCGCTCTGGCTCAAAAACCATCGGTGACGCTGCTTAACGTTTCCTACGATCCGACGCGTGAACTGTACGTTGAGTACAACGCCGCCTTCGCCAAACACTGGAAAGCCACCGCCGGCCAAGAGGTGACCATCAAGCAGTCGCACGGCGGCTCGGGCAAGCAGGCCCGCTCCATCATCGACGGGCTGGATGCTGACGTGGCCACCCTGGCACTGGCCGGCGACACCGACGCGCTGGTGAAAAACGGCGGCTGGCTGGCCGCAGACTGGCAAAAGAAGCTGCCGCACAACGCATCGCCCTATACCTCGACCATCGTGCTGGCCGTGCGCGAGGGCAATCCCAAGGGCATCAAGGACTGGGACGATTTGATTCGTCCGGACGTCAAGGTCATCACGCCTAACCCCAAGACCTCCGGCGGTGCGCGATGGAACTATCTGGCCGCCTGGGAATTCGCCAAACGCAAATACGGCAGCGACGCCAAGGCCAAGGAGTTTGTTGCCAAGCTGTACGGCAACGTGCCCGTTCTCGATACCGGTGCACGCGGCTCGACCATCACCTTTGCCCAGCGCGCCCAGGGTGACGTGCTGATTGCCTGGGAGAACGAGGCCTACTTGCTGGAAAAAGAGTTTGGCGCCAAGTTTGACGTTGTGGCACCCTCCATCAGCATCCTGGCCGAACCCGCCGTGGCAGTGGTGGACAAAAATGTGGACAAAAAAGGCACACGCGCCGTGGCCGAGGAATACCTGAAATTCCTTTACTCGGAAGAAGGCCAGGACATCGCCGGCAAGAACTTCTACCGACCGGCCGTCTCGCAAAAGGCCATCGCCAGGTACGCCAAGCAGTTCCCCAAGCTGAACCTGTTCACCATTGACCAGGCTTTCGGTGGATGGGCCAAGGCCGACAAGGAGCACTTCGCGGACGGCGGCTCTTTCGACCAGATCTACACGAAAAAATAAGAGCGTTGTTCAAGACGGGTGCTGGTTAAATCGACCGAAGTTTCCATCGCCGATCTCTGGCACTGACAGCGGCCGGACGTTTCCAGGGGCGCTATAAAAAATATAGCTGCTTGCGCCCGTACCGCAAGGGCAAAAGGCCAATTTGACTGCATGAAAATGCAAAAAATGCCCTGGCACGGGATTTGGCGCATTTTAGTGATACAAAACAGCTGCAAGCCCTTGAGTGGCGGGTGTATGTAGCTATCAAATACATAGCTAATGTCGGACTGTCCGCAAGTGCTTGTTTTTTGCGCAAAAGTCCCCAGTTACTGGGGCATGAACACCGCCCAAACCCCTTCTTCCAGTGCCAGCCTGACCGTGACCCACGTGCTGGCCGATCTGCTTGAGCGGCTGGAACACAGTGCTGTGCCGGTGGATGCGGAGCAATATCGCTCAGTGGTGAGCCGCCTAGCCGGTGCCTTGGGCGAGGCAGAGCCAGGCCCTGAATTGGGTGCTTTGCTCGACACTCACCCGGCCGCGGCCGAAATGTACGAAAATACGCACTACCAGCACGCGGGCCTATGCCGTTCGCCGCTGGATCCGGCGCTGGCTGCCGAACGGCAGGCCAGGCAAGCCATAGAGCGCGCAATGCGCCAACCCAACCAAGGAAACACCCATGGCCAGAGCTGATGCCAAAACCACCGTCCTCGCCGACGGACTGCGTTACAAATCCAAGGTGTCGGGCTCCCCGTTTGTGGCGTCCGCCTCTTTCGGCGCCGCCACAATGTCGTGCTTCATGTGCGGCAAACACCGTCCCCGTTCGCAAATGGGCACACGCAAGGTGCTGGGTAAATCCCACGCCGTGTGTGCCCCCTCATGCAAGGCGCTGGACGAAGCCGGCAGCTGAGTTCATCACGCAGAAGCGGTAAATGCGATAAGCGGTAAGGGCCGATGACAGATTCGACGCACATCGTGTGTCCACACTGCCACACGACCAACCGCGTCAAGAACACGGACCTGGCGAAGGCGCCCGACTGCGGCAGCTGCCACCAGGCGCTGTTTACGGGGCACCCGGCCAGCTTCGATGAAGCTGCGTTTGACCGCCACATCGCGCGCAGCCAGATCCCGGTACTTGTTGATTTCTGGGCACCTTGGTGCGGCCCCTGCCTGCAGATGGCGCCGGCCTATGAGCAGGCGGCTGCGCAGCTGGAGCCCAAGGTGCGTGTGGCCAAGGTCAATACCGAAGAAACCCGCAACCTGGGCGCACGTTTCAACATTCGCAGCATTCCCACAGTGGCACTGTTCGTGAATGGCCGCGAGGTTGCACGCCAGGCCGGCGCCATGGGCGCGGCCGATATCGTTAGCTGGACGCGTTGGCACCTGGCCTAGCGTGCCACTTACCGCAGTCGGTCAGGTGCCGGCGCAGGCTGCAAAAACACCACAGCGCACATCGCCGAGGCCAGCGCACACAAGACCGCCGCCAGCACCACCCAACGGAATGCGTGAATCAGCGTGGCAGGAGACGCGCCCTCCATCGGGCCGCCTAGTGCTGCTGTAAACACCACGCCGAGCACAGCCACGGCCAGCAGGCCTGCCACCCGCGCCACGGCGTTGTTCACGCCTGAGGCCACGCCTGCATGGGCCGTGGGCACCGCGTTCATCACGGTGGTGGTCAGCGGCGCGATGGCAATCGTCATGCCCAGGCCCAATACCACCATGGCCGGGAAAAAGCCCGCCCAGTAGGACCAGCCCACACCCGGTAGCGCCATCAAGGCCAGGCCGGCGGCGGCCAGCGCCGGGCCGCCTATCAGCATGCGCCGCGCACCGAAGCGCTGCATGGCCTGACCGGCCTTGGAAGACAGCAAGCCCAGCAAGATGGAAAAAGGCAGCAGCGTGGCGCCTGCCGCGGTGGCCGAGTAGCCGAAGGCGCCTATCAATACAAACGGCAGGAAAAACAGCACGCCGCTCATCGCAAAGTACAAAAGCAGTGTCAGCAGGTTCGTTCCGACAAAATCGCGCGACTTGAACAACGAGGGCGGCATCATGGGTGCCCGCACTCGCAATTGCGCCACGCCAAAGGCCACCAGCGCGGCACTGCCCAGCACCAATGACAGCAGCACGTGCACATGGCTCCAGCCGCGTTCGGGCGCCAGCGTCAGGCCATAGGTGAGGGCGCCCAGGCCGCTCGCCACAAGCACTACGCCGAGCCAGTCGAAGTGCCGTGGCGCATCAGGGTCGCGGCTGTCGGGCACGGCGCGCAGGGCCAGCCAGATCGTGGCCGCGGCCAGCGGCACATTCAAGAAGAAAATCGCGCGCCAGGAGACGGTGTCCACCAGCCAGCCGCCCAGCACCGGACCTGCCGCACCAGTGATGGCTGCCCAGGCGGCCCAGGTACCGATGGCCTTGCCGCGCGCCTCGCCTTCAAACACATTGCCGATGATGGCCAGGCTGGCCGGCACCAGCAGTGCCGCGCCCACGCCCTGCAGGGCGCGCGCTGCAATCAGGGCGCCGGCGCCCGGGGCCAGGCCGCAGGCGGCTGATGCGACGGTAAAAAGCGCAATGCCGATGATGAACACCGTGCGCCGCCCGAAGCGGTCGCCCAGCGAGCCGCCCACCAGCACCAGGGAGCCGAGTGCCAGCAGGTAGGCATTGATCACCCATTGCATGGCCGCCAGGCCGGCGCTGTTGCTGCCCGCAAAATCGCGCTGGATGGCGGGCAGGGCGATGTTGACGACCGAGCCGTCAATGAAGGCCATGGACGAGCCGAGAACCGTGGCCGCCAGGGCTAGGCCATGTCGTGCCACCGGTACCGCTGACCCGGCCGACCGCTGCGCGCGGATGAAGCCTTCGTCGCAGGGCGACAGGGCGTTACCTGCCATGGCGATGCTCCCGGGTGTTAGGCCGGGCCCTCAGTTTGTTCAGCAGCCTGCCGTTAAGCATGTGAGGCTCTCCTGCTTGTTCTTCAAAAAAATGCATGTACTTGTTCCCGCCGGCGTATCCTCGCAGCGGTCTGGTTGCAGGCCTACAGGTTACTGACTTTTTGGAAAGGCCGTCACGATCCGCTGGTTCAGGTTCTTGCCTCATCGCACCTTAAAGATGGGCCGGAATTGCATCGGTCTTGCGGGAAGACACGGAACCACGCAACAATAGAAGCCATGAGTGATGCTGAAAGCGGCCAGGCAACTGCAAGCTGGGTTCGCCCTGAGCGCAAAGTTAGTGGGGTGACACGTTTTCGCGCTGAACTACGCGATGAGCACTTCTGTTCGCATAGTCACGATAGTTATGCGATTTCACTGACGGAGTGGGGTATTCAGGAGTTTGAGTATCGTGGCTCGGTCCACCGATCATTTCCAGGCCAGATTTCCATACTTCATCCTGGTGAATCGCACGATGGGCGTCCCGGAAGCGTTGAGGGGTTCGGATACTGCTCAGTGCATTTGGACCCCGTCGCCATCCATGATGCCGTACGCGCTCTGGCAGGCGCCGCAGCGCCCCTGCCGCTTGTTCGTGAACCGGTTCGCTCTGAATATGGGTTTGCCCATCAAATGCGGAGGTGGTTCGTCGGTGATATCGATTCTTTGTCCGCAGAGTTCATCGTGTTGTCGGTGGCGCAACTACTCATCACAAGTAGTGGAAGTTCGGTCGCGAGGACAAAACCAGTAAATGTAGATGCTCTGGACGCAGTGGCGGAGTATCTTCGGGCGAACGCCGCGCGGAATGTGCAATCTGCTGAGTTGGAAACGATCTCCGGGATGTCTCGCTTTGAGCTGGCGGTACAGTTTCGGAAACGGTATGGCACGTCTCCACATCGCTATTTGTTGATGCGGCGACTGGATCTTGCGAGCTCCTGCATTCTTTCTGGCGCGCCCTTGGCGGAAGCGGCATCAGAAACCGGTTTTGCCGATCAGTCGCACATGACGCGCGTCTTCAAAGCGACCTACGGATTTACGCCAGGACGCTGGAGTCAACTCGCAGCCTGATTTGCGTTCTGCGTACGCGCAAAGACGTTCGCCCTTGGGTGTTCAACACGCTCACGTTGACTCGAGTCAAATGACTTTCCTGCCTCACCTTCCCAAATCAGGAGGCAAAGGAAATTTTCAAGCCGGAATTGAGCCGCAGATGTCCACCCACCGACCCTCAGAGATGATGCAGAGGCGGGCGGGGGCGATGCGAAACGCATGCGTGGTAGAACCGGCTCCGGGAACAACTTCATTAAATCGGCGCAAGCCGATGTCGAGATAGACAGGTAACGGGTCTCTCAAGCCAAGAGGGCAAATGCCGCCAACCGGATGGCCGGTGAGCGCTTCAGCTTCCGGCGCCGCCGCCACACGCGCCCGACCACCAAATTGGTCCTTGAGCTTGCGATTGTCCAAGCGCGAGTCACCGCATGTCACGACAACGACCCACCCGTTCCGCGTCTGCAATAGCAGTGTTTTGGCCACCTGCGCCGGTTGCAACCTCCACAATTCCGAAATGATCGCGGTTGTGTGATTCCTTCCAATATCTACTATTTCGATATCCGACGCCTTTTCCTTCAAGACAGCCACTACGGTCTCAAGACTCATAACTTTTCCTTCAAACGTGAAGGGATTGAATCTTGCCCAATCTGGGCGGCGCGTCTAGAACGTTTGTGCAGCACCATGGGCTTCAAAGAGGCTTGCCCTGGCGCTGTTTCCGGCTGCTAGGCCGGCCTCTCAATTTGCCGCCGCAGACATCATGCGCGGGAGCCGATCCTGCCTGGCTGGAATTGTGCCGGTCTTTCGTTGGAGTTTTTACAACTGACCAAGCTGTACGGACAGGTCATGCAGCCTGATTTTTCCCTTGTAATAACGCTCTAGTCGCCACTCCCTGAGAACTTCAATCCCCACGTTGAAGTTGTCGTAATCCAGCGCATAAAGATCGCCCAGGTCAAACTTTTCTTCTGACTCCAGCGCGCGGACCAGGCGCGCCAGCGTTTGTGCTGCCTGAGAGTCCGACTCTCTCTCAATCAGTTTGCGGGCTTGCTTGATCGGGTTCATACGTATCTTTCGAAAAATGGAGCCAAGCGTCTGTTCAACCCGCGAACTTGTCGTAGCGAATCGGCGAGTCGTCAGAAAATTATGGCGGCCTTATGACCGTTCTGTCTATCGTGCGTAAGAATCCGTAGCAAAAAATCCCAATATCTTGATGACGAGATGGCTTTCCTACCCAGAAAGCTGGCATCCAGAGCTGGTACCCAGTATTGGCACTATCTCGCCAATCCTCGGACGCCTTCCGTGCATGCCCTATCCCAAAGGTTTGGCTGTCATGCGATGGACATACGGTGCACCTAGGATTCACAAGTCCTTACGATTGCCAGGGGGACGCAGCCAAATGCAACTCCAAAAATCAGATAAAGCCAAACTTGAACTCAGCTCCCGCTTGCGGGTGCTTAACCTGCGTGAGCGTTCGGCGCTTTTTCTTGCAGACGGCCGCAAGACGCGTCATGAAATGCTCGGCCTGCTGCAGGACGATGGAAGCATGGTGGACAAGCTCATCACCGATGGCTACCTGATTGTCGTTGCGGGCGGCGGTGCTGCCAGCACTGCCGAAGCCCGCGAATCCGCACCCCCGGTACTCACCACCGAGCCTGCCCGGCTGGTCGCCGAGTCGCCAACACTGGGCGGAGATAATTTCGAAGGCAAGCGCTCGCTGGCCACGACCCGGATGTTCCTGTTTGACATCTGCGAGCGCATGTTCGTCAGAAAAATGCCTGAACTGGCGAAACATTTCCGCGACCAGTTGCGCGAAGCGCGGGACCGCGAATCCATGATGGCCATTGCGGCAGACATCATCCTCAATGTCGAGGAAATTGCCGGGGCGGAAAGAGCCGATGGCCTGAGCCAGCGCATCGCGATGCTGCTGCCGCCCGAACCCTGAGGCTGGCTGGATGAAGGGTGACATCAAGGTGTCACGTAGTCTGGGCAAGATCAGAAATCCCCCGGCATGCCCCAGCCGCCTGTTCTTTTTGCCACCATGCTTCGCACTCACCCCCTTTCCGACAAAGACGCCTGCATCATTGCCGTTGCGGCACTGGACGACCTTGTCAATGATCTGGTGAAAGCCAGCTGCCTTCATATGTCTCCGGCTTTCCTGGACTGGGTTGCCGACGAGGCAACCCCGCTGGTGGAAAGCCAGGTGGCCAGGTTTTTCAATAGCCCGCGCTTTGCCGGGAGCCTCCTGATGGGTGACCCAAGAATTGCATTGGCGCGCTGGGTGCGGCACTGGGTCTGTCCGCACATCGTGGCCCGTTTCAGCGCGCTGGCCGTCTACCTGCCGGAGTTTGCGCAAAGCCGTCCGGTGCCGCAGCTACCTTTGCAAGCCGCCCCAGTTGCGGCTCCATCGCCGCGTCCACGCCAGCGTTGGGTGTCGGGCCCGAGCCACACGGGATTTGGCCAGCGCGGCCTGGGAGCTCCAGGCTTTTAGCACGCTATTAATAAAGTAGCATGTTGCGCCCGTCCTTACTGGGGTAGCGAGCGATTTCATGGGTAAAGGTTGTCGAAATAGGCTGGAATACGCCAAAAGAAATGTCCGATTCCGGCGAGCTGAAGCGTCGTCATCACCCTAAGCTGGGGCCATGACATCGACGCAACTTTCCCGGGTACCGGCTATCCCGGCGAGCCTTCCTGCCGAATTTGACTGGGCGGCGCTGACCGAAGAACTGCAGGCGCGCGGCAGCGCCGTGTTGCCGCAACTGTTGGGTCCTGACCAGTGTGCAGAAGTCGCCGAGCTTTACCGGCAAAGTGAGCTGTTTCGCAGCCGTGTCGTGATGGCTCGCCACGGTTTTGGCCAGGGCGAGTACCAATACTTCGGCTACCCGCTGCCCGGGCTGGTGCAGCAGCTTCGCAGCACGCTGTATCCCCGGCTGGTGGATGTGGCCAATCGCTGGAACGAAGCCATGGGTATAGACGTGCGCTACCCGGCTGAGCATGCCACCTTTCTGGCGCGTTGCCATGCGGCCGGGCAGGTACGGCCGACGCCGCTGCTTTTGCAGTACGCGGAAGGTGATTACAACTGCCTGCACCAGGACCTGTACGGCGAGCATGTGTTTCCGCTGCAGGTGGCGGTTCTGCTGTCTCGGCCGGGAGAAGACTTCACCGGCGGAGAATTTGTGCTGACCGAGCAGCGCCCGCGCATGCAGTCCCGGCCCGAGGTAGTTCCGCTGCGCCAGGGCGATGCCGTGGTGTTTGCCGTGCATCACCGCCCGGTGCAGGGCAGCCGCGGGTTCTATCGGGTCAACATGCGCCACGGCGTGAGCCGGCTTCGCTCCGGCCATCGCCACACACTCGGTGTGATTTTTCATGACGCGCAGTAGCATCGTTGCATTTGAGTAACAGCTTTCATCCGTACGGGCTGAGCCTGTCGAAGTCTCTGTGCCCTGATCAAGGAATGACGTTTGACCAGCGATCTTTTTGACGACTTGCCGATTACCGTGACGCGGGAGACGCTCGCACCGGGCGCAGCCTTGTTACGCGGTTTTGCTCGTGAAGGTGATGCGACGCTATTGCAGGCTATTGAAGAGGTCACTGCGCAGGCGCCGTTCCGCCACCTGGTCACGCCCGGCGGATACACCATGTCGGTGGGCATGAGCAATTGCGGTGCACTCGGCTGGGTGTCAAACCGCAGCGGTTACCGCTACGACCCGCTGGACCCGCTCTCCGGTCAGCCCTGGCCGGCCATGCCGGCGCCTTTGATGGTCTTGGCCGAGCGGGCGGCAGCGCAGGCCGGCTTTGAGGGCTTCCGGCCAGACGCCTGTCTCATCAATGTCTACGAGCCCGGTGCCCGTCTCTCGCTGCACCAGGACAAGGACGAGAAGGATTTCGCAGCGCCCATCGTTTCAGTTTCCCTTGGCCTTTCGGCTGTGTTCCTGTTCGGTTCCGCCAGCCGCAGAGACAAGCCACAGCGTTATCGTCTGACCCATGGTGACGTCGTGGTCTGGGGCGGCCCGTCACGCCTGGCCTTCCATGGCGTGGCACCGCTGGCAGACGGTGAACATCCCTTGCTGGGACGCCGCCGTATCAATCTCACGTTTCGTTGCGCGGGGAGGGTGTGATGGTAAAAGCGGGCATCAGCCCTTATCTGGCGGGCATCAAATGCTACTAAAAACGTAGCGAAGGACAGACCGAAGCACAAACACCGTTGCTGAAAACGGTTGCTAGAAATCTTCCGTCTTGAGCACCAGCGGGCTGTCCCGGGTGTAAGTGACGCCCGGAAGAATGAAGTCGACCGCCCGCGCATTAATCATTTCTGCGTCAAGCGCGTAGGCGTCTTTCAGCGAGCCCGGCCCCTGGCCCGCGCCGAAATGTTCTTCCATGGCCTCTCGGGAAATTTTGGCCGGTATGGGGCCACCGGCATGCGGCACTTCAAAACTCAGCCAAGTGCCGTGGTCCTCGACATTCAAGAACGGTTCCATGGTTCCCTCCAGAAGATGTTTCCAGAATAGCCGACTGGTTACAGGACGTACAGCCCTTTAAACCTGACAGTGTTTGAGAAAAACCACGAAGTCGCGTGCCGGGCTCATTCAAGGAGCGTCATGCTTCCCGACAAGGCGAACCACCGTGTTCCAGTTCCTCGTGGTCACCGGTGAGCCCAATAATTTTTCCAGAAACGCATTCGGGCTGCCGGGCGACTTGGCAATTTGCCGGCTGACGCTGAACACCTCAGTGCCGTTGACACCCAATATTTCTACATCGCCGCGAGCCGACGCCCGCGGCCATGCAGGCGGTTCGGCGTATTTTGCGGGCAGGAAGGACACGCAGCATGCGTAGACGCTGCCGGGTGCTACAGACTTGAACGGATGGCTTGCGACGAGGCCGACCAGATAATCCACTTGACGCACATAAGCGGGCTCCTTGAGGCCGCACTCAGCCTGCAGTAACCGGCAGGCCAAGGCCAGAACCTTACGTGCCGCGGTGTTGCTTCTGACAGAAAAAACAAGGGTGCCATTGGTCAGGAACGATGCAGCTGTGTCTGCACCGGCGGCCAGGAAGGCCGCTTCCAGCTGCGCCTTGTCGGGGCAGTTTGCCCGGCCCAGGTTCAGGTTGCGGAAGAAGACGGCGTGTTTCATGCCCGGACTATGTCATACAGCCTATGCGTTCAAGCGCGGCCCGCACATCCTCGGGCCCGCGCACATGAACAGCCTGCAGTCCGGCAGCTTGAGCGCCGGCGACGTTCTCGGCCAGGTCGTCAAAAAACAGGATGGCCTGGGGCGCAACGTTGATCGCACGAGCGATGTGGTCAAAGGCCTTCCGCTCGGGCTTGCGGCAGCCCATGTCGGACGAGACGAAGATGCGGTCAAACGCCTGAACGACCGCCGGGAACATCGCCGACCAGGCAGCCTGATGGGCGGTATTGGAGTTGGTGAAGGCATAACAGGGCAGCTGCCCGCGGGCGAGCTGGATCATCGCCAGGGTTTCGCTGATTTCGCCGAGAAAGAGGGCGTTCCAGCCCTCGGCAACACGCGCATGGCCTTCCTGCAGCTGGAGGGTGTTGCTCAGATGGGTGAAGTATTGCGCTGCGGTAATTTCACCGCGCTCATGCTGCTGGTAGGCGGCGTCAAACTGGAAGCCGGCCTTGATCTCGTCGAGGGACAGCCGCGACACCGGCTGCCAGTGCTCGAAGGCACGGTTGAAGTCGATGTCGATCACCACGCCGCCGAGGTCGAACAGCAGTGCCTGCACTTGGGCTGTCATGACGAAGCGCTCAGGTGGCCGCCACGGCTTCAACTTCCAGCTTCCACTTCGGGTCCAGCAACCGGCAGCAAACCACGGTGAGGGTGGGTTCGTGAGTGCCCAGAACTTTCACGCGTGTGCGCACATTGGCTTCGTCGTAGCTCGGGTCGGCCAGATAGGTGCGCACGGAAACCAGGTTGTGCAGGTCCATGCCGGCAGAGCGCAGCAGGGTCTGGATGTGTGTCCAGATCACTTCGGCCTGTTCCTCGAAAGACTCAGGCATGGTTTTGCCGTCTGCCAGATAACCGTTGAGGCCGCTGATCACCAGCATGCGCGAGTCGCCGCGGATTTCCATGGCGTGGCTGTAGCAGCGGTATTGCGGGAAGAGTTCTTTGGGGTTGTGTTTGATGACTGGCATGGGGAAGGGCTCTCTTGTTGTGGCAGGCAGAAGATGGGACGCGGCGTGAGCACGGGCCATCTCTTGGGGGCGAACGCCGAGTCTATCGGCCGGACGCGGTTTTTCAAGCCCCGGCTTCCCACTTCGGATTCCACACCACTTCCCGGAGATACCGATCGGGGTTTTGGAAGTAACTCGCGTAGCCACCCTAGAAAGTTTCATGCGGACTTCAAAAATGAATTTCATGCTGACCGTCCTCGGACAGCTGTCAGGCACAGCGTACCCCGGTTTAAGAAAACCCTAAGGACCGCGCAGCATCATGAAGGCATCCCAAAAAGAGGTGTCACACATGAAACTGTCGCTTTTACTTTCACACCGCGCGGGGCTTGGCTTCGTACTTGCTGCAGCTTGGCTTGGCTGTGCCGTATTTGCACCGGTGGCCCGGGCAGCCACGCCGGCGGAGATGCTAGGCGGCTACACCGCCCAAGCCGGTGCGCCTGCCTTGCCGGCCCGGGGCCAGCAGCTGTTCACCACCCGGCAGGGCCGCGAGTGGAGCTGCGCCTCCTGTCATGGCGCCGTGCCCACGCAGGCCGGTAAACACGCATCCACCGGCAAGTCGATCTCCCCATTGGCACCGGCCTTCAACCCCGAGCGTTTCACCGATGCAGCGAAAACCGAAAAATGGTTCCGCCGCAACTGCAACGACGTGCTGGGCCGCGAATGCAGCGCCGCCGAAAAGGCAGATCTGTTGAGCTGGCTGCTCACCCTGAAGCCCTGAAGCCGGCGACCCACCCACGCTGAAAGGAAAACATCATGGTTCGTGGTTTTCGTTCCCGCTTTTACAAAACCTGTTTCGGCCTGCTTGTTGCAGTGAGCGTTGCACATACCGCCCTGGCAGATGGCGGGCGTCTGGTCCCGTTGCTGCCGAAGTACCAGCAGGAGTGCGCGGCTTGCCATGTGGCTTATCCGCCGGGCATGCTGCCGGCTGCCTCGTGGCAGCGCGTGATGGGCAGCCTGAAGAACCACTACGGCACCGACGCCTCGCTGGACGCGGCCACAGTCAGGGACCTGTCCGTATGGCTGGGCACCCACGCGGGCACCTACAAACGCGTGAAGGAAGAGCCGCCTCAGGACCGCATCACGCGTTCGGCGTGGTTCATCCGCAAACACGATGAGGTGGCACCTGCCACCTGGAAACTGCCGGCAGTCAAAAGCGCAGCCAACTGCGCCGCCTGCCATACCCGAGCTGACCAGGGAGAATTCAATGAACGCGACATCCGCATCCCCCGCTGATACGGCGGAAACCCGATTGGCAACAACACCTGCGCAGGCACAGGCTGCCGTCCGGATGCTCGTCTGGGATGCGCCGGTGCGTGTTTTCCACTGGTTGCTGGCGCTCAGTTTTGCAGGGGCCTACATCACCGCCGAAAGCGAGAGCTGGCGGCTGCTGCATGTCACGCTGGGCTACACCCTGGCCGGGCTGGTGGTCTTTCGTGTGCTCTGGGGTTTGATCGGTACGCGTTACGCGCGCTTTTCGACCTTTGTGCGCGGACCGCGCGCGGTAGCTGGCTATCTGCGCGCCATGGTGCGCGGCCGGCCTGAGCACCATGTCGGGCACAACCCGGCCGGTGCGCTGGCCATCGTGGCGCTGCTGGGGCTGGCCGCGCTGATCGCAGCGACGGGCTGGGCCACCTACAACGACGTTGGTGGCGGCTGGCTGGAAGACCTGCACGAGCTGGCGGCCAACACCATGCTGGCGGTGGTGGGGCTGCATATCGCCGGCGTGGTGGTCGCCAGCTGGCTGCACCGCGAGAACCTGGTGCGGGCCATGGTCACCGGCTACAAAACCGGCAGCCCCCAGGACGGTATCGCAAGGGCCTGGCGCAGCGTGGCGGCGCTGATGCTGGTGGCGGTTCTGGGCTTCTGGTGGCTGCAGTGGCAAGGCGCGCCCTCAACCAGCCTGACGGACCGGCCCGCAGCAGCGGCCAAGGCCGGCCACGATGGCGACGACGATTGAGACCGCCTGCCATAGGACAAGTGGGACAATTGCCGCATGCGCATCCTGCTTGCTGAAGACGACACGCTGCTCGGTGACGGCCTGCAGTCCGGCCTGAGGCAGCTCGGCTTTCAGGTTGACTGGGTGCGCGATGGCACAGCCGCAGAACGAGAGCTGCGCGCGCAGGCTTATGACGCTGCCGTGCTCGACCTTGGATTGCCGCGCAAGGACGGCCTGGAGGTTCTGGCCAGCATTCGGCGGGCAGGCTTGATGACGCCGGTGCTGGTGCTGACGGCCCGCGACGCGGTGCCGGACCGCATACGCGGACTCGATGTCGGGGCCGACGACTATGTGGTCAAGCCGGTCGACATGCAGGAGCTGGCCGCCCGCCTGCGGGCGCTGGTGCGCCGGGCGCACGGCCAGCCGCAGGAGTGCCTGAGCGCGCAGGATGTCGTGCTTGACCCGGCTGCCCGCTCCGTGCACCAGGCCGGTCAGCCGGTGTCGCTGTCCACCCGCGAGTTTGACCTGCTGCAGGCTTTCATGCTCAGCGCCAACCGTGTGCTTTCCCGTGAACAGCTCGAGCAGCAGCTCTACAGCTGGGGCAAGGAGGTGGAGAGCAACGCCGTGGAGGTGCATGTCCACAACCTGCGGCGCAAGCTGGGCAGCGCGCTGATCCATACAGTGCGCGGTGTGGGCTATATGCTGCAGCGCGACGCGCCAAAATCATGATCAGGCGGTTGCGCTCCCTGCAGGGCCGCCTGACGGCCATGGTGCTTTCCGTGGTGCTGGCGGTCTGGCTGGCGACGGCTGTGATGACCTGGGTTGATGCGAGCCATGAGCTCGACGAGCTGCTTGATGGCCACCTGGCCCAGGCTGCCGCCCTGCTGGTGGTGCAGCAGGCGCAGGAGATGGAGGAGGGTGACCGCGGCGTTGATACCGCCACACTGCACCGCTACGCGCCCAAAGTGGCGTTTCAGGTGTTTCATGAGGACAAGCTCACGCTGCGTTCTGCCAACGCACCCGTCACGCCCATGGTCGAGCGCAGCAAACATTTCAAAACCGGCTTCACCACGGAGCAGATGGCCGGCTCGGCGTGGCGGGTGTTTGCCACCCATGGCGCGGATGAAGATGTGCAGGTGTATGTGGGAGAGCAAATGGGCTCCCGCGACGACATTCTGTGGGCGGTGCTGCGCAGCACGCTGTGGCCCATGGCGCTGGCCCTGCCTTTGTTGGCCCTGGCGCTGTGGTGGGCCGTGTACCGCGGCGTTGCACCCATGCGCCGGCTCGGCCGCGCGCTGGCCGAGCGGCAGCCGGCAGCCATGCAGCCCCTTGCCGTGAACGACGCGCCATCCGAGATGGTGCCCATGGTGGATGCCCTGAACGGCCTGTTTGCGCGCATTGGCATGCTGCTTGAATCTGAACGCCGTTTTACCGCCGATGCCGCCCACGAATTGCGCACACCGATTGCCGCCATCCGGGCACAGGCCGAGGTGGCGCTGGGCGAAGCTGACGGAGCGCTGCGGAGGCACGCGCTGCAAAACACGCTGGAGGGCTGCGACCGCGCAACCCGGCTGGTGGAGCAGTTGTTGACCCTGTCGAGGCTGGACGCCGCTGCGCTGCCGGCGTCCGCGCCGGTGGACATGAGTGCGCTGACGCGGCGTGTCATCGCAGAGCTGGCGCCCAAGGCCATTGGCAAAACCCAGACACTGGAACTGGACGCTGCAGAAGCCTGCCATCTGCAGGGAGACGAAACCCTGCTTGCGGTGCTGGTGCGCAACCTGGTCGACAACGCGGTGCGGTACAGCCCGCCCCTGGCGCGCGTGAAGGTTTCGGTTCAGCAGCAGGCGGGAAGGGTGGTTCTGAGTGTGGAAGACAGCGGCCCGGGCATGACCGAAGCCGAGCGCCTGCGGTTGGGGGAGAGGTTTTTCCGGGTGACCGGCAACACCGAAAGCGGTAGCGGCCTGGGCTGGTCCATCGTGCGGCGTATCGCGGCTGTGCATGGGATGGTGTTGCAGGTCGAAGCTTCGGCGGAGCTGGGCGGCCTTGCAGTGCGGGTGCTTGGGCCGCAGGCGCCTGGTCCGCTTTAAGCGCTGCCACGGAGCCGCTTTCGGGCATTTCCCTCCTCGCGTCCTACAGCGCGCAGCCCTGAACTGGTTTACAAAATGGGAAGCCTCTCGCGCTTGCGGCGCGGCGAGCTTGCATTGCTGTCCAACCCGATTATCTCCGGAGAACCCCATGTCCCAATACAACATCGCTGTCGTCGTCGGCAGTATCCGCAAGGACTCCTTCAACAAAAAACTTGCCAAGGCGCTGGAGAAATTGTTCCCCGCCGATTTCAGTTTTACCCAGGTGCGCATCGACGACCTGCCTCTGTATAACCAGGACGATGACGGCAACCCTTCAGCGCATGTGACACGCCTCAAAGGCGAAATCAAGGCGGCGCAGGGTCTGTTGTTTGTGACACCGGAATACAACCGCTCGATACCGGGTGTGCTGAAAAACGCCATTGACCACGCCTCGCGCCCCTATGGCAAAAGCGCATGGGACGGCAAGCCAGCCGGCGTCATTGGCGCCTCGGTCGGCGCCATTGGTACGGCACTGGCGCAGCAGCACCTGCGCAACATTCTGGCCTACCTGAATGTGCCCACGCTCGGCCAGCCCGAGGCTTTCGTCCACAATAAGGAGGGGCTGTACGACGAGGCCGGCAATCTTGGTGAAGCCAGTCGGAAGTTTTTGCAGGATTGGGTCAATGCCTATGTGGCATGGGTGAAAAAGTACGCCTGAGAAGGTGAGCAGGCCCTGAACTGTGGTCCCTGTGGCCCGTTTAACCCGTGCAGACAGCCAGAAAAAAGCCCGCATTGCGCGGGCTTTTTTCTTGACTACGGTAGCGCCACAGGCCTCTGCCTGCAAGGATCAGGCTGCCAGTGCGGCCTGCGCTTCGTTGGCGGCTTTGGCTTGCGCAGCGATGTCGGCGTTGGCGGCGGTCAGGGCTGCGGCTTTTGCTGCGTCGCCCATGGCCAGGCCTTCAGCGCGCACAAAACGCACGTCGGTAATGCCGAAGAAGCCGAACACGGTTTTCAGGTAGCTCTCCTGGTGTTCCATCGCGTTGCCGGCGTCGCTGGTGGAGTACATGCCGCCGCGGGTGGATGCCACGATGACCGTCTTGCCGCCTGCCAGGCCCACCGGGCCTTTGTCGGTGTAGGTGAAGGTGCGGCCGACCTGGGCCACGCGGTCAATCCACGACTTGAGCTGGCTTGGGACAGAGAAGTTGTACAGCGGCGCACCAACCACGATGACGTCAGATGCAAGGAACTGGGACACCAGCGCTTCCGACACAGCGTTTTCGCGCTTTTGTGAGTCGCTCAGCGCGGCGCCAGCAGGCATGCGAAAACCCAGCGACTCGGCCGACAGATGGCTGGGGGTGTCCACAGCCAGGTCGAGGTAGCTGACTTCAGTAGCCGGGTTGCTTGCGCGCCAGGAAGCGACGATTTGTGCGGTGAGCTGGCGGGAAACCGAGTTGCCGCCGAGGATGCTGGAGTCGATGTGAAGAAGCTTGCTCATGGTGAATTCCTTTACTGGGGTGAATCGGGTTAGGCCGCTTTTGAGCCATGAATAGATTGTGTGGATGGATCGATTCATTGATAAGATGGCAAAAATGCGATATATCGTCCTAAAAATAGGACAATTGACTTTCTCAAAGCCCCCGGAGTGAGTGATGCAGGACTTGAACGACATGGTGTATTTCGCCGAGGTGGCCGAGCGCGGCGGCTTTGCGGCGGCTGGCCGTGCGCTGGGTTTGCCCAAGTCGCGGCTATCGCGCCGAGTGGCCGAGCTGGAGGCCCAGCTCGGCGTGCGGCTCTTGCAGCGCACCACGCGCAAGCTCTCGCTGACAGAAGCGGGCGAGCTTTACCTCCGCCACTGCGTTGCCATGCGCGACGAAGCGCTGGCCGCAGGCGAGGCGGTCTCGCAAATGCAGAGCGAGCCGCGCGGCACCCTGCGCATCAGTTGTCCCGTCACGCTGGCGCAAGGTACGTTGGGCTATCTGGTGCCGCTGTACCTGGCTCAGTATCCGCACGTGAAGCTGGACATGCGCGTGACCAACCGTCCGATAGACCTGGTGGAGGAGGGGATAGACGTGGCGCTGCGCGTGCGCCCCACACTGGACGACAGCGGCAGCTTGGTTGTCAAACAGCTCGGCGCGTCGTGCAGCTATTTGCTGGCTAGCCCGGAACTTCTGAGGCGCCAGGGCGTGCCGACGACGCCCGAAGACCTGAAGAAACTCGATACCGTGGCGATGTCGGCTGCCGACGGGCGCAGCAGTTGGGAGTTGATTGGCCCGCAGGGGCAGGAGTACGTGCTGCAGCACCAGCCGCGTTATGTGGCCGACGACCTGCAGACCCTCAAACTTGCGATGCTGGCCGGCACGGGCATGAGCTTTTTGCCGGGTATGTTGAGCCAGGCAGAGCAGCAGGCCAAATTGCTGGTGCAAGTGTTGCCCGGCTGGTCATTGCGGCCGGGCATGCTGCACGCGGTGTTTCCATCGCGCCGCGGGCAAGTGCCGGCAGTGCGCAGCTTTCTGGATTTTCTTGGTGAGCATCTCAAGTCCGAATCCCTGGACTAGAAGGCGCTATTGTTTTTGTAGCTGCTTGTGCCCGTCGCATAAGGGCGAATGGCCACTTTTGCTTCAAGGAATGGGCAAAAAGCGCCTAAAGCCTCTTTTGTTATATCGATATGTGGCATAAATTCAAAACGATATATTCTTTTGAGTTTTAAGACTTGCTCCCCAAAATGCATTTTTCCGAATGCATTCAAGGAGCACACATGGCAAGTCACAAACCAGGTCACCTCGCAAATCTCGCTTTTTCCTGAGCGGCATAGTGCGTTTCATCATCGTTCCCGGTTGGCGCGACTCCGGCCCCGGCCACTGGCAAAGCCTGTGGGCCGAACGCCTGGACGACGCCGTACGTGTGAAGCAGGACGACTGGATCACGCCCAGCCGCCAGGCGTGGGTGGCCACCCTGGCGCAGACCATCCTCGCGCAAAACGAGCCTGTGGTTGTGGTGGCGCACAGCCTGGGGTGCATCGCTGTTTCGCATCTGCCGGTTGACGCGGCGGCGCGCATCCAGGGCGCTTTGCTGGTGGCGCCAGCCGACCCCGAGCGGCGTTCCATCCTGAGCGACTTCGCGCCGGTGCCCTGCGATAAATTGCCTTACCGCAGCGTGCTGGTGGCCAGCAGCAACGACCCTTATTGCCCGGTGCGCCTGGCTGGCGCCTATGCACGTGCCTGGGGCAGCGAGTTTGTCCGCATCCAGGACGGTGGCCACATCAACATCGAGTCGGGCCATGGCGAATGGCCGCTGGGTGTCGCGCTGCTGCAGTCGCTGGCCGGCGATCTGCCGGTGGCTTCCCGTCTTCATGTTCCTTTTTCTTCTTCCTCTTCTGCTTCCCTGGAAACCGTATGACTTTCAACATCAAACTCGCTCTTGCTTCACTGGCGTTGGCCGGCGGCGGAATGGCTTCGGCCCAAACCCTGCTCAACGGCTCGTATGACGTGGCGCGCGAGTTCTACAAAGACTACAACGCGGCCTTTGTCGCCCACTACAAAAAAACCACTGGCAAAGACGTCAAGGTGGACCAATCGCATGCTGGCTCCAGCGCCGTGGCGCGGTCTGTGGCCGATGGCCTGGACGCCGACGTGGTGACCATGAACACCACCACAGACATCGAGTTCCTGGCCGACAAGGGCCTGGTGGCCAAAGACTGGAACAAACGTTTTCCGAACGACGCGTCGCCCACCACCTCAACCATGGTGTTCCTGGTGCGCAACGGCAACCCCAAAGGCATCAAGGACTGGGCCGACCTCGTCAAACCCGGTGTGCAGGTGATCGTCGTCAACCCCAAGACCGGTGGCAACGGCCGCATGGCTTACCTGGCGGCTTGGGGATCGGTGCGCAAAAATGGCGGCACCGATGCGCAGGCAGCGGAGTTTGTCGGCAAGCTTTATAAAAACGTGCCCATCCTGGCCAAGGGCGGCCGCGACGCCACCTCCATCTTTCTGCAGCGCAACACCGGGGATGTACTGATCACGTTCGAATCCGAGGTGTTATCGGTCAACCGCGAGTTCGGCGAAGGCAAGGTCGATGCGGTCTACCCGTCGTCCAGCGTTGTCGCCGAAAACCCGGTTGCCGTCGTGGAACGCACTGCGGCCAAGAAGGGCACGGGCGAAGTAGCCAAGGCGTACCTTGATTACCTGTATTCCGACGTGGGCCAGGAGATCGCGGCCAAACATGCGATTCGCCCGCGTTCTCCGGCCATTCTCAAAAAGTACTCGAACGTTTTCAAGCCGATCCAGCAGTTCACGGTCAAGGAATACTTCGGATCCCTGAGCGAGGCGCAAAAAGTCCACTTCAATGACGGTGGCCAGTTCGACAAGATCTACACGGTCAGGTAATCATGAGTGCTGCCATTCTTGCCGCGCCACCCGGGGTGGCACCGGCCCGGCGCGCCTCCAAAAAGGTGCTTCCAGGCTTCGGCCTGACCCTGGGCTACACGCTGTTCTACCTCAGCATCATCGTGCTGATCCCGCTGTCGGCACTGCTGTTCAAAACCTTCACGCTGACCTGGGACCAGTTCGTCACGGCGGTCACGTCGCCGCGCGTGATGGCCTCCTACCGGTTGACGTTTGGGGCTTCGCTGATTGCCGCGCTGGTCAACCTGGTGTTTGGCCTGCTGGTGGCCTGGGTGCTGGTGCGCTACAAATTCCCCGGCAAAAAAATTGTTGATGCGCTGGTTGATTTGCCCTTTGCGCTGCCCACCGCGGTGGCCGGCATTTCATTGACGGCGCTGCTGGCCGGCAACGGCTGGGTTGGGCAATACCTGGAACCGCTGGGCGTCAAGCTGGCGTTCACTCCAGGCGGCGTGGTCATCGCGCTGATTTTCATCGGCCTGCCTTTTGTTGTGCGCACGGTGCAGCCGGTGCTGGAAGACGCCGAGAAAGAACTTGAAGAAGCCGCCACTTCGTTGGGCGCCACACGGCTACAGATCTTCACCAGAGTGATTCTTCCGCACATCGCCCCCGCTTTGCTGACCGGCTTTGCCATGGCCTTTGCGCGCGCCATCGGCGAGTACGGCTCTGTGATTTTCATCGCCGGCAACATGCCCATGATTTCCGAGATCACGCCGCTGATCATCATCGGGAAACTTGAGCAATACGACTATGCCGGTGCCACGGCGGTGGCTGTTGTTCTGTTGATCATTTCCTTTGTGCTGCTCTTGATCATCAATGCCTTGCAAGCCTGGCAGCGCCGTTTTGCGGGAGCACCTGCATGAGTGCCATTCAACGTCAAAACACCGCTCGCGCCAGGGCAGGCACCACCGAAGCCCCCTGGGTTCGGTACATCCTGATCACGATCGCTCTGGTTTTCCTGTTCCTGTTTCTGGTGCTGCCGCTGGCCGCGGTATTCACCGAGGCCCTGCGCAAGGGCTTTGGGGCCTACTTTGACGCACTGAAAGAGCCCGACGCCTGGTCGGCCATCAAGCTCACGCTGATTGCTGCCGCCATTGCCGTACCGCTGAACCTGGTGTTTGGCGTGTCGGCCGCCTGGGCGATTGCCAAGTTCGAGTTTTGGGGCAAGTCATTTCTGACAACGCTGGTGGACTTGCCGTTCTCCATCTCGCCCGTGGTCGCCGGCCTGATGTATGTGCTGATCTTTGGGGCGCAGGGCTGGTTCGGCCCCTGGCTGCAGGCGCATGACATCAAGATCATTTTTGCGGTGCCGGGCATTGTGCTGGCCACGGTGGTGGTGACTTTCCCTTTCATCGCCCGTGAACTGATTCCGTTGATGCAGGCCCAGGGTACCGACGAAGAGCAGGCCGCCATCGTGCTGGGTGCTACCGGTTGGCAGACCTTCTGGCATGTGACGCTGCCTAACATCAAGTGGGGGCTGATCTACGGCGTGATTTTGACCAATGCCCGTGCCATGGGGGAGTTTGGTGCGGTGTCCGTGGTGTCTGGCCACATCCGCGGGCAGACCAACACCTTGCCGCTGCACGTTGAAATTCTCTACAACGAATACCAGTCGGTGGCCGCCTTCGCAGTTGCTTCCCTGCTGGCATTGCTGGCGCTGGTCACGCTGGTCATCAAATCGGTGGCCGAGTGGCGCGCCGAGCAGGAGCAGAAAGCCGCGGCCGAACTGTCGCCTGAACAGCCCCGACTTGTTCCCTCTCCCTCTGGGAGAGGGCCAGGGTGAGGGCAGCTTCCAAGCTTCAGCCAGCGCCAGCCCTCACCCCCAACCCTCTCCCCGCGGGAGAGGGAGAAAGAAAATCATGAGTATTGAAATCCGCAACATCAACAAACACTTCGGTAACTTCCGGGCACTCAATGATGTAAGCCTTGACATTGAATCCGGCGAACTGGTTGCCCTGCTTGGGCCTTCAGGCTGCGGCAAAACCACCTTGCTGCGCATCATCGCGGGGCTGGAAACTGCCGATCAGGGGAGCATTCTGTTCAGCGGCGAAGACACCACCGATGTGCATGTGCGCGAGCGTCAGGTCGGTTTTGTGTTCCAGCACTACGCGCTGTTTCGCCACATGACTGTTTTTGAAAACGTGGCTTTCGGCCTGCGCGTCAAGTCGCGCGGCCTGCGCCCCAGCGACGCCGTCATCAAGAAAAAAGTGCACGAGCTGTTGGGCCTGGTGCAGCTCGACTGGCTGGCCGACCGTTTTCCGTCGCAGCTCTCCGGCGGCCAGCGCCAGCGCATTGCACTGGCACGCGCATTGGCGGTCGAGCCCAAGGTGCTGCTGCTCGACGAACCCTTCGGTGCGCTGGATGCCAAGGTGCGCAAGGAGTTGCGCCGCTGGTTGCGCCGCCTGCACGACGACCTGCATGTCACCAGCATTTTTGTTACGCACGACCAGGAAGAAGCGCTCGAAGTTGCCGACCGCGTGGTGCTGATGAACCAGGGCAAGGTCGAGCAGATCGGCTCGCCGCAGCAGGTCTGGGACCATCCGGCTAGCCCCTTTGTGTACGGCTTCCTCGGCGACGTCAATTTGTTCCACGGCCGCGCGCACGAAGGCCAGATCCAGCTCGAAGGCATGCGCCTGGATTCACCCGAACACAGCGGCGCGAAAAACGCGAAGGCCTATGCCTACGTACGCCCGCACGACTTCGACGTGCAACGTTATTCACCCGGCGCCGAAGGCATTGCCGCCCAGCTCAGCCGCGCCATCGTGATCGGCCCCGTTGCCCGGCTGGAACTGACGCCTTCCGAAGACAGCGAGCAGGCCGACCCGCTGATCGAGGCGCAGATTCCTTCGCAGCAATACCGCGACATGGGTTTGCGCGAGGGCGATCTGCTGGTGCTCACGCCGCGCAATGCGCGGGTGTTTGTGGATGTGGGGGAGGGGATTTGAGGCTTGGTTAAGCCTGCACGGCGCTGATATGGCCGGCAACAATTTTCCAGCTGTCGCTTCCCTCCAAGCGCCAGATGCGGGTGTACCGGAGATCATCCGCGAAAGCCGCGCCCGCATGGCTACCCGACAGCTTCATGCGGACTGAAACAACAGCCATCTTGTCCCAAACTTTTATTTGCTGCTCCGAAGGCTCCAGCGTGTGGAATTTCAGCGTGCCAGAGCGGTGCAAAGCCAGATCGTCCTGTTTACTGAAGACTTGACCCAGGTGGCTGGTGAAGATCAGGTCGGAAGAGATCAGCCCGTCAAGCTCGTCGACGTCGGAAGCCAGCATGGCCAGGCGCAGGCGTTTCTCTGCTTCAACAATTCGACGTTCATCGGTCGAGGCATGGTTATTGTTCATGTGCTTGCACCGAATCTGCTCGCCGATCGAGCACGCGCCCGCTCAGCCTCGACTTCGCGGTTGCGAGGTTCGGCGTTGGTCACCAGTGACCGGATGAGGTTTCGCGCCGAGGCTGCAACCTCTTGCACCGCACGGTCGAACGCAGCTTCGTTGGCTTTGGACGGAACATTGAACCCACTGAGCTTTCTCACAAACTGCAGCGAAGCGTCGCGGATTTCGAGTTCCGTGGCTGGTGGCTCGAAGTTGAACAGGGTTTTGATGTTGCGGCACATGTCAGGCCTCCTGCTTTGGAATTTCGATTTTATACAGTTCAAACCGCTCAAGCCCTATTTGCTTTTTACTGTGGTGTCGAAAGCCGAAGCGTTCATAAAGGGACATCAGCTTGGTTCTTCCCTGCTTGCAATCCAGCCGCAGATGCTGCCGCCCATGCAGCCGTGCAAGTTCGCATGCATGGGCAAGCAAGGCTTGCGAAATTTCCCGACCCTGGGCACGTGGATGCACAGCCACCTTGTGGATAAATGCTGAAGATCCCTCAGGGATTTCAGGCCAGAAGTCCCGATCTTCAAGCTGGAAGCGGAAGACTCCGACGGGTCCCTCATCATCGCTGGCCATGAAATACCAGCCCGCTCGCACGTGCTCCTGAATGGCAGCTTCATTCACTTCTGAAGGAGACCAAAGCATTTCGCCACGCCGGATCAAGTTTTCTGCGGCTGCCATCAGTACCTCAGCCACCAATGGTGTTTCATGGGGTTGAGCTTGTTGGATGAGCATCTTTGATGTGGGTGTTTTCGATTGCGAGGCGGAGAAAGGGCATGAACCCGCATTCATGCCGCAAATTCCGTCTTTCCAGGTTGCTGGGTTATATCAGCATTCCCCGGGAGGCGTGATGCCTCCGCTTCCCTTTCCTATTCGGCGGGCTTGATCACCACCGACTCCGCCGAGGCTACCATGGGCCTGTGGTGGACCGCCTCGATGTTGTTGTCTAGGTCTAGCACAAAGGCGCCATAGTAGCCGGGGTGGTACTTGCGCTCGCCGGGGGAAGCGTTGTCGGTACCGCTTGCTATCAAAGCGGCTTCGCAAAACGCCAGGGCCTATGCCTATGGGCGCCCACACGACTTCGATGCGCAGCGTAATTCGCCGGATGCTGAAGGCATTGCCGCCCAGCGCAGCCGCGCCATTGTGATTGGTCCCATTGTCCGGCTGGACTTGACGCCGTCCGAAGACAGCGAGCAGGCCGACTCGCTCATCGAAGCGCAGATTCCTTTGCAGCAGTGTCGTGCCATGGGTTTGCGTGAGGGCGACCTGCTGGTGCTCACACCACGCAACGCGCGGGTGTTTGTGGATGATGGGAGGGGGAGGGGGAGGGGAATCATAGGCCCGAACTGTCTACCAGACCGTGGGAAGTTCATCGTGACTAAAGCGACTCAGCATCAGTCGGATCACCCTAGGAGTCTGAGCGGCGGAAGGATTCTCAAATGACCAAAAATATTTCGACCTCTCAAAATCGTGCAGGAGTCACTTTCTTGGAGCGGCCAAGAGGTTAGCACCCCTGAGATTGTTGAATTTTTCAGCACTAACCTTCTGCCGCGCAGCCTTCTAGGTAACCATCGATCCACACTAGCCGACTCCAAACTCGTCAGCGTTATTCCTCAAACTGTTCGAGATCGAGCCACTCGGATTTCAGCACTGTCCAGAAGTCCTGCGCCAAGCCCTGCTCGACGTATTCGTAGGGCAGAAAGCCATAGCCACCGTAACCCCACTTTGAGCCCCAAGAGTTCCGGATGACCAAGGCACCATTTTTGCCGTGGTCATCGTCGTAGCCGACCGCCATGACGGCATGACCACCGAGTAGCTTGTCATTGCTGCCGGGAAACGGGATTTCGCCGGAACCCGTGAGCGACGAGTAAACCGGAAAGCCAAAAACTGAGCTGAACCCGGAGGAGAGCGTCCGCTTCAGCGCAGCCAAAGTGCCCTTACCGTCAACAGCAGGAGGATCAAGGCGGGTGTACTTCAACGCTTGATAGTTTGATGCTGACGCGTACAGGAATGCCGTCGGTTCCTCCTCGAATTGCTCGATCATGTAGGGCCAGTACTGCTCGGGCGGCATGCCGAAAGCAGCAACTGCCTTGATTGTCGTACGCAGGTAGGAACCGGTATCGCCAGTCCAGCCCTGCAGCTTGCGCGATACCTTGTATACGAACAGGCGGGAACCGTCTACATGTTGCGTACCGCTGCGCCGCTGCATGTACTCCATCAAGCCAACGACTGCCTGGGCGGTGCAGGAGCCGAGGTTTCCCTGATCCTCGACTGGGGAACACCAAGAAATATTGTTCACCCGCCGTGGCAAGTCGCTCTTGCTGGCAAGCAGCGGAAACCGCTTTCCGAGCTCCGTGATCTCTGGCTTCGGCAGATTCGCGAAACAGCGATCGCGAAGATCAGGGAGGTCGGGGTGGTACCCGAGCGACACGGTCGGACCACCTGTGTCCTCCGTCGAGGCTAGCGCAAGAGGTGAGCGCACTCTGAACCGCGTTGCCCAGTCCGGGTCGGTTCCCCAGCCCGGATCGGTTGTCCACCCAAGAGCTTTACCCATATGCAAAATTTGCTTCTGATCATCGAACGGCCATTTTTTGCCGGATTTGGTTGTCATGCGCGCCTCCTTTGCTTTCGATGCTCTCGGACTCCTTGCTACCTCTGGTCGATGTTGAATTTGTTCACGCCGATTTTCAAGGCTTCGTACTGGTGGCGAGTGCTGTCAAACGCGTTCGCGAGCAGCGTCAGCTTCTCCGCTGCCTGAACCAGCTTCACGTCTTCGACGCGGAACTCGGCCAGGGCGAGTTCCCGCACCTTGTCGTCCTTGGCGATGCTAAATGCCGAGCGCTTGTCGGTGTGAGTGCCTTCCTGTGCTCGCAGGTCCGACCGGTTGACAGCAGAGAAACTCTTGTCGAGTTTGGACTTTTTGTCATCCAGGTTTTTACGTTTTTCTTCGAACTGCAACTTCAGCTTTCTATTTTCTTCGGTGTCCTTGCCCGCGCGGATGTTCGCTGCAATCGCGGGCATCGCGTCAAAGGTCGCTGCAAGTTTTTCCGACTCGGTTTTTGCGATGTCATAGGTCTGTGTGGGGCTCGCTAGCGATGCCGCTACGGGCCCCATCGTCTGTACTGCGGACTTCTGCCCGCCGCCGCTCGACTTGTCCTTCAGTACACCCACCGTCCTCAGGCAGTCCGCTTTCACGGTCTCGTTCTGTATCCCGTTGCACTTGACTAGCGAGTCGGCGAAAGCCTCCGCCGCTTTTGCGCGAGCTTCAACATCGCGCAGCAAAAGCTCCTTACTGTCTAACTCGATTTCTTGCGACAATAGCGCGAAGCGAGTTTCGCGCGCTTTGTCCGCGAACGAAGAAAGATTGGCCACGCAGAATTCGTAGAGTCCGCTCCGGTAGGTCTGGCGTGCACCAACCAGTGCGGCTGTCGCATTGCTGGGCAACAACCGGCCATCCTGCTGAGCTCCTGCGACTCCAATTTCTAAAATCGTTTCGGCCGCGCCGCCGGCGCTGATTCCGCGCCCGGTACTCAACTCGACTAGGCAGGCCTCAATCAGCGATTGGCCCGGATCGCGTCGCACGAACTCCTTCTGCATTCTCGCCAAGACTTTTGCGACTTTCTCGTCCGGCTTTGAACTGATGCCGCCACCGGCTAAGACCGAGGCACTTTCTGCCGAGGACTTGGCGGCAGTGTCCACACTGACCTTCATCAGTTCCTTAATTGCATCTCGCTGGCCGGTGGCCTGATCAAGCGTCACCTTGGCGTTGTCCCGATAGGTTTCCAGATCCTTGCGCTCGGCCGTGCAGGTTCCATCGTCGTCGATGCACTTTTTGTCGTCCACTTTCTGTTTCGCAGCAACGTACGCCGAGGTCGCGTCTAAGACCTTCTTCTCGGCTGTGGCGAGCTTAGCCGCGGCCTGGTCGATGTCGCTAATAATGCCGACCATCCCAGAAAGGTTTGCGAAAGCATTGCTGTTTGCCTTTCCGCCTAGCGTACCAAGAGAGCGCCCGAAGGCGCCCCCGGCGGTCTCGCCCAGCATTAACGTAATCATGGTCTCATTAAGCCGACTCATGATGAGGGTGTAATTGGTGGCGTTGATGGCGCCATTAGAGTATGCCTCGCAGGCGCGGTACATCTGGTCGCGCAGCAGCTGGGTCGAAACGGTGCGCTCCGAGAGCTGAAGCAAGCTCTCAATCTGCGCGCCGCTGAGTGATCCGGAACCCTGACCAAAGACGCTCACGCCGAAGCCGAAGGAGTTCGCGATACTGCCGGCGACATCCGGGCTGGGCTCGGTGCAGACGACTACTTGCGGGACAATCTGGCCATATCGTTCGGGGAAGCTCGGGCGATGATTGGTAACGATGCGCTCGCGTGCGCCAGTCGCGACAGAGTCGCCGTCATTCAGTTTGAATGTCCTAAAGATTTCACTCGGACTTGTTGCGCAGCCGGCTGTGGCGATAGATGCAAGGAGGAAGAACAAACGAACAGCAAGAGTTTTCAAAGCTCTTCTTTGTGCAACCATGGCTGGCTAACCTCCATTGTGCGTAATGTCGGAGACGTTTGATTTATAGCAGTATTTTCTTCACTGGCCATTGGTCTTTTGCTGTGAAAAAATACGCACATATCGAGACTCATCAATGCAGCAATCAGCCATGGCTAGCCAGAAAGTACCTATAGCGGGTTGCTGTTGGGAACTTATCTCCTCTCTAAACCCACGAACCATCGGACAATCCGTACATCGATCAAAAAAAGGACCGTGATGTTGTTGAAGTATTTTGAATCCGCGCCGCGCCACGTGCTGGCACTGGTGTCCGTGGGCTGTGTGGCCATGCTGGCTTTTGGGCTGTACCTGCAGCATGCGGTGGGTCTGGAGCCTTGCCCCATGTGCATCGTGCAGCGTTATGCGCTGGCGTTGGTGGCAATTGTTGCCGGCATCACGGCTTTCACGAATAAAAAAGGGCTGCTCATCACAGGCTCGGCGCTGACGGTGCTGCTCGCTGGTTTCGGAGCCTTTGTGGCTGCCCGCCAGAGCTGGCTGCAGTGGTACCCGCCGGAAGAAGCTTCTTGCGGACGTGACTTTTACGGAATGATTGAGACCTTTCCGCTGCAGCGCGTGATCCCGTTGATTTTCAAGGGCAGCGGTGACTGCACCAAGATCGACTGGACTTTTCTGGGCCTGTCGATTGCCAACTGGTCCTTCCTCTGTTTTGTAACGATTGGTCTGATTGGCTTGCTGCTGGTTGCCCGCCTGGCGCGTAAACGTTAAGCTCCCTGAAAAAAATCGCCCCGCGTCCGCCGGGCGGCTATTGATTCAGGGAAGGACAACAAACCATGACGATTCTGCTTGGGCCTGTCGCTCAGTTTCTGGGTGTGCAAGAAAACCTGTGGGGTGTCAGCCTGCTCGTGGTGACCGATGCCGCAACTGCACCCAGCCTGCAAAGCTCCGCTACGGTAGAGGCTTTCACGAAACTTGACACTCTGCAAAGCGGCGCCACGCTGTGGCGCGGTGGTTTGTCCGTCGCATTAAAAGACGCCGCCCAGAGACCTACCTACAGCGTTGACGGACAGGTATTTGATTTTCATGTCCCGGCGGCGGGTGCGCCGCCGCGCATGGCTTATGCCTCGTGCAACGGGTTTTCAAGCCCGGGCCTGATGAAGCAGGTCAAGGACAAAAATGCGCTGTGGAAGCGCCTTCATAACCTGCACACAGGGCGAGAGCGCATCAATGGCCGCAGTTTTGGCCCTTACCACCTGATGCTGCTGGGCGGCGACCAGGTGTATTCAGACGCCATTTGGCAGGACGCGCGTTGCCCCGACATCATGGCCTGGTCCCAGTTGCCTCGCGACAAGCGCCGCAAGGCGCCCTGGACGGCCGTGCTGCAGGCGCAGGTGTCTACATTTTTTGAAGACCTGTATCTCCAGCGCTGGGCTCAGCCCGAAGTGGCGCAGGCACTCGCGGGCCTGCCCAGCGTGATGATGTGGGACGACCACGACATCTTCGACGGCTGGGGCTCCTACCCTGCGGAAGATCACGACTGCCCGGTGTACCAGGGCATTTTTGCGGTCGCCAGAAAATACTTCGCGCTGTTTCAGCGGCACAGCCCCCAGGACCGGCCACCGCCTTGCACGCTGCCCGACCAGCCTGCTTTCAGCTCGGGCTACCGTGTGGGCAACGTTGGCGTGCTGGCGCTGGACATGCGCAGCGAACGCGCGCCGGAGCGCAAGAGCGGCAACAACCTGCAAAGCACGCAGGTCATGAGTGAAGCCAGCTGGCGTGCCGCTTACAAGTGGCTCGATGCGCAAACCGGCATGAAACACCTGGTGCTGATGAGCAGCATTCCGGTGGTCCACCCCAGTTTCGAGCTGCTGGAAAAAATGCTGGGCATCCTGCCTGGCCAGCAGGAGCTGGAAGACGATTTGCGCGACCACTGGACCTGCGCCGCGCATCGCGCCGAGCGGCTGCGCCTGGTGCACCGCCTGTTCAAGTTCAGCAAGGACACCTCGTGCCGTGTCAGCCTGGTCAGTGGCGACGTGCATGTGGCAGCGGTGGGTGTGCTCGAGTCGCAGCGCGACGCGGGGTCTGCCAACACCCAGGTCATCAACCAGCTCACCAGCAGCGGCATCGTGCACCCGGCGCCGCCTGCCATGGCGCGTTATTTCCTGGAGCAGGCCTGCCAGCAAGTGGAAACCGTAGACCGCGGCATCACCGCCGCCATGTATGAATTTCCCACCACCTCACGCCGCCTGATCGGTGCGCGCAATTTCATGACGATTGAACCCGACGACGCTGGCAACCCGGCGCAACGCCTGTGGATCAACTGGTGGGTGGAAAACGAATCCGAGCCCAGCAGCAAGGTGATTCATCCGGTAGGTTGATCGGCACGGCCAGCAGAAACAAGTTGAGCGGGCCCGCAGCCGTCAAGGCTCCGTCAGTTTCCCCGAAAGAATTCTTCTTGGCGCCCACCGCGCTCAGGGCGGCAGCGGTGCCACCCGTGCCGGCACCAGCAAAATTTCAATGCTGCCGCCCGGGTTGTTACTTTTGAGCCTGAGTTCTTCAGGGCTCAGTTTCAGGATGTCGACCTTGTACTCCTGTGACTCCTCCGTCATCGTGAGCGCGCCGTTGGTATAAGTCCACGCGCCGAAGGCTGCCTTGCTGTTGGGCGAGGTGATCACCAGCGTGCCGTCAGACAAAAACGCGTACAGCGTGCCGGGGGAAACTCCCGTGGACAGGCTGACTTCCCACACCTTGTTGACGAAACCCGGCTTCACGCTGGGCGACTGCGCTGTGGGCGCGTTGGCCACGGCAACCGTTTCAGGTTCTCTGGAGCAAGCCGCAGCCAGCAACAGGACAGCAACGCTGCCAGCCCGCCGGAGGGCGGTTTTCATGGTGTGCAATTCCAAAGAGATTGATTCTCCACTCTAGTCTGAAAAGGTGTAATACTGTACATATAAACAGTATTTTATCGCTTTTTTCCATGCCCGCGTTTTCTCCTGCTTCATTCACTCTGGCTTCTCCCCGGTGCGCCACTGCGAGCGCCTTGCCACCTGGAATGATGCTCCACGCAGATGTCTGGCGCGCCGGCGAGCTGGGCAGCGCGAGCCTGACAACGGTGGACACGGGTTATGCGGCGCTCAACCAGATTTTGCCCGGCAGCGGCTGGCCGCAGGGCGCGCTGGTGGAGATGCTGCAGCCGCAAGCCGGCCTGCATGAATGGGGGTTGCTGGCGCCGGCGCTGGCCACCGTGCAGGCGGCGGCGCCGGCGCAGCTCATGGTGCTGGTGGGTGCGCCCTGGTTGCCGTTCGGGCCGGCGCTGGGTGCACGCCGGCTCGACATGCCGCGCATCCTGTGTGTGCGCAGCCAGGGGCCAACGCTGCTGTGGGCCACACGCGAAGCCCTGCAGTGCGCCGACGTGGCTGCCGTGCTGGCCTGGCTGCCCGATGCCCGCAGTGCGCATTTGCGCCGCCTGCAGATTGCCGCGCATGCGCACAACAAGCTGTTGTTTGTGTTCCGGCCGCTGCGCGCACAGCTTGAGTCTTCCCCTGCGCCGCTGCGCCTGCTGCTCGAAGGGGTGGTGAGCGAACAGGGCAACCTGCAGGTGCATGTGCTCAAGCGGCGCGGCCCGCCGCTGGCCGCGCCGCTGCTGCTGGCCACGCGGCCGGCACGCCTGTCGGCGCTGCTGGCTGCCAGTCGCGAGCGCGTGCGCCGCCAGCGCGAAGAGGCCGCGCCCATGCTGCTGCCTTCGCTGGTGTCGCTTCCCGTCACCTCACCGCAAAGCCCCATCCATGCGCTGCTGGATCGCATTGCACACCTCGATCACCACTGAGCCCGGCCAGGCCGTGTGGGATGAAGCTACGGTGCAGCAGGCCGTGGCCAGCATTGCGCTGGGCCTGTCGCCGCAGGTGGCGCAGGTGGACGAAGCCGTGCTGGTAGATGTGACGGGCAGCCTGCGCCTGTTTGGCGGCCTGGCCCGGTTGATGCAGCTGCTGGAACAGCGGATCACGCTATTTTTTGAATCAAATCGGGCGCTGGCCCTTATAGAGCGGGCGCAAGGTGCTACTTCTTTGATAGCGCTGGGACGTTTGCGCCATGCCGCCAGCCAGCCGGGGCAGGCCCGCACACGGGTGGCGGCCCTGCCCATGGACACCCTGAGCGCGGCGCGCTCGCACCTGGGCGTGCTCGAGCGTATCGGCTGCCGCAACTGGGACGACGTGTTGCGGCTGCCGCGCGATGGCGTGGCCCGGCGCTTCGGTGCGGAGCTGCTGGAGGCGCTGGATCGCGCGCGCGGCAGCGTGCCCGACAGCTACGACTGGCTGGTGCTGCCCGAACACTTTGAAGAAAAGCTCGAGCTCAACGCGCTGGTCACGCACGGCCCGGCGCTGATGGCCGGGGCCGGGCGGCTGCTGGCACACCTGCAGGCCTGGCTGCTGGGCCGGCAGAGCGGGATATGCGCGCTCAAACTGGTCTGGCACCTGGACCGGCGCCGCGATGTTCCGCCCACCGGCGAGATGGAGGTGCGCACGGCCCAGCCCGCGCAGGACCTGCGCCATGTCACGCGCCTGGTGGCCGAACACCTGGCGCAGCAAAAACTGCCGGCACCCGTGCACAGCCTGAGCCTGTATTCACTCGTCACCGAAAAACTGGCGGACGCTGCGGCAGCCACCGGCAGCCTGCTAATGGAAGAACGCCGGCAGGGCGACAGCGCGGTCGAGCTGATCGAGCGTTTGAGCGCGCGCCTGGGCGATGCGCAAGTGCAGGCCTGGCAGCCCGCCGCGGACCACCGACCCGAGCAGATGCAGCGCTGGGTGAATGCGAGGAGTGCTATTCAATCCATAGCTGGTGGTGCCCGCGCTATAAGGGCAAAAGACCAAAAAGGCTTGAAACATCAGGCGGCAGGCGAAACCTGCACCGAAGCGCTGTACCCCACCTGGCTGCTGCCCGAACCGCTGCGGCTGGCGACCTCCGGCAACAGCCCTGTGTGGCAGGGCAAGCTGGTGCGGCTCGTCGGGCCGCAGCGGCTGGAGGCCGCCGAATGGCTGCGGGCCGATGGCGACGCCGCCCGCAGCGCGGGGGTGTGCGACAAGCCCTGGGCCCTGCGCGACTACTTTGTCTACCGCAGCCGGCAGGGCGACCTGCTGTGGATTTACAGCGAGCGCCTGGTGGCCGCGCCACAGTCGGCCCAGCAGCGCGCCTGGTACCTGCATGGTTTTTTTGCCTGAGCCGGCACGCCGCATTCCATTCATGTCCACCTACGCGCTTCCCGACTACGCCGAGCTGCATGCGCTGAGCAACTTCAGCTTCCAGCGCGGCGCCTCGCATGCCGAGGAACTGGTAGCGCGCGCCTCAGGGCTCGGCTACCGGGCGCTGGCCATTACCGACGAATGTTCGGTGGCCGGTGTGGTGCGGGCGCATGAAGTTGCCAAGGAACTGGGGTTCCAGCTCTTGCCGGGCGCCGAGTTCCTGGTGCAGGCCGGCCATCCTTTCCGCCTGGTCGTGTTGCCGCACAACGCGGCGGGCTGGGGCAACCTGTGCGAATTCATCACCGCGGCCAGGCAGGCCGGCGACGTCATCGACAAAGGCAGCTACCGCGTGGCTATGGTCGAGAGCGATTTTGCGCTGCTGGCCGATTGCGAGGTCTTGCTCGCGCCCCTGCCGGGCGCTATCGATACAGAAGCGCTTGGCGCACACGCCGCCTGGGCTACAGGCCTTTTTGGCATAAATTCCTGGCTGGCAGTCGAGCTGCTGCAGGGTCTGGACGACGCGCTGCGCCTGCAGCAGCTGCAGGACGTGGCGGAGCGTACCGGCATTCGCCTGGTGGCGGCCGGCAACGTGCTCATGCATGTGCGCTCGCGCAAGCCGCTGCATGATGTGATGACGGCCATTCAGCAGGGGAAAACCGTGCATGAATGCGGCTTTGCCCTGCAGGCCAATGCCGAGGCACATTTGCGCCCGCGCATGCGCCTTGGCAGCATTTACCCGGCCGCGCTGCTGCGCGCCACGCTCGAGGTGGCGGCGCGTTGCAGCTTCAGCCTGGACGAGATCCGCGCCATGTACCGGTACCCACAGGAAGACATGGTGCCCGCGGCTGAAACGCCGGCGCAGTGCCTGCGGCGCCTGACGGCAGAGGGTGCAAAAAGACGTTACCCCGATGGAATGCTTCCTGAGCGCCAGGCACAGGTCGAGAAAGAGCTGGCCCTGATTGAAGAGCTGGGCTACGAGATGTATTTCATCACGGTGCACGACATCGTGCGGTTTGCCCGGCAGCAGGAAATCCTCTGCCAGGGACGCGGCTCCGCGGCCAATTCGCTGGTCTGTTATTGCCTGGAAGTCACGGCCGTCAGTCCCGAGGAAAGCAGTCTGCTGTTCGAGCGCTTCATCAGCCGCGAGCGCAGGGAACCGCCCGACATCGACGTGGACTTCGAACACCAGCGGCGCGAGGAAGTCATCCAGTACATCTATGGCAAGTACGGCCACGACCGTGCCGCCATTGCCGCCACCGTCATCAGCTACCGGCCGCGCAGCGCGATACGCGATGCCGGCAAGGCGCTGGGGATCGCGCCCGAACTGGTCGAACGTTTCGCGCGGGAGCATTTCTGGTTTGATGGAAGCGATGCGCTGAAGCAGAAAATTGAAGAGGCCGGGCTGCAGAGCGAGGCCGGCGCCATCACCCAGTGGCTGGGCCTGGCCGTGCAGCTGATCGGATTTCCGCGCCACCTGAGCCAGCATGTCGGCGGCTTTGTGCTGACGCAGGGCAAGCTCACGCGGCTGGTGCCGGTCCAGCCGGCCTCCATGGAAGACCGCCGCATCATCCAGTGGGAAAAGAACGACCTGGAAGCCATGGGCCTGCTCAAGGTGGACGTGCTGGCGCTGGGCATGTTGTCGGCCATCAGGCGCTGCCTGGACATGGTGAACCGCACACGCTGCAGCGCTCTTGAAATGCACACCATTGCGCCGGACGACAAACCGACCTACGACATGATCTGTGCGGCCGACACCGTGGGCGTGTTCCAGATCGAAAGCCGCGCGCAGATGTCCATGCTGCCGCGCCTGCAGCCGCGCGGCTATTACGACCTGGTGGTGGAAGTGGCCATCGTGCGGCCCGGGCCCATCCAGGGCGGCATGGTGCATCCCTACCTGAAAAACAGGGAGCACCTCCGGAAGGGCGGAGAGATCAAGCCTGAATACCCGGCGCTCAACCCCGCGCTGGAGCGCACGCTCGGCATACCGATCTTCCAGGAGCAGGTGATGCAGATCGCCATGATTGCCGCCGACTTCACGCCGGGGGAGGCCGACGATCTGCGCCGTTCCATGGCGGCGTGGAAGCGCAAGGGCGGGGTCGAGCGTTTCCATGGCCGGCTGGTCAACGCCATGGTGAAAAACAGGTACAGCACCGAGTTTTCGGAGCGCATCTTCAAGCAGATCCTGGGCTTTGGCGATTACGGTTTCCCCGAGAGTCACGCCGCCAGTTTCGCCAAGCTGGTGTATGTGAGCAGCTGGCTCAAATGCCATGAGCCGGCCTGTTTCCTGGCGTCCATGGTCAACTCGCAGCCCATGGGTTTTTACACGCCCTCGCAACTGGTGCAGGACGCGCGCAAGCATGGTGTGGAGGTGCGCGCCGTGGACGTGACTGCCAGTGAATGGGATTGCACGCTGGAGGAGCCAACCGTTTGCCTGGCGCCCGAACGGAGGAAAAACCAGCCCGCCGTCCGCCTGGGTTTACGTCTGGTGGGAGGCTTGCCCGAAGCCGCGGCTCTGCGTGTGATGGCCGCGCGTGCGCAAGCGCCTTTTACATCCACCGAAGACCTGGTCTCGCGCGCCCGGCTGGGCACGCTGGAGATCAATGCGCTGGCGGCCGCCGACGCCTTGCGGCCGCTGGCCGGCCACCGGCGCCAGCAGGTGTGGGAAGCCTCGGCCATCAAGCCGGCGCCCGAACTGCTCAAGGCCGTGCCTACACACGAGACCGCCTTGCAGTTGCCCGAAACACCTGAAGGCGAAAACATCCTGTTCGACTACCGGGCCACCGGCCTCACGTTGCGGCGCCATCCCGTGGCCCTGCTGCGGCCGCGGCTGGCCAGGCGAGGGTTGCTGAGCGCCGGTGAACTGAATGCCCTGCCCAACGGGCGAGAGGTTGCGGCTTGCGGCATTGTCACCGTGCGCCAGCAGCCGCAAACCGCCAAGGGCACCATCTTCATCACGCTGGAAGACGAGACTGGCCCGGTCAATGTGATCGTGTGGAAGTCGCTGCGCGAAAACCAGCGCAGCGAGGTGGTGCATGCGCGGCTGCTGGCGGTGTACGGCGTGTGGCAGCGCAGCGAAGAAAGTGGCACCCTGGAAGGGTATGGCGCCGTGCGCAACCTGGTGGCGCACCGGCTTGAAGACCTGACGCCGCTGCTTGGGCGGCTGGGTACTTCCAGCCGTGATTTCCATTAGAAAGCCTGGAACTTCTTTTCCCTTGCATGTGCGTCTTCGCACAATGTCTGCACCTCGTTGTCGCTGGTCTGCGGAAACCGGCGGTACCACAAGCCAACGGCGTCAAACGGTTCCGGCGTGGCCGGGCAAACCACTTCGTCAGCCGCGTCCTGCAGTGCTTCGCAGCTGTCCGCAGCGCCCACGGGAACGGCCGCCGCCAGCCACGCTGGTGCCTGTTGGCGTACAGCCAGTAGCGCCGCGCGCATGGTGGCGCCGGTAGCCAGTCCGTCATCCACAACGATTACCGTCCGGCCACACAAGTCCGGCGCTGGACGCGGGCCGCGGTAAAGCTTCTCGCGCCGTATCAGTTCGGCTTGCTCCCGCGCCACCACGTCTGCCAGTGCGTCGGGTGGCACCGTCATGCCGGGCAACGGATTCATCACACGCACGCCGCCGCTGGCAATCGCTCCAATGGCAAATTCCTCGTAGCCCGGAAATCCCAGCTTCCGCACCACAAAAATATCCAGCGGCGCTTGCAGTGCCATGGCAACTTCATAGGCGACGGGTACGCCGCCACGCGGCAGGGCCAGCACCAGCAAGCGGGGGCGGCCACGGTAATGCGCCAGCGCGCCGGCCAGCACACGGCCGGCCTGGCGGCGGTCTTCATAAAGGGGTGCGGATGCATAGGGATTCATGGGTACCTACAGGTACCTCCATAGAGGCACCCCCAGTTAGGCCTCTACAGTAAATCTATCGCCATGCGTTGTCATCAGACAAGTCCTATTTGAGGGGCAGACTGACCCGGCAACCCGCCTGAGCGCGTCGTCGGTTTGCTGCTGCAGCGCCTGCATCAGCGAGCGCGCGTCCCGGTGCCTGAGCAGCGGTGCAGCCTGACCGGACCAGAGCGACATCAAGTCTGTTCTGCCCTGGGCAATGGCCGCTGGTTTCAGCTGGCCTGTCAGCCAGTTCTGGACCGGGTAGGGCGCAATACCACCCTCATGTGCTTTCAGCTCGTTCATGAAGCGGTTTTCAATGCCGCGCGCCAGGCGCCCGCTGAAGGCGCGGGTGAGGGCGGTGTATCTGGCGTCAGGGCTGAACAATTTTTGGCGGTGGATGTCGCTGGCCGATGACTCGACGCAGGCCAGGAAAGCCGTGCCGATCTGCACCCCCTGAGCGCCCAACGCCAGGGCGGCTGCAATGCCGCGCCCGTCCGCAATGCCGCCCGCGGCAATGACCGGCGCCTTGATCGCATCGACCACTTGGGGGATTAACGCGAGCGTACCGGTGAGCGAGTTTTCGGGCGGGCGCAGAAAAGACACGCGGTGCCCGCCGGCCTCAAAGCCTGTTGCCACCACCATGTCGACGCCGGCGCTGTCGAGCGCCATCGCCTCTTCAGGCGTTGTGGCGGCGCCCACAGTCACGATATCAAGCGCCTTGCATTGGCGCAGGATGTCCGGCGACGGAATGCCGAAAACAAAACTGAACACGGCGGGTCGGGCCGCCAGCAAGCCTGCCACCTGATCTTCGTAGCGCGGGCTGAAACGCTCGGGCCGGGTCGGCAGCGGTTCGCCGAGCTCCTTGAAGTAGGGGGCGAGCAGTGACAGGTGCTGCTCGAACTGCGGGTCTGTGAGTGGCGGGTCCTCGCTGTTTTCATGCGGCACCCACAGGTTCAATGCGAAAGGCCGTTTTGTTTTGAGGCGTATGGCCTGCGCCGTCTCTTCAATTTGCGCGCCTGTCAGGTGATGCACCCCGAACGAGCCCAGGCCACCGCTTTCGCAGACCGCCGCGGTCAGCGCCACGGAAGAGAGGCCGCCTCCGAAGGGGCCTTGCACAATAGGCGCCGCCAGGCCCAGCCTTTGGGTCAGGGCCGTGGTTTTCCAGCGGCTCATGCCAGCAGTCCTTCGGCCTTCAGGGCCTCGCGCACCGCGGGCCGACCGGCTACGCGCGCCAGGAAATCCTGCAGGTGCTTCAGGTCCGCCAAGTCCAGCGACACATATTTGGCCCAACCCGTCACCGCAAACAAATAGGCATCGGCCACGGTGAAAGACTGGCCGAGCAAATAGTCTTTGGACTGCAGCTGGGTGTTGACCCATTCGTATTTTTTGCGCAGGACGCTGGCCAGGGTTTTCTTGGCGCTGCTGTCCAGATCCGGGTTGAACAGTGGCGTGAAGGTTTTGTGCAGCTCCGAGGTGATGTAGTTCTGCCACTCCATCACGCGGTAGCGCTCCATGCTGCCGGCGGCCGGGAGCAAGTCGGCGCGGGCTGCCTTGTCGGCAATGTATTGCGCAATGATGGGGCCTTCGGTCAGGCGCTCGCCGTTTTCAAGCTCCAGCACGGGTACGGCTCCCTTGGGGTTGATGGCGTAGTAGTCGGCGCCGCCTGCGGTGGTGTGGGTGGCCGTGTCAACTTTTTCAAGCTTGAACGCCTGCTGCGTTTCTTTCAGAACGATGTGGGGCGCCAGTGAGCAGGCGCCAGGTGAAAAAAACAGTTTCATGGGGTTCCTTGAACAAGTTGAGTTGGGAAGGCCTCATGCTATTGATGATGTTTGGCGAGATAAATACAGGTTGATGAACTTCATAAGTTACATGGCGTAATAGATAATCCACAGAAAATCAAAAACCATGACCCGTCAATTCGATGATCTTCAGCTGGGAAGCATTGAGCTTTTTTGCCTTGCGGCAGAGCTCTGCAGCTTCACGGCGGCGGCAACAAGTGCCGGCCTCACGCCCGCTGCCGTGAGCCGCTCGGTGTCGCGTCTGGAGGAGAGACTGGGCGTGCGGCTTTTCACGCGCACGACGCGGCAGATACGGCTGACCGAAGCCGGCCGCGCTTACTTTGAACAGGTGCGGCAGGCCCTGGGACAACTGGTGGAGGCCGAGCGCGAAGCCACAGGCCAGCAATTGGTACCCGCCGGTGTGCTGCGCATCAGCCTCCCAACGCCGTATGGGCATTACCGCGTGCTGCCTCTGCTGCCTGCTTTTCGCGCCCTTTATCCGGCGGTGCAGGTCGAGGTCAACCTGAGCAACCGCAATGTCAACTTTGCCGACGAGGGCTACGACCTGGCCATACGCGGGCGTGCACAGCCCGACTCCGGCTTGGTCGCGCGCAAGCTTGAAGATGCCGCTTTGGTGGTGGTGGCCGCGCCTTCGTACCTGCAGCAGGCGGGAACGCCGGCCTCGCTGGAGGCTTTGCAGCAGCATGACTGCATCCAGTTTTTGTTGCCCAGCAGCGGGCAGAAAATCCCGTGGCTGTTCAGCCATGCGGGCAAGGAGCTGGATGTGGCTACCAGCGGTGGTTACTGCTGCTCGGAAGACCTGTTGGGCGGGGTGACGCTGGCCCGGCATGGCGCGGGCCTGCTGCAGACTTACCGTTTTATCGTCGAGGAAGACTTGCGCCAGGGCCGGCTGCAAGAGGTGTTGCAGCCTTTTGCGGGGCGGTCACGGCCGTTTTCACTGCTGTACCCGCACGGGCGGCACGTGCCCTTGCGGGTGCGCTTGTTCATCGACTTCCTGCTTGAAAAACTCAAGCAGTAAATGCATTTTTATGCGTTCATGAATTGGCGCGGCGGTAAAACGCCAGCGAACCGGCCAGTGCCAGCAACGCGCCGCCGCACGCACGGTCCAGCCACCGGGTGGCCGATGCCTTGAGCAGGCGAATGGCGCGTGCGCCCACAAATGAATACGCCAGCATGACGCTGAAGTCCAGCGAGGCGAAAACAATGGCGATCGTGAGGTACTGCGGCGTTTGCGCGGCCACCGGGTCAATGAACTGCGGCAGCAGGGCCGAGCAGAACAGGTAACCCTTGGGGTTGGTCGCGGCCACCAGGAAAGACTTCATGAAAATCGCCCGGCCGCCATGCTGGGTCTTCGCCGTGCCATCTGCCGGCAGCTCAAACCCGCCGCGCGAACGCAACATGCGCAAGCCCAGCCAGGCGAGGTAAATCGCGCCCACCCACTTCAGCACCGAAAACCAGAACTCCGATGCTGCCAGCAGTGCACCCAGACCCAGCGCCACCGCGCCGACGAGCACAAAGTCCGACACAACTGCCCCCAGCATGCCGGGCACCGAGCGGCGCACGCCATAGTGGGAACCATTGACCAGGGCCAGCAGCACGGTGGGCCCGGGCGTGGCGATGACCGCCAGCGCTACCAGAGAAAAAAGAAGCAGGGTGGTGGCGGTCATGACGCAGCTCCACAACCGGCAGGTTTGAATACCCGTTCAGTGGACGCCGGGTACTTGAGAAGTTTCCCGGCGGGCCGGCGTGGCCGGGCTACCAGTTCACCACCACAGTTGGGGCAAATCCCGTTGAGTTTGCCGGTGGCGCAATCGCTGCAGAAAGTGCATTCAAAGGTGCAGATACGCGCCTCGGGTGACTCGTTGGGCAAGTCCTTGTTGCAGCATTCGCAGTTGGGGCGGAGTTGGAGCATGGGGTGTCCTGGTTGCAAACACGAAGAAACGTAGAAGGCCCCGGCGGGGCAGCCAGGACGTATTCTGAAACATTTTTCACCGAGATGAACGAGAAGCCAGTTGGCCCGGCGGCGGGCGGGGTTGCTCGATAGTCATTACCATTGATCCTGAATTCCTACCTCTCTGTCAAGGACATACGCATGAACTCCCCCGCACCGGCAAAAATGAAAATCGACTTCGTCTCCGATGTGTCCTGCCCTTGGTGCGCCATTGGCCTCAAGTCGTTGGAGGAAGCAATAGGCCGCGTTGCCGGCCAGGTGCAGACCGAGCTTCATTTTCAGCCGTTCGAATTGAACCCGCAGATGCCGGCCGAGGGCCAGGACGTTGGCGAACACCTCGCTGAAAAATATGGCTCCACGCCCGAGCAGCTGGCGCGCAACCGCGAAATGATCCGCGCACGCGGGCAGGAACTGGGCTTTACCTTCACCGTGGGCGCGCGCAACCGCGTCTACAACACCTTCGACGCGCACCGCCTGCTGCACTGGGCCGAGGAGGAGGGGCGCCAGCTCGCGCTCAAGCAGGCCCTGTTCAAGGCCTATTTCACCGACGGCGAAAACCCGGGCTCGCACGAGGTGCTGGCCCGCGTGGCCGGCGAGGTCGGCCTGGATGCGGTGCGTGCGGCAGAAATCCTGGCTTCCGGCGAATACGCCGACGCGGTGCGTGAGCGCGAGCAGTTTTACCTGCAGCAAGGCATTCACTCGGTGCCGGCCATCATCATCAACGACAAGCACCTGATCTCGGGCGGCCAGCCTCCCGAAGTGTTTGAACAGGCCTTGCGCCAGATTGCCGCCGCCTGAAGCGCAGTCATGCCGGCCCCGAATGTTTACCCACTGCAAGGAGGCTGCGATTGCCGCACGGTTCGCTACCAGCTGGAATCTGCCCCGCTTTTTGTGCATTGCTGCCACTGCCGTTGGTGCCAGCGTGAAAGTGGCGCGTCGTTTGCGCTGAACGCGATGATCGAAGCGGACCGGGTCACCTTGCTGGCCGGTGCGCCGGAGGTGGTGGACACGCCCTCGGCCAGCGGCAAGGGCCAGAAGATTGCGCGCTGCCCGCAATGCCGGGTGGCTCTGTGGAGCAACTATTCAGGCGCCGGGCCTTCCGTTCGTTTTGTGCGTGTTGGCACGCTGGACGAGCCTGATCACCTGCCGCCCAATATCCACATTTTCACCGCGTCAAAACAGCCCTGGGTGGTGTTGCCGGAAGGCACGCCGGCCGTGCCGGCGTATTACGACCGCAAGATTTACTGGCCGGCCGCCAGCTTGGCGCGGCGTGAAGCGCTATTGGAAAAAATAGCAAAAATGGCCGCCCAACAATAATTCGTTCAACAGGAATCACAAGGGAATTCATGCAACTTATCGGAATGCTCGACTCGCCTTACGTTCGCCGGGTTGCGGTGTCTCTTCAATTGCTGGGGCTGCCTTTTGAGCACCGGTCGATCTCGGTTTTCCGGACCTTCGAGCAGTTCCGGGAAATCAATCCAGTCGTCAAGGCTCCTTCCCTGGTGTGTGACGACGGCACGGTGCTGATGGATTCCACCTTGATCATTGACTACGCCGAGAGCCTGGCTGCTCCCGGTAAATCCCTAGTGAGGGAAAAGGCGGCGGAGCGCCAGCACATCCTGCGACTGACCGGCCTGGCCCTGGCCGCATGCGAAAAAAGTGTCCAGATCATTTACGAGCGGGACCTGCGGCCCGCTGACAAGCAACATGCGCCCTGGTTGTCGCGGGTTACGGGGCAGTTGCTGGCCGCCTATGACGCGCTGGAGTCCGAGTGCCGGCTCAAACCCCTGGCACATGAAAGCCTGACCATCGACCAGGGCGGCGTGTCTGTGGCGGTGGCGTGGCATTTCACACAGATGATGTTGTCGGAAGTTGTTCCGGCAGCTGCGTTTCCCGCATTGCAGGCGTTTTCTGCAAAGGCGGAGAAGCTGAAAGAATTTGCTGCGGCTCCGCACGGAGCGGATACCTATAAAAATGCAGGCTAGCCGCGGGCTGAAAATCGTGCGTGAACAACACCCACAGGCTGGGCTGCGTACGCGGCAAACGCCGGCGTTGCCCTTCACCCTTCCTCCTTCCTGTTTGTAAAACCTGACATGCAAGAAGAATTCACGATTGACTCAACGCTCAATGTTTCGCCTTCGACGCTGTGGGCATCGACGTTCATGAATTCCGTGAACTGGGAACTATGGCCACTTGTCAGGATGACCGCACCCCTGGCGTGGCGGGACTACCCACCGGAGCGCTGGGAGTCTGGTCGCCTCCTGTTCAGGAGCTGGGTGTTGTTGCTGGGTGTGCTGCCGGTCGATCTGCACTCGTTTCGCCTGAAACACATCGATGCCGGCGAGGGTTTCCAGGAAAATTCTTCCTCGTGGCTGAACCGCGAATGGAACCATGAACGAAAGCTGCTTCCTGCAGCGGGAGGCTGCCGGGTGATTGACCATATTTCGGTGGTGGGGCGCGTGCCGCTGCTGACTGCCTTGCTAATGCCCGTCTACAGACTTGTCTTCCGGCATCGCCATGCACGTTTGCGGAGGAAATATGGGCAGGTCTCCAACTGACCAACTGACCAACTGACCGGCGCCCCGGCAAGCCGTAACATGCGATTGAAAACCTGCCCAACCCTTTAAGGAGAATTTCCGTGTCCCTCGAAGTCTGGCTGGCCTTTGTGGCCGCATCGGTGGTTCTGCTCATCATTCCGGGCCCGACCATCCTCACTGTGATCAGCTATTCGATGGCGCATGGCCGGCGTGCCAATGTGCCGCTGGTGGCGGCGGTCGCACTCGGTGACTCGACGGCTTTATTGTTGTCGTTGCTCGGCCTGGGGGCGCTGCTGGCCACTTCGGCGTTCTGGTTCACGGTGGTCAAATGGGCTGGCGGCCTTTACCTGCTTTACCTGGGCATCAAGCTGCTGCGCGCGGGCATCTCGCCCGCAGAGCTGGCCACGCCGGCGGCGCCGGGCTCGCGCTGGAAGCTGTTTGCCCACACCTGGCTGGTCACGGCGCTTAATCCCAAGGGCATTGTTTTCTTCGTGGCCTTTTTGCCGCAATTCATCACACCGGACGCCGGGTTGACGCAGCAGCTGTGGGTTCTTGCCGTCACCTTTGTGCTGCTGGCCACACTCAATGCCACCTTGTACGCGGTGTTTGCCGGCTCGGCGCGCAAGCTGCTGGCTTCGCCACGTGCGCAACGGCGTTTCAACATCGCGGGAGGCTCGCTGCTCGCGGCCGCCGGCGTATGGGCTTTGCTGGCCCGGCGCCCGGCCTGAGGTTTGTCACCGATGGAGAGCGTGAAACTTCGTTTTGTTGAACACGTCGGCATGCAGATCGAGGCGCAGGCCGGCGGGCGCAGCCGCTCCACGCTGGAGGTCGCGGCCTTTCACCGCAACTCGACGGGGCGTGTGCATGGCGGCGTGACATTCACGCTGGCCGATACAGGCATGGGTGCCGCGCTTTACCCGACGCTGGAGCCCGGGGAGCTTTGCGCAACGATCGAGATCAAGATCAACTATTTCAAGCCCGTCCTGGGTGGGCAACTGGTGTGCCTTAGCGAGGTCGTGAACAAGGGAAGACGTGTCGCCAACATGGAGTCTTCGGTGTATGTCGACGATGTTCTGGTGGCCAGGGCCAGCGGCAGCTTCGCGATCTTCAGACCTGCCGGGGCAGAGCCGGGCTGAAGCCTGCTCCCATCCACATTCAGCTCAGTTTTTTGACCAGCACCTGGCTTTTGCGGTTCAGGTTGTATTTGCGCTTGCGTGCTTCGGGCAGCCATTCGGGGTCCACCTGCACAAAGCCGCGCTTGATGAACCAGTGCATGGTGCGGGTGGTCAGCACAAAAATGCTGTCCAGGCCCATCAGTTTGGCGCGCTGCTCGACGCGCTTGAGAATGCGTTCGCCGTCGCCCTGGCTCTGGGTTTGCGGCGACACGGTGAGTGCGGCCATCTCGGCGGTTTTGGCTTCGGGGTAGGGGTAAAGCGCGGCGCAGCCGAAGATGACGCCGTCGTGCTCGATCACGGTGTAGAGGTCGGCGTCACGTTCAATTTCGGTGCGGTCTCGCTTGACCAGCGTGCCGTCTTTTTCAAAAGGCTCGATCAGCTGCAGAATGCCGCCCACATCATCGGCGGTGGCTTCGCGCAGGCTTTCGAGTTTTTCGTCAATGACCATGGTGCCTATGCCGTCATGCACATAGATTTCCAGCAGCAGGGAACCGTCCACCGCAAACGGCAGGATGTGGCTGCGCTCCACGCCGGCCTTGCAGGCCTTCACGCAATGCTGGAGGTAGAAGGCGGTGTCGGTCGGCTGGGTGGCATTGGGCAGTTGCGCGAGCAGTTTTTCGGCCGTCGCCAGCGGAAGTTCGGTGTCGATCGGATTGTCTTCACTCTCGGGCTCACCGGGGTTGATGCGGATGCCGGGAATTTCGGTGATGAAAATCAGCTTGTCGGCCTGCAGTTCAATGGCTACGCTGGTGGCGACTTCTTCCATGGTCAGGTTGAAGGCCTCGCCGGTTGGCGAAAAACCGAAAGGCGAGAGCAGCACCATGGCGCCGAAGTCCAGCGTGCGCAGGATGCCTTTGGTGTCGACCTTGCGCACCAGGCCTGAGTGTTTGAAGTCCACGCCATCGACAATGCCGACCGGCCGGGCGGTGATGAAATTGCCCGAGATGACGCGCACCGTGGAGCCGGCCATGGGGGTGTTGGGCAGGCCCTGGCTGAAGGCGGCTTCAATCTCGTAACGCAGCTGGCCGGCGGCTTCCTGCGCGCAGTCGAGCGCCACCGAATCGGTGATGCGCATGCCGTGCGAATATTTGGCCTCGTGGCCCTTGGCGGCCAGTTGCTCGTTGACCTGCGGGCGAAAACCGTGCACCAGAACAATCTTCACGCCCATGCTCTGGATCAGCGCCAGGTCTTGCGCCAGATGCTGCAGCTTGCCGGCGGCGATGGCCTCGCCAGCGATGCCGACCACAAAGGTCTTGCCGCGGTGCAGGTGGATATAGGGCGCCACCGAACGGAACCAGGGGACGAAGGTGAAATTGAAGACGGCGGACATGTGCGCGCTTTCGGGGTCGGATGGGTCAACAACAGGACGGCAAAACGGAAAAGCCGGGCACAAGCCACAGCTTTCCGGGCGATGGCGATGAGTGTAAGGGAGGAGTGGGGCAGACGGAGCCTCGGCGCAGGGGTTGCCTCGGGTGCGAAAGAGGCCTTTCCGTCCGATAATCCGCCCATTCATGGACAAACTCGCGTTCGGCTTCTGGGGGTGCTATTTCGGCATGACGGCCCTGATGCTGGCTGGCTCCGGGTTGGCATTTGCCCGTTCGCTTCATCGAATCTCTCTGAACGCCGCCCTGTCGGCCACGGCATCCAGTTTTTTTGTGGTCGCTTTTCTCGGCGGCCTCCCGATCGAAGATGAAGGCGTGCTGGCGCGCGTGTTGACGCACATTGCCATGCTGGTAGCGGCTTTTCTGGCCTATCTTCTGTTTTCCATTCTGGGTTTGCTGGAAGGGCGCAAGGCGCGGTTTCGTACGAGGCTTGCGATGATTGCCTTGACCCTGGGTGGCATGGGTGTGAGCTGGGCCTTGTCGCCGCAGCAGTCCCTGGCGCTTGGCATGGGCGTGGCCTGGTCCCTGGGCCTTTTGGCATTGGGTATGTCGCTTCGCAGTGTCTATCGCGGGGATCGCCTGGCCTGGACTGCGGTGTCCGGCGTGTTTTTCATGCTGATCGCCATGATCGGTCTGGGCTGGATTGCCCTGGCGCGCGGCCAGGCGCCGTGGCAGGTGCATGCGGTCAGTGCGCTTTCTGGAACGGCCTATCTCGTCACCATGGCGGCGGCTCTCTGGGCTCGCTATTCCTATCTGATCGAGCTGAATCAGGTCATGTCGCTTGGGCCCAGTTATGACCCGGTCACACGCATGCGGTCGCATACCGAAACAGGGCAGTTGTTAGGTGATATTTTCCGGCGCCGACGGGATGAGTTGCCTGAACAGGAAGCGCCGCCTGCACGGGATCCTGACGGTGCCGAAGAAACAGGCCCGGACGTGATGGGCGAAACCTTGCGCCGTCCAACCCGGTCTGTGGGCGTGATGGTCGTGAGCATAGGCAACCTGTACACGCTGGAGCGCCTGCATGGCACCGCCGCGGTCAATCACGCGCTTTACGTCTGTGCCGGTCGTCTTCAGCGTTCGGTGGCCGCCAACGTAGAGACCGGGCGATTTTCCGAAGACGGCTTTGTGCTCCTCATCCGCAACTGCAGCGACAGCGGCCAGTTGATCCGTCTTGCGCATCGGCTCGGGGCTCGTCTGTCGAAGCCGGTGACGCTCAACACTGTTCTGGAGGCGTCCCGCCGTGAGAGCGAGCAGACCCGCTGGCAGGCCGAAATCGGCATCGGCGTGCAGTGGGTGTCCGACCCGGCGGCCAAGGCCTCTGGCGTGTTGGCCGCCTGCAAGGCCATGTCGCGCACTGCCATGACCTATGCGAGCCGGGTGGCCTGGTTTGACAACGCCAGCGGCGAAGCGGTCGAACTGCCGGTGCCGGAAACCGCTTGAGCGCTTGCGCTTTGGCGTTTGGGTGCCGCCGTTCCTTCCGCGTCGATAATCAGAGGCTTTGAAACCTCATTCCGTGTCCTCGCCTCCTTTTCCTTTGTCTGTGCCTCCTGTTTCATTGCAGATTGATTTCCCCGAGTCCTTGCCCGTTTCCGGCAAGCGCGAGGAGATCACGGCTGCCATCGAAGCGCATCAGGTCATCATCGTCTGCGGTGAAACCGGCTCGGGCAAAACCACGCAGTTGCCCAAGATTGCGCTGGCGATGGGCCGCGGCAAGCTCAATTATCCGCAAGGCCAGGGCAAACTCATAGGCCACACCCAGCCGCGCCGCATTGCGGCCTCCAGTGTGGCCAAGCGCATTGCCGATGAATTGAAGACGCCGCTGGGCGATGTGGTCGGCTACAAGGTGCGTTTCCAGGACAGACTAAGCCGCGACGCCTCGGTCAAGCTGATGACCGACGGCATTTTGCTGGCCGAAACGCAGACCGATCCGCTGCTCAAGGCCTACGACACCATCATCATCGATGAGGCGCACGAGCGCAGCCTGAACATTGACTTTCTGCTGGGCTATCTGCGCCAGCTGCTGCCGCGCAGGCCGGACCTGAAAGTGGTCATTACCTCGGCGACGATTGATGCGCAGCGATTTGCCGACTACTTTGCTTCAAGCAAGGGGCCGGCGCCGGTCATCATGGTTTCGGGGCGCATGTTTCCGGTTGAGCAGCGTTACCGGCCCTACGAGGAGTCGCGCGACTACGACCTCAACGATGCGATCGCCGATGGCGTGGACGAACTCTGGCGCAATCCGCACAGCGCCGGCGACATCCTGATATTTTTGCCGGGTGAGCGCGAAATCCGTGAGGCGGCCGACCACCTGCGCAAACACTTGGCGCACCAGCCGCTGTTTCGCAATGCCGAAGTGTTGCCGCTGTTTGCGCGTTTGAGCCAGGCCGAGCAGGACCGCATTTTCGACGGCCACACCGGCCGGCGCATTGTGCTGGCCACCAATGTGGCCGAGACTTCGCTGACCGTGCCGGGTATCCGCTACGTGATTGATGCCGGCACGGCCCGCGTCAAGCGCTACAGCTTTCGCAACAAGGTCGAGCAGTTGATGGTCGAGCCGATCTCGCAGGCGGCCGCCAACCAGCGCGCCGGACGCTGCGGGCGGGTGGCTGACGGCATCTGCATCCGCCTGTACGACGAGCAGGACTTCCTGGGCCGCCCGCGTTTTACCGACCCCGAGATTTTGCGCAGCTCGCTGGCCGCGGTGATTCTGCGCATGAAGTCGCTGCACCTGGGCACCATCGAAAGTTTTGCCTTCATCGAGCCGCCGCAGGGCCGCGCGATTGCCGACGGTTACCAGCTGCTGGCCGAGCTGGGCGCCGTGGACGACGACAACGAACTCACCCCCGTCGGCCGCAGCCTGGCCAAGCTGCCGCTGGACCCGCGCGTGGGCCGCATGATCCTGGAAGCCAGGGACCGTCAGGCGCTGGACGAGGTGCTGGTGATCGCCAGCGCGCTCAGCGTGCAGGATGTGCGCGACCGGCCCATGGACAAGCAGGCCCAGGCCGACCAGCAGCACGCCAAGTTCGACGACGAGAAAAGCGAGTTCAGCGGCTACCTCAAGCTGTGGAAGTGGTTGGGCGATGTGCGCGGCGGCCATGATGCGGTGCACAAGCTGACGAATCGCCAGTACGAAAACCTGCTGCGCGAGAACTACATCAATATCCGGCGTGTACGCGAATGGCGCGACATTCACTCCCAACTGCACAGCGTGGTCGGGGAACAGAAATGGGTTCTGAATACCAAGCCGGCCAGTTACGAGCAGCTGCATTTGTCGATGCTGTGCGGCCTGCTGGGCAACCTCGGTATCAAGAGCGACGAAGACGACTGGTACCTGGGCGCGCGCGGCATCAGGTTCTACCGCCACCCGGGCGCCAAACTCAGCAAGAAGCCGGGCCGTTGGATTGTGGCTGCCGAGCTGGTGGAAACCACGCGCCTGTTTGGCCGCGGCATTGCCAACATTGAGCCGCAGTGGGTGGAGCAGGTGGCCGGGCATTTGCTGAAGAAGCAGCTGCTGGACCCGCACTGGGAAAAGAAGGCCGCGCAGGTCACGGCGCTGGAGCGGGCCACGCTGTATGGCCTGGTGATTTACAACGGCCGGCGCGTCAATTTCGGCCGGATCGACCCGGTGACGGCGCGCGAGATCTTTATCCGCGAAGCCCTGGTGGCCGGCAACTGGGACACCAAGCTGCCTTTCCTGGCGGCCAACCTCAAGCTGATTGAGCAGGTGCAGGACCTGGAGCACAAGGCGCGGCGCCAGGACGTGCTGGTCGATGAGGAACTGATTTACGCCTTCTACGACCAGCAACTCCCGGCGGACGTCTGCACGGGCGCGGGCTGCGAGCACTGGTACAAGGACGAAGTCAAAAAGCAGCCGAAGTTGCTGCTCCTGAGTCGTGAAGAGCTGATGCGCCACGAGGCAGCCGGCATCACGACGCAGGCCTTCCCTAAAACCCTGCGGCTCGGCGGCGTCGACTGCCTGGCGACTTATTTGCATGAGCCGGGCGATGCCAAGGACGGCGTGACGATTGACGTGCCGCTGTTTGCGCTGAACCAGGTGAATGAAGAACGCTGTGAGTGGCTGGTGCCCGGCATGCTGAAAGACAAGATCCAGGCATTGATCAAGACCCTGCACCAGCGGCCGCGCTCGCGCCTGGTGCCGCTGCCGGACACGGCGGCGCGCATGGCGGCGGAGCTGCTGCAGCCTGAGAAGTTTGGCGCCGGTTCGCTGACGGATGCCGTGCTCAAGCTGGTGCGCGATGCCACTTCGCTGGACATCAAGCGCGGCGACATGAAGCTGGACATGCTGCCGCCGCATCTGTTCATGAACTTCCGCGTGGTCGATGAACATGGCCGCCAGCTCGGCACGGGCCGCAACCTCGGCGCGCTCAAGGGCGAGCTGGGTTCGCAGGCGCGCGGGGCTTTCCAGGCACTGGCCGGGCTGAAAACTCGGGTGGCGCCTGAAAATATCGATACTTCAGAGTCAAATCGGCCTCCAGCCCAGCAGGGGCGGGCGCAAACAGCTCCTGAAAGCATAGCAAACCAGAAAGCAGCCACGGTCCGAACGCCCGAGCGCTACACCAGCTGGAGCTTTGGCGAGCTGCCCGAACTGATGGAAATCAGCAAGGGCAAACAGACGCTGATTGGTTTTCCGGCGCTGATCGACCTGGGCGACGCGGTGACCATCGAGGTGTTCGACGAACCCGATGTGGCCGCTGCCAAACACCGCGCCGGACTGCGGCGTCTTTTTGCACTGCAGATCAAGGATGCGCTCAAGTACCTCGAAAAAAACCTGCCTGACCTGCAGAAGATGGCCACCGCCTACATGCTGGTCGGCCGCGCTGCCGACAACTCGGGCGGCGGCACGCTGGAAGAACTGCGTGAGCAGATCATCGAAGTGGCGCTGGACCGGGCTTTTCTGCTGGAGCCGCTGCCGACCAACGAAACTGATTTTTTGAAACGCATCGCCGACGGGCGCGGGCGACTAACGCTGATTGCCAGCGAGGTTGCGCGGCTGGCGGCCACCATCCTGATTGAGTTTGCTGCGGCCCAGCGCAAGATCAAGGACACGAAAAATGCCGCCGAAGCGGCAACGGACGCGGCGCAGCAGTTGCAGCGCCTGGTGCCCAAACGTTTCCTGACGGCCACGCCGTACACCCAGCTGCAGCACTTTCCGCGCTACCTCAAGGCCATCACCTTGCGGCTGGAGAAATGGCGTGCTGACCCGGCGCGTGACGCGGCCCGCCTGGCCGAACTGCGGCCGCAGGAACAGCGTTACTGGCGCCTGGTGGCAGAGCGCAAGGGTGCGATGGATGCACGGCTGCAGGAATTGCGCTGGCTGCTTGAGGAGTTGCGTGTGAGCTTTTTTGCGCAGGAACTGCGCACACCGCAGCCGGTCAGCATCAAGCGGCTGGACAAGCTTTGGGCCCAGTTGAACAGTTGAACAGTCAGGCCACCACGACGGCGCGTTTCACACAAAGAAAAAGGACTCGAGCCGCATTGGCCGAGTCCTTTTTTTCAGAGGGTTTGCCTGATGCTCTGAGGCTCTATATTCGGCCCATCAGCAGCAAGACGATCAGGATGATGACGACCAGTCCCAAACCACCGCTGGGACCGTAGCCCCAGCTTCGGCTGTGTCCCCAAGTCGGCAACGCACCCACCAGAATCAGGATCAGGATGATGAGCAGAATGAGTGAAATCGACATGAAGAACTCCTTGTTATGTGTCTGAATTCTTGCCCGTTGGCAGGCAGATGACGGCAGGAGGGCGCGCTGCCGGATCGTCAGGGAGTTCCTACAGTTGGCGAAAGGAAAGGTGCTTCGGCGCAGGGTATCCGTCCCACTGCCAGACGGCCCAAAGGCGCAGCGCGATGGCTGAAAAAGAAGTAAAGCCGGAACCTGTGAGGGGAAACAGGCACTTGGCCCTTGTTTTCTGGGCGCCAATAGCTATCAATAAGATAGCGGGCTAAAGCTTGGCCAGGCGTTCCAGAGCCATGTTCAGCGTCTCGTCTTTCTTCGCAAAGCAGAAGCGGACAACGCGTTGATCGAAACCGTTCCCATAAAACGCCGACAGCGGAATGGCTGCCACGCCGATCTCGCTGGTCAGCCATTTGCAGAAGTCGGCTTCACCCAGGTCGCTGACCTCGGAGATGTCCACGCACTGGAAATAACTGCCCTCGCTGGGCAACAGCTTGAAGCGGGTCTTGGCCAGCCCCTTGCGGAACAGGTCGCGCTTGCGCTGGTAGAAGGCCGGCAGATCCAGGTAAGGGCGGGCGTCACCCATGTAGGTGGCCAGGCCGTACTGCACAGGTGTGTTGACGGTGAAAACATTGAACTGGTGCACCTTCCGGAATTCAGCTGTGAGGGAAGCAGGCGCTGCGACGTAGCCGACTTTCCAGCCGGTCACGTGGTAAGTCTTGCCGAAGCTGCTGACAATGAAGGCGCGTGCCGCGAGGCCTGGAAAGCGCGCGGCGCTCTGGTGCTCGCAGCCCTTGTCTGCGTCAAACACCATGTGCTCGTACACCTCGTCGCTGATCAACAGGACATCGGTGGGGGCCAGGATTTCCTGCAACCGCAGCATGTCCTCGCGTGTCCACACCGTGGCGCTGGGGTTGTGCGGCGAGTTGACGATGATCGCGCGGGTCTTGCGGCTGATGGCGGCGGAGATCTTGTCGAAGTCCGGTCGGAAGGTACCAGGGGTCAGGGGAACACGCACGGCGACGCCACCGGCAAGCTCGATGTTGGGCACGTAGCTGTCGTAGCAGGGCTCCAGCACGATGACCTCGTCGCCGGGATGCACAACGGCCAGGATGGCGGTGATGATTGCTTGCGTAGCCCCTGCGGTCACGGTGATCTCGGTGTTGGCGTTGTAGGCGCGGCCATGCAATTGCTGCAGCTTGGCGGCGATCGCTTCGCGCAGAACCGGCACACCCGGCATGGGGGGGTATTGGTTCAGGCCACGGCTCATCGCGTCGGTGACGGCGCCTACGAGCTTCGGGTCGCATTCGAAGTCCGGAAAACCCTGGCCCAGATTGACAGCATTCTTTTCAAGGGCCAGCGCCGACATCACCGTGAAAATGGTGGTGCCGACGGCGGGCAATTTGGTTTGCAGTTCGGGCGTGCGTTCGCTGACAGGGGGGGTGGTCGTCATGGTTTGTGGGTGTTCAAGGCTCAAAAGTCGCCGGGTCGGCTGCTCATGGCGCGGGTGATCTGGGCGCGGTCGAGTTTGTCGCTCAGCAGTTCGGCGAACTTGTAGACAAAGTTGCGCAGGTAGGCGCTGCGCTTGAAGGCTACGCGTGCGATGTTCACGCCGAACAGTTGGCCGCCGGGCACGGCGACCAGGTCGGCGTTGGTGCCGTCGTCTTTCAGGGCCATCTCGGCCACGATGCCGACGCCCAGGCCCAGCCGCACGTAGGTCTTGATCACGTCCGAGTCAATGGCTTCCAGCGCAATGCGAGGGTGCAGATGCTTTGCGGCAAAAGCCTGGTCGATTTTGGTGCGGCCTGTAAACGAGGGGTGGTAGGTAATCAGCGGCTGTTCAGCCAGGTCTTCCAGGGTGATGTTTTCCTGCTTGGCCAGAGGGTGGTCCAGAGGCAGCACCAGCATGTGCTGCCACTCATAACAGGGCAGCGTGACCAGTTCTTCGTATTGCGTGAGCGATTCTGTGGCAATGCCGATCTCTGCGACCTCGTCGATCAGCATGCGTGCCACCTGATCGGGCGACCCCTGGTGCAGGCTGACATTGACTTTGGGGAAGGCCTCGCGCAGTTTCGCAACCGGCACGGGCAGCACGTAGCGGGCCTGCGTGTGCGTGGTGGCAATGGACAGCGTGCCGTTGTCCTGCGCCGAAAACTGCTCGCCGATGCGGCGCAGGTTGCTCACCTCGCGCATGATGATTTCAATGCTCTTGAGGACGTGCGCACCCGGCTCGGTGACGCGTTTGAGGCGCTTGCCGTGCCGCGCAAAAATCTCCACACCGAGTTCTTCTTCCAGCTCGATGATGGCCTTGGAGACCCCGGGTTGGGACGTGTGCAGGATGCGCGCGGTTTCGGTGAGATTCAGGTTGCGCCGAACGGCTTCTTGCACAAAGCGAAATTGATGTAGGTTCATACCTGTTTTTTGCTAATTGCTCCCTTCATTATGCCGTTTGTGGCTAAAGAAATCGGGATGCAGCCTGAAAATGTGACGTCGCTGGTATGGCACCGAGTCAGGATAGGGCGATATCGGCCATCAAGGCTGTCAGCTGCGGATGCTCACCGGCGGTGGGTAGCAACTCGACGGCTATACCGGGGTGTTGAGACTGGAGCTCAGCGATCAGCCGCGGCAGGTCTTCCCGGGCATGTTTGCCAACCCCAAGAAACAAGGGGAAAGTCCTTATCCTCTGTGCGCCGGCAGCTATCAAATCAGTAGCGGCCTGGGCCAGGTCGGGACTGCACAGCTCCAGGTAGGCGCAACTGACCAGAGCCCGGGGGTCGCGCTTGCGGATCGTGTCTGCCACGGCTTCGATGGGCAAGCGCCACAAGGGGTCTCGCGAGCCGTGGGCAAGCAGGATGATGCCCTGCTTCATCGTCAGCGCCTCAGGACCAGCCAGCCGAATGCGCCTAGCGAGATGGCTGTGTAGAGAAGTCCGGGAGCCGCCGCCGCGAGCCAGGGCTGCCAGTGCTGCAGGTTGCCGATGTAGCCGAAGACGTTGTTCAGCAGGAAGAAGCTGATGCCGATCATCACGCCGCCAAAAACATAGCCGGCAATGCCGCCGCTGCGAAAGTGCAGGTAGGCAAAGGGCAGGGCGAGCACCACCATGACCAGGCAGCTCAGGGGGTAAAACACTTTTTTCCAGAATTCGATCTCGTAACGCTGGGCGGTCTGGCCGTTGGCGTTGAGGTGGCGGATGTAGCCGAACAGGTCGAGGGTGCTCATCCGCTCCGGCTTGAGCACAGCCACCGAGACCATCTCTGCGCTGATGTCCGTGGGCCAGCGGAACTGGCGGACCTTGTTGATGGTGATTTTGGCGGAATCGCGGCCCGCTGCTGTCGGGGAGGCCTGCCCCTGGCGCACGCTGAATTCGGTACGGGAGGCGTTCTCGAGTTGCCAGGAGTCGTCAGATGCAAACCGGGCGACGGGTGCCTGGGTGATGGACACCAGCAGACCCTTGTTGTTGAACTCGAAGACGCGCACTCTCTCCATTTCATTGTCTGGGGTGAGGGCGCCGACGTTGACCACGTAGCTGTTATAGGCCTGCTTTTCCTTGAGCCAGGCCCCTGTCTGGCCAATGGTGATTCGTCCTTGGTAACGTGCCTTGAGCAGTTGCGCACTGCGGTCGGCGGCGGGGGCGATGTAGTCGCCGATCGCAAAACAAAGAACGACAAAAAAGGCGCCCAGCGTCAAAAGCAGCCGCAGGGCGCGCCAGGGTTCCAGCCCGCTGGTACGCAGGATGGTGTATTCCGAGCTCTGCGCCAGCCGTGCCATCACAAAAATGGTGCCGATCAGAACCGAAATGGGGACCAGCTCGTAAAGGTGACTGGGAATCAGCAGGGCAACGTACAGCAGCGCGTGGCGTATCTGATAGGTGTTGATGTCGGCGCTGATGGCGCCCGCAGCGTTTTTGCCCAGGTATTGCAATTCGTCGACGAGGTCGAAGAAGAAGAACAGTGCCAGGAAACCTGCAGTTACAAAAGCGATGGAGGCCAGGACTTCGCCGTAAATCAGGCGGCGGATGGTTTTCATGCGGCCACCTTGCCGGCCTGTTTGCTGGCTTGCAGTTTGCGCTGGCGGCTGATGGCGCCCTTGAAGGTCCAGTTCAAGTGGCGCTTGGACAGCCAGGCCAGTGCCAGCAGCAGGGCGCCGCCATGCAGGGCCAGAAGAAAACCGGCGAAATTGGCGGTGCCGACGGTGATCCAGCTTTGGCCCAAATTCAGCAGGTTGTGATAGACCACAAAGGTGAACAAGACAAAAATCAGATTGCCGCTGCGTCCTGCGCGCGGGTTGACGCTGGCCAGCGCCAGCGCAATCACCACAAAGTTGATGGCGGCCAGCGCCATGCCCAGTCGCCAGGCCAACTCGCCCTGGTTGCTGCGGCTGGGTGAGCGCACCAGCTCACGGGTAGACCTGGACTTTTCGGGCAAGCTGTTGCCGTTGATCAGCGGGCTTTCCCCGGCCTTGCTTCCATATTCAGCAAACTCTGTGATCTTCAGCGCAGATCTGCCGACCTCGCTTTCAAGCCGCTGGCCGTTGTCAAGCATCAGCAACTGGGCGTTGCCCACCGTTTCAATGCGGCCAGCACCGGCAGTGGTCACTGAATTTTTGCCTTTTTCCGTGGAAGCAATGAAAACGTTGTTGCTGGCTTTTTCCTGGCTGACGTCGCGGTCAATGAAAAACACCCGGTTGCCGTTGGATGATTCCTGGAATTGCCCGGGGGAGACCCGTTCGAGGTCGCCGCGCTGTTCGTAGCGGTCTTTCATGTCCTGGGCCTGCTGGTTGGACCATGGCCAGACAAATATCGACAGCAAGGTGATCACCATAAGCACTGGCCAGGCAAAGCGGAACATGGGGACCAGAAAGAAGGCCAGGCCGCGGCCACTGACGAACCAGACGACCATTTCGCTGTCGCGATACATCCGGGAAAGTGTGCTCACCATGGCGACGAACAGGGAGAGCGTGAGGATGATGGGCAAGCGGCCCAGTGTGGTGTAACCCATGACCATCATCACGTCCTGCGGACTGACGCTGCCGCGCGACGCCTGGCCCAGGGTACGGATCAGGATGATGGTGAACACGATGGTCATCAAAACCACAAGGGTGGCCCCAAAACTGCGTGCCAGCTCTTTGCGGATCGAAGATTGGAATAACATCACCTGATACTTTGCCTTCTTTACCTTAACAACCGACGCTCGATAACAGCGTTTTCGCGCCCAACCTGCAATTATGGACTTTGAACTCAAAACCCTGACATCGCCCCGAATTTGTACCGAAAAATGTGATGCACTGATCGTCCTGCTGTCCGGTGAAACGCCCGGCGGCGCTGACCCGGTTTCCAAAATGGCTGCGCATGCCATCAGCGCAGGCGACTTTGACGGCAAGGCCGGCAAATTGCTCAACGCCTATCGCGTCCAGGGGGTCGCCGCCACGCGCGTTCTGCTTGCCGGAGCTGGAGACGGCAGCGCGAAAAGCATACGGAGCGCCGTGCATGCAGCGATGGGCGCTTTGAAAAACACCAATGCACGTCGTGTATTGATCAGCTTTTGTGCACTTTCGACCGTGGGTCAGGATGCGGTGCGAGCCGGCGTGCTGGCCTGCGCAGATGCCACTTACCTGTACAGCACGACCAAATCCAAGCCTGCTGAGCAAAAACTGAAGCAGGTTGTTGTTGCGGTCTCCACGCTGGCTTCAGCGCGGGCAGGATTTGACAAGGCCGTGGGTCTGGCCAAAGGGATGGCCCTGACCAAGGAATGGGCGAACCGCCCCGCCAATCACGCGACACCTACCATGCTCGCCCAGGCGGCCAAGGAGTTGGGCAAGCTGCCGAAAATCAAGGTGGAAGTATTGGGCCCCAAGGAGGTTGCCAAACTCGGCATGGGTTCTTTCATGGCCGTTGCCCAGGGTTCGGAAGAACCTCTGCGCTTTATTGTTCTCCGGTATGACGGCGGCGCCAAGGCCGAAGCCCCTGTGGTGCTGGTGGGCAAGGGCATTACCTTTGACACCGGCGGCATTTCCATCAAGCCGGCGGCGGAGATGGATGAGATGAAATACGACATGGGCGGCGCGGCCAGCGTGCTGGGCACCTTCCGCACCCTGGCCGAACTGCAGCCTGCGCTCAATGTGGTTGGCCTGATTCCTGCCTGCGAAAACATGCCCGACGGCAGGTCGGTGAAGCCCGGTGACGTGGTGACAAGCATGAGCGGCCAGACCATCGAAATCCTCAACACCGATGCCGAAGGCCGGCTGGTGCTGTGTGACGCGTTGACCTATGCCGAGCGGTTCAAGCCACGCGCCGTGGTGGACATCGCCACGCTGACCGGTGCTTGTGTGATTGCCCTTGGCGGTGTGCGCAGCGGCATGTTCTCCAGCGACGATGCGTTGGCCCAGTCGTTGGCGGTCGCAGGCGACAGCTCGCTTGACCTGTGCTGGCGCATGCCGCTTGACGACGACTATGCCGACGGCCTGAAGACTCATTTTGCCGATGTTGCCAACGTCGCCGGTCGTGCGGGTGGGGCGATTACTGCGGCCAAGTTTCTGCAGCGGTTTGCCGGCAAGTTTGCCTGGGCGCACCTTGATATCGCCGGCACAGCCTGGAAAAGCGGCGCCGCCAAAGGTGCCACCGGCCGGCCTGTGCCTTTGCTGGTTGACTTTCTGCTGAGTCAGGTTTTGCCTGCCCGTACGGCCAAATCGCCGGCGAGAACCCGGTCGCCGAAGCCCGCTTCCCGAACCAGGGCATGACAGAAGTCGCCTTTCATTTCAACGTGCCCGACAAGCTGGCCTACAGCTGCCGGCTGCTGCGCAAGGCGTGGGGCAGCGGCGCGCGCGTTGTGGTGACGGCCGAGCCGGAAACCCTCAGGCGGCTTGATCTCATGCTCTGGACATTTTCAGCACTGGAATTCGTGCCGCACTGTCATGTGGCGGCTGCCCCGGCCACGCTCGCGGTTACGCCAGTGGTGCTGGCTGATTCGCTGGAGGCGAGTCCGCATCACGAAGTCCTGGTGAATCTTGGGCAGCAGATTCCCGACGGCTTCGAACGGTTTGAGCGCTTTATCGAGTTGGTCACGCTGGCCCCGGACGACCGTACGGCGGCACGCAGCCGCTGGAAGCATTACGCTGACCGCGGCTATTCGCTGAAGCGGCATGACCTGGCCAGCGCGGGAGAGAAAACGTGAACCGCCCGCCACCCCGGTTTGTTCCCACGTTGCGAGAGGTGGTTCAGCCAACCGCCGCCCCGACCACGCCTGCTGCGAAAGCTCAGCCGGCCGTTCCCGCCGTGGACGTTCAGCGGCTGCAGGAGCAGATGGTGCATCGCGTGATGCAGCGAGTTGATCTGACACTCGACCGCTTGTTGCGAGAGACGGTGGGCCGGCTGGTTCTTGAGCACACCCAGGCACTGGCGCCCAGCCTTCGGGATGAAATTGAAATCGTTGTACGGCAGTCGGTTAATCAAGCGTTTGAACAGGAACTGGCCAGCCAGCTCGTCGACAAATCCTGAAGCGCTGTTCAGGGTACGGTGCATGTCCCGTCGGGAACGCAGTGCTGCCCCTTCATTTCCTCACGCTGAAACTCCCTGTTTTGCCTCACCAGCCTGGCCGGCGTCTGCATGGCGCGGCAGAGCGTTACCTCACCAAACTCCGTGGCAATCTGGCCTTACGCATAGATACATAAGAAACGCTAATGTTCTATCAATTTCAGTTCTTTCTGCGATTCTCCTGCACAACACTAGGGCTGCTCACTATGGTGTGGGCGCGAAAATTGCGTTATGTTCGCTGCTGTTGAGTAAAAAAAACAGTTCTCAACCATTAACGGTAATTTCCTAATTGGAGTGTATTTATGCAAATGAAATGGACTGCGGTCGCTTTGGCCGCCATGTTGGTTGTGGCTTGCGGCAAAAAAGAAGAAGCTGCTCCGGCCGCCACTGCACCTGCACCTGCTGCCCCCGTCGCTGCGGCTCCCGCACCGGCTGGTGATACGCTCGTCGTCAAAATCGGCCATGTGGCACCAGTTTCTGGCGCTCAGGCCCATTACGGCAAAGACAATGAAAATGGCGTGCGCATGGCCATTGAAGACCTGAACAAACAGGGCGTCATGATCGGCGGCAAAAAAGCCACCTTCGAAATCGTCGCTGAAGACGATGCTGCTGATCCGAAACAGGGCACGGCTGCCGCACAGAAACTGTGCGACTCCAAAGTCGCTGGCGTCGTCGGTCACCTCAATTCCGGCACAACCATCCCCGCATCCAAGGTCTACAACGACTGTGGCATCCCCCACGTCACCGGTGCTGCCACCAACCCCGACCTGACCAAGCCCGGCTACAAGACCACCTACCGCATCATCGCCAATGACTTGGCTCTGGGTGCTGGCCTGGCGTTTTATGCTGCCGACAAGCTCAAGCTGAAAAAAGTCGCCATCATTGACGACCGTTCTGCTTACGGCCAGGGCGTTGCCGACATCTTCAAGAAGACGGCCAAGGAAAAGGGCATGACCGTGGTTGACGAGCAGTTCACCACCGACAAGGCCACTGACTTCATGGCTATCCTGACCGCCATCAAGGCCAAAGGCCCTGACGCCGTGTTCTACGGCGGTATGGACCCACAAGCCGGCCCGATGCTGCGCCAGATGGAACAGCTCGGCATGAGCAAGGTCAAGTACTTCGGCGGTGACGGCATCTGCACATCCGAGATTGCCAAACTCGCTGCTGGCGCCAAGACTCTCGACAACGTGATCTGCGCTGAAGGCGGCGCATCGCTGGCCAAAATGCCAGGCGGCGTCGAGTGGAAGAAGCGTTACGACGAGAAGTACCCCAACCAGTTCCAGGTCTACAGCCCGTACACGTACGACGCGACCTTCGTTCTGGTCGACGCGATGAAGCGCGCCAACTCGAGCGATCCAAAGGTCTACACTCCTGAACTGATCAAGACCAGCTTCAAGGGCGTGACAACCACGATCGAATTCCTGCCCAATGGCGAGTTGAAGAACCCAGCCATCACCTTGTACAACTACAAGGAAGGCAAGAAGACCGCTTTGGAATAAGCCCTTCGGTCCTTAGTAAAAAGGCCGCCGAAAGGCGGCCTTTTTTTGTGCTCTTTATTTCATGCGTTCAAGGAGATTCATGTCAAACGTCGTTTCACCCAGGCAAGTTGCCGCCGGGCTGACCGAACTCTGGTCGCCCCGTGTCGTTGGCGAAGTTGACGATGCCTACATCAAGGTCGCGAAAGTCGAGGGCTCGCTTGCATGGCACAGCCACGAGAACGAAGACGAGCTGTTTTTCATTCTCAAGGGCCGCTTGCGCATTGAGATGGAAAGTGGGACGGTCGAGCTCAACGAAGGGGAGATGTTCATTGTCCCCAAGGGCGTGCGGCACAATCCCGTCGCGGAACAGGAGTGCCACCTCATGCTGATCGAGCGCAAATCGACGCTGCATACAGGTGACGTCGCAACCGAGAAGACGCGTTCGCTTGCGGAACAGCTGCGGCCGGTTTGAGCTTTGGCCGCGCTCAGCGGTGGCTGAACAGGGGAATCAGAAATAAAAAACGGACCCGAAGGTCCGTTTTTTGCTGACTGTCTGGCGGAAAGGGCGGGATTCGAACCCGCGGTGGGTATAACCCCACGCACGCTTTCCAGGCGTGTGACTTAAACCGCTCATCCACCTTTCCGCGAAGCCTCACATTGTAGCAGTGCAGGCCGCGGCAAATTGTTTGGGCTAGTGCAGCGCGCTGTGAAACCTGTGTTTTTCAAGCTGTGCACGTGTCACGAATTCCAGGGCATTGAGGTGGGTGGACTCCAGAACCACCGGCGGCGCGAAGCCGGCTTCCAGCGCTTCGCGCCAGCGGTTGGCGCACAGGCACCACCGGTCACCGGGTTTGAGCCCGGCAAAGCGGTGTTCCGGCCGCGGGGTGGAGAGGTCGTTGCCTCTTGCGGCTGAAAATACCAGAAAGTCGCTGTTGACCCGCACGCAGATCAGGTGCGAACCCAGGTCGGACTCGTCGGTGTTGCAGCAACCGTCGCGGAAATAACCCGTAAGCGGGTCATAAGAGCAGGGGACCAGCTCGGTCCCCAGCACGTTCTTGGCTGTCATGCTTGCCCTCTTTCGCTGTTCAGTCAGGCCGCTTTGGTGGACTGCACCATGGTCATGGCCGAGGTGATCAATGCAGACACTTCGGTCATGTTGCTTGGAACAATCAGCGTGGTCTTGGCATCGGCCGCAACGTGAGAGTAGGCCTCCATCGCTTTTTCGGCAACCTTGAGCTGCACGGCCATTTCACCGCCGGGCTGGCGGATGGCAGCGGCAACCACTTCGATAGCCCGTGCGTTGGCCTCAGCTACGGCCGTGATGGCAGCAGCTTCACCCTGCGCGTTGTTGATGGCAGCGAGTTTTTCGCCTTCGGAGCGGGCAATGAAGGCTTCACGTTCACCGGTGGCGATGTTGATCTGCTCCTGGCGGCGGCCTTCGGAAGCGGCAATCAGGGCACGTTTTTCACGCTCGGCGGTGATCTGCGACTGCATGGCGTGCAGGATTTCCTTGGGCGGCGTCAAGTCCTTGATCTCGTAGCGCAGCACCTTGACGCCCCAGTTCAGGGCGGCTTCGTCGATGGCGGCCACCACTTGGGCGTTGATGATGTCGCGTTCTTCAAAGGTCTTGTCGAGCTCAAGCTTGCCGATCACGGAGCGCAGCGAGGTCTGCGCAAGTTGCGTGACCGCGACGATGTAGTTGGACGAGCCGTAGCTGGCGCGCATCGGGTCGGTGACCTGGAAATACAGGATGCCATCCACCTGCAACTGCGTGTTGTCGCGAGTGATACAGACCTGGCTGGGCACGTCCAGCGGGATCTCCTTGAGGGAGTGTTTGTAGGCCACCCGGTCAATGAAGGGAATCAGGATGTTCAGGCCAGGCGTCAGGCTGCCGTGGTATTTGCCAAGGCGCTCCACGACCCAAGCATTCTGCTGGGGCACAACCTTCATGGCGCGTATGACAAAAATGACGGCAATCACCAGGATGACAAGTGCAATTTCCATTTTCATTGGGTTCTCCGGTAAATCAAAAAAAGAGGCCGGTATCGGCGCTGCAAGGCACCGTGGACTGTCTCACAGTTTTCCCACCACCAGCCGGTTGCCATCCAGTTGCTTGACCTTGAAGAGGCCTGGCTGCGGCGCGGAATCCTTGTCGGCGAGCACGACGGCCCACTGCGCACCGCGGTATTTGACACTGGCTGTGGCATCGGCGTTCCACTGCGCCACATGCACGGTCTCACCAATATCCATTTGCAGGTCGCGATTGGCCTGCGGTTCGGCCGGTTTTGGGCTTTGGCCGCGCTTCCAGTGCCAGAACACCACCGCGCCACCACCAACCACAGCTGCCACGAGGATTTGGGCTGTGTTGTCCAGGCCCAGGTGTGCCGCCAGAGCCGCTGCGGCCAGGCCCACGGCCAGCATCAGCAGGTAGAAGGTGCCCGTCACCAGCTCCACCGCCACAGCGCTGCCCGCCAGCAGCCACCAGATCGTTGATTCCGCCATGTTCAGGTTCTCCCGTTTCGTAAAAGCCACATTTTGGGCCCGAAGGCCAATTTGGCAAGCTTAACCGGCCTTCTGGAGGGCAGGGCCGGTTCGGACTTCATCAAATATCTCTACACTTCGGCCCTGATTCAATTTTTTTGGCAGTTCCAGGCAAAGGCCTTTTGATGAAATTCCGCTTTCCCATTGTCATCATCGACGAAGACTTCCGTTCCGAAAACACCTCCGGTCTGGGCATCCGCGCGTTGGCGCAGGCCATAGAAACGGAAGGTTTTGAGGTACTGGGCGTCACCAGCTACGGCGATCTGTCCCAGTTTGCCCAGCAGCAAAGCCGCGCCAGCGCCTTCATCCTGTCGATCGACGACGAAGAGTTCACGCCAGGTCCGGACCTCGACCCTGCCGTGCTGAACCTGCGCCACTTTATTGAGGAAGTGCGGCGCAAGAACCTGGATGTGCCGATTTACGTCTATGGCGAGACCAAGACCTCGCGCCACATTCCGAACGATATCCTGCGCGAACTGCATGGCTTCATCCACATGTTCGAGGACACGCCGGAGTTTGTGGCGCGCCACATCATTCGCGAGGCCAAAAGTTACCTCGAAGGCGTGCAGCCGCCGTTTTTCAAGGCGCTGCTCGATTACGCCGAGGACGGTTCCTACTCCTGGCATTGCCCGGGGCATTCCGGTGGTGTGGCCTTTCTGAAAAGCCCGGTCGGGCAGATGTTTCACCAGTTTTTCGGCGAAAACATGCTGCGCGCCGACGTCTGCAATGCGGTGGAAGAGTTGGGCCAGTTGCTGGACCACGACGGCCCGGTGGGCGCTTCCGAGCGCAACGCGGCCCGCATCTTCAACGCCGACCACTGTTTCTTCGTCACCAACGGAACTTCGACCTCCAACAAGATGGTCTGGCACCACACGGTGGCGCCCGGCGACGTGGTGGTGGTGGATCGCAATTGCCACAAGTCCATCCTGCACGCCATCATCATGACCGGTTCGATTCCGGTCTTCCTGAAGCCGACGCGCAACCATTTCGGCATCATTGGCCCGATTCCGAAGGAAGAGTTCGAGCCGGCGTCCATCCAGGCCAAGATTGCTGCGAATCCGCTACTCAAGGGCGTGGATGCCAAAAGCGTCAAGCCGCGTGTGTTGACCATCACCCAGTCCACCTACGACGGCGTGCTCTACAACACCGAAACCATCAAGGGCATGCTCGACGGTTATGTCGAGAACCTGCATTTCGACGAAGCCTGGTTGCCGCACGCGGCGTTTCACCCGTTTTACGGCAGCTACCACGCCATGGGCAAGAAGCGGTCGCGCCCCAAGCAGGCCATGGTGTACGCCACGCAGTCCATCCACAAGTTGCTGGCCGGTATCAGCCAGGCCAGCCATGTGCTGGTGCAGGACTCGCAAACCGTCAAGCTCGACAGGCACCTCTTCAACGAGGCCTTCCTGATGCACACCTCGACCTCGCCGCAATACAGCATCATTGCGAGTTGCGATGTGGCGGCCGCGATGATGGAGCCACCCGGCGGCACCGCGTTGGTCGAAGAAAGCATCCTGGAGGCGTTGGATTTCCGCCGCGCCATGCGCAAGGTGGCCGAGGAATACGGCGACGACTGGTGGTTCAAGGTCTGGGGGCCGGACAAGCTGGTGGACGAGGGCATTGGCCGCTCGGAAGACTGGATCATCAAGGGTGAATCCAAGAACGCCAAGGCCGGCGTCAACTGGCACGGCTTCGGCAAGATGGCGACCGGTTTCAATATGCTGGATCCGATCAAGTCCACCATCGTCACACCGGGCATGGACCTGAACGGCAAGTTTGCCAAAACAGGCATTCCTGCCAGCATCCTCACAAAATTCCTGGCCGAACACGGTGTGGTGGTGGAGAAAACCGGCCTGTACAGCTTCTTCATCATGTTCACCATCGGCATCACCAAGGGCCGCTGGAACAGCATGCTGACCGCGCTGCAGCAGTTCAAGGACGACTACGCCAAGAACCAGCCCATGTGGCGCATCCTGCCGGAGTTTTGCCAGAAATACCCGCGTTACGAAAAGATGGGCCTGGCCGACCTGTGCCACCACATTCATGCGCTGTACGCCAAGTACGACATTGCGCGCCTGACCACCGACATGTATTTAAGTGACCTGAAACCGGCCATGAAACCCAGCGACGCCTATGCGCACATTGCGCTGCACAAGACCGAGCGGGTGGAAATTGACAAGCTGGAAGGCCGCATCACGGTCGGGTTGGTCACGCCTTACCCGCCCGGCATTCCGCTGCTGATTCCCGGCGAAGTGTTCAACAAGAAGATCGTCGACTACCTGAAGTTCTCACGAGAGTTCAATTCGCAGTGCCCGGGCTTCGAGACCGACATTCACGGCCTGGTGGAAGAAGAGGACGCCAGCGGCAAGAAGCACTATTTTGCGGACTGCGTGAAAGAGTAAGCCCGGAGCCCTGTCTTGCTTGAGTTCAAGGACGCGCCGGAACCATGTCTTCCCGCACCCGCATGAAGCTCGCAAAGCGGGGAATACCGCTGTCATTGAGCCCACGATAACGGTAGGTGACGGTGCTGCCCACAGGCGGAGGGTAGCGGCGCTGCTCATCGCTGAAGCCGGTGCCGAGCTTGAAGCGCTGGCCGGGCTTGCCTGCCGCATCCGGCATTTCGACCAGCAATGCGCCCATCACGCCTTCGTACTTGCCCTTGCCGGGGACGTGTGCAACAACGCGGGCCTCCGTGTCTTCATGCGTCTTCACTTTGAGCAGGTCGTCACTGCGCAGACCTTTGTAAAGCGAAGCTCCGCGGTGCAGCATCAGGCCTTCGCCACCGAGCTTGACGGTTTTTGCCAGAAGGCGCTGCAATTCCGCATGGCTGGCCACGTGAAATTGCGTGACGGCCTGCACCCATGGCTGGTCGATGCGGCTGACGAGCCCGCTTAACACTGGAATGCGTTGAGTGAAAACGCCGGGATGCGCGGGCAGGTCAAACACCATGAACCGCATGGCGCGCCATGCCGCGTCATCGGCCGCCTGCTGGCGTACGGTTGAAACGGCTTTTGAGAACTGGCCGCGACCGGCCCAGAGTTCGCCGTCCATGGGTTCGCTGGGCCAGCCTGCAGTGAACCACCCCGGCGCGACGATGCGTTCACCGCCGCGTGTCAGCAGTTTTTCGCCGTCCCAGAAGGCCCGGACACCGTCATATTTTTCGCTGACCCAGTAGTCCTGGAGCACGATGCCGGGATGATAGACATTGGCCAGCATCAGGGCGGGGCTGCCAGCCGCAGCTGCCGGCAGCGAGGGGGCGAGCAGGCTCGCCAGCATGAACAGGCAGGACAGCGTGTGGGAAGCAAAAACGGTGCGCAAAGGGCGCCTCTCGCTGGAACAGTGGTTTTTAGTCATGGTGGTAAATTCAATGCATGATTTGTGCCACAAGCCCAGGTATGGCGGGTGCGAGCAGCTATCAAAATAATAGTGTCCTTGCCGCAGGCCCGGACGCCTTGCGGTGATGGTGGGCCGGTCACCGTAGTTTTTTTATTCACAGAATCCTCATGAACGCTGACGATATTGCATTCATAGAACGCGCCACCCTGGCCGCAGTTGCTCCTGAAGTCCTCGAAGAGCGGGAGGGCTGGCTCCTGCCGGTTGACAGCGGAACCGTGGGCCGCGCGAAAACTGCGGTTCCGCTGCGGCATACAGCCTGCGACCCTGGTGCCGCTGAATGGATCGAGGCGCATTACAGGGAGCGAGGTTCTCCGGCGGCGTTTCGTATCGCCACCAGCCCCTGTTTTGATGGTTTGCGGCGCGAGCTGCAACAACGGGGTTACGGTGCTCACAAGCCCACCCTGGTGCAGATAGGGACGGTGCAGCGCATGCGCAACGTGTCGTCGCAGCCTCCGGCTGAATGCGCTGATGCGCCAGATGCTGCCTGGACGGCGCTTTTCCTCGGCGAGGGTTTTGATCCCGTCGATGGTGCGAGTCGGGTCAAAACACTGAGCCGGGCAAGGGGCTCGGTGTATGCCGGCATCCGCGACGGCGCAGAAGTGCTGGCTGGCGGTGCGGCAGCGTTTGGCCACGGGTGGGTAAGCGTGCACGGCATGCGCACTGCGGCAGGCTATCGCGGCCAGGGCCTGGCTGGTCGTGTGCTGGCCGGCTTGGCTGATGCCGCGGCCGGCCGCGGCCTGGAACGTGTTTTTTTGCAGGTGGAGGCCGCCAACACCGCGGCCCAGGCGCTTTATCGCCGGGCTGGTTTTACGACGGCGTGGTGTTATGAATATTGGCAACGCCCCTGAGGGCTGGCAATTTGCTATGTATTTCATAGCTACTTGCGCCCGTGATAAAAGGGCTGAAAGCCCTTTTGGCTTCAATCCGCAGCGGGGTCGGTATCACGCGCTATGCCTGCGGTGTGGCTAAAACCGCCGTCCACGTAGGTGATCTCAGCGGTGACGCCTGACGCCAGATCCGACAGCAGGAACGCCGCCACGTTGCCCACGTCTTCAATGGTGACGTTGCGGCGCAACGGGGAGGCTGCGGCCACCATGCCCAGCAGCTTGCCGAAGTCCTTGATGCCGCTGGCCGCCAGCGTCTTGATCGGGCCGGCGCTGATGCCATTCACGCGCATGCCTTTGGGGCCTAGCGCTTCCGCCAGGTAACGCACACTGGCTTCCAGGCTGGCCTTGGCCAGACCCATGGTGTTGTAGTTGGGAATCGTGCGCAGTGCGCCCAAGTAGGTCAGGGTGAGCAGTGCGGACTTGGGGTTGAGGTAGGGCAGGGCCGCCTTGGCCATTGCGGGAAAGCTGTAGGCGCTGATGTCATGGGCAATCTTGAAACCCTCGCGGGACAGGCCTTCGAGGAAGTCCCCCGCAATCGCCTCGCGCGGCGCGAACCCAATGCTGTGCACCAGCCCGTCAAAGGTCGGCCAGGTTTTGGACAGGTCTGCGAAGAGCTTGTCGATCTGGGCATCGTCACCCACATCGCAATCAAAAATCAGGCTGGAGCCGAAGTCGGCGGCAAATTCGGTGATGCGGTCCTTGAAGCGCTCCCCGACATAGCTGAAAGCCAGCTCCGCCCCCTGGGCGTGGCAGGCCTTGGCAATGCCGTAGGCAATGGAACGGTTGGACAGTACGCCCGTGATCAGCAGCTTTTTGCCAGTAAGAAAACCCATCTTGTGCTCCAGTGTTTGCAATTGAACCGGCAAATGGTGCCGCGGGCGCTGTGCCCGTAAGGCCGGTGATTTCAGTCGACCCAAGTAGTGCAGAATTGTCGCATGAGGATTTTGCTGCGGTCGCTGTGTCTGGTGTGTGCTGTTCTGGGGGCCGCTCCGTCCTGGGCCGCACATGGTTATGCGCTGTGGGACGACCTGAAGTACCCCGCCGGCTTCGCCGCCTTCGACTATGTCAATCCCGCCGCGCCCAAGGGTGGTGAATTGCGCCTTGTCAGCAACCTGCGCTATTCCACCTTCGACAAATACAACCCCTTCACCATCAAGGGCTCGCCGCCGGCTTATCTGGCCACGCTGATGTTCGACACCCTCCTGGCCGGCTCCATGGACGAGACCGCCTCGGGCTACGGCCTCCTGGCTGAAGATGTCGAGGTCGCGCCTGATCGTCTGAGCGCCACCTTCCGGCTGCGGCGCGAAGCACGCTTCCACAACGGCGCACCGGTGGAGGCCGCCGATGTGAAGTACAGCTATGAAACGCTGATCGGCCCCTATGCCATGCCTTCGTACAAGTCGATGCTGGAAGACGTGGCCGGCGTTGATGTGCTGGACGCGCGCACGGTGCGTTTTCGCTTTCGCAAACCAAACCGCGAGTTGCCGCTGATGGCCGGCGCTGTGCCGGTGTTCAGCCGCGCCTGGGGCGTGGTTGACGGCAAGGCCAAGCGCTTTGACGAGGTGGTGACTGACATCCCGATCGGTAGCGGCCCTTACAAGATCGGTCCGGTGCGCTTCGGCAAGGACATCACTTATGTGCGCGACCCCAGCTACTGGGCGCGCGAGCTGAACGTGCGGCGCGGCAGCGCCAACTTCGACCACATCACGGTCAAGATCTACCGCGACAACACGGCACGGCTGGAGGCACTGAAAGCCATCGAGTTCGATTTGATGACTTTCTATTCCGCCGGCGACTGGGCGCGTCGGGTGACCGGCAAGCGTTTCGACGCGGGCGAGCTGGTCAAGGCAGAGCTTCCGCATCGCCAGGCGGCCGGTTTTCAGAGCTATGTGCTCAACAGCCGCAAACCGTTTCTTGCCGACCGCCGGGTGCGTGAGGCGCTGGGACTGGCGGTGGATTACGACTTCATGAACCGCCAGCTGTTCTACAACGGCTACCCGCGCGTGGTTGACCTGTTTGGTAATACCGATTGCCAGGCCACGGCAGAGCCGTCACCGGAAGAGATGGCGCTGCTGCAGCCCTGGCGCGGCAAGGTGCCCGATACCGTGTTCGGCCCGATGTACCAGCCGCCCAGGACCGAGGGGCCGGGCCTGTCCCTGCGGGCCAATCTGCGGCGGGCCCAAGCCCTGCTCAAGGAGGCCGGTTGGGAGTTTCGTGACGGTGCGCTGCGCAATGCCCAGGGCCAGGCCATGGTGCTCGATTACCTGGACAGCCGCGACACCGGCGTGCGCACGGTGGCGCCTTGGCTGCGCAATCTGGAAAAGCTGGGCATTGTGCTTCGCTTCACACCGGTGGACTTTGCCCTGTACCAGCAGCGGCTCGACAAGTTCGAGTTCGACATCACCAGCATCAATTTCCCGGGCACCCACAACCCGGGCCAGCAACTGACGGATATCTTCGGCAGCAAGGCGGCCGATATGGAGAACTCTGGCAACTACATGGGTGTGAAGAGCCCGGCAGTGGACGCGCTGGTGGCCGCCATTGTTCGCGCCCCCACCAAGGACAAACTGTTGCCCGCCTGCCGCGCGCTGGATCGGGTCATCATGCACAGCCATTACCTGATTCCCCAGTGGACACTGATGTCGCACCGCATGGCCTACAACGGCTGGCGCCTAGCCTTCAAACAGCCGATGCCACCTTATGCCAATGCCGAGGAATGGGTGATGGGCACCTGGTGGACCAAAACGCCGCCGGCCACGCAAGGAAAGTAAAGCCATGGTTGCCTACATCCTCAAGCGCCTCCTCCTGATGATTCCGACCTTGCTGGGCGTGCTGCTCATCACCTTCGCGGTGATCCAGTTCGTTCCGGGAGGGCCGGTCGAGCAGTACATGGCCGAAGCCAAAGGGGTTGGCGGTATCGAGTCCGGTGGCTCCAGCTACCGCGGCAACCAGGGGGTGGACCCCAAGCGCATCGCGCAGATCAAGGCGCTGTACGGCTTCGACAAACCGCCCGGCGAGCGGCTGCTGCAGATGCTGGGGCAGTTTGCGCGCTTTGACCTGGGCAAGAGCTTTTTCCAGAACAAGGATGTGTGGAGCCTGGTGCTGGAAAAGTTGCCGGTGTCCATCAGTCTGGGCTTGTGGACGTTTTTCATCAGCTACGGGGTGGCCGTGCCGCTGGGCGTGGCCAAGGCGGTGCGCGCCGGCTCCCGCTTCGATCTGGTGACCACGCTGCTGATCCTGGTGGGTTATGCCATTCCAGGCTTTGTGCTTGGTGTGGCGTTGCTGGTGATTTTTGGTGGCCAGTTGCAATGGTTCCCCCTGCGCGGGCTGACTTCGGCCAACTGGGACGAGCTTTCCTGGGGCGCGCGCATCGTGGACTACCTGTGGCACATCACCTTGCCGGTAACGGCCATGGTGTTCGGTAGTTTCGCGGTGACCGCCATGCTCACCAAGAACGCGTTCCTGGAAGAGATCCGCAAGCAGTACGTGCTGACGGCGCGGGCCAAAGGCCTGGGAGAGGGTCGGGTTTTATGGAAACACGTCTTCCGCAATGCGCTGATTCCCATCATCACAGGTTTCCCAAGCGCCTTCGTGGCAGCTTTTTTCACCGGCTCGCTGTTGATCGAAACCCTGTTTTCGCTCGACGGCATGGGCCTGCTGAGTTATGAAAGCGTGATCCGCCGGGATTACCCGGTAGTGCTGGGCACGCTGTACCTGTTCACATTGATCGGCCTGGTTACCAAGCTGATCAGCGATCTTTGCTACGTACTGGTGGATCCCCGTGTCAAGTTTGACTAATTCACCGCTCCCCCCCGAGGCGGCCGATGGCCGCTCCCCCCTCAAGGGGGCGCCGCCTGTGGACGGGCAGAGCCCGATCCACGGCGGCCCTGGCAAGGAAGGTCCCGTATCCGCTTCACCTTCCCGAAGGGCCTGGCGGCGTTTTCGCCGGAACCCGCTTGGCTTCTGGAGCCTGGTGCTGTTCTCGGCCATGGTCGTGCTCAGCCTGTTTGCCGAGGTGTTGTCCAATGACCGGCCGCTGGTGGTGCGCTACGAGGGCACGATCTACTTCCCCATCATTCGTGATTATTCCGAGAAGACCTTCGGCGGCGACTTTCCGACGCCTGCGGACTACCTGGACCCGTTCATCCGCGAGCGCATCACCAGCGGCGATAACTGGGCCATTTACGCACTTAACCCTTATGGATCGAGGACGCTGAACTACTTTGCCAAGTCGCCCAGCCCCGCAGCGCCCACCCGCGCCAATTTGCTGGGCACTGACGACCGAGGCCGCGACCTGCTGGCGCAGCTGATCTACGGTTTCCGGGTGAGTGTGCTATTCGGCCTGGCGCTGACGGCCATTGGCACGGTGCTGGGCATACTGGCCGGTGCGGTCCAGGGCTACTTTGCGGGCAAGACTGACCTTGCCTTTCAGCGCTTCATCGAGATCTGGAGCGCCATGCCCGAGCTGTACCTGCTGATCATTTTCAGCGCCATCTTTGCGCCCAGCGTGGCCTTGCTTTTGATTTTGCTGTCGATGTTTGGCTGGATGTCGCTGGCGGACTATGTGCGCGCTGAATTCCTGCGCAACCGGCAGATGGAATACGTGCGTGCGGCCCGCGCGCTGGGTGTGGGCAACGGCCGCATCATGTGGCGCCACATTCTGCCAAACAGCATGACGCCGGTCGTGACCTTTCTGCCATTTCGCATGAGTGGTGCGATCCTGGCCCTGACCTCGCTGGACTTCCTGGGACTGGGCGTGCCGCCCGGAACGCCGTCGCTGGGCGAGCTGTTGAGTCAGGGCAAGAACAACATCGATGCCTGGTGGATCTCGATCTCCACGTTTGCCGTACTGGTGCTGACCCTGCTGCTGCTGACCTTCATGGGTGACGCCCTGCGCGATGCGCTTGATCCGCGGAAGGCCGATAAATGAACGTGGTAGCGGTCGTTCGTTGCGTCGCCGGCGCGCTGCTGTTCGCCGGCTGCACTGCTACCGCGATCGCTGGCCCCAATCGGGCGAGGCTTTACCTTGATGTTTGGTTTGCTCCCCATTCGACGGTGCTGACGTCAGAGATCGACACGCGTGCCCGGCACTTCGCGTGCATGACTTCGGGATCCAAGGCAGAAATCACAGGCTTTATCGTCGGCTACGCCCATCCCGACGAAGGAGGCAAGGCCCTTGCCCTGGCACGCGCCGAAATGGTTCGACGCAGGCTGCAGGACCACATTGGCATCGAGGTTCAAATCTTCATTGAAGGCAAGGTAGATGATCAGCAAAGGCAGCAGGCATCACTCCGGTCGACCGCCCGCGCTGAGGTCGAGGTACAGGCCATTTTTCCAATGAGCGGCAACTTTGTCGTGGAAAGGCCTGGCCGCGCTTGCCCGGCGCCGCCGTGGCCCGATCTTGTGCATGAGTGGCTGGCCAGTCCGGACCACGCGACCGCCGCGGCAAGGTATGAACGAATCGCGACTCAAGCGCCGCACAAACGCGCTGAGGCACTGATCGCTGCCTACAGAAAGGACCGGCCGGACCTGCTGGACCTGGTGCTCACGCGGAGCGAGATGACCGCCCTGACGAACGTCGACCGCGGGCAGTTGCTTGCCGCGGCCGTTGGCCGCAACGACGCTTCCAGGTTGGAGCGTCTGGTCCGGCTGGGCTCGGGGCCGTCGAGAGTGTCGGGAGACGTTCTGAAGGTTGCGGTCTGCGCGGAAAATTCGGCCCTCATAGCCCGGCTGCTGGTGCACGGCTTTGGCGGCTCCGCCAATACCTCGGACCTGTTGGGTGCGTGGCGTTGCGCCATGCGAAGTCCCAGCGAATCGGCGTTGAGTCAGTTGCTGCGGGCTCGCGTGTCGTACCCCAAGGGCCAGTTCGTTGATCCTCCGTTGTTCGCAAATCCGAAGCGTATCGACCGGATTGAGCGGCTCGTGGCTGCCGGGGTTCCGGGCGGCACGGTCGATGACCAGTACCGCACCCTGTTTCACTATGTTGCCCTAGACTCGCCCGAAACAGTGAGCCGTTTGGTTCGACTGGGTGCGCCAGTGAATCGCAAGTCCGTGCAGTCCTTCCTCTGCACCCAGCCGGCGCTTCCGGTCGCGGCTTCGTATGCCCCTGTTGACGTGATGGAAGCGTTGCTCGCGGCAGGGGCGAGTCTCACCCACGCAGCTGAGACCACGCAGGGGCCTTGCAGTTCGGCTTACCGCCGCACAGTCTTGAGTTACGCACTTCGTTGTGACCACAAGTCAGCCGTCGACTTTCTCTGGGGCCGCGAGCCCGTCAACTTCATGCAGAACTCGGACGGGCACACGCATTTGCACGAACTGGCCTATGACGGCTACGAAGCGGCGAGATATGTGAAGTCCTTGGTCGACGCCGGCGTGCCCGTGGACTCACGGGACGCTTATGGCTCGACGCCCCTGCTAATCGCCGTAGCCAACCGCAGTGACCGGATGGTGGAGGAGTTACTCAAGTACGGCGCAGATCCGCGACAGCGCCTGAATGACAAAGGTCGCAGGCGATATGGCGGGCACGATCTTGATACGCTGATGGAATTCGCCATGCAAATTGCGAAGAACCCCCAATACTCGGGGGCCGCTAGTGGCTCCTGCTATATCGATAAGGCCAAGGCCCGGCTCGACTCGGACGAGCGGCGCTTGGCGCGACAGGCCGCGCCGGCGAAAATCGTGGCGCTGCTGCAGGCTGCGATCAAGGAAGGGCGGCCATGAGCCTGCTCGACGTCAAAGGCCTGCGCGTCTCCTTCGGCGGCAAGGACGTTGTGCGCGGCATTGATTTTTCCATCGCACCCGGCGAAAAACTGGCGTTGGTGGGCGAATCCGGCTCCGGGAAGACCGTGATGGCACTGAGCCTGCTGCGGCTGGTTCAGAACGCCGAATTGAGCGGCGTTGCAAGCCTTTCAGGCTTAGAGCCCTCGGCGGGTGTGCTTGATCTGCTATCAATTTCGGAGCTAGAGATGCTCGCAGTGCGGGGCCGGGAAATTGCGATGATTTTCCAGGAGCCGATGACGGCGCTTAATCCGCTGTTCCCAGTGGGCGACCAGATTGCCGAGGTGCTGCAGCTCAAACAAGGCCTCACCGCACGGCAGGCCTGGGCAGGGGCGGTCGAGGCACTGGCGGCCACCGGCATCCCCGAGCCATTGCGCCGCGCCAAGGCCTTCCCGCACCTGCTGTCGGGCGGCCAACGCCAGCGCGCCATGATCGCCATGGCGCTGGCCTGCCGGCCGCGCCTGCTGCTGGCTGACGAGCCCACCACTGCACTGGATGTGACGCTGCGGATGCAGATCCTGGAGCTGCTGTCCGACCTGCAGCGCCAGACCGGCATGGCGTTGCTTCTGATCACCCACGACTTGAATCTGGTGCGCAATTTCGCGGACCGGATCGCGGTGATGGAAAACGGCCACTTGGTAGAGCAAGGCGATGTTGCCTCGGTCTTCGCCGCGCCGCAGCATCCCTACACCCGCAAGCTGATCGACAGCCGGCCCGCCCGCGATGTGGCCGAAGTTCGACCTGATCCCACTGCCGCGCCGGTTCTGGAGGCTCAGGGCCTGAAGGTCACATACCCACTGTCCTTGCCCGGCGTGCGCGGCTGGTTTCGCAAGGGAGAGTTTGTGGCGGTCAAGGGAGCCAGCTTCCGCATTCCCGCCGGCCAGACGCTGGGGGTCATTGGCGAATCCGGGTCGGGCAAGTCGACGCTGGCTCTGGCCGCGTTGGGGTTGCATCCCTTCCAGGGGCAACTGCTGGCTACCGGCAAGCCCTGGAGCCGCAATGCAGCGAGCAACAGGAGCATGCGGCGTGCCGTCCAGGTGGTGTTCCAGGACCCTTTTTCCTCACTGTCACCGCGCATGACGGTGGAGGAAATCGTCGGAGAAGGTCTGCGTGTCCACCAGCCCGGGCTGTCCGCTGCCCAGCGGCGCACGCAGGTGTTTGAGTCCCTGGCGGAGGTGGGAATGGGTGAAGCGCAGTTTCCCGGGCTGCTGCAGCGCTACCCGCATGAGTTTTCGGGTGGGCAGCGCCAGCGGCTGGCGATTGCCCGGGCCCTGATCGTTCAGCCACAACTGCTGGTTCTGGACGAACCCACCAGCGCCCTTGACGTCACCATTCAGAAACAGGTGCTCCAGTTGCTGCAAAAACTCCAGCGTGACCGCGGCCTGAGCTACTTGCTGATCACCCACGATGTGGATGTGATCCGCGCGATGGCCCACCAGGTCATGGTCATGAAAGACGGCGAGGTGCTGGAAGAGGGGCCGGTCGAGCAGGTGCTGGAGCGGCCGCAGCATCCCTATACCCGCGTTCTGGTGGCCGCGCACACCTAGTGTCCTGTCCCACAAATAAAGGCGATATGAAATCGCCCATTCAGCCGCCATGCGGCGTTGCTCGTCGTTGCCATAGCTACGGCTATGTCGCCTCCTCGCGCCTTGCCTGACAGCTGACTGGACAATTTCATTTCATCACCTTATTTGTGGGATAGAACACTAGTACGGGCGAAGTTAATTCAAATTCATTAATTTCGGGTCTCGCCAGACACGGCGTGCTCCCACGCCCGGGCATGCAAACTGCTTGCGCGGGCGCCGTCAGCAGGCTACAATATGCGCTTCACGACCAAATGGGCGGGTTTTCACCGCCCATTTTTTTTGGGCGTTTGTTTTTGCAACCTGTTGTTAAGAGCTGCATTTAGAACTGAATGGCATTACACGAGACGATTGAGCAAACAGTCACTGGGCTGGGTTACGAGCTGGTGGATATCGAGCGCACCGGTGGTGGCTTGCTGCGCGTCACGATCGACCAGCCCTATGTTCAGGGTGCCGAGCAGTTCATCAATGCAGAAGATTGCGAAAAAGTCACGCGCCAACTGCAGTTTGTGCTGGAAGTGGAAGGCACGGCTTATTCCCGGCTCGAGGTGAGCTCGCCGGGCATAGACAGGCCTTTGCGCAGTGAAAAGGATTTTGAGCGGTTTGCCGGGGAGCTGGTGGACATCACGCTGAAGGCGCCCATCGGGGCAGCGGCGGCCGGCTCGGGCGTGGCGGCGAGCCGCAAAAAGTTTCGCGGCACGCTGGAACGTGCGGCAGCCGGATGGCAAATAGTGTGGAGCGAAGAGCCCGCCGCCAAACCCGGGCAGAAAGTAAGCAAGAAGCGGGTTCCCGCGCCGTTGCAGGCGCTGGGTTTCACGCTGGATGAAATCGTGCAGGCGCGTCTGGCGCCCGTTGTTGACTTCAAGGGACGCAGGCCAAAAAGCGCGCCCGGTACAGAGATATAAAAGAAAGGCAGGCTTGTGAAATGAATCGCGAACTGTTGATGTTGGTTGATGCCATCTCGCGTGAGAAAAATGTTGAACGTGACGTCGTTTTTGGCGCTGTCGAGCTTGCGCTCGCGTCGGCTACCAAAAAGGTGTACGCCGAGGGCACGGACATCCGCGTGGTGGTGGACCGCGATAGCGGCAACTATGAAACCTTCCGCCGCTGGCTGGTGGTTCCTGACGAAGCCGGCCTGCAAAACCCGGAAGCCGAAGAGCTGGTCAGCGATGCGCGCGAGGAAATTGCCGACATCGAAGAAGGCGACTACATCGAAAAGCCGGTCGAAAGCCTGCCCATCGGCCGCATTGGCGCGCAAGCCGCCAAGCAGGTCATCCTGCAGAAAATCCGCGATGCGGAGCGCGAAATGCTGCTCAACGACTTCATGTCGCGTGGCGAGAAGATTTTTGTTGGCACCGTCAAGCGCATGGACAAGGGCGACATCATTGTCGAGTCCGGCCGTGTTGAAGGCCGCCTGCGTCGCGGCGACATGATTCCGAAAGAAAACCTGCGCTCCGGCGACCGTGTCCGCGCCATGATCATGGAAGTCGACACCACCCTGCGTGGCGCACCCATCATCCTGTCGCGTACTGCGCCTGAATTCATGATCGAGCTGTTCCGCCAGGAAGTACCCGAGATCGAACAAGGCCTGCTGGAGATCAAATCCTGTGCCCGCGACCCTGGTTCGCGTGCCAAGATCGCCGTGCTGTCGCATGACAAACGCGTCGACCCGATCGGTACCTGCGTCGGCGTGCGCGGTACCCGCGTCAACGGCGTGACCAACGAACTCGCCGGCGAACGTGTCGACATCGTGTTGTGGAGCGAAGACCCGGCCCAGTTCGTCATCGGCGCGCTGGCCCCGGCCAATGTCTCGTCCATCGTGGTGGACGAAGAGCGCCATGCCATGGACGTGGTGGTCGACGAGGAAAACCTCGCGATCTCCATCGGCCGCGGCGGCCAGAACGTGCGGCTTGCCGCCGAGCTGACGGGCTGGAAAATCAATATCATGACGGCCGACGAGTCCGCTGAAAAGCAGGCCACGGAAACCGATACCAGCCGCAAGCTCTTCATGGAAAAGCTCGATGTGGACGAGGAAATCGCTGACATTCTGATCTCCGAAGGCTTCACCAGCCTGGAAGAAGTGGCCTATGTGCCGCTGCAGGAGATGCTGGAAATCGAATCCTTCGACGAAGACACCGTCAACGAGCTGCGTACGCGCGCCAAAGATGCGCTGCTGACCATGGAAATTGCCAAGGAAGAAAATGCCGAAGGTGTTTCGCAAAATCTGCGCGATGTCGAAGGCCTGACTCCCGAGCTGATCGCCAAGCTGACTGAAGCGGGTGTGAGCACCCGTGACGACCTGGCCGACCTGGCTGTGGACGAACTTACCGATATCACCGGCCAGTCTTCGGACGAGGCCAAAGCCCTGATCATGACCGCGCGTGCACATTGGTTTACCGATGAGGCTGCAGAGCCCGCAGCGCCGGCCACGGCCCAAGAGCAATGATCATGGAGGCCAGCAGGAAAAAAACATATGTCCAGTACCACTACCGTCGCTGAATTCGCAGCTGAACTGAATAAACCCACCGCCACCCTGATCGAGCAATTGACCAGCGCAGGTGTTGCCAAGGCGCAGGCGACAGATGCCCTGTCGGAGGCCGACAAGCAGAAGTTGCTGAGCTATCTGCAGGCTGCCCATGGCACCGCCAGCGCAGAGCGCAAGAAAATCACGCTGGTCAAGAAGTCGACCACCGAAATCAAACAGGCCGATGCGACCGGGCGCGCTCGGACCATTCAGGTCGAGGTTCGCAAAAAGCGTACCTTTGTCAAACGTGACGAAGGCTCCGAGCAGGCCGTGGAAGAGGTGTCCGCACCTGCTGCCGCGTCCCAGGCGCCCGTGATTGACGATGCCGAACTGGTGCGCCGCGAAGAAGAAGCCAGCCGCCACGCCGAGCTGCTGCGCCGCCAGGAAGAAGAGCTGTCGGAGAAACGCCGTCTGCGCGAAGAGCAGGACGCGAAGGAAGAAGCTCGCGAGCAACAGGAGCGCCAGGCCGCCGAGCAGACCGCTCAGGCCGCAGCTCAGGCGGCTGAAGCTATCGCCAAACAGACCAAGCCCGCGAGCAAGGCAGCTGCCGCCAAAAAAGCGGCGGCCGAGACTCCTGTGGCCGAAGATCCCGCCGTGGCCGAAAAAGCTGCAGCCAAGGTTGCGGAGGCCAGTGCCGCCAAGGCCAAGGCAACAGCCGAATTCCAGGCCGACGCCGTCAAGGTGCAGGATCTGCAAGATCGCCGCAAGAAAGCTGAAGCAGAAGCCGCCGGTATTCGCGCCATGATGAACGCACCCAAGCGCGTGCTGGTGCCCCACGTTGACCCCAAAGCGGTCATCAAAGGCACGTTGCACAAGCCAGCCGTGGTACCGGGCGCCGCCAAACCGGCAGCGCCGGGTGCAGCTGCAGGTGCCGCGGGCAAGAAGGAAGTCAAGTCGGAGAACCTGTCTTCGACCTGGAAAGATGACGCCGCCAAGAAAAAAGGTGAAATCAAGACCCGCGGCGCGACCGCCGTGCCGGGGCGGGGCAATTTCCGTGGTGGCCCGCGTGGCCGCCGCACGCCGGACCGCGACTCGCGCTCCGAGTCCACCTTTGTGGCGCCGACCGAGTTCAAGGTCATTGAAGTGCATGTGCCGGAGACCATCACCGTGGCCGAACTCGCGCACAAGATGAGCGTGAAATCGTCCGAGGTCATCAAGCACCTGATGAAGTTGGGCCAGATGGTCACCATCAATCAGCCGCTGGACCAGGATACCGCGATGATTGTGGTGGAAGAGATGGGCCACAAGGCCGTCACGGCCTCGCTGGACGATCCGGAGGCGTTTGCCGACGAGGACGTTCAGGGCCAGCAGGCCGAGTTGCTGCCGCGCGCGCCGGTCGTGACCGTCATGGGTCACGTCGACCACGGCAAGACCTCGCTGCTCGATTACATTCGCACCGCGAAAGTGGCCTCCGGTGAAGCCGGCGGCATCACCCAGCACATCGGCGCCTACCACGTGGAAACCCCGCGCGGCATGGTCTCCTTCCTGGATACACCGGGTCACGAGGCGTTTACCGCCATGCGTGCCCGTGGTGCTCAGGCGACCGACATCGTGATTCTGGTGGTGGCTGCCGACGACGGCGTGATGCCGCAGACCCGCGAAGCCATCAAGCATGCGAAAGCGGCTGGTGTCCCCATCGTGGTCGCGATCAACAAGATCGACAAGCCCGGCATCAACATGGAGCGTGTCAAGGGCGAGCTGGTCACCGAAGAGGTGATTCCCGAAGAGTTCGGCGGCGACGTGCCTTTTGTTGGCGTGTCGGCCCATACCGGCGCCGGCATTGATGCCCTGCTCGAACAGGTGCTGCTGCAGGCCGAAGTGCTTGAACTCAAGGCACCGGTCGATGCGCTGGCCAAGGGCCTGGTGATTGAAGCCCGCCTCGACAAGGGTCGCGGCCCGGTCGCCACCGTGCTGGTGCAAGCGGGTACCCTTAAGGCTGGCGACGTGGTGCTGGCTGGTTCGACCTTTGGTCGCGTGCGCGCCATGCTGGACGAAAACGGCAAGCCGATCAAGACGGCCGGTCCGTCGATCCCGGTGGAAATTCAGGGTCTGACGGAAGTGCCGCAGGCTGGTGATGAATTCATGGTCATGCTCGACGAGCGTCGCGCCCGTGAAATCGCCACCTACCGTGCAGGCAAGTTCCGCAATACCAAGCTGGCCAAGCAGCAGGCATCCAAGCTGGAGAACATGTTCTCCGACATCGGCGCAGGCGAGGTCAAGATGCTGCCCATCATCATCAAGGCTGATGTGCAGGGTTCGCAGGAAGCGCTGGCGCAGTCATTGCTCAAGCTCTCGACCGACGAGGTCAAGGTGCAGCTGGTGTACTCCGGCGTTGGTGGCATTTCCGAGTCCGACGTCAACCTGGCCATCGCGTCCAAGGCGGTGGTGATCGGGTTCAACACCCGTGCCGATGCCCAGGCCCGCAAGCAGGCAGAAAACAACGGTGTCGATCTTCGTTACTACAACATCATTTATGACGCTGTAGACGAGCTGCGCGCCGCGATGTCGGGCATGTTGACGCCGGACAAGAAGGAAGAAGTCATCGGCACTGCCGAGATCCGCCAGGTGTTCAAGGTCAGCAAGATCGGCTCCATCGCCGGCTGTATGGTCACCGCCGGTGTGGTTCGCCGCAACGCGCGTCTGCGCCTGCTGCGCGAAAACGTGGTCGTCTTCACCGGTGAACTCGACTCGCTCAAGCGTTTCAAGGACGATGCCAAGGAAGTCAAGGAAGGCTTCGAGTGCGGCTTGAACGTCAAGGGCTACAACGACATCCAGGTCGGCGACATGCTTGAATTCTTCGAGATCAGGGAAGTGGCCAGGACACTGGAGGTCTGATGCAGCAGGCTGGCCGCTCTCCGGGGCAGCCAGCCGACCGACAGACCCATTAAGTTATGCGTAAAAAATCATCCACCCCGAACCGCGGTTTTCGCGTTGCCGACCAGATCCAGCGCGATCTGACGGAGCTGATCGCGCGCGAGTTGAAAGACCCGCGGGTGGGGATGGTGACCATCCAGGCCGTCGAGGTGACGCCGGATTACGCGCATGCCAAGGTGTTTTTCAGCGTGCTGATCGGCGACCCGAAAGAGTGTGAAACGGCATTGAACCAGGCGGCAGGTTTCCTGCGCAACGGCCTGTTCAAGAAGCTGATGATCCACACGGTTCCAACCCTGCATTTCCAGTTCGACCGCACCACAGAACGTGCGGCCGACATGAACGCCTTGATTGCCAAGGCGGTTTCTTCCCGCGCCCAAGACGACTGAGTTCGCGCCGTTTCCCTTGATGACAGGTTCAGGGACAACGGTGCCAACAGAGCGCCCGGGCCAGCCCGTGCGCTGAGCCTGTCGGAATTTATGACGCAAACTTCTTCTCATCGCCAAAAGATACAGCGACGTCCCGTGCACGGCGTGCTGCTGCTCGACAAGCCGCTGGGTCTGTCGAGCAATCAGGCCTTGCAGAAGGCCAAGTGGCTGCTGCGCGCCGACAAGGCCGGTCACACCGGTACGCTGGACCCGCTGGCCACCGGCGTGTTGCCCCTCTGCTTTGGCGCTGCCACCAAGTTCAGCCAGCTTCAACTCGACGCCGACAAGACTTACGAGGCCGTGCTGCTGCTGGGCCAGAAAACCAGCACCGCCGATGCCGAAGGCGATGTGATTGAAACCCGGCCGGTGCCGGCCATCACGACGGAACTGCTGGCCGAGATGACGCGCCGCTTCACCGGCCCGCTGGCGCAGGTGCCTCCCATGTATTCGGCGCTGAAGAAAGACGGCAAGGCGTTGTACGAATACGCCCGCAAGGGTGAAGAAGTCGAGCGGGAAGCCCGCAACGTCACAATTTACAAGCTGAATATGACTCTAGTCCAGGATCCACGGGCGCAAGCAGCTATCAAAATAGTAGTGTCCTGCAGCAAGGGAACTTACATTCGTACCCTCGGTGAAGACATCGGGGAGGCCATCGGATGCGGTGCCCATCTGGGATCGCTGCGGCGGCTGGAGACCGGCGGCTATACCGACGGCCAGTGTGTCAGCCTGCCTTCGCTTGAAGCCATGAGCGAGGCTGAGCGTGAAGCCTGCCTGTTGCCGGTGCAGTCGCTGGTGGCGGCGTATCCGGTTGTCACACTCGATGCCGACAATGCAGGGCGTTTCCTGAGCGGCCTGCGTCGCCGTGGCAGCCCGGGCCAGTGGGGCCCTGATGCTGCGATGGTGCAGGTCTTCGGATCCGAGCCCGCGGCCTTCCTGGGCTCGGCCCATGTCACCGCTGACGAACTGATCCCCGGGCGCCTGCTCAGCCCGATTGAAATCCAGGACATGTTGGCGGCCCATTCACCCGTTTCTTCCAGCCCTGCGGCAAGCGCCGCAATGGCTTAGCACCAACGATTTGAAGTTTTTAGAAAGCGAACCATGAGTCACAAACAAATCCGCAATATCGCCATCATCGCCCACGTCGACCACGGCAAAACAACCATGGTCGACCAGCTGTTGCGCCAGTCCGGTACCTTTGCCGAACACGAAAAAGTGGTCGACACCGTGATGGACAACAACGCCATCGAAAAAGAGCGTGGCATCACCATCCTGGCCAAGAACTGCGCTGTGACCTGGGAAGGTACCCACATCAACATCGTCGACACCCCCGGCCACGCCGACTTCGGTGGTGAGGTGGAACGCGCCCTGTCCATGGTCGACGGCGTGGTGTTGCTGATCGACGCGCAGGAAGGTCCGATGCCGCAAACGCGTTTTGTGACCAAGAAGGCCTTGGCCCTGGGTCTGAAGCCCATCGTGGTGGTCAACAAGGTTGACAAGCCGGGTGCCAATCCCGACAAGGTCATCAATGCCGCTTTCGACCTGTTCGACAAGCTGGGCGCTACCGACGAACAACTCGATTTCCCGGTGGTATATGCCTCCGGCATCAACGGCTGGTCCTCGCTTGTAGAAGGCCCACCCAATGAGCAGTGGGGTCCGGACATGTCGGCCCTGTTCAATACCATCCTCAAGCACGTGCCGCATCAAGAAGGCGACCCTGCAGCGCCGCTGCAACTGCAAATTTCCGCGCTCGACTTCTCGACCTTCGTGGGTCGCATCGGCGTGGGCCGTATCAGCCAGGGCACGATCAAGCCCATGATGGATGTCGTGGTGATGGAAGGCCCGGATGGCAAGGCCATCAAAGGGCGGATCAACCAGGTGCTGACATTCCAGGGCCTGGAACGCGTGCAGGCGCTGGACGCCGGTCCAGGCGAAATTGTCCTGATCAACGGCATTAACGAAATCGGTATTGGTGTGACGATCACCGACCCGGTCAATCCTGCACCGCTGCCCATGCTCAAGGTCGACGAGCCGACGCTGACCATGAACTTCTGCGTCAACACCAGCCCGCTGGCCGGCCGTGAAGGCAAGTACGTCACCAGCCGCCAGATCTGGGACCGCCTGCAAAAGGAACTGCAGCACAACGTTGCCTTGCGCGTCAAGGAAACGGACGAAGAAGGTATCTTTGAAGTCATGGGCCGGGGCGAATTGCACCTGACCATCCTGCTGGAAAACATGCGCCGTGAAGGCTTCGAGATGGCTGTGTCCAAGCCTCGCGTGGTGATGAAGGAAGTCAACGGCGAAAAGCACGAGCCTATCGAGCTGGTGACGGCCGACATCGAAGACCAGCACCAGGGCGGCGTGATGCAGGCTTTGGGCGAACGCAAGGGCGAACTGGTGAACATGGAGCCGGACGGCCGTGGCCGTGTGCGCCTCGAGTACCGCATTCCGGCGCGTGGCCTGATTGGTTTCACCAATGAATTCCTGAATCTGACGCGCGGTTCCGGTTTGATCTCCAATATCTTCGACAGCTACGAGCCGCACAAGGGCGAGATCGGTGGCCGCAAGAACGGCGTGCTGATTTCCATGGACGACGGTGAAATTTTCACCTACGCCCTGGGCAAGCTGGACGACCGCGGTCGCATGTTCGTGCGGGCCAACGACCCTGTGTATGAGGGCATGATCGTCGGCATTCACTCGAGGGACAACGACCTGGTGGTCAACGCCACGCGTACCAAGCAGCTGACCAACTTCCGCGTGTCCGGCAAGGAAGACGCGATCAAGATCACGCCGCCTATCGAGTTGACGCTGGAGTACGGTGTCGAGTTCATCGAGGAAGACGAATTGGTCGAGATCACGCCCAAGTCGGTTCGCCTGCGCAAGCGTCACCTGAAAGAAAGTGACCGCAAGCGCGCTGGCCGTTGATGGCCCCCACGGTGAGTAACCGCCCCCACGGTCGCTCACTGCGTGTAGCTTCCTGCCCCCCGAGGGGGCCGCTGCGCCTGCGGTCTGGCAAAGCCAGTTCCGCGGCCCCTGCTGGAATGAAGTCGGGGAGGGTGGCGATATCGGGGTGAACGCTTGACACGGCCGCTGTGCGCTTCGCTCCCAGCGGCCTTTTTTTAGTGACACGGAAACAGTCGCCTGAACTTCTTTCATCATCATGAAACTCACGCATTCCAAAGCCGTACTGCTGATGATCGCGATCACCCTGATGTGGTCGATTGCGGGTGTGGTGACGCGCCATCTTGAATCGGCAAAAAGTTTTGAAGTGACCTTCTGGCGCAGCTTTTTCACGCTGTTGTCGCTGCTTGTCATCCTGCCGCTGTTCCAGGGCAGGGAGGTGTTCACCAGGATTCGCCGGGCCGGCCGCTTCCTGTGGCTGTCCGGTGTCTGCTGGAGCATCATGTTCACCGCCTTCATGCTGGCATTGACGATGACCAGCGTGGCTAATGTGTTGGTGACCATGGCGCTGGGGCCTTTCCTCACGGCGCTGATCGCCAGAGTTTTCATTGGCCATCGCATCCCGCCCCGGACCTGGGTGGCCATTGCCGTGGCCGGTGCGGGCATCGCGTGGATGCACGGCAGTCAGGTCAATCTGGGAGGTGGTGCAGCGCAGTTTGCCGGGACCCTGGTGGCCCTGTTGGTGCCCATGGCCGCAGCCGTGAACTGGACCGTGGTACAGCGCAGCCAGGCCCACGGCGAAAAAATCGACCTGGTGCCGGCCGTGCTGGTGGGCGCCGCAATCTCTTCACTGCTCACCTTGCCACTGGCTTTTCCGTTCGCCGCAACACCGCATGACATCGGCTTGCTGGCGCTGCTAGGTCTGGTGCAACTGGCGATTCCCTGCGTGCTGTCGGTCGTTTGTGCCCGCGTGCTGAAAGCGCCGGAGATGGCCTTGCTGGCACTGCTGGAGATTATTTTCGGCATCCTGCTTGCCTGGGTGGGAGCCGGCGAAGTGCCTGCTGCAAGTGTCCTGACCGGCGGCATGCTGGTCATCGGAGCGCTCGTGATCAATGAATTGATGGGTTGGAGACAGAGAGCATGAATCAGGCAACACACCTATCCGGCCACAGCGATATCCTGGCCGAGGTGCGCGGGCAGGTCGGCTTCATCACCCTGAACCGGCCCAAGGCACTCAATGCGCTGTCGCTGCAGATGGTGCGCGACCTGGCGGCAGTGCTGACGGCATGGCGCGATGATCACGCTGTTGTTGCCGTGGCGATCAGGGGGACCAACAAGGCAGGGCGCCCCGGCACTCCGGAAAGCCTCTTCGGCGGTTTCTGCGCCGGCGGCGATATCCGCTTTTTTCACCAGGTTGCGCTGGCAGGCGATTTGGAACTTCTCGATGCTTTTTTCACCGAGGAATACCGCCTTAACCACCTGATCCACAACTATCCCAAACCTTATATCGCCTTCATGGACGGCGTAGTGATGGGTGGCGGAATGGGAATCAGTGTCGGGGCGAAGCTCCGCATTGTGACCGAACACAGCAAGCTGGCCATGCCGGAAACCAATATCGGGCTGTTTCCCGATGTCGGCGGTGGCTATTTCCTGAGCCGCTGCCCGGGCAGCGCCGGTGAATACCTGGCGCTGACCGGTGCGGTGATTGGTGCCGCCGAGGCGCTGGCTTATGGTCTGGCCGATATCCAGCGGCCCGCCGCCAGCTTGCCTGCCCTGTGGGAGGAGCTTGCCTCAACAGCAGACCCTGAGCAATGGGTTGCTACGAATTTGGTAGCTGACAGCGTACGCGCTGAAAGGGCTAACGACCCATTTGATGCTTATTTTTCGCTGGCACGGGTAAAACACATCGTTGATGCCCTGGAAGCTGCGAAGGATGACGACTGGGCGAAAAAGACTGCCGCCATTTTGCGCAAACGTTCACCGCTGATGCTGCATGTCACGCTGGAGCAGATTCGGCGCGCCCGAAGCATGAGCTTGGGCGACGATTTGCGCATGGAGCGCGACATCGTCCACCACTGCTTTCATTTGCGGCCCGGCGCTGCGAGCGAGACGGTCGAAGGCATACGCGCGCTGGCGATCGCCAAGGACTACACACCGAAGTGGCAGCCAGCCCGGATTGAAGACGTCAAGCCGCCAATGGTGCAGGCTTTTTTTGCCAGCCCCTGGACAGCGGACACACACCCGCTGCGCGATTTGGCCTGACACTGCCGGTCAACGGCTTCGGGACTTCATCGCGCGCTCAACTTCCCGTTTGCCTTCCCGGTCCTTGATGGTGTCGCGCTTGTCGTGCTCACCCTTGCCCTTGGCCAGGCCGACCTCGCATTTGACCTTTCCAGCCTTCCAGTGCAGGTTGAGCGGCACCAGGGTGTAGCCTTTTTGCTCGATCTTGCCTATCAGGCGCCGGATCTCATCCTTGTGCATCAACAGCTTCTTGGTGCGCACGGAGTCCGGGCGCACATGCGTGGAGGCCGTGCCTAACGGATTGATCTGACAACCGATGATGAAGAGTTCGCCGTTGCGGATCACGACATAGCCGTCGGTCAGCTGCACCTTGCCTTCGCGCAGGGACTTGACCTCCCAGCCCTCGAGCACCATGCCGGCCTCAAACCTCTCTTCAATGTGGTAGTTGAAGATGGCTTTTTTGTTATCGGCAATTCGCACGGCTGCAGCGGCAGCTTTTGCGGTGAGATTGCTTGCGGGCTTGCCCGAAGGTTTTCCGGAGGACGCGGCGGCCGGTTTTTTGGAGGATGCTTCTTTGGTGGCCATGTATGGAAGTTAGGGGCGGCGTCGGCTAATACAATCGAGCGCAGCCTATGATTGTATGAAAACCGTTCACAAGTCCGTTCTTATCTGGTACAGCGCCGCCGAAATGTTTGCGCTGGTCACCGACGTTGCCAGTTACCCCCAGTTTTTACCCTGGTGCGACCAGGCCCAGGTGGTCGAGGAAGACGACAAAGGCATGACGGCCAATGTCGGAATCTCCATCGCCGGAATCCGCCAGAGTTTCACCACTCGCAACACCCATGTGAAAGACCGCAAGGTCTCGCTCAAGCTCGTCGACGGGCCTTTTTCAAAGCTCGACGGGCACTGGGACTTTACGCCGCTGGGTGACGGTACGGAGCGCGCCTGCAAGGTGAACTTCAACTTGCGTTACGATTTTGACAATGCTGCGCTGGCCGCGCTGGTAGGCCCCGTGTTCGACAAGATCGCAGGCAGCCTGGTCGACGCCTTTGTGAAAAGGGCGACGCAGGTCTATGGCGAGGCCGAGGTCTGAGCTCGGTGAACGCGCTGACCATTTCGCTGCTCTACTCGCCCGGGCCGCGGCAAGTACGGCAATGGGATATAAATTTGCCGGTTGGCAGCACCGTGGCGCAGGCCATTGCCGCCAGCGGTTTATTGCTTGAATTTCCAGAACTGGCGGATAGCCGCCTCTCGGTGGGAATTTGGGGGCGAAAAACCAGCTTGCGGCAGGTACTGAAGCATCAGGACCGGCTGGAGATCTACAGGGCCTTGCGGGTGGACCCAAAGATTGCCCGGCGAGAGCGTTTCAGCAAGCAGGGCGTCAAGAAATCAGGCCTGTTTTCCAAAAAGAGAGCAGGGGCCAAGGCGGGATACTGAAAGTGAAAGCACCGAATCCCGTGCAGGCCTATTTGCAGTCACTGTCCACGATGCCCTGGAGGCGTTTACTTTCAGTGGCGCGGGCATTGTCATCCATGAACTCGCGTTCACCTTTGGCGTTAACAGTGGAGATCCTGACTCCTGATTGAAAAGAGGCCAAGCCTTTTTTGGCGCGTTCGCAGTTGTCAGCCTTGCCCTTGGCCATTTTTTCTTCCTCAGCCTTTTTCTTGGCAGTTTCTTCTTCCTCGAGCTTCTTCTTTTTAGCTTGTAACTCGGCATCTTTGCCAGAAATTTTTGGCATATTCGGGTCCACTTTCCCCGCGGGAGGCGCCGCTGCAACTGCGCCTTCTGTGCCTTCGACTGGCGCCGTTGGTGCGACTGAGCGCCCTTTTTTGCCTCCAGGCTGCTTGAGGACGTCCTTGTCCTGTATGTCTGTGGGTGGCGGGCGGTCGCTGAAAACCTTGCGCCCATCTTTGCCTATCCACTGCCATTGCGCCGCTGCAGACAGTGCAAAAGTCCAGCCTGCAAGAATGAGAAGGAGGTGTTTGGGAGTCATTTTCAGTTCCATAGGGTCAGTGTACCGGCTGTACTCCCCGGTGGAGAAAATGTGTGGTTCCGTTCGTCGCCTTTTTGTAACGCGGCAGGGCAAGCTTTAGGCGCTAGGGTTTGTACCGACCGGCGCGGGTACAATCGTGTTTTTGGAGCTATCCCTATGCGCCTACTCGGCAAAGCGCTCACCTTCGACGACGTATTGTTGGTGCCAGCGTTCTCCCAGGTCCTGCCCAAGGACACCTCGCTTTCCACCCAGTTCTCAAGAAACATCCGCCTGAACCTCCCCCTGGTGTCAGCTGCGATGGATACAGTCACCGAAGCCCGGCTGGCCATTGCCATTGCCCAGGAGGGCGGCATAGGTATCGTCCATAAAAATCTCACAGCGCAGCAGCAGGCCGCCGAAGTGGCCCGGGTCAAGCGTTATGAGTCCGGCGTGGTGCGCGATCCCGTGGTCATCACGCCCGAGCACACCGTGCTCCAGGTCCTGCAGCTTTCCGAGCAGCTCGGCATTTCCGGTTTTCCGGTGTGCGACGGCGGCAAGGTGGTCGGCATTGTGACCAGCCGTGATCTGCGTTTTGAAACGCGTTACGACGTCAAGGCGCACCAGATCATGACGCCACGCGAGAAGCTGATCACGGTCAAGGAAGGCACTTCGGCCCTGGAAGCCAAAGCCCTGCTCAACAAGCACAAGCTTGAGCGCCTGCTGGTGGTCAATGACGATTTCGAGCTCAAGGGCCTGATCACCGTCAAGGACATCACCAAACAAACCAATTTTCCCAATGCCGCGCGCGACGGCTCTGGCCGCCTGCGCGTAGGCGCCGCCGTCGGGGTGGGCGAGGGGACGGAAGAGCGGGTGGAAGCACTGGTCAAGGCAGGTGTGGATGCGATTGTGGTGGACACCGCCCACGGGCACAGCCATGGCGTGATCGAGCGCGTGCGCTGGGTCAAGAAAAACTATCCGCAGGTTGATGTCATCGGCGGCAACATTGCCACCGGCGCCGCCGCACTGGCACTGGCCGAGGCCGGCGCCGACGCAGTCAAGGTCGGAATCGGCCCGGGCAGCATCTGCACCACCCGCATCGTCGCGGGTGTGGGCGTCCCGCAGATCATGGCTATCGACAATGTGGCGATGGCATTGCGCGGCAGCGGTGTGCCGCTGATTGCCGACGGCGGCATCCGTTACAGCGGCGACATCGCCAAGGCGATTGCCGCGGGCGCAGGTACTGTGATGATGGGCGGCATGTTCGCCGGCACCGAAGAAGCACCCGGTGAAGTCATTTTGTTCCAGGGCCGCAGCTACAAGAGCTACCGCGGCATGGGCAGCATTGGGGCGATGCAGCAAGGCAGCGCCGACCGCTATTTCCAGGAAGCCACCACCGGCAACCCGAACGCCGACAAGCTGGTGCCCGAGGGCATTGAAGGCCGGGTGCCCTACAAAGGCTCCATGGTCGCCATCATTTACCAGATGGCCGGCGGCTTGCGGGCGAGCATGGGCTATTGCGGTTGCGCCACCATAGAAGACATGCGCAACAAGGCCGAGTTTGTCGAGATCACGACCGCCGGCATACGCGAGAGCCATGTCCACGACGTGCAGATCACCAAGGAAGCTCCCAACTACCGGGCGGACTGATGTGGCCCCCACGTTCGCTCACTGCGTGTAACTCTCTGCCCCCCGAGGGGGCGCATTTTTCCTTGGGGCGGCCCGGCGGAAAAACCCCCACCCCCAGATTCAACGTGATTCGGTAGCGACTGTTCCATCCAATGCAGCACCAAAAAATCCTCATCCTCGATTTCGGCTCCCAGGTCACCCAGCTGATCGCGCGGCGCATCCGCGAAGCCCATGTGTTCTGCGAAGTACATCCCTGTGATGTGACCAGCGACTGGGTGCGCGAGTACGCAAAAGACGGCAACCTGAAGGGCATCATCCTCTCCGGCAGCCATGCCAGCCTGTGGGAAGACGAAACCCTGCGTGCGCCCGATGCGGTGTTCGAGCTCGGCTTGCCGGTGCTGGGCATCTGTTTCGGCATGTACGCGATTGCCCATGCCCTGGGCGGCAAGGTCGAAGGCGGGCACAAGCGCGAGTTCGGTTATGCCGAAGTCCGTGCCCGTGGCCACACCAAACTGTTTGACGGCATTCAGGACTACACGACCCCCGAAGGTCACGGCATGCTGCATGTCTGGATGAGCCATGGCGACAACGTGACCGAGATGCCACCCGGCTTCAAGCTCATGGCGTCCACCGACTCCTGCCCGATTGCCGGCATGGCTGACGAAGAGCGCAAGTATTACGCGGTGCAATTCCACCCGGAAGTTACGCACACCACCCAGGGCAAGGCCATCCTCGAGCGTTTCGTGCTGGACATCTGCGGCACGCGGCCTGATTGGGTCATGGGCGACTACATCAGCGAAGCGGTCGAGAAAATCCGTCAGCAGGTGGGCAAGGAAGAAGTCATTCTCGGCCTGTCCGGCGGTGTCGATTCGTCGGTCGCCGCTGCCCTGATTCACCGCGCGATCGGCGACCAGCTGACCTGCGTGTTTGTGGACCACGGTCTGCTGCGCCTGAATGAAGGCGACATGGTGATGGACATGTTTGTCGGCAAGCTGCACGCCAAGGTCATTCGCGTGGATGCGGCCGACCAATTCCTCGGCCATCTCAAGGGTGTGAGCGAACCCGAAGCCAAACGCAAGATCATCGGGCGCGAATTTGTTGAAGTCTTCAAGTCCGAGGCGGGCAAGCTCAAGAACGACCAGTCGCGCCATGTGGCCTGGCTGGCACAGGGCACGATTTACCCCGACGTGATCGAATCCGGCGGTGCCAAAAGCAAAAAAGCCGTCACCATCAAGAGCCACCACAACGTGGGCGGCCTGCCCGAGCAGCTCGGCCTTAAGCTGCTCGAGCCCTTGCGCGAACTGTTCAAGGACGAGGTGCGCGAACTCGGCGTGGCGCTGGGCCTGCCGCATGACATGGTGTACCGCCATCCATTTCCCGGCCCCGGTCTGGGCGTGCGCATCCTCGGCGAAGTCAAGAAGGAATACGCCGACCTGCTGCGCAGCGCCGATGCGATCTTCATCGAAGAACTCCGCAACTTCAAGGACGCGGAAACCGGCAAGAGCTGGTACGACCTGACCAGCCAGGCCTTCACCGTCTTCCTGCCGGTGAAAAGTGTGGGCGTCATGGGCGACGGCCGTACCTACGACTATGTGGTGGCCCTGCGCGCCGTGCAGACCAGCGACTTCATGACAGCCGACTGGGCAGAGTTGCCTTATGCGCTGCTCAAAAAGGTATCGGGCCGCATCATCAACGAAGTGCGCGGCATCAACCGCGTGACCTACGACGTCAGCAGCAAGCCGCCGGCCACGATTGAGTGGGAATAAGGGCTGCTCCCATGCTCGGGCAGTCGCTCTTGCCGGGTTTTGACGCCTCGCCCCACCTCACGGACCGGCTGTTTTTCGCGATTTTTCCGGATGCCGGGACTGCAACGCAGATTGCCGGTCTGGCGCAACAGCTGCGCGAAGAACATGGCCTCAGAGGCAAACCGCTGAAAACGGAGCGTTTCCATGTCACGCTGCATCACTTGGGCGATTACGCAGGGCTACCGCAGGATCTGGTGGATGTGGCCTGTGCAGCAGCCGCAAGCATTGCCGCCGCGCCATTCGACGTCACGTTTGATCGGGCGGCCAGCTTCTCTACCGCTCCGCGCAACCGGCCATTTGTCCTGCGTGGCGGCGATGGTGTCGCTTCATTGATCGCGTTTCAGCAGACCCTGGGTGATGCGCTGAAAAAGACTGTGCTCGGCCGCTGGGCCAAGCCGGCTTACACGCCTCACGTGACCCTGCTTTATGACGACCGCGGCGTTCCGGAGCAACCTGTGCCGGCGGTTTCCTGGACGGCCAGCGAGTTTGTTCTCATCCACAGCCTGATTGGCCAGACCCTGCATGTACCCCTCGCGCGCTGGCCTCTGTACGCTTGAACTGACGGGGTGGTCGGTTGGAGCCCTCGGGTTTTTATCCGATACTTCAAGTTATGTATTTGCCACCTCAATTCAAAGGTGATCGCACGCAGGCTGCGGCGCTGATCCATGCCCATCCCTTCGCCAGCCTGATCAGCGTGGACGATGCGGGGGTGCCCTATGTAACCCACTTGCCGCTGCACCTTGAGGACAGGGATGGACAACTGGTGCTGTTGGGTCACGTCGCCAAACCCAATCCGCACTGGCGGTACCTGCACGCCAGGCCGCAGGCCGTAGCGACTTTTCTGGGCCCTCATGCCTATATGTCGCCCAAGGTTTATCCGGATCTGGCGCGGGTACCGACCTGGAACTACCTGGCGGTGCACTGCACGGTGCAGGCCAGCCTGATTGAAGACCCGCTGGCCAAGGACCGGCTGCTCAAAAAGTTGATTGGCGACCACGAGCCGCCCTATGCCGAGCAGTGGCGTGGCCTGGGCGAGGAATTCGCCCACAAGATGCTGGCCGGCATTGTGGCCTTCGAGCTCCAGGTGACCGACTTGCAGTGCAAGATGAAACTCAACCAGCACCGGCCCGAGGCGCACGCTGCCATGAAGGCCATCTACGCCGCTGGTACGGCTGACGAGCAGGCCTTGGCCACCTGGATGGACAAGCTGGGCATGAATTCCCCAACCGCAGACAAGGAGACCTGACATGCGTGCCGTTTTCGGAGTCCTGAGCGTATTGATTGTGGTGCTGATCGTCGGTTTACTGGTGAAAAAACAGCTGTCCCCGGCGCCGGTGAAAGTAGCCCCGGCAGATGCCGGCGTGACCCTGCCGGTGCCGGCCGCGGCGCCCCAGCAGCAGGTCCAGCAGGTGCGTCAGCAGATCGAAAGCACGCTGCAGCAGGCCAGGCCCATGCCTGAGGATAAATAAGACATCAAATCGGCCTCTGGCCCTTATGCTGCCTGCGAAAGCAGCTATCAATAAAGAAGCAACTATGAGCGACGCCGACTTCATGCAATTGGCGCTGGCGCAGGCCCGGGAGGCTGCCGAGGCAGGCGAGGTTCCGGTAGGCGCCGTGCTCGTGCGGCAGGGGCAGGTGATTGCCACCGGCCGCAATGCACCGATTGATACGTTGGACCCGACAGCCCACGCCGAAATGCGTGCCTTGCGGGCGGCTGCCCACGCACTGGGCAACTACCGGCTGGACGAATGCGAGCTGTTCGTCACACTCGAGCCCTGCGCCATGTGTTCCGGTGCCATGCTGCACGCCCGGCTCAAGCGGGTGGTGTTCGGTGCGCCGGATCCCAAAACTGGCGCCGCCGGCTCGGTGATTGACCTGTTTGCTAATCGCCAGCTCAATCACCAGACCCAGGTGCAGGGTGGGGTGCTGGCCGATGAATGCAGCGCCGTGCTGCAGGGCTTTTTCAGGGACCGGCGCGACAGTCAGCGCCAGCAGAGCCAGGCGGCACATCCCTTGCGGGACGATGCGCTGCGCACGCCCGAGAGCGCCTTTGCGTCCCTGCCGGACTACCCCTGGGTGCCGAACTACATCAGCGACCTGCCCGCATTGGCCGGCCTGCGCATGCATTACCTCGACGAGGGGGCGCGCGGCGGCGTCACCTGGCTTTGCCTGCACGGCAACCCCGCCTGGAGCTACCTGTACCGCAAGATGATTCCCGTGTTCCTCACAGCCGGGCACCGCGTGGTCGCGCCCGACCTGATTGGTTTCGGTAAAAGCGACAAACCTAAAAAGGACGGCTTTCACAGTTTCACCACGCACCGCCAAATCCTGCTGGAATTCGTGGAGCGCCTTGATCTGAAAAATATCGTGCTGGTGGTGCAAGACTGGGGTGGGCTGCTCGGGCTGACTTTGCCCGTGGCGGCACCTGCGCGGTACAAGGGCCTGCTGGTCATGAACACCACACTGGCCACCGGTGATGTGCCGCTGTCACCAGGGTTTCTGGCCTGGCGTGAGATGTGCGCCAAAAACCCGGCCTTCGATGTGGCGCGCCTGTTCGCGCGCGGCAATCCGCAGATGCGCGCTGAAGAATGCGCGGCTTACAACGCGCCGTTTCCCGACAAAGGCCATCGCGCCGCGCTGCGCGCCTTCCCTGCCATGGTGCCCGAGTTCGAGGATTCGGAAGGTGCCGCCGTGTCGCGCGAAGCGAGGCAATTCTGGCGTGAGCGCTGGCAGGGCCGGGCCATGATGGCCGTTGGGGCTCAAGACCCGGTGCTCGGGCAGCCCGTGATGCGCCAGCTGCAGCAGATGATCAAAGGCTGCCCCGAACCGGTGATCTTGCCCGAGGCCGGGCATTTTGTGCAGGAGCAGGGCGAGGCCATCGCCCAAAGTGCCGTGGCCCTTTTTCGCGGCTGATTCCCGTCCGCGCCACTGCTGCTGCGCGCAATGGGATACTTGCAGCCGTGAAAAAACATATCTACATCTTTTCCCCCTCCAGCGCCGTGCGCGACAAAGCCGCTTTCAAGCGCGGCGTCCTGCGCCTCAAAACGCTGGGCTACGACGTCGAGATTGACGAGGCCGCGCTCGCCAGCTACCAGCGTTTTGCCGGCGACGATGAGACCCGTCTGGCCGCCATAGCCCGGGCCGCCGCCAGTGGTGCGGATGTGGCGCTGATTTCGCGTGGAGGTTATGGACTGACGCGTATCCTGCCGCAGATCAATTACAAGGCGATCGACAAAGCTGTTTCGAAGGGCATGCGTTTTGTGGGCCTGAGCGATTTCACAGCGTTGCAAAACGCGCTACTGGCCAAAACCGGAGCCGTGACCTGGGCCGGCCCGGCGGTAGGCGAGGACTTTGGCACCGAAGGCCAGCCCGACGACATCATGGAAGCCTGTTTTGACGACCTGATTACCGGGCAGGGCGAAGGAACAGGCTGGCGGTTGCCGAAAGTTGCTACCAAATCAATAGCTGCCAACGCTTATCCAGCAACGGCAGAGAGCCGGTTGAACATCAACAATGCGGTCTTGTGGGGTGGTAACCTGGCGGTGTTGTCCTCGCTGGTCGGCACACCTTACCTGCCCGCCGTCAAGGGCGGCATTCTGTTTCTGGAGGAAGTGCACGAGCACCCGTACCGGCTTGAGCGTATGTTGACCCAGTTGCTTCATGCCGGCGTGCTCGCACAGCAAAAGGCGGTGGTACTGGGGCAGTTCACCAACTACAAGCTGGTGCCGCATGACAAGGGTTTCAAACTGGCGACGGTGGTGCAGTGGCTGCAAAACCGGATCAAGGCACCGGTGTTGAGCGGCCTGCCGTTCGGGCACGTACCGACCAAGGTGGTGTTGCCGGTGGGTAAGAAAGTAACCCTGGCAGTCGAGGAAAGGGATGCGTTTTTGCTGTGGGGCCACAGCCACTAAAGGGCGATGGCTAATGAAGACCAAGCCGTTTGGCCGATGGGCCGGGCTGGGGGACCTCGGCAGGGTTTCTAGTTGGTCAGTGAGCTGCGGCGCGAGCCCAAGCCGCCGGGCAGCAGGCCTTCAAACATCTTGGTGATGCTGCTGACTTTCTGGCGTGCGATGGTTTCACCTTGCATGGCCGAAATCACGGCCATCACGTCGCCCCGGGCATACCAGAGACCTTGTGCATCTTGTGCGTAGCGAATCCGTAGCGCGATTTTCGGATAGTGTTTCTCGCCGAATTCACCCAGCTCGGTGAGCATCAGCTGCCGAATGCCTTCGGTGCGTTTTTCCAGGTTGGAGGGGGTTACTTCGCCACCGTTGAGCAAACCCAGCAAGCTGCTTTTTAGATGAGGCTTAATCCAGCGCATAGAGTGGAAGCTTTCAGAGAGTCGTCCGACAAGAATTCGTGTGGTCTGGTAGATTAAGGCCGAGCGAGGCGGGATGCAAGTTCTATTGCGTGACATGGTTAACGCAAAACAACAAACAAATCAATGTGTTAGTAACCAAATGTCATGTCGATTCTTCGGTTTCAATTAAAAATGAATACTTTAGACCTCATCAATTTAGAATCAACGTGCGAAAAAGCATGCCATACATCTCTGTGACTTATTTGCCATTATTGCCTTAGTTTCCTCTCAACTTTTTGTCTTTCGAACCACCATTTATGACCACCTATTCTTCCCACTACATCAACGGCCAATGGGTCAAAGCCCAATCGGCCGAGACTTTGCCAGTCCATGACTCCAGCACCGAAGAAGTCATGGCCACGGTGCCCGCAGGTACGGCGCAAGAGGCTGAGCAGGCCGTGCTCGCGGCCCGCGCCGCCTTTGACGGCTGGTCAAGCCTGACAGCCGAGGAGCGCGCGGTTTACCTCGACAAAATTGCGGCCGGCCTGAAGGCGCGCGCCGAAGAGATGGCGCTGGCCATTTCCCGCGAAGTCGGCATGCCGCTGAAAATGTCGCGCATCGTGCAGGTGGGCGGCCCGACCTGGCACTGGGGCAACTACGCCAAGATCGCCCGCAGCTTTGAGTGGGAAAAACGTGTGGGCAACTCGCTGGTGGTGCGCGAGCCCATCGGCGTCGTGGGTTGCATCACGCCGTGGAATTACCCGCTGAGCCAGATCACCCTGAAAATTGCGCCGGCGCTGGCCGCCGGCTGTACCGTGGTGCTCAAGCCCAGCGAGATCGCTCCGGTCAACGCCATGATCCTGGCCGAGATCATCCACGAAGCCGGCTTGCCGCCGGGCGTCTTCAACCTGGTCAACGGCATGGGCCCGGTGGTCGGCGAGGTCCTGGCTACCCATCCGGAGGTGGACATGGTCAGTTTCACCGGCTCCACCGGCGCAGGCAAACGGGTGGGCCAGCTGGCCAGCCAGTCGGTCAAGCGCGTAGCGCTGGAGCTCGGCGGCAAGTCCGCCAGCGTCATTCTGGACGACGCCGACTTCGAAGCGGCGGTCAAAGGCACGGTGTCGGCCTGCATGCTCAACAGCGGCCAGACCTGTTCCGCCCACACCCGCATGCTGGTGCCGGCCGGCCGTTATGAAGAGGTCAAGACGCTGGCCCAGGCCGCGATTGCCAAGTTCAGCGTCGGCCCCAGCCTGGAAGAAACCAGCCGGCTCGGCCCTCTGGTCAGCGCCAACCAGCGCGACCGTGTGTTGGGCTTCATTCGTACCGGCATCAAGGAAGGCGCGGACGTGATTGCTGGCGGTGCCGAGCCGCCAGCCTTTGAGAAGGGCTATTTTGTGAAGCCCACCATCCTCGGCATCAAGTCCACCGACACGCTGGCCCAGGAAGAAATCTTCGGGCCCGTGCTGGTCGTTATTCCCTACAAGGACGAGGAAGAGGCAGTGGCGATTGCCAACAGCACCATCTACGGCCTGGCCGGTGGCGTCTGGAGCGGCAGCGACGAACACGCGATGAAAGTGGCGCGCCGCATCCGCACCGGGCAGATTGACATCAACGGTGGCCCTTTCAACGCCAACGCACCGTTCGGCGGCTACAAGCAATCGGGCAACGGCCGTGAAGCCGGTGTGTACGGGTTTGAAGAGTTCCTGGAGTTCAAGGCTATGCAGCTCAAGCCTGTTGCCGCCTGATTTTTCCCAAGGGCATTCGCTGGACAGATTCAGGTAGGCTATCGCCCACAACGAGGAGGCGATGATGGTCTGGATCAAGCGGTTTTTTTGGGTGCTTCTGGCGCTGGGTCTTTTGCTGGCGGCCGCGCTGGCGGTTTATGCCAGCCGGGCCCTGCCTGCCCTGGACGGTGAACTCAAGCTGCCTGCGCTGGCGGCCCGCGTTACGGTGGCGCGCGACGCGGCCGACGTAACCCACATCCAGGCCCAGTCCCCGCGTGATGCCTGGCTTGCACTCGGCTATGTGCACGCGCAAGAGCGCGGCTGGCAGCTCGAGTTCAACCGGCGCGTCATGCACGGCGAGTTGTCCGAAGTGCTGGGCGAAGCCACGCTGGAGACCGACAAGCTCATGCGCGCACTCGGCATCATGGAAGCGGCCGAGCGGCAGTGGCAGGCCTTGCCGGCCGACGGCAAGGCCGCGTTGCAGGCCTACAGCGACGGCATCAACGCCTTTTACGCCGGTAGCTCCCAGGCGCTGTCTCCCGAATTCCACATCCTTGGCGTCAAGCCGGGCGGGCGCAAAGGCCAGCCCTGGACGCCACAGGACAGCGTGGGCTGGTCGCTGATGATGGCGCTGGACCTGGGCGGCAACTGGGGCACCGAATTTGCGCGGCTGTCGGCAGCCAAAGTGTTGACCACGGGGCAACTCTGGCAGTTGTTCACGCCTTACCCCGGTGAGGCGCCCGCATCAAAAACCGATTTCGCCAAACTGTATGCCGGGCTCGGCGTCTACAAAAATTCAGATGCTATCAAAACAGGAGCTGTTGGTACAGACAAACAAAGGGCTGAAGCCCTGTTTGACTCACAAAATCCGGCAAACATGCACGCCATGATGGCGCAGGACATCAACACCTGGGCTGCCAGCATCGGCAATGTCGAGGGCAAGGGTTCAAACAACTGGGTGCTGCCCGGTAGCCGTACGCGCAGCGGTAAACCGCTGCTGGCCAACGACCCGCACCTGGGTCTGTCGGCACCGGCCATCTGGTACTTCGCCCACCTTGAGGCGCCCGGGCTGAATGTTATTGGCGCGACCTTGCCGGGCCTGCCTTTTGTGGTGCTTGGCCGCACAGACAAGGTCGCCTGGGGCTTTACCAACACCGGCCCCGACGTGCAGGACTTGTACCTGGAGCAGATCAATCCCGCCAACCCCGCGCAGTACCGTGTTCCCGGTGGGGCGGGCCAGCCGCAGTGGGCCGACTTCAAGACGCGCGCCGAGACCATTGCCGTCAAAGGCAAGCCCGATGTGCAACTGACGGTGCGTTCCAGCCGCCACGGCCCCGTGCTCAGCGATGTACAAAAAGCGCACGGCGAGGTGCTGGACACGGCCAAATACGTTCTGGCGCTGCGCTGGAGTGCGCTGGAAACCGACAACTTCACCGTGCTGGCGGGTGTTCGTTCCAACCGCATCCAGTCGGTCGACGACCTCATCGCGGCCTACGCCGACTACCACTCACCCATGCAAAACGCGGTGATGGCTGATGTCTCCGGCAAGGTCGCCTACAAAGCCGTGGGCCGCGTGCCTTTGCGCCATCCTGACAACGACATTCGCGGCATAGCGCCTGCGCCAGGCTGGGAGGCCCGCTACGACTGGGCCGGTTGGCTGCCCTATGCGCAGACACCGCAGGTCGACGCGGCTGCCATTGGCCGCAAAGGCTGGTTTGCCAACGCCAACCAAAGCGTCACCCCGGCAGGCTACGACCATTTCATGGGGCAGGACTGGGTGGCTCCCTACCGCTTTGACCGTATTGAAAAGCTGCTCGCCGACTCTTCCCGCCACGACATGGCGTCCATGCAGAAGATCCAGGGAGACCAGTTGTCACTGGCAACGCTTGCCTTGCTGCCCTTGTTGCAGAAGACAGTGTCAGAGCATGCGCTCGCCGGGGAAGCACAGGCGCTGCTGGCGGGCTTTGACGGCAACATGCTGGCCGACACCGCCGCACCACTGATTTTCTCGGTCTGGGTTGACGAATTCACGCGTGGCGTCATTGGTGGCAAGCTCGGAGAAGAACGCTTCAAGTCGATGTATGGCAAACGTCACTTTCGCAGCGCCATTGAAGAGATTGCAAAGCGGAACGATGCCTCCTGGTGCGGTGCCTCAGGTTGCGCGGCCCAGTCCACCGCGGCGCTTGACCGCGCACTGACGCGTTTGCAGGCCAGCCATGGCAGCACGCCGGCAAAGTGGAAGTGGGGTGATGCGCACTACGCGCTGTCGGTGCACCGGCCTTTTGGCAGCGTTCCCCTGCTTGCCAAGATGTTTGATGTGCGGGTGGCCACCGGGGGCGATTCGTTCACGGTCAATGTGGGTCAATACTGGCCTAACGACCCGAAAATTCCGTTTGCGAATCGCCACGCCGCGTCCCTGCGCGCGCTGTACGACCTGTCCGACCTTGAGAACTCGCGCTTTATTTACCAGACAGGGCAGAGCGGCCTGGTCTTTTCAGGCCGTTACCGTGACATGCGTAAAACCTGGGCAGCGGTGGAGTACAGGCCATTGCAGATGAAGCCGACGGGTTTTTCGCACCAGCTGACACTCACCCCCTGACGGCTCTGGGCGTCAGGGCATTCAGGCCGGCACGGCGTCCACATTGAGCCTGTCCCAATGCCTGTGGCTGGCAATGGCTGCAATAAAGGCCTGCGAGATCTCGCCATCGGCCGTTCGCCGGGTGTCGGCCATCAGCACGCCCGGCGTGGGCTGCATCAGCGCGTCTCCCTTGGCCTCCAGCGCGAAGCCGAGTGTGCTCAGCAACTGGGCTCCATCATTGAGCGCACACACGGGCTTGCAATGTTTGTAAGCCTCCAGCACGAAATGCACCGCGTCGCCCAGCTGCGCCAACGCCACGGCGCTGTCCGCGCCGCCCGGTATCAGCACGGCATCAAACATGATGGATGGCATATTGGAGAACGTGTGGTCTGCAGCGAGTTGCTTGCCCGATGAGGTGCTTACAAACCCCAGTTGCGGTGCAACAAGTTTGCACTGCGCGCCCGCGTCCAGCAGCTCTTGCTGCAAGCGTTTGAAACTCAGCAGGTCCACGCCGTCGGCCACCAGAATGGCCACCTTGCGGGTCTTGATGTCAGCGGCAGGCTTGGCCACCATGCTGAGCGCCGCATCGTCCTCGACGGTGGGGATGATCCTGTAGTCGCGAAACCCCAGGCGCCCGGCTGCGGCTTTGGGGTCGGGTGCATTGATGCCGAGCGGGGCAGCGACGCGCGCTGCCAGTTTCGCATCGACATGGGCCAGGTTATCCACCATTCGCTGGCGAATATCCGTCACTTCCACTTTGGAAAGCTCAAACCGGAAAGCGGCCACGATGTGGTCTTTCTCTGCCGGGCTCTGGCTGTTCCAGAACAACGTGGCGTGCGAAAAATGATCATCGAAGGACGGACTGCGCCGGCGGATCTTGGGCGACTCCAGCGCTTGCGGGTGGGTGTTAAAACCCTGTGCGCCTCCGTCAACGCGGAATTCCGCGCCGGTGGCTAAAGTGTTGGGTTCGTAGGCAACGCGGCCCTTGCTGATTTCCTGGCGGTGCATGCCGTCTCGCTGGAAGTTGTGGAACGGGCAAACCGCCTTGTTGATGGGTATTTCGTGAAAATTGGCGCCGCCCAGGCGTGACAATTGCGTGTCGGTGTAAGAGAAAAGGCGCCCCTGCAGCAGCGGGTCGTCGCTGAAGTCGATGCCCGGCACCAGGTGCCCGGGATGAAACGCCACCTGTTCGGTCTCGGCAAAGAAATTGTCAGGGTTGCGGTTGAGTACCAGCTTGCCGATGATCTGCACCGGCACGACTGATTCCGGAATCAGTTTGGTCGGGTCCAGGATGTCAAAGCCCAGCTTGTCTTCCTTGCCTTCTTCAACAATCTGAACGCCGAGTTCCCACTCCGGGAAATTGCCCTGTTCGATGGCCTCCCACAGGTCGCGACGGTGAAAGTCGGCATCCTTGCCGGCAAGCTTCTGGGCTTCGTCCCAGGCCAGGCCATGAACGCCCAGCTTGGGCTTCCAGTGAAATTTCACAAAATGCGAATCACCGCGCGCGTTGATGAAGCGAAACGTGTGAACACCGAAACCTTCCATCATCCGGTAGCTGCGCGGAATGGTGCGGTCCGACATGGCCCACATCAACATGTGGGTGGACTCCGGCATCAGGGAAACGAAGTCCCAGAAGGTGTCATGGGCGCTGGCCGCCTGCGGCATCTCGTTGTGCGGCTCGGGTTTGAGTGCATGCACCAGGTCAGGAAACTTGATGGCGTCCTGAATGAAAAACACCGGAACGTTGTTGCCGACCAGGTCGTAGTTGCCTTCGTCGGTGTAAAACTTGACTGCAAATCCGCGCACGTCGCGCACGGTGTCGGCTGATCCCCTGGAACCGGCGACCGTCGAGAAACGCACAAACACCGGCGTTTCCGCTTCCGGGTTCTGCAAAAAGCCGGCGCTGGTGAATTGCGTCATCGGTTTGTAGACCTTGAAGAAACCGTGCGCCGCCGAGCCGCGGGCATGGACGGCCCGCTCAGGAATCCGCTCGTGGTCGAAGTGGGTGATTTTCTCGCGGAGGATGAAGTCCTCCATCAAGGTCGGGCCGCGCACACCCGCCTTCAGGGAATTGTGGTTGTCGGGAATCCGCAAGCCCTGATTTGTCGTCAGCATGTTCCCTGGTTCGCTGGTGCTGTTTTGTAACTGTTTTTGCTTTTCTGTAGCGCTGGAAAGAAGTTTGGGTGAAGTGCTGGTGGCGCTGCGCTTGGGTTGCGGCATCGGGGTTCCTTAAGACGCGGAAAAAATAAAAAGATGTTGGCCCGCTGGGCAAGGCAGCTGTGGCAGCGAAGGGGACTAGCTGTTTTCGGTTTCGCAATCCAGCAACCGCTCCACGCCTTTGACGATAGCCATCACACCGAGGGCGGCCACCAAGCCGATGATCAGCCAGCCGATAGCTGTCTGTAGCGCTTCCGCGCTGCCGTCCGGCATCACGGCCAGAACAGTGATCAGACCCGCCAAAGCAGCCAGCAGCCACGTCGCGGGGCCAAAAAAAGCAAGAGACGAGGCAGGCGCCGGTTTGAGCGGAGAGACCGTGGAAGAAGAGGCTGCGATGGCCATGATGCGTACCCCGGGTTGATGTGCTTGCCTGAACTGTGGAGAGCAGACTGTGGAGAGAACTGCTTTCACCATACAAACTTGGGCCGGTAAAGTCCGTAGCCCCTGTGCGTCAGCAGCTGTAAGGGCAATCGCGAGCAGGTGTAAGACCCGTCTTACGGTGTGGCGTTTAGGGACGCTCACTGGCTTGCGGCTTGGCGGATGCGTGATGCAAGGCATTCCCCGAAATAGCATTTCAAGTGCCCGCCCCGCGACCTCCTCCTACAAGCCAACCCACGGCTATCCCGCACGCATGTGATGCAGGGGCTTTTAGAGTTGAGTTCATGACGAACTGGTTCAACAAAGCGCAACAAAATTTCCCCAGCTTCACCGTGTAACAGCGAAACCAGCCGACCCCCCGTTTTCCTGTTCAGAAAGGATTTTTGTGATGCCGTCACTGAATGACGAAATATCTCCGCAGAGTCAGCCCCGGCAATTGGGTGACGATGTGTTGCAGTCTGCGGAAGAAGCGGTGCTTGTCAATCCGACGTCGGCTGAAGCCGCTCTGTTTCAAACTGTGTCGGTTGGTGGTACAGAAGCGGAGAAGGGCGCAGGAGGTTCGCTGTCGCGGTATCAGGAGGCGTTATGCGCTTATGTCGCCCGCAAACCGGGCACCTCTGCATTGATGGCAGCTGCCACCGGTGCATTGGTCGCGGGCCTGTTGAAGTTCGCTTTGGGCCGCCGCCCATCAGACAGCTGACCGCGCGTCGCAGGCACTACTTGTCGATGGAGAAACCCATGATCTTTTTTTCTGCAGGTACCCCAGATCCAGGCACTCAGATACCGACCGAAATGCCGCCTCCGGTGATGCCTCCTTTGCCGGAAGTCCCCCCTGAAGTGATTGATCCACCCGGCGAACCGGTCCCGCCTGTGCGTGAACCCGGCAAGGTCATACCCGCACAGGCCGGGGCTTGATCAGGTGGAGCGAGCAAAGAAAAGGCCGGCTATAGCCGGCCTGCGCCCCAAGCCCCGCACACGATAATGTGGCCGGGCAGGGTAGCTGTCAGGCCATGCCGGCCAGGTAGATGATGGCGCGCAGGGCAGAGAACTCGTAGTCCACAAACTCGTCAAACTCGCGGCCCTTCAGCACGGCAGGCGTCCATTTGTTGGCCGTCAAGGCGTCGGTCCAGGTTTTGGTTTTGGTGGCGTCCACAACCATGTTGGCCAGCGCTTCACGCTGTTCAGGCGTGATGCCGGGCGCGCCATAAACACCGCGCCAGTTGCCGATGACCACGTCAAAGCCCTGTTCCTTCATGGTGGGCACAGCCACGCCAGGCAGGCGTTTTTGGGAGGTGACACCAATGGCCTTCATTTTTCCGGCATTGATGTATTCCGCAAACTCGCTGTAGCCGCTGCCGCCCACTGTGACGTTGCCGCCCAGGATAGCCGCCGTGGCTTCGCCGCCGCCGCGGAAGGCAACGTAGTTGACCTTCTTCGGATCAACCCCCACGCTGCGCGCCAGTATGCAGGCTGCAATGTGTTCGGTAGAGCCGCGTGAGCCGCCGCCCCACTTCACGCTGCCGGGGTCTTTCTTCAGTTGCGCCACAACGTCCTTCATGCTGGTGAAAGGCGAATTTGCCGGCAGGACAAACACGTTGTATTCGCTGGTGAGCCGCGCAATGGGTGTCACCTGGGTCAGATTGACAGGTGGCCGTCCGGTGATGATGCCGCCCAGCATCACCGCGCCCATCACCATCATGGCGTTCGGGTCGCCCTTGCTGCTGTTGATGAACTGTGCCAGGCCCAGTGCGCCCGCGGCGCCGCCCTTGTTCTCGTAGACCACGGCGTCGGCCAGCTTGCCGTCCTGCAGGGCTTTGCCCAGGGCCCGGCCGGTGGTGTCCCATCCACCGCCGGGGTTGGCCGGAATCATCATTTTGACGGTAGGGGCAGCGCGTGCTGTCAGGGGCAGGGCGCCGGCCGCAGCCAGTGCAGCCATGGATTTAAGGAAGGTGTCGCGACGCATGTTTGTCTCCTCTAAGGGTGGTGGTGAGATTTCATGGTGCGCGGCGAGCCTGTCACTTTGCTGTCTAACGCCTAGGTGAAAACGCTCGTACGCGCTACAGAGCGTACTCTTCAAATAGCCCCGCAGCTAGCTTGCGCAGGGGCAAAAGCCTAAAATACAGGGTTCTCCCTAAAGCCCCCATGAACGCCCCTATCGACGTTTCCTTTTTCGCGCGCGCCGCAAAACCGCTGACCAGCTACCGAAAGTACTGGGCCAGCCGCTTCGGCACGTCGAAATTTCTGCCCATGAGCCGGGCCGAAATGGACGTCCTGGGTTGGGACAGCTGCGACATCATCATCGTCACCGGTGACGCCTATGTCGACCACCCGAGCTTCGGCATGGCGGTCATTGGCCGCATGCTTGAGGCGCAGGGCTTTCGCGTCGGCATCATTGCCCAGCCCGACTGGCAAAGCGCCGATCCGTTCAAGGTACTGGGCAAACCGAACCTGTTTTTCGGCGTCACCGCCGGCAACATGGACTCGATGATCAACCGCTACACCGCGGACCGCAAAATCCGCAGCGACGACGCCTACACCCCCGGCGACATTGGCGGCAAACGCCCCGACCGCGCCGCCATTGTTTACTCGCAGCGCTGCCGCGAGGCTTTCAAGGACGTGCCCATCGTCTTGGGCGGCATCGAGGGCTCGCTGCGCCGTATCGCGCATTACGACTACTGGTCCGACAAGGTGCGCCGCTCCATTGTGGTGGACGCCAAGTGCGATTTGCTGCTCTATGGCAACGCCGAGCGCGCGATCGTCGAGATCGCGCATCGCCTGGCCGCCAAGGAACCTGCGGCCACCATGACCGACATCCGCGGCACGGCTTTCATTCGCCGCACAGGCGACGACACCGCGCAGGGCTGGTTCGAGATCGATTCCACCAGCGTGGATGCGCCGGGCCGTGTCGAAGCGCACGTCAATCCCTACCTGATGATTTCGGAGCAGGCGAAAGAGCAGGGCGCAAGCTGCGCGCGTGAAGACGAGGCGGCAGAAGTTGCGGTGAAGGCTGAATCGGCGGGCTCGCAGGTTCCAGCCAAAGCCCCGCAGGCCAACCCGGCCATCAAGCCGCTGACCTTCGTGCCCAACCCGGCTTTGTCCCACATGCAGGGCAAGATCAAGGTCCCGCCGCGCGACCGTTCGGTCATCCGCCTGCCATCCTACGAACAGGTCAAGAGCGACGCGGTGCTCTACGCCCACGCCAACCGAGTGCTGCACCTGGAAACCAACCCCGGCAACGCCCGCGCCCTGGTGCAGGCGCACGGCGAAGGCGCGACCGCGCGCGACGTGTGGATCACGCCGCCGCCGATCCCGCTGACCACGGCCGAGATGGACTACGTGTTCGACCTGCCGTATGCACGTTCACCGCACCCGGCCTACCAGGACGAGAAAGGCAGCCACGACGGTGCCACCAAGATTCCGGCCTGGGAAATGATTCGCTTCAGCGTCAACATCATGCGCGGCTGCTTCGGCGGCTGCACCTTCTGCTCCATCACCGAGCACGAGGGCCGCATCATCCAGAGTCGCTCGGAAGATTCGGTGATTCGCGAGATCGAGGCCATCCGCGACACCGTCAAGGGCTTTACCGGCGCGATCTCCGACCTGGGCGGGCCGACCGCCAACATGTACCGCATCGGCTGCAAGTCGCTGGAGATTGAATCGGCCTGCCGCAAGCCGAGCTGCGTCTACCCCGGCATCTGTTCGAATCTGAACACTGACCACAACCCGCTGATCAAGATGTACCGCCGCGCGCGGGCGCTCAAGGGTGTGAAGAAGATTTTGATCAGCTCCGGCCTGCGTTACGACCTGGCCGTGCAAAGCCCCGAGTATGTGAAAGAACTGGTCACGCACCACGTGGGCGGCTATCTGAAGATCGCGCCCGAGCACACCGAGCAGGGCCCGCTCACCAAGATGATGAAGCCCGGCATCGGCAGCTACGACAAGTTCAAGCAGATGTTCGAAAAGTACAGCCTTGAGGCTGGCAAGAAGCAGTTTTTGATTCCCTACTTCATTGCGGCCCATCCGGGCACCAGCGACGAAGATATGATGAACTTGGCGATCTGGCTGAAGAAAAACGGCTTCCGCGCCGACCAGGTGCAGACCTTTTACCCGTCGCCGATGGCCACGGCGACGACGATGTACCACACCAACAAAAACCCGCTGCGTAAGATCACGCGCGACAGCGAGACGGTGGACATTGTGCGCGGCGACAAGCGGCGCCGCCTGCACAAGGCCTTTCTGCGCTATCACGATGCCAACAACTGGCCACTGCTGCGCGAGGCGCTTAAAGCCATGGGCCGTGCTGATTTGATCGGCAACGGCAAGCACCATTTGATCCCGACCTTCCAGCCGCTGACCGATGGAGGCTACGTGAGTGCGCGCAAGAAGAACTCGACCACCGTGACGTTGAAATCCGTCACCCCGGTCAAAGGGCGCATCCTGACCCAACACACGGGCTTGCCACCGCGTGACAACGGATCGGGCAAACCTGCGCGGCGCAGCAAGCCACGCTGACTCTTTTTTAAGCCTTTCAAGCAGTCGCCCCGGCGACAAAATGCGGGTTTATACCGGCTGGCTGTTTTTCGCATGGTGTTGCTAAATTTGCTCACCAACCGGAGACCACCATGCTGAAACCCTTGAATCGTCGCGAATTGCTGACCCAGGCAGGTTCTGCCGGTCTTCCCCTTTGCCTGGGGGCACTCGCATCGCCCGCACTTGCGCAGCAGGGTTACCCCAACAAACCTATCCGTATCGTCGTGCCGTTCAATGCGGGCGGTGCCACTGACGTTCTGACCCGCCTGATTGGCGAGAAGCTCAGTGCACGCCTGTGGCAGCCGGTGCTTGTCGACAACAGGGGCGGTGCTGGTGGCATTGTGGGAACGGACAACGTGGCCAAGGCCGCGCCGGACGGCTACACCTTTGTGGTGTCTCTCAATTCGTCGCTGATGACTAACCTGTTCCTGTACGACAAGCTGCCCTATCACCCGCAGCGTGACCTGACGCTGGTCTCGCAATTTGTCAATGCGCCGGTTACCTTGGTTGTTCACCCCAGCGTGCCCGCAAAAAATGGCCCCGAACTGCTTAAATACATCGCGGCCAACAAGGGCAAGCTTTCTTATGGCTCATGGGGCGTGGGCTCCTATGCGCACCTGGCCGGCTACTCCATGAGCGAGAGCCAGAAGGCCGACATGGTGCATGCGCCGTACAAAGGCGAGGCGCCCATGTTGCAGGAGTTGATCGGTGGCCAGATCCAGATGTCCTACGCCAGCGCGCTGGCGGCCAAGCCGCATATCGAGGCAGGCAAGCTCAAGCTGATTGGCGTGACCGGACTCAAACGCATGGCCGTTCTGCCCAATGCGCCCACGCTGACCGAGCAGGGGCTGACAGACGAGTTCTACCGCATTGCGGGCTGGATAGGCATGGCCGCGCCGGCCAAAACACCCAAAGACATCATCGCCCGCGTGTCCAGCGAGATCCAGCGCATCTGCGTGATGCCCGAGATCGTCGAAAGAATCTCCAGCATGGGCTTCACGGTGGCCGCCAGTACGCCCGAGGCGTTTGCCGCCGCCTACAAAAAGGATTCCCCGGTCTGGGAGCGGCTGGTCAAGACTTCTGGCGCCCGACTGGATTTGTGAACGGAGTGCCTTCACGACGGCGTTCAGGTTGCCACTGGCCGTATTCCTAAGGAAAATCGACCGCTGGCCCTTATTGGACGGGCGCAAGCAGCTATTAAATGGATAGCGCTTGCTGTTCAACGTTCCAGCGCGGTTCACACCGCTTTCATGTGCTTGCAACCGGCCGCTTCCCCGCACCGGCCTATCGCCGTAGACTGGTTTTTTCTTCGGAGAAAACACCATGCTCAAGAGCGCACCCCTGTATTCCTATGTGCCTGTCAGCAACCTGAAGCGAGCGCGCCAGTTTTATGAAGACGAACTCGGCCTGGGCCTCGGCCAGTCTTCAGGCCCCGGCCTGATTTTTCAGTGCGCCGGTGGCACGGGTTTTTTCATGTACCCCACACCCGGCGCCGGCACGAACCAGGCCAGTTGTGCCTTCTGGCAGGTCGGCGACATCAAGACCACGGTGGCCTGGCTCAAGGGCCGTGGCGTGGTGTTTGAAGAGTACGACACCCCCGACATGAAAACCGAGGGCAGCATCTTCACCGGTGGCGGCGCCATGGCGGCCTGGTTCAAGGACACCGAGGGCAACATCATGGCGGTGGTTCAAGACCTTGATGAATAGGGCCTATTTACCTGTTTTCCGGTCATCCTCAAGAAAAATAGGCCACTAGCCCATATTCTGCGGACGTAAGTAGCTATTAAATCGATAGCGAATCGGTGGCCTTGCCACGCCGGCCGCGAGCCGTTCTACCTTGCCTCCAGTCAGAGCAGCACGAACAGGCTTTTCTTCAGCACATTCAACCAGCTGATGGGTAGCCGCCGCCATAACGGCGATGCCAGGGACAGCGGCACTGTGCCGCGGATCACCACGCCGTAGTCATGGGATGCCTCGTGGGGGAAGTAGTCGGGGCGGATGTACATGATTTCCCGGAACCCCCGCTGCTTGTAGTAGCGCAATTGGGGGTCGAGTGGCAGCACAGTGCCTCTTCTGCCCGTACGACGGCCACCGTGTACATAGCGATAAACCGATCCACCTGGATTCCGGTCCAACCACTTCTTGAACCCTGGCAGCGGCGAGCCCAGGTAGATGTGCCTCCACCCAGCCTTGAGGGCATGCGGCCAGAAGAACTCGAACAGGGCGTCGCCAGCTTCGGGGTGGATGCTGCTGAAACTGATGCCGAATAACTCCATGTCAGTTTCCTCAGCCTGCGTTCTTGCGCATTCCTGCCAGTTGGCCGATTGCATCAGCAAATCCCGTGAGGTGGGTTTCATGAACATCGAGGCCAGGGCCTCACCTGTCGACGCATCGAATGCTCCGAGACAGAGCTGGGGGTAGCGAGCGATGCGCACGCTCATTTCGTCGGCCGTCGCGGCCTGCTCCGGTTCCCACTTCTGGTTCTCCAGCGCCAGCAAGGCGGGAATGTCGGCAGCTAGGAGGAATCGCGTCGTGACAAGATTGCGCGGCGGGCATGCAACCCCGGCTGGCGCTTGCACGGGCGAGGGCTGGGCCAGTACCCGCAGCGGAAGAAAGTAGCTGGCCCAGGCGGGTACCAATTGCAGGGCACGTTTGCTCTTCGCCAGAAAACCAAATGCGGACGTCCACCACCCGGCGGTCTGCCGAGATGTGCGCGCTTTGTCGATGCGACCAAAGATTCTCACATGAAGCAGTATGTCGACGGCCAGCAGCAGAGAGGCCAGCAGGTAGAAGCCCAGGCGCTGCAGGCCCGAGACACGGCAGGCCCGCATCAGATCGAGGGTGACATGGGCATGGGCGATTTCCTCTGCGCAATGCCAACGCCACAAGCGTACCTGCGGTGAATTGTTTGCCGAGAGCCAGCCACGCGTGCCGTGAAGTGCAGCTCGGGAAATGACGCTGGTGATGTGCTCAAACGCGCCAGCCAGGCACAGGCGCTGGTTCACCGAGAGGTATTTGCTGAAAGAAGTGAGGTCGCCAGCTATCCGCTGTTCAAGCGCCTGCACCGGGTAGCCCTGAAGCGTCAGACGCTGGTTGTACAACTGGTGTGCCCGCTGGTGGGCTTGTTCTTCCGCAATGAACTTCCGGCAGGCATCTTGCAGCGGCGTGTGGTGCGCAAGCGTAGCCGCTGCAGCCTCTACAGCTGCGATGACAAATTCTTCACCTACCGGTAGCAGCACTGAAAAAGCGTCAAACAGATAGGTTTTAAAGGGCGTGTCATTCCAGAAAAGAGGGGCCGCGGGCGGTGCCGCCTGAACAGAAGACGACATTCTGAAAATTCCAGTCAAGGTGGGGTATGGCCCGACGCGCAGAGTGAACCTGCGCTGGGTTAAAACCATGCATTACGCGCTTTGAACGTGAAAGCTTGATGACATGGGGCCTGCGGGTGTGTGGACAGTACCCTGCGCGAAGGGGGGGTCATCGGCGCGGTTACCTCTCCGCTTTCGTTAGTCCTTGATCGCGCCACGCTGAGAATTGACGCTGCTTCTTGGTGAGGTCAATTCCTGCGGTTACGATTACCGAAATTTCCCCTTTCAAGTTCCTCAATCCACGCCCACGCTTCCTCCCATTCGCCATGATCATCTGCCCCAAATGCAACTCGTCAGGCGCTCCTGGTGCCACAGACTGTGTGAAGTGCGGATACCTATTCACAGCGGCAGAGTCCAATCCAGGGTTCTCCCCGAGGAAGATCTTCAAGTGGTGGCTTGGCTTCTACGCCTTCTGGCGAGCTTTTGGCCTGGTCACAAGCTCCATCGCGGCGCTTCGTGCTGTGGATGCTGGTCTTTCTTTCTACTTTGCAGCTACGGCTCTGTGCCTGACGGTCTCGCTCATAGGTATTTTTCTGCTATGGCGTGGCCGGAAAGTTGGCCTGGCTGTTTTTGTGGTTGGCGAAGCTCTTTCCACTGTGCTGCAGCTTCTCGTAGGTAACGTCATTGCCGTCATCTATCCGTTCATCGCCGTTGGTGTCATGTGGCTCACACACAAGCGAGCAATGCATAGTGCGGCCTAACCCCTTTAGGTGCTGAATGGAAATCAACCTTCGCTACTGGATCGGCCCCGCAGAATACCTAGCGCGCGACGAGTTGCTGCATCCCGAAGCTTTTCGCACTGCCAGGGCGGGCTTTCGACGTGAAGCGGTTGAATACCTGATCGTCTGCCTCTTCGCCTTGCTCGCATCGTGGCAAACACGCGAGACTCTCTTCGTACTTATTGCGCTTGGATTCTTCGGGTACAAGATTGCGTGGTTTGTCATCGTGCAACGTGAGTTTCAAAAGGCGCTCGCGGCGGCCGCCAAAAAACAGGCGCCGCGCGAAATTGAGCTAATCATTGACGATCAAGGGCTTCACGAAACGGTCGAAGGCGTCAAGTCGTTTGCGCCTTGGTCGGCGGTGAAGTCGCAAGTCCGATTTAAGGACACGTACTTCCTTGCGCTCGCCGGTGGGCTCACGGCCGTTGTTCCGTGCTCGGCATTGACCCAGTCAGGTGCGGGAGGCGAAGAAGCACTGATTGCCGTCCTCCAGATGAGGGCTGTTCCACTGCGGAATGGTGCTGCATGAGCGCACCCAGCAAGTCGGCCAACACGGGCTCACAGCGTTGTGCACTCATATGAGATTCAGTAGAAAAACCGTCCTGAAAATCTTGGCGTCATGTCCAGGAGCCACCGTTGGGCTTCTTCTTGCTCGTCAGGTTCTTCTGCAGGGGCTGCAGCATGCACCACTTTAGATCTTCCATACTGCCTGCACTCTTTTCAGGAAGCATTGGGGTGTTGCTCTTCTGGCTGTTCCTTTGGACCTTCGTTGATCCGCAGCTATGTTCAGAGTGGTGCGGCACTTTCCTGACCGGCTTGGTTTTTCTGGCACGCGAAATGTTTGGCCTGCTCGGCGTTAGAGTGCTGTTGGTTGGGCTCAGCCTGATGTTCATCGGCTGGACGGTGAAAATCATTCGGGAGCGGTGAGCGTAGCGCCAGCGGTCTAAATTAGGTCATATGTCATGAAAAATCTCCAGAAATTCGCGGCTTGGCATAAAGAGCGACGACGAAAGAATAGAGTTAGTGTGCTTATATCGTCCGTGGTGTTTATTCCGGCGTATTTCGTGGCAAAACAATTCACGTCCAGCCATACGGATGCCGCATTTGTTTCGTTGATAGTTGCCATCGTAATTGGCGTTTCTTTCGGCCCATTGGTAATTTGGTTTCTTGCTCGGCTACCAAGAAATGAAAAGCGGCGGTGAGCAAAGTGCCGTCCAACTTGCCGCCCAACACGGAATCAACGGTGAAGCCGTTGATCCGGGTAGCTCTACGTTAGGCATCGAAAAACAACGTTTTCTAAAATCCTGGATCAGAACACAAATGCCCACCTTCACCTCATCAGAAGTTGTTGTCCAGCGTCAACTGGACGCATATAACGCCAAGAACCTCAACGCCTGGCTGGCAACTTACGCCGATAACGCCAAGCAGTTCGAACTTGGAGGCGCACTCTTGGCCCAAGGCCACGAAGCAATTCGGGCTCGCACTGCGCCGCGCTTTGCTGAACCCAACCTGCAAGCAATTCTTTTGAAGCGTGTCGTCATGGGAAACGTTGTCGTTGACCACGAAGATGTCATTCGAACTTTCCCCGAAGGCCCAGGAAGAGTGGAGTTGGTGTGCGTCTACGTCGTTGAGGAGGGAAAGATCCAAAGCGCCTCATTCAGCATTGGGCCTCAAGTGCTCACGCCCCCTGGCTAAGACCAGCGTGCCCAGCGATGCCTAATCAATCGAGAGGGGCGTCCAGTAACCTTAAGGGAGAGTCCATGAATCTGTTCGCTGAAGTAATGCTTTTTCTTTCTGCCGCGGGCCTTGCTTTGTTCGTTGGCGCGCTGTTAACAGAGGCTATGGTGCTTGTTCCCATGTGGCGAACATTGCAGCCACAAGAATTCTTCACACTGCATGCAGCGCATGCTCATCGCCTGTACACGTTTTTTGCGCCGCTCACGGTGAGCGCAACGGTGCTTGCGGTGGGTGCGGCAATTACATCCGTCGCCACAGATCGTCCACTAAGTTCTGCATCGGTTGTCGCTGCCGTTCTCGCATTGGTCATTCTTTCAACGTACGTTCTGTACTTTCAGCGCGCCAATGCGAGCTTTGCCGATGCGAGCATCACGCACGAAGCTCTTCCTGCAGAGTTGGCGCGTTGGGCTTCGTGGCATTGGTTCCGCACAGCGATCGGCCTTGTGGCTCTTGCCTCGGCATTGCTTGCATTGCGTGGCGGTACAAACCTCTAGAAAATGAATCGGCCGCCTAACCCATCATTCGAAACGGACGCATAAATGCTTCTGTGCGCATCGCGTATCGATCGTGCGCCGGTCGCCCTCGAGGACACGGAGCACTTCGAGGTGACTGGAGACTTCTTGAACAACTATCCTCGTCGACTAGAGTAGCTTTTCGAAGATGACGAAGGCACGTAAACCTTCCTTCAAGCGAACCTGCCCTCGGCCGACCGCTTGAGTCAAACCTTAGACAAAATGAAAAAACACTGTTGCGATGCGTTGGGCCAACAAGCGGAGTTCACTTGTCCGCAGCATCCTGTGTTGCACGACTGCCCGGACGCCCTGGTTTCGTACAGCCCAAAATTCAATGAATATGCCCTTATCGTTCATGACGGAGGAGCTAGCGGTGTGGTTATCGCCTACTGTCCATGGTGTGGTTCCAAACTCCCTGCGTCTTTGCGTGAGCGCTGGTTCAATGAGCTGGAAACATTGGGCTTTGATGATCCTTTTGTTCAAAATATCCCAGGGAAATACAGGACCGAGGATTGGTATCGTGACGTTTGATAGATCAGCCAAGCGCGGATCGCCTTCTGTATTAACTTAATGCTAACGTTAGGTGTACACATGCTCCCATCACTCCTCGCCATCGCATTACTCCACTGGGCCGTTCTTCTTGTACCCGGTTTCAACGTTGTGCTGCTCGCGCAACTTGCAGGTGGCCAAAGTCGCGTAGCGGCTTTTGCAGCCGTTGGGGGAATGACAACTGCCACCCTGGCATGGGCGTCGCTTGCGGTCATGGGTATCGGCGTTGTGTTCTCCACCCAGCCCATGTTGCGCCAGGGGGCCCAGATCGCGGGCGGGCTGTATTTGCTTTACCTTGCGTTCAATCTCTGGCGAGCGGGTGCTTCAGTGGCTTCCGTGCCTCAGGAGACGTTGAGCAAGAGCGCGGCATTTCGCGTTGGCTTCATGACCAGTGCGCTCAACCCCAAAATGGCGCTGTTCTATGGAAGTGTGTTTGCTACGGCCTTGCCACCGTCGCCATCCTGGGTGCATGTGGCCAGCGCGGTTGCCGTGGTTTATCTCAACTCGATCATCTGGCACACCAGCCTCGCCGTGGCCTTTTCGCAGAAAGCCGTCCAGCGTGCTTATCTGCGGAACTTCGCTCGCCTGACCAAGGTCTCAGGCGCTGTCGTCGGTGCCTTCGGCTTGCGGTTGATCGTGGGAACCATCCAGGAGCTGCGTGCCCGCATGCCCTGAGGTGCAAGCGGACTATCCACCAACAGGTTTAAAGAGGAGAACACATGCGCCTGTCCACCAAACGCTGGCTTGCCTTCATCGCTGCCGCCTTGCTTTGCACGCAACCAGGCGCACAGGTTCAACCGGGACCGTGGCCCACGCAGCAGTGGACAACCGCGACGCCGGAAGAGCTGGGTATGGACTCGCGTGCGCTGGCTGCGTTGGTGGACTTTGGCGCTGCCGGCGACATGGACAGCCTGGTGGTCACGCGGCATGGCAGGATTGTTGCCGAGGCCTACTACGCACCTTTCAAGCCGGGCATGCGGCACAGGATCAACTCCGCCACCAAAGGCGTTGTGGGCGCCCTGACGGGCATTGCCATTCAGCAGGGCAAGCTCAGCGGCGCAGCGCAGCCGGTGCTGCCGCTTTTCGCAGACCGCAACATTGCCAACGTAGACGATCGGAAAAAGGCAATGACGGTGCAGAGTCTGCTCGACATGACCTCCGGCCTGGACTGGACGGAGCCGTTGACCGAAGGGCGGCCTGAGTCGATGTTTGAGATGTGGCGCACCACCGACTGGGTGCAGTTCATTCTGGACCGGCCTATGGCGCAGGCGCCTGGCACGGCCTTCAACTACAGCAGTGGCAATTCGCACTTGCTGACTGCCATTCTGGCGCGGCAAACCGGCATGAGCGTGCCCGACTTCGCGACGCAGAACCTGTTCAAGCCGCTGGGTATTTCCGATGTGGTGTGGCAGAAAGACCCGCAAGGCTTGGCCATCGGCGGGTACGGGCTCTATCTGCAGACGCGCGATATGGCAAAAATCGGCTACCTGTATTTGCGGGGCGGCGAGTGGGACGGCGCGCAGATTGTCCCGCGCAACTGGGTGAACAAGGTGTTCCAGGCCAAGGTGCCGATGATATTTCCGCCCGTCACCTCCACAAGCCTGCGCTACGGCGACCAGTGGTGGACCCATTCCGAGCGCAAGATGTACATGGCTGTGGGCTACAACCGGCAAATCATTCTGGTGATGCCTCAGGAAGGCGTGGTGGCCGCGATGACGGGGCGCAAGCACTACTCCTTTACCCAACTGCTCGAGCTGGTGGCCCAGACCGTGAAGTCAGGCAGCGCGCTTGTCCCCAACCCCGAGGGCATGGCCTTGCTGGCGCAGCGCGTGAGGGATGTAGCCAGCGAGAAGCCGGTTGTTGCAGTCGGACCGGCCCTGGCCCAAAGCATTTCAGGCAAAACTTATCGCCTGGTGCCCAACAACCTGGGTGTTATTGAGTTCACCTTGCACCTCACCGCATCGCCGTCGTACGACATCGTCAGGTATGTCGCGCGCGGCAGCAGCGAGACGAAAAAAATGTCATTGCCGCTCGGCCTGAACGGGCAGTTCTTGCCGGGCGACAACATCAACGGGTCCGCTTTTGTCAGCAAGGCCAGCTGGACCGCCCCCGACACCCTGACCCTGGTGACACGCCAGCCGCAGGAAGCCGATACCTTTCGCTACGTGCTGAAATTCACCGGCAACCAGGTGGCGGTTAACTACACCAACGCCTATGGTGTTCAGCAAAACCTGAGTGGTGAAACCAGCGACTGATGGGTCAGAAGGGAGGGTCGGCGTGGGTGACGCACTTTCCCTTCTGTCATTGCGGACTCGATCCGCAATCCATGCCGGCTTGTCCCGTCCGTGGGTTCGCGTTGCATGGATCCCGGGTCAGGCCCGGGATGACTGGCGGAGCGGGGTGGAAAGGCTCTTTTTACAAATCCTTGAAAGAAAAGTGGCTCCAGCCCTTTGTTTTCGGGTGTCAGCAGCTATCAAAACAAGAGCGACCCACGCTGCCCCCATCGCCTGCAGGCGTCCTTGACCTGACGCAAGCCTGCATCTGCCCCGCTGGGCGAGAATTAACGCTTTGAATTGCCTATGCTCCAGTTCCTGCCTCCTTTCCTGCGCGGTGTGATTGCGCTGCTTTTGCTGGTCGTCAACACGCTGTTCTGGTGTGTCCTGCTGTTCGCCTTCTCGCTGGTCAAGCTGTTGCTGCCGTTTCAGGCGGTGCGCACGCGCGTTGACCCGCTGCTTAACGCCATTGCCACCGCCTGGATTGCCTGCAACAGTGGCTGGATGCGGCTGACGCAGGCTACGGTGTGGGACGTGGCCGGGGTGGACGCGCTGAGTTACGAAGGCTGGTACCTGGTCAATGCCAACCACCAGTCGTGGGTGGATATTTTTGTGCTGCAGCACGTGCTGAACCGGCGCATTCCCATGCTGAAGTTTTTCCTCAAGCAGGAGCTGATCTGGGTGCCGGTGATTGGCCTGGCGTGGTGGGCGCTTGATTTCCCTTTCATGAAACGCCACACCAAGGCCGACCTGCGCAAACACCCAGAGCGGCGCCTGCAAGACCGCGAAGCCACGCGCCGCGCCTGCGAGAAGTTTGCCCTGGTGCCCACCAGCGTGATGAACTTTGCCGAGGGCACACGCTTCACGCCCGCCAAGCATGCTTCACAGGCTTCGCACTACCACCACCTGCTCAAGCCCAAAGCCGGTGCGCTGGCGCTGGCCATCAACGCCATGGGCGAAAAGTTTCACTCGTTGATTGACGTCACCATCGTCTACCCGGCGGGCGCGCCCAGCTTCTGGCAATTTCTTTGCGGCCAGGCGCCCAAGGTCATCGTGCGTGCGCAGCAGTTGCCCATTCCCGCCGAGTTCAGCGTCGGCGACTACGGGGGCGACCCGGCGTTCCGCATGCAGTTCCAGCAGTGGTTGACGGACTTGTGGGACAACAAGGACAAGCAGATCACCGCGCTGTTGGCGCAAAGCAAGGCGCTGTAGGCCTTGGCCCTGTAGCCGCCGTACACGCCTGAGGTTGGTTTTGTAGAACAAAATCAGTCATTTGCCCACGCTCCACGGGCGCAAGCAGCTATCAAAACAGGAGCGGGTTCAGGGGTGACAGCTGGAATGCCCAGGCCAGGCCAGCCATGGCGCTGCACTTGTACAGCGGTGCAGGGGTGACCTGCTAAGCTGGCAGAACGCGCGTCTCGCACGCGCCACCGCGTGCACCGCACAGATGGGGGAATCCAATGCACATCGCTCGCCGAGTCCTGCTTGCCCTGGCCATGGGCGTTCTGGTTTTGTGTTCATGGCTGGCACCCATGGATGCCCCGGCAATGGAGCAGGTTGACGCTGGCCTCAAGCGTGCGCTCATCAGTTTTGCCACAGCACGGGTGTTGAACGCCGCCATCTCGGTCGCCCAGGGCACCGAGGCGCTGGTCCAGCCCTTCGGCGTGGGTGTCACGCTCGCACCCGGCCAGGTGCTCGACCCCGTCAACGATCTGGTTGAACAGTTCTCCAATCTGATGCTGGCTGCCAGCGTGGTGTTTGGCGTGCAGAAGGTGTTGATCGGCATTGGCGCTTATTGGCCCATCTCTTTGGTGTTGACTGTGGCCGCGCTGGGCTGGTCATGGCTTTACTGGCGCGGGCAGCACCCGCCAGCCTGGCTCTCGCGCACGCTGGTCATTGTGTTGATGCTGCGCTTTGCGGTTCCAGTGGTGACGATAGGCACCGACTTACTGTGGCAAAAGTTTCTGGCCGCCGACTACCAGGCCAGCCAGCAACTGATAGACAGCGCCTCAGGCCGCGTTGACAAGCTGAACCCAGTGGAGCCGGCAGGGCCGGGCAACCTCAGCCTGCTCGACAAGATGAAAAACTGGCTCGCGAAAAATGCCGACGTGAAGCAGCACTTTGACGACCTCAAGCAGGCGGCAGAGCAGGCCACAGAGCACATCATCAAACTCATCGTCATCTTCTTGCTGCAAACCCTGGTGATTCCGCTGGCGCTGCTGTGGGCAATGTACGGGCTGGTCCGGCGAGTCTTTGAATGGCCGGGAAGGCCTGTTTTACAGGGAAAATTAGCCTCTGGCCCTTGATCGGCGGGCGCTAGTAGCTATCAATTCAGGAGCTCCGGAGCGACCGGCTGCGCCTCGGTGAGCACCCGGTGCAGGGTTTGCAGAAGTTCGGTGTTCGAGGTCTGGGCTTTGAGCAGCACGGCGGCGAAGCGGGCGGCCTCGGCCGGCTTCAGTGCCGTGGCTGAGAACACCACCACGGGAGGCGGGTTGCCCAGCGCCTCAATGTCCGCCAGCACCTCCCACCCGGAGCCGCCTTGCAAGGTCAGGTCAAGCAGCACCAGGTCGAAGCGCTGCTCCCGCAGCCGCGCGCGCGCTTCCCCGGGCGAAACCGCAAACTCGAAAACGGCGAAGTCCTGCGCAATGGCCGCCGTGATGCGCTGCGTGTCGAAGTCGTCTTCGATATGCAGGATGCGCGGTTTCCCCTGGCTCATGAGGCCGATGGCGCGGCGTAGTGTGCGAACCAGCTGGTTCTCGTCGATGGGCTTGTCCAGCCAGTCTGAAATATTCAAGGGCAGGTTGTTGCACCGGATATGGCCTTCGCTGGCCGAGGCAGACACCACCACGATGGGCAAGTCGCGCGTGTGCGTTTGCCGGCGCAGGGTGCGGATCAGGGTGATGCCGTCCTGGTCGGGCAGCTCCAGGTCCATCGTCATCGCGGCATAGTGGGTTGTTTCCAGAAAAGACAGAGCCATGGCGGCGGTATAGGCCCTGTCCACGTCAAAGCCGCCCTTGTCCAGCATCATGCCGATCAGGTGGGCGATGTCGCGGTCGTCTTCGCACACCAGAATGCGCGGGCGGTCGCCGACGGACGCTGCCACCGGCGGCCGCTGATGCCCTGTCGATAGCGGCAGTTCAAAGAAAAAGGTGGTGCCCTTGCCGGCTTCACTTTCAAAACCAATCTGGCCACCCAGCCGTTCAACAATGGCCTTCGAAATATTCAGGCCCAGCCCGGTGCCGGCCGCCTGGCGTGTGTCGGATGAATCGGCCTGCGAGAACTTCTGGAAGATGCGCTTGCGAAACTCATCGGGAATGCCGGGGCCGCGGTCGCGCACCTCCACCCGCACGCCAAGGCCCGCCCGCGACACGTGAACCTCCACCGTTTCGTCGGGCGGGGAAAACTTCATGGCATTGGACAGCAGGTTGGTCACCACCTGGGTCAGGCGGTCGCTGTCCGCAAACACCTGCAGGGTTTCGTCGGGGCAGTACAGGCGCAGGCCCACGTTTTTTGTGGTGCCGAAACCTTCGTTGGCCTCCAGCGCCTGCGCCAGCAGCGGCTTCAGGGCTATCTCTTTCAGGTCGAGCTGAATCTTGCCAGACTCGATTTTCTCGATATCCAGAATGTCGTTGATCAGGCGGATCAGTCGCTCGCAATTGTTCTTGGCAATCTCCACCAGCGTCATGACGGCGTCGGGCAGCTTGCCCCCCACACCGCCCGCAATCAGCCCCAGCGAGCCGCGAATCGACGTCAGCGGTGTGCGCAGCTCGTGGCTGACGGTGGAGACGAACTCGCTCTTGATGCGGTCGACTTGTTTAAGTGCGGTGACGTCGATGGCCTGCACGTAAAAGCCGAGAACCTTGCCCTCGTCGGCGTCCTCCCCGTAACGCGGAAAATAATTGACCACATAGTCGCGCACGTCGCCGCGCGGGGTTTTCCGGACGCGGTCATAAACCACCGGGTACCCCGCCAGAACCTCTTTAATGGCGGGGATGTTGCTTTGGTAAATCTCCTCGCCCAGCACCTCACGCATGTGCTTGCCGTCAATCTGCGCCGCAGACAAGCCCAGGCCCTCTTCATAGGCCAGGTTATGAAAGCGGTAGTGCTGGCTGGCATCAATGTACGAAAGCAGGGCTGGCGTGTTGTTGGTGATGTCGCGCAACTGCGATTCACTGCTGCGCAGCAGCTCGCCGGCATCGCGCGCATCTTTTTCCGAACGAACCAGCTTGCGCACCAGCGGTGTGACCAGAATATGCAGCAGCAGCATGCCGGCAATCATCAACCCCGCCAGCATCGGCAGGATGTCTTTGACCTGGGTGAGGGTGGGCGAGTACAACTCATTCTGGTCGAGCTTGAGCACCATCCCGAAGCCGGCGGGCTTGACCGGTATGTAGGCCGCCACCACCTGTTCGCCGCGGTAATCCCTGGCAGCGATGATGCCGGTGTTTCCAAGCAGAGCGTGGTTCATGGGCAGGGGCGTGCCGTTCATCACGCGGTCAACGCGCTTGAACCCGATGCCGGGCAAGCGCCCCAGGAAACAGTCCATGGCCTTGCCGCCATCGTCCAGCGGCGCGCAAACCGCGAACTCGGCACTTTGGCCCATGGCACCCACCTCGCTAAAAACGCGGGTCAACAGGGGCAGGGTGCTCTCCGTCATGACGGCGCCCACGCGCAGGCCTTTCTGGTCGAGGATGTCCACGTGCGTCTGAACCGTGAATTCTTTGTTCCACAGCAGGAGGGCGCGTTCCTTTTTGCTCAGCAAAAGGTGTTTTTCATCGCTGCGGGAAAAACTGCCGGCGCGTCCGACTTCACGGCCCGTTGCATCAAGAAAAGACATGCCCTTGAAGCCGGTGGGCAAAAACGAGGTGGCGGCCCGCTGCATGGCAAGCAGGGCTGTAGCGTCATTCGGCGTGGTCTCGAGAGTCTGCAGGGTTTGCACCAGAAAGGGCCGGGTGGCCACTGTGCGCGCGTCAGTCAGGGCCCGGCTGGTCTGGCTCTCAAAAAGGCGGGCATTGCTTTGCAGAGCCGTCTGTAGGCTGCGGCTGAGAACAGACTCCATCTGCCGTTCCATGACGGCGTACACGGCGATGCCCGCCGCGATACTGGTCGCCATGAGGATGAGGCCGCCAATCATCGAAATCCGGCGGTCTTGAGGCATTGAAAACAAAGGTTCTCTTTTCGTGTCGGGCTTCGAGTGTTGGGGGCTTCGACTGTCCGGCGGCGACGCCTTGGTGCAGCTCTGCCGCGCGTAAAGTCGCGTATCAAGAATAGCGCCGTTTTCCTGTTTTGGGTGTGTTCCGCAGCTCCTGCGGCATGTGATATCTGGACTGCAGCCGTGATCGCTTGGTTTGTGGCGCCTGTGTCACCATGTGCGAGTCCAAATACCAGGGCAACAAAATTAAATTGCATGAACCGTGAATCCTTTTCGCCTTGGGCCCCCTCTTTGTGGGTGATGCCGACCTTTTTACCGGCAGCCATGGAGAGAAAAATGTTCTATCGAAAAAATGTGGGCAGCAAAGAGCGCGTGGCGCGGCTGGTGGCGGGTGTGTTGATGGGCGTTTGCGGCCTGTTCTTCTTCGGCGCCACGCCGCTAGGGTGGCTGGCGCTGGGTGCCGGTGTCATGACCGTAGTCACCGGTTTGTTTGGTTTTTGCCCGGCCTGCGCCATGGTGGGCCGCAGGCTTCCCGGGGAGTGACAGTGACGGTTGAAAAAACCATGTTTGCCGCTGCACAGGCCGGTGACCCGCTGGCGCTGGACCTGCTGCTGCGCCAGCTGCAGCCCGACATTCGCCGCTACGCCCGTTTTCAATGCCACCGCAGCTCCGCCATTGAAGACGTGGTGCAGGAGGCGCTGATCATTGTTTACCGAAAGGTGGGCTCGGTGCGTGATGCCGCGGCGGTGGCCGGGTGGATGTTCCGGATCGTGGCCCGGCTGTGCATGCTGCCAGTGCTTGGCTTCATGCGCGGCACGGAACAAATCGAGGCCGTGCAGGAGAGCGCGCGCTTTGCCACCATGCCGCAAGACGACCTGCGCATTGACCTCATTCGCGCACTGGAATCATTGCCCGCCATGTACCGCGAAGTTGTTTTGCTGCGCGACATGGAGCAGCTGACCATCACCGAAATTGCGGAGTTGTTGCAAATTACCCGCGAAGCCGCCAAAAGCCGCATTCACCGCGCCCGCAGCCTGGTGCGCGAGTACCTGCTGGGCGGCCTGCCGGGGCCGGGCAAGGCGGCGCCATGAATCTCTTCAGCAAAGCCGCCACAGGTTTCTTTGCCAGCCAAAGCCTGGCTGGCCACCTGCTGCGCGGTGCCGCTGCCTTCACGCTTTTGTACTGGGCTATTGCGCATCAGCAGGCGCAGCCCTTGATGGCCTTGCTGGCCGGGGCTGGCGCGCTGGTGGCCATGCGGGGTTGCCCGGTTTGCTGGACCATTGGGTTGGTGGAAACTTTGGGGCAGAAGTTCAAGCGCCGGCCGGGTTGAGTGGCAGGGCCCGGTTTCTTTAAGAAAAATTGGGCACCAGCCCTTTATCTACGGGCGCAAGCAGCTATTAATTTGGTAGCGCGTTTGCGCGAATCGATTCAGTGCAGCCGGTCAGCCAGCTGTGCCAGCCCGGCGCGGCGGTGCACGCCGAGTTTGTCGAACAGGCGCTGCAGGTAGGTGCGCACGCTGGGCAGGGCGATCGCAAGTTCGCGGGCAATCTCCTTGTCGGTCAGGCCGCGGCACACGCAGCGCGCCACCTCCATCTCGCGCCGGCTCAAGGTCGCCAGCGGCAGCGTGGCCGGGGCAGGGAGCGAGCGGCGCGCACGCCGCAGCGCGGCCACGAAAGCCGGCGCCAGCATGTCCAGCAGTTGCTTGTCGTGGGCAGTGAACTCGTTGCCGCTGCGCCCGCGCCAGATGCGCAGGTCGCCCAGCGCCTCGTCGCCGTCGAAGGCATGCAGGTTGATGCCCCAGTGCAGACCGTCGCGCGCCAGGAAGTCGTTGAAGAACTCGGTTTTCAGGAAATCCCGGCGCGGCATCACTTCGCTGACCAGGGTGGCGTGGCGGCGCGACTGCAGTGCAAAGGTGATGGGGTCGCGGTACTGGTACCAGGCCTCGTAACGCTGCAGGTTGGCCGGGTCCATGTGGATGGCCACGCGCTGGTCAAAGCAGCCCGAGGGTGAGCTCCAGATGTAGGAGGCAAAGTGGTCGGCGCGAAACAGCGCCAGCGTGGCCTGGCCCATGCGCTCGCGGATCTCGCGCTCGTTCAGGTCTTCGGCCAGCAGGGAAAAGCAGGTGGCCAAAGCGCGTTGCTCGGTGCCGGACAGGAACATGGCGGGCCTCTACGAAGGAACGAATGAGCGGTGGAAAACCGTGTGGTGCGGCAAGCCTAGCGCCAAGACCGGCGCCGGTCAATCGGCCGTGTCATCGAATTCGATGACAGACAGCCGCGGCGGCAGGCGCGATGATTTTGCTGCAACCACCACCAAACATCAGGAGTGACCATGGCCCGCTTTGCCCTCCCACACACCTGCAGCGCCCTGGCTGCCGCCGCCGCACTTTCGGCCTGCAGCGGCCCGGGCGGCCTCAAAGGCACACCCGACATCGACACGCTCACTGCCACCGAGGCCGCGGCCCGCGTCTGCAGCGGTGAGCTGAGCAGCGAAGCGCTGGTGCAGGCCTACCTGGCGCGGGCCAAAGCCCGGCCCGAGCTGAACGCCTTTGTCACACTGGACGAAGCCGGCGCCCTGCAGGGTGCGCGTGCGGCCGACCAGCGCCGTGCGCAGGGCGGCGCCTGCCTGCCGCTGCAAGGTGTGCCCATCGTCGTCAAGGACAACATCCAGGCCAGGGGCCTGCCCGCCACGGCCGGCACGCCGGCGCTGAAAAACTTTGTGCCCGCTGCCGACGCCCCTGTGCTGCAAAAGCTGCGCGATGCCGGCGCCATCGTGCTCGGTAAGACCAACCTGCACGAGCTGGCCTTCGGCATCTCGGGCTACAACCCGGCCTTCAACACCGGGCCCAACCCCGGCGTGCGCAATGCCTATGACGCGACAAAGATGGCCGGCGGCTCGTCGGCCGGCAGCGCGGCCGCGCTGGGCGCGCGCATGGCGCCCGCCGGGCTGGGTACCGACACCGGCGGTTCGCTGCGTGTTCCCTGTGCACTGAATGGCTGTGCCTCGCTGCGGCCCAGCATGGGCCGCTACCCGCAGGCCGGCATCGCGCCGATTTCGCACACGCGCGACACGGCCGGCCCGATGGCCGTGGCCATGGCTGATGTTGAATTGCTGGACCGCGTGGTCACCGGTGCGCCCGCGCTGCTGCCCGCCGACCTCAAGGCTGTCCGCCTCGGTGTGGTGCCCGGCTTCCTGGCCAACCTGGACAGCGACACGCGTGGTGCCTGGGAGGCGTCGCTGGCCCGGCTGAAAGCCGCCGGCGTCACCGTGGTTGATGTCGCCATGCCGCAACTGGCCGAGCTCAACGGCAAGGTGGGCTTTCCGGTGGCGCTGTACGAAGCGTATGACGACATGGTGGCCTACCTGGCCAGGTACAACACCGGCGTCAGCATCCGCCAGATGGCAGCAAGCATTGCCAGCCCCGATGTGAAGGGCACCTACGACGCGCTGGTGATTCCGCGCAAGCTGCCTGGGCCGGGCGGCCTGGTGGATGCCGCGCCCATCTACCAGGCGGCGATGGCCGTGCACCGGCCGGCATTGGTCAAGCTGTATGCCGACACCTTTGCCGGCCAGCGGCTCGATGCGCTGGTGTTCCCCACCGTGCCGCGCACCGCGCTGCCCGCCACGCCCGAAGCCAGCAGCCTGGAGAACTTTGGCCTCTTCATCCAGAACACCGACCCCGGCAGCAACGCCGGCATTCCCGGCATCCAGCTGCCCATGGGCCTGGGCGCCAGCAGCCGCATGCCGGTCGGGCTGGAGCTGGACGGGCCGGCCGGCAGCGACAGGCGGCTGATCGCGATTGGCCTGGCGCTGGAAGGGGTGCTGGGGCGTTTGCCGGCGCCGCGCTAAGCGTTTGCCTTTGCGGGGGCTGAATTGCTAGCGTTTTTATAGCTGCTTGCGCCCGTGGAATAAGGGCTGGAGGCCGATTTGTCTCTATAAACCTTGCCAAACCAGCCACGCACCCAGTGCCAGCAGCCCGCCCATCAACCAGGTCTTGAAACTTTCCTGGCTCAGCTCGTCGCGCAGGGCCTGGCCCAGCCACATGCCCACCAGTGCCGGCATCAGCATCAGCAGCGACTGCGTGGCCGAGTCGGCATTCAGGTGGCGGCTGCCGGTCAACGTTACGGCCAGCGCCAACGTGGAAACAGTGAACGATAGGCCCAAGGCCTGGGCCATCTCGTCTTTCTTCAGCCCCAGCGCCTGCAGATAGGGCACGGCCGGCAGCACGAACACGCCGGTCGCCGCCGTCAGCAGGCCGGTCAGGCAACCCACCACGCCAGACACGGCGGTTTCATGCCGCGCGTGCGGCTGCGGCAGATGTATGCCCGCCAGCCCGGCCAGGGCATAAGCCACCAGGCACAAGCCCAGCCACAGCATGGCGTTACCGGCGGATGCTGACATCCAGCCACGGCCCAGCCACATGCCGGCGCACACGCCAAGCATCATCGGCCAGAGCCGCCAGGCCAGCGCCCGCAGGTGCCCGCCGCGCGACATCTGCCACAAGTTGGTGATGAGCGAAGGCAAAAAGAGCAGGGCGGCACCCTCGGCCACCGGCATCAGCAAGCCCAGCAAACCCATGGCCACCGTCGGCAAGCCCATGCCCAGCACGCCCTTGACGCCGCCCGCCACAAAGAAAACAAAACTAACCACCATGAAGTCGTGGGCGTTGGGTACGAACATGAATGCTCCTGAAACAAGGGAGTGTTCAGTCTGGCTTGTGGGAGCGTCGGTGACTATCTGTCTTTGCTTGAGGTAGGCTCAGCGCTGTGTATAGCCACCGGTGAACAGGCCCCCCAATGCGTTTCGACTGGACCGACCTTCAGCTTTTTGTGCACGCCTGCGAGGCCGGCAGCATGACGGCCGCCGCCAGCCGTTCGCACCTCACACTCGCCGCCGCCAGCGCGCGCCTGCGCGGCATGGAAGAGCAGGCCGGTGTGGCACTGCTGGCCCGCCACTCACGCGGCGTGCGGCCGACAGCTGCCGGCGAAGCGTTGCTGCGCCACGCCCACGCCGTGCTGGCGCAGATGGCCCAACTGCGCGGCGAGCTGGCCCTGCATGGCCGCGGCGCGCTCGGCAAGATCCACCTCATGTGCAACACCTCGGCCCTGGTGCAACACCTCCCGCCGCTGCTGGCCGCCTTCCTGCGCGAGCACCCGTCCATCGACACCGTGGTCGAAGAAAGCGCCAGCCCACTCACCGTTCAGGCGGTGAGGCAGGGCGCCACCGACATCGGCATTGCTTCGGACGCAGAAGACATGACCGGCTTGCAAACAGCCTTCTTCTGCAAAGACCCGCTGGTGCTTGTGCTGCCGCGCGGCCATGCACTGGCGCGCAATCGTTCTGTGGCGTTCGAGAAGGTGCTCGATCTTGAGCTGGTGGGCTACAGCGCTTCCAGCGCCTTGCACACTTACCTGAGCCTGCAGGCGGCACAGCTGGGCAAGCCCATGCGTGTTCGTGCCAACCTCGGCAGCTTTGAGGCGATGTGTACCTTGGTGGAGCAGGGTGTGGGCGCGGCGGTGGTGCCTGCCGCTGTGCTGGGGAAGGCCGTTGGCAACAGGCGGCTGACCGTGCGGCCCTTGTCGGATGCCTGGGCCAAGCGGTCGCTAGTGGTGTGTGCGCCGGTGGATCTGGCTAATTCGCAGCCTGCTGGGCGGTTGTTTGAGTTTTTGAAAATTACTAGCAACAGAACTAAGCAGGATTTTTTGTGATGCACGAAGCCAACACATCACCGATCTCATCGCCATCAACTTGCTATTGTTAAAGTTCCTAATCAAGATCTTGCAGATACGTGCGTGTTGCAGGCGAATAATTTTTCAGTTTGATATCTGAGAATGATGCGCCAGCAATCGATCCAAGTCGATCCGGTTCTAGGTAATACATCGACCCTTCTAAGGTTAGAACGCCGTCGGTTATCAGCTTACGAAGTACGGCCTCTCCAATGCTCCCTTTGAGCATTCGTGCGTGTTCAATTTTGTCTTGAAACCGAGCAAGCCTGCCTTTACTGTGCGATCGAAATGCCATAACAAGTCGTCGAAGGGTGCGAAGTGCATCGGACGTTCGAGGGTCTTCGTCGGGAACCGAAGGTGATGCAAAATTTGTCCACGGATAAGCGTCAGATCCTTGCCACGTGACTTGTAAGCGCGCTGGTTGCCTAATCGACGGAGCAGAAAGAGCCGCATCGGCGTCAAGCACTTGCGTTTCCAATAGAACAAGATTTTCACTGGTGTTGTGAGAATCTGTTTTGACAATGACTTGACTGCATACCAGCTTGAGCGTGCCAGCACTTATTGAGACAGGTGCTATCAATTCCAGCTGGTCGCCGTTGCCAATCTCGACTGTTGTAGATTCCGCATCAATGCTTACTCCAGAGACACGCCTGCCTAGACGAATAGTTCCTGTACTCGAAGCTTTTAATTCAATGCTAGAAAAAGTAGTGTCTTGTCGGCCTACGAAAATCTCAACCGATAAGTTGTCTTCTGCCTCCTCAGCTTCAATAGAGAGTCGGACGGTGTCGCGAGGGCTAGCTTTTGCTAGTACTGATTCGAAAAGCAAACCAATATGCTCAGTAGGAATTACCTGTGCAACTGACTGTTCCGTGCCCACTTCTTCATTATGTGGTGTTTTGTAAAAGTCATAGAGGAATGGATTTGGAGTATTTTGTCCAGTGCTTGCATATCGCTCAGCGGCTCTTACCAGATCAACATGATTGCTCTTAAGGGCAGCGGACACAATACATGCGCTGAATACTGCGCTAGACGGCGCTGTTCCCGAGCCGTTTAGAAATGGGTGTTGCGGTAATAGATTGTTGACTGCTTGTTCGTAGGCCGAAACTTCGGCTTGCTTGAGATGAGATGGAAGAGGTGGGGGGTTAAGATGAAGAAGCTTTCTCGCGATCCGCGAAAGTTGTTCTTCGGGCGTGTAGAGCAGTTCGGGCTTCGCGATTGATACCGCGCTGTTCACTTGCGTTACAAGCTTTCCTGACTCGCGGCGTAATATCTCCGATGTGAGGCTATTGAGAACCGCCCCTTCCAGAATTCGTTGCATTTCCTCGCCTATGCGCGCTGGATTGTTCTGTGAAGCAACAACTTTTGCTACCGCGTCAAGCACGGGTGCATATCCGAAAAAGCGGTTGCCATCGTATGCTGAAATGCTTTGAAGTCCTACAACGATCCTTGTGATTGCCTGTTTGTAAATGGTTGTATGGGTAGAGAGCGATCCGGCGAGATCTGGATAGTCGAATTTTTCTTGAAAGTTTTTCTGTTTGCTGAGCTTTACAAGCCTAGCCATTACAAAGTTTTCGGCCTGTTCGACGTTGAACAACTCAATGTCAAAGATCGGAGCGTTTATGCTCTCTTTCTCATTCAGAATCATCCAGGCTTCTTCAATAATGCCCACTCGCCCAAGCACCACGACCGGAAATTTTCCGGATCTTGCCACCAGTGCAATATCGGATAAAAAATCCTCAAAACCCGATTGAGTTGCTCTCAATCTAGCCTCATCCAAGGCGTCTATCAAAACCGCTGTTTTACCTGCTGTCCACTGGTCCCAGAGGCTGTTGCGAACTAGTCCACCAACCATGTAGTTGCCCGCTACAGTTGCGGCTTCTGCAAGGTTTAAGTAGGCAGCTCCCGTCGCCGCGCAAATTTCATTGGCCAACGTCGATTTTCCAACAGCACCGGGCGCCCCAATTAGCCAAACACGTTGGGTCAAATCGTCGTATCCCTCGCGAAGGCTCAAGTCAGTAGCTACGTATGACTCCTCTTGCGTGCAAGTTAAGTTCCATCCTGGCAAGGCGCTGGCTGGCAATTGCTTATTAATCCCAGCAAACGTCGAAATCCAAAATGTGGTCGAGTAGTCCATAAGTCTCTCATTTGTATATATTGGGAATTTTGCTGTATTTGCCAAACCAATTCCATAAAGAGTACCACGCCGCTAACGGTTTTATTGCCAGTGCATAGGCGCCATTTCACTTAGTTGACATCGCTGCGTGCAAAGACAACTATGATCCTATCCATGCACCTCCAGCTCTCTCCTCCTTCCGTCTAACTCGCACTGCACTTGGCCTCACGCCGGGTCGCGCATGCGGCCGCGCTTGTTCTTCCATTCAATGAACAACAGCGCGCGGCCATGAGTTGACGCGCCTGCCTGCCTTTTCTTCTTTCCTATGGCTGCAAACAGCCTTGCAGCAGGCGCACGGATGGAGAACTTTTTTCATGAATTCCCGAACATCGGCCGCTTTGGCCTGGGGTGGCGTCCTGCTTGCGGGCGTCTTGTGGGGTGTGGGCGCGCTGGTTGCCCAGTCTGTGATGGAGGGCGGCGGCATGTCGCCGTTCAGTCTGTCGTTGGTGCGGTTTGCACTGGGCTTGCCGCTGCTGTGGTGGTGGCACTGGCGGCAAATGGCTACTGCGCCGGCGGCTGGGAAATGGCGAAACCTGCCGTGGCAGGAGAGGGCGCTGGTTGTTTCCACCGGCCTGGCCATGGCGATGAACGTGACTTGCTGGTTCATGGGCGTCAGCTACATCGGCGCGGCCTTGCCGACGGTGATTTCGATCTGCTGCGCGCCGATGATCGTGGCGCTGCTTTCGGTGCTGCGCGGGTATGAGCGGGCCAGCGGGCAGCTGCTGTCTGCGCTGGTGCTGGCGCTCGTGGGCGTGGCATTGATTGTTGTACCGGAGGAAGCCTTGACCCTGCCGCGCGACTATGCAGCGGGCCTGGCGTGGTCGTTCGCTTCCGCCGCCTTGTACTCGCTGGTGGTGCTGGGCAATGCGCGCATGCCTGCGCATGTGCCGGCGGTCAGTGCCTCGGCCTGGGGCATGGCAGTGGCGGCGCTGCTGATGCTTGTGCTGGCCGGCGCGCAGGGCATCACGTGGCCGCAAGACGGCACCGCCTGGCTGCAGGTGGCCTACACCGGCGTGGCGACAACTTCGATTGCCTACCTGGCTTTTGCCTGGGGCGCGCGCCGGTTGTCTCCGACGGCGGCAGTGGTGGGCACCTTGATTGAACCGCTGGTGGCCGCTTTGGCTGCAGCTTGGCTGTTTGCGGAGCCACTGACGGCGCGGCAGGGTGTGGGTGCATTGCTGCTGGGGGTGGCGATGTTGCTGCTGGCGCGGCGGCGAGCGGCTTAGTGGTTTGGCTTGTCATCCCGGATCTGATCCGGGATCCATGCTGCGTGGACCTGCTGTGGGGTGTGCCTGCATGGATTGCGGGTCAAGCCCGCAATGACAGCGAAAGGACGGGTTGCGCAAAAGTTTGAAGCCAAATCGACACCCAGCCCTTATTTGACGGGCGCAGGCAGCTATTGATTCGATAGCGTGTGCAACCTCAAAGCCCGTCGTACCGCCCGATCGCCTTCACCTCCGTCTGCACCGGCGGCTCCACGCAGCGATCCTTGATCCCCGCCAGGAAAGCCCGGAACGCTTCCACCTTCATCAGCGGGCTCTCCTCCGCCCCGCCGTCACGCGTGGCCACGTGCATGAAGCTCACCCCATCGTCGAGCCGAAATGTCTGATACCGCAAGCCATCTGGCTTGTCCCGCGCAAGCTCCGCAAACGTCTGCTCGATCAGCCGCTGGTTGTCGTCGGCCAGTTCCGGCTTGACCTTGTAACGCACCAAAATTGTCTTCATGATTTCACTCCTTGTATTGCTGCCGTATCGTCTTGGGCTGCGCGCGGCTTCAGCCGCCAGCCCACCGCCGCGCCGGCCAGCGAAAGCGCCGCGGTCGCCATCAAGGTCGCCGTGAAGCCGGCGCCGAACTGCTGTGGGCTGGCATAGCCGCCCACCCGTGTGAACACCGCGACCACCAGCGCCACGCCGAACACGCCGCCCAGCTGCCGCAAGGTGTTGAACAGGCCCGCCGCCTTGCCCATGTCGGCCGGCTCCACCGCGCCCAGCACGGCGCTTTGCACCGCGGGCATGGCCATCGAGATCCCACCGCCCGCCAGCGCGAGCGGCAGCACCCACATCCAGTAGCCGGCATCGCCCCGCCCCGATGACACCAGCGCGGCCAGCCACACCATGCCCAGCGCCTGCAGGACCAGGCCTGCAACCACCAGTGCCTTCTCGCCCACGCGCTTGACCATCGCGCCCGCCACCGGCGCCACCAGGAACAGCGTGGCCGTCCACGGCAGCATGCTGGCGCCCGCGGCCAGCGGCGACAAATGCCATGCCACCTGGAAGAACTGCGCCATGAAGAACAGCGTGCCCATCAGCGACGCCGTGAGCAGGAAGGTGATGCTGAGCCCCACCGCCAGCACCGGCGAGCGGAACAGCCGCGGCGGCACCATCGCGTCCCATGCACGCAAGCGCTGCGAAGCCACGAACAATGCGCCCAGTACCACGCCAGCGGCCAGCGATATCAGCACCTCCGTGCTGTCCCAGCCATCGCGGTTGCCGCGCACCAGACCCCACACCAGGCCGAGCAGCGACGCCGTCATCAGCAGCGCACCCCAAATGTCCAGCGGCGCCGACGCAGCCTTTCCTTCCGGCACCTTGGCCAGCACCAGCCAGCCCACCGCCAGCGCCACTGGCAGGTTGATCCAGAAGATCCACTGCCACGCCAGTCCGTGCACGATGGCGCCGCCGATAAGCGGTCCCGACAACACCGCCAGCCCGGTGATGCCGCTGAACAGGCCCAGCGCCTTGGCCCGCTGGGGCGGCGGAAACGCCGCGCCCAGCAGTGCCATTGCAATCGGCATCAGCAGCGCCGCGCCCAGTCCTTGCACCGCCCGCCCCGCGATCAGCCACCCCGTGCTGGGCGCCAGCGCGCAGGCGGCCGAGGCCAGCGCGAACAGCGCCAGCCCCACCACGTACATGCGGCGCCGCCCGAATCGGTCGCCCAGCGCTGCGCCTGTCATCAGCAGCGCGGCAAAGCTGAAGGTGTAGGCGTTGACTGTCCACTCCAGCGCCTCCACCGACGCGGCCAGGTCGTGCCGCAGCGTGTCCAGCGCCGTGGTCACTACCATCGCGTCCAGCGCGGCCATGAACGAGCCGGCCGCGGCCAGGCCCAGCACCCAGCGCTGGGTGCCCGTGAATCCCTTGGGTTGATGAGTGTCTTGCATTGGCTTGTATCCTTTCCTGGGTGCCTGCTGACAAAGACGAAGAGCGGAGCCGAAACGATCCGGAAATATTTTTTGCGTGCACCGCATCCTTTAACCTTTGCCAAACGTCTTCTCTTTAACTGCCTGGCTTCACCCGCAATCCATCCGCCCCAGCAAAGGCCCGCATGCACCCCGCCAAACTCCCCGACCCGCCGATACCCGATCCCGACTTCCCCCAGCTGATGGCTCAGCTGCGCGCCCGCCTGCATCGCTATTGCGCGCGCATGACGGGCTCGATGCTGGACGGCGAAGACGTGGTGCAGGAAACGCTGATCAAGGCCAACGGGAGCTACGACGCGCAGGCTGTGCAGAACGTGGAGGCGTGGCTGTTTCGCATCGCGCACAACGCGGCCATGGACTTCCTGCGCCGCCGCTCGCGCGAGCAGGCGATGTTTGCCGACGAAGACGTGGATGCCATTGCCGACACGCAGGCCGAGCCCGCTGACCGCCGCCACGTGGCAACCGCAGCCTTGCGCACCTTCATGCGCCTCGCGCCCGCGCAGCGCAGCACCGTCATCCTGGCCGATGTGCTGGGTTATGCCCTGGAAGAAGCGGCCGGCGTGATGGGCACCACCGTGCCGGCTGTCAAGGCGGCGCTGCACCGTGGCCGCGCGCACTTGCGCGAGCTGGCCAGTCAGCCTGACGACGCGGCCCCGCCGCCCAGCCTGTCACCACAAGACCAGGCCCTGCTGGCCGCCTATGCTGAGCGTTTCAACGCCAGGGATTTCGACGGCCTGCGCGAGATGCTGGGCCAGGACGTCAAGCTGGACCTGGTGGCGCGCCGCAAGCCGATGCAGGCGCGCGGCGGCGAGTACTTCACGAATTACGCCGCCAAGACATACGGGCTGCGCATGACGCCGATCAACGTGGAGGGCCGGCCGGGACTCTGGGTGGATACCGAGGCGGACGAAGGGGCCGGGGCGCCGGGGTATGTGGTGGTGCTGGCGTTTGCTCAGGGGAAGGTGACGGGGATCAGGGATTTCCGGTATGCGCGGTGGGTGTGCGCAGCCATTGGGACCGATCCCGGGAAGTTTGAATAAGTAGAGTTGCTGGCAACTGCCTGCAAGCTAGTCCCAGAACGGCCTGGCCTGTCTGGCAAAACCGTCACAGGCCTGCTGGCAGCCTTGCACATGTGCCGCGCGGCGGGCGCTGAGCCAGCCTGCGCCGAAGAGGGCGCGCGGGTCGTGGCCTGACAGGCCTTGCCAGGCCTGCAGCGCCGCCACCTCGTCGTGGTAAATGCCCAGTGCGTCCTGCAGCGGTTTGATGGCGGCAAGGTAGGCCTCTGATTTTCGCTTTGAAAACAGTGGCTGCGCGAACTCGGCCAGGTAGCGCAGGCGCTTGAGGCGCTTGCGCAGGGCATGTTGCTCGGGTTCAGGCAGGGTCGCGAATTGCTGGCCCTGCGCCAGCACCTGCTTGTGCAGCCTGGCCAGGCGTTTGCGCAAGGTTTTTTTGGGTGGTTTGTCTTCCGGGTCAGCTTCAGCAGAAGCCGCGTGAACAAAACCCACCAGGCACAACAGCGCCTGCTGAAAGGCCGGCGCGCGCACCGACTCTGCCGCGCTGGGCAGGGCATCCATTGCGCCCTGCCAGTCCAGTGGCGGGCCGCCTGCGGCTTCGATCTGGCCTTGCAGCTTGTGCAGGAGGTAGTCGCGGTCGCGGTGCAGGCCCAGCTCGCGGAAGACGGTGGCCAGCGGCGCTTCCCATTTGTCGCCTTGGCCACCCCAGTTGCCTGCGAGGGCGTCGAGTTCTTTCAGCGCGGTGCGCAGTCGGCGCAGGCCCACGCGCAGCTGGTGGATGTGATCCTCGCCGGTGCAGCCGCCAGCCACGTCGCTGGCGTTGGCCAGCACTTGGTCCAGGCAAGCCGCCAGCACCGCGGCAGCCACCTCGCGGCTGGAGGCGTGGTGGGGAAAGCGCGGCGGCTCCGCATTCACGGCGGCACCGAAGTCCTGGCCCGCTGCCAGGCGCTGGCCTTTCATGGACTTGCTCACGCTGCTGAGCCACAGGCCATGCTTGAGGCACCAGTTGCCTGCCAGCGCCACGGCAACGGCGGGCTGGCCTTGTTTGAGTTCCAGCTCCAGCTCGCTCACCGGCAGCACCTTGTCGCCCGCGGCAATGCGCCCCCGGTCCAGCGCGAGCTCGACCACTGCGCCACGCACACGCACGAGCCGGGTGAGGCGGACGATGTCGGTGGTGTACACCGGCGCCAGCCCGGGGAAAGATTCGCCGGGTTTGAGTTTCAGGGCCCGGCGAATGCATTCGCCGACCGGTGTGCCGCTATGGCGCGCCAGCTCAGGCTCCGGCGCCGCATGGGCGCCCAGCGCCACATTGTGTTCCAGCCGTTCCAGCGGCCGGCTGCCGGGCGCCTTGGCCGTCTGTACCCACTGCCGGCCTTCCTTGCGCAGGCGCAGCACCACACCCTGCGCCGCCAGTGCACCCTCGGGCGTGTCGAAATAGCGCGCCTGCAGCCGTTGCTGCGCAACCCGTCCGCGGCGCACGGCAGCCTCAACCGCCGGGCGCCGGGCGGGCGGAATTTCAAACTTGAATTCGAACTCGGTCATGGTGCGCAGTGTCTGGGGGTAGGCTTTCCATCCTACGCACCCGGGAATCCAATGCAAGGTGAGCGTTTGGACTTCTTTCGCAGTTTACGAAGCCAAATCGGGCGCCAGCCCTTATTTTCCGGGCGCTGTCAGCTATTCATTCGATAGCGTATGCAGCGGAATATCTTTCTCCTCCGCCAGCTTGTTCAGCTGCGCACGGGTCTGCGTAAGCATGAAAGCGGCCACCGCTTCGTGCGTGGCGGGCGCAAACATGGCGCGAATGTCTGAGGCGGCTACGCCGGCTGCTTCGCATAGCGCTGCGGCAAAGTGCGGTTCCAGTGCAGCGACAGCTGCACGCCCGTCCTTGCAGGCGTAGACGCGGTAGCCGGCATGTGCGCCACCGACGGAGCCGGTGGGCTGTGTCAGGCCCCATTGCCGAGGCAGCGCCAGGTAGGCGGCGGCTTCGGACAGCGCCACTTCGATGAAGGCGCCCTGGGGATGCGGGTCGCCTGAGCCGGTGTAGGGCTCTTGCCGGCGCAGCGCGGCTTGCAGCACGGCTTCGCTGGCCATCAGTGAGCCGCTCATGTCGGCGTAGAGCGTGGGTGGCAGGTTGAGCCCCGTGACCAGGTCGTTGTGGGCCATGTAGGTCAGGTCGTGGCCGGGCTCTTCGCCCAGTGCGCCCGGCGCACCGACGATGGCGACGTGCGAGAGCGCGGGGTAGCGCGAGTGGATTTTTTTCCAGCTCAGGCCGAGCTTTTCAATGGCGGAGGGGCGAAACGAGGTGAGCAGCACATCGGCTTTTTCAAGCTCGCGGTGCAGCACCTTCTGGCCGGCTTCGCTTTTCAGGTCGGCGCTCAGCACCTTCACGCCTTCGTGCAGCTGTGCGTAAGCCGGCTTGTTGTACAGGCCCATGGGGTCGCCCGCGGGTGGCTCAAGCTTGACGCAGGTTGCCCCCATCTGCCGGCAACGCATCAGCGCGGCGGGGCCGGGCAGGTTGAGCGCCAGGCTCAGGATGCGTGTGCCTTGAAGGGACTGAAGGGCAGGGGTTTTGGCGGGGGCAGAGGAGGTCATCTGGGTGGCGGATGGTCGGGAGAGGATGAAGGCGGAATGCGTCCGAATGCAATTGACCTTACCAGACTTTGCAGGCGGGGCGAGGAAGCCTTTATTTTGTAAAAATTTATGTTTTACAGAAATTAATTATTGTTTTACAGATATTTATTGCCATAATGGAGGCCTCATGACATAGGGGGCACCCATGAAAAACGCATTCACCGCAAGCACCCTGACACGCCCTGACGTGCAGCGCCTGAACAGCGCCTTTGCCTGGGTTTGTGCCTTGCTGGCCGTGGCTTTGCCGCTGGCCGTGTTCTATCAACTCGTCACCACGCCAACCGAGGGTTTGCTGCTCCGCTCGGGCGTCAGCCTGTCGGCGCTGCAGGCGGCCATGCTTGATGTGGAGCTGTGGCAGCGCGCGCTGGCGGTGCTGCTGGGCATGGTGCCGGTGTGTTGTGCCTCTTATGGCTTGGTGTGCGCGATGCGCTGCTTCTCCGGGTTTTCGCAAGCCGAGTATTTCAGCGTGCGCACCGTGCGTTACCTGCGCGGTTTTGCCGCCGGCATTTTTGCGTCGGTGGTCACTGGCCTGTTTGCTTCGACGCTGATCAGCGTGGTGCTGACGGCTGGTGCGCCGGCCGGGCAGAAGGCCTTGTCTTTTGGCCTGGGCAGCAATGAGTTGCTGACGCTGCTGTTTGCCGGCATGGTGTGGCAGATCGCCGCCGTGATGGGCAAGGCCGTGGCCCTCGCGGAAGAGAACGCCCAGTTCATTTAAGGCAAGGGCCTGTTCACACTATTTATGCAAGGTGCGTTGCGAGTCAAAAAGGTCATGCGCGAGGCGCAAAATGCAGCCGGGCTGACGCCCGGCAAGGCTTTGCAACGCTGTGCATGGCCTTTTTGGCCGCAACCCGGAGGGAACATGGTTAAAACAACGCCACTCGTTGTTGCACTCCTAGCTCAGCCGCCCAGGCTGAGCGTCGTCGCGCGCCTAGATTGGCGCTGTTTTAACCGTGTTCGCACTTGTATAAATAGTGTGAACAGGCCCTAGCTGTGAGCATCGTCGTCAAACTTGACGTGATGCTGTCGCAGCGCAAGGCCAGGTCCAAAGACCTGGCCGCCTACGTCGGTATCACAGAAGCCAACCTGTCCCTGCTCAAGCAGGGCAAGGTCAAAGGCGTGCGTTTCGATACCTTGCTGAAGATTTGCGAATTCCTGGAGTGCCAGCCGGGTGACCTGCTCGTGAATGTGCCTGATGGAGGCCCGTTAACCCGTTAGCAGGCCGCGTAACGCCAGCTCCCCGACTGCGTCAGGCGCCGAAATCGAGCGGCAGGCCCACGTAGTTTTCTGCAACCGAGCGCGCGCCAGTCTCCGAGTGGACGATGTAGTCCAGCTCGGCGTCCTGCAGCTTCTGGCCGATGGGGCCATTTTCGGGGAAGTTGTGCATCAGGCCGGTGAACCACCATGAGAAGCGCTCGGCCCGCCAGATGCGTTTGAGGCAACGCTCTGAATAGGTGTCGATGCCGGCTTCGCTCTTGTCGGCGTAAAACTCGATCAATGCGCCGGACAGGTACTTCACGTCGGTGGCGGCGAGGTTCAGGCCTTTGGCGCCGGTGGGCGGCACGATGTGGGCGGCATCCCCGGCGAGGAACATGCGTCCAAAACGCATGGGCTCGGCGACGAAGCTGCGTAACGGAGCCACGCTTTTCTCGATGGAAGGGCCGGTGACGAGTTTTTCTCGGCCACCCGCGTCCAGGCGCAGGCCCAGCTCGTTCCAGAAGGCGTCGTCAGACCAGGCTTCGACCTTGTCGGTCAGCGGCACCTGCAGGTAGTAGCGGCTGCGCGTGTGGCTGCGCTGCGAGCACAGCGCAAAGCCGCGGGTGCTATTGACGTAAATGAGTTCGTGGTGCACCGGCGGTGTCTCGGCGAGCACGCCCAGCCAGCCGAAGGGGTAGATTTTTTCGTACTCGGCCACCGCGCCTGCGGGCACGCTGGCACGGCAGACGCCGTGAAAACCGTCGCAGCCGGCAATGAAGTCGCATTCAATCTCATGCGTCTGTCCGTCTTTTTCGTAAGTCACACGGGGCTTCTTCGTGTCGAAGCCGTGCACGGCGACGTTGCCGGCTTCGTAAACAGTAGTCAGGCCTGCCGCCTGGCGCGCATCCATCAGGTCGCGGGTGACTTCGGTCTGGCCGTAGACCATGACGTTCTTGCCGCCGGTCAGGCGGTTCAAGTCGATGCGGTGGCGTTCGCCCTTGAACAACATGTCGAAGCCGCCGTGCACCAGGCCTTCCTGGTGCATGCGTTTGCCGACACCGGCTTCGTCAAGCAGGTCAATGCAGACCTGCTCGAGCACGCCAGCGCGGATGCGGCCCAGCACGTAGTCGCCGCTCTGGCGTTCAACAATCACCGCGTCGATGCCGGCCTTGTGCAGCAGTTGGCCGAGCAGCAGGCCGGAGGGGCCTGCACCGATGATGGCAACCTGGGTACGCATGTCTGTCTCCAATTTCCAGTTCGTTTTTCCTGAACGGTGAGCGTAGGCCTTGGGCCGGGGGATAGCCAGTTCCGCCACGGCGCTTTGCACGATCTGCAGGCCATTTGTGCGATGATCGCGCAATGAGCAGCCAATCAACACCTCCCGCGGAAACGAACGGAATGCTGCAAGCCGGCAAACCGATTGCCCGAGCCGACCTGATTGAAGGCATGGCCAAAGGCATGGCGGTGCTGGAGAGTTTTGACACGCAGCGCCAGCGCCTGAATGCCACGCTGGCCGCTGAACGTGCGGGTATCACACGTGCCGCAGCGCGCCGCCATCTGTTGACGCTGGCGCACCTGGGTTACCTGGAAACCGACGGCAGCTATTACTGGCTGGCGCCCAAGGTGTTGCGTTTTTCGGGGAGCTACCTGGCTTCGGCACGTTTGCCGCGCGCGGTACAACCCACGCTGAACCGCCTGGCGGCGCAGACCCAGGAGTCGTTTTCAGCCGGGGTGCTGGACGGTGACGAGGTGGTGGTCATTGGGCGCAGCGGTTACGAGTGGAAAAGCGGTGGCGACGGCGCTGTGCGCATATTGGCTTACGGCTTGCATCTGGGCGCGCGTTTGCCTGTGCATGCCACGTCCACCGGGCGGGTGCTGCTGGCCGCCAAGCCCAAGACCGCGCTGACGCAATGGCTCAAGGGACGCACGCTGGCGCGCCTGACCACGCGCACCATCGTCGACATCAAGCAGTTCCGGGCGGTGATCGAGCAGGTGCGTGCAGACGACTTCTGCCTGGCGGTGGAAGAGCACGAGCTTGGCGTGCATGCGCTGGCGGTGCCGCTGCGCAACATGCAGGGCAAGACGGTGGCAGCGCTGAATGTGGTGGCGTCGCCGCAGCGGCTTTCCGCGCAGGTGATGCAGCGCGATTTGCTGCCGCTGCTGTTTGATGCAGCCAGGGAACTGCGGCCGCTGATGTAGCCTGTGATTTATGCCACTGGTTTGATGGGCCTGCCGCGAACTAAAATTCTTGCATGCAAGCGAAAACCAAAAAAAGCGAGCTGACCCGCAACGCCATCATCGAGGCGGGCATTGACATTGCTGTCCGCTATGGTCTGGGCGCCGTCACGGTTCCCATCCTGGCTGAGAAGCTCAAGCTCTCCAACAGCGGCGTTTTTTCCCGCATCGGCTCCATTGAAACGCTGCGCCTTGCATTGGTAGAGGAATACGGCAAGCGTTTTCTGGCGGAAATATTTTTCCCCGCACTGAAAAAACCGCACGGCCTGGATCGGCTCGACGCCATGGTCGAGTCATGGATCCGAAAAATATGCAGTGGAGATGGCAACAGCATGGCGCTGTTTGAAGTAACCGCCTTTTCGATGGACCAGGCGGCGCACGACACGCGGGAGATTCTGGTGGGTAACGTGCGCGCATGGCGCGGCGTGATGATGCGTACCGTCATGCAGGCGATGGCACACAGGCAGCTCAGGGAAGATATTGACCCGGCCTCGCTGCTTTTCGAAATTCATTGCCTGGTGCTGGGGGCTTTGTATGAGTACCGCATCATGAATGACGCGAACACGGCGGACAAGGCGATGGCTTCTTACCGGGCGCTTATCCAGCGGGTCAAAAGGCCCGCAAAAGCCGCATAAGGCAAGGGTGAGAAAGCCGGCTGGCCTCGTGCTCAGTCAGCCTGGTGCAGCGTGAAGAAGAAGGTGGCGCCTTTGTCAGGCGCCGATTCAGCCCGGATCGTTCCGCCGTGCCGCTGGATGATCCTGGCCACGGTCGCCAGGCCGATACCGGTGCCCGCGTAGTCCGCAACATCATGCAGGCGCTGGAAGGTGCCAAAAAGCTTGTCTGCATAGGCCATGTCAAAGCCGACGCCGTTGTCACGAACAAAAAAGGCGCCGTGCGGTGAAAGCCGTCCAACCGAAATTTCGGCTTTCGAGCGGCGTGAAGTGAACTTCCACGCATTGCTCAGCAGGTTTTCCATCACCGACTGAATCAGGCGGCTGTCACCCTGAACCTGCAGGCCCGGCTCGACACTGAACACGACCTGACGGTTACGCTCCATGGATTTCAGGCGCTCCAGGATGTCGCTGCTGATGGCGCTGAGGTCCACCTGTTCATGCTGCAGCTCCTGGCGAGTCACATGGGCCAGCAACAACAGGCCTTCAATCAACTGGCCCATCTTCCCCACGCCGCCTTTGATACGGGCCAGGTAGTGCTGGACGCGGACGGAAGAGTTGTCGCCCAGTTCTTTTGCCAGCAGTTGACTGAATCCGTCCACGGTGGTCAGGGGTGAACGCAGGTCGTGCGAGACCGAGTAGGAAAACGCTTCCAGCTCGGCGTTGGACAGCCGCAGTGCCGCTTCTATGGCCATGATCTCCGTCATGTCGACATCGATCCCCACCCAGAACATCACCTCTGCGGTGTCGTTGAACACGGGCGATACGCGGTGGGACATGCTGCGGTAGTTGCCGTCCTTGTCACGCAAGCGCCGGATTCCGCTGTAGGGCGTACGGTTCTCGCGTGCTTTCCGCCAGATTTCATTCATTCCCTTCCGGTCGTCCGGATGCACCAGTTCCATCCAGGCCGTACCGTGCCAGTCGGGCGGCGCGCCACCGAAAATTTCGTACCAGGCGCTGCTGATGAAGGTGGCGTCCCCGTGCGTGTCGAGGGTCCAGATCGGGTGCGGCGCCTGCTCGGCCAGAGCCCTGAACAGCGCTTCCTGGCGAGACAGTGCGCGCGTGCGCTGCGCTACTTTTTCTTCAAGGTTGCTGTTGAGCTCCTGGACCTGGGTCAGCAGGTTGGCGTTGTCTATGGCAATGAGGGCGAGTTCTGCCAGTTCGGTGGTGACGTACTCGTCCTGCTGCGTGAACTCACCCTCGAACTTGTCGGAAAGCTGCAGCAGGCCGACGTTCACGCCGTCACGACCGGTCAAGGGCACTGCCAGCCAGCCATTCACGGCCGGGTGCTTGTCGGCATAGGTTCCAAAGCCGCGCCAGCGCGGATGTGCGACCAGTTCGGCCTGGGTCAGGCGCAGGGGCCGGTTGGTTTCGCAGACCACCGCATAAATGCCGCTGCCATCGGGTGGCTCAACCAGATGCCGGTAGTTCGCGTATTTGTCGGACAGTGACAGCGCGGTGATGCTTTGGGACCAGTCGCTACCCTGTGTCAGGCTGACAACAGCCTGGTGCGCGCCAATGATGGTGCGTGCCTGGTCTGCCACTTCCTGCATGACTGTATCGAGGGTGCGATGCTGGGTGATGGCCTGTGCTGCTTCGGCGGCGCGTTGCAGCGTTTGCAAATGGCCTTGAAGGGCTTGCTCTGCCTTGACGCGCGACGTGACGTCCTGCAACGCGCCCTGCATGCGCCGGATCGTGCCCTGGCTGTCGCGCACCGCCTGGCCCATCGAACGCACCCAGATCGTCCGGCCGGTTCCCGTCACCACCTCGACTTCCACATCGAAGGGCGTACCGTGTTCAATGCATGCTTGCGCCACCCGTGTGGCCAGCGGCTGTGATTGTGGCGTACATAGCCCGATAGCGCTTTCCAGGGTAGGCGCGCTGCCTTCAGGCAGTTCAAGCACAAGGGAGGCTTCGTCTGACCAGCTGAAGCGCATCTCGGGAAGATCGAGTGCCCAGCCGCCCATTTTGGACAGTTGCCCCGACATGCGCAGCAGTGATGTTTGCGCATGCAGTGCCGCTTCGGCTTGTTTCAGGTCGTCGATGTCCGTGGAGGTGCCGTACCACGAGACAATGCGTCCGGCATCGTCGCGGTTGGGAAGCACCCGCGCCAGCTGCCAGCGGTAAGTGCCGTCTCCGCACAGCAGGCGGTGTTCGTTGTGCAGGCTTTGTCCGGTTTCGATGGCGACGCGGAAGTCCTCGGCGCATCTTTCAAGGTCGTCAGGGTGAATGCGCGTGAACCAGCCTCCCTGGAGCGATGCTTTCACCGGTTGGCCGGTCACCTGGGTCCATTGGTTGTTGACGAAAGCCATGTGACCCGTGGCATCAGTGATGAACACGATTTGCGGCATGGCCTGGGCCAGCTGGCGAAAGCGCAGCTCGGTGCGCTCGCGCTGCTGGGTGTACCGGTAGAGCAGGGCCGATAGCAGCGCGACGATAGCTGCAGCTGCGAGCCAGATCAGCCCGGTCAATTTGGAAAAACGCCTCCACGAGGCCAGTACATCGCCGTGAAGCGAGCCGGCGTAGACCACCAGTTCCGGATAGCGGTCAAGCGCGCGGTAGGCAATGACGCGGGTTTGGCCGTCGATAACACTGAGCGTGGTGTAGACGCCCTGCGGGGCCCTGGAAAGGTTTGCAAACAGGGGGAGGGCCGGCATCGCTTTGCCCATCGAAGAGTCGTCAACGGGGCTGCGCATCATCATCACACCGTCCTTGCGGAAAAGCGCAATGGCACCGCCTTCTCCCAGTTTGATGCTGCGCCAGAGGGTATCGAAATACTGCGGCTCCACCGCAGCCGCAATCACGCCAGCGAAAGTTCCATCGGCGGCATACAGCGGCCTGGACGCGGTGATCATCCAGGTGCCCGTGGTGCGGCTGCGCACAGGGGCACTGAGGTGGAACCGCGTTGCGGGGCGTCGCAGGTAGACCTGGAAATACTCGCGGTCTGCCAGTTGCAGTTTGCTGTTTCCTGTGTTGGAATCGAAAACAATGCGGCCTTGCGCATCCATGACCCATAAAGACCGAACGAACTCCAACCCGGCGAGTTGCTCACGCAGTACGGCTCGGGCCGAGTTTTCGTTCAGCTTCTTCTCGTGCCGCAGGGCTTGAAGCCGGTCAGTGGCCAATTGCAGGCGCTGGTCTACGATCTGGAATGTGTGGCTGGTTTGTTCCTCGACGATATGCGCCAGTGATTGGGTGATATTTTCCCCGGTTCGCAGAGCCTCGCCATGAAGATAAAACAGTGCGACGGCAACCGCGCAGGCGGATACCACGATCAGTGCGGCCGACAGCCAAACAATGAGGCGCCTTATGGTGTCCTGGTCGGAGATGGACGATTCCCGGATTTGCGGCAGGGACGCATCAACTTGCCAGGGCCAAAGCATGCATCCGACCTTTCAGTGGATCCAGGCCGTGATGGCCCGGATGAATGCATGATGCCATGCAGGCCGGGCTTTGTCGATTGAACGCGCTAGCGGTTTTCCCGGTCTGTCGGGCAGTGTTTTAGACGCCCAGGTATTGCGTCAGCAACTCCGGCCGGGCATGCAGTTCCGGTGAGCTGCCTTCAAACACCACCTCGCCCTTGACCAGGATGATGTTGCGGTCTGTGATCTGTGTGACGTGTTTCCAGTTCTTGTCGACGATCACGCTGCTGATGCCGCTTTCGCGGATCACGCCGCAGATGCGCCAGATCTCGCGGGCGATCAGCGGGGCCAGGCCTTCAGTCGCCTCGTCGAGGATCAGCACGTCGGGATTGGTCATGAGTGCGCGGCCGATGGTCAGCATCTGCTGCTCGCCGCCGCTGAGCTGCTGCCCGCCGTGGCCCAGGCGTTCCTTCAGGCGCGGGAAGGTTTCGAGCACCCGTTCGTAAGTCCAGTCGCGCTGGCCGCGGGTGCCGGCGCGCGCCGCCATCTTCAGGTTCTCGACGACGCTGAGATTGCCGAAGATGCCGCGGCCCTCGGGCACATAGGCAATGCCGAGCTGGGAGATTTCGTAGGGCGCGCGGCCTGCCATCGGCCTGCCCACAATGTCGATGCTGCCCGAGCGTGGCTTGACCAAACCCGTGATGCTTTTGAGCAGGGTGCTCTTGCCCATGCCGTTGCGACCCATCAGGCCGATGGTTTCACCACGCGCCACCGAAAAATCGATACCGCGCAGGATGTGGCTGGCGCCGTAATAGGTGTGGATGCCTTTGGCATCGATCAACAGCTCGGCCATCAATGTTCCTCTCCGAGATAGGCGGCCTGCACACCTGCATCGGCCCGGATGGCGGCGGGTGCGCCGCTGGCAATCACCTTGCCGTCCACCATCACGGTCAAGCGGTCGGCCAGCGTGAAGACCGCGTCCATGTCGTGTTCGACCAGCAGGATGCCGTGGTCCTTCTTGAGGCTCAGGAGCAGGGCGACCATGCGTTCGGCCTCGGCCACCCCCATGCCCGCCAGCGGCTCGTCGAGCAGCAGCACCTGCGGCCCGGTGGCCAGCGTCATCGCAATCTCGAGCTGGCGCTGCTCGCCATGACTGGTGGTGCCGGCAATCGCATTTTTCCGGTTCTCAAGGCCTGAAAGCTCGATAGCCCTTGTCGCACGGTCATTGATAGCTACAAAATCAGTAGCGCGTCTGAGCCAACGTGCGGCATGCGGCTGGCGCGACTGGGCCGCCATGCGTACGTTCTCCCAGACGGTGAAGGGCAGGAAGATGTTGGTTTTTTGGTAGCTGCGGCCCAGGCCCTGGCGCGAAATTTTTTCGGGGTTCCAGCCGGTCACGTCCTGGTCGCCCAGCTGGACTGAGCCAGACGTTGGCGGCAGGTCACCGGACAGCAGGTTGGTCAGCGTGGACTTGCCGGCGCCGTTGGGGCCGATCACGGCGTGGATGTGGTTGCGCAGCAGCTCCAGCGAGACATCATTGACAGCGGCCAGGCCGCCGAAACGCTTGGTCAGCTTCTGTGCAGAAAGCAGGACTTCACTCATGGTCAGCTTTCCGTGATTTGCCGAAGCGCTCAACCAATCCGAGGATGCCGCGCGGCGCGAAGGTCACCAGCAGCACAATGAACAGGCCCATCCACAACTGCCAGTGCTTGCCAAGGTTCACGCTGCCGACCATGGGAAGGTCCTTGAACACATGCAACAGGTATTCAAAGGCAAAGGCGCCGACGATGGCGCCGGCGAAGTTGCCCATGCCACCCAGTATCACCATCATGATGGCGTGCGCGCTCATGTGAAAACCCATGAGCTCGGGGTTGATGTAGCCGGTTTGTGTGCCCCACAAATACCCGGCCAAGCCGGCCAGTGCACCGGCCAGCGTGAACGCTGTCAGCTTGTAGCGGAAGGTGCCAAAACCCATGGCGCGCATACGATGCTCGTTGACGCGTATGCCGGCCAGTGCACGCCCGAACGGGCTCCACAGCAGACGTCGCAAAAAGGCGTAAACCCCCAGCATCACGGCCAGGGTGAAGTAGTACAGCGTGCGCTTGTTGTCGAGGTCGAAGGGCATCCAGCCGAAGAGGGTGGTGTCCGGCTTGAAGTTGATGTACAGACCGTCCGAGCCACCCAGCTCCTTGTTGTCGAAAAACAGGAAGAACACCATCTGGGCAAACGCCATGGTGACCATGATGAAGTAGATGCCATGGGTGCGCACGACGAAAAAACCGATGATGAGTGCGGCCAGCCCCGCGGCCAGCACGGCGACAGGCAAGGTCCACCACAGGCTGACGGCCTCGCCCTGTGGCATGAGAAAGGCCAGCGCATAACCGGCCAGGCCGAAGTACGCGGCGTGGCCCAACGAGACCAGGCCGGTGACGCCTTGCAGCAAATCCAGGCTCATCGCAAAAATGGCCATGATCATCATGCGCGTGACCATCTGCGTATAGAAATCGGTACCGGCAAAAGGGAAGGCGATCAGAGCGACTAGGCCCAGTACCAGCGTGATTTGCACGCCGCGCGGCAGGACTTCGAGATTGGATTTCATCGAGCTCATTGCTTGAACAAGCCTTCAGGCTTCCAGAGAAGGACCGCAGCCATGAGCATATAAACCAGCATGCCTGCCACCTGAGGCAGCAGCACCTTGCCGAAGGTGTCAACCAGCCCGACCAACAGGGCCGAAATGAGGGCGCCGCGCACGGAGCCGATGCCGCCGATGACCACCACCACAAAACACATGATGAGTACCTGCGAGCCCATGTTGGGGTAGACGCTGGCAATCGGCGCGGCGATCATGCCGGCCACGGCGGCCAGCGTGACACCGAGTGCGAAGACCACCGCGTGGATCAATTTGATGTTGATGCCCAGTGCGCCCGCCATGTCGCGATTGAAGGCGCCGGCACGGATTTTCATGCCGAGCCGGGTTTTGGAAATCAGCAGGTACAGGCCCACGGCCAATGCGATACAGACGCCGGACATGAAGAGGCGGTAGACCGGGTAAGACAGGTTCTCGGTCAGCGGAATCGAGGCGCTGAGCAGCTCTGGAATCGGCACGCCGTGCACGTCGTCGCCCCAGAGGAGGGATCGCAGTTCTTCAAAGATGTAGATCAGGCCGAAGGTCAGCAGCACCTGGTCGAGGTGATCGCGATGGTAGAAGTGCCGAAACAGCAGCCACTCAAGTGCCAGCCCGAAAATCGCCGACAGCACCGCGCCGCCAAGAATGGCCAGCGTGAGGCTGCCGAAATAGGCGCTGAGCGACCAGGCCAGATAGGCGCCCAGCATGTAGAAGCTGCCGTGCGCGAGGTTGACCACACCCATGATGCCGAAGATCAGCGTCAGGCCGGCGGCCAGCATGAACAGCAGCAGACCGTACTGGACGCTGTTGAGCAGCTGGATGAGGAAGTTGGCGAGATCCATGGCTCAGCGTCAGGCCTGTCTGCGGGTCAGTAACAAGAGCCCACCCATGAGCGTAAACAATCCGCCGGAGACGCGATTGAACCATCGCACGGCGCGATTTGAGCGCAGCAGCGGTGCAATGCGGGCAACACCCAAAGCGCAGCCGCTCAGAACACTGAACTCGAACGCCATGAAGGTCAGCGCGAGGATGGCGAACTGCGGCACGAAGGGCGCCGATGGATTCAGGAACTGGGGAAAGAACGCCGCAAAGAAAAGCACGGCCTTGGGGTTGCTCGCACCGACCAGAAAGCCGCGCAGGAAGAACGAGCGGCGCGGCGTTTCAGCCACACCTGCATCGGCACGCAACACCGCGGCTTCACTGCGAAAAGTTTTGACACCCAGGTAAATCAGGTAAGCCGCGCCCAGCACCTTGGCCACCGTGAAGGCGGTTTCAGAAGCCGCCAGCAAGGCGCCAAGCCCAAGTGCAGACAGCAGCATCACGCACAACACGGCACTGACGCTGCCGGCCACTGAGGTCATGGCCTTGCGCGGCCCATGGTTCAGCGAGGTTGTCATGCACATCAGCATGGTCGGCCCCGGTGTGAAGATCAGCAGCGCGACGGCGGCGAGGTAAAGAAGGTAGGTGGTGAGAGTCATGGGGGTGAAGATAGCATCAGAATGGCCCCCACGGTCGCTCACTGCGTGTAGCTCCCTGCCCCCCGAGGGGGCCGCCCGCCTGCGGCCCGGCAAAGCCGGTTCCGCGGCTCATGCTGGTAGGGAGGGCATTAGGTTGGCCGGACTAGCCAGGCTAGGTTCAAGCCATCTTGCAGCCGGCACCGGAATCGGCCAGTGCCTTGGCGGCCACGCCGAGCACCTTGTTTTCCTTGTTTTCGACCACGCGCAGGTAGATGTCTTGCACCGGGTTGTGTGACTTGCTCATGGTCCACTTGCCGCGTGGGCTGTCGATCACGGCTGACTCCAGGGCTTTGTACAGCGCAGGCTTGCTGTTCAGGTCACCCTTGACGGCGTTGGCACCCTGCACCAGCAGCAGGCCGGTGTCGTAGCCCTGCACCGCATAAACGTCGGGCTGACTACGGAAGGCTGTGGCATAGGCTGTGCGGAAAGCCTTGTTGCGTGGCGTGTCCAGCGAGTCGCTGTAGTGCATGGTGGTGATGATGCCGTCCGCTGCGGGGCCGGCCGCGTCGAGCACGCCTTCAGTCAGGAAGCCGGAACCGTACAGCGGGATCTTGCCTTTGAGGCCGGCAGCGGCGTAGTCGCGGATGAACTTGGCAGCACCACCGCCGGCAAAGAAGCAGGCCACAGCGTCGGGTTTGAGGGCGGCAATTTCAGTCAACAGTGCCTGGAACTCGACGTTGGGGAAGGGCAGGCCCAGCTCTTTGATGATGGTGCCGCCGGCTTTGGTGTAGCTTTCCTTGAAGCCTTCGAAGGCTTCGTCACCGGCTGCGTATTTCCAGGTGATCCAGACGGCTTTCTTGTGGCCCTTGGCAACCATGGCCTGGCCCAATGCGCGGGTGGGTTGCGAATTGCTGAAGGACGTGCGGAAGACGTTGGGAGCGCACAGCCCGCGGGTGGCGGCATGCACGCCGGCGTTGGGGATCAGGCTGAGCACGCCGGAGTCGCGTGCGACTTTCTGAATACCCATTTGCACGCCGGAGTGGACGGTGCCAACCAGCACATCGACCTTGTCGCGCTGCACCAGCTTGCTGGCGTTTTCAACACCTTTGGACGGCTCGGACTCATCGTCCACCTTGAAGTATTCAATTTCGCGGCCACCGAGCTTGCCGCCTTGCTGGTCAATGGCCAGGCGAAAGCCGTTTTCAATCGCCACGCCGAGCTGCGCAAAGGTGCCGGTGTAGGGCAGCATGAAACCCACGCGCACCTTGCCGGACTGCGCCCGCACCACTTGAGGGAGCAACAGGCCGGTGGAAGCCGCGCCGATGACGGCTGCACTCTGGCTCAGGATCAAACGACGTGAAGGAAGGCGTGAGGTCATGGAAAACTCCTGGTTGAAACGTGAGAGGAAGCGCGCGATGCCGAATGGTAACGGTGCACCTGTGAAAACACCCTAGTGAAAAACCCGAGATTGAAGATTAAATTGTTTATATCTAAAGCAATTACCCTGCCAGCTTGGTCGCTTCAGGCCCGGGGTGAGCGCAATTTGAAGCGCTGGATCTTGCCGGTGGCTGTTTTGGGCAGCTCGGACACAAACTCGATCCATCGCGGGTATTTGTAGGGGGCAAGTTGCTGCTTGACGTGTGCTTTCAGGTCATCGGCCGACGCGGCTTGCCCGGCCTTGAGCACCACAAACGCCTTGGGCTTGATCAGCTGGTCGGCGTCGGCCAGGCCGATCACCGCCACTTCCAGCACGGCGGGGTGTGTCATCAACGACGCTTCCACTTCGAAAGGAGAAACGTAGATGCCGCCGACTTTGAGCATGTCGTCGGTGCGGCCGCTGTAGGTGTAGTAGCCGTCGGCATCGACTGTGTATTTGTCGCCGCTGCGTGTCCATTCGCCGGCGAAGGTGGTTTTGGTTTTTTCGCGGTTGTTCCAGTACATCAGCGCGGCGCTGGGGCCCTTGATCTGCAGCTCGCCGATTTCGCCCACGCCACAGTCGCTGCCGTCGTCGCCAACGATGCGCAGCTCGTAACCGGGCACGGCCTTGCCGGTGCTGCCGTAACGCACCTGGCCGGGCCGGTTGCTCAGGAAGATGTGCAGCATCTCGGTTGATCCGATGCCATCGAGGATTTCACAGCAGTAATGCGCGGTCCATTTTTTGCCGATCTCGGCGGGCAAAGCTTCACCGGCGCTGGTGCAGACGCGAAGCTTCAGCTCCGCTTTCTGTGGACGCGCCGGGTCGGCCAGCAGCGCCGCGTACAGCGTTGGCACGCCGTAAAAAATGGTGGGCTGGTGCTTCTTCAAAATGCTGAAAACTTCCGCCGGCGTTGGCCGTGAGGGCAGAAGGACGGCCGTGGCGCCCACACTCATTGGAAAAGTCAGCCCGTTGCCCAGGCCGTAGGCAAAAAACAGCTTGGCAGCGGAATACACCACGTCCGACTCCTGGATGCCCAGAACGCCGCGGCCATACAGCTCGGCGGTCTGGATCAGGTGGCTGTGCAGGTGCACCGTGCCTTTGGGGGTGCCGGTTGAGCCGCTGGAATAAAGCCAGAAGCAGGCTTCGTCGGCGCAGGTGCTTGCTATATTTTTTGTAGCTGCTTGCGCCCGTATCAATTGGGCTAAGGTGGTATTTGACTCTGAAGCTTCCACGCCGGCGACGATAACGCTGCGCAAAGCCAGTTGGCTCAACAGAGGTTGAAACGCGGGCAGGAGGGCGCTCGAAACAATCAGCCCCTGTGCGCGTGAGTCGCGCAGCATGAAATCGAAATCGGGTGTGGTCAGCAGCGTGTTGGCCGCGATGGGCACCACGCCGGCCAGGATGCAGCCAAGAAAGGCCACCGGCCACTCGGTGGTGTCGTGCATGGCCAGCAAGATGCGGCTCTCGGGTGCAAAGCCCTGGGCACGCAGGGCGTTGGCAAAGCGGTGCGACTGGTCTGTCAGCTCGCCATAGGTCAGCGTGGTGCCGCTGACTGCGTCAATAAAAGCCAGCTTGCTGCTGCGGCCGGCGTTGCGCTCCAGCAGATCGTGCGCGGCGTTGTACTCGCGAGGAATGTCGACGAAGGGTGGGCTCACCGAATGGTCAGCGCGGCTTGACTGCATGGATGTCTCCGTTAACTATCTTTTTTATAGCTGCTCGCGCCCGCACTTATTGGGCTGGAGCCTTATTTGAAGCAAAAATCAGGCGGTCTCGGCATTGGAGGCGCTGCTGAGCACCAGGGCCAGCCACTCACGGCACCAGGCCGCTCCTTCGGTTTCGGGCAGGGTACCGGCGCTGGCATCGTGGCACCAGATCTCGCCGATGCGCTGGGCACCCAGGCCCTGCAGACGTTCGTCGAACTTCTTGCCGCCGAAAGCAAAGGTTTGTTGGTAGGTGCGGTCGCCGAGGGCAATCACGCCGTAACGCACGTGGCCGAGGAATTTCGGCTGGGCGTCCAGCGAGTCGTACAGCCCGCGCGCGTTGTCCGGCACGTCGCCCTGGCCATAGGTGGATGAACATATGAGATATATTGCATCTCCTTCGACGGCGTTGTCGAAGACGTTGATCTCCAGACCATCCATCAGCTGCACCTCGATATCGCTGACAAGATCAGCGCAGTCCATCTGAATGGCCTGAGCTACGTAGTCAGCGGTGCTGGTCATGGTGCCTACAAGAATTTTGAGCTTCATATTGTTCCGATCATCCTGGGCTGGTCGAAGGGTGAAAAAAAGATGCAATAAACTGCTTGACGATTGCGTTTAGTGAAGTATACTGCAATCTTGATATAGCGCAAATACTTTTCACAAAAATTGGTGTTCGATGCAAGTCATGTCCGAAATTGAAGCAAAAGCCACCCTGGCCGAACTGGGCGCCCGGGTGCGCGCCTGGCGCGCCCGCCGCGGCATGACCCGCAAGGCCCTGGCCAGCGATTCGGGCCTGAGCGAGCGTTTCCTGGCCGATGTGGAAAGCGGCAAGGGCAATGTGTCGATCAACTCTCTGGAAGCCGCGGCCCGTGCGCTGAACATCTCGATTCTTGAATTGCTGCAGGACGCGCCACGTCCGGCGCTGGCTCGTGTGCAGGGTTTGCTGGGCCGGCTTGACGACACGCAGCTGGATCAGGCGTATGCCTTGCTGGGCGGCACCTTTGGTCTGAGTGATGCGGCAGGCCGCGAGCAGCGGATTGCACTGATTGGCCTGCGCGGCGCGGGTAAATCTACGCTGGGTCAGAAACTGGCCACCGAGCGCGGCGTGCCTTTTATCGAACTCGACCGCGAGATTGAGCGCGAGGCCGGCACCAGCATGAACGAAATTTTGCTGTTGCATGGGCAGGCCGGCTATCGCCGCTATGAACGGCGTGCACTCTTTCGCATTGCCGAGGACCACGCCGATGGCGTAGTCATGACGACGGGCGGCAGCATTGTCAGTGAGCGCGAAACCTTTGACCTGTTGCAAAGCCGCTTTTACTGCGTCTGGCTCAAGGCCAGCCCGGAGGAACACATGGCACGTGTGGTCGCGCAGGGCGACATGCGGCCTTTTGACACGACCCGCGGGGCCACGAACGAGGCGATGGAAGACATACGCCGCATTCTTGCCAGCCGTGAAGCGCTGTATGCGCGCGCCGACGCCGTAGTGGACACGTCGGCCCGCACGCTGAAACAAAGCCTGAAAGACATGGAACGCGCCGTTCCTGCCCAGGCGCAGGCCACCGGGCAATGATTAATTCACATGAAGGAGGCAAGTCATGAAGCGCATGGCGAGGGGCCCCAGCTTGCTGGGGATCGACACGCGGAATGACTTAGGGTGGTCGACACCCACGCAGTACCGAAACCAACCAAGATACAGGAGACCACGATGAACGCGATGACTGAACCGCTTCTTTTCAAACAGGTGATTGAGGGCCAGGAGCGCGAGCTCGTGAGCTTTGCCACCCACCCCAGCAAATACCAGCACTGGACCTTGAGCGTGGAGGGCGACGTTGCGCGCCTGAAGCTCGACATCAACGAAGACGGCGGCATCAAGCCAGGCTACAAGCTCAAGCTCAACAGCTACGACCTCGGCGTGGACATCGAGCTGCACGACGCCATTAACCGCATTCGTTTTGAGCACCCGGCCGTCAAGGTGGTGGTGTTTGAAAGCGGCAAGGAAAAAATCTGGTGCTCGGGCGCCAACATTTACATGCTGGGCCTGTCCACCCACGGCTGGAAGGTCAACTTCTGCAAGTTCACCAATGAGACCCGCAATGGCCTGGAGGACTCTTCGCGCCATGACGGCCTGAAAGCCATTGCTTCTGTGACTGGCGCCTGTGCGGGCGGTGGCTACGAGCTGGCTCTCGCCTGTGACCGCATCGTGATGGTGGACGACCGCTCCAGCACCGTGAGTCTGCCCGAAGTGCCGCTGCTCGGCGTGTTGCCCGGCACCGGCGGCCTGACGCGCGTGACGGACAAGCGCAAGGTGCGCCGCGATCTGGCCGACATCTTTTCCACCACCTCGGAAGGCGTGCGCGCTGACCGCGCCAAAGACTGGAAACTGATCGACGCCTACGCCAAGCCGCAACAATTCAGTGCACTTCTTGCTACAGAAATTGAAGCGCTTCGCGCCCAGTCTACAAGGGCTGCAACCTCAAAAGGCATTGAACTCACGCCGCTGAAAGTGCTGATCGACGACAAGGGCTACCACTACAGCGTGGTGGATGCGCAGGTGGACCGCGAGAAACGCATTGCCACCATCACCATCAAAGCGCCGGCTGCTGCCGTCGAGTCGACAGCCGAAACAATTGAAGCTGCAGGCGCCAACTGGTACCCGCTCAAGCTCCAGCGCGAACTCGACGATGCCATCCTGAACCTGCGCACCAACGAGCTTGAAGTTGGCACCTGGGTCATCAAGACGCAGGGCGACGCCGGCCAGGTGATCCGCATGGACGAAGTGCTGGCCAAGCTCAAGGACCACTGGCTGGTCAAGGAAACAATCGGCGCGCTGCGCCGCACGCTGGCCCGTATCGACGTGACCAGCCGCTCGCTGATCGCGCTGGTCGATGCCGGCTCGTGTTTCGCCGGAACGTTTTACGAACTGGCGCTGGCCTGCGACCGCATCTACATGCTGGACCTGCCCGATTCGCCCGATGCTGCGCCTACGCTGCAACTGAGCCCGGCCAACTTCGGCTGGTTCCCCGCAGTGAACAATCTGACGCGCCTGCAGACCCGGTTTTATGAAGACGCCACCACCATCGGTCAGCTCGAAAAACTTGGTGACAGCAAACTGCGCGCCGACCAGGCGCTGGAGTTCGGCTTGGTCACGCTGACACCTGACGACATCGACTGGGAAGACGAGATCCGCATCATGCTCGAAGAGCGCGCCTCCATGTCGCCTGACGCCATGACCGGCATGGAAGCCTCGTTGCGCTTCCCGGGCAAGGAAACCATGGAAACGCGGATTTTCGGCAGGCTCTCGGCCTGGCAGAACTGGATTTTCATTCGCCCGAATGCGGTGGGTGAGGACGGTGCACTCAAATTATTTGGAACAGGTAAAAAAGCCAAGTTCGACTGGAAGCGGATTTAAAGATCAATTTTTCTGTCATGCCGGATCTGATCCGGCATCCATGCTTCGCCAGCCAGCGGGCCGCGTGACGTGGATTGCGGATCGAGTCCGCAATGACAAACTACCAAGGAAACACCATGAGCAACATTGACCTGCAAGCCCTGATTCCCAACAACGTCAACCTCGGCGAGAACCGCCAGCTGCAGCGCGCGCTTGAGCACTGGCAGCCGGCCTTCATGAGCTGGTGGGACGAAATGGGTCCGAGCGACTTCAATGCGAAAGAGGTCTACCTGCGCACAGCCGTTGGTGTGGACGCTTCCGGCTGGGCCAGCTACGGCTACACCCCCATGCCCGACTACCGCTGGGGCATCTTTCTGGCGGACAAGGAAGAAAACCGCAAGATCGGTTTTGGCGACCACATGGGCCAGGACGTCTGGCAGGAAGTGCCGGGCGAATACCGCAGCGCTTTTCGCCGCCTGATCGTCACCCAGGGCGATACCGAGCCGGCCTCTGTCGAGCAGCAACGGCTGCTGGGCCACACCGCGCCTTCCTTGTATGACCTGCGCAACCTGTTTCAGGTGAATGTGGAGGAGGGCCGTCATCTGTGGGCCATGGTTTACCTGCTGCACGCGCACTTCGGCCGCGACGGCCGTGAAGAGGCCGAAGAGCTCCTGACGCGCCACAGCGGCGACGCCGACAAGCCGCGCATTCTGGGCACCTTCAACGAGCCCATGGACAACTGGCTGAGCTTTTTCATGTTCACCTACTTCACCGACCGCGACGGCAAGTTCCAGTTGAAAAGCTTTGCCGAAAGCGCGTTCGATCCGCTGGCCCGCACCACACGTTTCATGCTGACCGAGGAAGCGCATCACATGTTTGTCGGCGAAACCGGCATAGGCCGCGTCATCAAGCGCACGCTGGAAGTGATGAAGGAACTGGACACCGACAACGTCGACACCCTGCGCAAGGCCGGCGTGATCGACTTGCCGACCATCCAGAAATTCATGAACTTCTGGTTCACCTCCTCGCTGGACCTGTTCGGCTCCGAAGCTTCGTCGAACGCTGCCAATTACTTCAGCAACGGCATCAAGGGCCGACCGGACGAAGCCAAGTTCGCCGACCACGTCGAACTCGAAAGCGAAATGACCATCCAGGTGCCGGACGGGAAGGGCGGGCTGAAGAACGAAACGATTTCAACGCGCAACGGCATGAACGAGATCACGCGGCTGGAATACGTGAAGGACTGCAACGTCGGCGTGACGCGCTGGAACATGGCGATCAAACGCGCCGGTGTGGATTTCGAGCTGAGCTTGCCGAACACACGTTTCCGCCGCAGCGTCGGCTCCTGGGCCGGCGTGCACACCGATCCGCAGGGCAATCCTCTCAGCGAAGCCGAGTTCAACGCCAAAAAGGACGCGTGGTTGCCGACGGACGAAGACAAGACCTTCATCCACAGCCTGATGCAGCGCGTGACCGAACCCGGCAAGATGGCCGGCTGGATTGCGCCACCGGACCGCGGCATCAATGCCAATGCGGTTGAGTACGAGTACGTCAAACTGTAGGGGTCCGATTTAAACCAAGCCTGGGCCGCGGGACTGGCTTTGCCAGACCGCAGGCGCAGCGGCCCCCTTTCGTCGTGAAAGGGGCAGGGCGATGCCGCAGGCTACACGCAGTGAGCAACCGTGGGGGCCACATCCGCTCCCCGCTCCTTGAGCAAATCCCGCAGCAGCGAACGGTGGCAGCGCGATTCGTTCTCGCAATAACACCCCATCGCGAAATTGGTTTGGTGTGAGAGTGCAGCCAACAGGTCCAGGTTTCGGCTGGCGTCGGCGTCAGCCATTTCAGAGCGGTACTTCTTGCTAAAGGCGACCCACTCCTTGTCGGTTTCCACCGATTGGCCGAGTTTCATGGTTTCCACGCTGGGCGCGAGATTGGGGTACCAGACGTCGTACCAGTTCTGCGACGCAAATTCGGTTTTAGGCACGCCGCGCGGCGGACGGCGCACTGTGCCTATGCGCAGGCCTTCGCCACTGCTTCGGGCAGTGCCCAGTTTGACGATTTTTACTGCCATGGGAGATCCTTTCAGCACCGATGATGAACGCCATTCTGTACGGTTTTAGTTGAACGGTCATGTACGGTGGTGCACTGAACGGCTTGGTTCAGTGGTCTGCCCGGAGGGGATCGAACCCCCGACCCTCAGCTTAGAAGGCTGATGCTCTATCCAACTGAGCTACGGGCAGAAATGCGGATACGGCGAATGTAAACGCAGATGCGAAAAAAGCCCACAGAGTGAGCTTTTTTGGGATGTTTCTTTGGTCGGAGTACAAGGATTCGAACCTTGGACCCCCTGGTCCCAAACCAGGTGCGCTACCAGACTGCGCCACACTCCGACAAGTCCAAGATTATAGCCCGAACCGGCTACCTGCTGCCAGCCTTGCTGAATTATTTACTTGGCTTCAGTGGCTGGCAGGTCCAATTCAGCGTTTCTGGTACTGCGTTTTACCGAAGAGAATGTCGCGCGCCTTGTCGTCGGTGATGGGGCGGCGCAGGTCGGCCAGTACCTTGACACCGCGCTGTACCGCGGGGCGGGCGGCGATCAGGTTAAACCATTTCTTGAGGTATGGGTAATCAGCCCAGTCAATGCCGTGGTTTTCCCAGTTGCGCAGCCAGGGGAAGATGGCGATGTCGGCAATCGTGTATTCGTCGCAGGCCATAAACCTGCTGCTTTCCAATTGCTTGTTCATCACACCGTAAAGCCGCCTGGTTTCGTTGGTATAGCGGTTGATGGCGTATTCGATCTTTTCCGGCGCGTACTGGCGAAAGTGATGGGTCTGGCCAATCATCGGCCCGACCCCGCCCATCTGGAACATCAGCCACTGCAGGACCTGGAATTTGAGCCGGTCCGTTTGGGGCAGAAACTGGCCAGTTTTGGCCGCCAGGTACAGCAGGATGGCGCCGGATTCAAAGAGGGCGATGGGCTTGCCGTCCGGACCGTGGGGGTCCACCATTGCCGGAATCTTGTTGTTGGGACTGATCGCCAGAAACTCTGGTTTGAACTGGTCGCCGGCGCCGATGTTGACTGGAACCGCCTCCCAGTCACGGCCGAGTTGAAGCCCGCATTCCTCGAGCATGACGTGGACCTTGTGGCCGTTGGGTGTGGGCCAGGAATAAACTGTAAGCATGAATAGAACCTTTGGAACTATGATGGCGCGGACCCTGTTAATCACAGGTTCTGAAGCACTTTAAGAGAAAAACCGGAAACATGTTTAAGCGTCTGAAAAAGGTCTTTTCGCCGGGAGCTTCGCTTCCCGAGATGGCCGCGCGTGCTGATGCCGTGTCCGAATGGGCGGGAACGCAGGGGTTCAGTTATTCATCCCAGAGCTCGGGGCAGGGGCTTGTGCTGACCGGCAAGGTGCGGGGCAAGCCCTGGAAGCTGGAAAGTGGCTCAGCGTCACGTGACTACATCCGGGGCGAGGAACTGCGTGCCCGGGCGGCGCTGGGGATTAATGAAGATGCCGCGGTGCTGATCATGAACCGGCCGCTGAAGGAGACGCTCGAAAAGCGCGCCTACGCGATTTACACCGACACCCTGCAAACCACGGCGGACCCGAGCCTGCCCGAAGAAATGCGCTGGCTGGCCATGTACGAGGAGTTCGGCTGGAGCAGCCTGGTGCCGGAATTCTGGGAGCGTTACACGGTGCTGGCCGACCGGCGTGACAACGCGCTGGCATGGGTGGACAACAATCTGGCGGAAATGTTGCTGCACTGGCCCAAACCCGGCCCGGATGCGCAAACCCCGTTCATCCTGATGCTGTTGCGCGGCAAGGCGTATCTGCGCATGCAGTACGTCCCCGGCGATATTGCAACGCTTCAGCACGCTGCCATCACTTACACCAGTGCCTGCGAGGCAGCGCTGGCAGGCCTGTCGACTGATATTCCCCTCTGACTCAAGTAAAATAGGGCTTGGGCCCAATGGATACGGGCGTTAGCAGCTATTGTTTTTATAGCTGACCGGTGCCCGGTTTTTCTTGTCAACTACCGCGGGTGATCGGCATTTCGACTTCGCCCGGCATGGCCAGGTGTTTTGCAAGTTCCAGTTTGGCCAGCGAAGCGCGGTGCACTTCGTCCGGGCCGTCGGCCAGGCGCAGGGTGCGCTGGTGCGCGTAGGCATAGGCCAGGGGAAAGTCGTCTGACACACCGCCACCGCCGTGGGCCTGAATGGCCCAGTCGATGATCTGGCAGGCCATGTTGGGCGCCACCACCTTGATCATCGCGATTTCAGCCTTGGCGACTTTGTTGCCAACCGTGTCCATCATGTAAGCGGCCTTGAGCGTCAGCAGGCGCGCCTGGTCAATCATGCAGCGTGCTTCGGCAATACGTTCATGCCAGACCGACTGAGTCGCGATGGGCTTGCCAAAAGCGACGCGGGTGTTCAGGCGCTTGCACATCAGCTCCAGCGCGCGCTCGGCGATGCCTATGCTGCGCATGCAGTGGTGGATGCGTCCGGGGCCGAGGCGGCCTTGCGCAATTTCGAAGCCGCGGCCTTCGCCAAGCAGCAAGTTGCTTGCAGGCACGCGCACATTGGTCAGGCGTACTTCCATATGGCCATGCGGTGCGTCGTCGTAGCCGAAAACGCTCAGAGGGCGAATCACGGTAATCCCGGGCGCATTGGCCGGCACCAGAATCATGGACTGTTGCTCGTGGCGGCCGGCCTCGGGGTTGGTTTTGCCCATGACGATGTAGATCGAGCAGCGTGGGTCGCCCGCGCCCGACGACCACCATTTCAGGCCGTTGATCACGTAGTCGTCGCCGTCGCGCTCGATTCGGCACTGGATGTTGGTGGCGTCGGACGAAGCCACTTCGGGCTCGGTCATCAGGAAGGCGGAGCGGATTTCGCCCTTGAGCAGGGGTGCGAGCCAGCGGTCCTTGTTGGCCTCGGAGCCATAACGCTCGATAGTTTCCATGTTGCCTGTATCGGGCGCAGAGCAGTTGAATACCTCGGAGGCAAACACCACGCGGCCCATGATTTCGCAGAGCGGCGCGTATTCGAGATTGGACAGGCCTTCGGGTGCCCGTGAGGAATGGGGCAAAAACAGGTTCCACAGGCCTGCGGCACGGGCTTTGGGTTTGAGCTCTTCAATGAGGGTTGTCGGAATCCAGGCGTTGCCCTTGGCGCGGTTTTCGGCAATCTCCCGAAAGAAACGTGCCTCGTTCGGGTAGATATGCTGGTCCATGAACTTGAGCAGGCGGGCCTGCAGTTCCTGTACCTTGGGGGTGTAGTTGAATTCCATTGGCTTGACTCCTGGGTAAACGTTTTCTTTAACCGCGCTGGTGGCCGGAGTTGCTTTTTTTTGCAAAGTCCCAGGCCATGCGTGCCAGCGCAGGTGCGCCTTTGGACGAGGCGACGGCCTGGGCACTGGCGGCTGTGCCTGCTTCCACGCGTTTGGCAATGCCCTGCAAAATGGCGGCGAGCCTGAACAGGTTGTAGGCGAGGTAAAAATTCCAGTCGGCCTTGATCAGATCGGGGCTGGCAAAGCCGGTGCGCTCGCAATACAGGCGGATGTAGTCTGCTTCGGTCGGAATGCCCAGGCTGGCAACGTCGAGCCCGCCAATGCCGCGAAAGGCGCCCGGCGGAATGTGCCAGGCCATGCAGTGGTAGCTGAAATCGGCCAGCGGATGGCCCAATGTGGAAAGCTCCCAATCCAGGACGGCCAGCACACGCGGCTCGGTCGGGTGAAACATGAGGTTGTCCAGGCGGAAGTCGCCGTGCACGATGGACACCATGCTTTCATCGCGCGCGCTCGCCGGAATGTTCTCGGGCAGCCACTTCATCAGCGCATCCATCTCTGCAATAGGCTGGGTGATAGAGGCGGTGTACTGCTTGCTCCATCGGCCAATCTGGCGCTCAAAATAATTGCCGGGTTTGCCGTAGTCGGCCAGGCCACGCTCGGCGAACTTCACTTTGTGCAGTGCGGCGATCACGCGGTTCATCTCGCCATAAATTTCTGCGCGTTGTGTGTTGGTCATGCCGGGCAAGGCCTGGTCCCACAGCACGCGGCCTTCGACGAATTCCATGACGTAGAAGGCGCGCCCGATCACCGCTTCGTCCTCGCACAGGCAATACATTTTGGCCACCGGCACGTCGGTGCCCTGCAGGCCCGTCATGACCTTGAACTCGCGTTCTACAGCGTGAGCCGAGGGCAGCAGTTTGGCGACCGGGCCCGGCTTGGCGCGCATGACGTAAGCCCTGGCCGGCGTGATCAGCTTGTAGGTTGGGTTGGACTGGCCACCTTTGAACATTTCCACGCTGAGCGGGCCCTGGAAACCGGGTAAGTGTTTCTGCAGGTAGGCACTGAGTGCGACGATGTCAAAGGCATGCTGTGCCGAAACCTCCCGCGTGCCCAGGAAATGGTCAAAGTTGCTCATTGGTTTATTTTTCCAGGTCCGCTTCGGAGATGCGCATCAGTGCTTCGCGGTTGCGCACGACCAGGCCACCCGGTTCGATGCGAATCGCATCCTCGCGCTCCATGGCCTTGAGCTCCTGGTTCACCCGCTGGCGCGAGGCGCCCAGCAATTGCGCCAGCTCTTCCTGCGCCAGCTGCAGCCCGATGCGCACTTCGCGGCCGTCGCTCAGGCTGCTCACGCCATAGCTGCGCACCAGGTGCAGCAACTGCTTGGCAAGCCGCGCCCGCAAGGGCAGGGTGTTGAGGTCTTCCACCAGGCCGTAAAGCTGGCGGATGCGGCGCGCGTGCAGCCGCAGCATGGCTTCGTACAGCTCCACATGGGCGGCCAGGATTTTCTTGAAATCTGCCTTGGCCACACACAGGATGGTGGTCTCGCCATGCGCATAGGCGTCGTGCGTGCGCCGGTCGCCGTCGAAGATCGCCACATCGCCAAACCAGATGCCGGGCTCCACATAGGTCAGCGTGATCTGCTTGCCCGAAATCGAGGTCGAACTCACACGCACCGCTCCCTTGGCGCAGGCGATCCATTGTTCTGGCGGATCGCCGCGGGCGGCGATCAGTTCGCCGTCCTTGAAACGTTGGACGTAAGCGCATCGAAGTATGTCGTGCCTGAGTGAGGGGGATAGGGATGAAAACCAGCGGCCACCATTGATGGCCTCTCTTTCGTCTATCGTAAGAATGGGATCGTCCATAGCCTGTCTTTTGAGTGACTCACAAGACTGCTATTGTCGCGCCAGTGACGGCGGGACGGACCTCCACCTGTCGCCTCGGTGTCCGTGGCCATCATGGCCCTCGCTCACGCGCTGCGCTGGGGAGCCAGATGGAGAGGCGTTACTTAGCTATAGCGCGGCGTGCGCTTTTCAAGAAAAGCGGCAATACCTTCGCCGCCATTGGGATGGTGCAGATTGCGTACGAAATGCGCACGCTCGGCATCCATTTGCTGGCTCAGGGTATTCACCTGAGCGTCGTTGATGAGTTCCTTGATGCTGGCCAGCGCGCTGGGCGCGCGGGCATTGAGCGTATCGGCCAGCTTCAGCGCTTCATTGAGCGCGTCACCGGCAATGACACTGCGGTTCACCAGGCCCAGCGCATGCAGTCGCGGTGTGCCTATGCGTTCGCCGCACATGAGCAGTTCAGTGACCAAGGCGCGGGGCAGGGCGCGGCTGAGGGACCAACTGCCGCCGCCGTCCGGCGACAGGGCCACGCCGCTGTAGGCCATCACAAACACGGCATTCTCGGCCGCGACCACGAAATCGCAGGCCAATGCCAGCGAGAAACCGGCACCGGCAGCGGCGCCCTCGACCGCTGCAATCACCGGTTTCGGAAAAGTGCGTATCGAATCAATCCAGCTGTGCAGGCCATTGATGCTCTGGGCCTGGACGTCGGTCGACAACTCCCGGTTGCCCTGCAAACGACGCAGGTTGCCCCCGGCGCAAAAGTTGGCACCTTCGCCGGTGATGACCACACTGCGGATGTCAGGGTTGTTTTCGGCGGCGTTAAGCGCTTCCACACCCTGGGCATAGATCTCCGGCCCGAGGGCGTTCTTGAACTCGGGATTGCTCAGGGTCAACACCAGGGTGCTGCCGTCGCTGGTGCTTTTCAGTGCGCCTGCCATGTTAGTTCTTTCAAAAATGTTGACCCCCGTCGGATGCTCACTTCGTGTAGCACCTTCCCCCTCGAGGGGCGGCGCCTGCGGCCTGGCAAAGCCAGTTCCGCGGCCCCGCCGGCGGGAGTCTGAAAATTGCAGCCTTTGGGTTTGATTCACTCTTCCTGATGTAGGAGGCTCAGGCCGATGGCACCGCGGCGACGCAGCCACGGAGAAGGGCGGTAGCGCGGGTCGCCATACACGGTCTGCATGTTGAATAGCACTTCCAGGATGTTGGTGGGGCCATAACGGTCGCCCATGGCCAGTGGGCCCAGGGGGTAGCCCAAACCCAGGGTAACTGCGGTTTCCAGGTCTTTGGGGCTGCAGATGCCCTGCTGACAGATGTCGCTGGCAATATTGACGATGGTAGCCACCACGCGCTGGGTGACAAAGCCGCCGCTGTCGCGGATCACGCTCACGGCTTTGCCGTCGCGTGCAAAAAGCGCATGCGCGGCGTCGCGCATATCGCTGCGGGTAGCGGGGTTGGTGGCCAGCACGCGGCGCTTTGTCGCTGCGTCGTCGATGAGCATGTCAATGCCAATCGTGCGTGCAGGGTCAAGGCGCTCGACCACTGCGACGGTGGTGATGTCAAAACCCAGTGGCGCGACGAGCACAAGTGCGTTCATCGATGGTGAAGCACCGGTTTCGATGCTTGCCCCGAGGTTTTTCAGCAGCTGCAGAAGTTCTGAGCGGCGGGCAGCACGCGGCGACACCCAGACGGGGGGTATTTCTGCCACCGTGGGTACAGGAAGCTCAGCCGACGTCTGTGCGACCCCTTCAACATAACGGTAGAACCCCTCGCCGGTTTTGCGGCCCAACATGCCGCCTGCCAGGCGCTGCGCGGTGATGACACTGGGACGGTAGCGTGGCTCCTCGTAATACTGGTGGTAAACCGACTCCATCACCGGGTGCGACACATCCAGGGCCGTCAGGTCCATCAGCTCGAAGGGACCCAGCTTGAAGCCGGCCTGGTCCTTGAGAATGCGGTCTATGGTGGCAAAGTCGGCGATGCCCTCGCTGACGATTCGCAAAGCCTCGGTACCGTAGGCGCGCCCAGCGTGGTTGACGATAAAACCGGGCGTGTCTTGGGCGTGGACGGGCGTGTGGCCCATCTGCCGCGCATATTCGGCCAGGGCCGTGCTGGTGGCGGTTGCGGTCTTCAGGCCTGCAATCACCTCGACCACTTTCATGAGCGGGACCGGGTTGAAAAAATGAAAACCCGCGAAGCGCCCCGGATGCTTGAGCCCGCCAGCGATGGCAGTCACCGACAGTGAGGACGTATTGCTTGCCAGGACGGTTTGCTCGGAAACAACACTCTCGAGGGATGAAAAGAGTGACTTCTTCACATCCAAACGTTCTACAACAGCTTCGATAACAAGGTCGCACCCCGCCAGGTCATTCAGGGCATCGGCACGGAGCAGGCGCGCTTTGTAATTGGCGGCTTGTGCGGCGTCGAGCCGGCCTTTAGCCACTAGCTTGTCCCATTGGGCTGCCAGGGCGTCGCGTGCCCTGTCAGTGGCACCTGCCTGCGTATCGAAGAGCTTGACCGTGCTGCCCGCTTGAGCTGCAATTTGTGCAATTCCCTGGCCCATGGCCCCGGTCCCGATTACGCCGACTGTGTTGTAGAGTAGTTTCATGGAGCCTGATTATCCAGCAGGCTGCACCGATGACCGTGGTTGCCCCGGGCGTTGCGGGTGGTCCGGGTGTTTGCGGATGCCCTGGGCTGGGGGTAGACTTGTTTCGGCGTTATCCATCCGGGACGCAGGCTGCTATAGGGATTGAATGAACCTGCCTGGGGGACTTGCGAAGCATGCCGTGTCTCTTTTTCATCTCAAAATCCCCGGTATGTGCCTTACCCTTGAGGTTGATCATGCCAAAATCATCCAAGTGAATACTTTTCTACATCTGCGCAAGATCCGCCGCCTTCTGCTGGGGTGCTTGTGGCTATGTGTGGTGAGTTCGTCCGCTGTCACGTTGGGTCCCAACACCCGCTCGGCCGTTCTTGGCCAGCCGTTGGACCTGTCCATGCAGGTGATGCTCGAAGCGGGTGACAATCCCCAATCCTTGTGCCTGGAGGCTGATGTCTTCTACGCGGAGAAGATGCTGGGCAAGACTGATGTCAAGGTCACAACTGAGAAGGCAGCGAATGCCCAGGACTGGATGATTCATGTCCGGGCAGCGGCACCCGTTGAGGGGCCTGTGGTTACGGTGCATCTGCGCGCGGGATGCGTGCAGAAAACTGCGCGGCGTTATGTCGTGCTTGCGGCGACCAAATCGCGCTCCGTAGCCCCAGACGCTCAGGCACTTTCTGCTGGTGGGACTTCAACCCCTGCCTCGACCGAGCCCGGTACGGAGAAAGTCCTCGCTCTGGAAAATGAGCTTCGCCAGATGCGCGACAACCTGCAGAAGAGCCAGTCTGCGTTGGCCGAGAGCAAGGTCCAGCTTGAAAAAGTCGAAGGCGGGCGCTATGGCAAGGTGCCGATGTATGGCTTGGCTGCATTGGTGTTGATTGTGTTTGCGGTCGTGTTTTTCCTGGGATACATGCGTTCGGTTGCACGCGAACCTTCTTCTGCGTTTGCCCCGCTGCCGGCTGGTTTGGGCCCGGATGGTGGACCATCCACGCTTATGCCTCTGGCTGACGCCGGGCCTTCCCTGGATGGCAGGGTCAACGAATCGCTTTTTGATGAGCTGAGGCGTGTATCCCGGTCATCCCCCCCTTCCGAATCGGTCCCCCCTCTGCCGCCGCGTGATCGCCCCCGTTTCTCCGTGAGCGTGCCCTTTGTGCCGCGGACAGTGAAGGTTCCGGAACTGTTCGATCTTCAACAGGAGGTGGAGTTTTTCAGTTCGCTGAAACAACAGGCCAAGGCCATTGAGCTGCTTCGCGAGCATCTGGTGGGCAACGTCAAGACCAGCGCCTTGGTTTATCTGGATCTGCTCGACCTGTATCACCAAACCGGCAAGGAGCAGGACTACGAGGACCTGCGCGATGACTTCAATCGAGTGTTCAATACGCGAATTGGGCCTTTTGCCCGTTATGCGCCAGCCGCATCTGGCGGACCGGTTTACGCGGGGGTGTTATTGCGGATCCAAGCTGCCTGGCCAGGCAGGGAAGTCTTCAAAATCATTGAGGATGCACTATTCAGGGAGCCCGGAAATGCCACAGAAGTGCTTGCGTTGGAGGAATACCGGGAATTACTGCTTTTGTATGCCGTGGTTCGGGAAATCATCGAGCTGGAATCGGGATACACCGGAAGCGGGGAGACGCAATGGCCTGAATTGGCAATGCAACCGAGATCGTCACCGCGCCTCGGGGTGGATATCGATTTGACCCAGTTTTCAGAGGGCAGCTCGAGCAGGAGGGAGCGCAGCCGGGACCCTTCAACGGCACATGATTCAGGAAGGGATTCCGAGCGCGCCGGAACCGCTTCCAGCCTCGCAGAGCTGCTTCATACAGCGCGGCAAAAAGAAAGCGGGAGGACCGCTGCGCCGTTGCCCAGGTCTTCCGGCACGTCCCATACCGGAACCCCAACGGGACTTGACTCCCTGGTGGACTTCGACGACTACGATACGGGCTATCGGCCCGATGATTTCGACAAGTCTCGCTCCTGAGTTTCTAACCACCGTCTCCCCTTCGGTGGCATAACCAGCCGAACTGACCTTTCTGAGGCTTCTTCAGCCTGCCCAATCTATTGCCTATTCACTCCTGCGCCCAGGGGATTTGTCGTTGTGTGTCAAAATGTAATATGTATACTTTTTTCTTGTTTCAGTGACCTTCTTGCGACTGCTCATAGCAGCAATATTCTGGGCAGCAGCATCAAGCGCCGTCGCCGTTTCCCTTGGGCGCAGCCAGGGTGCAGCGTTGCTGGGGCGTCCGTTGGCTATCTCCGTCGGGCTTGCGCTGGACGGCTCGGAAGCTTCCACTGAATCGTGCGTCAGTGCCGATGTTTTTTACGCTGATAGCCGGTTGGAAAACTCCCGTGTTAGTGTTTCCCTTGAAAAGACGCCTTCTGGCCAGGAAGCCCTGATCCGCATCCGGACAAACGTCGCGGTAGATGAACCGGTGGTGACCGTGCAGGTGCGTGCTGGATGTACCCGAAGCGTCGAAAGACGCTATGTGTTGCTCGCTGATCCTGTGTCCCGACTGCTGGGCACGCCTGCTGAACAGGCTGACCCACCCCGCGGAAAGACCACCATAGAGCTACCGGCTCCCGATAGTTCCTTGATGGGCTCTTCCCCTGGCGCGCGTCCTGTGCCCGGCCGGGCCCAGCTGGCGGCGGTTCGAAGCCACGATGCCGTCAGGGCGACAACCCGCAGCTCACCAGCCCGCCCTGCTGCGAAACCCGTTGCGCGGCTCAAACTGGAACCTCTGGATCTCACGCTAGAGACATCGCCTCAGCTCAAGGCTTCCAGTGAGCTTTCGAGCTTGCCTGAAGCCAGCGCCAGTCAGCGCGCAATGGCTGCTGCCTTGTGGAAGGCGTTGATGGCTGAGCCTGAGGATGTGCTTAAGGACGCGGAAAAAATAAGTTCAATCGAAGCCGATTTGAAGCGGCTGAACTCCGAAAGCAAAAAAAACCAGCTTGCCTTGGCCGACCTCCAGGTTCAGCTGCAACTACAGCAGCGCGATGCGCGGTGGTGGATTGGAGGATTGCTCGCCGTGCTGGTGCTGCTGATTTCCGGTTTCTTCTTCTGGCGCCGGGCGACCTCTGAGCGCGCCGCTCCTTGGTGGCGCAGGAAAAAGGCTTCTGAAATGCACTGGTTTGCCAGTGCATTGGGCGGTAACGCCGATGTTGGCAGGGACAGCGTTCCGATTGATTCGGATCTGCTCTATTCAATGCCACCAGACGGAAACGCGGGCGCAGAGCTGGCGTCCAGGCCATCGCGGGTTACACCGAAGCCTGCCTCCAGCTTCATGCCGCCGTCGTCCCGGCGCGGCCACACAGACTTTGCGCTGAGCATGCCTCACGTACCGCGAGCAGTCAAAGCCGAAGAGCTATTTGATGTTCAGCATCAGGCAGAATTTTTTGTCTCGATTGGCCAGCATGAGCAGGCCGTTGCGGTTCTGCGCAACCACATTTCAGAAGACTCCCTCACCAGCGCACTCGTTTACCTGGATCTGTTCAATCTGTATCACCAGTTGAAGTGCCGGACCGAGTTCGACGGCTTGCGCGTGGAATTCAGTCGGCTTTTTAATGCCGAAATCCCACCGTTCGACACGTACACCGAGGTCAGTTTGGGGCTGGAGGTCCATGAGGCGGCATTGGCCCGGATTGTGTCCATGTGGCCGAGCCCGAAAGTGCTTGAAGTGATCGAGGAGGCGGTGTTTCGCGAGCCTGGCGACCAGACGGAGGTATTTGGGCTGGAGGCCTATCGCGAGCTGCTCTTTCTTTACGGCATTGCCAAGGAAATCGTTCAGACTCATTCCGTAGCCAACTCAAGCTTGCTTGACTTCGATTTGCCTTCCTTGCCGCCTCTGGAAACTGGAGGAGCAGGCCGCGAATTGCCGGCTCCTGAAACTGCCGTCGCGCCGAGCGTTCAGTCTTCCCCAGCCAAAAGGGGCGACAGCCGTGCGGCCGCTTTGCAAAACACCTTGTCCCAGCGTGGTGTGGACATTGACCTCGGTGCGCTTGAAACGGAAAAGTCGTTTGTTGCCGTCCCTGCGCGCGGAGCCGTACCCATTGTGGCGAGAGCGGCTCCGTCGCATTCACCGGCAGAGGATTTCGGTGAATTCAACCTGATTGATTTCGAGATATCCAGCCTGTCGTCGCGACCGGAGGGCGGCAAGCCCAAAAAATAATGGTGTTTGTGCGCTGGGCACAACGTTCATCAGCGCCGCACTTGCAATGCCCCGGGGTTGACGATATTGGTTGGCGTTCCCTTGATGAAATTGACGACGTTGTCAAAGGCCGAACCAAAATAAAGCTCGTAGCTTTCCTGTTCCACATAACCGATATGTGGGGTACAGATACAGTTTTCCAGACGCAGTAACGCGTGGCCCTGCAGGATGGGCTCTGACTCAAATACATCGACAGCCGCCAGCCCCGGGCGACCGCGGTTCAGCCCGGCAATCAGCGCCTCGGGCTCGATCAACTCGGCGCGGGATGTGTTGACCAGTATGGACGTAGGCTTCATTCGCAGCAGGTCGTCCAGCGTCACCGCCCCCCGGGTGTCATCGTGCAGCCGCAGGTGCAGGCTGAGCACGTCGCTGTCTTCGAAAAACTCGGTCTTTGACAAGGCCACCTCATACCCCTCGGCCTGAGCTCTGGCACGTGAGGCCTGGCTGCCCCAGACCAGCACACGCATGCCGAAAGCCCGGCCGTACCCGGCGACGATCTGGCCAATCTTGCCGTAGCTCCAGATGCCCAGGGTTTTTCCCTTGAGTACCGAACCGATGCCGAAGTTGGCCGGCATCGAGGCGTTTTTCAGGCCTGCCTGCTGCCAGGCGCCATGTTTGAGATGCGACACATAGTGCGGAATACGGCGTGTGGCCGCCATGATCAGTGCCCAGGTCAGTTCTGCCGGTGCCGTTGGTGATCCAACCCCTTCGGCAACAACAATGCCGCGTTCGGTGCAGGCAACGACATCGACATGGCTGCCTACGCGGCCAGTCTGCGCAATCATCTTGAGCTTGGGAAGTTTCTCGATCAATTGGCGCTGCAGTTGCGTTCGTTCGCGAATGAGAACGATCACGTCGGCATCCTTGAGCCGAACCGAAAGCTGGCCAATGCCTTTGACGGTATTGGTGTAGACCTTGGCCTGGTATTCGTCGAGTTTGGCGGCGCAGGGAAGCTTGCGAACCGCATCCTGATAGTCGTCGAGGATCACAATATTCATGGTCGATATTGTGCCTGCAAGTTCTGTTGTCACACGGAACCAGGGACGCGTTGGCCACGGCGGCAACGGACTCTAAAGACGCCACCGCCGCGGAGCGCGCGGTGGATGCTGCTTGCGGTAGCCGCTTTCGGGTGGCCTTGTGGGCCGTTGGGCTGTCAGATGGCTTGGGCAGTTTCCCGCTGCGCCATGCGGTCAAGCTCGGCACAAACATCAGCCATGCGGCCTGAGATGACCATACGCCCGGCGCAGGAGGAGCTGATTCCGGCTTCGAATTCGCGAACGACTTTGAGCCGGCGCGATGACGCGGCCTTGGCCACCGTATGGCACGGCTTTTTCCCCATGGTATTGAGCGGGCGAGTGCCGGGAACCGGCTTTTTCGCATCGAGCTGCGTTTCGGCTGCGCCCGGGTGACGTGATGCTTTCATAAAGTCTGGCACTGGGTGGGTGGATGGCGTGGGCCGCAGGAACGAGGCCAGAGCCTGCAGTGGCGAGAGCAAGACCGAAAAGACTGGTGAACGTGAAAAAACGGCGATTCCCATGAAAACTCCTGGAGTAGAGATAAACACAGGCAGGATTGCAAACCGAATATCTGTCGCACCAGGGTGTTGGTACCTATGACCAAACGCCCGCCACCTGTTGCGCAGAAAAAATGGGCGCCCGAAGAGGTTGCCCCGAAGGGGTTACATCAGCATGGTGTTTCGGATCAGGCCAACTGCAAGGCCTTCAATTTCAAAGGCTTCGCCGGGTTCGACCACAATGACTTTGAAATCGGGATTTTCAGGCAGCAACTCGATAGTGTTCTTGTTGCGGCGAAAACGTTTGACGGTGACCTCATCGCCCAGGCGCGCCACCACAATTTGCCCGTTCTTGGCTTCCTTGGTCTGCTGCACGGCCAGCAAATCGCCATCCATGATGCCGGCATCGCGCATGCTCATGCCGCGCACCTTGAGCAGGTAGTCAGGCTGGCGCTGGAACAGGCTGCTTTCAAAATAGTAGGTATGGTCAACGTGCTCCTGCGCGAGAATGGGGCTGCCAGCAGCAACCCGCCCCACCAGAGGCAGGGCGAGTTGGGCCAGGCTTTGCAACGGCAGGGAAAACTGTTTGATGCGTGACTCGTTAATGGAACGCAGGGTGTCGCTACGCAGGCGGATGCCTCGCGAGGTGCCGCTGACCAGCTCGATCACGCCTTTGCGCGCAAGGGCCTGCAGGTGTTCTTCGGCCGCATTGGCTGACTTGAACCCGAGCTCGTTGGCGATTTCAGCCCGGGTGGGCGGCGCACCGGTGCGAGCAATGGCGCTTTGGATCAGCTCAAGGATTTGTTGCTGACGGGCGGTGAGTTTGGGCATTTCGGGAGAATCGTTGAAGCTGTTCATGGCGGGGGTCCTAGCAAAAAACAGATGAATTCGATAGTCCGGTACGGAGGAATGAAGAGTTGGCGAGCTGTTTTAATATCCAGTAGCTGTATTTTCATCCAGTTTTTCAAAGAATGCAAGTGCGAAAACATATGACGAAGAAAAAGATCGTGATTCTGGGTACAGGCGGAACAATTGCCGGTACCGCCGACAGTGCGTCGGACCATACGGGTTACACCGCGGCACAGGTCGGTATTGAACAGCTGGTGGCTGCCATCCCTTCCCTGAGGGACAGTCCCTTCGGGTTGGTGACAGAGCAGGTGGCGCAGGTTGACAGCAAGGACATGAGTTTTGCGGTCTGGGCGAAGCTGGCTGCGCGTGTCAGCCATTTCCTGGCGCAAGCTGAGGTTCAGGGGATAGTGATCACGCACGGTACCGACACGCTGGAGGAAACCGCCTGGTTTCTGCATGCCTTGCTGAACCCGGACAAACCTGTGGTACTGACCTGTGCCATGCGACCGGCCACCGCCCTGGTGCCCGACGGCCCGCAGAACATGCTGGACGCGTCGGCCGTTGCCGCGTTTCCCGGTGCCCGAGGCGTGTTGGCTGTTTGTGCCGGTGTCATTCATGGCGCGCGGGATGTGCAGAAGGTCCATACCTACCGGCTCGATGCATTCAGCTCAGGCGATGCCGGGCCGATCGGATATATCGAGGAAGGGCGCTTGCGCTTAACAAGAAATTGGCCTGAAGCCGTTATTCCCCGGGCGCCAGTAGCTATTAAATTTATAGCGAATCAAGAGGCGGCCTTGGCTTGGCCCAGGGTGGAAATTGTCATGAACTACGCGGGGGCCGGTGCTGCGGTGACGAGCGCCCTGGTCGCAGACGGTGTACAGGGCCTGGTCGTGGCGGCGACGGGCAACGGGACACTGCACCATGAGCTGGAGGCTGCTTTGCAGCTGGCGCAGGCTGCGGGCGTGCGGGTGGTGCGCGCGACGCGCTGCTTCGAGGGCCGGGTAATACCCGGTGCCGGTGACCTTCTTCCGGACTCGCAGGGCCTGACGCCTGTCAAAGCCCGGGTGGACCTGATGCTGCAGCTAATGGGCTGACGCGTGTTCGCTGCGCTGAAATCCCACCTGTGGATTGATGGCCCGCGGTCCAGCCCAAGCTGAGGTGGATTGGGAGCGTGTACAGGGCGCCAGCAAAAAAGCCGTCTTTCGACGGCTTTTTTTCTACAGCGAGCAATGCTCAGCTGGACAAAGCTTCAAAAGCCCGCGAGGTGATGTCGTCCACGCCGCCCATGCCGCTGATGGCGCGGTATTTGGGGGCAAGATGGGATTCAGCCTTTGCCCAGCTGGAGTAATAGTCCACCAGAGGCCGGGTTTGCGCGCTGTACACCTCAAGCCGTTTGCGCACTGTTTCTTCCTTGTCGTCTTCACGCTGAATCAGCGGTTCACCCGTCACGTCGTCTTTGCCTTCCACTTTGGGAGGATTGAATTTGACGTGATAAGTACGGCCTGACGCGGGATGCGAGCGACGACCGCTCATGCGGTCGATGATGGCTTCGAAAGGCACGTCGATCTCCAGCACATAGTCCAGCTTCACGCCGGCTGCTTTCATCGCATCGGCCTGCGGAATGGTGCGCGGAAAACCGTCGAAGAGAAAACCCTTGGCGCAGTCGGGCTGGACAATGCGGTCCTTCACCAGGTTGATGATCAGGTCGTCGCTGACCAGCGCGCCGGAGTCCATGATTTTTTTTGCTTCCATGCCCAGGGGCGTGCCGGCCTTGACGGCAGCGCGCAGCATGTCGCCTGTGGAAATTTGGGGGATGCCGTACTTCTGGCAGATGAAGGTCGCCTGCGTACCCTTGCCCGCGCCCGGCGCGCCCAACAAAATCAGTCTCATGGATGTCCTTGGATTTACGAATTCTCGATAGCGGACGCTTGCCTGATACCGGCTCCTGCCTCACCTTGTTTTTGGGCTGAAGGATAGCATGCGCACCCCTGCGGGCAACTTACACAAACAGCCTGCGCACCCGCTCCAGATCTGCCGGGGTGTCCACGCCGGGCCCGGGAGCCTGCGTTGTCACATGCACCGCGATGCGATGGCCGTGCCAGAGCGCGCGCAGTTGTTCAAGCTGCTCGAGTTGTTCGATCGGCGCCTGCGGCAGCTTGGGGAATGCCCGCAGGAAGCCGACCCTGTAGCCGTAGATGCCGACGTGCCGCAGAGGCCCCGGCAGGGAATTGCCGGTTCTCCACCAAGGGGTGCCGGGAAAATCGCGGGCGGCCGGAATCGGCGAGCGGCTGAAATACAGGGCGGTGCCGTGTGCGTCGAGAACCACCTTGACCACATTCGGGTTGAGCAGTTCTTCCAGGTCGTCGATGGCATGCGCGGCGGTACTCATGGCGCAATCGCCGCGCTGCGCGAGCAGGCCGGCCACGGCGTTGATCAGCGCCGGGTCCATCAGCGGTTCATCACCCTGCACATTCACGACCACGTCGTCGTCGCCAAGGCCCAGGGCGTCACACGCCTCGGCCAGGCGGTCGCTGCCGCTGGGGTGATCTGAACGTGTCAGAACGGCTGCCACGCGGAAAGCCGAGCAGGCATCCATGATCTTCTGGCTGTCGGCCGCCACGACCACGCGGGAGGCTGCACTTTGCATGGCACGCTGCGCGACCCGCACGACCATGGGCACACCGGCAATGTCGGCCAGCGGCTTGTCCGGCAGGCGAGTGGAGGCGAGGCGGGCGGGGATGAGAACCGTGAAGCTCATGCCGGGACCATCACAGCCCGAGTTCCTCGTCGGTCAGCGTTCGTGCCTCGCTTTCGAGCATCACAGGCAAACCGTCACGGATGGGGTAGGCCAGGCGGGCGCTGTGCGAGACAAGTTCCTGTTTTTCGCGGTCGTAGTCGAGCGGGCCCTTGGTCACGGGGCAGACCAGCAATTCAAGCAGTTTGGTGTCCATGGGGGGATGTTAATGGAGAAAGCAGGGGCGCCAGCAGGGCGTCGAAGGCGATGAAAAATGCTGCATCGGGTGTGAACTCCAGAGGCACGGCCAGCACATTGGCTTGCCTTGGAAACAGCTTGACGGCATCTTTTTCGGTGCAAATCAGGGTGTAGCCCTTATCGGACGGTCGCGGATAGCTATCAAAATCATAGTGATCGGGAAGCACCCGGGTTTCGGTCAACTGCAGGCCGCGGCTTCTGAGCATGGCAAAAAAAGCTTCGGGTTTTGCAATGCCGGCGAGAGCCAGCAATGGCTGGCCGCCCAGCTCCGCCAGCGGCACCTTGCTGCCATCGGCGCGTACCGCGTGGTTGGCGAGTTGCCGGACCGAGCCGAACCCCTTGAACGCAGGCTGGCCGCCGGTATGCAGGACGAGGTCGATACCGCGGCCGCCGCTGCGGACGCCGTGTTTCAACCGCTCGGGCCAGGGTTCACGCAGCGGCCCGGCTGGAAGGAGCCAGCCGTTGCCGGTGCCCCGTTCATCGAAGACGGCAATTTCGATGTCGCGCTGAAGCGCGTAGTGCTGCAGGCCGTCATCACAGATGACCAGTTGCGTGAGCGGGTACCTGGCGAGCAGCGCACGCGCGGCTTCCGCACGCCGGTTTGCTACAAAAACAGGAGCGTTGGTGGTCCGCTGAATAAGGGCAGGCTCGTCACCTGACTCTTCGATCGGGGTGCCCGCCAGCACCTCCTGGCAGTGCTGGCCGGAGCGGCCGTAGCCTCGCGAGACCACGCCCACGCGCAAACCACGCGCCTGAAGATGCCGTACCAGCGCAATGACGGCAGGAGTTTTTCCGGCGCCGCCGGCCACCACATTGCCAACGATGATGACCGGGACGGGAAGGCGTTCGGATCGGATGTAACCGGCGCGAAAAGCCTGCCGCCGCAATTCGATCAGCAGCCCATACAGGCGAGAGACGGGCCAGAGCAGGCAGGCGAGCAACCCCCGCCGCAGCCATGCCTGCTGCAACCGCTGTGTCACCTTTACCGGGAGCCGGCCTGCGCCGCGCTCTGGGTGGCAAAGGTGATTTGCGTCAGGCCGCTGCGCCTGGCCGCTTCCATCACCGTGATCACCGACTGGTGGGTGGCGCTGGCATCGGCGCTGATGATGATGACGCTGTCTTTGCCGGCCTTGGCGGCCAGCGTGATGGCAGCGCTCAGCGCTTCGATGCTGCGTCCGGCTACCGGCGCCTTGCTGACCATGTAGCGGCCATCGCTGCTGACGGCGACGATGACTTCCTTGGGGTAGTCGCGCTGCTGGTCGGTGTCGGCCACGGGCAGTTTGATCTGCAACTCCGTGAACTTGCTGTAAGTGGTCGACAGCATCAGGAAGATCAGGACCACCAGCAGCACGTCAATGAACGGAATCAGGTTGATTTCAGGCTCATCGCGCGAGGTGCCACGAAAATTCATGCAGGCCTCCGAAGGAAAAGCGTGCGGGCCATTATTTCCTCAGCGTGTTGAGGTGACGCACAAAACGTTCGGAGGCGATTTCCATGGTCAGCAGGTAGCCGTCAACCCGTGCGCGGAAGTAGCGCCAGAAGATCAGCGACGGGATCGCAACAATCAGGCCGAACGCGGTGTTGTAAAGCGCGATTGAAATGCCTTGTGCGAGCTGGGCCGGATTGCCGCCGGCCGCGTTGCTTACCCCGCCACTGCCGGCTTGCGAGCCGAAGATCTCGATCATGCCGATGACGGTGCCCAGCAGGCCCAGCAGCGGCGCTGCCGAGGCGATGGTGGCCAAGGCGGCCAGGTAGCGCTCCAGCGTGTGGGCGGCGCGTCGGCCGGCGCCTTCCAGCGTGGAGCGCAGATCGTCTTCGCTGATGCGGGGATTGGTGTTCAGCGCCCTGAAGCCGCTGGCCAGCACCTGACCGAGCAGGGAGTTTTGTTCCAGGTGCGAAACCACATCGGGCGAAGGAACGGCGCCGCGCGAAACAGTGATGGCTTCATCCAGCAGCCGGGGCGGCGCGATTTTCCGGGTTTTAAGACTGACAAAACGCTCAATGACCAGGGCCAGAGCCAGAATGGAGCACGCAATCAAGGGCCAGATTGGCCAGCCTGCGGCTTGTATGATCGAAAACAAGAATCGGTCTCCCGGGCAAATAGTTGCTGTGGATTATGGCCCAGCCGAGATCCTGGCCCCCGAGATTGCTCGCCTCGGCGCTCGCTTTTGAGGCCTGGCCTTTTTGTAGGTGCTAACCCACAGATCTTGTGGATAACTTTGTTAGCAAGTAGGCGCGGAGGTGCCGCAAAGCCGCGCCAATAGGGCACTGTGACAAAACGATGAAAAATTGAGCAGAATAAAGTTGTTATAAATCAATGATTTACACGAAGTCATCAGCCTCTCCCCGGCAAATCGCGGGTTTTACCCAGCCAGCATGCCCTTCTGTGGAGTATTACCCCCGCCAAACCAGGGGATTTGATGGTGTTTGAGATGCCTGGGCCTCCTCAAAGCCCGTCATCGGGAGTTCGCATTTGGCCTGTGGGCTCACTTCTGCGCGCGATTGCCGACAGCCTGGAGGCGCGCTTCAATCCCGTGGCGGTGCAAGGCGAGGTCAGCGGCTTTTCGCGGGCTGCCAGCGGCCATTGCTATTTTTCCTTGAAAGATGAACAAGGTCAGGTGCGTTGTGCGATGTTCCGGCGCGCAGCCGGCTTGCTGGACTTTTCACCACGCGACGGGCAACTGGTTGAAGTGCGCGGCAGGCTGGGTGTCTATGAGCCGCGTGGCGAGTTGCAAATGGTGGTCGAATCCATGCGCCAGGCCGGGCAGGGTAACCTGTTCGAGCAGTTTCTTCTGCTCAAGGCCCGGCTGGAGGCAGAGGGCCTCTTTGAGGCCAGTCGCAAACGTCCGTTGCCGCTTTTGCCGCGCGCCATTGGCGTGGTGACATCGCTGGGTGCGGCTGCACTGCACGACGTTGTGACTGCGCTCAAACGCCGCGCACCGCATGTTCCGGTGGTGATTTACCCTGCCAGCGTCCAGGGCGCCCAGGCTCCCGAAGAGTTGCGCCAGGCCCTGCGCAAGGCCGCGCAACGCGCCGAGGTGGATGTTCTTTTGCTGGTGCGCGGCGGCGGGGCCATGGAAGATCTCTGGGCCTTCAACGACGAGCAGTTGGCGCGCCTGATCGTTGCGTCACCCGTCCCGGTGGTGTGCGGGGTCGGGCATGAAACCGATTTCACGATTGCCGACTTTTGCGCCGACCTGCGCGCGCCGACCCCCACAGCTGCCGCTGAAATGTGCGCCCAGCCGCAAGCCGTCTGGCTCGGGGCCTTGGCGCTTGCGCGGGACCGCATGCAGGGCGGCGTGGAGCGACAGTTGCAGGTGCACAACCAAAGACTGGATTGGGCCGCGTCGCGCGTAAGCCGCCCCTCCCATCTGGTGACGCGCCAGCAGGCACGTTTGACCAGCCAGGCGCAGCGTCTGCGCCATTCGGTGCAGTCGGCTCTTCAGCTGGAACAAGGCAGACTGCAAGCGCTGGTATCTGCCTTTCCGCAGGCCGTGGATGGCGCCGTGACGGCACAGCAACGGCGGCTTGAGCGCGCGCAGTTGCGGCTGGAACCGCTTGACCCCAAACTGGTGCTCCAGCGCGGCTACGCGTGGCTGGCCGACCTGCACGGGCAAGCCATCACCAGCGCTGCTGCTACCACACCCGGCCAGCCCTTGCGCGCTACCCTTGCCGACGGCGAGGTCGATTTGACCGTTTCCGCGCCGAGGTTGATTTAGTTTTTACAATGGCCGTCGAAACCGGCTTTATCAACAAAACACTTTAACGAGGAAACCCACATGGAACACAAACTACCCCCCCTCCCGTACGCGATTGATGCACTGGCGCCTCATTACAGCCAGGAGGCTTTTGAATACCACCATGGCAAGCACCACAACGCTTATGTGGTCAACCTCAACAACCTGCAAAAAGGCACCGAGTTTGAGGCCATGACACTGGAAGAAATTGTCAAAAAATCAAGCGGCGGCGTGTACAACAACGCTGCCCAGATCTGGAATCACACCTTTTTCTGGAGTTGCATGAAGCCCGCCGGCGGTGGCGAGCCTGGCGGCGCGCTGGCTGCAGCCATCAATGCCAAGTTCGGCTCTTATGCCGCTTTCAAGGAAGCGTTTGTGAAATCGGCTGTTGGCAATTTCGGCTCGGGCTGGACCTGGCTGGTGAAAAAGGCAGACGGCTCGGTGGACATCGTCAACACTGGCCCCGCCGGTACGCCGCTGACCACGGCCGACAAGGCCCTGCTGACGGTTGACGTCTGGGAGCACGCTTACTACATTGACTACCGCAACCAGCGCCCCAAGTTTGTGGAAACCTTCTTGTCGAACCTGGTGAACTGGTCGTTTGCCGAGGCGAATTTCGCCTGAGTTTGAGTCTTGCTCCCATGAAAAAGCCGACAGAAGTCGGCTTTTTCTTGCCTGCCGTCCTGGCGCGCCAAGTCGGCCGCCTAACGAGCTGGCGTGAATACCGGACCGGACAGCTTGCTGCCGGCCTTGATGCCTTTTTTGGCAAACCAGCCAACGTTCATTTCCAGGACATAACGCACCGGCTTTTCCGAGCAGTGAGACTCCGTGGTCTGCGGCTTCATGTCGGCCAGGTTGACGATGGTCCCGTCGTCTGCAACAAAGGCTGCGGTCAGGGGCAGCAGGGTGTTCTTCATCCAAAAGCATTGCTTTGACGCCTGCTCGAATACAAAAAGCATACCTTCCGTAGAGGGCATTTCCTCACGGAACATCAGGCCGATTTGTCGCTGCTCGGGAGTCAACGCCACTTGCGCATCGATGAGGTGCATACCCGCCGACAACTTGACGCGCTGGAGGTTCATCTGCGGCGCTCCCGGGGCTCCTTGGGCAGAGGCGTTGCCGCAAAAAAGCAGCGAACCGAGAATAAAGGCGGCAAGCCGGTAGGCGGGGGAAAGTGTGCGGTAAGAAGTCAAAAAGGACATGGGGCGTCACTACGGGGTGTTTAGTCGGCCAGCATAAACGACGGCCATAAAAAATGCCCGCATTGCGGGCATTTCAGGTAGTCGCGAAGAGTTACTTCTTGGCAGCAGCTTTGTCTTCCATTGCTTTCTTGGCGGCAGCGGCTTTTTCAGCTTTTGCAGCCTTGGCAGCGGCGGCTTTGTCTTCCTTGGCTTTCTTGGCGGCAGCGGCTTTTTCAGCTTTTGCAGCTTTGGCAGCAGCAGCTTTTTCAGCCTTGGCTTTCTTTGCATCGGCTTTTGCGTCAGCTTTGGCAGGCGCTGGCATGGCAGCAGCAGGTGCGGCTGCAGCAGGCTTGGAAGCCGCGCCCATGGGAGCACCAGCGTGGGAAGCGGCGAAAGCACCGGCAGAGAAGAGACCGGCGATCAAAACAGCGAGGATCTTGTTCATTTGAAATTTCCTTGAAACGTTATTGAAAACAATCCCCCGAATATTTCGAAGGCCTCACCGTAACGAAGGGCGTTTGCAATCGGTTGACACGCCGCCCTGAAAATAGTTGGCGGATTATTTTGCGGCTAGAATTTACGGGTTATCACCTAACCCGCGCCAGGCAGCTTTTCCCTGCAATTTCCAGCGCTTACCGGAGACTTTCCCACATGTACCAGCACATCAAGGTGCCCGCCCAGGGTAAAAAAATCACTGTCAATGCCGACAATTCACTGAATGTTCCGGACGAGCCGGTCATTCCGTTCATTGAAGGTGACGGTACAGGGGCGGACATCACGCCGGTCATGCTCAAAGTGGTGGATGCGGCCGTGGCCAAAGCCTACGGCGGCAAGAAAAAGATTCACTGGATGGAGGTTTATGCCGGCGAAAAGTCGACCAAGATCTATGGCCCCGACGTCTGGCTGCCCGAAGAAACACTGCATGCCGTCAAGGACTATGTGGTCTCCATCAAGGGCCCATTGACCACGCCGGTCGGCGGCGGCATCCGTTCGCTGAACGTGGCCTTGCGCCAGGAACTGGACCTCTACGTCTGCCTGCGCCCCATCCAGTACTTCGCCGGCGTGCCTTCGCCTGTGAAAGAGCCGCACAAGACCAACATGGTGATTTTCCGCGAGAACTCGGAAGACATCTACGCCGGCATTGAGTTCGAAGCCGAGTCCGACAAGGCCAAGAAACTCATCAAGTTCCTGCAGGACGAGATGGGCGTCAAGAAAATCCGCTTCCCCAATACCTCGGGCATCGGCATCAAGCCGGTTTCGCGCGAAGGCACGGAGCGTCTGGTGCGCAAGGCCATCCAGTACACCATCGACAATGACAAGCCCAGCCTGACGATTGTCCACAAGGGCAACATCATGAAGTTCACCGAAGGCGGCTTCCGTGACTGGGCCTATGCCCTGGCGGCCAAGGAATTCGGTGCCGAGCTGATCGACGGCGGCCCGTGGATGAAATTCAAGAACCCGAAAACCGGCAAGGAAATCACCATCAAGGACTCCATCGCCGACGCCTTCCTGCAGCAGATCCTGCTGCGTCCGGCCGAATACTCGGTGATCGCCACGCTGAACCTGAACGGCGACTACGTCTCCGACGCGCTGGCGGCCCAGGTGGGCGGTATCGGCATTGCCCCGGGTGCCAACCTGAGCGACACCATCGCCATGTTTGAAGCCACCCACGGCACGGCACCAAAATACGCTGGCAAGGACTATGTGAACCCCGGTTCCGAAATCCTGTCCGCCGAAATGATGCTGCGTCACATGGGCTGGACCAAGGCTGCCGACCTGATCATCAGCTCGATGGAAAAATCGATCGAGTCGAAGAAAGTCACCTATGACTTTGCCCGCCTGATGGAGGGCGCGACCCAGGTCAGCTGTTCCGGTTTTGGCCAGGTGATGATCGACCACATGTAAGCCAGCCCGCCGGCCGTTTTGGCCGGCGACTTGCCGGACTGCCGGAAAAACAGGCAGAAAAAGCTGCAAAACCGCCCCAGGCTTGAGCCGGAGGCGGTTTTTTCATGGGCTTTCGGCGTGCCTTTGAAAAGTCAATTGTGCGCGCTTGATTGTCGTGTTCCCGCCACCAATTTCCCTGTCAGGCGCACTGGACAATTCCGGTCGCTAGAATGAATTCCATGGCCAGCAAACCTCCCAAGACTCCCGCAACACCCAAGGCCCCGGTCTTCAAGCCTGATGACGCCAACGGCGGAGATTCGGTGGTGCTGGAGCGCCGACCGCAGAAAACGGTGCCGCCGCAGATGTACCAGGTGGTGTTGCTCAATGACGATTACACGCCGATGGAGTTTGTGGTGGTGGTGATCCAGGAATTTTTCAACAAAGACCGGGAAACCGCGACGCAGATCATGCTGAAGATCCACCTTGACGGCAAAGGCGTGTGTGGCGTGTTTTCCAAGGACGTGGCGTCCACCAAAGTGGACCAAGTCACAGAAGCGGCAAGAAAAAATGGCCATCCGCTGCAGTGTGTGTGCGAGCCCATTGAATAATTGAAAAAACAGCCCATATCGACTTGAAGAGTTACACAATGCAGTTATCAAAGACTCAAGCAGCAAGCCGAAAGGAAAAGCAATGATTGCCCAGGAATTAGAAGTCAGCTTGCACATGGCCTTTGTTGAGGCCCGGCAGCAACGCCACGAGTTCATCACCGTGGAACACCTGCTGCTCGCTTTGCTTGACAACCCCAGCGCGGCCGAAGTGCTGCGCGCATGCTCAGCCAATATTGATGACCTGCGCAAGTCGCTGGCCAATTTCATCAAGGACAACACGCCCCAGGTCGCCGGCAGCGACGACGTGGACACGCAGCCCACGCTGGGTTTCCAGCGTGTGATCCAGCGCGCCATCATGCACGTGCAGTCCACCGGCAACGGCAAGAAGGAAGTCACCGGTGCAAACGTGCTGGTCGCCATCTTCGGCGAAAAAGACTCGCATGCCGTGTATTACCTCCACCAGCAGGGCGTGACCCGCCTGGACGTGGTGAACTTCATCGCGCACGGCATCAAGAAAAGTGACCCGCCCGAACCGACCAAGGCCGGCGAGAGCGCAGCCGAGAACGAAGAGGGTGGCGAGAAGAACGAAAAAACTTCTCCGCTGGAGCAGTACACCCAGAACCTGAACCAGCTCGCCAAGGACGGCAAGATCGACCCGCTGATCGGCCGCCACTACGAAGTCGAGCGCGTCATCCAGATCCTCTGCCGCCGCCGCAAGAATAACCCGCTGCTGGTCGGTGAAGCTGGCGTGGGCAAGACCGCGATTGCCGAGGGCCTGGCCTGGCGCATCACGCAGAAAGACGTGCCCGAGATCCTGGCCGAAGCGCAGGTTTATTCCCTGGACATGGGCGCCTTGCTGGCCGGCACCAAGTACCGTGGTGATTTCGAGCAGCGCCTCAAGGGCGTGCTGAAAGCGCTGAAAGACAAGCCCAACGGCATCTTGTTCATCGACGAAATCCACACCCTGATCGGTGCCGGTGCGGCTTCGGGCGGCACGCTGGATGCGTCCAACCTGCTGAAACCCGCGCTGAGCTCGGGACAGCTCAAATGCATTGGCGCAACCACCTTCACAGAGTACCGCGGTATTTTCGAGAAAGATGCTGCCCTGTCTCGCCGTTTCCAGAAAGTCGATGTGGTTGAGCCCACGGTGCAGGAGACGGTCGACATTCTCAAAGGCCTGAAGTCGCGTTTTGAAGAGCACCACAGCGTCAAGTACGCCGTGGCGGCGCTGCAAGCTGCGGCTGAGCTGAGCGCCAAGTACATCAACGACCGCCATTTGCCCGACAAGGCGATTGACGTGATTGACGAGGCCGGTGCAGCCCAGCGCATTTTGCCGCCGTCCAAGCGCAAGAAAATCATCACCAAGGCCGAGGTGGAAGAGATCGTGGCCAAGATTGCCCGCATTCCACCGGCCAATGTGTCCAACGACGACCGCGGCAAGCTCAAGACGCTGGAGCGCGACTTGAAGAGCGTGGTGTTCGGCCAGGACAAGGCGCTCGACGTGCTGGCCTCCGCCGTGAAGATGGCGCGTTCGGGCCTGGGCAAGGACGACAAGCCAATTGGCTCCTTCCTGTTCTCCGGCCCCACCGGTGTCGGCAAGACAGAAGCGGCCAAGCAGCTGGCCTACATCATGGGCATCGAGCTGATTCGCTTCGACATGTCAGAGTACATGGAGCGCCATGCGGTGAGCCGCCTGATCGGTGCGCCTCCGGGCTACGTCGGTTTTGACCAGGGTGGCTTGCTGACTGAAGCCATCACCAAGAAGCCACACGCGGTGCTGCTGCTCGACGAGATCGAGAAAGCGCACCCGGACATCTTCAACGTGTTGCTGCAGGTCATGGACCACGGCACTTTGACAGACAACAACGGGCGCAAGGCCGATTTCCGCAACGTGATCATCGTCATGACGACCAACGCCGGCGCCGAGACCATGAACAAGGCGACCATCGGCTTCACGAATCCGCGCGAGGCGGGCGACGAGATGGCCGACATCAAGCGCCTGTTCACGCCCGAGTTCCGCAACCGGCTTGACGCGGTGGTGAGCTTCAAGGCACTCGACGAAACCGTCATCCTGCGCGTGGTCGACAAGTTCCTGCTGCAACTCGAAACGCAACTGGCCGAGAAGAAGGTGGACGTCACCTTTACCGACACGCTGCGCAAGTACCTCGGCAAGAAGGGTTTCGATCCGCTGATGGGCGCACGGCCGATGCAGCGCCTGATCCAGGACACCATTCGCCGCGCGCTGGCCGACGAGCTGTTGTTTGGCCGCCTGATCGACGGCGGCCGCCTGACGGTCGACATGAAGGTGACGACCGACGAAAAAGGGGTCGAAACCGGCGAAGTCGAGCTCGACATCCAGCCGTTGCCGAAGAAGGAAGGCCGGGCCAAGCCGGAGGCCGAAGAGGCAACAACCGACTGAACGCCGGATTTGGGCATTCAGCAAAAAGGCCGGTAGCATGGCGCTACCGGCCTTTTTCATTTGCTCCTTAAATGATAGCTGCTTGCGCCCGTGTTTATTGGGCAAATGGGCTATTTCATACATCAACCTGGTTAAAAAGCGTTCAACCGATGGCTCCGCACACCTTTCTCTGGCATGACTACGAAACCTTTGGCCTGAACACGCGCCGCGACCGGCCGGCACAGTTTGCCGGTGTTCGCACCGACGCCGAGCTCAACGAGATCGGTGAGCCGCTGATGATTTATTGCCGGCCAGCCAGGGACTACCTGCCCGACCCGACCTCCTGCCTGATCACCGGCATCACGCCGCAGCTGTGCCTGGAGCGCGGCTTGCCCGAGCATGAATTCGCCGCCCGCATCGAAGCCGTGCTGGCCCAGCCCGGCACCATAGGCGTGGGCTACAACACCATCCGTTTCGACGACGAAGTCACCCGCCACCTTTTTTGGCGCAACCTGATGGACCCCTATGCCCGCGAGTGGCAGAACAACTGCGGCCGCTGGGACTTGCTTGACGTGGTGCGCATGGCTTATGCGCTGCGGCCTCAAGGCATTGAGTGGCCGATGAAGCCCGACGAACGCCGTCCCGACGAGGCTGGCGCGCTGCGTCCCAGCTTCAAGCTCGAAGACCTGGCACGTGCCAACGGCCTGCTGCACGAGTCGGCGCACGACGCCTTGTCGGACGTGCGTGCCACGATTGCGCTGGCCCGCGTGATCCGCACGGCCCAGCCCAAGTTATTTGATTTCTGCCTGGGGCTGCACAAGAAAGACCGCGTAGCCGCAGAGCTCGGCTTGCCCACCAGCCCGCAGACTGCGCAGCCCTTTCTGCATGTGTCGGGCATGTTCCCGCCCGAGCGCGGCTGCCTTTCCGTCATGTGGCCGCTGGCCATGCACCCCTCGAACAAAAACGAGTTGCTGGCCTGGGACCTCTCGCACGATCCGGCCGAGTTGCCCCTGCTCGACGTGGCCACCCTGCGCCAGCGCCTGTTCAGCAAGTCGGCGGACTTGCCAGAAGGCGTGACGCGGCTGCCGATCAAATCGGTGCACCTGAACAAATCGCCCATGGTCGTGCGCAAACTGGCCACCCTGAGCCCGGAGATGGCAGCCAAATGGGGTGTGGACGTTGAGGTCGCACTGCGCAATGCCGAAAAGGCCGCCAGCTTGCCCGACATGAGCGCCATCTGGCCCGAAGTCTTTGTGCGGCCCAAGGAAGGTATTCCTGACGTGGACGAAGACCTGTACGGCGGTTTTATCAACAACGACGACAGGCGGCGGCTCAACAAGCTGCGCGCCTTGCCGCCAGCCGAACTCGCGCACAGCCGCACCGGCTTCGACGACGAACGGCTGGAAGAGCTGGTGTTCCGCTACCGCGCGCGTAACTTTTCTGAGGCCATGTCGCCCGAAGATGCCGAGCGCTGGGAGGCTCATCGTGCCGTGCGCCTGCTGGAAGGCGAAGGTGGGGCGCGCAACGTGGATGCGTTTCTTGCCGCGCTTGATGTGCTGTCGGAAACGGCAGATGAGCGCGGGGAGGCGGTGCTGGGGGCGCTGTACGAGTATGCGGAGATGATTACGCCCGAGGTTTAGCCTGCCCGCGCTACGCCCCAGCAGGCTCCCAGGGCGGGTGTTTTGCCATCACGCCTGCGTGAAGTTCACTGCCTTCAAACACCGCCAGCCAGCTCTGCAGACGCGGCCACGGTTGCGCGGCAAACCAGTCCGCATCGGTGCGCGCGAACTGGCGGATGAAAGGCAGGATGGCCATGTCGGCCAGGCTGGCTTGAGCGCCCAGCAGCCAACCCGAGGCCAGGCGATCGTTCAGTTGCGCCAGCCACTGCGCCGCTTCGCTGCGGTGTTTCAGCGCAAAGCCGGCTACGTCGCCCTCTGACTCCTGCGGGTAACGGTTCGGGTACTTGTAGCGATCCAGGTAGCGCTTGAAGTCGCCATCGTTGGCGTCGATCAGCGCATCCATTTCCTGCTGCGAGGCCTGCGGCGGTGACAGCCATTGCGCCGGGTCGTTGCGGGCCAGCGCCCAGCGCATGATGTCCAGGCTCTCCTCGATCACCTCGCCGCCGGGCAACACCAGCACTGGCACCGTTCCCTTGGGCGAGGCGGCCAGCATATCGGCCGGCTTGTTTCTTAGCACCACTTCGCGCAGCTCATGCGGCTGTTTGCTGATGGCCAACGCCAGCCGTGCACGCATGGCGTAGGGGCAGCGGCGAAACGAGTAGAGGATCGGGAGAGCGGGCAGGGCGCCCATCAGGAGCTTTCTTTGTCCTCTGCGCTCGACTGTGGCAGCTTGGCACCGATGTGCGGCTGGCGGCGCCGGTTGGCGTAGTCGACCTGGCGTTGGCGCTCGATGAAGCCGCGCTTTTGCTCTTCGGTTTTCTTGTCGTGGCAGGCCGGGCAGCTGACGCCGGGCACGTAGAGCGGCGAGGCCTTGTCGGCTTCGCTGATCGGGTCGCGGCAGGCGCGGCACAGGTCGTAGTGGCCGGTCGCCAGGCCGTGCACGACGGAAACACGCTCGTCGAACACAAAACACTCGCCTTTCCAGAGGCTGTCGGTTTCGGGCACGGTTTCCAGGTATTTGAGGATGCCGCCTTCCAGGTGGTAGACCTCCTCAAAGCCGCGGGTGCGCATGAAGGCTGTGGATTTCTCGCAGCGTATGCCGCCGGTGCAAAACATGGCCACCTTGGGTTTTTTGCCATCTTTTTCAGCCAGTAAGCCGCCCGGTGCAGACTGCGCTTCCACCCAGGAGGGCAGCTCCGAAAAACTTTTGGTATGGGGGTCCACCGCGCCGGCAAAGGTGCCGATGCCGACTTCGTAGTCGTTGCGGGTGTCCACCACCACCACGCCGGGCTCGGAGATCAGCGCATTCCAGTCCTGCGGCTTGACGTATTGGCCGGCCATCTCGTTCGGGTTGATGCCGGTCACGCCGAGCGTGACGATTTCGCGCTTGAGGCGCACTTTCATGCGGTAAAACGGGAACTTGTGGGCACGCGACTCCTTGTGCGCCAAATCGGCCAGACGCGGGTCTTGCCGAAGATGTGCCAGCACCGCCTGCACCCCTTCGTCGGGCCCGGCAATTGTGCCGTTGATGCCTTCCCGGGCAAGCAACAGCGTGCCGCGTACATCATGGGCTTCGCAGAAGGCCTGCAGCGGCGCCTGCAACTCGGCAAAGTCGGGCAGGTCGACAAATTTATAAAGAGCAGCGGTCAGGAAGTCGGGCATAGCAAGGCAAAACAGGAAGAGCAGCGGGAAATGTTGGAATTGGCCGGGGAGGCCGGACCCTCCATCCTAACGTCTGGCGCTTTGGGCGGACCTGATGCGCATCAAGTGCCCCTGGCACCCGCTACCGATTTTGCCGCTACAGCATAGTACCCCGATGCGCTATTGATTAGATAGCAATCAGAGCCCATGAATAAAGGGCAAATGCCATTTTTTTACCCTGCGTTATCACCGCAGGGGCAAGCCGGACAGGAATCCTTCCACAGCTTCTGTGTAGACTCCTGGCAGGCCCAGCAGGGTGTTGATCTGTTCGTGCGTCATGTTTTGCGGCAGCACGCTTGCCCGTCCCCCTTTGCCCGTCACTTTGGCGGCAAAATCGCGTGCCTGCGGACAGGGGCCGTCGCCTCGCTGCGTCGAGCAGACCAGGAGCATGGGCACGGCATCAGACGCCAGCACACTGCTGGGCGAGACACTGCGCCAGTAAGCCGGGTCGGCGCCAAAGACGCGGTCGTAAAAACGCATGTGCCGGGCCTGCATGATGCGTTCCAGGTCCAGCGCAGCGCTGTCAAGCGCCACGGTGCCCAGCCAGGCTTGTGCGCCTGCTTCGCGGGCCAGCGAAGGCGAGGCGCTCAGCAACGCCACCAAGTGTGCGCCAGCAGAATGCCCCATGAGGACGAATTTTGCCGGGTTGCCTCCCCATGAGGCGGCCATGGACTGCGCCCTGGCCAGCCCGCCGGCTACATCACGCGCCTGCACCAGCGGATCCACTTGTGGCGAGAGCCGGTAACCAACCGAGACAAAAATCCAGCCCTTTTGTTTGACCCAATAAGCCACTTTGTTGTCCACCACTTTGGGCATGGCCTTGTTGCCCGCCATCCAAGCGCCGCCATGCACCATGACGATCACGGGCACATTGGCTGCGCCTGCCGCCTGCTCCGGCAGGTAGACGTCCATGCGTTGGCGTGGGTCCTCGCCGTACGGAACGTTGGCGATGCGGCGCACGCCTTCCTGCATGGTGGGCACAGCGAAGGCGAAGCTGCCTGATACAAGAAGCGCGGCAAGGCCGATGCGTCGCAGGAGGGTGGCAAGACAGATCATCAATATCTCTCCAGTAAAAGCGCGAACGTGGCGGCATGGTCAACCGGCCGGTTTGCGGGCGCTTTTCTTCGACGTCATGTAGGCACCAATGTCGCCCGGTGTGACGACACCGGAGTGGCTTGCGTCGATGGCATCGAAGTTTTTGTAAACCATGGGCATCTTGGCCTGCGCTTCCTCGCGTGTCAGTTTGCCGTCTTTGTTGATGTCGGCTGCGGCAAAGCGTTTTTTCAGCTCATTGCGGGCTTTTTCCATGCGGGCAGCATCGGGTGCCTGGGCCTGGGCCGCGGTGGCCAATGCCAGGATGCCGATGAGCGGGAGTGTGCGCAAGATAGAGAAGGAGAAGGGTTTCATGAGAGGGCTCCAATGAAAGGTTGTGGAAATGCGTTACAAAAAGTCGGTTTCCACTCAGCGCGACGGACAGCTCATGGTCGCGCCGGAGGCGTCGTAGCAGGTGGTGTTCCGGGTCACGCCGGTGGCCTGGTTGTAGGTTGCCGTGCTTTGCACGCTGTTGCCGGTGGCAGCACTGGTAGCGCTGGTGCTGCGGTTGGCGTCTACAGTGCCATCGGCGCTTTTGCTGCTGCTGCCGCTGGTTTCCACATTGCCTTTGGCGCCGCTGGCGGCAAAGCTGCCGCTGCGCTGGGCAGAACCGTCGGCGCTGCGGCTGGCCTGGCCGCTGCGTACGGCAGTGGCACCACGGGGGCCGGTGGTGGTGGCGCCGCCGGCGGTTGTGGCATTGCCTTGCCCGTCGGTGGTGGTGGCTCGGTTTCGCACCCGCGTGCCGCCCTGCGCTCCCTGGCGTGTCACGGCTGTGGTGGCGGTCGCACCGCCCCCAGCGTTGGGGCGCACGACGCGGTGGCTGGCCGCGTCGGCATCGGTTGCGGCAAAACCTACGGCCAGCAGGGCAAAGGTCAGGGTGGTAGCTGAAAGGGCGGTTTTCATGGCGGACTCCTTCAAATTGAAAGTCGTTGAACGGTGTTGAGACTGCGAAACGGCCCTCGCCGTGTCGTGATTCAACTGTCGCCGGCAGATGTGAGCCAACCATGGCAGCCGCGGGCCTCTTGATGACAATGCATGAGCAAAACCCGGCTTTGTCATCGTTTGTCATGATTTGCCGGGCGCCTGGTTCTGGCCGGGCCGCTACCATGGGGCATCTTTCTTGCGGCAGGTGCTTTTTATGACCTATTTACAGACAGTACAAACAGTACAGACAGGCCCATCACGATGAGCGAGGCCCTGGCCCGGGTCCTGGTGGTGGACGATGAGGCGGACCTGCGCAGCCTGCTGCAGCGCTACCTGGGCGACCAGGGTTATGCGGTGCGCACGCTGGAAGATGCCAAAACCCTGGATGCCCTGCTGGCGCGCGAGCGTTTTGACGTGCTGGTGCTTGATGTGATGATGCCGGGCGAAGACGGCCTGGCGGTGTGCCGCCGCCTGCGCGCGCAGGGCGAAACCATTCCCATCGTCATGCTCACTGCCCGGGGCGACCCGGTGGACCGCATCGTCGGGCTCGAAATGGGTGCCGACGACTACCTGCCCAAACCCTTCAACCCGCGCGAGCTGCTCGCACGCATCCAGGCGCTGGTGCGCAGGCAGCGCATGCTGGGCGCCCACAGCGGCCCCTTGCCCGGCCAGGGCTCCGTGCAGTTTGGTGGTTTCACGCTGGCGCTGGAGGCGCGCCGGCTTGAAAGGAATGGGCAGGACGTGCCTTTGACCACGGGTGAGTTCAACCTGCTGCAGGCGCTGGCCTTGCACCCCAACCGGCCGTTGGGCCGCGAGCGGCTGATCGAGCTGGCCTATGGCCGTGACCACGAAGCCACCGACCGCAGCATCGACGTGCAGGTCATGCGCTTGCGCAAGCTGATTGAGGCGGATCCTTCCCAGCCGGTGCACATCCAGACCGTCTGGGGCGTGGGTTATGTGTTTGTGCCGGAAGGCGGTGCGGCAAAACACGGCAAGGCGGGCAAGCCGTGAGGCTATTCCCGCGCAGCCTGTTCGGCCGCAATGTGCTGCTGATCGTGGTGCTCATTGTGCTGGGCCAGCTGCTTGGTGCGCTGATGGTGCGCCAGCTGATTGTCAAACCGCGGCTGGCGCAGCTTTCGGTGGCCGTGACGCGCAATGTGAGTTCGATACGTGCCGGCCTGGCTGCTATGCCGCCGGCCCAGCGCGAAGCTTTTGTGGCCCGGTTCAACCACCGCGCCATGCAGGGCGTCACGCATGAAGTCGACGGAACTGATCGCGGCCAGCGCCTGCTGCTCAGCCGGCTGGAGCGCCGCTTCGTTCGCGAAGCTTCACGTGGTATTGCGGCCGAGGGGGAGGGCGCAGAGATCATCTGGCGCCGTGAGGCCGGCGGCAGCCTGGCGGTGCGTTTGCGGCTCGACGGCGCCGACCACTGGGTCACCTTGCCCGGTGTGCTGCCGGCGCGCGAATTTACCGGCGCATGGGTGGTTGCGTCGCTTGCCAGCGCCATGCTGGCATTGTTGGGCGCGCTGCTGATTCACCATTACCTCAATCGCCCGTTGCGCCGCGTGGTGGCCTCAGCGCACACACTGGCTGGCGGCAACAGCCCGCAGCCATTGCCTGAAGATGGCCCCACGGAAATTGCCGACCTGAGCCGCAGCTTCAACCAGATGGTGCGCGCCCTGGCCCAGGCCGATGACGAACGAACGCTGATGCTGGCCGGTGTTTCACATGATTTGCGCACGCCGTTGACCAAGCTGCGGCTGGGCATTGAAATCCTGCGCGACAAGGCCGATGCCGAGCTGATGGCCAGCATGACGCGCGGTGTCGAGGAAATGGACGCCATCATCGGCCAGTTTCTGGACTTTGCCCGCAGTACCGACAGCGAAGAACGGGTACCGGTTGATCTGGACGCGCTGGCGGCAGAAGTGGTGGCGGCATCGGCCGACCATGGCCGGCCGGTAACCTTACAGGCAGGCGGATTAGCGCCGGTAATGCTGCGACAGCGGGCCATGCGCCGCGCGCTAACCAATCTGGTCGAAAACGCCTGGCGCCATGGCAGCCCGCCAGTCACGATAGCCACCGGCGAGCGGGGCGAGTCAGTCTGGATAGAGGTGACGGACCGCGGCGCCGGCATCGCCGCAGCAGAAGCGGAGGCGTTGAAGCAACCCTTTCGCCGTGCGGAAAGCACGCGCACCGGCCCGCCCGGCGCGGGTTTAGGCCTGGCCATCGTCGACCGCATCGTGCGCGCGCACGGCGGAACGCTGGACCTGCTGCCGGCCGCAGGAGGTGGCCTGCGTGCCCGGGTCACCCTGCCGCGGCCCTGAAAACACCCAAAAACCCGAAGGGCCTCTTTTTTGATACGAAATGAGCCACTGGCCCAATGAATACGGGCGCGAATAGCTATATATTTGATAGCGTACGAATATTGGCGGGAAAGCGATAGCACCTGGCTGCCTGGGTTAAGGAGTCTGCCTGTCTGCAAGGGCGGCAGACTTCACCCACAATTCCCGTTTCCTTACTCACCGAAAGCAAAGACACCATGACCCCATCCCTCAAAGTTGCCGTCATGGGCGCAGGCGCCGTCGGTTGTTATTACGGCGGCATGCTGGCCCGTGCCGGGCTTGATGTGGTGCTGATTGCCCGGCCCCGGCATGTTGACGCCGTCCAGAGTGATGGCCTGCGCATGGAAACCCGTACCTTCGACGAACACGTGCGACTGGCCGCCAACAGCGAACCTTCCGCCGTGCAGGGCGCCGACCTGGTGCTGTTCTGCGTGAAATCCACCGACACCGAATCTGCAGGCGCGTTGATCCGGCCGCACCTGGCACCCGGTGCGCTGGTGTTGTGCCTGCAAAACGGCGTGGACAACGCCGACCGCCTGCGCACCGTGCTGCCGCAGCACAGCGTGGCCGCCGCCGTGGTGTACGTCGCCACCGAAATGGCCGGCCCCGGCCACGTCAAACACCATGGCCGTGGCGAGCTGGTGATCGAGCCTTCCAGCCTGAGTGAGGCCGCGGCCCAGGCATTCGTCGCTGCTGGTGTGCCGGTTGAAATCTCCGGCAACGTGCGCGGTGCACTGTGGGCCAAGCTCATCCTCAACTGTGCCTATAACGCCGTTTCAGCCATCGCACAGCTGCCTTACGGCAGAACCGTGCAGGGTGAAGGCGTGAAAGACGTCATGCGCGACGTGGTGGCCGAATGCCTGGCCGTGGCCAAGGCCGAGGGCGTGCAGGTGCAGGGTGACATGCTTCTGGCTGTCGACAAACTGGCCGGCAGCATGCCCGGCCAGTTTTCATCCACCGCACAAGACCTGGCGCGCGGCAAGCCCACCGAGATCGACTACCTCAACGGGCTGGTCGTCAAACGCGGCGAGGCACTGGGCGTGGCAACGCCGGCGAACCGGGTGTTGTGGGCGTTGGTCAGGCTGATAGAGAGCAAGCACCCCTGAACTGCGTTCTCCGTCATTGCGAGCCTGACCCGGAATCCATGCCGCTCAGCCTCGCTGCGGTGCCAGTGTTTTGGTGTAAAGCGACGCGCCAACCAGGTCTTTCAAGGTGACCGTCATGGCTTTGGTTTTGGCGTCGATGTCCACCTGACCAAAGAACTGCATGCCGTTGGTGGGCGGTGCATTCACTTCGCTCGGGGCTTTCTGGTACACCACCTGCATGCCGAAGGTGGCGTCGGTTTTGTTGGGCCCAAAACCACCGGCGTTGAGCGGGCCCGACACAAACTCCCAGAACGGCGAAAAATCACTGAGCCGGGCCTTGGCCGGGTCAAAATAATGCGCGGCGGTGTAGTGCACATCGGCGGTCAGCCAGACCACGTTCTTGATGCTGGCGCGCTTGATCTCGCGCAGCAGGCGCGCAATTTCGAGTTCGCGGCCCATGGGGGTGCCGTCATCGCCGTTGGCGCTGGCTTCCCAGCGGTCGCGCCCGTCGGCATCTTTTCCATCGGCCACATGCAGGCTGATGGGCATGTCGGCGGCGATCACTTTCCAGACTGACTTCGAACGCTTGAGGCCGTCCAGCAGCCAGGCGATTTGAGGGCGGCCCATGAAGGCGCTTTCCTCGGTCTCGCTGGTCTGCAGGTTGTGGGTGTTGGGGCCGCGATAGCTTCGCATGTCGACCACAAACATGTCCAGCAGGGGGCCTTGCGGCAAATGCCGGTACACACGCTCACTCTCAACGTCGGCGGTACGGCGTATGGGCGCAAATTCATGAAAAGCTTTGGTGGCGCGCGCCACCAGCAAAGGCACGTTCTTTTCGGTGTAACGCTTGTCAGCACCGAGGTCTTTGGAGTCAGACCAGTTGTTGACCACCTCGTGGTCATCCCATTGCCATATTTGCGGCACTTCTGCCGCCATGCGGCGAACATTGGCGTCCATCAGGTTGTAGCGGTAGCGGCCGCGGTACTCGTTGAGTGTTTCCGCAACCTTGCTGACTTCTTCGGTGACCACGTTGTTCCAGAGGGATCCGTCAGCGAGCTTGACCTGGGCCGCGATTGGGCCGTCGGCGTAAATCGTGTCACCGCAATGCAGGAAGAAGTCAGGGTTGACCTTTCGCATTTGCTCGTAGATTTTCATGCCGCCCCATGCCTCGTTGATGCCCCAGCCTTGCCCGGCCGTATCGCCACTCCAGGTAAAGCGCACGTCGCGTACAGCCTTGCCCCCTGCGTTGGCAGGCAGGCGCAGGTGGCCGGGCACGGCTTCAGACAGCACACGTTCGTTATGCAGGTCTTGCAGCACCACGCGGTAGAAAATTTCCTGGCCCGCCGGCAAGCCCGTCAGATCCACACGCCCGGTGAAGTCGGTGTCGTCCATCAGGTAGGGCCCCCGCACACGGGTGGCATTGGCAAAACTGGCGGTCGTTGCCCACTCCAACCAAAGGCGTGAAGGCCGGTCACTCCGGGTCCAGATGACCGCGGCGTCCGCCTTCGGATCGCCACTTTGAATCCCGTGGGCCATTTGTGGCCGCATGGCGTCGCGCGTGATGAGGGCAGGAGCGGCCTGCGCCCTGGCGAGGCGGGGCAGCGCCATGACCGAGCCTCCCAGCACGGTGGTCGAATAAAAAAATTGGCGGCGATCCATGAGTTTCTCCAAGAAATAAGACGTTGAAGCGCCTATTCTTTTGGCACTACATGTCAGCCTCATGAATCAGCCACCGCACTGAAACGCGGCGGTGCTGCCGGGCGTGTACAGCCCAAGTCAGCGCACGTTTGCCCAAATGAAGTACTGGTTGGCACCAAAATATGCCTCTTTTTGAGTCCTGATGCACAAGTTTGGGGCGACCAATCCGCGCCGTGCCGTCCCTTGCCCCCTTGCAGGGCGGGTTTTCATCGTGCTTTGTTTAACGGCACGGTATGTGCTTCATCCATCAAGTCAGGCTAACGAAGGCCTGCGCAGGGTACAGCGAAACTCGCGGTACCCATCGATCTGAATGGATAACGTCGTCCACTTCGGTCTTCATCTTTTTGAAGATCTCGAAGTGGATTTTTTTTTGGTTTTTCAGGATTTAAGGGGTCGTATGGCTTATTTAGTGCCTTCGGAATTTGTGACCAAGATGGTGGATGCGGGCGAATCCAAAATCTTCATGTCCACCCGCGACACCGTGATCCGGGCCTACATGGCCGGCGCCATCCTGGCCCTGGCGGCCTGGTTCTCAGTCACCATCAACGTGCAGACCGGCCAGCCGTTGCTGGGCGCGGTGCTGTTCCCGGTGGGTTTCGTCATGCTGTATCTGTTCGGCTTTGACCTGCTCACGGGCGTGTTCGTGCTGTGCCCGCTGGCGCTGATCGACAAGCGCCCGGGCGTCACCCTCAAGGGCGTGCTGCGCAACTGGGGCCTGGTGTTCGTCGGCAACTTCGCCGGCGCCTTCACGGTGGCCGTGATGATGGCGATCTACGTCACCAACGGCTTCTCCACCGAGCCCAGCGCGGTGGGCAAGGCCCTTGGCGTGATCGGCGAGAGCCGCACGCTCGGCTACCAGAAGTACGGCGCGAACGGCATGCTTACATTGTTCGTGCGCGGCATGCTGTGCAACTGGATGGTGTCGGCCGGCGTGGTGGGTGCAATGATTTCCACCCAGGTCAGCGGCAAAGTGATCGCGATGTGGATGCCCATCATGCTGTTCTTCTACATGGTGTTCGAGCACTCGATCGTGAACATGTTCCTGTTCCCCTCGGGCCTGCTGCTGGGCGCGCACTTTACCATCATGGACTATTTGATCTGGAACGAGATTCCGACGGTGCTGGGCAACCTGGTAGGCGGCCTGGCCTTCACCGGCCTGACACTGTATGCCACGCACATTAAAACCGGACCGACACGTTCCATCAAATAGTCCGTCTCAAAAACAAAGGCCCTTGCGTATCCCGAATACGCGGGGGCTTTTTCGGTACCCCACATGTCCAGTGAACTGAAGATATCGGCAGGTCAGTATTCGGACAAGGGCCGCAAGGAAACCAATCAGGATTTCCACGGTATCTACGTACCGAAAGAGCCGCAGCTGAGTGCCAAGGGCATTGCCATTGCGCTGGCCGACGGCATCAGCAGCAGCGCCGTCAGCGACGTGGCCAGCCAGTACGCCGTCACCGGTTTCCTCGAAGACTACTACTGCACCTCGGAAGCATGGTCGGTCAAGACTTCGGCCGAGCGGATTTTGAGCGCCACCAACTCCTGGCTGCACGCGCAAACGCAGAAAAGCCAGTACCGCTACGACAAAGACAAAGGCTATGTGTGCACCCTGAGCGCCATGGTCATCAAGTCGACCACCGCGCATATTTTTCATGTCGGTGATTCACGTATTTACCGCCTGCGCGGCAAGTCGCTGGAGCAACTCACCACTGACCACCGCGTGTGGATTTCCCAGGGCCAAAGCTACCTGGGCCGTGCGCTGGGCGTCAAGCCGCAGCTTGAAATTGACTACCAGACCCAGCAAGTGGAGCAGGGAGACATTTTTCTGCTGGCAACTGACGGTGTGTACGAGCACGTCAGCGAGCACGACATGGCCGGCATCATCCACATCTGCGCCAACGAGCCGGAAGGGCTGGATATTGCCGCCAAATCCATCGTCGAAAAAGCCCTCCAACAGGGCAGCGCCGACAACCTCACGGCACAGGTCGTGCGTGTCGACGAGCTGCCCCGCGGGCAGACCAGCGAGATGGTGCAGCAGTTGTCAGGCCTGCCGCTTCCGCCCATCCTCGAAGCCAGAACGGAATTTGACGGTTACACCATCGTCCGCGAAGTGCACGGCAGCAGCCGCAGCCATATTTACCTGGCCACCGACAACGACACAGGCGCGCTTGTCATCCTCAAAACACCGTCGATAGACCTGGGCGGCGACCCGGCCTACCTTGAGAGGTTTCTGACCGAAGAGTGGATCGCAAGGCGCATCAACAGCGCGCATGTGCTGAAGCCTTACGTGCCGACCCGAAAGCGCCACTTTGTGTATGTGGCCACCGAATACATCGACGGGCAAACGCTGAGCCAGTGGATGAATGACAACCCCCGCCCCGGCCCGGAAGCCGTGCGCGGGGTGGTGGAGCAAATCGCCAAAGGCCTGCTCGCGTTTCACCGGCTGGAGATGCTGCACCAGGACCTGCGGCCCGAGAACGTCATGATCGACAAGACCGGCACGGCCAAGATCATTGACTTCGGCTCAACCCGCGTGGCCAGCTTCATGGAAGCAGACACGTCCGGCGGACGTGACGATATTCTGGGCACGGCCCAGTATTCCGCGCCGGAGTATTTTTTGGGCGAGGGCGGCACCACACGCTCAGATATCTTCTCGCTCGGGGTCATCACCTACCAGATGCTGACGGGCAAGCTTCCCTACGGCGCCGAGGTCGCGAAATGCCGAACCCGCGCCGCACAAAGCAAACTGCGCTACGACTCCGTGCTGTACGACGACCAGGGCATACCCGCGTGGATAGACGGCGTGCTCCGCAAAGCCGTTCACCCCGACCCCGTCAAGCGTTATGGCGAGCTGTCGGAATTTTTATACGACCTGCGCCACCCCAACCAGACCTTTCTGGACAAGACCCGGCCGGCTTTGCTGGAGCGCAACCCGGTGGGCTTTTGGCGGGGTGTTTCCCTGATCCTGGCGGTGGTCATCGTGGTGCTGGTGGCGCTGAAGTCCGCCACCTGACAAGGCGATGTACCTCGCTTGCTCAGGACGTCATTCAGGCGGAGTGAGCCACTTGATGGCCTCATCTTCGCTGGTGAACACCATCAGGTTGACACCGGCTTTTTGTGCCGTCTTTTCGCTGGTGTGCGTGATGCGGTCGGCCGGCACGACGGACGCCACCTGGCGGAGGTGTTGCAGGTGGCGGCCCACCGCCTCACCCACAGCCTGGTGTTCGGCGTAGGACTTCAGGGTACGCACGCCGCGCAAATCACACAGCGCGCGGCCACTGAGCCAGCCGCGGGACTGCCCGGCGAGCGCTTCCACAAAATGCAAAAACTCTTCAAGGGATGGGGCACCTTCTACGCGAACGACTGCGTACGCCTCTCGCTGCTCGACGCTGAAATCAATGCCCATGCCGCAGGATAACCCTTGCGCAGAAAAAAAATGACTGGTGAATGGGTGGGGTTGACTCTGCTCGAATGTGCGCTGGCAAGCAAAATGTCTTCGGGTCTGCAGGCCGAACAACGAAATTCGCTATGTTTTAAATAGCGAACTATCCAGAAGGGACAAGGGGAAAAGGCCGATTCGGCTTAGCACGTCACGCCGGCGGACTGCAGGAACTCCTGCAGCGCGGGAAAACCCAGCGGCTTGGTGAGATGGGCGTCGAAGCCCGCGGCCGTGGCCATGCTGTTTTTGAGGTGATCCCAGGCTCAAGACTTGCCGAGCAGCCTGGATATTTCCCGCCAGTGTTTCGGCTCCACCGGGGTGATGGACAAGCGGTTGCCCTTGCGCAGAATCACCATGTCTTCCAGCGCCGGGTTGGCGCGCAGCTCCGGCAAGGTCAGGTTGCGCGTCTTCTTCAGCACCTGCACATCCACCAGCAGCCAGCGCGGCTCTTCAGGCTTTGACTTGGGATCGTGGTAGTGCGACTTGGGGTCAAACTGCGTCGGGTCGGGGTAGGGCGCTGACGCCACCTGCGCCAGGCCGACGATGCCCGGCTCCGCGCAACTCGAGTGGTAGAAAAGCACGCCATCACCGACCCGCATGCCGTCGCGCATGAAGTTGCGTGCCTGGTAGTTGCGCACGCCGACCCAGGGCACCGTCGATTTCTTCGCCGCGAGCGCGTCGTCGACTGAGCATTCTTCGGGTTCGGATTTCATGAGCCAGTAACTTGTCATGGGGCTGCTTTGGTGCCTGAGGTTGCGACGGAACAAAGCTTAGCTGATCGACGGGGCCAAGAAAAGTCGATCCGGCTCAAACCCGCTCAAAGTCGATGAAGCTCTTTTCAGTATCAACCGCGAGCAGCTTGACGCGCGTCGTGTCGCCTACGTCCAGCCCTTCAAAACCCCGCATGACACGGCCTTCCAGCAAAGGGCTGCTGATGCGCACAAACGTGCCCTTGGGTGCCGCGCCCGTCACGATGGCGTTGAATACATCGCCGATGCGCCCTTGCAGCAACCAGGCGCCGGCCGCCTTGAGAACCTGGCGCTCAACCTTGCTGGCGTTGTCTTCCTGCAGCGTGCAATGCCTGGCAATCTCCGTCAGCTGTTCGGCGGAGTAGGGTGAGGCTTCACCGGCCAGAGCCGCCTTCAGCAGCCGCTGCGTGATCAGGTCGGGAAAGCGGCGATTGGGCGCGGTCGAGTGGGCGTAGTCATTGACGGCCAGCCCGAAGTGGCCCAATCCGTTTGCTCCATTTCCCCCCGATGGCGCAGCGGCGTACTCACCCGAGCCCAGCATTTTCACCACCGCCAGCGACAGGTCGGCAAAGCCCGCAGGGTCGGCCGCGCGCCGCGCACTCAGGAAGCCGTCCAGCGCCAGCGCATCGGACAGGGCGGGCAGCTCCACGCTGTGGCTTGCAGCCAGCGCAACAATGCGGTCCCAGCGGCGCGGTGACTGCAGAAACCGGCGTATCGACGGAAAACCCTTGTCCACCAGAAAGCGCGCCGTCGCGCCATTGGTGGCAATCATCAGGTCGGCAATCAAATCCTTGGCCCGGTTTTTCTCGTCAGGACGCAGGTCGATCAGCTGACCCTTCTTGAACACTGGGCGGGCGGCGATGGTATTGACATTGAGCGCACCGCGCGACTGGCGCCATTGCCGCAGCTTGCCGGCCAGTGCGTCATGCAGACGCACCTGCGCTTCCAGGCCGGGCACGCTGGCCACCTGTGGCGGGGCCGGCGCCGCGCCGTCCAGCCAGGCCGAAACCGCGTCGTAAGTGAGCTTCGCGCGGTTAAGCACCAAAGCGCGGTAGATGTCTGAGCCAGACACCGTGCCATCTGCGGCCACCTGCATGTCCACCACCACGGCCAGCCGCTCCTGGCTTTCGTGCAGTGAGGTGAGGTTTGTAGACAGCACCTCGGGCAGCATGGGGAAAATGCCTGCCGCTGTGTACACCGAGGTCGTGTTGGTACCCGCATGGTCATCCACCGCCCCGCCGGGCCGCACCATGCAATCAACATCGGCCACCGCCACAAGCAGCCGCGCGGCACCCGCAGCCAACGGCTCGGCCACGCTCAGCTGGTCCAGGTCGCGCGTGTCGTCGTTGTCAATCGAGAACCAGGTCAGTTGTCGCAGGTCGCGGATGTCTCCGTTGCGTTCGGGGCCGGTCTGGCGCGCGGCTTCGGCTTCCCGCAAGGCCTGCGGAGAGAACGCGGGCAACAGGCCGCGGGAGCGCATGGCCTCGACGGCAATTTGGTGAAGATGGGTGGAGTCCATGGCGTGTGAACAGTGAATTGCCTCAATGTACCCGTTGAAGACTTCCGTTTGGCGAGCGGCGCGCCAGGCGCTCATTTGACCTGCATCGCCCTGGGGGTTATAAATCGCCCACACAACAGGAGACCACCATGGGATTGATGAAATTTGCGGGCGCTGCGGCGCTGTCAACGGTTTTGCTCGGCTGCGCTATGCCCATGGGCGGTAGTTGGACCGCCCTGGTGGACGGGGAGCGTGGCCTGGAAAACTTCAATCTGGTGGGCGTTGCCAACTGGTCGGGTACTGACGGTGCTATTCAGGCAACGGCAGGCGGCGCCAGACCGGCTTACCTGGTGTCCAAACAGTCCTACACAGATTTCACGATGCGTGTGGAGTTCTGGTCCAGCGACGACGTCAACAGCGGCGTCTTTGTGCGCTGCGCCAACCCGGCCGAGATCACTGACGAGAACTGCTACGAAGCCAACATCTTCGACCAGCGGCCCGACCCGACCTATGGCACCGGCGCCATCGTGAAGGTGGCCAAGGTGTCACCCATGCCCAAGGCGGGCGGCAAGTGGAATGTCTACGAGATCACTGCCAAAGGCCCGCGCCTGACGCTGGTGCTGAATGGCGTGAAAACAGTGGACGTGGAAGACCGCAAACTCACCAGCGGGCCCGTGGCGCTGCAATGGGGGCGTGGGATCATCAAGTTCCGCAAAGTGGACATTCGTCCGATCTAGTATCCGCAGTCGCAGGACTGGGCCACGCTCAGCTGGTCCAGATCGCGGATGTTTCCATCGCGTTCGGGGCCGGCCTGGCGCGCGGCATCAAAACACTGTACGAATCAGGAAAAACCATGCCGACCGAAGAGGCTCGGTCTATCTCGTGGGACTCGAGATACGAACAAAATCAAAAGTATGCGTGCCGTCCGGGTACCCGGTACTTTCGATGTGCAAATTGTTTCCGCTGCATTGGTATGTTGAGCCTCCGAGCAGAGGGCCTACACCAGCAACGGCGAGCAATAGAGGCTCTTTTTTGGTAACGGGCAGGGTGACACCGTCTTCACCCCGCGAATTCGGGACGTGCGGCCTTCTCATATAGGTCGAGGTATTGACAGTGCCCTCTGGTCGTCGAGAAGGGTTCTGGAACGCAATCATGAGACTGCCCACACCCGTACCCCAGAAAATGGGAGATGAATCCTTCAGGGCGGTTTCGACGAGGCTTGTCCCCGACTCAGGGCGATGTTGGCTTCGGTAGACGAGATTTTCATGAACATAGCGTCCGGTGCCCAAGCTTGTAGGCGTCGCATCCGGATTGAATATCAGGTACAGCCTGCCACTGACGATGGTGTGGGATTCAACGCTTCGGTGTGCGCGCCTTCTGAGGTTCTCTAGAAGCGACGGCTCGGTCATCCGCCATTCACCGACCACGCAATTGCAATTTGTGTCCCTGTCAGGAATCGAGACCCGCATCACCCCTGCCGTGTCGCTCGATGACGTGCTGCGGACCTCACGGAATTGCGCTTCGGATTCGCAGGCTAAAACAGTTGCCGGCGGGTCTGACCAGCCTGTGCCCGCCGATGCAGCCCATTTGATGCGCGCATCCGCCGGTCGGCCTTCGAAGCTCACGTTATAGGCGCGTCCAGGCGCAAAAATTATCGGGCGCCGCTCAACGACGTAGTTTGTCGTTGGCAAGGGAAACTCCCCTGCATCTGAAATCCTCAAGGGCTCACCTTGCTGAGGATTCGACGGGATCAGCCTTCCTCCTGGCAGTTGGATGTTTCTGTCAAGGTAGGCCCTCGAGAACTCAGACCATTCGTCGCTGGTAACAACACGCCGTAGCGCTTCCAACTGCTCCTGGCGGGGCGAGGGCCTAGAAGGCATTTGGGCTATGAACGCTGGAATCGCGCTGTGTCCCCGCGTCTGTCCCCACCAGGCAAAAAACACGGCGGTGTCATAACTCATCATTTCGTAGAGAGATGTACGCACACTTGACTGATCGAACGGCAACAAGCTGGGGTCGTATTCCGCCGCCCCAGGCCTGGACAAGTATGCAAAGTAGTGGGCCGTCCCCTCGATCCACCACCACCCGGCATTTGCCAGACCTCTTCCCGTATCTCTGCCCGCACGTAGTCCTGCAGCCATTTGCCCTTCCCAAAGGCGATATTGCATGCAGTGAAATAGCTCGTGGGAGAGGGCGAAAAAAAAGGCCTCAGGCGAGGTGGCTCTAGCGCCCTTGAAGAAAGCGATTTGACATTCGCGCTCTACAATTTTTCGCGCAGGGGAATAAGCACCGTATTGGGCATCCAATGTCATGGTATGGCCGTATTCATCATCAACCACCGGAGGGGTATCGGTGAGCAGCACGCTCACATTTCCGAGGGAGACAGTTCCCATTTTCTCCATCGCAGCCCCCACACTTCTGGCGAGCTCGTGAAATTCCGTCATGAGCGCTTCATGATCTCTGCTCGCAGATCCACGCAATTTCAAGACACGCATTTTTGTGGTTCGGCCATTTGCGGTGATAGTTGTCGTGCCTACGTCGTCGCATGAACTCGCGCCCAGCCGTCGATCAAAGACCTGCATGTACGCAGCGTCCGCACAACGGCCAAAGCCAGGCAAAAGAGCTTCATCAGCCAAAGCAGTTTCAGCGCCAAACGGGAGCGATGACAACAAAATGACTCTTAAAACAAGTGAAGGTAGACGCATCGAATTTCCTTGTCTGGTTCTGCGGTTCACGAGGCCCCGGTTTTTTGCTTGGGACCGACCAGGGCGCTCGCGAGAAACTGCCCGGCAGCCCAGGCTTTGAAACGGGAACATGCCATCATCAAGGCCACCCTCGATGTTTCTTGATTAGCTCGGGAATTCGTCGGTGTCGCTTGCCGCATGCAGGGCGTCGGCGGCGGCAAAGATGCGGTCTTTGATGTCTTGCGATAAAGCCATTTTGCCGACTCGTTGGGAATTGGTAGGAATAGTAGCGATTTACAGCAAGGAGCGACCTTCTTTTTGGCAACAGTTGGAAACTGGGTTGAGCCAACCGCAATTTATTTACTTGAGCCAGGCAAACAGAAACCCGTCTCACCTGGCCGCCCGTCTACTCGCAACCTTGCCACCACCTCCGGTGTCTCCGCTAGCAGCTTGCCATTCTTCCAAACCTTCAAGCGATTCGCCCGCAGCCGGATCGCCTCCACCGCATCCCGCGCCTGCAGCAGCACAAAGCTCGCATCACAGCCCTGCGCGATGCCGTAGCCTTCGAGGTGCATTACCTTGGCCGCATTGACCGTCACCGCGTCAAAGCACTGGCGAATGCCTTTCTGGCTCGTCATCTGCGCCACATGCAGGCCCATGTGCGCGACTTCGAGCATGTCGCCGCTGCCCATGCCGTACCAGGGGTCCATCACGCAGTCGTGGCCGAAGGCGACGTTGACACCGGCGGCCATCAGTTCGGGCACGCGGGTCATGCCGCGGCGTTTGGGGTAGGTGTCGTGGCGGCCTTGCAAGGTGATGTTGATCAGCGGGTTGGCGATGACGCTGACACCGCTTTCAGCAATCAGAGGTAGCAGCTTGCTCACGTAGTAGTTGTCCATGCTGTGCATGGAGGTGCAGTGGCTGCCGTTGACGCGGCCTTGCAGGCCCAAGCGCTGCGCCTCAAACGCCAGGGTTTCAATGTGGCGGCTCAGCGGGTCGTCGGATTCGTCGCAGTGCATGTCGACCAGCTTGCCGCGCTCGGCGGCGATTTCGCAGAGCAGCTTCACGCTGGCGGCGCCTTCGGCCATGGTGCGCTCGAAGTGCGGAATGCCGCCAACCACGTCCACGCCTTTGTCGAGCGCACGTTTGAGGTTCTCCACGCCGCCTTTGCTGCGCAGCACGCCGTCTTGCGGGAAGGCGACCAGCTGCAGGTCAATATAAGGCGCTACCTGTTTCTTCACTTCCAGCAGCGCGTCCACCGCCAGCAAGCTGGCATCACTCGTGTCCACATGGCTGCGAATAGCGAGCAGGCCTTTGGCCACGGCCCAGTCGCAGTAGGTGAGGGCGCGTTCAATCAGTGCGTCGGCGGTGAGCAGCGGCTTGAGTTCGCCCCACAGCGCGATGCCTTCGAGCAGGGTGCCACTTTCATTCACGCGCGGCAGGCCGTAGCTGAGGGTGGCGTCCATGTGGAAATGCGGGTCGACAAAGGGCGGGCTGAGCAGATAGCCCTGGCAATCGATTTCCTCCGGCGCGCTTGCGGGCAACGAGGGTTGGACGGCGATGATCTTTCCGTCCAATACCGCGACGTCCTGGGCTGTTCGGCCATCGGGGAAACTTGCATTGCGGAGAATCAGGTCAGGTTGGGTCATCGGTGACTCCGGTCAGCGAAGGTAGCTGGGACGTTAGGGCGGTTTTGAACGATTCAGACTGAATATATGCGCCCGCCTCTTGCCGCAACTGTTGCATGTTTTCTGCCCATCCGTTCAATCGGACCTGGGCTGCCTTGATCGTCGCATAGCATTTGTCCAGGTATTCAGAGGCTGCGTGGCAACCGTCGATGCTGAAAACATCAAATTGGTCCAAGAAGTGGTGAATTAGCTTGTTGCGTAGTTCTACCAACTGCTTCAGCTCCGCCACTATGAGTGCGCCATCCTCAGGGCTGAATTGGATACCGAGTCGCATACGAAAGCGGATCGAATCTGGCGACTCCTTCAGATCAGATTCTTCTTCGAAAGATGTTGTCCGAATAAACGAGTTTGATGCGACTGTGACAAGGTTACCCAAGGTCGCTAATCTAACTTTTTCAGCCCGTTTCTCCCTTTCCTCGTGCGCGGTATCAATCGTGCCCGTCTCTTCAGAGTGAACAATCAGCGCTTTCATCAGCTGCTCATACTGCTGGAGTTGCAGAATGGTGCGACCCAGCTTGCGCTGCACCTCACGTTGCGGTCCCGCTATCAGGTCATCCGACTTGATATCTTTGGTCACGGGCTCGCTCGGGTCTGAGCTTTCGATGCTATTCATCATCAGCGTTTTTCCTTGCGGTGTGCCGCAAGACTTCAGGGTCGGCCACCATGGCTGCAAAGGGCTCGCGGTCGGCGTCTTTCCACTGCCGCAATTGGATGCGCGGGCTGGCCAGCAGCTCTGGCGCGATGTCGTTGCTGGCTGTCCATTCAATGGCTTCGGCTTGCAGGCCGCCATTCAGGGCGTCCAGCAAGACCTGCCGCTCTGCCTGTTTGCGTGCGGTCCTTTCGTCAAGAAAAGCCGGGTCGGCTTCTTTGTCCTGTGAGCGCCTGCGCATCAACGTTCTCCCTTTCGATATGGCTTCATCAACGCCTGAGGATACGCCGCCTTGCGCCCTGGCCGCGCCTGCTACAGCTCAAACAGCCGCTGCACCAGCCACCAGGCGGCCAGCATGGCCACCAGCACCGAGCCGCCCTTGAGCACGCCCACCCGGTAAAAGCGGGTGCTCCGAAGCGAGAAGGCCAAGGGCAGGAAGACGGCAACAATGGCCAGCTGACCGATCTCGACGCCGACGTTGAAACCCACCAAGGCCAGCACCAGCGCGTCTTTGGGTAGGCCCAGGTCGGCCAGCACCGACGCAAAGCCGAAACCGTGGATCAGGCCGAAGACAAACGCCATGACCCAGCGCCGCGATTCACCGCCGCGCAGATTGCTCAGCGCCGCAACAATCACCGAAGCTGCAATCGCCGACTCAACCCAGCGCGAGGGCAGGGTGATGACTTCGAGCGCGGCCAGGCTCAGGGTGATGGAATGCGCAAGGGTGAAGGCGGTGACCACCTTGAGCACTTCCTTGACGGCACCGCCCAATTGCGGCGCGGGCTCCCACCGGCTCTCGCGCCGCACCAGCACCGCCGGCAGCAGCAGGGCCAGCAGAAAGAGGATGTGGTCGTAACCTATCCAGATGTGCCAGACGCCGTCGACCAGGTATTGCGCCAGCGTTTGCCACGCGCCGGCAGGCAGCAGCGCGAGGGATTGTTCGGCAGATTCGGTGCCGAAAATCAGCGCCTGACCGGTGGCACTGCCGGGGGCCACCCACTGCACCAGGCCGCGGTGCGTCGGGTCAACGTCAAAGAAAAGGGAGTAGCGCGCCTTCAGGCCGCCGGCCAGACTGGCGCAGCGCGCGTTCATCTGCAGCACCGCGTAGGTGCCGTCGCTGTGTTTGTCCAGCATCAAGGGCTGGGTGGCCGCCCAGGGGCAGGCTGCGCCGCCTGCGCTCAGTGCCAGGCGGCTGTTGGCCAGGCCGACGATGTCTGCCTCGCGCTGGCGCACTTCACCCCAGCTGAGCTCGCCGTTGCCGTCGCGGTCCAGCTGCAGCACGTAGTCGAGGTCGCGCAGCGCGATGTCCCAGCGCACGGCGATGTCGCCGTTGTCCTGTGCGGCGCGCAGGGTGAGGTAGCTGTCGCTGGGCTTGTGTGCCCAGGCGCTGGCGGACAGCAGCAGGGCCATGAGGCTGAATAGCCAGAACTTCAACCGGCCTCTCATCGTGCGGCACCCGGTGTGGACAGCGTGTCGAACAGGGTCTTCAAGTGCGGGTCTTCGTAGCGGCTGCTGCGCATCCAGCCGATGGCGGGCGCGGCTGCGCGGGGTTGTTTGGCGGCGATGGCGGCACGCATCAGGATTTCGGCGTCGCGCGGCTCTTTCTGGTCGTTGTAATTGCGGGTGGCGAGGTCCAGGGCTTTGGACGGGTTGCCTTCGATGTCGAGCTCAAAACGGGCGGCTTCCTGCTCGTGCAGACGGTCCCCGCGCAGCGCTGCTGCTGCGAAGCGATCGCGCAGCTGGCTGGCCCAACCATCAGCGCGACTGTCTTTGGCCGCACGGCCGGCCATGGCCAGCCGCAGCAGAAGAATGTCAGAGCGCTCCCAGGATTCGAGCAAGCGCATGACTTCGGCCGGGCGGTTTTGCTGCAGCAGGTAGTCGGCGTAGGCGCCCAGGAGGAACTGGTCGGTGACGCCCTGCTGCAGCGCTGCCTTGAAATGCGCCTCAGCCTGCGGGAAGCGCCCCAGGCGGACGGCCATTTCGGCCAGCCGTGTGTTCAGCCACAGCCTGAGTTCGGGTGACAGCGGCCCGGCCGCGGCCAGCCCGGCGGCAAGGCCGTCGTACGCCGCAGCCAGCTGCCCGGTGGCGGCCTCCACATAGGCTGAGCAGCCCTGTGCCTGCAGCGGTTGCACCAGCGGCGCCAGCCGTTTGCATTCAGCCAGGGCTTCTTCATAGTTGGCCTGCACCATGTGGATGGCGGAGCGCCAGGCCAGGGGTTCACTGGACTGCGGGTCCAGCGCGTGCGCCTTGGCCAGGCTGCGCAGCGCGCCTTCAAAGTTATGGCTGTATTGCTGGATCAACCCGTGTACCAGCCAGTAGCCGGCAAGATCGGGGGCGGAGCTTGCAAGCGGCGCAATGGCCGCGGACGCGTAACCCACATAACGCGGGTCACCCTGGGCCATGGCCAGGTCGAAATAGCGCCGGGCAATGTCTATGCGCAAAGCAACATCGTCTGGCCGCGCGGCCAGTTGCTTGCGCAGCGAGTCGACCCGCCCGATGGCCGGATCGCTGGCGCGAGCAGGAAGGCGTTCAACCACCTCGGCGTCGCTGGCGGGTGTGTAGGGCGCGGCCTGAACCGCCCCCAGACCCAGGAGCAGGGCCAGACCGAGAATTTTCATGAAAGGAGTCTGCTATTAAATAGGTAGCTGCTTGCGCCCGTGTTTATTGGGCAAACGGCCTATTTTGTGCCGAAGATGCGGTCGCCGGCGTCGCCCAGGCCAGGCAGGATGTAGCCATGGCTGTTGAGTTCGCGGTCGATGGCTGCGGTGTAGATGGGCACGTCGGGGTGAGCTTTTTGCAGCGCGGCAATGCCTTCGGGGCAGGTCAGCAGACAGACAAACTTGATGGATTTGGGGTTGAGCTCCTTGAGCCGCTCGACTGCCGCGATGGCCGAGTTGCCGGTGGCGAGCATCGGGTCAACCACGACGATGTCGCGCTCTTCCATGTCGTGTGGCATCTTGAAGTAGTACTCGACCGCCGTCAGGGTTTTGGGGTCACGGTACAGGCCGACATGGCCCACGCGCGCGCCGGGCACCACGCTGAGCATGCCTTCAAGAATGCCGTTGCCGGCGCGCAGGATGGAGACAAACACCAGCTTTTTGCCGTCGATGACTTTGGACGTGGTTTTTTCCAGCGGGGTTTCAATCTCGATGTCCTGCATGGGCATGTCGCGTGTGACTTCGTAGGCCATCAACATGCTGAGCTCGTTGAGCAGTGTGCGAAAGGTGTTGGTGGAGGCGTCCTTGCGGCGCATCAAGGTGAGCTTGTGCTGCACCAGCGGGTGGTCAATCAGGTGGACTTTGTTGGCGAGGATGGTCATGTGCTTGTGTGCCTTTTGTTCTGCTTGTTTTGTCAGTTGTTCTGTTCTTGTTTCTGAATCTCAGAATACGGTGCCGTCGCTCTGGATGTTCAGGGGCGGTAAACCCAGGTGCAATTGCTGTGCCAGTGCGCGCCCTGCGGCCCAGGTGCCGCCTTCGAGTACGCAGGCCAACGGCATCTGCTCAACCGTCAATCCTAACTGCTCGCGCACCAGCGGCGCGAGCTCGTCGAGCAAGGCCACGGTGAGTGCGCGCCACTCAACAATCAATTCGTCGCCCGCCTCGTGCAGCTTGTCGGCCTGGGCAGGATCCTTGAGCAGCAGCACGCCGGCATCGAGGAAGAGGCCGCCGTTGCGGTATTCGGGCAAACCGGTCAGTGCGTCCAGGCCGCCAACCGGGTGGCCTGCCCATTCAAAGGGCTCCAGCAACGAATAGGTGAGCCACTGCGAGAGTTTGTGAAAAGGCATCCAGCCGCTGGCCAGGCCTTTTTCATCGCTGCCTGCTGCGGGGTGTCGCCAGCAATCGCCCAGCGCCATGCCACTCAGCGTGTTTTGTGCGGGCCAGATAGGGGACAGGCCGGTCAGCAGCACTGCCAGCAGATCGTGCGCTGCAATGGCGGCACCGTCTTTTGCGCTCGAGGTCAGCAAATCAAACAAATGCCCTGGGCGCGCGGGCTCGCCAAACAGCGCGGGCTGGTCTTGCAGCGCCTGGCCGAGGCGGCGCAGCAGCGCGGCGCGGCCATCAAGGCCTACCAAGGGATTGGTGTTCGGGTCCACCTGAAAAGCTGCGCTCAGGCTTTCAGCCGTGACGGCCTGGAGCCCCTTGGCGTCGGCCTGGAGCGGGTGCGCAGGGTCGCTGGAAAAAAGCCCGGCCATGAAGGCATGAAAACTCGCGACGCCCAGGCCTTCGGAGCGGCCATAGCTGTGTTCGGGGCGTTCGCCTTGGGGCGCTTCCCGGTAAGACCAGTCGGGGCCGGCGCCTGCGTCCAGCAGCACGCTGACCAGCGCCAGATCAATTTGCGAACGGGCCCTTTCCGCGGGTGAGGCTTCGCCCAATGCGCGGTTCAGTTGCGCCAACCTGTCCACCTCACCGGCCTCGAAGTGCCGCCAGCGGCTGTGGTACGGAATTTTCAGGTCGGGGTAACGCGCCTGCGTCAGCTCTGCCACCAGCAGGGCGGCGTTTGCCATGGCGCCGTCGTTGACGGTGAACCATGCTGACTCGCCGCGGCGCGCGCGTTCCAGCAGGGCTGTGGCACGCCTGCGAATCGTGTTTGTAGAGCGTAATTCGGCTACAGCCCTTTGCGTACGGGCGCCAGCAGCTTCTTTTTTGATAGCGGTAGAGGGTGGCTTCTTGGACTCAGGCATCAAGCCCCCGTCCCTTGGCCTTTTTCAGCTCTTCCGCCGTAGGCACCGCGCCCGGCGTGAAATAACCGGCGGCCATCTTGGCGTCCATCTCCACCTGGGCATCGGCGGGAATCATGTGCTCAGGGATGTTCACACGCTCAACCACCTCAATGCCGGCGCGGGTGATGGCGTCGTATTTCATGTTGCTCATGGAAACGAGCCGGTGGATCTTGCGTATGCCCAGCCAGTTGAGCACGTCAGGCATCAGCTCCTGGAAACGCATGTCCTGCACGCCGGCTACACACTCGGTGCGGTTGAAATATTGGTCGGCAGTATCGCCGCCCACCTGGCGCTTGCGTGCGTTGTAGACCAGGAATTTGGTGACTTCGCCGAGCGCCCGGCCTTCCTTGCGGAAGTACGACACCAGGCCCACACCGCCGCGTTGCGCGCCCTGGATGCATTCCTCGATGGCATGTGTCAGGTAGGGCCGGCAGGTGCAGATGTCGGAGCCAAAAACGTCCGAGCCGTTGCATTCGTCATGCACGCGGGCCGTGAGTTCGACGTCGGGATTCGCCAGGTCGCGCGGCTTGCCGAAGATGTAGGCGGTCAGGCCGCCAATGGGCGGCAGAAACACTTCCAGGTCGCTGCGGGTGACGAGTTCAGGGTACATGCCGCCGGTTTCCTCAAACAGCACGCGGCGCAAATCGGTCTCGCTGCAGCCAAAACGTTTGGCGACTTCGGGCAGGTACCAGACCGGCTCGACCGCCACCTTGGTCACCATGGCGGCGCCGCCGGCGGTCAGGTACTTGCCGTCGGCCTTCAGGCGGCCGGACTGCAGGGCTTCAATCACTTCCGGAAGGATGACGTGCGCCTGCGTCACGGCAATCGTCGGGCGGATGTCGTAGCCGGCAGCCAGCTCGGCAGCAAACACGTCGGCCACCGTCGCTCCCCAGGGGTCCATGGCCACGATGCGGCCCGGTTCGCTCCATTGCGGGTAGGGGCCAATGATGTCGGTGGGGGAGGTGTTGGTGAGGTCGGCCTTGTGCTTGGCCGAAAGTGCGCCGGAGGCGATGGCGAGTGCGCGGTAAACGCTGTAGGAGCCGCTGTGTGTGCCGATCACGTTGCGGTGGCTGCGCTTGGTGGTGGTGCCGACCACGGGGCCGCGTTCGGCAGGGGTGGCCGCAGCCCAGCGGATTGGCAGCGCGCCGAAACCGCCGGCGTGGGAAGTCAGGCGGATGTGTTGGGACGAGGCTGGAGTGGTGGAGGCAGCAGCAGGCGAGGCGGGTGCCGGGACGGGATCAAGAGGCTTGGCAGCAGCTTCAGCAGACATTGCGGATCCTTCAAAAAATCCAATGTACCGATGCGTGCCGTGATTGACAAGCCCGGCGTTTTTGCCGGGTCGTTAATATGCGACAGAGCCTTGAAGTGGGCCCTGTCCCGGTGCAGATTCAGCGTTTTTTGCCGCCGAAGATGGTGCCGAGCGCACCGCGCAGCACCTGCCGCCCCAGCGCGCGGGCTTCAGACTTCAGCACCGACTGCACCAGGCCATCACGCTGGCCGCCGCGTGGGCCTTTGGAGCCGAAAAGCACATCGCTGATGCCGCCCATCAGTCCACCGGACGCTTCTGCGGTTTTCGCTGCTTCGGCCTGTACCGCCGCAGTGCGCGCCTTCAGCATCTCGTAAGCCGACTCGCGATCGGTTTCCTTTTCATAAACACCCGTCACCAGCGAACTGGCGACCAGTGCATGGCGCTGCTGCGGTGTGATGGGGCCGATCTGGCTGCCTGGCGGCAGCACATAGGCGCGCTCGGTGATGCTGGGCCGGCCCTTGCTGTCGAGAAAACTCACCAGGGCCTCGCCAACGGCCAGCTCGGTGATGGCGGTTTCGATATCGAGGCCGGGCTTTTGCCGCATGGTTTGCGCCGTGGCCTTGACGGCTTTTTGGTCGCGTGGCGTGAAGGCGCGCAGGGCATGCTGGACCCGGTTGCCCAACTGGGCCAGCACCGAGTCGGGAATGTCCAGCGGGTTCTGGGTGACGAAATAAACGCCGACGCCCTTGGAGCGCACCAGGCGCACCACCAGTTCAATGCGTTCGATCAGGGCCTTGGGCGCTTCGTTGAACAGCAAATGCGCTTCGTCGAAGAAAAACACCAGCTTGGGTTGGTCCGGGTCGCCGATCTCGGGCAATTGCTCGAACAGCTCGGACAGCATCCATAGCAAAAAGGTGGCGTACAGGCGCGGCGAGTTCATCAGCTTGTCGGCTGCCAGGATGTTGATCACTCCCTTGCCGTTGTCCGTTTGCATGAAGTCGCTGATGTTGAGCATGGGCTCGCCGAAGAACTTGTCGCCGCCCTGCGTTTCGATCTGCATCAGCCCACGCTGGATGGCGCCCACGCTGGCGGCGCTGATGTTGCCGTATTCGGTGGTGAACTGGCTGGCGTTGTCGCCCACATGCTGCAGCATGGCGCGCAGGTCTTTCAGGTCCAGCAGCAGCATGCCGTTGTCGTCGGCAATCTTGAACACCAGGTTCAGCACGCCCGCCTGGGTGTCGTTCAGGCCCAGCATGCGGGCCAGCAGCAAGGGGCCCATGTCGGACACCGTGGCCCGCACCGGGTGGCCCTGCTCGCCAAACACGTCCCACAGCGTGGTGGGGCAGGCGAGGGGTTCGGGCTTGTCGATGCCGCGCTCTTTCAGCACAGCCGACATCTTTTCGCCCATGCTGCCGGCCTGGCTGATGCCGGCCAGGTCGCCTTTGACGTCGGCCATGAAGACCGGCACGCCGATTTTCGAGAAGTTTTCCGCCAGGGTCTGCAGGGTCACGGTCTTGCCGGTGCCGGTGGCGCCGGTGATCAAGCCATGGCGGTTGGCCAGGCCGGGAAGCAGCTCGCAGGGGGTGGAGGCGTTCTTGGCAATCAGAAAAGGCTCGGCCATGGGGTGTCCTCGGGTTGGCGGGAGCTGTGAGGCGCTCCCTAAAAGTAAAATGCGGTTTGTAGATTAAATCAATTCCAAAGGATTTCCGTGGCTGGTCACAGTAAATGGGCGAATATTCAGCACCGCAAGGGACGCCAGGACGAGAAGCGCCAGCGCATCTGGACCCGTGTGATGCGCGAGATCATGGTGGCGGCCCGCATGGGTGGCGGCGACATGGGCACCAACCCGCGGCTTCGCCTTGCTGCTGAAAAAGCCAAGGCGGCCAATATGCCGCTGGAGAATGTCAAATACGGCATTGCCAAGGCCACGGGCAGCCTGGAAGGCGTGCATTACGAGGAAGTGCGTTACGAGGGCTACGGCATAGGCGGCGCTGCCATCATCGTCGACTGCATGACCGACAACAAGGTGCGCACCGTGGCCGAAGTGCGGCACGCGTTTTCCAAACACGGCGGCAACATGGGCACCGAAGGTTCGGTGGCCTTCCAGTTCAAGCATTGCGGCCAGCTGATTTTTGCGCCCGGCACCAGCGAAGAAAAAATTATGGAAGTGGCGCTGGAGTCTGGCGCCGACGACGTGATTTCCCATGACGATGGTGCAATTGAAGTGCTGACGCCGTATGCGGACTTCGAGACTGTCAAGAACGCGCTGGAGGCTGCGGGCCTGAAGCCTGAAGTGGCCGAGGTGACCATGCGTGCTGACAACATGATCGAGCTCAGCGGCGAAGATGCGCAGAAAATGCAGCGGCTGCTGGACGTGCTGGAAGACCTGGACGACACGCAGGACGTGTTTCACAACGCCGAGATTTTATGAGCCCCCACGCTCCGCACTTCGTGTCGTCGCTGCCCCCGAGGGGGCGCTGCGCCTGCGGCCCGGCGAAGCCGGTTCCGCGGCCCTGGCTGGTCAAGAGGGGCCCTAGCGGCCTACGCTTGCTTTGAAATACCTATGAAAGTTCTCGCATGAAAGTTTTGGTAGTCGGTGGCGGCGGCCGTGAACACGCGCTGGCCTGGAAACTGGCCCAGTCGCCCAAAGTGCAGGCGGTGTATGTGGCACCAGGCAACGGCGGCACCGCGCTTGATCCGCGGCTTGAGAACATAAATATCACGGATGTCCAGGCGCTGCGGGCGTGGGCAGCTACAGAAAAGATAGCGCTGACGGTCGTCGGCCCCGAGCAACCGCTGGCAGCCGGCATCGTCGACGAATTCCGCGCGCACGGCCTGCGGGTGTTTGGCCCCACCAAAGCGGCCGCGCAGCTGGAAAGCTCCAAAGCTTTTTCCAAAGCCTTCATGAAGCGTCACGGCATTCCGACCGCCGAATACGAAACCTTCACCGATGCGGCCGCTGCGCACGCCTATGTGGACGAAAAAGGCGCACCGATAGTGGTCAAGGCCGACGGCCTGGCTGCCGGCAAGGGTGTGGTGGTCGCGATGAGCCTGCACGAGGCGCACGAAGCCATCGAATTCATGCTGGCCCCCGACCCCAGCTTCAACCCGCTGGGCGTGACGCACAACGCCGGTGGTGCGCGCGTGGTGATTGAGGAGTTTCTGGAGGGCGAAGAGGCCAGCTTCATCGTGATGTGCGATGGAAAAAACGTGGCGGCCATGGCTACCAGCCAGGACCACAAGCGCCTGCTGGATGGAGACGAAGGCCCCAACACCGGTGGCATGGGTGCCTATTCGCCAGCGCCGGTGGTGACGCCCACCGTGCATGCGCGGGCGATGCGGGAGATCATCATGCCGACGATCAAGGGCATGGAAAAAGACGGTATTCCTTTCACCGGTTTTCTCTACGCCGGACTCATGATCACTCCGGACGGCAAGGTCAAGACGCTGGAATTCAATTGCCGTATGGGCGACCCTGAAACCCAGCCCATCATGATGCGGCTCAAGTCCGACCTTTTTGACGTGATGATGGCCGCCACTTCGGGCAAGCTCGATGAGGTGGAACTGGAATGGGACCGCCGCGTGGCGCTGGGTGTGGTGATGGCCGCACATGGCTACCCGCTAAAGCCCCGCAAGGGCGATGCCGTCACCGGCCTGCCAACGGTCAGCCCGTTGGCAGCCGCCGAAGATGCGGTGGTGTTCCATGCCGGAACATCCACTGCTCCGGGAGGTGTCAAGGGTAGCGTGGTGACCAACGGTGGCCGCGTGCTGTGTGTCACGGCGCTGGCCAGCTCGGTCAAGGAAGCACAGCACCGGGCTTACGAGCTTGCGCAGGCGATTCATTTTGACGGTGCGCAGTACCGCAAGGACATTGGCTTTCGGGCCATCAGGTCCTGAACCGGGCCGCTCCCACCAGCGCGCCCTGACCCCGTATTTACACCACCTTCCCATGACCAGCCCAGATCTTTCCGGTGTTCGCGGTTTCCTGCTGGGCCTGCAGGAACGCATTACCGACGCGATAGCTGCGGTGGACGGCCGGCCTTTTGCGGTCGACCAGTGGCAAAAGGAGCCGGGGGAAGCCCTGCAGGGCCGGGGCATCACGCAAATCCTGGAGCAGGGTCAGGTGTTTGAACGCGCCGGCTGCGGGTTTTCGCATGTGCTTGGTCCGAAACTCCCGCCTTCGGCTACGCAACACCGGCCCGAGCTGGCTGGCGCGCCGTTTGAGGCCATGGGCGTTTCCCTGGTGTTTCACCCGCGCAACCCCTACGTGCCCACGGTGCACATGAATGTGCGCATGCTGGCCGCCACACCCGTTTCAGGCCCGTCGGCTTACTGGTTTGGCGGCGGCATGGACCTGACACCCTACTACGGCTTTGAGGAAGATGCGGTGCATTTTCATCAAACCTGCAAGGATGCGCTGCTGCCTTTTGGCGATGACAAGTACCCGCGCTTCAAGACCTGGTGCGACGAGTACTTTTATCTCAAGCATCGGAACGAGCAGCGTGGCATAGGCGGTGTGTTTTTTGACGACTTCCAGGAGTTGGGCTTCGAAGGCAGTTTTGCCATGATGCGCTCCGTGGCTGACTCGTTTCTGGAGGCCTACCTGCCGATTGTCGAGCGCCGCAAGGACATGGCCTACAACGAGCGCGAGCGTGACTTCCAGCTTTACCGGCGCGGCCGGTATGTGGAGTTCAACCTGGTCTGGGACCGCGGCACGCACTTTGGCCTGCAGTCGGGCGGCCGCACCGAGGCCATTCTGATGTCCATGCCGCCGCTGGCCAGCTGGTCGTACCAGCGGCCGGTCGAGGCCGGTTCTGCGGAAGAGCGGCTGTCCACCGAATTTTTGGTCAGGCGGGACTGGCTTTGAGTGCGCCGCCGGTCGCTGTGATCAAGCGCCTGGGCGTTTTCGGCGGATCCTTCGATCCGCCGCATCGGGCGCACGTGGCGCTTGCGGAAACCGCGCTGGCCCAGCTTGGGCTTGATCGCCTGCACATCATTCCCACCGGCCAGGCCTGGCACAAACGCAGGACGCTCAGCGCACCGGAACACCGCCTGGCCATGGCCAGGCTGGCGTTTGACGGGCTGGACCGCGTGGTGGTTGACGATCGAGAGCTTTTGCGTGCCGGCCCCAGCTACACCATTGACACTTTGGAGGCCCTCCAGGCTGAAAATCCGGAAGCACAGCTCTACCTTGTCATTGGGGACGACCAGTTTGCCGCGCTGAAAAGCTGGCACCGCTGGGAGGCGATTCTGGAAATAGCTATAATTTGTATAGCAAACCGCGCTGATCCGGTAAGGACACAGGCCGGTTTTGAGCTTGAAAAACAGGCCCGGCATGCGGTTTTGACCCTGCAACTGCCGCTGATGCCTGTGAGTGCCACCGACATACGGTTGCAAATCAGTTCAGGCCACGCCAGCCCGCAGGGTTGGGCCCCCTTGGTTCCCGAGCCGGTTGCGCGTTATATTGAGCGCCATCGGCTCTATGTTTCTTCCTAATTCCCGTCAACTCCATTTTTTTCATTGAAGCAAACCACTGCATGACTTCCACCCCCGCCAACACCGCCAGCACCGCTGCCAAAAAAGACGTCCAGAAACTGCAGCGAGCCATCATCGATGGGCTGGAAGATGTGAAAGCGGTGGACATTCAGGTGTTTGACACGGAGCACATCACCTCGCTGTTCGAGCGTGTGATCATCGCCTCGGGCAGCTCCAACCGCCAGACCAAGGCGCTGGCGGCCAGTGTGCGCGACGCCGTGCGTGATGCGGGTTTCGCCAAGCCACGGATTGAGGGCGAAGACAACGGGGAGTGGATCATTGTGGATTGTGGCGCGGCTGTGGCCCACATCATGCAGCCGACCATTCGCCAGTACTACCATCTTGAAGAGTTGTGGGGCGACAAGCCTGTCAAACTCAAGCTCGGCGCACCCGCACCTCTGGTTAAAGCAGCCAAACCTGAGGTCGAAGATGCGCCCAAGCCGGCCAGGGCTCGCGCCGGCGTCAAGCCTGCTGCCAAAGCGGGCAAACCTGCTGCCAAAAAGATTGCGGCCAGAACAGATGACGGCACTTACGTCGGTCGGGTCGGCAAAACCAATGACTGGACCGCCAAACGCAATGCCGCCGCCCCGGCGGCTGAGCCTGCAGCCAAACCGGTTCGCGCCGCTGCAAAAACTGCCGTGAAAAAAGCACCGGCGAAAACACCGATCGTCAAAATTCCGGCTGCCAAAAAGGTAGCTGCGAAGAAAACGGTTGCCAAAACCGCAGCCAAGAAACCCGCAGCGAAGAAAACCACGACCCGGAGCAAATGAGGCTGACGATTGTCGCGGTCGGCCAGAAAGTGCCCGACTGGGCGCAAACCGCCTACGACGACTACGCCAAGCGTTTTCCACCGGAGCTTCGTGTGGAGCTCAAGGCCGTCAAAACCGAGCCGCGAGCCTCCAAAACACTCGAAACCTTGCTGGCTGCCGAACGCCAGCGCATTGACGCCGTGATTCCCAAAGGCACACGCATCGTGGCCCTGGACGAACGCGGCACCGCCGTGACCACGGTGGCGCTGTCCGAAAAGCTCAAGGCCTGGCAGCGCGAAGGCGATGACGTGGCCATCGTGATTGGCGGCCCTGATGGGCTGGATCCGGGCTTCAAGCAGTCAGCCCATGAACGTGTGCGCCTGTCAGACCTGACCTTGCCGCATGCCATGGTGCGTGTGCTGCTGATTGAGCAGCTCTACCGTGCCTGGAGCATCACGGTGAATCACCCGTACCACAGAGAGTGATGTTGCCCCCACGTTCGTTCACTGCGTGTAACTCTCTGCCCCCCGAGGGGGCTGGCCTTGCTTGGGGCGGCCCGGCGCGGCGGCCAATGCCCCCACGGTCGCTCACTGCGTGTAGCTCCCGAGGCCTTGCAGGCCGCGGCTCGCGAGACGCTTCGCCTTTGTCGCCTGTCCAAACCTGCGCAGGCAGGTTTGGAGCCGCAGGCTCCAGCCCCTCGGGGGCCGCTGCGCCTGCGGGCCGGCGAAGCCGGTTCCGCGGCCCCTGCTTGAAGGGACGGGCTTCCGTGCGCTGACTGTATGACTGACTTTATCTATCTTGCCTCTCAAAGCCCCCGTCGCAGGCAATTGCTTGAGCAGCTGGGCGTGTCTTGTGAGCTGCTGTTGGCGGACGCTGATGAAGACAGCGAAGCGCTGGAAGCTCTATTACCTGGCGAATCGCCGACGGCCTATGTCCAGCGTGTAACGCAACTCAAGCTGGATGCCGCCGTGGCACGCCTGAAGCAACGAGGCTTGCCGCCAGCGCCCGTGTTGTGTTCCGATACCACCGTCGCGCTGGGACGCCGCATTTACGGCAAACCCGATGACGCGGCCGACGCCGCGCGCATGCTCGGCGAACTGGCCGGTACCACGCACCGTGTGCTGACTGCGGTGGCGGTGCAGCATGGACGCAAGCGACTGCAGGCCCTGAGCGCGTCGCGTGTGACCTTCGCACCTCTGAGCAAGGCGCAGATCCGCGCCTATGTGGCCAGTGGTGAACCCATGGGCAAGGCGGGTGCCTATGCGGTGCAGGGCAGGGTGGCCATGCACATCAGCCATATCAGCGGGAGCTATTCGGGCATCATGGGCTTGCCGCTGCATGAAACGGCACTGCTGCTCAATGCTGCAGGCATGAAAATATAATTTTCCCGAGACAAAAAGCATGCAACAAGACATCCTGATCAACTGGTCGCCGCAGGAAACCCGAGTGGCGGTTGTCGAATATGGCGCGGTGCAGGAACTGCATGTCGAGCGCACGCTGGAGCGGGGTCTGGTCGGCAATGTCTACCTGGGCAAGGTGGCCCGGGTATTGCCGGGCATGCAATCGGCCTTTATTGATATCGGTCTGGATCGCGCGGCCTTCCTGCACGTGGCGGACCTGATGAGCAGCATCAACAGCCGGCATGCGGATACCGACAACGCCACGGCGCCGGCCGCTGCGCCGAAGCCGATTGAAAAGCAGCTGTTTGAAGGTCAGTCGCTGATGGTGCAGGTGCTCAAGGACCCGATAGGCACCAAAGGCGCCAGGCTCACGGCGCAGGTCAGCATTGCCGGGCGTTTGCTGGTGTTCCTGCCGCAGGACAACCATATCGGCGTGTCGCAGAAAATCCCGGCCGCGCAGCGTGAAGAGTTGCGCCGGCGCCTTCAGGCCCTTACGTCCGATCTGGGAGGAGGCTTTATCCTGCGGACCAACGGGGAAGACGCCAGCGATGCCGAGCTTGGCGAGGACATCGCTTACCTCCGCAAGACCTGGGGGCGTATCAAGGACGCCGCGCTGCGCCTGCCCCCCACATCCGTGCTCCACCAGGACCTGAGCCTGCTGCAGCGGGTGCTGCGGGACATTGTGGTGGAGACCACCCAGAGCATTCGCATTGACTCGCGCGAGCAGTTTGAAGAGCTCAAGCGTTTTGCGATTGAGTTCATGCCTGCCACCCTGCAAAGGCTGCAGTTACACAGCGGCGAGCGGCCGATTTTTGACCTGTTCAACATTGACGAGGAAATTGCCAAGGCACTGGGCCGCCGTGTGGACCTGAAGTCAGGTGGCTACCTGATCATCGACCAGACCGAAGCGTTGACGACGGTGGATGTGAATACCGGCGGTTTTGTGGGCGCGCGAAATTTCGACGACACGATTTTCAAAACCAATCTGGAGGCTTCCCAGGCGATAGCCAGGCAATTGCGTCTGCGTAACCTGGGCGGCATCGTGATCGTCGACTTTATCGACATGGTGCAAGCTGGCCATCGCGATGCGGTGCTGGCCGAGTTCCAGAAGCAGCTGGCGCGTGACCGTATCAAGACCAACGTCAATGGTTTCTCACCGCTGGGTTTGCTGGAAATGACCCGCAAACGGACCCGCGAGTCTTTGGCGCATCAACTCTGCGAGCCGTGCAGTGCCTGCATGGGCAAGGGCGTGGTCAAAACCGCGCGCAGCATCAGTTATGACATCCTGCGTGAAATTCTCCGGGAGGCCCGTCAGTTCAATCCGAAGGAGTTCAGGATCATTGCTTCGCCGAAGGTGATTGAGTTGTTTCTTGACGAGGAAAGCCAGCATCTGGCTGGCCTGAGCGACTTCATCAGCAAGCCGATCTCGCTCCAGTCAGAAGCCGCTATGGCACAGGAACAATACGATATCGTCCTGCTCTGACGCACCGCCACGCATGCCTGACACAGCCATCCCCCAGCGCCCGATACCGATTCTGGTTTATCACCAGATCAGTGAAGCGCCACCCAAGCCGGCGCCATTCCGCAGTCTTTGCGTGGCGCCGGCGTCGTTCGCCCGGCAAATGGCCTTGCTCAAGCTGCTGGGTTACCAGGGCCTGTCGATGAGCAGGCTGCTGCCCTATCTGCGTGGGGAAAAAACCGGCAAGGTGGTGGGCATCACTTTTGACGACGGGTACCAGAACAACCTGACCCATGCGTTGCCTGTGCTGCAGCGCCATGGCTTTTCTTCGACCTGTTATGCCGTCAGCAACCTTCTGGGCAAGACCAATGTGTGGGACGAAGGCATAGGCGTTGCCCAAGTGCCGCTGATGGATGCCAAGGAGCTGCGCCTCTGGGTGGCTGGCGGGCAGGAAGTGGGCTCGCACACGCAGAACCATGTGCGTTTGTTGCAGAGTGAACCCTCCGTGGCCATGGCCGAAATGGCGCAGGACAAGGCTGCGCTGGAAGCGTTGCTGGCTTCGCCCGTGCGGCATTTTTGCTATCCGTATGGAGAGTACGGGCCGCAGCATGTTGTCATGGCCCGCCAGGCCGGGTTCCACACTGTCACCACAACGCAGCGCGGGCGCAGTTCCGCCGGGAACGACCTGATGGAATTGCCGCGGGTGCCCGTCGTTCGTTCCACCAGCCTGCCGGTGTTCTGGCTCAAGATTGCGACCGCATACGAAGATCGGGACCGCAAGTGACTGGCGCGCCCCCTGACGCTGAGGCACCGCACAGGCTGCGCATTGCGGTGCTGAACCGCATTTTTGACCCGGCCGGAGGTGGGGCAGAACGCTATTCGATTGCGCTTGTTGAGCAACTTGCGCAGCGCCACGAGATCCATGTGTTTGCACAGGAAATCAGGCACCACGCGCCAGGCGTGGCTTACCACCCGGTTTCCATGCTCTTGCGCAAGCCACGCTGGTTGAACCAACTCTGGTACGCCACAGCCACCTGGTTGGCCACACGCCGGGGTTTTGACATTGTCCATTCGCATGAAAACACTTGGCATGGACAGATTCAGACCGTGCATGTGCTGCCGGTGAAATACAACCTGTTCCATGGACGGACCGGGTGGCGTCGTGTGCTGGCCTGGGCCAAAGTCTGGACCAGCCCGCGCCTGTTGACCTACCTGGGGCTGGAGCGCCTGCGCGTCGCGCCCCGGCGCGGGCGATGCGTGGTGGTGACATCGGCCAGCCTGGGTGACACCCTGGCCGCAACCTATCCGGCCGCCGCAGCGATGAGCACTGTCATCACACCGGGGGTGGTATGGCCCGTCTCACCTACTGACGCGACGGAGCGGCGTGCTGCCCGCCTGCAACTGGGACTGCCGCCCGAGGGTCGCTGCCTGTTGCTTGTTGGAAATGACTACCGCAAGAAGGGCCTGGGAACGCTGCTGCGAGTGCTGCGCGACCTGCCTGCAGACGTGGTGCTGGCGGTGGTGGGCAACCCGGGGCAAATCCCGGTCTTTCAACGTCAGGCGCAAGCGGAAGGTGTGACCAGTAGCGTTTTTTTTCTCGGCTCGCTGCAGGACGTGGCGCCTGCGTACCGAGCGGCGGACTGCCTCGTGCACCCGACGCTGGAGGACACCTTTGCCATGGTGGTTCTGGAGGCCATGGCGCACGGCCTGCCGGTGGTGGTCAGCAGTGCAGCGTACTGTGGTATTTCCAGCCTGCTCAGTCATGGCGCGGATGCGCTGCTTTTGGACGATCCCCAAGATGTCGCGAAATTGGCTCGCACCCTCAAACAGGTACTCGGCGACGAGGTCTTGCGGCAGGAATTGGGTAAGCAGGCGAGGGCGTTTGCGAACCGCTACCAGTGGCCAACCATTGCGCGCCAGCAGGAAGCCGTGTACTTCGCAACGCTGAATGCCGAGCAGCGCTGAAACGCTGCGCTCAGGCCACCAGCTTGAAGTGTTTGCGGCTGAAGTCCAGCCCGGTGAGTTGCTCGATCTGCCGCATCAAGTGGTATTTGTTTTCCTTGCGCGTGGGCTTGTAAGCCGGATCGATCTGTAAATCCTGTTCAGCGCCGGTTAAAAGCCATTCCCGTACCGCCTGGGGGTGCGTACCTTCGAAAGCCTTTAGCGCGCGTGCATCGAACTGGCTGTAGCGGACCTGCATCTTGGTGGAGGTTGCCCAGTATTTGCTCACCTGGTCCAGCTTTTTCTGCATGTCCTCGTTGCGGCGGATCCAGCCATAGTGATAGATGTGGGCGTTGGCCAAGGCCGCTTGCGGGTTACGCGGCCGCTTGTGATCGGTGGTCACCAGCCAGTATTGGCCGTCTGGCGCGTAGGAGCGGATGGTGTTTCTGATCAACCGGCATTCGCGTCGGTACCAGCCCGGGCTGATCGAAATCCATTGGGGCGAGCCATAGAAGTGGTGGTAGTCGAAAACCAGCGCTTCCACCGCCGGGTTGCCGTGATGCTGCTCAACACTGGCCCGGATGGCTGCGAGATCTTTCTCGTGGACCACTTCGTCTCCCTCGAGGTAGAAGGCCCAGTCGCCAGTGCAGGCGTATTGCGCGATCATCTTTTGCTGCGCATACACAAAACCGCGGTCGGCCATGCGTTCGTTCCATACCGTTTCGATCACGCGGATCTTCGGGTCGCCAATGGCGCGTACCCTTGCGAGCGTGTCGTCGCTGCCTTGGCCTACCGCCACCACGAACTCGTCGACCAAAGGAAGCAGGGAGCGGATCGAAGCCTCAAACGGAAAACCCAGCTCAACACCGTTGCGGATAAAAGTAAAACCACTGATGGAGATAGTCATGACAATTGCGCGACGGATGCGCTTTGCGATAGATCGGCATCGTACAAGCCCAGCTTGTACAGGCGTGAGTAGGGGCCGTCGCGTTCGATCAGCTCCATGTGTGTTCCCGTCTCGACGATGCGGCCCGCGTCCATCACGACGATGCGGCTGGCATGCTGGACGGTGGACAGCCGGTGCGCAATCACCAGGGTCGTGCGGTTGCGCATGAGGCGCAGCAGGGCTTCCTGCACTGCGCGCTCGGACTCGGTGTCTAGGGCCGAGGTGGCTTCGTCGAGGATCAGGATGGGGGCGTCTTTATACAGCGCCCGGGCGATCGCCAGCCGCTGGCGCTGCCCACCCGACAGCTGGGTCGCATTGTGGCCGACCAGGGTGTTCATGCCCTGTGGCAGTTCGGTAACGAACCGTTCCAGGTTGGCGGCCTTGAGGCAGGCCATCACCTTGTCGTGATCGACATCCAGGCCCAGCGCAACGTTGGCAGCGACGGTGTCATTCAGCATGACGACGTGCTGACTGACCAGTGCAAACTGGCTGCGCAATGAAGCGATTTCCCATTCGCGCAACTCATGGCCATCGAGTTCTATGGTGCCCGACGTTGGCTCCACAAAACGCGGCAAAAGGTTGACCAGGGTGGTCTTGCCGGCGCCCGAGGCACCTACCAGTGCAACGGTTTCGCCGGGTGTAATGTCCAGGTTCAGGGCGTCAACCGCGGGCGCACCATCGTCGCTGTAGGCCACGCGTGTGTTGATGAAACTGATTCGCCCGTTCGCCCGTGCTTTCGCAAAAGTTCCGCCGGGCTCGTCGTGGGTTTTCTCCATCAGATCCAGCCCTCGTTCAAGGGCAGCCAGACCGCGTGTGATCGGATTGGCGGCCTCTGAGAGGCGTTTGATGGGGGCCACCAGCATGAGCATGGCGGTGACAAAGGCCACAAAGGAGCCTACGGAGGTGTCGTCGGTAGCGCTCTGAAGCAGTGCCACGGAAATGACTGCGGACAGCGCGGAGGCGGTGAGCAACTGGGTGGCCGGGGTCATGGCTGCCGAGGCCACCACGGACTTCATGGACAGGCGGCGCAGGGTGTCGCTCAATTTTGCGAACCGGTCGGCCTGGGCTTCCTGCGCGGCATGCAGCCGGATGTCCCGATGAGCCAGCACGTTTTCCTCAACCACATAGGCCAGGGAGTCGGTGGCACCCTGGCTGGCCCGGGTCAGGCGGTACAGACGGCTTGAAAGTACGCGCATTACCCAGGCAATGGCTGGAATCAGCAGCGTGATGATCAGCGTCAGGCGCCAGTTCAGGTAAAGCAGGTAGCCGCACAGGGCCGCCACGGCCAGGCAGTCGCGCGCCAGGCCCATGACTGAATTGACGAGCATGGACGAGCCGTTTTGCACCTCATAGACCACGGTGTTGGACAGGGCGCTGGCCGACTGGGTGGAAAACAGGTCGAGCCGCGCTGTCAGCAATTTGTTGAACATCGCCTTGCGCAACTTCAACAGGCCGAGGTTGGTCACTTTGGCCAGTGCAATTTCAGCGACAAACCCAGCGAATCCCCGAACGCCGAACAGCAGCAGCAGGGCCACGGGCACCATCCAGATGGCGAGATCACCCTTGCGAAAGCCTTTGTCCAGCAAGGGCTGCAAAAGGGCGGGTATCAGCGGTTCCGTGGCTGCACCGACCAAGGTTGCCCCGATGGCCAGAATCCAGGCGCTGGCTGGCTGGCTGAAATAGGGTCGAATGCGGCGCAACCGGTTGCCCATGGGCAACGGCGGCGGCGCGGCGGCGGCATTGCCGTCCGGCGTGGCCGGGTTATCCGTCAAGTCCGGACTCCGCTACCCGCAGGGATCAATACCACGGCTGCGCGCTCATTGGCGGGGCGGAAAAGGACTGCGATTTTGGGCATGGTGCTGGGGGACGCTGGGCTGGAGTGAGCAAGCCTGCATTATCGTGGAACAATTGGAGGCCAATTCCTACAAACGCCCGCGCTCGCAGCGCCCACAATGACAGGCTTGTCTGTGGAGGGGCTGTTGTGGTTGCTGGCTTGCAAAAACCACCCACATCCGACTCTCATGACCCTGTCCGTCATCATCATCACAAAAAACGAAGAGGCCAATTTGCAGGCATGCCTGGAGTCCGTGCGGTTCGCTGACCAATGGGTTGTTGTTGACAGCGGCAGCACCGACAACACATGTGCGATCGCCAGTGCTTTTGGTGCAGAAGTTAAGCAGACCACAGAATGGCCGGGCTTCGGTCCGCAGAAGAACCTTGCCCTCGACCTGGCCACCCAGGACTGGGTGCTGTCGCTGGACGCGGATGAACGCATTCCCCCCGAACTTGCGGCCGAAATACAGCGGGTCACACAAGACCCGGCTGCCAACGCGTTCGAGATACCGCGGCTCACACAGTTTTGCGGGCAATGGATCTACCACTGTGGCTGGACGCCCGACCGCGTGCTGCGGCTGTTTCGGCGCGGGCAGGCCGAGTTCAGCAATGATCTGGTGCACGAACGCGTGATTCTGAAATCCGGCACGCTGTCCCGTCTGAAAAACCAGATGCTGCATTACAGCTACCCGACACCGGCACATTATTGGCGCAAGTTGGAGCAGTACAGCCTGGCATGGGCCGAGCAGGCGCGCGCCCGAGGCAAGTCCAGCTCCATGCCCAGGGCGGTAATATCCGGGCTGATGGCCTTCGTGAAAAGTTATTTCTTTCGCCTTGGCATCCTGGATGGCAGCATGGGGTTTGCCGTGTGCGCCATGCAGGCTCAGGCCGCTTTTGGCAAGTATTTCACTCTGTATTGTTTGAACCAGCAAAATGAACCCAAAAAAATCTGATTCATCCGTGGCCCAAGGCCTGGTTTCTGCCCGTCGAACCTTTGTTGCAGGCTTGGCTGGCGGCCTGGGTGGTCTTGCAGTATGGCCTGCATGGGCCCAGTTTCGCGTCGAGGTGTCGGGCGTGGGCCTGACCCAGCTACCTATCGCGATTGCAGGATTTCGTGGTGATGCACAGTCGCCTCAAAAAGTTGCCGCCATTGTGCAGGCCGATCTCGAGCGAAGCGGCCAGTTCCGCGCGGTCGACTCAAGCGGCCAGAGTCTCGATGAAAGTTCGAGGCCTGACTTGTCTGTATGGCGCCAACGGGCGGCAGATTCCCTGTTGACCGGTAGCGTGACCCGTCTGGCCGATGGCCGGTATGACGTGCGTTGCCGTCTCTGGGACGTGGTGCGCGGGCAAGACCTCGGCGGACAGAGCTTTGTGGTAACCCAGGGTGATCTGCGCCTGTCGGCACACCGAATTGCCGACTTTGTGTATGAAAAGCTGACCGGTGAGAAAGGCGTCTTTTCGACCCGCATTGCCTATGTGACCAAGGTGGCCCAGCGCTACAACCTGTGGGTCGCCGATTCAGACGGCGAGGGCGCGCAGTCCGCACTGACCAGCCCGGAGCCCATTATTTCCCCTTCCTGGTCACCCAATGGATCGCAACTGGCCTACGTGTCCTTTGAATCGCGCAAGCCCGTGATTTACGCGCACGATGTGGCCACGGGTAAACGGCGCTTGCTGGCGAACTTCAGAGGCTCCAACAGTGCGCCCGCCTGGGCGCCCGATGGCAATTCGCTGGTGGCGACGCTAAGCCGTGACGGCGGCTCCCAGTTGTATGCGATTTCGGCCGCAGGCGGGGAGCCTCGGCGCCTGACACAGTCGGCCAGTATCGATACAGAGCCGGCATTTTCTCCGGACGGAAAGTTCGTTTATTTTGTGAGCGACCGGGGCGGGTCCCCGCAGATCTACCGCATGGGTGCCGGTGGCGGCAATGTCGAGCGAGTCACCTTTACCGGGAGTTACAACATATCACCGGCCCTCAGTCCCGATGGTCGCTGGCTCGCCTATATTTCCCGGATAGGCGGTGCCTTCAAGCTGTACTTGATGGAACTTGGCAAGGGAACTGCGATCGCATTGACAGACACGAGTGCCGATGAAAGCCCAAGCTTTGCACCCAACAGCCGCCTGATTGTTTATGCCACCCAACAGCAGGGCAGGGAAGCGCTGCTGACCACCACGCTGGACGGCAAGATCAAGGCTCGGCTAACAGGTGCAACCGGTGACATACGCGAGCCAGACTGGGGACCTTTCCAGAGGTAACCCAGCTAGCCAGATATAAATATTCTTGTTAATACTGAAAGTACTCCCATGAAGCGCATCCTGATTTCATTAGCCTCCATCATCACTCTGACTGCCGCCTTGGTAGGTTGTAGTTCAGGGGTCAAACTCAACGAGGTCCCGGTTGAAAACAGGACAGGTACTGGCACTGGCCAGGGCACGGGTGATGCATCCGGGGTATCGGGTCGCAATGTTGAACCAGTTCTGATTGGAGCCACTGACCCGTCCCTTGCCGGCCCACCCGGCATCGCAAAAGTCATCTATTTCGACTACGACAGCTTTGTCATCAAGCCGGAATTCCAGGCAACCGTTGAAGCACATGCCCGTTTCCTCAGCGCCAATAAGGCCCGCAAGCTGGTCATTGAAGGCAGCACCGATGAGCGTGGCGGGCGCGAGTACAACCTGGCACTGGGCCAGAAGCGTGCTGAGGCCGTGCGCCGCGCGCTTGGTCTTCTCGGGGCTACCGATGCACAGGTCGAAGCCGTGAGTTTCGGTGAGGAAAAGCCCGCCGCTACTGGTGCAAATGAAGAGGCCTATGCCAAGAATCGGCGGGCCGAGTTCAATTACCGTTAATCCTGAGTCATGAGCTTGAAAAAAATTCGGACTTTGCTGGGGGCATTGGTTTGCGCACTCGCCTGCGCCATGGCATTTAACGCCCATGCAGCCCTTTTTGAGGATGATGAAGCCCGCAAGGCGATTCTTGAATTGCGACAGCGGCTGGATGCAACAACCGCCGAGCTGCGCAAGTCTGGAGACGAGACCGCGCAGTTGCGTCGCAGTCTGCTCGAGTTGTCCAGCCAGATTGAGCAACTGCGCAGCGAACTGGCCAAAATGCGCGGGCAGGACGAGCAGTTTGCTCGCGAATTGGCTGAAGTCCAACGTATGCAGAAGGATATGTCGCAAGGCGTGAACGACAGATTGAGCAGGTTCGAGCCCTCCAAAGTCAGTGTCGATGGCCGGGAGTTCACGGCCGAACCCGCGGAAAAGCAGGAGTTTGAAGCGGCGCTGGCTGTCATGCGCAAGGGCGAGTTTGGGCCGGCCCAGACTGCTTTTACCAACTTCCTCAAGCGTTATCCGCAAAGCGGCTACAAGGCTTCCGCGTTGTTCTGGCTTGGCAATGCACAGTACGCACTCCGCAACTACCGTGACGCCGTGATCAATTTTCGCGCCTTGGTGGCAACCGATGCGGAACATGTGCGCGCGCCTGAAGCTGTACTGGCCATCGCCAACTGCCAGGTCGAACTCAAGGACACCAAGGGCGCCCGCAAGACGCTGGAAGACCTGCTCAAGGCCTACCCGCAGTCGGAAGCGGCCTCTGTTGCCAAAGAGCGTCTGGCCCGACTCAAATAGTCTTGCCGCAGGGGTCGGGGCGTCTTCATGGGCCTGCCCCTAAAATCGGGAGATGGACACCTCCCAGCTCAACGCTCTCACCACCCAGGTCCTCTGGGCGGCTTTTATTCTTGCCGCCTTCTTTGGTGCCATCGCCCAGCGAACCCACTTTTGCACCATGGGCGCCGTTAGCGATATCGTCAACATGGGTGACTGGACGCGCATGCGGATGTGGGGCATGGCTGTCGGCGTGGCCATGATCGGCTTTTACGGTCTCGCAGCAGCGGGATTGATCGATCCTTCCAAAACCCTCTACGCTTCCAACCGTTTTATCTGGTTGTCCGCACTCGTCGGCGGCCTGATGTTCGGCTTCGGCATGGTGCTTGCCTCCGGGTGCGGCAGCAAGACGCTGGTGCGTATCGGTGGGGGCAACCTCAAATCGCTGGTTGTTTTCCTGGTCATGGGCGTAGCCGCTTTTGCAACCCTCAAGGGAATCACTGCAGTGCTGCGCGTGGCCACGGTGGACCGTGTTGCTGTTGACTTTTCCTCGAATGCTGCCTTGTCCAGCTGGGTTGCGGGTGTGGTGGGCGTTTCGCCGGCTCTGGCCGGGCTGGGTATCGCTGTGATACTGGGTGGTGGCCTGATCGTATGGGCTCTGCTGGGGGCGGAGTTTCGCAGTTTTGACAACCTGCTCGCAGGCTTGGGCATTGGCGCAATCATTGTGGGCATGTGGTGGGTCAGCGGCCATCTGGGCTACATCGCCGAGCATCCGGATACCCTGCAGGAAGCCTTCCTGGCGACAAATTCCGGGCGCATGGAGGCTTTGAGTTTTGTTTCACCGGTGGCCTATACCGTGGACTGGCTGATGTTTTTCAGTGACAAGAGCAAACTTTTGACCATCGGCATCGTTTCAGTTTTTGGTGTGGTTGTGGGCTCAGCAGCGTACTCGGTGGTCACCCGCAGCTTCCGCTGGGAAGGCTTTCGCAGTGTTGAAGACACTGGCAACCACCTGGTCGGCGCGGTCTTGATGGGCGTGGGGGGCGTGGCCGCCATGGGTTGTACCGTGGGCCAGGGCCTCTCGGGTATTTCCACACTGAGTGCCACCAGCTTTGTGGCCGTGGCCTCAATCATTGCCGGCTGCGTGGCAGGCGTGCGCTACCAGGTCTGGCGACTTGAGAAAAGCATCCAGTGACCGACCTGGCAACTGCAGACCCTGAGCGGCGCTTTGGTGGGTTGGCGCGCCTTTACGGCGTGGCGGGGGCAAAGAAAATCCGCTCGGCCCATGTGGTGGTCGTTGGTTTGGGCGGCGTGGGTTCGTGGGCGGCTGAAGCATTGGCTCGCAGCGGGGTGGCGCGCCTGACACTGATTGACCTCGACCATATTGCGGAGTCCAACATCAACCGCCAGATTCATGCGCTGAGCGCGACACTGGGTCAGGCCAAGGTCCAGGCCATGCGTGAACGTATTACCCAGATCAATCCCGACTGTGACGTGCGCTGCGTCGAAGAGTTTGTCGACGCAGACAACTGGCCGGTGATTGCCGGGCTGGACCAGGCGGGCAGCGACAAGGTGTCGGTGATTGACGCGTGTGACCAGGTTCGGGCAAAAACCGCCATGGCTGCATGGGCCATGAAAAACCGGATCAATTTCATCAGCGTGGGAGCAGCCGGCGGCAAGCGCCATGCGCACAAGGTTGACATTGACGACCTCTCACTGGTTACGCATGACCCCCTGCTTGCACAACTGCGCTACCGCCTGCGCAAGGAGCAGGGGGCCGCGCGCAAGGGGAAAATAGGCGTGGCCTGTGTGTTCAGCCGCGAGGCCGTGATGCAGCCTGCTTCCGCTGTTCAACGTGAACCTGATGTGGCCGCGGAACTGCAAGCCTGCGATATCGCGGACGATGCGCAGAACGACGGCAGCCTCAACTGTCATGGTTACGGATCGGTCGTCAGCGTGACCTCCACCTTCGGTTTGTGCGCAGCCGGCTGGGTGCTCGATAAAATTGGAAGCTGAGTTTGCGAGGCGCCAAAAAATGACGCTATAATTCAAGGCTTTGCTGCACGCGTTGCAGTAAAAACCGGGTACATCCAACGATGGGCCTCGGGACCATAGCTCAGTTGGTAGAGCAGCGGACTTTTAATCCGTTTGTCGTGGGTTCGACCCCCGCTGGTCCCACCAGATTTGAGGCGCCTGATTGAAAGATCAGGTGCTTTTTCTTTGGGTTCTTAGCTCAGCTGGTAGAGCAGCGGACTCTTAATCCGTAGGTCGCGAGTTCGAATCTCGCAGAACCCACCATATTTGAAGCGCCTGACCGAAAAGTCAGGCGTTTTTTTATTGGCGGCTTGAATTCGAGGGTGAAGAATTGAGTGAGCCGAAGACGGGCGGGGCGTTACGAGGACGCCTGCCTGACACGCCTCAGAAGCAGGAGCAGGGCAAGCTCCACCAGACAAAGCATCACCGCAGCAAGACCGGTGACTTCCCTGATTCCGGATTGCCTTTCCCCGGTAGGAAACATCTCCAGAGAGCCTTGAACGAAATACACAAGGTCGAGCGCCAGAATGATTGCGACGATGGCCATGGCGCAGCGAAGCGTCCATTTCATCCATTTCAAAGCCATTCCCTGGGTCCGCGGGCTTGAGGTGTTCATTGACGGCTGAGTGTGGCGTGCCGATCAAGGGACCGCAGAATACCCCAACAACGGCACTTCCAGATGCGCCTGTTGCGCGACACGGATGCAGTCTTTCATGTGTTCTTCGCCGAGGTAGCGGATGGCCGCGTAGCCCACGGTGGCCGCTACGATCTGCCCGGCGAAAGGCACGTATTTGGCGAGTTGCTTGGTTGTCAGGCGCATGCCGATCTTCGTTGCTGCCTTGAGCACCAGCTCGCGGCTAATGAGTTTTCCGATCAACACGGAGCCGACCAGCGCAACGGCTTTCTGCACCTGCTCGCGCTTCGTCGGATCAAGCTGGTCGAGCTGCTGCGGCGTGAGGCCGAATTCCTTGTTGATCTCGGGGATCAGTTTGGAGAGCAGGGCCGCGTCGACTGCCCAGTCCAGGCCGGGCAGCGGAACGGCGCTGGCCGCGGCAGCGACCATGGCGCGTTTGTTGAGCAGTTTGCGGCCTCGCATGACGGCAGCCTGAAGGGCGGCGTCGTCGGAGGCCATTTGAAGGGCGGTAGGCATGAAGGCACTTTAGCGCCAAATGCCAGGCAGGGTTAGAGCCGCAACCCCAAGCCCTTACCCTCAAGCCAGAGAGGTTTCGATCTGCTCGGTGAGTTCAAGCCAGCGTTCTTCCAGCGCGCCGATCTCGCTCTCGATGACTTTGAGGCGCTTGCCGGTCTGGGCCATCTCCGCGGACGCAGTGGTGCCGGCCAGTTTAGCCTGCAGCGTGTCGCGTTCGGTGTTCAGCGCCTGCATTTGCTGGTCAATTTTTTCCAGCTCCTTGCGCAGCGGTTTGGTGCTGTCGGACTGTTGCTGCCGGCGCTGGGCGTCTTCTTTCTTGTTGGTCGGTTTCTTCGCATCAGAAGTGGCTGAAGCCCCCGCCGGCTGTGCGCTGGCAGCTACTGATTTGGTAGCGGTTGCGGCAGGCGCCGCAGCGGCACCGCTGCCGGACTTCTTGGCTTCTTCACGCTGGCGCTTGGCATAGTCCAGCAAATACTTCTGGTAGTCGTCCAGGTCGCCGTCAAACGGCGCCACGCCGCCCTGCGACACCATCCAGAACTCGTCGCAGACGGCGCGCAGCAGGGCGCGGTCGTGGCTGACCAGCATGACGGTGCCTTCAAATTCATTGAGTGCCATCGACAGTGCTTCGCGCGTGGCCAGATCCAGGTGGTTGGTCGGCTCATCAAGCAGCAGCAGGTTGGGGCGCTGCCAGACAATCATGCAAAGCACCAGACGGGCTTTTTCGCCACCGCTCATGCTGCCGACGGCCTGCTTGACCATGTCGCCGCCGAAATTGAAGTTGCCCAGGAAGCTGCGCAGGTCCTGCTCGCGTGTGGGCTGGTTGCCCATCTTGCCGGCGGCGGTGACTTCCTTGACGAGGCGGATCATGTGTTCCAGTGGGTTGTCGGCCGGGCGCAGCACGTCCAGCTCCTGCTGGGCGAAGTAGCCGATGTTCAGGCCCTTGCCTTCGGTCATGTCGCCACTGATGGGAGCCAACGCCCGCGCAATGGTTTTGACCAGCGTTGACTTGCCTTGCCCGTTGGCGCCCAGGATGCCAATGCGCTGGCCAGCCAGCACCGACTTGCTGACGTTTTGCACGATAATCGTGGGCGGCGTGCCTTCGGGCGCGTCGGCCGGCGGTGGATAGCCGAAGTAGGCGTTCTGCATCGACAGCATGGGGTTGGGCAGGTTGGCCGGTTCCTTGAACTCGAAGGTGAAGTCGGCTTCGGCCAGCAGCGGGGCGATTTTCTCCATGCGGTCCAGTGCCTTGACGCGGCTTTGCGCCTGTTTGGCTTTGCTGGCCTTGGCCTTGAAGCGGGCGATGAACTTTTGCAGGTGGGCAATCTTGTCCTGCTGCTTGTTGAATGCGCCTTGCTGCAGCGCCATCTGCTCGGCGCGCAGGTCTTCGAACTTGCTGTAGTTGCCGCCGTAGCGCGTGAGCTTGGCACGTTCGATGTGCACGGTGACGTCGGTCACGGCGTCGAGGAATTCCCGGTCATGGCTGATGACCAGCATGGTGCCCTGGTAACGCTGCAGCCAGGCTTCCAGCCAGACCAGCGCGTCCAGGTCCAAATGGTTGGTCGGCTCGTCGAGCAGCAACAGATCGGACGGGCACATGAGGGCTCGTGCAAGCTGCAGGCGCATGCGCCAGCCGCCGGAAAAGCTGTTGACCGGGTTGTCGAGCTCGCTGACCTTGAAACCCAGGCCGAGGATCAGCGCCTGCGCACGTGCCTGTGCGTCGTGTGCGCCGGAATCATAGAGGTCCATGTAGGCATGGGCCATGCGGTCGCCGTCGCCGCTGTCTTCGGCGGCCGTCACCTCGGCCTGCGCGGCCAGCAGCACCACGTCGCCCTCGATCACGTAGTCGGTGGCGCTTTGTTCGGTTTCGGGCATGTCCTGGGCAACCTGTGCCATGCGCCACTGGGATGGGATGTAAAACTCGCCGCCGTCTTCGTGCAACGTGCCGTTGAGCATCGCGAACAGCGAAGACTTGCCCGCGCCATTACGCCCCACCAAGCCGATTTTTTCGCCGGGGTTGAGGGTGACAGACGCGCTGTCGAGAATCACTTTGGCGCCGCGACGCAGCACCACGTTTTTAAGGGTAATCATTTAAAACAGACAAACTCGGGAAAATATGCGGTCATGCAGACCGCGACGCAGGTTTCAGGCCAATTGCTGGCGCGTAAGGAGTAAAACCTGGTCAGCGCCTGCGCTGGTCTCGAACCACAGGGGTTCAAGCTCGGGGAAAGCGCGTTCAAAATTCTCGCGCTCGTTGCCGATTTCCAGCACCAAAACAGCATTTTCGCTCATATGGCGGGCGGCGTTTAGAAAAAGGCTTCTGATGAAGTCCATGCCGTCCTCGCCGCCGGCCAAGGCCAAGGCCGGTTCCGCCCTGAATTCGGCAGGCAGCGTGGCCATGGTGGCTGCGTTGACGTAGGGCGGGTTGCACAGGATCAGGTCGTACGGGCCGGGGCAGGAGGCCAGCCCGTCGGATTCAATCAGCGTGATGCGGCCCTGCAATTCGTGGATGTCCACATTGATGCGCGCCACGGCCAATGCATCGGCGCTGATGTCGGCTGCATCCACCGCAACGTCCGGATAGGCCATGGCAGCGAGGATGGCCAGGCTGCCGTTGCCGGTGCACAGGTCCAGCACACGGTGTGTCGCTTCGTTGAGCCAGGGGTCAATGCTTTCATCAACCAACAGCTCGGCAATGAGGGAGCGCGGAATGATCACGCGTTCATCGACATAGAAGGGCACACCTTGCAGCCAGGCCTCTTTGGTCAGGTAGGCGGCGGGCTTGCGCGTGCTGATGCGTGCTTCCAAAAGGATAGCTACCTGCGCAACATCGGCAGGGGATACGGGCTGATTTTCCACTTCATCGAGCTCGTCCAGGGGCAAACCAAGCCGCCACAGCACCAGCCAGGCGGCTTCGTCGAACGCGGTGAGGGTGCCCTGGCCAAAGCCATCGGCCTGGCTAAGGCCGGCAGCCTCCAGCCTGTCCGTCCAGTGCTCGACCAGGGAGAGCACCGTTGGTTGGCTTTCCGGGCTCATAAGGCTGCCAGACGCTCCAGCACGCCTTTGTAGATGTTTTTCAGCGGGTCCAGCGAGCTGACCAGCACGTGTTCGTCAATCTTGTGGATGGAGGCATTGATCGGGCCGAACTCGATGAGCTGCGGGCAGATGCTGGCGATAAAGCGCCCGTCGCTGGTACCGCCAGTGGTGGACAGCTCGGTGGCCAGGCCGGTTTCAGCCTGGATGGATTGGCTGACCGCTTGGACCAGTTCGCCTGGCGTGGTCAGGAAGGGCTGGCCGCCCAGTGTCCATTTCAGCGTGTAGTCGAGCTTGTGCTTCTGGAGGATGGCTTCCAGCCGCGTTTTCAGGCTGTCGGCCGTCGATTCGGTGGAAAAACGGAAATTGAAGTCCACCACCAGTTCGCCCGGAATGATGTTGGAGGCGCCAGTGCCGCCATGCACGTTGGACACCTGCCAGCTGGTCGCCGGGAAAAACGTATTGCCGGCGTCCCACTCGGTAGCCACCAGTTCGGCCAAGGCCGGTGCGAAGCGGTGAATCGGGTTGTCGGCCAGGTGCGGGTAGGCGATGTGGCCCTGAACACCCTTGACCGTGAGTTTGCCGCTCAGCGTGCCGCGGCGGCCGTTCTTGATCATGTCACCGAGCTGGTTCACCGAGGTGGGCTCACCGACGATGCAGTAGTCCAGCACCTCGCCACGTTCTTTCAGCTGCTGGACGACGATGGCCGTGCCGTCAACGGACGGGCCTTCCTCGTCGCTGGTGATCAGGAAGGCGATGGATAGATTGGGCTGGGGGTTGGCTGCCAGGAATTCTTCAACAGCAACCACCATGGCAGCAACTGAGGTTTTCATATCAGCTGCACCGCGCCCGTAGAGCACGCCGTCGCGGTGGCTGGGCGTGAAGGGAGGGCTGCTCCACTGGTCGAGTGGGCCGGTCGGAACCACGTCGGTGTGGCCGGCGAAGATCAGCGTCTTCGGCGCTATTGAATTGGTAGCTGCCTGCGCCCGTGTTTCCTGGGCTAAAGGGCTAAAGCCCTTGAATTTTGCCCAGAGATTAGTGACCCGGAAGTTTTCGGGGCCGCTGACGATGGTTTCGCACTCAAAGCCCAGGGGCGCCAGTCGGGTCGAAAGAATAGCCTGGCAACCGGCATCGTCGGGTGTGACGGAGGGGCGAGAGATCAGCTGTTCGGCAAGGCGAAGCGTTGAAGACATCGAAGAGAAGACCCGCTACGCTTAAGGGTTGCCGTAACCGGTGTTGCCGGTTTTGGTCTCGTGACGAACATCCAGGGTGATTTCAGTGAAGGATGCTTCCTCGTCCTGCTCTTCCTCGGGCTCAGCGGCCTTGGCAGCCGCAGCAAAGTCGTTTTCCAGCCGCCACATCAGGTTGGTTGGCGAGTCGGCATGCAACAGGCCTTCTTTGCGCGAAACCGTGCCTTCCACAATCAGTTTGGCGATGTCTTGTTCGAAGGTTTGGGAGCCTTCGGCCATGGATTTTTCCATGGCTTCCTTGACGCCGGAAAAGTCGCCTTTTTCGATCAGCTCGGAAATCAGCTTGGTGTTCAGCATGACCTCGACTGCCGGTGCCCGGCTACCGGCCAGCGTGCGCAGCAGGCGCTGAGAAACGATGGCCTTCATGGCGGCGCCCAGGTCGCCCAGCATGGTGGTGCGCACCTCCACCGGGTAAAAACTCAAAATCCGGTTGAGCGCCTGGTAACTGTTGTTGGCGTGCATGGTGGCCAGGCACAAGTGGCCGGACTGCGCATAGGCAATGGCTGCCGACATGGTTTCCCGGTCACGGATCTCGCCGATCAAAATCACGTCCGGCGCCTGGCGCAATGCGTTCTTCAGCGCCACCTGCAGCGACTGCGTATCGCTGCCAACTTCGCGCTGGTTCACTACCGATTTCTTGTTGGTGAAGATGAACTCGACGGGATCTTCAATCGTCAGAATGTGCCCAGGTGCAATGCCATTGCGGTGGTCCATCATGGAAGCCAGCGTGGTGCTTTTGCCGGCCCCGGTGGAGCCCACCATCAGCAACAGGCCGCGTTTTTCCATGATCAGGTCGGCCAGGATGGGCGGCACGTTCAGACTTCCGAGCGCCGGGATGTCGCTGGGCACATAACGAATCACCGCCGCGTAGGTGGCGCGCTGCCGGAAACCGCTGATACGGAAGTTGCCGACGCCGGCCAGCGGAAAGCCCATGTTGAGCTCGCCGAGTTCTTCCAGCTCCTCAATCCGCTCGGGCGGCAGCACCTCGGCCAGCAGGTTGCGCGGCGCGTCGGGCGGCAGAATCTGGCTGTTGATGGGAATCGCTTCGCCATTGATCTTGATCAGGGCCGGTGAGTGGGCTGACAGGTACACGTCGGAAGCCTTTTTATCGGCCATCAAACGGAGAATTCGTTCCATCGTGCTCATAGTCGCCCAGTCATCGTCAATGTTGAGTTACGCCGTCAATCAGTCGCGGAGCAGATCGTTCAAACTCGTTGTGGCGCGCGTCTTGGCATCCACGCGCTTGACGATCACCGCGCAGTACAGCGAGTATTTTCCGCCCGCCTTGGGCATGTTGCCCGACACCACGACAGAACCAGCCGGAATGCGGCCATAAGTCACGGTGTCGGCTTCGCGGTCATAAATCGGCGTGCTCTGACCGATGTAGACGCCCATCGAAATAACGGAGTTTTCTTCGACGATCACACCTTCGACCACTTCCGAGCGTGCACCGATAAAGCAGTTGTCCTCGATGATGGTGGGCCCGGCCTGCACCGGCTCCAGCACGCCGCCAATGCCCACGCCACCGGAGAGGTGCACGCCTTTGCCGATTTGCGCGCAACTGCCCACGGTGGCCCAGGTATCGACCATGGTGCCTTCGTCCACATAGGCGCCGATGTTCACGTAGCTGGGCATGAGGATCGCGCCCTTGGCGATGTAGCTGCCGCGGCGTGCCACGGCGGGGGGCACCACGCGCACGCCGCTGGCTTTCATTTCTTCTTCGCTCAGGTGCGAGAACTTGGTTGGAACCTTGTCAAAAAAGCCCAGGTCGCCGGCGCGCATCATCACATTGTCTTTCAGGCGAAAGCTCAGCAGCACAGCCTTCTTGATCCATTGGTGGGTGGTCCATTGGCCCACGCCCTGGCGTGTGGCCACGCGCAGGCGGCCGGCGTTGAGTTCGGAAATCGTGTGTTCCACCGCGTCCTGTACTTCTTTCGAAGCAGCCTGGGGGGACAGGTTCGCGCGGTCTTCCCAGGCGGCGTTGATGATGCTTTGCAATTGGTCTTGATTCATTTTTTAAGCAGAAGTGGATTGGATAAATTGAACGATTCTTTCGGCAGCCTCGACACATTCGGCCGTTTCGGCCACCAGCGCCATGCGGATCCGGCCGGTTCCGGGATTGTGGCCCCGGGCTTCGCGGGCCAGGTAACTGCCAGGTAACACCACCACATTGTAAAGAGCGAGCAATTCTCGCGAAAACGCAGGGTCGTCGTTGTTGAAGCGCTCGGGAATTTGCGCCCAAAGATAAAAACCGGCATCGGGCAAGGCCACGTCCATGACCCGGGCGAGCATGGGCGTGACGGCGGCGAATTTCTCTCGGTACATTGCGCGGTTGTCCACGACGTGTTTTTCGTCGTCCCAGGCGGCAATGCTGGCGGCCTGCACGATCGGGCTCATGGCACTGCCGTGGTAGGTGCGGTAGAGCAAGAAGGGCTTGATCAGCGCCGCGTCGCCAGCCACAAAGCCGCTACGCAGGCCCGGCACGTTGCTGCGCTTGGACAGGCTGGTCAGGGCGATCAGGTTTTTGAAATCACTGCGGCCCAGCTTGGCGGCCGCTTGCAGCCCGCCCAGCGGCGGCTCGTCGCGAAAGTAGATCTCGCTGTAACACTCGTCGGAGGCGATGACAAAGCCGTACTTGTCGCTCAGTTCGAACAGCAGTTTCCATTCATCAAGGCCCATGACCGCGCCGGTCGGGTTGCCCGGTGAGCAGACAAACAGAAGTTGTGTCGTTTTCCAGACCTCCTGCGGAACGGCAGCCCAATCCACCGCAAAATTACGGGCCGGGTCGCTGGGCGCAAACCAGGTGTCAGCACCGGCCAGCAAAGCCGCGCCTTCATAGATTTGATAAAAGGGATTGGGTGACACAACAGTCGCACCCGGCTGCGTAGGGTCAATAACCGTTTGTGCCAGCGCAAACAGCGCTTCGCGCGAGCCATTGACCGGCAGGATCTGCGTCAGCGGATCCAGTGCCAAACCGTAGCGGCGCTGCATCCAGCCGGCCATGGACTGGCGCAGCCTCGGCTCGCCCGCCGTCGCCGGGTAGCTGGCCAGCCCGCTGAGGCTGGCGTTCAGCGCCGTTTTGATCAATTCCGGCGTCGCATGTTTGGGCTCACCGATGCCAAGGCTGATGGGGCGATAAGCAGGATTCGGTGTGACGCCGGCGTGGAGCTGGCGCAGCCGCTCAAAAGGGTAGGGCTGAAGGCGTTTCAACAAGGGATTCATCGCCCGGATTATCCAGTGTGGACTGATGGCTCACCTTCAGGGTACCGCATGGGTCTGGCTTCCGCTATCAAATGAATAGCTGCTTGCGCCCGTGCGTAAAGGGCAAAGTGCCGATTTCTCTCTTGCTTTTCCTTGAAATGCCAGCCGACTGCTACAAAACGACAGGCAAGACCGGCCAAGCCAAGCAGCCGACACCATTTTTTACAGCGGCCGACCGGTACAGCTCGGGTAACATTGCGGGCTGTGCATTGCCTGAAGCGACGCCGGGCGCCTTCAAAAAGTGCCATACAAATCAACGAGTTAGCTTCAAAGCGCCAAGAAAAAAACAGGGTCAGCCGTGCGTCTCAATTCGATCAAGTTATCCGGGTTCAAATCATTTGCCGAACCGACCAATTTTGTGCTGCCGGGCCAACTGGTTGGCGTGGTCGGTCCCAACGGCTGCGGCAAGTCCAACATCATGGATGCCGTGCGCTGGGTGCTCGGCGAAAGCCGCGCCTCCGAATTGCGCGGCGAGTCCATGCAGGACGTCATCTTCAACGGCACCAATATCCGCAAGCCGGCCAGCCGCTCCAGCGTCGAGCTGGTGTTTGACAACGCCGACCACCGCGCCGGGGGCCAATGGGGCCAGTTTGCCGAAATCGCAGTCAAGCGCGTGCTGACGCGCGACGGCACCAGCAGCTACTACATCAACAACCAGCCGGTGCGCCGGCGCGACGTGCAGGACGTGTTCCTCGGTACCGGCCTGGGTCCGCGCGCCTACGCCATCATCGGCCAGGGCACGATCAGCCGCATCATTGAATCCAAGCCCGAAGAACTGCGCCTGTTCCTTGAGGAGGCTGCTGGCGTGTCCAAGTACAAGGAGCGCCGCCGCGAAACCGCCAACCGTCTGAGCGACACGCGCGAGAACCTGACTCGCGTCGAAGACATCCTGCGCGAGCTCAATGCCAATCTCGAAAAACTCGAGAAGCAGGCCGAGGTTGCGCTGCGCTACAACACCCTGCATGCCGACGCCACGCTCAAGCAGCACCAGCTCTGGTTCCTGAAGCGTGCCGAGAGCGAAGCCGACCAGGCGAAGGTCAAGGCCGATGCCGAGAAATCGGTCAACGACCTGGAAAGCCGCATCGCCGATTTGCGCCACATCGAGGCCGACCTGGAAACCATTCGCCAGGCGCATTACGCCGCCGGTGACCACGTCAATCAGGCCCAGGGCAAGCTGTATGAAGCCAGCGCCGAAGTCGGCCGGCTTGAAGCCGAAATCCGCTTTGTGGTCGAAGGTCGTCAGCGCGTCGAGCAGCGGCTGGCGCAACTGAAAGAACAAACCGCCCAATGGGCCGCTCGCAAGGATGACGCGGCCATCGAGACCGAAAACCTGGCCGCCCAGGCCGTGCAGGCCGAAGAACAGGCCGAGTTGTTGGCCGCGCAGAGCGAAGACCAGGCCGGCCAGTTGCCCGCGCTTGAAGAAGCACTGCGCGCCGCGCAATCCAAAGCCAACGAGCAGCGCGCCAGCGTGGGCCAAGTGCAGCAGCAGATTCAGGTGCTGGCCGCCGACCAGCGCAACATCGAAGAACAATCGCGCACCCTGAGCCTGCGCCACGAGCGCCTGACGGCGGACAAAAACGCCCTCAACGCGCCCGATGAAGCCCGCCTCGTCAACCTCAACACCCAATTCACCGCCGCCAAAGAAGCGCAGGAAGAAGCCGAGGCCCGTCTGCACGAACTGACCGAGAGCGTGCCTCAGCTTGATGAAGACCGCCGCAACAAGCAGCAGGCAGTCAACACCGAATCAGCCAAACAGGCCGACCTGTCGGCGCGCATGGAAGCGCTCAAGGCATTGCAGGAAAAGGTCAAGACCGACGGCAAGCTCAAGCCCTGGCTGGCTAAACACGGCCTGGACGGGCTGCAGGGCCTGTGGAGCCGCATTCATATCGAGCAGGGCTGGGAAAATGCCCTTGAGGCCGCCTTGCGCGAACGGCTGGGTGCGCTGGAAGTCAGTCGGCTGGACATGGTGCGAGGTTTTGCCGGCACCGATGGCCGCGACACGCCGCCGGCCAAACTCTCGTTTTATTCCCCGCCATCGGCTGCAGCACCTGCCAAAGCTTCCGCAACGAATCTGAAACCCCTGGCCGACCTGCTGCGCCTGGGCGACGCCGGCCAGGCTGCGCTGCTCGGCGACTGGCTGCATGGCTGCCTCACCGCCGCAAGCCTGGACGAAGCGCTGGCCGCGCGCCAGCAGTTGCAGGCCGGTGAAGTGATTTACGTGAAAACCGGCCACGCCGTGACGCAACACAGCGTGAGTTTTTACGCGCAGGACTCCGAGCAGGCCGGCCTGCTGGCCCGCGCCCAGGAAATCGAAAACCTCGAGAAACAGTTGCGTGGCCAGGCACTGATCAGCGACGAAGCGCGCAGCGCACTGATACGCGCCGAGGCTGCCTATGCCGACGCCGCCCAGCGACTGGCGACCGCTCGCCGTGAAACCGCCGAAGGGCAGAGCCGCACCCACGAACTGCAGGTTGAAGTGCTGCGCCTGACGCAGCTGGCCGAGCAAACGCGTGCGCGCAGTGAGCAGATTGCCGGCGACCTGGCAGAAATCGACGCGCAGATGAACGACCTGCAGGAACGCAAGGTCACCGCTGAAGCACGTTTTGAAGAACTGGACATGCAGCTGGCCGACAGCCAGGAGCGCCATGCCCAGCTCGACGACCGCGTGATCGAGGCCGAGCGCAAACTCAATGAATCGCGTGAACAGCAGCGTGCGCTCGAGCGCCAGTCACAGGAAGCGCAGTTTGCGCTGCGCAGCCTGGCTTCGCGCCGCGACGAGCTGGCCCGTTCCATCGACATTGCCGCGCAGCAGGCCTCGACCATCGCCACCGAGGAGGAGCGCGCCAAAGAGGAGTTGTCGCGCCTGACCGATGCCGCGGCCCAGGCAGGCCTGCAGGACGCATTGGCCGTGAAGCTGGAACGCGAGGCCGACCTCGGCGCCAAGCGCAGCCAGTACGACGACCTGACCACCAAGCTGCGCGCCAGCGACGAACGCCGTTTGCAGCTCGAACGCGAACTCGACCCGCTGCGCCAGCGCATCACCGAGTTCCAGCTGAAAGAGCAGGCCGCGCGCCTGGGCTTCGAGCAATATGCCCAGTTGCTGGCAGATGCACAGGCTGATTTGAGCGCTGTCGAGCAGTCCATTCAAACGGGCAATGTGCGCCTGACCGGCCTGCAGGGCGAAATCGACCGCATCAACCGCGAAATTCAGTCTCTCGGTGCCGTCAACCTGGCTGCGCTGGACGAACTCAGCAGTGCGCGTGAGCGCAAGCAGTTCCTCGATGCGCAGTCGGCCGACCTGAACGAGGCCATGAACACGCTGGAAGATGCGATCAAGAAGATCGATACCGAAACCCGCGAGCTGCTGTCCACCACCTTCGATACAGTGAACCGCCATTTCGGCGAGATGTTCCCGCGCCTGTTCGGCGGCGGCAACGCCAAGCTCATGATGACCGGCGAGGAAATCCTGGACGCCGGCGTGCAAGTGTTGGCACAGCCACCGGGCAAGAAGAACCAGACCATTCATTTGCTGTCTGGAGGCGAGAAAGCTCTAACGGCGATTGCGCTGGTGTTTGCGATTTTCCAGCTGAATCCTGCACCTTTCTGCCTGCTGGACGAGGTCGATGCCCCGCTGGACGATGCCAACACCGAGCGTTACGCCAAGCTGGTGGCCAGCATGAGCAAGGAAACCCAGTTCCTCTTCATCAGCCACAACAAGATCGCCATGGAAATGGCCGAACAGCTGATCGGCGTGACCATGCAGGAGCAGGGTGTTTCGCGCATTGTGGCCGTGGACATGGAAGCGGCGCTCGGTTTTGCGGAAGCGGCGTAAACAGAGATGAGCACACTCCAGATCAGTTTGGCCATTCTTGGTGGTTTGATCCTCGCGATTGTGGTGGCCCACAGCGCATGGTCGGCCCGCAAAAACCTTCCGAGGCAGGCTACGCCGGAACCAGCGCCTTTGCCGGCCGAACCCATGGGGGGCGTCGTCCCTTTCGACGACACCGAAGCAGAGCGCCAGGAACCGGGTTTTGACCGGGACTCCAGCCTTGACACCCTGACGGCGCTGACCGTTCCCGAGAAAAAGCCCGGCCTCGACGCCTTGATTGACGTGATTGCCCCGATCTCGGTGGATGCTGCGGTCTCCGGCGAAGCCGCTCTTGCCGCGATGCCAGCCACGCGCCGCGCCGGCAGCAAGCCGTTTGCCATCGAAGGCCTGAATGCGATTACCGGTACTTGGGAGACCCCTGTTCCTGGCCAGCGTTACAGCGAGCTTCAGGCCGGCGTGCAGCTGGCCAACCGCACCGGTGCGCTGAACCAGATCGAGTTTTCAGAATTTGTCATGAAGGCGCAGGCTTTCGCCGACGCCATCGATGGCCAGCCTGAATTCCCGGACATGCTGGACGAGGTGGCCCGAGCGCGGGAACTGGATAACTTTGCCAGCGCGCACGATGCGCAATTGAGTTTTACCTTGCGCGCAAAAAACACGGCCTGGAGCCCGGGCTATGTTCATCAGAGCGCGGCCAAGCTCGGTTTCGTGACAGGCTCCATTCCCGGCCGCATGGTGTTGCCCGCCAGCGAGTCTGGCCATGCGCCGATTCTGGGTTTGGCGTTCGACACGCAGGCTGCGATGGCAGAAGACCCCGAACAAACCGCTTTGCGCGAACTGACACTCTCGCTGGATGTGCCGCAGGTGCTGCGTTCCGAGCAGCCTTTTGTGCGCATGTGCGAGGCCGCGATCGCGCTGGCCGCAAGCATGGACGGCGTGATCATTGATGACCAGGGCCAACCAATCCGGCCCGAGGCCATGGAAATCATCCATGCCGACCTGGAGCAGCTCTATGACACGCTGGAAGGCCGCGACATGCCGGCTGGCTCGGCGCTGGGCCGGCGGCTGTTCTCGTGATGGCGGCCTGATTTTTTTGCAGCGTTTCCCATGGTGACCAAAGACATGTTCGGGGAGCCTTCCGATCCGCCGGCGAGTGCCGCTGACCGCGTGGCCGCCTTGCGCGATGAACTGCACAAGCACGCTCACAGTTACTACGTGCTCGACGAGCCGACCGTTCCCGACGCGGAGTACGACAGGCTGTTCCAGGAACTGCAGGCCTTGGAAGCCCAGCATCCCGAGCTGGCCAGCCCGGATTCACCCACCCGGCGCGTGGGAGGCAAGCCGCTGAGCCAGTTCGCCAGCGTGCGCCATGCCGTGCCCATGCTGAGCATTCGCACCGAAACCGATACCGAGGCCAGCGGCGCCCAGAACTTCGATACCCGGGTGCGCAAGGAGCTGGGCCTGGCCGAGTCCGAACCACCCGTGGAATATGTGGCCGAACTCAAGTTCGACGGCCTGGCCATCAACCTGCGCTATGAAGATGGCGTGCTGGTGCAGGCCGCCACACGGGGCGACGGCGAGGTTGGCGAGGACGTGACGCAGAACATTCGCACCATCCGGCAGATCCCGTTGAGGATTGCGGCCCCCACGCTCATCGCTTCGCGTACTTCGCTGCCCCCCGGGGGGGCTGAACTTGCTCGGGGCGGCCCTTCGCGGCGTTCGCCCTCAGATATTTCTGTGCCGCCCGTGCTCGAGGTGCGCGGCGAGGTCTACATGCGCCGTGACGACTTTGAGTCGCTCAACGAAAAGCAGCGCGAAAAGATCGCGCAGGGCGCCAAGGGTGAAAAAACCTTTGTGAACCCGCGCAATGCTGCGGCCGGCGCCGTGCGCCAGCTGGACCCGGCGATTGCCGCGCGCCGCCCGCTGAGCTTTTTCGCCTACGGCCTGGGTGAGGTCACGCCGAAAGAGCAGGGCGGGCCCGACTTCGAATCCCACTTCCAGATGCTCCTGACCCTGAAGTCATGGGGTTTTCCGGTCGCAGCCCTTACCCAGACTGCGCAAGGTGCTTCTGAATTGATAGCATTCCACCAGAAGATTGGCAAGGAACGCGACCAGCTGCCCTACGACATCGACGGTGTGGTCTACAAGGTCAACAGCCTGGCGCTGCAGAAAAAACTCGGTTTTGTCACGCGCGAGCCGCGCTGGGCGGTGGCCCACAAATACCCGGCGCAGGAGCAGATGACCACTGTGCTGGCGATTGACGTGCAGGTGGGACGAACCGGCAAACTGACACCGGTGGCCAAGCTGGCACCGGTTTTTGTCGGTGGCGTGACGGTGACCAACGCAACGCTGCACAACGAGGACGAGGCCAGGCGCAAGGACGTTCGTATCGGCGACACCGTGGTCGTGCGCCGTGCCGGCGACGTGATTCCCGAAGTCGTCAGTGTGCTGGCGGAAAAACGCGTGAGAGATGCCCCGCAATTCACCATGCCGCACACTTGCCCGGTCTGCGGCTCGGACGCGGTGCGCGAGGAGGGCGAGGCCGACTACCGCTGCACCGGCGGCCTGTTCTGCGGCGCCCAGCGCAAGGAGGCCATCCTGCATTACGCACACCGGCGCGCGGTCGAGATCGAAGGCCTGGGCGACAAGCTGGTGGAGCAGCTGGTCGATGCCAACGTGATCCGCACCCTGCCGGACCTGTACCGCCTCGGCCTGACAGCCCTGGCCGGCCTGGACCGCATGGCCGACAAGTCGGCCAACAACTTGCTGGAAGCGCTGGAGAGGTCTAAGAGCACCACTTTGCCGCGTTTCCTGTTCGGCCTGGGCATTCGCCACGTCGGTGAGGCCACGGCCAAGGAGCTGGCGCGCCACTTCGGCAAGCTCGACGCGGTCATGGATGCAACGGAAGAGCAACTGCTCGAAGTCAGCGACGTGGGCCCCATCGTCGCCAAAAGCATTCGCACCTTCTTCGACCAACCGCACAACCGCGAGGTGGTCGAGCAACTGCGCGCCTGCGGCGTGCACTGGACAGAAGGCGAGCCGGCCGCCCGTGCGCCGCGGCCGCTGTCCGGCAAGACCTTTGTCATCACCGGCACGCTGCCCACGCTGAGCCGCGACCAAGCCAAAGACATGGTGGAGGCGGCGGGCGGCAAGGTGGCAGGTTCGGTTAGCAAAAAAACCGACTATGTGGTGGCCGGCACCGAGGCGGGCAGCAAGCTGACCAAGGCCCAGGAACTGGGTGTGGCGGTCATCGACGAAGCTGCTTTGCTGGTAATGCTGGCCGCTCCCGCTGCCTGAAGCGTTCAAACTTCTGGTGGTAGAGCTTCGTCGCTGAATTGTTCGGGCCGGCGCCATAGCCACACCAGAACACAGGCCATACTGCCTATGGCCAGCAGGGCCACCCAGCGCGAGGGAACCAGCGCCAACATCAATGCCGCACTGGCGCCCATAACCACTGTGGCCGTCCACTTGGCGCGCCTGCGCACCACCCCGCCGCGGCGCCACTCGGTCAGCATAGGGCCGAAGGCAGTGTGCCCCTCCAGCCAGGCCAGAAGACGTGGAGAACTCTTAGTGGCCGCCCATGCAGACAGCAGGATAAAAGGCACCGTGGGCAGCACGGGCAGAAAGATGCCGATCACGCCCAGCGCCAGGCTAAGCAGCGCCAATGCCAGAAACAGCCAGCGTGCCAGTGGGTTAAACGGCTTGGACACAGGGGACGGCAGGTCTTCGGAAGGTTCGAACATCCCTCATTTTGCCGTTTAGCTCTGCAGGTTTGGGGATGTCGGCAGCCTTCTTGGCGCCGCACGCAGGATCCAGACCACACGCGGCTATCTCAACACGGGCATCAGCACCTGTTTACACGGCGTTACGGGGCTTTGCATTCCGGACGTAAGGTGCACCGAGGTCGCCACACGTTAAGACCTGAACAACAGGAGATTTTCATGAATTACCAACGTCTTTTTACCGGCGCTGCAATGGTTGGCCTGGCAGCCATATTGTCTGGCTGTGTTGTGGCGCCGATAGGACCGCGGCCGGTGGCGGTCTATCCGGCTGGTGTTTACGTCGAGCCTGCACCCGTCGTTGTGGTGCCTGCGCCGGGCTACTACCGTCACGGTTACCGCCACCGCCATTGGCGCTGAGTCGCTGAACAACGGGGCACCGCGATAATCGGTGCATGACCATTCGCGATATTCTCAAAATGGGTGATCCGCGCCTGCTGCGGGTGGCCCAGCCCGTGACCGACTTCGACTCCGATGAATTGCACCTGCTGGTGGCAGACATGTTCGAGACCATGCGTGCCGTCAGCGGTGCCGGCCTGGCCGCGCCGCAGATCGGCGTCGATTTGCAACTGGTTATTTTCGGCACCGATGCCGTGAATCCGCGCTATCCCGATGCACCGCTGGTGCCGCGCACGGTATTGCTCAATCCTGTGATTACGCCGCTGTCAGACGATGAGGAAGACGGCTGGGAGGGCTGCCTGTCGGTTCCCGGGCTGCGCGGTGTGGTGCCGCGCTGGTCAGCCATCCGTTACGCGGGCTTCGACCCCTACGGCGACCCCATCGACCGCACGGTGGACGGTTTTCATGCCCGGGTGGTGCAACATGAGTGCGACCACCTGATGGGCGTGCTTTATCCCATGCGTATCCGGGATTTCACGCAGTTCGGGTTCACCGAGGTCCTGTTTCCCGGGCTGGATGCAGCCGACGACTGATATTCAGACCTCAACCGAGTCCGTGGCAGGCCGGTCCGCAGGCAATTTGACACGGTGGCTCACACCCAGCACGGAGCGCCACCAGTGGGCCGACCCTTCGGCAGGAACCGGCGGCGCCGTCGCAGTATTCAGCGGCACATAGTCGATCGTCACGCGCCGGCGGTAGCGGGCCACATCGTCGCCCGCCAATTCAATTTGCGGCCGCGCCGCGCCCCGGCTTTGTACCAGAACCTGCCCCGGCACAGCCCCGGCCTTGATGAGGGCCGATCGGACCGCCATGGCACGGCGATCTCCCATGAGCCAGAAAAAGCGGTGGCTGCCGGTGCCGTAGCTGTGGCCGGAGACCACGGCAGCGAGGTCGGAGTGGGCAACGAGGTAAGCGGCATGCGCCTCCAGTAGCTGTGCGTAGCTTTCTGACACCAACCAGTTGTCGGGCTCAAAAAATATCTGGTGGGCCAGCGGCCGGCCATCGCCAGCGCAGGCACCGGATGAAAGCAATGCCTGCTCGCGATCCAGCAGGGTCTGTATTTTGTGCGACACCTTGTCTCCTCAAATTGGCTGTGTGCAAAAACAATTCAGACCATTGTCCGCCGCGTCGCTCAGAGGAGGAAGGCTTGTTTCAAGTTATTTCATTACTTTAAGAAAACTTTATAACTATTTGATTTTATTCAGATAATTTAAATTTATTTGAAGCCACCTTCTGAGTGGTGTGGTGGACAGCCCCGGCGAGGGGCGTCGAGCTGGCGGGCCGTCACCGGCCCGGCCGCGCAATCTCGCCGGGGGACCGGCAAACAGCTGAAAAAGTGCTGAGGCTCAGGCCCCCAGCGCTTCCAGCAGCTCGGTTTCGATCGCGATCTGCGCCCTGTTTTGCTGGAGCTCCGGCCCGTCGATCAGGAAGGTATCCTCCACGCGCTCACCCAGAGTGGTGACTTTGGCGAGCTGCAGGTTGATGCGATGCCGCGCCAACACCCGTGCGATCGAATACAGCAGGCCCACGCGGTCGCTGGCCGAGACGCTGAGCAGCCAGCGCTGGGCCTTGTCGTCAGGCCGAAGGTCCACGCGCGGGGTGATGGGGAAGCTCTTGACCCGGCGCGACACCCGGCCTTTGCCCGGAGCGGGCAGGGGCCCGTTTTCTTCAATCGCCCGGTCCAGGTCTGCCTCGATCATCGCCACCAGTTCGCGGTAATGCTCGGAGAGCGTGGGGCTGACCACCTGGAAGGTGTCCAGGGCATAACCCGTGGAGCCCTTGGCCGGTTTGGCCGTGTGAACCTTGGCGTCAAGAATGCTGAAGCCCGCTTCCTCGAAATAGCCGCAGATGCGGGCAAAGAGGTCCGGCGCATCGGGCGTGTACACCAGCACCTGCAGGCCTTCGCCGGTTGCCGAACGCCGGGCCCGCACAATGCACTTGGCGGAACCCACATGCCGCGAGAGCTGGCGGGCATGCCAGGCGATGTCGCCGGCTTCGTGACGCATGAAATAGCTGATATCCAGCGTGTCCCACAGGGCCTTGTGGGCTTCAAAGGGCTCGGCATGTAATGCCAGTATGGTCAAGGCCTCGCGTTTGCGGGCTTCGACTTCGGCGTCCGCGTCGGGTGCCCGTCCGCCCAGCACCCGCAGGGTATAGCGGTACAAGTCCTCAAGCAGTTTGCCCTTCCAGGCGTTCCACACTTTGGGGCTGGTGCCGCGAATGTCGGCCACCGTCAGCAGGTAAAGCGCGGTGAGGTAGCGTTCGTTACCGACGCGTTTGGCGAAACCTGCAATGACCTCCGGGTCGCTCAGGTCTTCCTTCTGGGCAATGCGGCTCATGCTCAGGTGCTCGCGCACCAGGAATTCGATCAGTCTGGCATCCTCGGCCGCAATGCCGTGCTGGCGGCAAAACACCCGTACGTCGCGGCACCCCAGTTCGGAATGGTCGCCGCCCCGGCCTTTGGCAATGTCATGAAAAAGGGCCGCGACGTAAAGAATCCAGGGCTTGTCCCAGCCGGCGGCCAGTTGCGAACAGGAAGGGTATTCGTGGGCGTGCTCGGCCATGAAGAAGCGCCGCACGTTGCGCAACACCATCAGGATATGTTGGTCCACCGTGTAGACGTGAAACAGGTCGTGCTGCATCTGCCCGACGATTTGGCGGAACACCCAGAGGTAGCGGCCCAGCACCGAGGTCTGGTTCATCAGGCGCATCGCGTGGGTGATGCCCACCGGCTGCTGCAGGATCTGCCGGAAGGTGTTGCGGTTGACCGGGTCATTTCTGAATTTGGCGTCCATCACGCCACGTGCGTTGTAAAGCGCGCGCAAGGTACGGGCCGACAGGCCCTGAACGCCCACCGTGGTCTGGTAAACGAGAAAGGTTTCGAGGATGGCGTGCGGGTTGTTCAGGTACAGCTCATCACTGGCCACCTCGATCATCCCGGCTTTGTTCAGAAAATGTTCGTTGATCGGCTGCGGTACCTGCCCGCTGGGGTTGAGTCGCTCCTCGATGTTGAGCAACAGGATCTGGTTGAGCTGCGTGACTGCTTTGGCGGCCCAGTAAAAGCGCTTCATCAGGGCTTCGCTGGCACGAGAAACCACCCGGCCGGTTTCGCTATGCGTAACCGTCGCGTAGCCGAAAGACTCGGCCACCACGGTCTGCAGGTCAAACACCAGGCGATCCTCACGCCGGCCCGAAAGCAGGTGCAGGCGCGCCCGTATCAGGCTCAGCAGGGCCTCATTGGCCTTGATTTGCCGTATCTCAAAGGCGGTCGCCAGGCCGTTGCGCGCCAGGTCATCCCAGGACTTGCCCAACCCGGCTGCGCGGGCTACCCACAGGATGATCTGCAGGTCGCGCAGTCCGCCAGGAGACTCTTTGCAGTTGGGCTCGAGCGAGTAGGGCGTGTCTTCAAACTTGTTGTGGCGCTGGCGCAGCTCCAGCGTCTTGGCCACAAAAAAAGCTCGCGGATCAAGCACCTCGTCGAGTTGCACAAGCAGGGCGGAAAAAAGCGTTTTGGAGCCAGCCAGCAACCGCGCCTCGAGCAGAGAGGTCTGAACGGTCACATCCTTGGCGGCTTCCTGGACACAGTCTGTGAGGGTACGCACACTGGAGCCGATCTCCAGCCCCGTGTCCCAGCAACTGCCGATGAAGTTTTCGATGCGGGTTTTCAGGTCGGCGTCGCTTTCCACCCGGGCGTCGGCCGGAAGCAGCAGCAACACGTCGACGTCGGAATGCGGGAACAGCTCGCCCCGGCCAAAGCCGCCAACGGCGACCAGCGAGCAACCGGTCGGAAAACCTGCACGCAGCCAGAGTTGGCGCAAGGTGCCGTCGGTGTGACGGGCCAGCTTGTGCAGCAGGCTGCGGATCCCCCGTGTGGACGAGCCGCTGCCTGCCAGCGAGGTCAATAGCGCGGTTTTGCCCGCACGGTAGGCCTCACGCAACTGGGCTGGTTCCAAAAGAGAGGCAGACGTAGGCAGCGCGGAACGCATGGTGGCTGGCGCTGTGGGCGCAGGAGGGCTTGTCCGCCGGCTCAAGCCAGCGAATCGGCGGGCGCCGGTGCCACTGCAGCGTTAGCCGCCTGCGGCACAAAATCCGGAATTGACGGGCTGCCGGCTGACAGCGTGAGTACTTCGTAGCCGGTTTCAGTCACCAGAATCGTGTGCTCCCATTGGGCCGACAGCGAATGGTCGCGCGTCACAATGGTCCAGCCGTCTTTTTCAGGGCCGTCCTTGATCTCGCGTTTTCCGGCGTTGATCATGGGCTCGATCGTGAAGGTCATGCCGGGCTTGAGTTCTTCGAGCGTGCCGGGGCGGCCGTAATGCAGCACCTGGGGTTCTTCATGGAAATTGCGGCCGATGCCGTGGCCACAAAACTCGCGCACGATCGTGAAACCCTGCTTTTCGGCGAAAACCTGGATGGCATGTCCGATATCGCCCAGCCTGGCACCGGGTTTGACCCGCATGATGCCGTGCCACATGGCTTCATAGGTGACCTTGCACAAGCGTTTGGCGGCAATTGATACGTCGCCAATCATGTACATGCGGCTGTTGTCGCCAAACCAGCCGTCCTTGGTGATCACGGTGACGTCGATGTTCATGATGTCGCCCTTTTTCAGGGGCTTGTCATTGGGAATGCCGTGGCAGACCACATGGTTCAGCGAGGTGCACAGCGAGGCCGGGTAGGGCGGGTAACCCGGCGGCTGGTAGCCCAGGGTGGCTGACACCGTGCCTTGCACGTCGACCATGTAGTCATTGGCGAGTTTGTCGATTTCCCGGGTCGTGATGCCGGCCTTCACGAAGGGCGTCAGATAGTCCAACACCTCGGAAGCCAGCTTGCAGGCAACCCGCATGCCTTCAATGCCGGCCGCGTCTTTGTACGTAATACTCATGCCCCAATTATCCCACTGCCACAGCGGCCCTGCATTCCTGCGGGCTTCGCACGGTCTTGGCGTAACCGGATGCCGGAGGCCCGGTGTTCAGTCGCTGATAAAATTGCGGGTTAACGCGTATCCCGCAGCCGTGCATTGGCAAGCGTTAGACCCCAAGCAGCTTGTGAGCTGTCCACCTCCCACTACAAGGCCACCGCCACCGTGACCCTGCATCTGACGACTTTCGAGGGCGAACCGCAAGGAATCAACGCCCTGAGCGACTTTCGCGTCCAGCAACTTCTTCCCCGCCTGCAAGCCATTCACGACAAGATCGTGGGGATCAGTGCCCGGTTTGTGCACCTGGTTGCCACCGAAGCGCCGGTTGACGAGAAGCTCAAAGCCCGGTTGTCGGCCCTGCTCAGTTACGGCGACCCCTGCTCCCCGGGCAGCGGCAAGGCTGACGAAGAGTTGCTGGTCATCGTTTCTCCCCGGTTTGGCACCGTGTCGCCGTGGGCGTCCAAGGCGACGGACATTGCCCACAACTGCGGCCTGGCCATCAAGCGTATCGAACGCATCACCGAATACCGGATCAACCTGAAAACGGGCTTTTTCGGCAAGACGGCGCTCAGCGAGGAACAGCGTGAGCAGGTTGCCGCCCTATTGCACGACCGCATGACGGAAAGCGTGATGGCCGACCGCGCGCAGGCCGCCGGCCTGTTTACCGAGTTGCAAGGCGCGCTGCTAAAGACAATTGACGTTCTGGCAGGTGGCAAGGCTGCGCTTGAGACGGCCAACAGCGAGTTCGGCCTGGCGCTGGCCGTGGACGAAATCGACTACCTGGTGAACGCCTTCACCCAGCTGCAGCGCAACCCGACCGACGTCGAGTTGATGATGTTCGCCCAGGCCAACAGCGAGCATTGCCGTCACAAGATCTTCAACGCCGACTTCACGATTGACGGCGTAGCGCAGGACAGGAGCCTGTTCGGCATGATCCGCAACACTGAAAAGCTGCACCCGCAGCACACGGTGGTGGCTTATTCGGATAACGCATCCGTCATGGAAGGCGCGAAAGTCCAGCGCTTTTATGCCAAATCGGCCACCAGCCCAGCAAATACGGGCGCAACCAGCTATCAAACCTATAGCGCCACCGACGACGTGCTGATGCATGTGCTGATGAAAGTGGAAACGCACAACCACCCGACGGCGATTTCCCCATTCCCAGGCGCATCCACTGGCGCCGGCGGCGAAATCCGCGACGAAGGCGCCACTGGACGTGGCTCCAAACCCAAGGCCGGCCTCGCCGGCTTCACGGTATCCCGCCTGTTCGACGGCAGCTACGGCAAGCCGGAGCACATCGCCAGCCCGCTGCAGATCATGACCGAGGGCCCGCTGGGCGCCGCGGCCTTCAACAACGAATTCGGCCGGCCCAATCTGGCTGGCTATTTCCGCGAGTACGAGCAGACCGTGGGCGGCCAGCGCTGGGGTTATCACAAACCCATCATGATCGCCGGCGGTGTCGGCACCATCGACGCACAGCTCACGAAGAAGATTCTGTTCCCCGCCGGCACCCTGCTGATCCAGCTCGGCGGCCCCGGCATGCGCATCGGCATGGGCGGCAGCGCGGCCAGCTCCATGGCCTCGGGCGCTAACGCGGCCAGCCTGGATTTCGACTCCGTGCAGCGCGGCAACCCCGAGATCGAGCGGCGCGCCCAGGAAGTCATCAATCAGTGTGCCCAGCTTGGGGCAGCCAATCCCATCCTGGCCATCCACGACGTGGGCGCCGGAGGTTTGTCCAACGCCTTCCCCGAACTGGTCAACGATGCCGGGCGCGGTGCACGCTTCGATCTGCGCGCCGTACCGCTCGAAGAAAGCGGCCTGTCGCCCAAGGAAATCTGGAGCAACGAAAGCCAGGAACGGTATGTGATGGCCATTGCGCCGGAATCGCTGGTAACCTTCCAGGCTTTCTGCGAACGCGAGCGCTGCCCGTTTGCGGTGATCGGCGTGGCGACCGAGGAAAAGCAGCTGGTGTTGTCCGATACCGACAAAGCTGCGCCAGTCGACATGCCGATGAATGTGCTTTTGGGCAAGCCGCCCAAGATGCACCGCGACGTGAAGTCGGTTCAGAAAAGCATCAAGCCCATCGACCTGACCGGCGTGGACCTGCAGAAAAGCGTGATCGCCGTGCTGAGCCACCCCACCGTGGCCTCCAAGCGTTTCCTGATCACCATTGGCGACCGCACCGTGGGCGGGCTCACACACCGCGACCAGATGGTCGGGCCGTGGCAGGTGCCGGCGGCCGACTGCGCCGTGACGCTTGCCGACTACCAGGGCTTTGCGGGCGAAGCCATGAGCATGGGCGAACGCACGCCGCTGGCAGTGAGCAATGCCGCGGCTTCGGGTCGCATGGCCGTTGCCGAGGCCATCACCAACCTGCTGGCTGCGCCGATCGAACTCCCGCGGGTGAAGCTCTCGGCGAACTGGATGGCCGCCTGCGGCGAACCGGGCCAGGACGCCGCGCTGTACGAAACCGTCAAGGCCGTCGGGATGGAACTCTGCCCGGCGCTGGGCGTGTCGATTCCCGTCGGCAAGGATTCGTTGTCCATGCGCACGGTCTGGAGCGAAGGCAAGGGCGGCAAGAAGGTCACCTCGCCGGTGTCGCTGATCGTCAGCGCGTTTGCGACGCTGGCCGACGTGCGCGGCACGCTGACGCCGCAGTTGGACAGCCTTGAGGCTGACACCACGCTGATCCTGATCGACCTGGGCAAGGGCCAGAACCGCATGGGCGGCTCCATCCTCGCGCAGACGCTTGACCTCGAAGACGGCGCCGTGCCCGACCTGGACGCCCCCCAAGACCTGGTCAACCTCGTCAACGCCATCAATGCCCTGCGTACCCAGGGCCAACTGCTGGCCTACCACGACCGCAGCGACGGTGGCCTGCTGGCCACCACCTGTGAAATGGCTTTTGCCGGCCATGTGGGCGTCTCGCTCAACATCGACATGCTGCTGGTCGAAGGCGACGGTATCTCCGACAGCCGCATGGACACCGGCGACAGCAAGAACTGGGCGTCGCAGGTCAGCATGCGCCGCGAAGAGCTCACGCTCAAGGCACTGTTCAACGAAGAGCTGGGCGCCGTCATCCAGGTGCGGACTGAAGCGCGCAACGAGGTCATGCAGGTGCTGCGCGAACACGGCCTGTCGAAGTTCAGCCATTTCATTGGCAAGACCCGACCGGCGCATGCCTCGCTTGAGGTAGGCAAGGGCGAAGTCCAGGTCTGGCGCGACACCAAGGCTGTGTTCAGCGCGAAACTGCAGGACCTGCACCAGGTCTGGGATGCGGTGAGCTGGAAGATCAACCAGCAGCGCGACAACCCGGTCTGTGCCGATGCCGAACACGCAGCAGCCGGCGATCCAGCCGACCCCGGCCTGCACGTGCATTTGACCTTTGATCCAGCCAAACGCCCGCAGGCGCCCGCGCTCAACCTGTCACGCCCACGGGTGGCGGTGCTGCGCGAGCAGGGCGTCAACTCGCATGTGGAAATGGCCTATGCCTTCACGCAGGCTGGTTTTGAGGCCTGCGACGTCCACATGACCGACCTGCAGGCCGGCCGGGCGCAACTGGCCGACTTCCAGGGCCTGGTGGCTTGTGGCGGTTTCAGCTACGGCGACACCCTGGGTGCCGGCATAGGCTGGGCCCGCTCCATCACCTTCAACCCGGTGCTGTCAGAACAATTCACGGCCTTCTTTGGCCGCAAAGACACTTTCGGCTTGGGCGTGTGCAACGGCTGCCAGATGTTCGCCGAGCTGGCCGACATCATTCCCGGCGCCGAAGCCTGGCCGCGTTTCACCACCAACCGCAGCGAGCGTTTCGAGGCTCGCTTGAGTCTGGTGGAGGTGCTCGAGTCGCCGAGTCTCTTCCTGCAGGGCATGGCCGGCAGCCGCCTGCCGATTGCTGTGGCGCACGGTGAAGGCTATGCGAACTTTGCTTACCGCGGCGACGCGTCCAAAGTGATTGCAGCGATGCGTTTCACCGACAACCATGGCAAGCCGACCGAAGCCTACCCGGCCAACCCCAACGGCAGCGCCGGTGGCCTGACGGCAGTAACCACGGCCGACGGCCGTTTCACCGCCATGATGCCGCACCCCGAGCGCGTCTTCCGCAACGTGCAGATGAGCTGGACGGACCAGGACATCAGCGCCCACAGCGCGTGGATGCAGCTCTGGCGCAATGCGCGCCGCTGGGTAGGCTGAGTCTTGCCTGTCGATTGGGTTCGGCGGGCGTCATATGTCGTTCCTTACGGCCTGATCGCGCTGCTCGCATGGCTGGGCGATCTCTCCTGGTGGGCCATTGCCATGTTGGCTGGCGGTTTCGTCTTCGCCTGGGACTGGCTGTGGGGGGACCGGCATTTGCTTGACGCCAAGATATGCCTGGTCCTGATGGGCGGCGGACTGGCGTGTATTGCAGTTGCCTTCTACCTGGCAGATGGCTTGAGCTTGTCTCTTGGCGAATTCAGCAAACTCGCAGGCCAGTTGCCGCGCAGGCAAAGGCTGCCTTATCACCTCCCTTCCATCGGCGTGGGGCTGACTCTTTACGGCTTGCTTGGGTGGAGCCGCGCCTGGCTTCCGGACAAAGATGAGCGTTGGTAACTGTCTGTCGGTCGGCGAATGCAGCTCTGGTTCAGCGCCAAAAGAAGTAGAAAAAACAGGTTGTAGTCGTTTTTTGGTCTTGGCGGGCAGCTCGCCGTCTGGGTGAAGGATCCGCCGTCAAAATTCGAACTTCTGACCGGGCTCGCCCACCAGCATGCGTGCCGTGCTTGGCCCATTGCCCAGGGCGCTTTGGAATTCGGCCGGGGTACCGCGCAGCACGGGGGTGGTTCCGTAGTGAATGGGAAGGGCGAACTTGGGCTTGATCATGTCGCGGACCGCCATGGCGGCGTCCTTGGGGTTCATCACAAAGTGGCCGCCAATCGGGATCAGCACCAAATCGGGACGGTACATGTCGCCAATCAGGCGCATGTCGCCGAACACACCGGTATCACCCATGTGCCAGATCTTGAAGCCGTTTTCCATTTCAAGGATGAAACCGACAGGCTCCCCACCCACATGCACCTCGTCCTTGTTCGTTGCCGGGTTCTTCCAGACCAGTTCTGACGAGTGTTCGGCGCGTACCGCCGTGATTTTTACGCCGCCGGGGCCAAAGGGCATGATGGTGCCGCCCTTGCCAAAACGCGGCGCCAACTCGGCCGGCAGGATGCCCAGCGCAGCCACGGTCTGATTCATGCCGGCGGGGCCATACATGGGTGCCTTGTGCATCAGCGCCAGCGCTGGCGCATCCGCGAAGTGGTCGAAATGCCCGTGGGTTACAAGAATCAAATCCACTTTCCCCAGCGATTCCAGGGGTTTGAAACTGGCAGGCGTTTTGGGATTGGACGTGAGCCAGGGATCGATCACGATCACTTTGCCCGTTGGTGTGGTGATGCGTGTGGTGGCTTGTCCCAGCCAAAGCACCTCGGTCTTGCCCAAGGTCTGGGCGGAAGTTGCGGAGCTGAACAAGCCGAGCAGGACCAGAAGACCGGATAACAGTGTGCCGCGAAGAGCCGAAATTTTCATGGGAAATCCTTGATGGTTGGTATGCCATCCATTGGAACGAGCAGAAGGAGCTTCGTCAACGGGGAACCCCCGGGACATCTTTTTGAGCGGCGCTCCCCGGCATTCGAAGTACAAAATCGCCTGGGTGGCAATTTTCCAGATGCTGAGGACATAAAAAAACGCGGCGCAAAGGCCGCGTTTTTATTCAGGCTGTCGGCCCGGCCGGATCACTCGACCTTGGCTTTTTCGCGCAGGCCTTGCTGGAAGGCCGCCAGTTTTTGCTGTTGCATCTGCTGCGCGATCTGCGGCTTGAGTTCTTCAAACTGGGGAAGCTGGGCGGTGCGGATATCGTCTACACGAATGATGTGATAACCGAATTGCGACTTCACCGCGGTGTCAGTCAATTGGCCCTTGTTCAGCTTGGTCATGGCCGCGGCGAACTCCGGGACATAGCTGCTTGGGTTGGCCCAGTCAAGGTCGCCGCCATTGGCGCCGGATCCCGGGTCTTTTGAGGATTTTTTGGCTATTTCTTCAAACTTGCCGCCTTTTTTCAGGCTGGCGATGATGGCTTTGGCTTCGTCTTCTTTTTCCACCAGGATGTGCCGCGCCTTGTATTCCTTGCCGCCGTTGGCTGCAACAAACTTGTCGTATTCGCCTTTGAGATCGGCATCGGTCACCGGGTTCTTTTTCTGGTAGTCAGCAAACAGCTCGCGGATCAGGATGGCTTGGCGGGCCAGGTCCATTTGTGTCTTGAAATCATCGGTGCCGGCAAGGCCAAGCTTTTCGGCTTCCTGCATGAACACCTCGCGGGCAATGACTTCTTCCTTGATCTGGCCTTGCATTTCAGGCGTCACCGGACGGCCGGAACGGGCCAGTTGCTGTGCCAGTGCCTCAACGCGGGCCTTCGGAACTGGTTTCCCGTTGACGATGGCTACGTTTTGGGCAAAGGCGCCCGACGCGCCCAGGGTCATCAGGCCGGTGAGGGCGCTTGCCAGTAAAACTTGCTTTTTCATGAATTTCCTTGGGTAGTCGTTGATGGAAAACGGCACCGTCCTGGACGGAGGCCGAAAATCAGGGGGTTGGAAGGATCTCAATGGCCAGCGCGTGCAAGCCCTGATCAATGAAATTTTGCAGTGCATCATACACAAGCCGGTGGCACGCCACGCGGCTTTTGCCCGCAAAGGCAGTGCTGGCAATTCGTACACGGAAGTGACTGCCGAAACCCCGGGCGTTGGCCCCTGCATGCCCGGCGTGCGCGGCGCTTTCGTCAATCACTTCCAGCAGGCTGGGGTTGAGGCGAGCACGCAGTTGCTCCTCGATGCGGGCGGCGTGAATCGGCAGTGCCTCGGAATAAGCGGTCATGGTTCGGTGCCGGCGTGTTTGTTCAGGAAGACGGCTTGTCCCAGCACAAAAAGCAGCATCAGGCCGAGGCCCCCGAACAGTTTGAAATTGACCCAGGTAGCTGTAGAGAAATTAAAGGCCACCCAGAGGTTCAAGACACCCATGAGCGCGAAAAAAGCCATCCAGCTGTAGTTGAGATTTCGCCAGACCGGCTCGGGCAGGGTCATTTGTGCGCCCATCAGCGACCGGATACCGTTTTTCCTGAAAGCCAGCTGTCCGACGAGCAACGCACCTCCCATGACCCAGTAAAGCACCGTGGGCTTCCACTTGATGAAACTTTCACTGTGAAAGTAAATGGTGGCGCCGCCCAGCAGCGTCACCAGCCCCAGGCTGACCCACAGCATGGTGTCGATCTTGCGGCCGCGCGCCACCAGCCAGAGGATCTGGGCAAGCGTGGCCAGAATCACAACCACGGTGGCCAGCAGGACCGGCGCCTCGGCGGTGCCCACCACGCCGCCGGACACCATGAAGCCGAGCCATTCAGTGGCAGTACGGGCAGCCCACTCGGTGTTGCCCTCGGCGTACTTGAACATGCCGAAGAAAAGAATGATGGGCAGGAAGTCGAAGAGAATTTTCATAAGTCAATTATCGCGGGACAAGCAAGGAGCAAATTGAGAAGGTCGTGGTGTCCGATTTTTCCAGCAGGGGCCGCGGGACTGGCTTTGCCAGACCGCAGGCGCAGCGCCCCTCTTCTTCGTTCAAGGGGCAGCGCACCGCCGTAGGCTCACGAAGTGACAAGCGTGGGGGCTCACCCCTTTTTGAAGTCCAGCGAAGCCGAATTCATGCAATAGCGCAAACCGGTAGGCGAGGGGCCATCGGGAAACACATGGCCCAGGTGTGCGCCACAGTTGGCGCAGACGGTTTCCGTGCGCACCATGCCGTAGGCGCGGTCCACATGTTCTTCAATCGCACCTTCTTTCACTTCCTGTGAAAAACTGGGCCAACCGCATCCCGCGTCAAACTTGGTCGAAGCGTCGAAAAGTTCGGCATCGCAGCAAATGCAGCGGTAGGTGCCCGGCTCAAAATTCTTGTCGTACTTGCCGGTAAAGGCGCGCTCGGTGGCCGCGTGGCGTGTCACGTCGAAAGCGCCGGGCTCGGCACCCTTCTCGGCAAGCAGGGCCTTCCATTCGGCGTCTGTTTTCTGGATTTTTACGGTCATGACTCTACCTTTTGAGACTGTCTTTAATCTTGCTTACGAACTGCAGCTGATTTCGATGGACGCGGCCCAGTCGGGTGGGAAGCCGGCGTCCGCCTCATGCGCCGGATGCTCATCAAATGGGGCCTGAAGCAGGGTCAGCAAGGTGTTGACCCTGGAGAAATCCATTAGTTTCGCGGCCTGGATGGCTTGTTCACCAAGGTGATTGCGCAAAACGTATTTCGGATTGTTCTTGAGCATCAAATCGGCTTTTAGCCCAATGTCTACGGACATAGTGCGCTCTGAATACTGTAGCGACCAGGCATCGTACCCGGCGCGGTCCAGGAACAAGTCGCGCACCGCTTCGCGCCCTTGGGGGCTCTGGAAGTGGCACAGCCGGCGCCAGAAGATGGTGTAGTCCACCTTGTCTGCAGCCAGCAGCTTGAAGGCGTTTTCGATCAAGGTCTTGTCCTCGGGGCGGGCATCCACCAGGCCCAGCTTGGCACGCATGCGGGCCTCCAGGGCCTGCGGAAACACGGTTTTATACGACTCCAGCGCAGCCAGCGCCTGATCCTGCTCCTCGATCAGCGGCAACAGCGCCTGGCCGAGGCAGAACAGGTTCCAGTAGGCGATATTGGGCTGCTTGTTGTAGGCATAACGGCCCTGGCTATCCGAGTGGTTGCAAATGTGACCGGGGTCGAAAGCGTCGAGGAACTGGAAGGGACCGTAATCAATGGTCAGGCCCAGGATGCTCATGTTGTCGGTGTTCATCACGCCGTGGCAGAAGCCGCTGGTCTGCCAGGCAGCCATCAGCGCCGCCGTGCGTTCGCTGACAGCCTGCAGCAGGGCGGCATAAGGCTGCGCGCTTTCGCGACAGGCCGGGTAAAAATTGTCGATCACGAAGTCGGCAACGGCTTTGAGCTGCTCATGTTGCCCGCTGTAGCTGAAGTGTTCGAAGTGGCCGAAGCGGATGAAACTGGGTGAAGTGCGCGTCACCACGGCAGCCGTTTCGATTTCCTCGCGCCGGACTCGGGCGTCAGAGCCAGTGACACACAGGGCGCGCGTGGTTGGGATGCCCAGACCATGCATGGCCTCTGAACACAGGTATTCGCGGATCGAGCTGCGCAGCACGGCGCGGCCGTCGCCCATGCGCGAATAGGGCGTCATGCCTGCCCCCTTGAGCTGGATTTCCTGCGGACCGCCTGCGGTATCGATCTCCCCAAGCAGGATGGCCCGGCCATCGCCGAGCTGCCCCGCCCACTGGCCAAACTGGTGGCCGCTGTAAACACTGGCCAGCGGCTGCGAGCCTTCGGCGACCATGTTGCCGGTGAACAGCTCTAACGCTGCCTGTGATTCGAACCAGGCTTCCTCCAGCCCCAATTCACGGGCCATGGCGGCGTTGCGGCCGACCCAATAGGGGGATAGCAAGGGGGTGGGCAACAGTTCGGTATGGAAATCCGGGCCCAGCGCGGCAAAACGGTTGTTCCAGGTCAGGCCCGGGACGGCAAGCAGGGATTCGTCGGTGACTGCGTTCATCAAGCCATTGTCCTATGGTGCAAGCAGCCCCGTGCAGATGGGGTTAAAGGCTTCTTCGCGTCAGATTGGCTTCACGAACGGTCGGCTGCCACGGCGCCCGCCGGCTTGACCGCATACGCGGCAAGCGCGTGTTCATCCAGCATGGCGACCCGACCAAACTCCAGCGACACCAGGCCCTGCTGCTCCATCGACTTGAGGGCCCGGTTGACCGTTTGCCGCGACAGGCCGACCAGATGACCGAGTTCTTCCTGCGAAAGCACCAGCCGACGCCGGCCCTGCCAGAACACCCGGGTCAGGTACAGGGCCACGCGTTGCTCGGGCGAGCGCAGGCGCTCCGCTTCGATGATGGTCATGGCCTGGCCCAGGCGCCGGTTCAAATGCGTAACCAGGAAGTGGTTGAACGGCAGGCAGTGCGCCAGCAATTCGTCAAACTGGGCGCGCGGCAGGCACAGCAGCAAGGTGTCGCGCAGGGCAATCACGTCATAACGGCGCGGCTCGGTCTTCAGGACCGAGCCCTCGCCAAACCACTCGCCATCGGGTACGCCCAGGAAGGCCGACACCTTGCCTGTGGGGGAAGTGCTTTGTAGCTTGACCAGCCCCGACAGCACCGCATACCAGCCCTTGACCGGTGAACCGGCGGCCAGCATGACCTCGCCTTTGCGGCCGGACAGCGTGATGGTGCGCTCCAGCATGCGGGTACGGGTGTCGGCGGACAGGGCGGCAAACCACGGCTGGCCGTGCAGAAAGCGGTGGTGCGAGAAAACGGCTTCATCAAAGGGCATGGCTGCGATTGTCCTCGCCTCGCGCAGCGTCTTCGCAGGTTTTGCCGTTTCCGGGTTTGTACCTACAAACTGTCGGGGCAGCGACAAGCTTTGCTCGGCCGGCAGCACCGGTCCATAGTCTGCGGTGCTGCCGCCATGATGCAGGTTGCGGGAATTTCCGGTGCAGGGCCCGCAACGCGCGGCGTTACCATGCCTTCACGACACCGTCGGATAGACCAGAATTTTTACCGGATCAAAAAAGGAGACGAAGCCATGTTGGGTTTGATGCAAGGCCAGCCACTGCTGATTTCATCGCTGATTGATTTTGCCGAGCGCCACCACGGCGATGCAGAAATTGTTTCGCGCCGGGTAGAAGGCGATATTCACCGCTACACCTATCGCGATGTTGCCCGGCGTTCACGCCAGGTGGCCAAGGCACTGGATGCGCTCAAGCTGCAGTTCAGTGACCGCATTGCCACCCTGGCCTGGAACGGCTACCGGCACCTGGAGCTGTATTTCGGCGTCAGCGGGTCCGGCCGCGTACTGCACACGCTGAATCCGCGCCTGCACCCGGACCTGGTGTCCTGGATTGCCAACCATGCCGAGGACCAGGTGCTGTTTTTCGACATGTCCTTCCTGCCGCTGGTTCAGGCCTTCCACGCGAAATGCAACACCATCAAGCATTACATCGCGCTTTGCGATGCAGACAAGCTGCCGGCCGACAGCGGCATTCCGAACCTGAGCAGCTACGAGGCCTGGATTGCCCCGCATTCACCTGACTACAAGTGGCCCAGCTTTGACGAGAACTCGGCGTCGAGCATGTGTTACACCAGCGGCACCACGGGCAACCCCAAGGCCGCGCTTTACAGCCACCGCTCGACCATCCTGCATGCGTATGCGGCCGCCTTGCCCGATGTGATGTGCCTGAGCGCGCGCGACTCCATCCTGCCGGTGGTCCCCATGTTCCACGTTAACGCCTGGGGCATTCCGTACTCGGCCGCGCTGACCGGCGCCAAACTGGTGTTTCCCGGCCCGGCACTCGACGGCAAGTCGATTTACGAGTTGATCGAGAACGAAAAAGTGTCCTATGCCGCGGGTGTGCCCACGGTCTGGCAGATGATGCTGGGCCACATGAAACCCGCAGGCCTGAAATTCTCCACGCTCAAGCGCACGGTCATTGGCGGCTCGGCCTGTCCGCCGGCGATGATCCACGCCTTCCAGGAAGACTATGGCGTCGAGGTGCTGCACGCCTGGGGCATGACCGAAATGTCACCGCTGGGCACCCTGTGTACCCTTAAGAACAAGCACCTGGGCATGTCGAAAGACGAGCAGATGAAGATCCGCCTGAAACAGGGGCGGGCCATCTATGGCGTGGACATGAAAATCGTCGATCCGGAAGGCAATGAAATCGTCTGGGACGGCAAGGCCTTTGGCGACCTGTACGTCAAGGGGCCATGGATCGTGGCCGAGTACTTCAAGGGCGAGGGCGGCAACCCGCTGATTGATGGCTGGTTCCCGACCGGCGACGTGGCCACCATCGACCCCGACGGTTACATGCAAATCACCGACCGCAGCAAGGACGTGATCAAGTCCGGCGGCGAGTGGATCAGCTCCATCGACATCGAAAACATCGCGGTGGCGCATCCGGCCGTGGCCATGGCCGCCTGTATCGGTGTCAGGCATCCCAAATGGGACGAGCGGCCCATCATCGCCGTGGTCAAAAAACCCGGCGCAGAGGTCACGCGCGAAGAACTGATCAAGTTTTACGAAGGCAAGACAGCCAAGTGGCAGATCCCGGACGACGTGGTTTTTGTCGATGCCATCCCGCTGGGTGCCACCGGCAAGATGCTCAAGACCCGTTTGCGCGAGCAACTCAAGGACTACAAGCTGCCTTCGGTCTGAAGACGGGTAAAAAGCGTGCGGCTGCAGTGCAGAACCGGTTTTTCCCGCTGTGCGTCGGCGTGTCGCATTGGCGATAGAAACGCCCTGCGCTTAGGGGCAATCCCTGACCGCTGCACTGCACAAAACTTGTACGCTCGTTTCATTGTGATTACCTAGGAGACATTGATGACTTTTCAGATCAGACACCTCGCACTGGCCGCTGCTTTTGCATGCGCCGGTACTGTTTTTGCGCAGCCTGCTGCGCCTGCAAAACCGGCAGCACCCGCGGCCAAGGCTGCGCCTGCGGCCAAAGCCGCTCCCGCCAAGGCGGCTGGCGCGCCCATGTTCGCAGCCGGGCCGCTCAAGGGCGAAACTGTCAAGCTGGTCAGGATTGATCCTTTGACCGGGTTGCTGGGGCCGGTCGGCGTCGCCCAGACCAAGGGGTATCAGTTTTTTGCCGAAAAATACAGCGGTACCGGCAACCCCGCCGGCGTGAAATTTGAGTTCTCAACCATCGACAACAAACTCAGCCCGGCGGAAAGCCTGAACGCGCTGAAGGCCGCCATCGACCAGGGCGTGCGTTACATCATCCAGGGCAACGGCTCTTCAGTCGCGCTGGCCCTGTCCGATGCAATCACCAAACACAATGAGCGCAACCCGGGCAAAGAGGTGATGTACCTCAATGACTCGGCGGTCGATCCGGACTTGACCAACAGCAAGTGCAGCTACTGGCACTTCCGCTTTGATGCCGATACCTCGATGAAGATGGAGGCCATGTCCAGCTTCATGGCGGATCAGAAAGACATCAAAAAGATCTACCTGCTGAACCAGAACTACTCGCACGGCCACCAGGTCGCCAAGTTCGCCAAGGAATCCCTGGCACGCAAGCGCCCGGACATCCAGTTTGTGGGCGAAGACCTGCACCCGTTGGCCCAGACACGTGACTTTGCGCCCTACATCGCCAAGATCAAGGCATCCGGCGCCGACACAGTCATCACTGGCAACTGGGGTTCCGATCTCTCGCTGCTGATCAAGGCCGCCAACGAAAACGGCTACACCGGCAAGTTCTTCACCTACTACGCCGGCGTCACTGGCACGCCTACGGCCCTGGGACAAAACGGCGCCGGGCGCGTCTATCAAATTGCCTACAACCACTACAACATGGGTGGGCAGATGGAAAAGTGGATGAACGAGTTCAACACCAAGTACAACGACGACTTCTACACCGGCTCGACCATCCGCATCTACGAGATGCTGGGTGCGGCCATGGCCAAGGCCAAATCCACCGACCCCGTGAAGGTGGCGGCGGCGATGGAAGGCCTGCGGGTGCAGAGCTTCAACGGCGAGGTGGAGATGCGCAAAACCGATCACCAGCTGCAGCAGCCGCTGTACATGTCGGTCTGGCAAAAGACCGATGCCAAGAGCCCCTACAGCCCCGAGAAGACCGGCATGACGTTGGCAATGCTCAAGGAATACCCGAACTACATTTCGAGCACGCCGACCAGCTGCCAGATGAAGCGTCCGTAATCAAAAACGCCTGAAGACAGAGCCCGAGCGGGTTGCCGTATCGGGCTCTTTTACTTTTACCGGTGAGGAAGGTTAGCTGGAATGGAGTTTTTCATCATCTCGATGCTGAACGGGCTGAGCTACGGGCTCTTGCTGTTCATGCTGAGTTCCGGGCTCACGCTGATTTTCAGCATGATGGGCGTCCTGAATTTTGCGCACGCCAGCTTCTATATGCTGGGTGCCTACGTGGGTTACACCGTGGCCCAGTTCGTCGGTTTCTGGCCTGCGTTGCTGATAGCGCCCCTGGTGGTTGGTGCACTCGGCGCCTTGTTCGAGCGTGTGAGCCTGCGCAAGGTGCACAAGTTCGGCCACGTGCCCGAACTGCTGATCACCTTCGGGTTGTCCTACGTGATTGTGGAGCTGGTACAACTGGTCTGGGGCCGCATTGCCCTGGAATTCCATCCTCCTGCAGTACTGCAAGGGCCGGCGTTCACCCTGATTAACGATTCCGTCAAGGGAATGAGCCTGCACTGGGGCGTTGCGCCTGCCGAGCTTTGCAGTGCAGCGGATGCTGCGGTGCGTATCGTCTGCTCGCCTTTCCCGGCCACACGCGGTTTCATGATGCTGGTGGCGCTGGTGATGCTGGGGTCGGTCTGGCTGCTGCTGACCCGTACCCGCATCGGCCTGGTGATCCAGGCTGCGCTCACGCACCCGGAGGCCGTCGAATCGCTGGGCCACAACGTGCCGCGCGTGTTCATGCTGGTGTTCGGCGCCGGCTCCGCGCTGGCGGGCCTGGCCGGCGTGATTGGTGGGAGCACCTTCCTGACCGAGCCGGCCATGGCGGCCACCGTGGGTTCCGTCATCTTCGTCGTTGTCGTGGTGGGCGGCATGGGTTCCCTGTCGGGAGCCTTTGTGGCTTCGCTGCTGATCGGTGTGATCCAGACCTTTGCCGTGGCGTTCGATTACTCACTCGCCACCCTGGCCCAGCAGATCGGCCTGCCGCTCAGTGCTGGCGTGGCCAACAACTCGTACATCAAACTCACCCTGTCGCAAGTGGCTCCCATTCTTCCTTACCTCTTCCTGGTGCTCATCCTGATCTTCAGGCCCCGTGGCCTGCTTGGCAAGCGGGAGGGCTGAGGCATGAAAACGCATTACCAATTTGCTCCGCTCAATATCGGGCGCTGGCTCACCTGGGGTCTGTTTGCGCTGCTGCTTGCCGTGGCACCGCTTTTGTTTGGCAGCGGCCTGGCCATGACCGTGCTGTCGCAAATGGGCATTGCCATCATCGCCTGCCTGTCTTACAACATGCTGCTGGGGCAGGGCGGCATGCTGAGCTTCGGGCACGCGGTCTACACCGGTCTGGGTTCATTCCTGGCCATCCACGCGCTAAACAGCATCGGTAACGGATCGCTCCCCCTGCCGGTGTCCGTGGTGCCATTGGTTGGTGCATTGGCCGGTGTGGGTTTTGCCGTGTTGTTCGGCTATGTCACCACGCGCAAGTCGGGCACCACATTTGCCATGATCACCCTGGGCCTGGGCGAACTGGTGTTCGCGCTGTCGCTGATGATCCCCGAGTTTTTTGGCGGGGAAGGCGGCGTGTCTGGCAACCGCGTGACCGGCAAGGCCGTGATGGGCATCACCTTCGGCCCGCAGGTTCAGGTTTACTACCTGATCGCGGTCTACACCTTTGTAGCCGTCGGCGCCATGTTTGCCTTCACACGAACACCCCTGGGACGCATGCTCAACGCCGTGCGCGACAACCCGGAGCGGGTCGAGTTTGTCGGTTATGACACGCAGAAGGTGCGTTATTTCGCCTTCATCATTGCCGGTTTTTTTGCCGGTCTGTCGGGCGGACTGGCGGCGCTGAACTTCGAAATCGTCACGGCAGAGGTGGTCGGTGCCGCGCGCTCGGGGGCTTACCTGCTGTTCACCTTCCTGGGCGGCGCGACCTTCTTTTTCGGTCCCATCATCGGCGGCATCCTGATGGTGCTGGCCTTTGTGCTGCTGTCGGAATTCACCAAAGCCTGGCTGCTCTACCTGGGCCTGATCTTCCTGTTCATGGTCATGTATGCGCCGGGCGGAATTGCCAGCCTGATCATGATGAACCTGCGCGTGGCCGCCTTTGGCAAGCTCAGGCAGTTGTGGGTCAGCTATCTGGCGCTCGCCGTCACGGCGCTCATTCTGCTGGTGGGTGCCGCAGCCATGATCGAAATGGTCTATCACCTCCAGCTCAACACTACGCTGGGATCCGAGTTGCGTTTCCTGGGTATTCCTCTCGACTCCAAGGGATTGAACAGCTGGTTCGGCGCTGCCTTCGTCACATTGACCGGCCTGGGCCTGTTTGAGGTCACGCGCCGTCAGTTCTTGCGCGAATGGGGCGAAATTCAAGAATATATCGAGAAGGAAATCAAGCGCAGGGAGGCCTTGTCGTGACCTATGCACTTGAACTGAAAGACCTGCGCAAGAGTTTCGGCAAGACTGAAATCATCCGCGGCGTCAACATAGCGGTAACCGCCGGCGAACGCGTCGGCATCATCGGCCCCAACGGCGCCGGCAAATCCACGCTGTTCAATCTAATCAGCGGGCGCTTCGCTCCCACCAGCGGTGAAGTGCTGCTCAACGGCCAGCGCATTGACGGCAAGAAACCGTTTGAGATCAACCGGGCCGGCCTGTCGCGCAGCTTCCAGATCACCAACATCTTCCCCAAGCTCAGCGTGTTCGAGAACCTGCGCTGCGGTGTGCTCTGGAGCCTGGGCTACAAATACACCTTCCTGAAGTTCCTCGCCAACCTGGACGATGCGAATGACCGCGCCGATGAGCTGATGAAGATGATCAAGCTGGACAAAAAGCGCGATGTGCTGGCTATCAACCTGACCTATGCCGAGCAGCGCGCGCTGGAGATCGGCATCACCATTGCCGGCGGTGCCAGCGTCATCCTTCTCGACGAACCGACTGCAGGCATGAGCCGCAGCGAAACCACCCGCTTCATCAAGCTGATCAAGGAAGTCACGGTCGGCAAGACCCTGCTCACGGTGGAACACGACATGGGCGTGGTGTTCGGCCTGGCCGACAAGATTGCGGTTGTCGTGTATGGCGAAGTGCTGGCTTTCGACGTGCCCGAGGCAGTGCGCGCCAATCCCCGCGTTCAAGAGGCTTACCTCGGGTCTGCCGTGGCCGATTCCCAGGCGGGAGGACACTGAACATGGCCCCCACGCTTGTCACTTCGTGTACTACGCTTCCCCCCGAGGGGGCCAAAGGCTGCCTAGGGGCGGCCCGTCGGAGCCTTTCATGCTGAAAATCGAAAACCTCCACGCCTATTACGGCAAGAGCCATGTACTTCACGGCGTCCACTTTGATGTGCAGCCCGGTGAAATCGTGGCCCTGCTGGGCCGCAACGGTTCCGGCCGCTCCACCACAGCCAAGGCCATCATGGGTCTCGTTGAATGCGAGGGCGACATCCAATGGAAGGGCAAACAGATTGTTGGTCAGAAGGCTTACGAAGTCGCACATCTGGGCATTGGCTACGTTCCCGAGAACCGCGATATTTTCCCGACGCTCACGGTGCACCAGAACCTGATGCTGGGCCAGAAAGGCAAGGGCAAGGGTAGCCGCTGGTCGTTCGAGGACATGTACCAGATGTTCCCGCGCCTCAGGGAGCGCCAGCACACCGAGGCGGGAGTGCTGTCGGGCGGCGAGCAGCAGATGCTGACCTTGTGCCGCACGCTGATGGGCGACCCGGACCTGATCATCATTGACGAGCCGACCGAGGGCCTGGCGCCGAAAATTGTTGAACTGGTAGGGCAGTACCTCCAGACTCTGAAGGCCAAGGGCATCTCCGTGCTGCTGATTGAGCAGAAGCTGACCATTGCCATGGCTATTTCCGACCGTGCGCTGGTCATGGGGCATGGGAGTATCGTGTTCCAGGGCACGCCGGACAGCCTGCGTGCCGATACCTACATCCGCAAGGAATGGCTGGAAGTGTGAGACTGTGAGTCTTTCTACTGCGCGACCCGATCTGACTCCTGCGGTGCTCACCGTACTTTTGTACGGCTCCGCTCCTAGCAGCCCCCAGCCCGCTCGCTACGAAATCTTCACAGCCTCACAGGTTAAGACCGCAAGCCCGGTTTTGTCGCGACTGGGACAAGGCAGGCAGGGGCAAGGGTTGCACTGCAACATAAGCCCTCTACAATGACAAAAAGAACGGTCGTACTATTTTTAGCTTTCGACCGTCTGAAGATTCCGTCCCGGCCAGTTAAATGGCCGGGTAATACCCAACAAAGGAAAGCAAATGACAGCCAAATATGAAGTTCACGGCAGCGTCGCGGTGATCACCCTGGACAACCCGCCAGTCAATGGCCTGGGTCACGCCACCCGCCTGGGCATCACCGACGGCCTGCAAAAAGCCAATGCCGATGCGGCTGTCAAATCGATTGTCATCACCGGCGCCGGCAAGGCCTTTTCCGGCGGCGCCGACATCAAGGAATTCGGATCGCCCAAAGCACTCGCCGAACCCAACCTGCTGAGCGTCATCCTCGCGGTTGAAAACTCGGCCAAACCTGTGGTGGCTGCAGTTCACTCCGTCTGCATGGGCGGCGGGCTGGAGCTGGCGCTGGGCTGCCATTACCGCATTGCCGCGCCCGGCACCAACGTGGCCCTGCCTGAAGTCAAGCTGGGCCTGATTCCCGGCGCTGGCGGTACGCAGCGCCTGCCTCGGGCCCTGGGTGTGGAGCCTGCGTTGAACATGATTGTCAGTGGCGAGCCAGTCAAGAGCGAACTGCTGGCCCAGATTCCCGGCCAGAAGCTGTTCGACAAGATGGCCGCGTCCGCCGAGTCCCTGGCCGAAGAGGCTTTGGCCTTTGCCCAGTCGGTGTCCGACACACGTCCCCTGCCGCTGGTGCGCAACATGCCTTGCAAACACCCGAACGGCGACGCCTACTTCCAGTTTGCACGCAACATGGTCAAGGGCATGGCCAAAAACTTTCCCGCACCGGCCAAGTGCGTGGATGCGGTTGAATCTGCCACGAAGAAAAAATTCGATGACGGCATGGCTTTCGAGCGTGAAATCTTCATCAACCTGATGTGGACGCCGGAATGCAAGGCGCTGCGCCACATTTTTGCGGCCGAGCGTGCCGCCTCCAAAATTCCCGACGTGCCGGAAGACACGCCCAAGCGCGAGATCAAGTCGGTGGCCGTGATCGGTGCCGGCACCATGGGTGGCGGCATTGCCATGAACTTCCTGAACGCCGGCATCCCGGTCAAGATGCTGGAGATGAAGCAGGAAGCGCTGGACAAGGGCATTGCCACCATCCGCAAGAACTACGAAGCCCAGCTCAAGAAGGGCAAGCTCAAGCAGGACAAATACGACCAGCGCATGGGCCTGCTCAGCACCACCTTGAGCTACGACGACCTGAAAGACGCCGACATGGTGATCGAGGCCGTGTTCGAGGAAATGGGCGTCAAGGAAAAAGTGTTCAAGGAACTCGACCGTGTGATGAAACCCGGCGCCATCCTGGCCTCCAACACGTCCACGCTGGACGTCAACAAGATTGCCTCGTTCACCAAGCGCCCGCAGGACGTGGTCGGCATGCATTTCTTCAGCCCCGCCAACGTGATGAAGCTGCTTGAAGTGATCCGCGGCGAAAAAACCGCCAAAGACGTGCTGGCTACCGTGATGGCTGCAGCCAAGAAGATCAAGAAGACCGCCGTGGTTTCCGGCGTCTGTGACGGCTTCATCGGTAACCGCATGATCGAGCAATACGGCCGCCAGGGCGGCTTCCTGCTCGACGAGGGCTGCACGCCTGCGCAGGTCGACAAGGCGATGGAGAAATTCGGCATGGCCATGGGCCCCTTCCGCATGGGCGATCTGGCCGGCAACGACATCGGCTGGGCCATCCGCAAGCGCCGCTACCAGGAAAAGCCAGGCATGAAATACAGCAAGACAGCCGATTTACTGTGCGAAAAGGGCCGCTTCGGCCAGAAAACCGGCGCCGGCTGGTACGACTACGTGCCTGGCAAGCGCGACGCCATTCCGAACGCCGAAGTTGTGAAGATGATTGAAGATCACCGTGCTTCGCTGGGCATCACCCCGCGCAAGATTTCCGACGAGGAGATCGTCCAGCGCCTGGTGTATTCGCTGGTCAACGAGGCGGCACACATCCTGGAAGAGGGCATTGCCTCCAGGGCCAGCGACATCGACATGGTCTACCTCATGGGCTACGGCTTCCCGATCTACCGCGGCGGCCCCATGAACTATGCCGACCAGATTGGCCTGTTCAACGTGGTGCAGACCATGAAGCGTTTTGCCCAGAACCCGCTGGACGACGCCAAATTCTGGCAACCGGCGCCGCTGCTGGCCCGTCTTGCTGCTGAAGGCAAGACCTTCAACTGATGGCCGCCGAAGGCAAGACGTTCAATTAATTTCCGGAGATTCACATGACTTCAGCTGTAATCGTTTCCACCGCCCGCACCCCCCTGGCCAAAAGCTGGAAGGGTTCCTTCAACATGACCCACGGCGCCACCCTGGGCGGCCATGCGGTCGAACACGCCATCAAACGCGCCGGCATCGAGGCGGGCGAGGTTGAGGACGTGATCATGGGCTGCGCCAACCCCGAAGGTGCGACGGGCGCCAACATCGCGCGCCAGATCGCGTTGCGCGCGGGTTGCCCCATCACCGTGTCCGGCATGACCGTCAATCGCTTCTGCTCGTCCGGCCTGCAGACCATCGCCATGGCCGCCCAGCGCATCATTGCCGGCGAAGCCGACATCTATGTGGCCGGCGGTGTCGAAAGCATTTCCTGCGTGCAGCAGGAAATGAACACCCACATGCTGGCCGACTCCTGGCTGGTGAAGAACAAGCCCGAGATTTACTGGAACATGCTGCAGACGGCGGAGCAAGTCGCCAAACGTTACGGCATCTCGCGCGAGCAGATGGATGAATACGGCGCTGCCAGCCAGCAAAAGGCCACGGCCGCCCTGGCGGCGGGCCTGTTTGACGCGGAGATCGCTCCGATCACCGTGACCATGGGTGTGGCCGATGCGGTGATGGGCCTGACCACCAAACAGGTCACGGTCAGCAAGGACGAAGGCATCCGCGAAGGTACGACCAAGGAAGGCATCAGCGGCATCAAGCCGGCCATCCCCGGCGGCGTGATTTCGGCCGGCAACGCCAGCCAGTTTTCCGATGGCGGCGGTGCGGTCGTGGTGATGAACGAAACAGTTGCCGAGAAAAAAGGCCTGAAACCGCTGGGTCGCTTCCTCGGCTTCGCGGTGGCCGGCTGCGAGCCTGACGAAATGGGCATCGGCCCGGTCTACGCGATTCCCAAAGTGCTGGCGCGCCTGGGCCTGAAGGTCAGCGACATCGACCTGTGGGAACTCAACGAAGCGTTTGCCGTGCAGGTGATCTATTGCCGCGACAAGCTGGGCATTCCCATGGAAAACCTCAACGTCAATGGCGGTGCGATTGCGGTCGGCCACCCCTACGGCGTCAGCGGCCAGCGTCTGACCGGCCACGCACTGATCGAAGGCAAGCGCCGCGGCGCCAAGCGTGTCTGCGTGACCATGTGTATTGGTGGCGGCATGGGCGCTGCGGGCATTTTTGAAGTGCTCTGAGTTTCTCCAGCGAGCACACAGACCAAGGGGCTGAGCTGACTGTCCGCATAAAGCCGGACAGGCGGCCCGGCCCCTATTTATTGATGGGTACGCCCCAGCTAAAAGTGAGAGCACCATGAGCCTTCGTCCCACCCTGGATTTTCTGCTTTACCAATGGCTGAACGCTGAATCGCTGAACCAGCGCGAGCGTTTTGCAGACCATTCGCGCGAAACCTTCGATGCGGTGTTTGACACCTGCGAACGTATCGCCCGCGAGAAATACGCACCCTTCAACCGGCTGGTCGATACGCAGGAGCCGCAGTTTGACGGCGAAAAAGTCATCCTGCCACAAGCCACACACGACGCCAACAAGGCCTATGCCGGCTCGGGCATGCTCAGCGCCGCGCAGGACTACGAGGAGGGCGGCATGCAGCTGCCTTACACCATCGAGGCGGCGGCCAACTGCTTTTTTGCGATGGCCTCGGTCAGCATGGGCTCCAGCCTGCTGACCAAGGGCAATGCCAATTTGCTGCTGGTGCATGGCACCGAGGCACAGAAAGCCGTGTTTGCGCGCAACGAGTTTGCCGGGCGCTTCTCGGGCACCATGTGCCTGAGCGAGCCGCAGGCCGGCTCCTCGCTGAGCGACATTACGACGCGTGCCGTGCCGGATGGTGCGGACTTTGAGGCCGAGCCGCTGGGGCCGCGCTACCGCCTCAAGGGCAACAAGATGTGGATCTCGGCTGGCGAACACGAGCTGACCGAAAACATCATCCACCTGGTGCTGGCAAAGATTCCGGGCCCGGATGGCAAGCTCATTGCTGGCACGCGCGGCATCTCGCTGTTCATCGTGCCCAAGAAGATGGTGGGCGCAGACGGCCAGCTCACCGGCGAGCGCAACGACGTGGCCTTGGCCGGCCTGAACCACAAGCTGGGCTGGCGCGGCACGACCAACACGCTGCTGAACTTCGGCGAAGGCAAGTACCCGGTGGGCGGGGAGGCCGGTGCTGTCGGCTATCTGGTCGGCAAGCCGCATGAAGGCTTGCGCTGCATGTTCCACATGATGAATGAGGCGCGAATCGGCGTGGGCACAGCCGCAGTGATGCTGGGCATGGCCGGCTATTACGCTTCGCTCGACTACGCAAAGAACCGGCCGCAGGGCAGGCCGGTTGGCCCGGCGGGCAAAGACTCGGCCCAGCCGCAGGTGCGCATCGTTGAACACGCCGACGTCAAACGCATGCTGCTGGCCCAGAAAAGTTATTGCGAAGGAGCGCTAGCGCTGGAGCTGTATTGCGCTCGCCTGGTGGACGAGCAGCACACCGCTGAGCCCCAGGCCGCCGATGAGGCGCGCCTGCTGCTGGAGGTACTCACGCCGATTGCGAAAAGCTGGCCCAGCGAATGGTGCCTGGAAGCCAACTCGCTGGCCATCCAGATTCACGGTGGCTATGGCTACACGCGCGACTTCCCGGTCGAGCAATACTGGCGCGACAACCGTCTGAACATGATCCATGAGGGCACCCACGGCATTCAGGCCACCGATCTGCTGGGCCGTAAGGTGTTGATGGAAGGCGGCAAGGGCCTGCAACTGCTGGCCGCACGCATCAACAGCACGATTGAGCGCGCCATCCAGGTGCCCGAACTCGCCGCCCATGCCAGCGCACTGGGCCAGGCGCTGCTGCAGGTGGGTGCGACCACCAAAGCCGCCTGGGCCACCGGCAACCCGACCGATGCATTGGCCAACGCCGTCCCCTACATGCAAGGCTTCGGCCATACCGTCCTGGCCTGGATCTGGCTGGACGTGGCGCTGGCCGCCCTGAAGGCAGACGCTACAAAATCGATAGCTGTTACGGCAGGTAAGCTGGGCGCATTGCGTTACTTTTATCACTACGAATTGCCTAAAATCGACGCATGGCTCAAGGTGGTCGCAACCCGCGACCTGACCTGTGCCGAATTGCCGGAGGAGGCTTTCTGATGGGGTTTTTCAAGGAATCGGGGGGCACCACGTCGAACAAGTCGATTGCCCGCCTGCAAACGCTGATCTGGGTTCTCATTTATGGCGGGCTGCTGACGCTGGTGCTGGGCCTGTCGGTGCAGCGCACCCACGACCCGCTCGGCTGGTCCATGGTGGTGGTCGGCGGCATTGTGGCCGCCATCGGCTTTTCGCTGATCTATGTCCGCTCCCGCCTGACCCCCGGCGATTGACCCCTTTCCACTCCCGGCCGTCCACCGCGCGACAGCCGGCCGGCATGCATTGCGCGACACTCATTTTCATTTTTACCCCAGAACAAGGAGCCCGACCATGACCCGTACCATCCAGCAGCTGTTCGACCTCACCGGCAAGACCGCGCTGGTCACCGGCGGTTCGCGCGGCCTGGGCTTGCAGCTGGCGCAGGCGCTCGGCGAAGCCGGCGCCAAAATCATGCTGAGTTCGCGCAAGGCCGAAGACCTCGAGGAGTCTGCAGCCACACTGAAGGCCGCTGGCATCGCCGTGGACTGGATCGCCGCCGACTGCGCCAAAGAAGCCGACATCCGCGGCCTGGCCGATGAAACCATCAAACGCTTCGGCCACGTAGACATCCTGGTCAACAACGCCGGCGCCGCCTGGGGCGCGCCCGCCGAAGACCACCCGGTCGAAGCCTGGGACAAGGTCATGAACCTGAACATTCGCGGCTACTTCATCCTGAGCCAGCACATCGCCAAACACAGCATGATCGCGCGCCGTTCCGGCCGCATCATCAACGTTGCCTCTATCGCCGGCCTGGGTGGCAACCCACCCGAGATGACCACGGTGGCCTACAACACGTCCAAGGGCGCAGTCATCAACTTCACACGCACACTCGGCTGCGAATGGGGCAAGTACAACATCACCGTCAATGCCATCTGCCCGGGCTTCTTCCCGAGCAAGATGACCGTCGGCACCCTCAAGGCCCTGGGTGAGGAAAAGCTGGCTGCGCATGCACCACTGCTGCGCCTGGGCGATGACGAGGACCTCAAGGGACTCTGCGTGCTGTATGCGTCGGATGCCGGCAAACACATCACGGCGCAGTGGCTGGCTGTGGACGGCGGCGTCTCCGCAGTAACCGGTGGCTAACGTGGACTACTGCGCAGGCGTGATGCGTCGTTGGGCGGTGCTCGAAATCCTCACGTACCTGAGTACGTTCCGGTTCCTGCGCTCCGTCCGCCTCGCCTGACGCCTGCTCGCTACGCCCACGAAAAATGAACCATCAACTGGGGATAACAGCATGAACTTCGGCGTTGAAATTCCTTTCGTTCATCACCTTGGCTTCGAGCTGGTGCTGTTCGAAGGCGGGCATTCGCAGATCGACTACCTGCCCAAGCCAGAACACCTGAACTCGTTTCAGGTCACGCACGGCGGGGCGCTGATGACCTTGCTGGATGTCGTCATGGCCACGGCTGCGCGCAGTGCGCGCCAGGAGATGGGCGTGGTCACCATCGAGATGAAAACCAGTTTTATGCAACCGGCGCGCGGCAAGCTCAGCGGCAAGGGCAGGCTCATGCACAGCACGGCCACCATGGCTTTTACCGACGCCACCGTGTATGACGAAGACGGCAAGGCCTGCGCACACGCCACAGGTACTTTCAAATACGTCAAACGCCTGCCCGTGGGTTCCAAAGAGGTGAATCCGCTCAATTTCCGCATTTCAACCGATTGACACGTATTTTTCATATCAAATCTTGCCACAGCCCTTATCCCACGGGCGTAAGTAGCTCATAAATTCATAGCAAAACCAGGACGCCATCATGCCAGTCAATAAGCAAATCCATCTCGACAACCGTCCCACCGGCGAAGCCGTCGCCAGCAATTTCAAGCTCGTCAGCAGCGACACCCCGGCGCTGCAAGACGGCCAGGTTCTGGTGCGCCACCACTTCATGAGCCTGGACCCCTACATGCGCGGCCGCATGAACGACGCCAAGAGCTATGCCCAGCCGCAGGCTTTGGGCCAGGTCATGGGCGGCGGCACGGCCGGCGAAGTGGTCGAGTCGAAAAACCCCAAATTTGCAGTGGGCGACAAGGTGGTCGGCATGGGCGGCTGGCAGGAGTACAGCGTGGTCGATCCAAATCAGCCCGGTGCCCTGCGCAAGGTGGACACCACCCATGTGCCGCTGTCGCATTACCTCGGCGCGGTTGGCATGCCGGGTGTCACCGCCTGGTACGGCCTGGTGAAAATCATCGAACCGAAAGCCGGCCAGACCATGGTGATCAGTGCCGCCACCGGTGCAGTGGGCAGTGCCTTTGGTGCGCTGGCCAAGGCCCGCGGCTGCCGCGCTGTTGGCATTGCCGGCGGGCCCGATAAATGCAAATACGCCGTCGATGAGCTGGGCTTTGATGCCTGCATCGACTACAAGCAACACAAGGATGCGGCCTCGCTGTCCAAGGCTCTCAAGGAAGCCTGCCCGGATGGTATTGATGGCTACTTCGAGAACGTCGGCGGCATGATTCTGGACGCCGTGCTGACACGCATGAATGCCTTCGGCCGCATCGCCCTGTGCGGCATGATCGCCGGCTACGACGGCCAGCCGTTGCCCATGACTTACCCGCAGCTGATCCTGACGAATCGCCTGAAGATCGAGGGCTTCATCGTCAGCGAACACATGGAAGTCTGGCCCGACGCGCTGAAGGAGCTGGGCATGCTGGTCGGCACCGGCAAGCTCAAGCCGCGCGAAACGATTGCGCAGGGCGTCGCCGCTGCCCCGGAAGCTTTCCTGGGTCTGCTCAAAGGCAAAAATTTCGGCAAACAGTTAGTCAAGTTGATTTGACGCCGCATTTCCGCCGCCGTTGAAAGGGATGCCATGAATGTCACCCACGAAGTCTTCAACCAGCCCGAACCCCTGGTCGGCTACAACCTGTTCGACACCAACCGCGGCCTGCGCGATGCGCTGAAGTTCAACGCGCCCAAGCTGGCAACGGCGGAGCTCAGCGCGCTGGGTGCCAGCCTGGGCAGCGCGGAGATGCAAACCCATGCGCGCCTGGCCAACACCCACACGCCGGAGCTGCATAGCCATGACCGCTTCGGCCGGCGGGTCGATCAGGTGGAGTTTCACCCGAGTTATCACGAACTGATGAAGCTGGCCACCAAGGCCGGACTGCATGGCACACCGTGGAACGGCGAAGGTACCTCGCCACACGTTCTCAGGGCCGCTGGTTTCATGCTGTTCACCGAACTCGAGTCGTCCACCCTCTGCCCGATTTCCATGACCTACGCGGTCACGCCGGCGCTGCGTAGCAATGCGGCCATCCACGCCGAATGGGCACCCAAACTCACCAGCCGCGCCTACGACCCGGCGCTCAAGCTTTTCTCCGGCAAAGCCGGGGTGACCATGGGCATGGGCATGACGGAAAAGCAGGGCGGCTCCGACGTGCGCGCCAACACGACACAGGCCGCAGCGGACGGCAGCGACGCCTGGGGCCAACGCTACCGCCTGACCGGCCACAAATGGTTTTTCTCGGCGCCCATGTGCGACGCCTTTCTGGTGCTTGCGCAGGCGCCCGCGGGCTTGAGCTGTTTTTTCCTGCCGCGCGTTCTGCCGGATGGCAATCTCAACGCCATCCGCATCCAGCGCCTCAAAGACAAGCTGGGCAACAAGGCCAACGCCAGTTCCGAGGTTGAATTTGAAAACGCCATCGCCTGGCTGGTCGGCGAAGAGGGTCGCGGGGTTCCGCAAATCCTCGAGATGGGCACGATGACCCGGCTGGACTGCGCGCTGGGTACCAGCGGCCTCATGCGTCAGGCGCTAAGCATTGCCCTGAACCACTGCGCTCAGCGCCAGGCTTTCGGCAAACCGCTGATTGACCAGCCCTTGATGCGCAACGTGCTGGCCGACCTGGCGCTCGAATCCGAAGCCGCCACCGCGCTGTCCATCCGCCTGGCGCGCGCCTTTGACAAGCGCACCGATCCGCATGAGCAGGCCATGGCGCGCCTGTTGACGCCGGTGGCCAAGTTCTGGATCTGCAAACGCGGCAGCCACTTCGCCCAGGAAGCCATGGAATGCCTGGGCGGCAACGGTTACGTGGAAGAGGGCGGTGAAGGCATCATGGCCCGCATCTACCGCGAGATGCCGCTCAACTCCATCTGGGAGGGCGCCGGCAACATCATGGCGCTGGACCTGCTGCGCGCACTGCGCAAGGCCGATGCAGGCGCCGCGCTGGCGCGGGAACTGGCTCCGGCCAAAGGCGCCCACCCCGCGCTGGACCGCCTTGCCGCCGCGCTGCCGACCCGTGTGGAAGAAATGGCAACTGAAATGGAGGCTCGCCGCCTCGCGCAGGACGTGGCCCTCGCCGTGCAGGCTGCGCTGCTTTACCAAAGTGCACCGGCCGCCGTGTTCAGCGCTTTCTGCGATTCACGTCTGGCCGGCAACTGGGGCCAGGCATTCGGCACCCTGGGTGCGGGTGTGGCCTTTGATGCCCTGATTACCCGCGCCATGCCGCGATAACCCCTTTTCGAAAGACAAAAAATGGCCGACCTGATCCTTCACCACTACCCGAATTCACCTTTCTCGGAAAAGATCCGGCTCATCCTGGGCTACAAAAAGCTCGCCTGGAAATCGGTGGTTATTCCGGCCCTCATGCCCAAGCCCGATGTGCTGGCACTCACCGGGGGTTACCGCAAGACGCCGTTCATGCAGGTTGGCGCCGATATTTTTTGTGACAGCGCGCTGATCTCCGATGTGCTCGAACACCTGCAACCCACACCTTCCATCTACCCCGAGCCCGGCAAGGGCCTGGCGCGCACCCTGGCGCAGTGGGCCGATAGCTCGCTGTTCTGGGCAGCGATGGCGCACAACCTCGGGCCCAAGGGTGCGGCCCACATGTTTGCCGGCGGGCCGCCCGAGGCGGCCTTGGCGTTCAGCGAAGACCGCAAGGCCATGAGCGCCGGCATGGTGCGCCTGCGCCCAGCCGACGCAGCGGCAGCCTACAAGTCCTACCTGCGGCGCCTGTCGGACATGCTTGATGACCAACCCTTTTTGCTCGGCCAGGTGCCGTGCATCGCCGACTTTTCTGCCTACCACCCGCTGTGGTTCACGCGCGTGCGTACGCCGGTGGTGGCCGACATCCTGCAGCTCACGCCCGCCGTGCTCGAGTGGATGGACCGCATGAACGCCATCGGCCATGGCAGCATGGAAAAATTTGATGCCGCCAGGGCCATCGCCGCCGCGGCTGCAGAGGAGCCGATGGTTGTGGGCCATGGCCTGTTGCGTGACAGCACCTTCCAGGACGAACACGGCATTCCGCTCGGCAGCCGCGTCACGGTTACGGCAGAAAGCTTCGGGCCAGAGCCGACCGAGGGCGAGCTGATTGCCGCGACGCGCACGCACTACACACTGAGCCGCAGGGACGAACGCGCCGGCACGTTGCACGTGCATTTCCCGCGCATCGGTTATGTCCTGAAAGCAGCCACACCAGCATGAGCATTACATGGCGGTTTGCAGCGTTTGATGCGTTGTCGGCCGCAGAACTTTATGAACTCCTGAAGCTGCGCACCGAGGTTTTCGTGGTCGAGCAGGCTTGCGCTTTTCAGGACATGGATGGATCCGACAACAAGGCCGTTCATGTACTTGGTACAGCCGGTGGTGAACTGATGGCCTATGCGCGGTGCTTCCCCGCAGGCATCAAGTTTCCCGAGGCAAGCATAGGGCGCGTGATCACCCGTGAGTCTGTCCGCGGCAGCGGTACGGGGCACGAACTCATGCGGCAGTCCATTGCCTGCGTCGGACAACACTGGGGCCTGCAGCCCATACGGATAGGTGCACAGGCCCGGCTTGAGAAGTTTTATTTGCAGCACGGTTTTTTGACTGCAGGCGCGCCATATATCGAAGACGGCATTCCCCACGTCGAGATGCTGCGCCCGGTTTAATTCAAGGAGTTATTGATGATCACGGATTTCAAAGGCAAGACCGCCGTTCTCACCGGCGCCGGTTCGGGCTTCGGCCTCGAGTGCGCACGTATTGGTGCCCGGCTTGGCATGAACCTGGTGCTGGCTGATGTGCAGCAGGACGCGCTGGACAAGGCCGCGGCCGAAATGACGGCCGCTGGTGCGCAGGTACTGGCTTTTCGCCTCGACGTGTCCAAAGCCACCGAAGTTGAAGCCTTGGGCGCGGCTGTGCTGGCACGCTTCGGTGCGCCGCATTTTGTCTTCAACAATGCAGGGGTCGGGGCAGGGGGCCTCATCTGGGAGAACACGCTGAAAGACTGGGAATGGGTCATTGGCGTCAACCTCATGGGCGTCGCGCACGGCGTGCGCGTCTTCACGCCCATGATGCTCGAAGCCGCCAAAAAAGACCCGGCCTGGCAGGGCCACATCGTCAACACGGCTAGCATGGCAGGGCTGCTGAACGCACCCAACATGGGCATCTACAACGTCAGCAAACATGCGGTGGTCAGCATGAGCGAAACCCTGTACCAGGACCTCGCGCTGGTGACCGACCAGATCAGTGCCTCGGTGCTTTGCCCTTTCTTCGTTCCCACAGGCATTGGCCAGAGCCAGCGGAATCGGCCGGATGCGTTACCGGCCGCCAAGCCGACGAAAAGCCAGTTGATTGGTCAGGCCATGAGCGACAAGGCCGTAAGCTCGGGCAAGGTGACTGCGGCCGAAGTGGCGCAAAAAGTTTTCGATGCGGTTGCCGCCAACCAGTTCTACATCTACAGCCACCCCAAGGCCATCGGCTCGGTGCAGACGCGGCTGGAAGACATCCTGCAGGCGCGCAACCCGACCAACCCGTTTGCGCACAAACCGGAAATCGGCGAAGAACTCAAGAAGGCCTTGCGCGAGGCCTGACGTCCACCTCGGCGGAGCGTCGCGGGGCTTTCCCCTCAAGCAAAAGACGCAGGGACAACGCCTGAATGTGGAGGCTCTTCAATTCAAGCAGGGGCCGCGGATCTGGCTTTGCCAGTCCGCAGGCGCAGCGGCCCCCGAGGGGCTGGAGCCTGCGGCTCCAAACCTGCTTGAGCAGGTTTGGACAGGCGACAGAGGCGAAGCGTCTCGCGAGCCGCGGCCTGCAAGGCCTCGGGAGCTTGCGCGTTGTGAGCGACCATGGGGGCTTTATTTACGCCCGACCGCCGTCATCAACTCGCTCACAGGGACGATGCGGCCATGCAACGGCAGGATGCGCTCCACAGCGAGCTTGCCTTGTTCGATGTTCTGCACCAGGTTCACATGGTTGGCGTTGGGCTGGGCCGGAGCGGGTGCATTGGGCGGCCCGGGGGTGTAGGCATCGGCCTCAATCAGGATTTTCTCTTTGGGCAGGTACACCATCAAAAAGCCCTGCGCGTGAACGCTACCCTGGATCTCTGAAATTTCCACTGTTCGTGCGCCGTCATTCAAAATCCGTTTACCGCTGACGCCTTCCACGGTCGCGCGTCGGCCCGATCGGGCCATCGCATCGGGGCGGATGCTGTTGGTGGTGCTCATGGCTTTGTCGTACCAGGGCTTGCCAGCGCCGCTGGTGATCAGCGTCGCACCTTCGGACACCCCGGTGCGCAGCCCGCCCGCGTGGTCAAAGTGATGGTGGGAATTGACAACGTAGCGCAGCGGCTTGCCCGGCACCAGTTTGCGCACCTCAGCCAGAACAGCGGCTGAACGACCGTCGTACAGCGGCGTTTCCACCAACACGGCGTAGTCCTTCATTTCAATCAGCACACTGTTGTGTGAACCACCTGCCAGATGCCAGACGCCGTCCGCCGCCTTCTCGGCAACAACGCGCTCGGCAAACTGGCGCACCAGCTCCGGGGCAACAATATCGGCCGCGATATTGACCTGGACTTCACTCACCTGGATGTCCAGAACCTCAGTGCCGCCCATGGTTTGCCGGATGCGGCTCGGGAATTTCACGCCCGCATAGTCCCGGTAACCGGAAAAAGTGATGACCGAGGGTGTATCGCCCATCACGGGGTTGGGCTGGCGCGAATCAATACGTTCAACCAGGTTGTCGGCGTTGACATAGGCCGTGGCCTCAAACCGGCCCGGCTCGGTGAAGGACAAGGTGGTGTAGGGCTTGCCGTCAAGAGTGCGTGTGCCGGCCGTGGCCTTGTTCTTCAGTGCGGCCTTGAGAACGCCGTGCGGTGTGGTCCAAAGATCGTGGATCCGGCCATCCAGCGCCACCGGCGACGCGACCGGTGCAGGGCCCACCATGTTCCAGGCCCAGGTGCCTTGCAACATACCGACACTGCGTTGCTCGCCCAGGCCCATCAAGGGCAAGGCGCCGCCACCGCTTGCTTCCGCGCGGGTTACCGCGGCCTCCTGACGCAGGGCGCTGTTCTGATAATCGACGAGCCGCGAAAAGCTGGTGACGGTGATCTTGGGCCACGAGGTACCCGGCTGCCAGGCCTGGCCAAAAGTGGAGCCTGTGCCGCTGCCGGCATAACGCAGCGTATTGAGTGCAGCGCCGCCCATGGCAGTTTCCGCGCGCTGGATGACCGCTACCGGGTCGGCTGGTGCCCAAGCGGCGCAACCTGAAAGAATCAGCAGGCTGCTTGCAACCAGGCCAGCGGCCCAGGTGAAAGAAAGGCGCGGGGAGGAGGTCATGATGGGTCCGATCGATGGGGGTAGTGCCAGCGCCAGAGGTTAGTCTCGCCGCCTGAGCTGAAGCAGCGGCAATACCCTAAGAGATTCCGCTATCGAGGTGGGAACTTTTCCTCGAATGCCTCGTCGCCGATTGATTCAGTCGAGCAGCCGCCCTGTGGCGGGAAGCTTGTTGGAGCTTACCTGCTCGTCCGTCAGTTCAGGGCCTTGCCACATCAACACATCGGAGGCGCCGGCGCCCAGCACCATTTCCCGGAATGCCCGGATTTCCACCTGGGTGAAGCCGCCGGCCGGGTCGCCCAGCGGATGAAACACAACGCGCGGCGTCGTCGCCAGCCAGCCGGACCCGGTCAGTTTGCGAATGAATGCCTTGACGACCTGTTCACCGGCGATGAAGTCTCCCACCATGGTGCGCGGATGGGAAAACGGGTTAATAACTTCCACAGAAGGCGTTGCCCGGTGCAATGAAGCCTCGGCGCCCACTCCCAGGATCTGCGGTTTTTTCGCCCCGCGCAGGATGGCGATTTCAGGCACTTCAGAAATGAAGGCACCGGTCCTGACATTGCGTATCGTCAATCGTTCCGGCGACAAGCGGAGGTAAAAAGTAGGGCTGACGAAGGCGAGCAGTTTAAGCATGAACCGAATATAGCAAGCACCCCCTTGCGCACGGGAATACGTTCCTCCAGCCCGAACGCCACTGCGCAGAAACTTTCATAATCTGTCTCATGGCACCGACGATTTCACACCTTTTAGCTCGCAGGCAGGGTGATTCATGTTGACCGCCACTGCACTGCAATCCGGGCCTATCGAAGTTGTGGACTACCGCTGCAGTACTGGACCCGATGCCCGGCCTTTCACCGAGGTGCACAGCGGCTACTCGGTGTCGTACGTCCGCAAGGGCAGCTTCGGTTATCGCACGCGCGGCGAGCGTTATGAGCTGGTGGCCGGCTCGGTGCTGGTAGGCCACCCGGGCGACGAGTTCATGTGCACGCACGACCACCATGTCTGTGGCGACGAATGCCTGGCTTTTCATCTCTCGCCGGGCTTTGTCGACCTGATTGGCGGCGACGCCGGCACCTGGCGCACGGGCGGCCTGCCGCCTTTGCCCGAACTCGTGGTGCTCGGCGAGCTGGCGCAGGCTGCGGCTGCCAACCAGAGCGATGTTGGGCTGGACGAGGCCGGCCTGTGGTTCGCCTCCCGTTTTGTGGAAGTGGTGGCAGGCCGCAGGCCAACACCGCAGCGCGCCACCGCCAAAGACCGCCAGCGTGCGGTGGACGCGGCGATGTGGATCAACACCCATTCGCAGGAAGACATTGCCCTCGACCACGCCGCCAGTCAGGCAGGGCTGAGCCCGTTTCACTTCCTGCGGTTATTTTCGCGGGTGCTCGGCGTCTCGCCACACCAGTACCTGGTGCGCTCCCGGCTGCGCCACGCGGCGCGGTTGCTGGCCGACGGCGACCGGTCTGTCACCGATGTGGCGCTGGACGTCGGGTTTGCCGACCTCAGCAACTTCGTGCGCACCTTCCACCGCGCGGCCGGCGTCTCGCCGCGTGTCTTCCGCCAGGCTGCGAGAAAAGGGCTGAAAGGGGAGCGCAAGATTCTCCAAGATCGCATCGCCGCACTGCTCGATGATGACCGCTTGATCCACTCTTCAAGCAGGAAATCACCATGTACGACCACCTCGGCATAAAGGTCAGGGACCTCGCAGCCAGTATCCGTTTTTATGAAGCCGCACTGGCACCGCTGGGCCATGTGCTGGGCTCCCATGACGACAGCTACGCCGGCCTCGGCCCGGCCGACGCACCGGCCCTGTGGCTTTATGCGTCCAAAGGTGTCAAGGGCCCGGGTGCCCACATCGCGTTCCGTGCAGCCAGCCACAAGGCCGTAGACGCTTTTTACAAAGCCGGCCTGAAGGCCGGCGCAAGCGACAACGGCGGACCCGGCCCGCGCCCGGACTACAGCCCGACCTATTACGCCGCTTTCCTGATCGACCCCGACGGCAACAACGTCGAAGCCGTCTGCCCCTGAAACCCGCTCACAGGACAACAGCCGCCTACAGGCGTGTCATCCCTCCCTCAGGCGGGCTGAAGTGCAAACGTCACCTTGACGGCGGTTGCCGCCCGGGTTCTTCCGGCAGGGTGCGCCGCAACCACCGAGGGTGCCACGACCAGGCTGAGGGCAGACGGCTCCATCGCGTAGATCAGCGCACGGCGGTGTTCCGTCGTGAGGAAGCTATCGCCGGCATCCAGAACGATATCGCGCGGATCGTTGTCCAGGGTCACCCATACGCTGCCCTCACGGCAGAGGATTTGCACGCCGGCGGCGTCCGACACGCTGAACATCGCCTGGTGGGCAAGGGACAGGTCGAACTGGTTGGAGCTGGTAGTCATGGTGGGCCTTTCACATTCGGTATGGAAATGAATATACTGGCCGGCCCCAGAGTGTTCAAACGTTCATTTGGAATCTTTCGCATGCCCCAGCCGAATGTGAAGTCAGCATCTCCCCTGGTGCTTCCCCAGGGCATACGCCGCAGCGAGCTGCCCCGGCTGGAGCTGCTGTACAGCTTCGAAGCGGCTGCACGGACGCTCAGTTTCACGCACGCAGCCGCAGAATTGTTCCTCACGCAATCGGCGGTCAGCCGGCAAATCCAGCAGCTCGAAGCCGACCTGGGCACGCCCCTGTTCGAGCGGCACCATCGCGCGCTTGCGCTGACCGACGCCGGTCGCATCATGCAGCGTGCCGTCAGCGATTGCCTGGAGCGGCTGCGCGACGCCACCACCAGCTTACGTGCCACCACGAGCGCGCGGCAGGTCGCCATCACCACCACGCCGGGCTTTGCCTCGCTGTGGCTGATTCCGCGGCTGGCACGTTTTACCGCCACACACCCCGGCGTCGATGTGCGCATTTCAGCCACGCTGGAAGTGCTGGACCTGGAACGAAGCGGCATCGACGTCTCGGTCCGCCTGAGGACCATAGAGCACGCGGTGGGCACTGCCCTGTTCGAGGAAACCGTGACCCCCGTGTGTTCACCGCAGTTGCTGAAAAACCGCGCCTTGCCTCTGAAAAAACCGGCAGACCTTGTGGATCACACCCTGTTGGCCGCCGACATGCCGCAAGGCCAGCCCCTGACCATTGACTGGGAACCCTGGTTCAAGGTCATGGGACTGCCTGAAGTGCGCATGAAAAACACGCTGCGCTTTTCGCAGTATTCCGATGTGGTGGCCGCGGCGGTTGCAGGGCAGGGCGTTGCCATCGGGCGCCTGCCTTTGTTGGGGGAGTTGCTGCGGGAGGGCAGGCTGGTCGCCCCCTTCAGCGGCGTCGCCTCACGCATGGGTTACTTTGTGAATATGGCACCGCGTGCCGCCGGCAATGCCGATGCGCAGGACTTCGTTCGCTGGCTGATGGCAGAAGCCGAAGACGCAAAGATCGTCTGCGCGTGAAACGGCCCCTCGTGCGGCGCACTAGCGGTACTTCGCCGCCGAGATGAATTCCGAAAAGGTCTCGCACCACACCAGCACCGTGGTGTAGGCGGTGATATCCACACCTTCGGGCACTGGCACAACGAAGTTTTCGAAAGTCCTGATGTCGCCCACACGCACCGAGCGTGACTTGAGCTTGAGAAACTGGGCTTCATTTTCAACAAACTCCGGTACCAGGTACAGCTTGTAATCAGGGCCGGGCGAGACCTTTCCCATCAATGCAATGGCTTGCCTGCCCACCGAAACCTCACCTTCACCCCAGTGCAACAGGTCACTTCCTTTGAGGTCACGACGAAAATTTCCCTTGAACTCGGAACTGCGCGCAATCGCCATGATGCTTTCAAGCGACGGCATTCCCGGCGCGGTCAGGATGGGCAACAGGTAAATGCCCAACAAAAAACCAAGCAGCAATGTAGCGGCATGAGAACCGGCCAAAAGCAGGATTTTCTTCATGTGACTGAAAGCCGGGTCAGCCCGTGCATTGAAGGCTCAGTGCCTGCAGGGTCTTGCCACTGGACGGGTCAAACACCACCAGATTAACCTGCCGCTCGTGGCCGGGCGTTGCGGCAATGCTGCGAAAACCCAGTTTTTTCGGCGTGGCATCGGCGCTTCGGTATTCGCCTGCCTGGGTGTATTGCCGCACCACAAAATCATGCTTCAAAAACTCACCGGCGTTTTCGCCAGCCTTCACTTTCGAGTTGTGGCCGTGCTCGGTGACTGTCCAGTACGCTGCCCACGCCGGCACGGGTGCTGCTGGGTTGACCGGCGTCACCAGGGCCTCGAATTGATCTGTTGCCAGTTGCTTGACCTCGATACGAAGCTGGGCAGATTCCTTCTGGCCGCTGATGCGTTGCTCTGCACCACGCCATTGAGGCAAGTCGCGGCCATTGACGACCACTTGGGGCGTGTAGATGCTTCGCAGCCGGTTCCTGCCGGCAACTTCATTCTGGCGGGCGGTGTGCGCAGGGGCTGCGAAGCGGTCCACCCAGCCGATGTAGTCCCAGTAGCCCACATGAAAAGCCTGGACCACGACGTTTTTTCCCTTGAAGGCCGAAGCCCATTTATCGGCTGGCGGACAAGAGCTGCAACCTTCCGAGGTGTAGAGCTCCAACACCGGCGTCACGGTGGGGCCGGAGCTGGCCAGGCACTGATTTGACATGGAAAATGTGGCACTGGCCCACGTGGCAAGCGCGCAAGCAGCTATGAATTTAGTAGCAAAAGTAGCCATGGCCGGGGTCCTTTGGGTGGCGTAACCCCTGTTTGTCGCGCGGCAAGGGCTGTTCTTACAACGCCGTCACACCCTTTGCAAGGCCCCAGCCTTGCGTGAGGCTCGTGGCGGCTCAGAGCAGAGGCGGCGCGTCTGTAAGCGCAACGCGTGGCCGTACGCCATCTCGCGTTTCCAGCCGGTCTTCAAGTTCGCCGATATAGGCCGCCAGTGTGTTTCCCGATTGGTCGATCTTGCTGACCAGCGCGGCCTGTGTCTGGGCCAGCCGTTCGGCAAGCACCGTTGCTTGAGCCGCCTCTCGCTGATGCACAGCAAGCGCCTGTGCCTCCAGGTACTGGCGCAGTTCGGTAAAACGCGACGCCTCGGCCCGGTCGGCAAGTTCGCGCTGCGCAGCCAAGGCCCGGGTGGTCTGGCGCATTTCAAGCAAATGGGTACTTTGGATATACAGCGTGGTCCCGAGGAACACCAGCAGCACCGTGGCGAGCAACACCAACAGCAGCAAACCGAGCGGCGCTTGCACCGTGGTGAAGCCCAGGCTCAGCATCGAGGTCCGCGTGAATTCATCCATGTTCAAGGCTGCAAAGCCGGCCATCAGCGCAATGGCCACAACTAACACAATGGTTCGGATACGCATGATCGGGCTCCAGAAATTGAAGCTTGATCATGGTGGCGGCCACCAAGGCCGCGTGTAGGAAAAAAGCCTCTCCACGCGAGCGGATAAAGGCTGGATCGGCTGGCTTCAGCGGGGTTTTGCCGCGCCGGCTGCAGGTTCCGGCATGGACACAGCGGCAGCCTCCGGCTCCATGGCTTCAGCCGCTTCTTCATTGAGCGCCTTGCCAACCTGCTTGGGCCGCGTCAACGGGGTCGGGGTCCAGCGGCCACCATGCATCAGGTCGATGCCGCTGTTGATGTCCCCGCACAGCTGCAGTTGCAGGCGCTCGGCATCCCTGCGGCGAATGTCTTCGGCAATTTCCACCACCTCGGTCTCTTCCACGCCCAGGCGGCGCAGTGCCTCGCTGCTGAAGGCCAGGGCCGACTCCAGCGTTTCACGCAACTGGTAGTCCACGCCGCTGCGGATCAGCTCGATGGCGTGCTGGCGGTCGTAGGCACGCGCCAGCACCGGCGTGAGCGGAAACTCGTGCTTGGCCAGCTCCACAATCCGGCTGGTTGCCTCTTTTTTGTCGACGCAAACAAGAATGGCTCGCGCATGCCCGGCGCCGCTGGCGTGCAGCACGTCCAGGCGCATGCCGTCGCCGTAATACACCTTGAAGCCGAATTTCGCCGCCGCGCGGATCATGTCGGTGTCGTTTTCAATGATGGCAATGTCGATGCCGCGCGCCAGCAGCGACTGGCTGGCGATCTGGCCGAAGCGGCCGAAGCCGATGATGAGCACGCTGCCCTTGAGGCCATCGGTCTCCTCCACGCTTTCCACGCCGTCCATGTCCTGCTCGGGCTTGTCGGGCAATAACCAGCGAAGCGACATGACAGCCAGCGGGGTCAGTGCCATGGAGATGATGATGGCCGCCGTCAGGATGGCGTTGACATTGGCTTCGACAATGCCGGCCGCAGTCGCAGCCGAATACAGCACAAAGGCAAACTCGCCGCCCTGGGCCATCATGGCCGTGCGTTGCAGGGCGTCGCCATGGTTTGATTTGGTGATACGTGCCACCGTGTAAATGCCGACACCCTTGAGCGCCATGTAGGCCAGCACACCGCCAAGAATCAGCGGCCAGTCGGCCAGCACCAGCTTGAGGTCCAGCGACATGCCCACGCCCATGAAAAACAGGCCCAGCAAAATGCCGCGGAAGGGTTCAATGTCGGCTTCCAGCTGGTGGCGGAAAGTGGATTCGGACAACATCACGCCGGCGGCAAAAGCACCCAGCGCCATCGACAAACCACCCCACTGCATGGCCAGGGCCGCACCGAGCACCACCAGGAGGGCTGCAGCCGTCATGACTTCACGGGCCTTTGCTTTGGCGAGTACGCGAAACAGTGGGTTCAGCAGCCAGCGGCTGACCGCCACCAGGCCAATGATGGCTGCGAGCGCCACACCTATGCTGACCCAGCGCGACACGCCGGTGCCATCAGCCGGTTCTGGAGACAAAAAGGCGACGATGGCCAGCAAGGGAACAATCGCCAGGTCTTCCAGCAGCAGGATGGACACCATGCGCTGGCCACGCGGCGTCGAGGTGTCGCCGCGTTCCTCAAGCAGCTGCATCACGATGGCGGTGGAAGACAGCACAAAACCCATGGCGGCAATAAAAGCCACAACCGGCTTGAGCCCGGCGCCCATGCCCAGCGCGGTGAGCAGCGCGCCGCAGACCACCACCTGCATCAGGCCCAGGCCGAAGATCTGGCGCCGCATGGTCCACAGGCGGGTCGGCTGCATCTCCAGCCCGATGACAAAAAGGAACATCACCACGCCCAGCTCGGCCAGGTGCAGGATGGTTCCCGCTTCGCTGAACAGGCCCAGGCCGAAGGGGCCAATAGCCAACCCAGCCGCCAGGTAACCCAGCACCGAACCAAGGCCCAGGCGTTTGAAGAGCGGCACGGCCAGCACGCCGGCGGCCAGCAAAATCACGACTTTGACCAGCTCACTGCCTTGTTCGACTGCCATGCGATTCCTGTGTGCCGGATTGAGAGAGGGGAAGGGGAGATGTTATCGGACTTTTCGAGGGCAGAACCACGCCGGCGATGTGGCACACTCGCCCCCTTTCTCCAGTGCAATTTCAGAAATACATGCAAAAAATCATTCGCCAGATCGCAGCAGAAATCAAGGTCCAGGAACACCAGGTCAAAACGGCTGTCGAGCTGCTGGATGGTGGTGCCACCGTGCCCTTCATCGCGCGTTACCGCAAGGAAGTCACCGGCGGTCTCGACGACATTCAGCTGCGTGAACTCGAATTTCGCCTCGGTTACCTGCGCGAGCTGCAGGAGCGGCGTGAATCGGTGCTCAAAAGCATCGAAGAGCAGGGCAAACTCACGCCCGAACTGATTGCCGCGATTGAAGCCGCGCCGACCAAGCAGGAACTCGAGGACCTGTACCTGCCCTTCAAGCAGAAGCGCCGCACCAAGGGCCAGATTGCCCGTGAAGCCGGCATCGAGCCGTTGGCCGACAAGCTTTTTGCCAACCCGGCACTGGTGCCGGCGGACGAAGCCGCCGCCTTTGTCAAAGCCGAAAAAAGCGAGAACGGCGACGACTTCACCACCGTGCAGGCCGTGCTGGACGGCGTGCGCGACATTCTTTCCGAGCGCTGGGCTGAAGACGCGGCACTGCTGCAATCGCTGCGCCAATGGCTGTGGAACGAAGGGCTGCTCTCGTCCAAGCTGGTCGCCGGCAAGGACGAAAACAATGCGGACAACAGCAAATTCCGCGACTACTTCGACTATGACGAGCCGATTGGCCGCGTGCCTTCGCACCGCGCGCTGGCCGTGTTCCGCGGCCGCGGGCTCGAAATCCTGGACGCCAAGCTGGTGCTGCCTGTGCCGCCGGAAGCGGGGCAGCCCAGCATTGCTGAGGGAAAAATTGCGCTGCACCTCGGCTGGAGCCACAAGGGCAGGGCGGCGGACGACTTGATCCGCAAATGTGTGGCCTGGACGTGGCGCGTCAAGCTCAGCCTGTCCATCGAACGTGATTTGTTCAGCCGCCTGCGCGAAGAAGCCGAGAAGGTCGCCATCAAGGTGTTCGCCGACAACCTGCGCGACCTGCTGCTGGCCGCGCCGGCTGGCCCGCGCGTGGTGATGGGCCTGGACCCGGGCATACGCACCGGGGTCAAAGTTGCAGTGGTTGATGCGACGGGCAAGCTGGTCGAAACCTCCACCGTCTACCCACACGAGCCGCGCAAGGACTGGGACGGCTCGCTGCACACCCTGGCCAAACTGTGTGAGAAGCACGGCGTCAACCTGATCGCCATCGGCAACGGCACCGCCAGCCGCGAAACCGACAAACTCGCCGCCGATTTGATCAAGGGCATGGCCAAGGTCGAACAGGTCATCGAGAAAGTCGTGGTGAGCGAAGCCGGCGCCTCGGTGTATTCGGCCAGCGAATTCGCCAGCCAGGAAATGCCCGACGTGGACGTGAGTCTGCGCGGTGCCGCCAGCATTGCGCGGCGCCTGCAGGACCCGCTGGCCGAACTCGTGAAGATCGACCCCAAGTCCATCGGCGTGGGCCAGTACCAGCACGACGTGAACCAGAGCGACCTGATGCGCAGCCTGGACACCGTCGTCGAGGACTGCGTAAACAGCGTGGGCGTTGACCTGAACACCGCCAGCGTGCCCCTGCTGGCACGCGTTTCGGGTCTGAGCAACACCGTGGCCAAGGCCGTGGTGCGCTGGCGTGACGCCAATGGTGCGTTTGCCAGCCGCGCCGACTTGCTCAAAGTCACCGGTCTGGGCGCCAAGACTTTCGAGCAAAGCGCGGGCTTCCTGCGCCTGCGCTCCGGCAGCAACCCGCTGGACATGACGGGTGTGCACCCCGAAACCTATCCGGTGGTCGAAAAAATCATGGCGCACACCGGCAAGCCGGTGGCCGAGCTGATGGGCCGTGCCGACATGCTCAAGACACTCAAGCCCGAGCTGTTTGCCAACGAGCAGTTCGGTGTCATCACCGTGAAAGACATCATTGCCGAACTCGAAAAACCCGGCCGCGACCCGCGCCCGGACTTCAAGGTGGCGCGCTTCAACGACGGCGTGGAAGACATCAAGGACCTCAAGGAAGGCATGACGCTCGAGGGCACGGTCAGCAACGTGGCTGCCTTCGGTGCCTTCATCGACATCGGTGTGCACCAGGACGGCCTGGTGCATGTGAGCCAGCTCTCCAACAAGTTCGTCACCGACGCGCGCGAGGTGGTGAAAACCGGCGACATCGTGAAGGTGCGCGTGACCGAGGTGGACGTGGCCCGAAAACGCATCGGGTTGACTATGAAGCTCGACGCGGCGCCCGCTCGCCGCGATGGTCCGCGCGACAACCGCTTTGAAAGCGCACGCCCGGGGCAAAACCAGAACCGCGGCGGCAACTATGGCGGCCAGGGCAGGGCACCGCAACCGGCCGCATCGACGGCCATGGAGTCGGCCTTTAGCAAGCTGGCGGCGCTGAAGAAATAGGTCCCGTCGCTAAAAAGACTGCAAGTGCCTATTTTTCAGAGGAGAATAGGCGGATTGCCCAATACACACGGGCGCAAGCAGCTACCAAAACCATAGCAATCGCATTGACGTCATGCAAGCCCTTCGCATCTACGCCGGCCCCAAGGCACGCCGTCACATTGAGCAGCACGGCCTGAACCCGAAGGACGTGCGCGTGGTTCCGGGCGCCGCGGGTGGCCCCAAGGGCCTGGTGCTGGGGCCGCTTGATCGCTTCATTTTTGGCGACTGGCTGGCGGCCAGCACGCAAGAGGTGCATCTGGTTGGCGCCTCCATCGGTGCGTGGCGCATGGCCACTGCCTGCCTGGACGATCCAGCCACCGCCTTCCTGCGCCTGGAGAACGACTACATCCAGCAGCACATCGCCGCACCGCCAGGCAAAAAACTGCCGCCCGCGCAGATCGTCAGCGAGCAGTTCGGCCAAAGCCTGAAAGACTTTTACGGTGGCCGGGTGCAGCAGGTGCTGCAGCACCCACGCTACCGCCTGCACATCGTGACTTCGCGCGGGCGCCACATGCTGCGCCGCGAACATGGGCTGGGAACGCCGTTGGGTTATCTGGGTGCTTTTCTCACCAACACCTTGCACCGCAAGGCCATGGGCGCCTGGCTGGAGCGGGTGGTGTTTTCCAGCCAGGACGCAGCGCTTCCCTTTGCCACCAGCGACTACCGCACGCGCCAGTTGCCGCTGACCGAGGCCAACTTCAACCCGGCGCTCCAGGCCAGCTGCTCCATCCCCTTCATGCTCAAGGCTGTACACAACATTCCCGGCGCGCCACCCGGCGCTTACTGGGATGGCGGCATCACCGACTACCACTTGCACCTCAACTATGCTTCTGATTTGATAGCTGGCCGCGAAGGCGGGACGGGGGCTACAGGCACTTTTGACTCTAAGAATACGGCTTCACCCGGCCTGGTGCTCTACCCGCACTTCCAGAAGACCGTGGTGCCCGGCTGGCTCGACAAGGGCCTGAAATGGCGCCACGGCGCCACGCATTTCCTCGACAACATGGTGCTGCTCGCACCCGATCCGGCCTGGATCAAAACCTTGCCCAACGGCAAGCTGCCCGACCGCAACGACTTCGTGCAGTACACCAGGGACCCGCAAGGCCGCATGAAAGTCTGGAACGCCGCCGTGGCGGCAAGCCGGCAGTTGGCTGAAGAGTTTCAGGGGTGGCTGGAGAAGCCGGATATGGAGCGGGTGGCGGCGTTGTGAGTCCGCGCCGAACTTACTCACGCACCGCAAGTAATCGATTTACCTGGTTAGCGAGGTCTTGTTCGTAGGTCCGGCCCCAGTAAATGAAGTGGCGCGCTTCGATCAGTTCGGAGCCCCGAGGCAAGCCCAGTCGACGAACTGCACGCGACGCCGCAGTACCAGCGCACACAATTACCCGAGGTTTAATGATGCGAAGCAAGAATTCGAAAACAGACGTTGTTCGATATTCGTGTTGAAGGTCTGCCAAACGTTTGCTCTGCGTGGCGTACGCATTGAGTTCAACGACTTGCCCAGCAATTTGAGGAACAAAACGTTCCAGCGCGGCGCGTGACCGTCCCCATTTATTGTTCTGCCGAACTCTGTATTCCGCGATCCATGACGCGCGGTTCATTCCGGACTCATCACTCCAATAGGGCCAAAAAGGGGTATTCGTTGCAGGATTGATCCCAATCACAGCCACGTTGCAAATTAGTGGGTTCCCGTCACACAGCAAAGGGCGAACACCCTCCGAGTCGCCAATCAATTGCCTCAGCTGCGCGGAGAAATCTTTCACGACTACAGCGACGTCCCCAGCATCTCCTCATACTCCCCAGCAGTAGCAATCCGCGGATTGGTCTTGTGGCAATGGTCGGCCAGCGCGCCTTCGATGATTTTTCCGAACTGCCCGCGCTGCACCCCCATCTCGGCCAGACCCGTGGGTAAACCGAGGCGGGCGTTCATGTCCTTGATGGCTTCGGGAATGTCGCTGCCGGAAGCCAGGCCTATGGCCTGGGCCATGCGCTGCAGGCGGTTTTCCTTTTGAATCGATGCGGCACTGGCGTTGAAACGAACCACTGCCGTCAGAAGCGATCTGACGCGCCCCCTCATTTTCGAACAGGGTTCAATGCAGCCCTGTTTTCGAACGTCATTTTGAAGTGCAGATTATGTCCGCTAGGGTTAGACCGCCAAGCGGATTTGGTCATGTGTGCTACGGAGTCGTCGGGACTTGAATTTACGAAAAAAACCGCTTTTCCTTTCGGATACTCGGTTCCACAACTTGCCGTCCAAGCGCCTGCGGGGCCTTTGGCATCTGGAGTTGGATAAGTTGACGTAGGACCCATGCTTGGAACTGAGATTTTTGAATCGCTCGGATTGTTCAAATCACTCAGAGTAATCCAGGCTACATATTGTTTTGCAGGGTTCAGTCGCAGATGCGGAATGTCGAAGTACAACCATTCGTACCGAAAATCCCGAATAGTCCTGGGCTCAGACACCCACAGCACTTTCGGTGCAGGTCGGTCTTTATCCCACTCAGACAGCCGTACTTGTAGCTTGAAGTCAGGTTTAAGGGGTGCTTGCTCGGCGTTGTATTGACTAAAATGGAAACCAATATTGAACAAGACAGGAGTTCGTTGCTCGGGGGCGAACACTTGTCCAGCAGCTATCGGCGCGCCAACTTTTCCTGGTGAATAAATCGAGTAGCCGCTACTGGACATCCCGGCTTTTGAATTGACAGGCAATGTTGCTTCAACTCTGACGCCTTTTGCGATATCTTGAACTGAGGGCTTCGGTCGTATTTTGTGATTGCCACTTGAATGCAAATCGACATGCATCACGCTGCTACACAATGCTTCATTGCCTTCATACACATTTACCAGTGGAACCGGGCGTTCATCGATAGTGACCTCAGTCGAGGGATCGGCTTGCCTGGAAAGAGTGATTTTTTGAATCACAGGAATCGGATTGGGTGTCTGTTTTTTTGAATCTACCGATGACTTCAATTCGCAAAGTTCCTTGACTCCGTCAGAGAACATCAGCGTGTAGATCACCACCTTCTCTTGCTTGGCATATGCGGGGTCGTCGCAATAGAAGCTGTTGGCAGCTCCTACCAGGCGAATGGAATCACGCTTTCCGGAATCGTTCTTTCCGTAATCGATGATCAGATCCTTGGCGCAGCCAACAAGTAGAGTGATCGTGAGGAACGAGATAGTCAAATTTCGATGGTGCATGTCGCCTCTGATATTGGTAACTGGCCGAAAGCTTCGTGTTTGGGTGCGTGAGCGCTGATCGACATTGATAGTCGCTATTTGAGTCGTCGAAAAATCCAATCGATCAAGAAGGGCAATATCCCCTCAAAGCGAAGCCCCCAGCATCTCCTCATACTCCCCAGCCGTCGCAATCCGCGGATTGGTTTTGTGGCAGTGGTCCGCCATCGCGCCCTTGATGATGTCGGGGAACTGATTACGCGTCACGCCCATGGCCGCCAGGCCGCTGGGCAGGCCGAGGCGGGCATTCATGTCCTTGATGGCTTCGGGAATGTCGCTGCCCGACTGCAGGCCCATGGCCTGGGCCATGCGGTTGAGGCGGTTTTCTTTTTGAATCGACTCCGCGCTGGCGTTGAAGCGCACCACAGCTGGCAGAAACATGGCGTTCAGAGTGCCATGGTGCAGGCGCGGGTCCACGCCGCCCAAGCTGTGGCTCAAGGAATGCACGCAGCCCAGGCCTTTCTGGAAGGCCATCGCGCCCTGCATCGAGGCGCTCATGAGGTTAAAGCGGGCTTCGCGGTCGCTGCCGTCGCGCGTGGCACGTTCGATATGCGCCCAGCCGCGCTGCAGGCCGTCCAGGCCAATGCCGTCGGCCGGCGGGTTGAAGGCGGGCGCCATGAAGGTTTCCATGCAGTGCGCAATCGCGTCCATGCCGGTAGCGGCCGTCAGTTTGGCGGGCAGGCCCAATGTGAGCTCGGGGTCGCAGATCGCGGTTTTCGGCACCAGGTGCCAGGAGTGAAAACCCAGCTTGCGGTGGTCGTCCAGGATGATGATGGCGCCACGCGCCACCTCGCTGCCGGTGCCACTGGTGGTGGGCACGGCAATCAGCGGTACGGCGCGGTCGGTGATTTTCAGCGAGCCGCCCTCGATGGTGGCGTAGGTCTTGAGCGGGCCTTCGTGGGTGGCGGCAATCGCCACACCCTTGGCGCAGTCGATCGCCGAACCACCGCCGACAGCAATCAGGCCGTCGCAGCCCTGGGCCTTGAACATCGCGGTGGCGGCGCGCACGGCGGCCTCGGTCGGGTTCGAAGGCGTCTGGTCGAACACCGCCACAGTCATGCCGGGCAGGGCATCCAGCGCTTTTTGCAGAACACCGGCCGCCTTGACGCCGGGGTCGGTGATGACCAGGGGCTTGCTGATGCCCACGCGTTCGCATTCCTGCTTGAGGAGCTTGACGGCGCCGTAGTCGAACTGGATCTGGGTGATGTAGTAGATGAAGGCCATGCTTGCTGTCTCTTTCGGCGTTGTAGGATGCGGGTCGATTTTATGTATTCTTGCCTAAGGAAGTGCTGAATAAGTTCTTGTGGATGCGCGGCAGGCGGATTGGGATGGGATGCAAGGCGGATTTCTTGCCAATAGCTGGCTATTGGCAAGAAATTCAACGCAGCTGACCGCCCAAGCCCGTCTGATAGCGCGCCGCAAGGGACTTGTTCAGCGCTTCCCTAACCTCATCACCTTACCTGAACAGCCGGAGACACCCATGACGCGCATGCAGACCTTGACGGCGGCCGTCCCGTAGATGCGCGGACAGTCTGCACACGCCCTGCTGACACCCGCCATGCGCGACGTGATCAGCCGCATGGTGCGCGCCGGGCGCCCGGCTTTCCATACGCTGACCGCTACCCAGGCCCGTGCAGCCTACGAGGCCGGAGCGGGCGTGCTGGAAATTCCCAAACCCGCGCTGGCGCGCGTGGAAGACTTCAGCCTTGCGGCGCACGACGGCCACGCCTTGCCGGCCCGGCTGTATGCACCTTCGGCCGACAGGCTGCCGGTGCTGCTGTATTTCCATGGCGGAGGTTTCACGATAGGCAGCATCGCGTCGCACGATATTTTGTGCCGCCAGCTCAGCCATCTGGCAGGCTGCGCTGTGGTGTCGGTGGATTACCGGCTGGCGCCGGAGCACAAATTCCCCACCGCTGCCCATGACGCCTGGGATGCGCTGCAGTGGCTGGCTGCCCATGTGGCAGAAAAAAACCTGGACGGCAGCCGGCTGGCCGTCGGCGGTGACAGCGCCGGTGGCACCCTGGCCGCAATGTGCGCGGTGCTGGCGCGTGACGCCGGCCTGCCGCTGGCCCTGCAGCTGCTTTTTTACCCCGGCTGCAGCGCGCACCAGGACACACCCTCGCACCGCAAATTTGCACGCGGCTTTGTGCTGGAAGAGCGCGAAATCAACTGGTTTTTCAGTTGTTACGTGCGCGGCCCCGCCGACCGCGAAGACTGGCGTTTTGCGCCGCTGAACACACCCGACGTGGACGGCGTGGCGCCGGCCTGGGTGGGCCTGGCCGAGTGCGACCCGCTGGTCGATGAAGGCGTGATGTACGCTGACAAGCTGCGCGCAGCGGGCGTGCAGGTCGACCTGGAGATTTACCGCGGCGTCACCCACGAGTTCATCAAGATGGGCCGCATCATTCCCGAGGCGCGGCAGGCCCACCAGGATGCCGCCCGCGCCCTTCAACAAGCTCTTTTTACACAAGAAACCGACTTATGAAACGACAGGACTTCCGTTTTTTCCACCGTTTGCGCGTGCGCTGGGCCGAGGTGGACATGCAAAAAATCGTCTTCAACGCGCATTACCTGATGTATTTCGATACCGCCGTCACCGACTACTGGCGCGCGCTGGCTCTTCCTTATGAAGAAACCATGCACCAACTGGGCGGCGACCTGTATGTCAAGAAGGCCTCGGTCGAATTCCATGCTTCGGCGCGCCATGACGACCAGCTCGACGTTGCCATGAAGTGCTCGCGCATCGGCAACTCGTCCATGGTGTTCACCGGCGCGATCTTCCGCGGCGACCAGTTGCTCATCACCAGCGAACTGATCTACGTGTTTGCCGACCCGTTGACGCAAACCTCGCGGCCAGTGCCCGAAAGGCTGCGCCGTATCCTGACCGCTTATGAAGCCGGCGAGCCGATGGTGACAGTCAAGCTTGGCTCGTGGGACGAGCTGGGCACTCACGCCGCGGCCATTCGCACGGCCGTGTTTGTCGAGGAGCAGCGCATTCCGATGGAGATGGAATGGGACGAAGCAGATGCAACTGCCGTTCACGCCGTGGCTTACAACGGCCTGGGCCAGGCCATCGGCACCGGCCGCCTGCTGCAACACGCAGCGGGAAGCGGAAAAATCGGCCGCATGGCCGTCCACAGAGTGCTGCGGGGTTCCAGCCTGGGTCGCGAACTGCTGAAGGCCCTGATGGCGGCCGCCCGTGAGCGCGGTGATGCCGAAGTGATGCTGCATGCCCAGCGCAGCGCCGAAGGTTTCTACAGCCGCCTGGGTTTCCAGCCGCGCGGTGAACCTTTCGATGAGGTGGACATCCCGCACATCGAGATGGTCAAGGCGCCCTGACTTCAGTTGGCGACGCGACTTCGCTGCCAGGCCAGCTCGCAGTGCTGGCTGCCCGCCTGTGCAGGAACGGCCGCAGCCTCGCGGGTGTGGGTGGTTTCCTCGACACGCAAGTCCCAGCTCAATTCCGAACCAATGCCTTCACCGGCACGGGCCACCAGCAGGGTGCTGCTGCGCGTGCCATAGCCATGCTCCGGGAAATCAACAAACACACTGGACAGCGCACGCTCCAGCGGTAGCGGCACGCCGGTGCGCGGCAGATGCGGGTCGCTGGCGCGCTGCCTGTCCTGCAGCGCAAACCAGAGGCGTGCCTGGAGCTCGTCCTCGTTGGGTGACTCCAAAGCGCTCTGCATGGCTTGTTTCAGCGCGACAGTTTTGGGCCAGGGAGTGTCCAGAGCTCCGTTCGACAAGCCATAAAGGCCCGGGCTCAGTTCGCGGGCCTGCCAGTCCAGCCCCGGCTGGTTGCTGAGCCAGTGCCATGACGGCCCGGAAGACCCGGTAGAGGACTGGAAATCACCAAGCACCAGGTTGAACGTGCCATAAGCCGTGGGGTCGGTGCTGGCCACGAACTGGCCGGCATCCATGCCGCCTTCCAGCCAACGCATGACCAGCTCGCCACGCGACCTTTCGCCGGTGATCCGCGGCACCTCGCGCACATTTGTCAGCATGGCGAGGCGGCCGCCGGGAGTCAGGCCCATCCAGGTGCCACCGGCGCGCAGGTCGCGTCCGGAAATCACTTCGGTACCCGCTTCGGTGCGCCAGCGCGCCAGCGGCAGCGTGGGCCGGTCCAGGAACTCGTCGCGATTGGCCGCAATCACCAGTGGCCAGTGCTCCGAGGCGCCGATGGCAAAGGAGATCAGACACACCGACCGGCTCCTTGCTTAGATATCTTCAAGCAAGGGGTAGGGCAGCGGCAGCAAGGCCAGGGTAGGGCCGGTTGCGCTGCCCAGGGTCAGCCGCCCGGCTTCGGCGTCTGCCGCTGCAGAGGTCTGCATGGACACGATCACATCAAAACCCGCCGTGGGGTGGGGCGCGCAGGCGGCAACCAGACCGCAGGGCTGTTCAGCGTCCGAGGTGTGGAAAACTTCCTGGCCGGTATGCGCCGTGCCTTTGCTGTGCGCCACATAGGCCCGGCGTTTAAGCGTGCCGCGAAACTGGCTGCGCGCAACGATTTCCTGGCCGGGGTAGCAGCCCTTCTTGAAGTTCACGCCGCCGACCGACTCGTAATTCAGCATCTGGGGCACAAAGGCCTCGAAGATGGGCTGGGTGATCATGGCGATGCCGGACTGCACCTCGAGCCATTGCCAGTGCGCCAGCGGCATGGCCGCTCCTGCGGGCTGCGGCGTGCCGGCGGGCGCGCACCACAGTGCACGTGCCTGGCCGGCGCCTGGATACAAAAACACCAGATTTGCATCATCAGAATCGGCTTTTTCCCATACCGGTCGGGCGCCACCAGCTATGGAATCAATAGCATCACCAGCCAGACCCCAGAGGGCATAGTCGGCCGTGGCATCGCTGAGTTTGGCCTTGGCGCGCAGCACAAACATCGAGAGCCGCTTCAGCGTGGCCGGCAAGATGTCGCGGCTGCAGACCAGCAGGATTTCTTCGTGGCTGCGTTTGAAAACGATGAAGCTGGCCTGCATGCGGCCCTTGGCATTGCAGAACGCGGCCAGGCGCGCCTCCGACATGCCGAGCAGCGCCACGTCTTGCGTGAGCTGGCCCTGGAGAAATTTGGCGGCTTCCTCGCCAGCCACACGAATCACGCCCAGATGCGCCAGTTCGGCGACGCCGGAGGGCAAGGTGGTCAAGGGCGAGGGCGCAAGAGGGGATTCAGAAGGGGAGGTCAACATGGGCTGAATTATCATAGACCCATCGTTTTCCGGAAGGTAACAGGGTTGTGCGTCGTTTCTTCATGAGTTTTCTGGTGCTGGTGTTTCTGGCCGGCCTGCTGGGGTTTGGCGCCGCCGGCTGGTGGCTGTACGAACCCCTGCGCCTGCGCCCGCAGCCCGGGAACCAGGTGGTGGACCTGGAAATCGAGCCCGGCACACCCGCCCAGCGCGTGGCCGAGGTTGTGGCTGCCAGCGGCGTTGATGTGGAGCCGGTATTGCTCTATGCCTGGTTTCGCCTGTCGGGCCAGGCACGCCAGATCAAGGCCGGCAGCTACGAAGTGACGCCTGGAACCACGCCGCGTTCGCTGCTGAGCATGCTGGTGCGGGGCGAGGAAAGCCTTAAAAGCGTCACCTTCGTCGAAGGCTGGAACTTCCGGCAGGTGCGTGCAGCCCTGCAAAAGGCAGAAGCCCTCAAGCCCGACAGCCAGGGCTTGAGCGGCGATGCCATCATGACGCAGTTGGGCAAGCCCGGTGTTCATCCTGAAGGCCGGTTTTTTCCCGATACCTACACCTATGCCAAAGGCTCGAGCGATCTGTCGGTGCTCAAACGCGCGGCCCGGGCGATGGACAAGCGCCTTGAGGCTGCCTGGGCCATGCGCCAGCCTGACACGCCGTTGAAGACGGCCGACGAAGCGTTGATCCTGGCCAGCATTGTGGAAAAGGAAACCGGCAAACCTTCTGACCGGGCCGAAATCGGCTCGGTGTTCAGCAACCGGCTGCGCATCGGCATGATGCTGCAGACCGACCCCACCGTGATCTACGGCATGGGCGAGCAGTTTGACGGTAACCTGCGCAGGCGCGACCTGCTGGCCGACACGCCGTACAACACTTACACGCGCGGCGGGCTGCCTCCCACACCGATTGCCATGCCCGGCAAGGCGGCGCTGCTGGCTGCCGTGCAACCGGCTTCGAGCAAGTCCCTGTATTTTGTGTCGCGCGGCGACGGCACCAGCCAGTTCAGCAGCACGCTTGATGAGCACAACCGTGCGGTCAACAAATACCAACGGGGGCAGTGATGGCCCCCACGCTTCGCACTAACGTGTCGTCGCTGCCCCCCGAGGGGGCCGCTGCGCCTGCGGGCCGGCTAAGCCGGACCCGCGGCCCCTGCTTGAAGGGACGGGCCTGTCCCGGCGTTACTAACGATGACTAACGACACCACCACCGGTTTATTCATCAGCTTCGAAGGCATAGACGGCGCGGGCAAATCGACGCACATCAGCGCGCTCGCCGAGGCTTTCAAAGCGCAAGGCAGGGCTGTAACGCTGACTCGCGAGCCTGGCGGCACCGCATTGGCAGAAAAATTGCGTACCCTGATCCTCAACGATGCCATGGATGCGCTGACTGAAGCATTGTTGATTTTTGCGGCGCGTCGTGATCACCTGACCACTGTGATTGTTCCGGCGCTGGCCCGCGGTGATGTTGTTTTGTGTGACCGTTTCACCGACGCGACCTTTGCCTACCAGGGAGGAGGGCGTGGATTCGACCTCGACGTGCTATCAAAACTGGAGCTATGGGCGCAGGATGTACAAGGGCTGGGACGCGATTTTGTTCATGAACTTGGCAGAAAAGGCGCAGCTCCGGCGATTGTCAAACCAGACCTGACGATCTGGTTTGACTTGCCGCCTGAAGAAGCTGCCAAACGCCTGGCGGGCGCCCGGGTGCCGGACAAGTTTGAAGCCCAGCCGGTGGAATTTTTTCGCCGTGTGGCCCAGGGTTATGCCGATCGCATGGCCGCCGACCCGTTGCGTTTTGCCCGAATTGACGCCAACCGGCCGCGCGAAGCAGTCTGGACTTCTGTGCACGGCGTGTTCAGCGGCCGGGGCTGGTTGCCATGAGCAGCGAAACCGAAACCACAAATACCGCGCCATTGGCGCCATGGCTGCAAACACAACTGCGCGGTCTGCTGGCCCAGCGCGGCCACGCGTGGTTGCTCAGTGGTCCTTCCGGCCTCGGCCAGTTTGACTTGGCGCTGGCGCTGGCTCGGGCCTGGCTGTGCGAAAACCCGTCGGCCGATGGCGCATGCGGCGTGTGCGGCAGCTGCCACGCGGTTGCTGTGCATACCCATGCCGACCTGTGCCTGCTGATGCCTGAAACCCTGTCACTGGCACTGGGCTGGCCCCTGGACGAAAAAACCCAGGACGAGCTGGACAGCAAGAAGCGCAAGCCCAGCAAGGAAATCAAGGTTGATGCGGCGCGCGAAGCCGTCACCTTTACCCAATTCACGCGTTCGCGCGGCGATACCAAGGTGGTGTTGGTTTATCCGGCCGAACGCATGAATGCGATCACCGCCAACACCTTGCTGAAAACACTGGAAGAGCCGCCCGGCGCAGTCAAGTTCATCCTGGCCACCGAAGCGGCGCACCAGTTGCTGCCCACCATTCGCAGCCGCTGCCAGGGCCACACCATGCACTGGCCGGCCTTTGAAGAAGCTTTGGGCTGGCTTGCCGAGCAGGCCGGGCCGGAGGGCAAAGCCGGCAAGCTGCCGGACACGGCAGACCTGCACACCTTGCTGGCCGCGGCCGGCGGGCGGCCCGCTGACGCCCTGGAACGCGTGCAAGCAGGTGCCACCAGTGCCGTGGCGCAACACTGGCAGGGCTTGCCCAAAGCCATGGCCCGGGGCGAAGTTGGCGCCTTGACCGACTTCGGACCGGCGCAGGCCGTGGACGCCCTGCAAAAGCTTTGCCACGACATGATGGCCATGCGCGCCGGTGCTGAACCCCGTTTTTTCCGCAGCGCCGACCTGCCCGTGCAATCACCCGGAAAGCCCGGCTTTGCCGCGCTGGGCGCCTGGGCGAAGGAATTGGCGGCCACAGCACGCACCGTGGAGCACCCTTACAACCCCGGTTTGATGCTTGAATCGTTGGCAAGCCGCGCCCAGTTGGCGCTCAATTCAAAATAAGCGTGTTTTCTTGCTGACAGCCTGCGGGTCAAGCCGATAAACTAGCCTCATGAGTACAACGCCACCCTCCGGTGCCGCCGGCGCCACTGCGACAAGTTCCAGCGCCGCCCGCCCCAGCGTCATCCAGCTGGCTATCCGGGAAAAAGCAGCCCTGTATGCCGCCTATATTCCGCTCTTCACCGAAGGCGGTGTGTTCATTCCTTCGGCACGCGACTACAAGCTGGGTGATGACGTATACGTGCTGCTCTCCCTGCCGGAGGACACGCAGCGCTATCCGGTGGCTGGCAAGGTGGCGTGGGTCACGCCAGCACGTGCTTCAGGCAACCGCACCCAGGGTGTGGGCGTTCGTTTCCCCAATGACGAAAAATCGCGCCTGCTGAAGATCAAAATCGAGGAAATCCTCGGCGCACACCTGGCTTCCGACCGTCCGACGCAGACGATCTAGCCTTCGCCAGCCAGCGACTCGCTACTTTTTTGATAGCTGCTTGCGCCCGTCTGATATGGGCCAACGCCAGCTTTCTCTACTGAAATTGCCCATTCTCGATGTTTACCGATTCCCATTGCCACCTGAGCTTTCCCGAACTGCAGGCCCAGCTGCCGCAGATTCGCGAAGCGATGGCACAAGCCCAGGTCACCCGCGCCCTGTGCATCTGCACCACACTTGAAGAGTTCGAAACCGTTCATGCGCTGGCCACCACCTATGACAATTTCTGGTGCAGCGTGGGCGTGCATCCAGACAACGAAGGCGTGACGGAACCCACCCTTCAAGACCTTGTGCAGCGCGCCGCCCTGCCCAAAGTCGTCGCTATCGGCGAAACCGGCCTCGACTACTACCGCCTTGGCGAGCGCAGCATCGCCGACATGGAGTGGCAGCGAAACCGCTTTCGTACACATATCCGCGCGGCACGCCAGACCGGCAAGCCGCTGGTGATTCACACCCGCAGCGCCTCAGCCGACACGCTGGCCATCCTGAAGGAAGAGGGTGAAACAGCCGACAACGCGGGGAGGGCGGGCGGCGTTTTTCACTGCTTCACCGAAACCGCCGAGGTTGCCCGCGCCGCGCTGGACCTGGGGTTTTACATCTCGTTTTCGGGCATTTTGACCTTCAAAAACGCGTCTGACCTGCGTGAAGTTGCCCGTTTTGTGCCGCTGGACCGCACCCTCATCGAAACCGACAGCCCTTATCTGGCGCCCATGCCCTACCGCGGAAAAACCAACAATCCGTCTTATGTTCCCTATGTGGCCAAACAGGTGGCCGAGATCAGGCAGGTGCCGGTTGAAACCATTGCTGAGGCCACCAGTCATAACTTTGAGCGCTTGTTTTCAGGGGTTTCGGTATGAATATGAACTTGATAAATTGGTTTAAGAATATCTTATATCTATTTGTTTTATCAGGATTTATTTCCGTTCATGCGGGCTCGTACGAGGATTTTTTTGCCGCCATCAAGCAGGACGACGCCTCGGCCATCCAGGGCCTGCTTGCCCGCGGGTTTGACGCGAACACGCTGGACCCCAAAGGCCAATACGGCCTGTACCTTGCACTTCGCGAACCTTCCCTCAAGGCCGCCCGGGCGCTGGTGGAATGGCCTAAAACCGATGTCAACGCCCTCAACGCCCAAAATGAAAGCCCGTTGATGATGGCCGCCCTGAAAGGGCACCTGGAAGCCGCTGCCGCCTTGATTAAAAGAGATGCCGATGTCAACAAGACAGGCTGGACCCCGCTGCATTACGCCGCCAGCAACGGACATATTGCGGTCATGGCCCTGCTGCTGGAAAACCATGCCTACATCGATGCCGAGTCGCCCAACGGCACGACCCCGCTGATGATGGCTGCCCAGTACGGCACGGCGCCGGCGGTCAAATTCCTGCTTGAGGCGGGCGCCGACCCCTTGCTTAAAAACCAGCAGAGCCTGACCGCAGTGGACTTCGCCCGGCGGACAAGCCGCACGGAGTCCGTGGAGATCCTCACCGCAGCCATCCGCGGCCGCCAGGCCACCGGTAAATGGTGAGGCACCGATTAAACTGCACACACAACCAGCGACTCGCTGGTTATTTTTTGGCCAACAAGGAGAAGAGATTCCATGAGTAAAGCACCGTTTTCTTGCGTCCTGAGCGATGACAAGTCAGAGATGAAACTGGTGGCGCAGGCGGGCGAGTTCAAATATTCAGCCCAGCAGGTTGAAGAACTTGCGCTGTTCTTCGGCCAGCTTCGGGCACAAATGTCTCCGGGGCTTCCCGAGCAATCCGGCGACGTGGTAGCACTTGAAGGCGATCGCTGGGAGGCCTACAAGAAAATGCAGGACGGAAGCGCACGGATTTACTTTCGGGTGCCCGGCATGGGCTGGTCCTTCATTCAACTTGAAGAAAACCGTTGCAATGAGCTGGCGGCTGTACTGAACCCAAGGCTGCAGGCTGTTCAGAATCAATAGTCCGTTGATCGCAGCATCGATTGCAGAGTGGCTAACGACCATCGAGAGACCGCTTCGGCGGTCTTTTTATGGCTAGTTTTATCTTCTACGATGTATATTATGTTAATTAACAAATTGAGGCGATTAAATCGTATTTGGACAAAACAGACAAATATGTAGAAAATAGACAAAACTCTATGGGCCGCATATGCAGCAGTTCTCTTCCACCGATGCCAAACAACGCTTTGGTCAGCTACTAAAGGCATCAGCCTCAGCGCCTGTAGCCATCGAGAAGCACGGAAAAATTCAGGCCTACCTTGCTTCACCTGAATTTTTCGAACGCGCCAAAAAAAACGATCCGGACAATTCAGCCCGCAAGCTTGCCAGAGCGAACCAGGCTTTGATTGAAAAAGACCGGCTCATCAGGCACCAGCGAATCGCGTTTGACCTTGCCACATCAACGCCAGGCAAGCGCGAGCTCCTGATCAAAACCGCGCTTGCCGTGGTCGAACGCTGGCGTGTTGAGCGCCTTTGCAGCGTGGACTACATCCAAAAATGGGAACACATTCTGAAGATGTCGCCTCAAAAGATGGCGGCGACGATGGTTTCTGACATCGACGGTTGGGGCACTTCCCTGCGCCAGAACTCCCCATGGATCGGAGTGCACGCATGAATCTGGACGCCCTTTTCGCGTTGTTTAAAGAGGCTCGGGTGCTGTCCGGGCACACTGATTTCGTGGTCATCGGCAGCCTTTCCATCCTAGGCCTTGAACAGAGCTTCGAAATTCCAGACGCGATGACGATGTCAAATGACGTTGACTGCTACACCAAAGCCGACCCGGGTCGCATATTCGACGTCGTGGACGCCCTGGGAGAAAATTCGCCGTACCACAAGAAATCAGGCTTCTTCCTCGATGCTGTCTCACCCGAATTGCCAAGTTTGCCGGACGGCTGGCGGGAACGCTTGATCAAGGTCGAACGCGACGGCCTGAGGGCCTGGTTTCTCGACCCCAATGATGCCGCCCTCTCCAAATACGCACGCGGTGAGCCTCGTGATCGAAGGTGGATACAGGCGGGCGTTCTCGCAGGCGTCGTGTCGATGCCCATCGTCAAAGCCCGCATCGGCAGCACGAACTTTTACGACAGCGAAGAAGAGCAAAGGGCCCATACGCTGGTTGAAGAAGATCGAGCCTGGTTCGAAATCGTTAAGCAATCACGCATGAAGATGCCGTCAGGGAACTCTTCAGGCCAAACCTGACCCTCTAATTTGGTTTCACACTTGTGACAGTGGCCTTCTTGAGCCGGCCCAAGATCCAGTTGTTGCTGTCAACCGGCCAGTATTCGTTGACCGTGGTCTTGCTGGAGCCTTCGCTGTTGCTCACCGTGATCTGGGTCGGGTCGCCGTACTGGGGGTTTTGACCGTAGACATAGCTGGTGCTGCTGCCGGGGTATGGGCTGCCACTCAAGTCCCAGCTTTCTTCGACGCTCTGGCTGGGGTACACAAAGACGCTGGCTCCTGCGGAGCCCGGGCTCTGGGCATAGGTGTTGGTGGTGCGTTTGAGCAGGCCGGCGTTGCCGGAGCCGGCCAGGCGGGTTTCGTTTTTGGTGACTGTTCCGGTGAAGGGATGGTTCTGGTTGAACTCGGTGTAGCTTTCGATGTTGTTGGCGACGCTCTTTGATTTCATCCAGCGAAAGCCGAGAGAGCCTCGGCCTGTGCCCTGCTCTGCTTTCAGGCCGCCGTAGCTGTACTGAACCGTGTTGACGCCGCCGACTCCGTTGCTGCTTGCGACTGAAGAAACAACAAGACGAGGGAACTGCAGATCCATTTTCGGATAGGCCGCCTTATCAGTACCGCTGTCTTTTGTGTAAATGCTGGCGTCGGTAATTGGATTATGAGAAATGGAGACCACAGGACTCAGGCCATTGGCGATGGACAAAACTACATCGACACTCGTTTTAGGAGTTACCCAGGCCCCGAAATAAGAGCTGCCAACAGCCCAGATGTTCTGCACGATGTCTAGCAAGCCGTCGCCGTTGAGATCAATGAGCTGGACACCATTGCGATGATTCAGATTGCTATCGTTGTGATGGGCCTCTAGAACAACTGGAGGAATATATTGCGGCGCACTTACCCACCCGGCCCCGGTATTGAGCCAGGCGCCGGTGTAGTTGCTGCCGACGGCCCAGATGTTTTGCACGATATCCAGCAGACCATCACCATTGAGGTCAATGAACTGCACCCCATTTTTATGATTCAGATTGCCATTGTTATGGTGGGTCTCGAGAACAACAGGAGGAATATATTGCGGCGCACTTACCCACCCCGCGCCGGTATTGAGCCAGGCGCCGGTGTAGTTGCTGCCGACGGCCCAGATGTTTTGCACGATGTCTAGCAAGCCGTCGCCGTTGAGATCAATGAGCTGGACACCATTGCGATGATTGAGATTGCTGTCGTTGTGATGGGTCTCTAGAACAACAGGAGGAATATATTGCGGCGCACTTACCCACCCCGCGCCGGTATTGAGCCAGGCACCGGTGTAGTTGCTGCCGACGGCCCAGATGTTTTGCACGATATCCAGCAGACCATCACCATTGAGGTCGATGAACTGCACACCATTCTTATGATTCAGGTTGCCGTTGTTATGGTGAGCCTCGAGAACAACAGGAGGAATATATTGCGGCGCACTTACCCACCCCGCGCCGGTATTGAGCCAGGCACCGGTGTAGTTGCTGCCGACGGCCCAGATGTTTTGCACGATGTCCAGCAGACCATCACCATTGAGGTCGATGAACTGCACACCATTCTTATGGTTCAGGTTGCCGTTGTTATGGTGAGCCTCGAGAACAACCGGAGGAATATATTGCGGTGCACTTACCCAACCTGAGCCGGTATTGAGCCAGGCGCCGGTGTAGTTGCTGCCAACAGCCCAGATGTTCTGCACGATGTCTAACAAGCCGTCACCATTGAGGTCGATGAACCGCACCCCGTTGCTGTGATTGAGGTTGCTATCGTTTTGCTGCACGGCGAGAGCAACGGGTAAAGCGTACTGCGGTGCACCTGTCCAACCTGAACCGGTATTGAACCAGGCACCGGTGTAGCTGCTGCCCACTGCCCAGATGTTCTGCACGATGTCCAGCAAGCCATCACCATTGAGGTCGATGAACTGCACGCCATTCTTATGGTTCAGATTGCTGTTGTTATGGTGAGACTCCAGGACGACGGGCGGAGTGTACTGCGGCGCACTTAGTCTGAGGGAAGGGGTCGACCCGTATGAAATGTTGGTTGCGGGAAAGCAAATACTTTCCGTCGACCCGTAGCACTCCGCAACGCTTAGCAAGCGAGAGCGCTGCGTTGCCAGGCTGCTTTCATAAACAGCCCGATAGACTTTCCCCTCAACTCCACCTGCATTGGTTTTGATACTGGTCACGCGTCTATCCGTCTGCACCAGACTACCCGACACATAGCCAGGACTTTTATCAAATCTTGCTGTGTCATATTCAAAGCTGACTGTATTCCCTCCATAGCTGATAGTGAGGGGCGCATACACACTGCTGTCAGCGCTTTCGTAATAGCCGAACGTCATGAAGTTGGTCTTGACGTCCTGAACGCGGTTAAGCGCCCAGACCCGCACGGTGGGCTTCCCCTGCGCCTCAATCTGGGAGTCTGCCGTGTTCCCCAGCTCCATGGTCAGGCCAGCCTTGGTCTGCATGGTGAAGTAGGCCGGGCCGTTGCCTGCCGTGCCGTAAGCGATGATCTTGCTGAAGCTCTCGCGCTCGGTGCGGTACTCGGAGTTTGCTGCGCCATAAGTTCCGCTGACCAATACCAGCCTTTGTCCATCCAGGCAAAAGCGGTCATTCATGTCGTAGTTCACACCACCGCGCGCACCGTCCTGGGCCATGGTTCTGGGGCAACGGGTAATGGCACTCAAGCCGCTCAGACTCCAGCCCATGCCCAGCAAGCCATTGCCACTCTGGCTGTTGTATTCCAATGAAAGCTGGGGTTGCATGCCGGCCACACCGGGGGGCACCTGGATGGGGATGGAGTACGTTGCTGCACCTGACTCGTTAACGCTGAACTGCCCGGGAGTGGTGCCTGCTACGGTGGTCTGGGCCAAGACTGGTCCTGCCATCAGCGCTGTGCTGAGACTCAGAATAATTCCCAGCAATACGCGGCTGTATCTGTTATTCATTTTGTCGCCCTCCCTCTTTACTCATGCTTGTATGTTTGTTTTCTTTTACGGCTTGACGCTGGTAACCGTGGCTTTCTTGAGCCGGCCCAATATCCAGTTGTTGCTGTCAACCGGCCAGTACTCGTTGGCCGTGGTTTTGCTTGAGCCTTCGCTGTTGCTTACCGTGATCTGGGTCGGGTCACCGTACTGGGGGTTTTGACCGTAGACGTAGCTGGTGCTGCTGCTAGGGTACGGGGTGCCGCTCAGGTCCCAGCTTTCTTCTACGCTCTGGCTGGGGTACACAAAGACGCTGGTGCCAGCAGAGCCTGGGCTTTGGGCATAGGTGTTGGTTGTTCGTTTGAGCAGGCCGGCGTTGCCGGAGCCGGCTAGGCGGGTTTCGTTTCTGGCCACCGTTCCGGTGAAGGGGTGGTTCTGGTTGAACTCGGTGTAGCTTTCGATGTTGTTGGCCACGCTTTTGGATTTCATCCAGCGAAAGCCGAGTGAACCTCTGCCTGTGCCCTGCTCTGCTTTTAAGCCGCCGTAGCTGTACTGAACGGTGTTGATGCCGCCTACGCCGTTGCTAGTGGATACCGAGCTGACTACGTACATCGGCATTTGTAGGTTTACCTTGGGGTAGACGGAGGCGTTGGGGGCTGTGTCTTTGGTGTAGACGGTCGGGGTGGTTAGTGGGGTGTGGGCAATTGCTAAAGTACGCGTAAGCCCTACCTCTGATGACAGGGTAGATACAAAGAGCCTTCCCCCACTAGACAAACTTACGTGGTTCGTATTATTGGTTTCGTGGCAAAAGCGATCGGCCAGGCCATCGCCATTGAAATCGGCAAATTGAACCGGCCCCCCACACCAATAGCCTGACGCCACGGTTGGGCCAAAGGTGCCATCTCCATTTGACAAACTTACGTGGTTCGTATTATTGGTTTCGTGGCAAAAGCGATCGGCCAAGCCATCGCCATTGAAATCGGCAAATTGAACCGGCCCCCCACACCAATAGCCTGACGCCACGGTTGGGCCAAAGGTGCCATCTCCATTTGACAAACTTACATGGTTCGTATTATTGGTTTCGTGGCAAAAGCGATCGGCCAGGCCATCGCCATTGAAATCGGCAAATTGAACCGGCCCCCCACACCAATAGCCTGACGCCATGGTTGGGCCAAATGAAACAACCGACCGCCCCCATTGGACATTTAATCTGGGCATACAAATGCTGTCGCCAGCACACTCTGTTAGAGCTTCTACCGTGCTCGTATCAGTCGCACTTGCCTGCGCCACATAAGCCAACCGATAGTCTTTCACCAAGGTAGCCCCACTGAACGTCTTGATATTGCCAATCCGCTTGACGCTCTTTACCATCGCCCCGGCCTGGTACCCAGTTTTCACATCCAATCTGGCAACCGCGCTCGCAACAAATTGCACCGAGGCGCTGGGCACCAATGCAGGCACAGATGTCGAATTGCCCGTGTAGTCCATGCGTAGCGGGTAGTACGCTCCATTGAGCGTATCTTCGTCATAGCTCACCATCAGGTAGTTGCCCTTGACGTCTGTCACCTTGTTCTGGGCCCAAACCCGGATGCTTGTGTTGGGCCAGGTGGCACTGCTGCCCGACGCCTTGATGGCTTCTATGGCGGAGTCAGGGGTGTTGCCGTACTCCACCGTCAAGCCACTTTTGGTCTTGACGGTAAACGATGCCGGACCGTTGCCCGCTGTGCCGTTGGCGGTGATCTTGTTAAAGCTCTCTATCTCCGTGCGGTATTCAGTGCCTGCGGCGCCGTAGACGGTGCCCGTGCTCAGGATGAGTCGTTGGCCATCCAGGCAAAAGCGATCATTGGCATCAAAGTTGACTCCGCCCATGACACCGTCTGTGGCCCGGGTTCTGGGGCAGCGGGTAATCGCCGACAAGCCCGAGATGCCCCAGCCCATGCCCAGCAAACCATTGCCACTTTGGCTGTTGTATTCCAGGAAGAGCTGGGGTTGCATGCCGGCCACGCCGGGCGGTACCTGGATGGGGATGGAATACGTGGCTGCGCCGGACTCGTTGACGCTGAACTGGCCAGGGGTGGTGCCGGCGACTGTGGTCTGGGCCAGAACTGATCCTGTCATTAGCGCTGCGCTGAGGCTCAGTGCCACACCCGCCAGAATGCGGCTGTATCTGTTCTTCATTTCCTCGCCCTCCTCTTTACTTGCACTTTTAGTTCTTGTGTTGTTGGTCCGTGCTGTCGCTTACGGTTTGACGCTGGTCACGCTGGCCTTCTTGAGCCGGCCCAGTATCCAGTTGCCGCTGCCGGTGTTGGCTGGCCAGTACTCATTGACTGTCGTTTTGCTGGAGCCTTCGCTGTTGCTCACCGTGATCTGGGTCGGGTCACCGTATTGCGGGCTCTGGCCGTACACGTAGCTGGTCGTGGCGTTGGGGTACGGGGTGCCGCTCAGGTCCCAGCTTTCTTCTACGCTCTGGCTGGGGTACACGAAGACGCTGGTGCCAGCAGAGCCCGGGCTCTGGGCATAAGTGTTGGTGGTGCGCTTGAGCAAGCCGGCGTTGCCGGAGCCGGCCAGCCGGGTTTCGTTTTTGGCGACTGTTCCGGTGAAGGGGTGGTTCTGGTTGAACTCGGTGTAGCTTTCGATGTTGTTGGCTACGCTCTTTGATTTCATCCAGCGAAAGCCGAGCAGGCCTCTTCCTGTGCCCTGCTCTGCCTTCAGGCCGCCGTAGTTGTACTGAACGGTGTTGACGCCGCCCACACCATTGCTGGTACTGACCGTGCTCACAACGTATTGCGGGTACTGAAGATCTATCTTTGGGTACACCGCAGCGTTCGGGCTTGCGTCCCGGGTGTAGACCGCGTTGTCCGGCAAAGGTTTGTAATTCAACGAAGTTGTGGCGCCTTGACCTGAGGTCACCGAAATCATGGAGTCGGGTGAACCTGATATGGGCGTTCCAAAAAAGGTGCTGCGCTGCTGGCCTCTGCCGGAAGCATTTCCATAAGGAAAAGTCCCATCGGTGATGTAGGCGACATCGAGCTTGCCATCACCGTTGACGTCTCCCATCACCAACTCATGCCAGCCAAAGTGCGTATCTGCAGATGAAATTATCCTGGGTGCAAAATTCCCATCGCCAAGACCCAGAAACAAACTACGCTGCTGACCCTTACCCGAGTCACCGCCATACGGAAATGTTCCATCGGTGATGTAAAGGATGTCGAGCTTGCCATCACCGTTGAAATCCCCAGGAACCTGATCATGCCAGCCAAAATGGGTGTCGGCAGAAGAGATTATCCGGGGACTGAAAGTCCCGTCGCCCAGACCCAGGAAGGCACTGCGTTGCTGACCCTTGCCCGACATATTTCCATGGGGGAAAGTCCCATCGGTGATGTAGAGGATGTCGAGCTTGCCATCCCCGTTTACATCCCCAGTCACCAGCTCATGCCAACCAAAGTGAGTGTCAGCCGATGAAATGACACGAGGACCGAAAGTCCCATCGCCCACGCCCAGGAAGACACTGCGTTGTTGACCCTTGCCCGACATATTTCCATAGGGAAATGTTCCATCGGTGATGTAAAGGATGTCGAGCTTGCCATCACCATTGATATCCCCGGTGACCAGATCGTGCCAGTCGAAATGCGTATCGGCGGCAGTAATCACGCGGGGAGCAAAAGTTCCGTCACCCAGACCCAAAAACACACTGCGGTGTTCCCCTTTGCGTGTGGGGTTTCCATTGGGATCGTTTGACCCGTCGGTGATGTACATCAGGTCCAGCCTGCCATCACCATTGATATCTCCCGTGACAAGCCGATGTCCGGCAAAGTGGGTATCTGCAGAAGAAATTATCCGGGGACCGAAAGTCCCGTCGCCCACGCCCAGGAAGACACTGCGCTGCTGGCCCTTGCCAGAAGCATTTCCATAGGGAAAAGTTCCATCGGTGATGTAGAGGATGTCGAGCTTGCCGTCACCATTGATATCCCCGGTGACCAACTCGTGCCAGTCGAAATGCGTATCGGCGGCAGTAATCACGCGGGGAGCAAAAGTTCCGTCACCCAGACCCAAAAACACACTGCGGTGTTCCCCTTTGCGTGTGGGGTTTCCATTGGGATCGTTTGACCCGTCGGTGATGTACATCAGGTCCAGCCTGCCATCACCATTGATATCTCCCGTGACAAGCCGATGTCCGGCAAAGTGGGTATCTGCAGAAGAAATTATCCGGGAATCAAAAGTCCCATCACCCCCAGCCAGCCAGCCAGGCGTTGTCCCTTGCAGGCACACACCATCGCCGCCACACTCTGCAATACCCGTCAGGCGTGAAGAACCGACTGCCCCGCTGTTATCGAAGCTGAGCCTATATTCCTTGACCAGCGTTGTTCCAATGTAGGTTTGAACTTTGGTCATCCTGACTGTGTTCTTGAGCAGACTGCCCGCGTGGTACATCGGGGCAACGTCAGGCCGTGTTTCGTACAGCAACTGGATTGAGTTGGCGGGAGAGCTGCCACTTGTGGTGCTGCCCGTGTAGTCCACCCGGCTGGTGTAGTACTGGCCATTGGCGTTGTCTTCCACATAAACGGCGGTGAGGTAGTTTCCCCTGACGTCGATGATCTTGTTGACGCCCCAGAGCCTGGCATGGGCCTTGCCCTGCGCTTCGATCCGGGAGTCTGCGGTGTTGCCGTACTCCATAGTGAGCCCTGCCTTGGTCTTCACGATGAAGTAGGCCGGGCCATTGCCGGCACTGCCGTGGGCGGTGATTTTGCTGAAGCTCTCGCGCTCGGTGCGGTATTCGGCTCCCGCTACTCCTTCCGTGCCGGAAATCAGCAGGAGCCTTTGGCCATCCAGGCAGAAGCGATCGTTCATGTCGTAGTTGACGCCACCACGCACACCGTCCTGGGCCATGGTTCTGGGGCAGCGGGTAATGGCACTCAAGCCGCTCAGGCTCCAACCCATGCCCAGCAAACCATTCCCACTTTGGCTGTTGTATTCCAGGAAGAGCTGGGGTTGCATGCCGGCCACACCGGGTGGCACCTGGATGGGGATGGAGTAGGTGGCTGCGCCGGACTCGTTGACGCTGAACTGGCCCGGTGTGGTGCCGGCGACGGTGGTCTGGGCTAGGACTGATCCTGCCACCAGCGCTGCGCCGAGGCTCAGAGCGATTCCCGTCAACACGCGGCTGTATCTTTTATTCATTTCCTTGCCCTGCTTCTTTACTCATGCTTCTAGGTTTGTTTTCTTTTACGGCTTGACGCTGGTAACACTGGCCTTCTTGAGCCGGCCCAGTATCCAGTTGCCGCTGCCGGTGTTGGCTGGCCAGTATTCATTGACCGTGGTCTTGCTGGAGCCTTCGCTGTTGCTCACCGTGATCTGGGTCGGGTCGCCGTACTGGGGGTTTTGTCCGTACACGTAGCTGGTGCTGCTGCTGGGGTACGGGGTGCCGCTCAAGTCCCAGCTTTCTTCCACGCTCTGGCTGGGGTACACAAAGACGCTGGCACCGGCGGAGCCTGGGCTTTGGGCATAAGTGTTGGTGGTGCGTTTGAGCAGGCCGGCGTTGCCGGAGCCAGCCAGGCGGGTTTCGTTTTTGGCGACCGTGCCGGTGAAGGGGTGGTTCTGGTTGAACTCGGTGTAGCTTTCGATGTTGTTGGCTACGCTCTTTGATTTCATCCAGCGAAAGCCCAGGGAGCCTCGGCCTGTGCCCTGCTCTGCTTTGAGGCCGCCGTAGCTGTACTCCACAGTGTTGACGCCGCCTACTCCGTTGCTGGTGCTTACCGTGCTGACGACGTATTGCGGGTACTGCAGGTCGACTTTGGGGTACACCGCTGCGTTCGGACCGCTGTCTTTGGTGTAAATCGCACTATTGGTTAGCGGGGCGTAGTTCGGAGCGAAGCTAGCTCCTCCGCCATTCACAGTCGACCTTACCAAATCTGACTGCACCGACAAAGTACCGGCAAATAGCGTTTGTGCTTGACTGTAGTCATTTGCAATTTGTACTAAATCGGCCTTTTCAAGACCTCGAAAATTCCCCGAAAAAGTGCGGGCATAGTTATTTCTCCAAAAAGGTAGTGCAGTCGGCGCCTGATAACTCCCTTGCACATAACTCCCATCGGGCTGCGCAATCAATACCTGAGCCTGCTCATATGCATCAGCAATTTGTACAAAGTCTGTGCGGCCGTCGCCATTTACATCTACCGGGATCGTTGCTCCATACGACGCACGCCAAAATGGTCCAACATTGCTGGCCGACTGCCACGCGCGAACGAAGGAGCCATTGCCATTGGACAGCAGTACTTGAGCGTCGTAAGTTGCATTGACAACTTGCACAACATCCGCAAGGCCGTCTCCGTTTACATCTGCAATAAAAGTGCTTGCGAATCCAATGCTCCACATAGGACCTGCGGGGCTCCAATCAGGCCCAGTACCTGGCGCTTGATAACTCCCTTGCACGTAACTCCCATCGGGCTGCGCGATCAATACCTGAGCCTGCGCATAAGCATTGGCAATTTGTATAAAGTCTGTGCGGCCGTCGCCATTTACATCCACCGGGATCGTTGCTCCATACGATGCACGCCAAAATGGTCCAACATTGCTGGCTGACTGCCACGCGCGAACGAAGGAGCCATTGCCATCGGACAGCAGTACTTGGGCGTCGTAAGTGGCATTGGCAACTTGAACCAGGTCTGCACGACCATCACCATCGACATCAACTACAAAAGTTTGGCAATATCCGTTTTGCCAAACAAGTGCGTTGCCAGGCGCCTGATAATTGCCTTGAACATAACTTGCCCCTGACTCGCTCGTCCATTCCAACCTGGTTGCAGGTAAGCAGTCGCCGACACTGTCACATCCAACAACTGACGCAATTTTGCTTCTCTCAACCGCACTAGCCTGCACCAGATACTCCAACCGATAGTCACTAACCAGCGTTGTTCCGGTGTAGGTCTGGATGTTGCCCAGCCGCTTGGAGGTCTTGATCAGCGCTCCCGCCTGATAGGCCGTCTGTACGTCCAGCCTGGCCGTGGCGGTTGGCACAAGCTGCACTGAGTTCGCAGGCACCTGCCCTATGCTGGCATTGCCCGCATAGTCAATTCGAAGGGGGTAAAAGTCCCCATTAGCGCTGTCCTCGGCGTAGCTGAACGTCATGAAATTGCTCTTGACGTCTTGGACGCGGTTGAGCGCCCAAACCCTTACCGTGGGTTTACCTTGCGCTTCAATCTTCGAATCGGCCGTATTGCCCAGCTCCATCGTCAGGCCAGCCTTGGTCTGCATGGTGAAGTAAGCCGGACCATTGCCCGCACTGCCGTAAGCGGTGATCTTGCTGAAGCTCTCGCGCTCGGTGCGGTACTCGGAGTTGGCTGCGCCATAAGTTCCGCTGACCAGGATCAGCCTTTGCCCGTCCAGGCAGAAGCGGTCGTTCATGTCGTAGCCGACACCCCCGCGTACACCGTCCTGGGCCATGGTTCTGGGGCAACGGGTAATGGCACTCAAGCCGCTCAGACTCCAGCCCATGCCCAGCAAGCCATTGCCACTCTGGCTGTTGTATTCCAGCGAGAGCTGGGGTTGCATGCCGGCCACGCCGGGCGGTACCTGGATGGGGATGGAATACGTGGCTGCGCCGGACTCGTTGACGCTGAACTGGCCGGGCGTGGTACCTGCGACTGTGGTCTGGGCAAAGGACGTACCGCACGCTGCCGCGCACAACACGGCGCCCAGCAGTGCCTGCTTATATAGATGCCTCATCGCGCCCTCCGCCCTGTTATTTATAGTCACGCCGAAATTTTGTTTGAGACGATGCTACCAAAGGCAGGTGGTATTTCATAACGTTTTGTCGTTGAAGAAACAGCCTCGGGCCTGCCTTTGGCCTATGGGTTCGTGGACTAGCAGCATGTAGCTCATGAGGGCTCCTGTTTACTACGTATTTGATAGCAAAGTATTGCCGTAGTGAAGGGCGAAGTGACTATTTTTATCACGAAGCTACCCAAGGGGGTTTCATCGCCCGCACTCCAGACTGGCCGTGGATTCTTTCAGAAAAATGGCCGACGTCAAAGCCGCTTCGAGTGCTGGATCCGGAGGAAGAACTTGCCGGGGTTGGCCCTCTTTGAAAGCCCAAGATCATCCGACTTATCGTTGACCACGACACACCAATAGCCAATGCTATTGCAGCCTGGCTGTGGCCACCCTGGTAGAAGACATCAGCCATGCAAGATGGGAGACCTGACCCCTTCCCCTGCATTGCACAGCACTGCCCGCGATGCGGAGTTTGACCTTCAAGTCAGTTCGCAGCAACGGAAGGGGGCCAAGTCCGGCTCCTATCGTTGCCTTTCCATATTTGAATCTCAAACTTGGGGCGCTGCGTTTGGATCGTTATTTACAAAAAACTCATGACTTCTTCGAGCAAATAAATATCGCCCAACCGTTACCGTTTTCCTGATCTCCATCGCGCAACACGGTAATGCCTTGGGGACATTGACTTGGAATCAGCATCTTTTCCTTCAAATAATTTTGTATAGCGACACGACGATGTAGCCCAACCCGATCTACGTCGCTGCGCTTAAAGCTAAACATGAATTCGGTTGCATTCACTTGACGTATTGGTCCAGACTTTTCTGTCGGGGGTGCACCCCAGTTACAGCCGACGCCTACTACAGGAAGTATCGCAATGAGCATGTGAAAACATGATCGGTTTACTTTGCCCATTAGTGGCGTCGCTTACTGCTGAAGTAGAGATAAGTGGCTGGATGATCGGCAGCCAATGCCACCCCAGTACCGACTGCAGCTGGCAACATTCCCGCAAAACTGTATGCTTGAAACAAAGTGTCGAAGGTAGCACCGCGGCTCATATACCACCCGGTATCTGGGCTGTAAGACCAGCTATTTTGGAAGTCGTGCAGTTTGGAGACCGCGTTTACAAACCTACCCAGGTAGCTGTTTTCTGAATAGAGATGCTGCCCAGAACCCTCCCCCGCCATGCCAGTCTTGGTAAACCAATTGCCCTCTTTAAGGGGGTTCTCGGTGTAGTCCACATCCCGGCTTCCGTCCGTGAGAAGCTCTCCCCAGCGGTTTCTCATGCAGGCCGCGCCAGTTTCGCATGCCTTTAGTTTCGAAGCATCTGTGGCCTTGCTTGCATACTTGTAAACTTCACTTACAACTGAGAGAACGAATGCAGATTTAAATCCCTCCTTAAAGGAACCTCCTTGGAGGCTTGCAGATACACCCCCAACTGTGGCGTTCGCAATAACTGTCGGCACGATCCCCCAATCAGCGCCCTTTACGTAACTCAAAGCATATGTCGTCGCGTAGGTGGTTGCTCCGGCTTTAAAAGCCGCAGTCATGGACCCTGTGCCTTGATAGGTGTAATACGAGGAGAATGCTGCCGCACCAGCCGGGCCCCCATAGATCGTAGCCACAGCCTGTCCCACCGCATAGGCCCACTTGTGGGTCATGATGTAGTTGTCAACCTGCTTCTGCCCCGGCTGTGAAGCGACGAGATTGAAGAGATTCTTCGGGGTAGGCGCTATGTGGTGAGTAATGATCGCCTTAAAGAAGCTCTTGAAGCTGAAGTAGCCACTGGGATCCGTAAGCGCCAACGGGTTATTCGAGACATAGGTATATCGGTTGTAGCTCTGCAGGTTGCTCGGATCCTGAATGAAAGGATCAGCACTCATGAACCGCCCAATCAGCGGGTCATAAATGCGCCCGTTCATGTGAATCACCCCCATCTCGTCCAGATGCTCATGCATCGTGTAACCCCGATCGGTGTTGAAGCCGACGATGGAGTCCAGCACGTCCGGCGTGCCGTTGACGAAACGCCGCTTGCCCCAGGGGTCAAACGCCATGCGTTCAATCACGGCGCCGTTTTCGTCACTGACCGCCACCATGCTGCCCAGGTGGTCGTGGTGGAAGTAGTTGGTTGCCGTAGGCGCTGTGCTGCCCAAGGTGCCGGTACGCTGCACAAACATGGCAAACACCAGGCCGCCGGCGCTGACGTAATGCTTGT